>NZ_BBXE01000016.1 GCF_001570565.1 Herbidospora yilanensis | reverse complement strand
CTAGATCGCCTCTACGACGAACACGGCTACGTCAAAGTCGCCGAATACACCGACGAACAGGCCGGCAAGCCCATCCACAACACCGTTCGCGTCCGCCCGCTGCGTGCCGCTGACGCACACCGGGTCTGATGGAGGCTCTGATGTTCGCCGTCCCGGTGGGCTTCAATCCAGCGGCGCTGAATGCCCGATCGTCGTATCTGCCGAGCTCGCATGATCGGCCCAGAGCCGTGGGAACGTATCGGGAACGATCACCGCCGCCCGCAACCGGATACCAGCCCACCTCCCTGGCAACACGAAAACCCAGGTCGGACGATCGCCGACCTGGGTTTTCCGCTGCGCGGCCGAGAGGACTCGAACCCCTAACCTTCTGATCCGTAGTCAGATGCTCTATCCATTGAGCTACGGCCGCTTGCAGAAGTAAGCATAGCGGGTCCCGGCCCCTACTCCGAACCAGTTACCCGAAGACACCCTCGTCCAACTCCCGGCAAAGTCCCCAACCCCCCGGCATACCCCCGATCACCGCCGGTTAAGAACCGACATAACCGCACAGATCAGGGGCCTAACGTGCTGAACCTGGGCATCCTCGCCATCGTCATCCTGCTAGCCACCTCAACGATCATCCACCGCCGGAAAAGGCGCCGTACCGAGGAGGCCGAGCGGCTGCTCGTCGAGCGCATCAACGGGGTCCTGGGGGCCGATCACCGCAGCATCTCGGACCCCATGGACCTGCTCCAGCGCAGCAAGCAGGCCGGATTGACGACGCGCCTCCACATCCAGGGGCCGACGCGGGAGTTGCCCAGAGACGTCGATCTGGCCGGCTACCGGATCGTCCAGGAAGCGCTGACCAGCGCGCTCGAACACGGCACCACCTCGGCCACGGTCATGATCTCCTACCATCCGTCATCGATCATGCTGACCATCGACAGTCCGATCGGCGTCCGGCCGTCCCGCAGGTCGGGGGTCAGGCTGATGCGGGCGCGGGCCACTCCGCTCGGTGGGACTGTTCATGCCGGGCCCCATATGGGCGGGTGGCGGGTCACGGTCCGGCTTCCTACTGAACTGACGCCCCACTGAGTCGGCGACGGGCCAGATCAGCGCGATCAGCGGCACTTTGAGGAGGTTGAGCATGAAGATGGTCAGGGCGGAGGTCCGGGACGGGTCGTCGACCATGAGGATGGCGCCGTAGAGCAGCAGGCACATGATCGCGTACGCCCCCGCGATCCTGAACCAGAACGCCCATTCGCCGAGCGTCTTCGGCGGCTTCTTGAAGCCGCGGGCCACCCACTCGTCGGCCCACTTGATGGTTCGGTGGCCGAAGACGATCGAGTAGGCGATGTACGCTCCGGCCAGGCCGTGTTGCCAGGTCGCCACGGTGCCCGAGCGCATGTCGATCACGGCGGCCACCAGCAGGACGAGGTCCAGCACGGGGGTGAGGGCCAGGATCGCCCAGCTCGTGCGGCGCAGGCGCAGGCCGTACCGGACCAGAAGGCCCGCGGCGAGCAGGATCCAGAAGCCGGCCTCGACCGCGATGATCAACCACAGCATGACACCATGCTTGTCGCATTTGCGACGCCCGACCTCGCCGGAACGGACGAAGTCTCGTACATCCAAAGATGTATGCCCATCTCAGAGGGCCTGTGGTGAGATTGAACGCATGACCCCCCACCGGCAGGACGCGTTGATGGCCGTCGCGGCCTTCGCGGTCGGGGTGGTGCTGCTGGTCGCGGGGGCCTACGACCACTCGAAGGGCGTGCCGATCCAGCTTTTCCTCGTGCCGCTGGCGGTCACCTGTGTCGGCGTGGTGATCCGCAGGAGGAGGCCGGTGACGGCGTTCGTCATCGGGGTGGCCGCGCTGGCGGCCGATGCGGCGATGGGGCTGTCGCTCGGTACGGCCGTCGTGTTCACCGACAACATCTACGCGGCGACCCTCTACGGGCCACGCAGGTTGATGACCGTTCTGCTGCGAATCACCCCGTTGTGGGTGCTGGCCGCAGGGGTGGCGGCGGGTCTGCAGACGCAGTCGTGGGCGTGGGGGACGGTGATGGGGTTCCAGGTCGGGCTGATCACTGTCATGCCGGTCACGTCGGCGGCGATCGTCCGGAACCTGCGGGACAACGCACGGCAGGCGGCGCTCATGGCCGAATACGACCGCAGGGCCGCGATCACCGCCGAGCGGAACCGGATGGCCAGGGAGCTGCACGACATGGTCGCGAACCATTTCAGCGCGATCGCCATCCAGTCGAGCGCGGTGTTGTCCAGAACCGATCTGGACGCCAGATCCGTCCGGCAGATCATGGAGTCGATCCGGGAGAACAGCGTCCAGGGCATGGGCGAGATGCGCGGCATGATCGGGCTGCTGCGGGCAGAGGGCCCGGACGAGGCGCTCCGGCCGAGCCTCGCCGAGGTCGACGACCTGGTGAAACGCACGGGGGTGACGGCCGTCGTCGACGTCCAGGGCACGCCCAGGGATCTTCCTCCGGCGGTCGATCTGGCCGGATATCGAATTGTCCAAGAGTCCCTGACGAATGCGCTCAAACACGGCGCCGCGCCTGTTTCCGTGGCGATCGACTATCGTCCCGACGAACTTGTGCTGACCATCCACAACCCGGTCAGCGACCGGCCCCGCGACCTGCCGGGCGCGCGGGCGGGGCTGATCGGCATGCGGGAGCGCGCCACGCTGCTCGGCGGCACGTTCGAGGCGGGGCCGTGCGAGCGCGGCTGGCGGGTGACCGCCACCCTGTCCACATGATCACGGTTCTGATCGCCGACGACCACGCGGCGGTGCGCACGGGCATCCGGCTGGTGCTGGAGGGCGCCAGCGACATCCGGGTCGTCGGGGAGGCCGCGGACGGCCGGGCGGCGGTCGCGCTGGCCGAGGAGCACCGGCCCGATGTGGTGATCATGGACATCCGGATGCCGCGCCTCGACGGCATCGAGGCCACCCGGCAGCTCGCCGGGCTGACCGAGATCCTCGTGCTGACCACGTTCGACCTGGACGAATACGTCTTCGGCGCACTGCGGGCGGGCGCCGCCGGGTTCCTGTTGAAGAACACCGACGCCGCCACGCTCGTCGAGGCGGTCAGGCTGGTGGCCGGCGGCGACGGGCTGATCTCCCCGCAGGTGACCAGGAAGCTCATCTCCGCCTTCGCCCGCACGAGACCGGCGGCGATGCCCGACAACCTCACCGCCCGCGAGCGGGACGTCCTCTCGTGCCTCGGGCGCGGCCTGTCGAACGCGGAGATCGCCCGCGCCCTCGACATCGCCGAGCCGACCGTGAAGACGCACGTCAGCAGGGTGCTGGGCAAGCTCGGCCTGCAGAGCCGGGCGCAGGCGGCCGCCTACTACGCGGGAATGTAGAGGATGAGCTGTTCGGCGACACAGGCCGGTTTCGGTACGCCCTCGACCTCCAAGACCAGTTTGAGAGTCCCGAGCACACCCTGAGCCGTGTCGGTGAGGTCGAGGATCTCGCCGCCGGCACGGACCCGCGACCCGACCGGGACGGGGCTGGGGAACCGGACCTTGTTGAGTCCGTAGTTGATCCCCATGGCCAGCCCGTCGACCCGGATGAGCTCGCTCGTCAGCGTGGGAAGCAACGACAACGACAGGAACCCGTGGGCGATCGTCCCGCCGAACGGCCCTTGGGCGGCGCGCTCGGTGTCGACGTGGATCCACTGGTGGTCGCCGGTGGCGTCGGCGAACAGGTTGACCTGTTCCTGGGTGACGGTACGCCACTCCGTGAAGCCGAGATGCGTACCTTGAGCGGCTTTGAGCTCGGTGACGTTCGAGAAGATCCGCATATCTCGAACTTTATTCTGTCATTCCGCGTCGAGGTAGAGGCAGAAGGGATGACCCGCCGGATCCAGCATGACCCGGACGTCGTCCTGCGGCTGGAAATCGGCGACGGTCGCACCCAGCTCGACCACCCTGGCGACCTCTTCGTCCAGGCCGGTGACGCCGACGTCGACGTGCAGCATCATCTGCTGTCTTCCCTCGGCGTTGGGCCAGGTGGGTGGTTCGTAGTCGGGGGAGGTCTGGAAGGCGATGTAAGAAGTGCCCTCGCCGGGGTGAACGGCCTCACCGTCATTGATCAGGTCCCAGCCGAGAAGGTCGGCGTAGAAACGGGCCAGTTTTCGCGAATCCGGAGCGTCGAGAACGACACCCCACCAACCGGTAAGCATGTTCTCGACGTACCCTCCAAAACGTGAAGATCACAAAATACGGCCATGCCTGGTATCGGGCCAGGCACCGTGGATGACCACGCCGATGGTGATCGAATATCTGCGTGCTTCCGCGCCGGAACGGGCTTATGCGATCAATGACGGCCTGGTCAACGGATGGGGCCTGAAGGTACTCGACGGAGTGCTGGAAATGGAGGCCGAAAGGGCTGTTTCGGATTATCCGCGACTGGAAATCGGCGACATCTGAAACGTTCATCGGTGAAACCGGCGTTCACCGGCGGATCCATCGATTTTCTGGACGCCCTCGGAACCGAAACATACCCTCCGGTATCCCGTAATCCCCGAATACCGGATGAGGTGTGAATTGATCACGCACCCGAAAAGGCTGACCGCGGCGATCCTCGCCGCCCTGGCGCTCATCATCCTGCCGGCGTCCCCCGCCCACGCCACCTACGGTCCCGACCAGCCGGTGTACGTCCAGCTCAACGCCACCGGCGGCGGCCCGATGCTCGCGCTGCTGCAGGGCACGGTCGCGTTCGACGACGGGAACACGCGCTACCGCTACAACCTCACCCTGTGCTGGCAGAGCGCCTACCCGCAGCCCTACTTCCTCATCAACGTCAACGGCTCGACCACCCAGTCGCCGGTCTACACGGGGATGAGCTCGGCCCCCGGATGTCAGTTCGTCTACAACTACAGCGCCGATGTCAACTTCGGCGGCACCGTCCAGAACGTGCGGTTCGACGTGACGGGAGGCTGGTTCGCCAGCTCAGGCCAGTACATGATGAGGACCCGGAGCAGCGCGACTTACGACAACCCCTATAACTAGGTATTATAGGTAGGGAATACATGCAATAGACGGAGGTCGCGCGTGGCCAGGCATGAGGTCGACGTCGTCGTCGTGGGTGGCGGCGGCATGGGTTCCGCGGCGGCATGGCGGCTGGCCGGGCACGGCGCCGACGTCGTGCTGCTGGAGCGTTTCGAGCCCGGCCACGTGCGCGGCGCCTCCCACGGCGCGTCCCGGATCTTCCGGGTCTCCTACGGCGAGCCGGTCTACATCCGGCTCGCCCAGGAGGCCCACGACCTCTGGCGGGAGCTGGAGGCCGAGTCGGGCACCCCTCTGCTCACCATCACCGGCAGCGTCAACCACGGCCGGACCCCCGACCTCGACGTCCTCGCCGACGCCGTCGAGGCGGCGGGCGTGCCGGGCGAGTGGCTGGCCGCCGAGGAGGCCACCGAGCGCTGGCCCGGCCTGCGCTACGACGGCAAGGTCTTCTTCCACCCGGCGAGTGGACGGTTGCACGCCGACCACGCCGTCATCGCGCTCCAGCACAGCGCCGCCGCGCTCGGGGCCGACGTCCGCCACCGCACCCCCGTCCTCTCGATCACCGTGCGCGACGACGACGCCGTCGACGTCGTGACCGAAGACGACGTCTACCGTGCCAAACGGGTCGTGGTCGCGGCCGGCGCGTGGACGGAGAAACTGCTCGGTGGCCTATTGCCGCTGCCGCCGCTGCGGGTCACACAGGAACAACCTGCCCATTTCGCCCCGCGTCGCGACACCGACGAGTGGCCCAGTTTCGTCCACCACTTCGACGATTCCGGCGTGTACGGGCTGGCGACCCCCGGCGAGGGCGTCAAGGTGGGCTTCCACGGCACCGGCCCGGTGGTCGACCCCGACGACCGCGACTTCACGGCCGAACCCCGGCAGCTCCTCATGCTGCGGGAGTATGCGCGCCTGTGGCTGCCGGGGGTGGACCCGACCGCCTTCACCCCGATCAGCTGCACCTACACCACCACACCGACCTCGGACTTCGTCCTCGACCGGGTCGGACCGGTCGTCGTGGCGGCGGGCTTCTCGGGGCACGGATTCAAGTTCGTGCCCGCGGTCGGGCGGGTCCTGGCCGATCTAGCGCTGACCGGAGAACGGCCGGACGCGCGCTTCGCGCTGACCCGTTGAATGAGGGGTGCTCACTTCGGTCGGGCCTTACGGGTCACTTCCGTGTTGAGCAATCGGTCGTGCAGCGCCCGGCCCTCGGGGTCGAGGAGCGTCCACATGCCGTTCACGATGAGGGCGACGGGACCGGCGGGCGACACGAAGACGAGGAGCGGGAAGATCAGCGTGCGGAGGGCCATACGTTTCGCGGTCCGGGCCGGGGTGACCTGGATGCGCAGCAGGCGCTTGCCCGGCGTCTGTCCCCACAGTGTGTGCTGACCCCAGAAGTACAGGAACACCACTAACAGGACGATCAGCCCGTCGAAATCCACGGTGTCCAACCTGATCGTCCCCTCGTTCAGCAGCCCGTTGTGCCCGCCGACGGAGAGCGTCGGTTCGACGACGGCGATGACGAGCAGGTAGTCGACCAGGAGCGCGACCGGCCGACGCCAGGTCACACCGGTCGTCTCTTGCGGGGTGGCGTCGCTCGTTCTCCAGGTGGCGAGCAGGATGAGGGCGGCGGCGCCGATGAGGCACAACTGGGTGCTTCCCCAGCTGTCCATCACCGTGGTGAACCACTCGGCGGTGAGGAGCGGGATCGGGCCACCACACTCCTCGGGCGAGCTGTAGAGAGGGGTGGCCGGTTTGACGACCGCGATCAGGACGAGAACGACGCCTCTCGCCCGTTCTTCACCACCAACCGGGACGCGCATCGGCTATGACGCGAGAAGGCGCTCCTGACCATCAATCGAAGGGAGACGTCCTAAGGCCTCTACGCCGGGTAGCCGTGGTGGCGGGTCCAGGGTGCTCCGACGTGGGGACGGGTCGCCGTGTGGCCCGGGGGCAGGTCGAGCACCTCGGCCAAGGTCGGATCCGTGTCCACCGCATGGTGGAGATGGCCGATCTTTCCTCTGCTGTCGGCGGCCGTGGTGCCGATGAGCTGCCAGAGGCCGTCCTCGGCGTCATGACCGATGAGGAGAACAGGCTCACGAAGGTCGAAGACTTCAGCGGTCTGGATGCAGTGGGTGCCGAGAAGCCAGTGCCGCATCCACAACGCACGTTGATCACGTTCCATGACCTGGTCTACGACCCACCAGATGAACGGCAGGTCCGCATGGGCGCGGGCCTGGTCCGCAGTCAGGTCCGGTCCGCCCTCCGGCACCTGCTCAAACGGCTCATCGGTGAGCGAGAACGCATGGCCGTCCTCGTTCTCGAACACCATGGCGTGGAATGTGCCGCCCCCGGGATCGCCGGCGCCGATCCCGACCGTCAAGCGAGCCACTCTCGGCTCCTCCCCAGTCGTCCACCCGAAGGCGTAGGAGGCAAGTTCACCCCGGGGGCCCACGAACTCGCCAAAGACGCGCCGCTCCATACCCTTCGCCTCAGCGGTCGGCACTTCGGTAAGCAGCCCTTGAACGATCTGGTCTTCCATCCGGCGATCCCTCCTAAACCATCCGAACATCCCGCGAGCCTAGCGAGGTGTCACGCATCTACAGCTCCACCACCGTGCACTGTTTCGGCACGTCCCGGTTCGCCTGTGTCAGGCTGGACTCGTTTGCGATGATGGGTCGCACGCTCCGGTTCCACCGCATCCAGTATCCGCACAAGCACGCTGGCCTCACCGGCGCGGGCATCGCAATCGCGACTGTCTGCGCGGCGCTCCCAGGCGTCCTGAGCCTGATCACCCATGCCACGACCCAGCATCTCGTCGTCTTGACCGGCATCGACCCGAGCCCCGGCTCCAGATACAAACTCTGCGTACCGTCAGAGACCCCGCCCAAATTCTGGCCCATTTCCTGAGCGACGAAATCCATCCGTAGCCCGGAAGCACAAGGGATCAAACCGAATCGCGTTCGTAGCCCGAAGGGGCAAGTCCCCCCGCGAGGGATCGCAACACCTTGCCGCCAGCGCAAGGGCAAGTCCAAACTCACCTTGCAATGCCCGCCCGCCTTCCTGGCTCTCCTGAAGGAACACCGTCGACTCCAGGCCGCCGAACGCCTGAAGGCTGGCGACCGGTGGGAAGACAATGACCTGGTCTTCGCGACCAGGCTCGGCGGCCCGATCGAACGAACCGAAGACTGGAAAGTCTGGAAGTCGATCCTCCGCCAAGCCAAGGTCCGAGACGCCCGAGTCCACGACGCCCGCCACACCGCCGCGACTCTCCTCATAGAACAGGGTGTGCACATCCGCGTCGCCCAAGAGGTCCTCGGCCACACCGACCGAGCGCTACCCCCACGTGGCATCCTCCAGATGAAAGACGCCAGCGACACACCTGGGCTCCGCCCTCTGGGGCGGCTAACTGCAACCCAAACTGCAACCCTGAGCCGTTTCAGGCAACAAAAAGGCCCTCTTCCCGAACTCGGGAGAGGGCCTCTGAACTGCGGAGGTTCGGGGATTTGAACCCCGGATGGGCTTGAGACCCAAACCGCATTAGCAGTGCGGCGCCATAGACCGGACTAGGCGAAACCTCCTGGTAGCCATATCGGCTCCCGACAGAGTACCGGCGATCCGCCGACGCGGCAAAGTGGATGCCCGTCGCGTCGCACAGACCTTATCCACAGCCTGTGGACAAGGTCTGCGCGAAGGAGGGAAACGTCAGGCCTGACGCACGGCCTCGCCCTCGATCTCGATCTTGATCTTCTTGCTGACCAGCACGCCACCGGTCTCGAGCGCCTGGTTCCAGGTCAGGCCGAAGGCCTCGCGGTCGATCTCGGTCTCGGCGGAGTAACCGAAGATCTCCTGGCCCCACGGGTTCGTCGCGGCGCCCCCGAATTCCACGCGAAGCGGGACTTCCTTGGTCACGTCGCGGATGGTGAGCTCGCCGACGAGGGTGAACTCGTTGCCGTCGATGTTCTCGACACGCAGGCTCTTGAAGGTGATCTGGGGGAACTTGTCGGCGGCGAGGAAGTCGTCGCTGCGGAGGTGGTTGTCGCGGTCGCCGACGTGCGTGGTGATCGAGGCGGCCTCGATGTTGACCTCGACGCTGGACTGGAGCGGCTCCTCCGCGACGGTGATGGTGCCGTCGAACTTCTCGAAGTTGCCCCGGACCTTGCTGACCATCATGTGCTTGGCCACGAACCCGACGCGGGTGTGCGCGACGTCAAGGGTGAAGGTGCCGGCCGTGGGGATGGTCTGGCCGTTCCACTCGCGTACGCTCATGATCGATGACTCCAGAAGAGGCGGTAGTTGTCCTGCGGATGTTTGCTCCAACAAATGTCTACCGGACAGATATTCCTGCCGTCAACCATCTTGGCGTAGACTCGGCGCATGGATCCATTCGACGACCCTCGGCTGACCGCAATGGGGCTGTTCGCCGAGGTCTACACGGGCATCGCCGACAAAAATCGGCGCGCCTTCGCGGAGGCCGGCCTCTCCGAGGTCGACTTCGAGACGCTGATCCGGCTGGCCCGATCCCCCGGCCAGGGGCTCCGCATGAGTGACCTCGCCGCTCAGACCAACCTGTCCACGAGCGGCATCACCCGCGTCGTCGACCGGCTGGAGCGCGAGGGGCTGGTCTCCCGCGAGGCCTGCGCGACCGATCGGCGCGCCTTCTACCCCCAGATCACCGACGCCGGGCGGGCCCGGCTGCTTGAGGTGCTGCCCCGCCACCTCGACGACATCGAGCACTGGTTCACCGGGCTGCTGCCGGCGGCCGAACTCGACCGTTTTCTGGAGACCCTTCGCCTCATCCGGGATGTCGTGCGGCCCTGCGCCACCGCCGGCGCGGAGGAAATCGAACCCGCCACTTAAAAGGGACAACCCGTCGAGGTGGTGATATGCCCTGACACGGGGGACATGGGATTCCATCCAGTACGAGGATTCTGATCCCGCTCGGTAGTCAACGCCTGAATTATGCCTCTATTAGGGCAGACGACATGTGAGGCTACAGAGCGTGGGGATACCAGCGAAACGCCGGAGAGCCTTGGCGGCGGCCGTGCTCGGCCGCGAACTCGAAGCGCCGCGGGCGAACGACGAGAGCGGGCTGCTGCTCGACGCCGTCAGCGGCACGATCCTCGACGTCAGTCCTCACCTGATCATCATCGAAGACGACGAGGGCCACGAGGAACGCCTGGTCATCGCCCATTGGGCGAAGGCCTGGCGGGGGGGCTTCGTGGCCCCGGCGGACCTGCCGGTGGGCGCCCGGGTGATCATCCGGGCGCTCCGGCAGGGCAAGGTCGTCGACCGCATCTGGGCTGACGTGACCCGGATGACCGGGATCATCCTGTCCGTCGCCGGTCGTGACGACATTTCCGTCGTGCTCGACTGCGGGCCCCACCGGGGGCGCCGCTCGATCGTGATCCCCTATCGGGCGTCGGGCCGGGTCCGGGTGCGTTATCCGCGCCTCGAACCCGGTTTCCTGTTCGACGCGATCGGCACGGTCGAGGGCGCGACCGCGCTGGCGCAGATCCCGGCCACCTCGCAGCCCGCCTACCGGGCGGCCCATGTTCCCGATCCTCCGGGGGCTTATGGCGGCGTACAGTCGAAGATCTCCGGGACGGCCGTCTGGTCAGACCACATCGAAGCGGGTGTGGCCTACCCGATGCTGGAGCAGTCGGACACCGGCTGTGCCGACGCGGGCGTCTCGTGCGCCGCTCTCCCTTATCTCGCGCTCGGTTCGAGCGTTCATGTACGGAATGTCTGCGCCGATCGCGCGACCGTGCTTCCCGTGGTGGCCTGTGGCTGCATGGCGGGCCGGTTCTGCGACCGATGCGTGGAATGTGGCACATCCCCCCGGGGGCGGGTGGTGGAACTGTCGGCGATGTCCTATGTGGAACTCGGCGGCGATCTGACCAACGGCTGCTTCAACGTACGCGTGGGATTGGGGTGAGCAGGATGGTCGCCGCGGCGGCGCAACCCATTCTGATGTTCATGCTCGTGATCGGCGGGGTCGCCAAGCTGGTCACGGCCGGGCGCGACTCGGAGCCCGGCGCCTTCGGGCGGCTCGGCCCGGCCGTGCTGGCCCCCGAGAACTGGCGCAAGAACGCCCTCATCGGCTGCGCGATCGGCGAGTTCGGCCTGGTGGCGGGCCTGTTGCTGGTCGACCACCCGGCCCCCCGCTGGATGACCGTGGCGTTCTTCACGGTCGCCACCTATGTCCTGTACGACCTGCGCCGCCGCCGTCCCGACGCGGGTTGCGGCTGTTTCGGCGACGTGAGCGCGACCCCGGTGGGCCTGCGTGCGATCAGCCGCACGCTCGTCCTCACCGCCATGGCCGTTATCGTCGCCCTCGACGGCGCCCCCGGCCTGCCGGCGCTCGACTGGGAGGTCCTGGCCTGGCTGGCCGGTTTCACGGTGGTCCTGCTGGCGCTGTCGCCGGAGATCGAGGAGACCTACGCCCGGCTGAAGTATCGCGCGCCCTGCGAGTTGCGCCCCTTCGCTCCCGAGCGGGCGGCGGCCCGGTTGCGGTCGAGCGCGGTCTGGCGCAACCACGCCCACCTGCTCGGCAGCGAGATTCCGAGCGACTCGTGGCGGGAGCTCTGCTGGCGCTTCTTCGTCTTCGAGGCGCTCAACGGCGCGGAGGTGGTCTTCGCGGTCTACCTGAGCGGGCGGCGCCCGCCGGTCCGCGTCGCGGTGGTCGGCGGGCACACGCCCATCCAGCAATCTATCCCTGTCTCGGCTTCACTCTAGAAACCCTTAGACAGAGGTGATTCAGCTCTCTACGACTCTCTAGCTTCCCCTCTAGAAAGCCGTAGAGAGGACAAGGGATCAGACGGGCTGCGCACGCAGGAACCGGCCGAAATGGGGAACGGTGAACGCGATCAGGCCGCGTTCGGCGCTGTAGATCAGGCCTTTCTTGATGAGGCTGTCGCGGGCCGGCGACAGGCTGGACGGTTTGCGCCCCAGCGCGTCGGCGACCTCGGCGGTGGCCACCGGGTCGTCGCCGAGTTGCGCCATGGCGTGCATGTAGTCGCGTTCGGCCGGCGTCGCCCGTTCGTAGCGGCTGCCGAAGAAGCCGACGGCGAGCTCCTCCTCGGCCTCGGGCGCCGACACCTTGATGTCTTCGGCCGTGATCGGGCTGCGCGGCGCCAGGTCCCAGGCGACCTTGCCGTAGGCCTGCACGAAGTAGGGGTAGCCGTCGGCGGCCTCGTAGAGGGCGTCGAGGGCCTCGCTGGTGAACGCCACGCCTTCTTCCTCGGCCGGGACGATCAGCGCCAGGTCGGCCGCTTCCCGGTCGAGGCGGTCGATTCTGGCGTACCGGAAAAGCCGTTCTGAATAGCTCTTGGACGCCGACAACACCGACGGCAGGTGCGGCAGCCCCGCGCCCACCACGATCAACGGCCCGCCTATCTGCGACAACTCGTGACAGGCCGCGCAGAGCGCCGAGATGTCGGCGGCCGGCACGTCTTGCATCTCGTCGATGAACAGCGCGATCCCGACCCCGAGGTCGGTCGCGACCCCGGCGGCGTCGCTCAGCAACTCGGTCAGGTCGATCTCAAGGTCGCCGGAGTCGGCCCGGCCGCGCGCGGCGGGGACGTCGATGCCCGGTGACCAGTGGGTGGTGCCCTTGGCGGCCGACGGATCGCGCATCGCGAACGCCTTCAGCACGCCCAGGAACTCGTCGATCCGCTCCGGAGCCCGATGCCGGGGCGCCAGCTCGCGGACCGCCATGTGGAGCGCCGCCGCGACGGGCCGCCGGATCGACTGCTCGGGCCGGGCCTCGATCTTGCCGGTCCCCCACAACCGCTGGATGGCCATCGACTTGAACGTGTTGAGCAGCACGGTCTTGCCGACGCCCCGAAGCCCGGTGATCACCATGCTCCGCTCGGGCCGCCCACGGGCCACCCGCTCCAGCACGACCTCGAACTGCTGCAGCTCACGATCGCGCCCGGCCAGCTCGGGAGGGCGCTGCCCCGCACCGGGGGCATAGGGGTTGCGCACAGGGTCCACGGTGTCGGACTTTATGACCGGATATAGCGGCCGTCGTAGATTTCCGTAGAAAGACCTACGGCGTGTCGCGCCGTGAGGCCGCGCCACCAGCCCGACCGCCATCGCACACCACCTACCAGGGCTTTCGCAGGGAACATCTGTTCGATCCGATGCGATCGACTGTAGCGCGGATCCGAACACGTGCGCGAGCGTTTCACCGTAAAACCCTGACGTCGACCGGAAAGTACGACATCCGCGTGGGTACGCTCGAAGCATGTCAATCCGCAGGTCAGCGCTGGTAGTGGGGCTGACGGCGAGTCTGGGGGCGGTGGCGTGCGGCGCCACGGCCGGCACTCGCGCCGTCTCGCCCGCCCCGATCGTGACGGAAACGACGCCCGCGGCGTCCGCCGCCGCCACCCCGTCGCCGACACCGACGGCCCCGCCGGAGTTCACGTCCAAGATCACGAAGGTGACCCGGGACCAGGTGAGACACTCCTGGCGTCCGGGCTGCCCGGTCGGCCTGAACGACCTGCGGATGATCACCATGACGTACTGGGGATTCGACGACAGGGCCCACACGGGGCAACTGGTCGTGAACGCCTCGGTGGCCGAGGACGTCACCTCGGTCTTCAAGAAGTTGTACGACTTCCGCTATCCCATCAAGCGTATGGAGCCGGTCGACAAGTACCAGGGCGACGACTACGCCTCGATCGACGCCGACAACACCTCCGCCTTCAACTGCCGCGCGGCGACGGGCTCGACGAACTGGTCGCAGCACGCCTACGGCCTGGCCGTCGACCTCAACCCGAGGGAGAACCCCTACGTGGCGGCCGACGGCTCGCACGCCCACAGCAACGCCGACGACTTCGTCCACCGGCCGCTGAAGAAGCCCGGCGTGATCAACGCCGGCGACCGGGTGGTCGAGGCCTTCGCGAGCATCGGATGGGGCTGGGGCGGCAACTGGACCGGCACCAAGGACTACCAGCACTTCAGTAAGAGCGGGCGCTGAGAATCCGCCCGAAATCATGAGAAAGTGCCCTTGTGACGACCAAGGCCATGGGGGCACTTCTGCTCACCCTGCTCCTGACCGGCTGCTCGGCCCAGTTAGGCGACCGAGGCGGCGAGGCGGGCGCACCGCCCGACAAGATCAACGACGTCGACTACATCGAGGTCTTCCGCAACGCCGACAACTTCCCGAACGTGGCCCGGATCTGCATCGAGGGCGTGGCGTTCGCCAGCACGTCGAGCGGACTGCGCGGCGAGAGCGGCGTCGCCAACCCGTCGCTGATCCGGGTCCCCGAGTGGGACGCCAAGTGCGCGGCGGTCGGTAAACCACGGTGATCTTCCGGGCCGGCCCGTCGAGCCGCATCCGGCCCCCATAGGGGATGACCACCTGCGGGTCGGTGTGCCCGAGGTCGACGTCGAACACGGCCAGCGCCTCGGGCGTGTAGACGGCCAGCGCCCTGAGGATCGCCTCCCGCTGCTCGCGCGCGTAGCGCGCCTTCTCGCCGGGCCCGTTCCGGTGCTCGAACGACCACGCCTTCGCCCGCCCGCACACCACCGCCCGAGGATCCCGCGCTCCCCGAGGTTGCGCAGCATGCGGAACACCTCGGTCGCCGACGGCATCTCCTCACTGGTCTCGACGACCAGGACCATCCCCGTGTAGGCCTCGGGCGCGGCGATGTCCCGGTCGGCCGCCGGCAGCCAGGTGAGGATCTCCAGGTTGCCGCCCCACGTGACGCCCTCGACCACACGACCGGCGTTGTGCCATATCCAGCCGCCGCATTCACTCATCAGCGGCGCGCTATTGACGAATTCCGGATCTTCCCAGTCCTGTTCGACGTCTCCGTATTCGCGCGACTCCGTGAGCTCGAACGGGCCGGAAGTAAAGAACGCGACAGGTAAAGAAGCCTTGGTGATCGGATGCATGGCGCCGCCCCGGCCGAATTACACCATCACCGAACCCCGCCATAGGTGCGCGAGCAGGTTGGTGTTGTCGCTGTAGCCGAAGAACGGCTCGGGATTGCGCCGGATCACGTCGTCGTCGAGATGGGGGATGACGGTGATCTGGTCGTCGCCCCCGATGGCCGCGACGACCGCCTTTATCGACGGATCGGCGAACGCGGCGGTGAGGTCGGCGGCCCTTTCGTGTGGCGTCGCCTCCATCCTCCGCGTAGTCGGCAACTCCACTGTGACCAGCCCGAACTCGTCGCGGAGGCGACTCAGACCATGATCGAACCGGGTGAGACGGCGGCGATACGATCACCCTGTTTGAGCTTCTTTGGGTAAAGCATCCGTTGACGTCACCAGGGCCGGTGATCTCCTGTGGAGCACGGAATCGCCTTGCCGGTAGGGGAAATCGATAAAAGTAAAATCCCGTCGCCGAAAGCAATAAACCAGGTAAACGGTAAAGAACGGCGCGAACCGTTTGACCCCGGCTTGAGCGTGGATAGATTGGGACCTGTCGCGGTAATCCGTGACCAAAGTTGCCGCAAGGATCGCCCCACTCCGGTACCCACGCCGGTAAAGCGAGAACTGCCCCACTGTCTACAGAGAGCGAATCCGATCTACCGCCATGCGGCGCGGTCGACAGTCACGATCGGAATCGTTCAGGATTCTCATGACGAACTACGCTGACGCGCTGATCAACATGGCCAACTCCCAGATGGGTTATGCCGAGGTCAACGGATCATCCAAGTTCGGAGAGTGGTTCGGCCAGAACGTCGTCAAGAAGCCGGGCTACAAGGACGCCGCCTGGTGCGACATGTTCGTCTCCTGGGCCGCCCACCAGACCGGTCAGGCGCAGGACGTCGGCCAGTTCAGCTACACCCCCGAGCACGCCCAGTGGTTCAAGGACCAGGGCGCGTGGGGAACCAAGCCCGTTCCCGGCGCCATCGTCTTCTTCGACTGGGGACACTCGAAGCAGATCAGCGCCATCGACCACGTCGGACTGGTCAAGGAGGTCATCAACGACCAGACCGTCCAGACGATCGAGGGCAACATCAGCAACGCGGTCGTGACCAAGCTCCGCACCGACGGCACCATCGTCGGCTACGGCTACCCGGAGAAGGTCCGCGAGAAGTTCCAGGCCCAGGAGAAGACCGTCAACCTGGCCGCCAAGAAGACCGCCGCCGAGACGGCGATGCCGGTCACCACCAAGCAGGTCAAGTCAGCCGACGTGAACGGCATGCTGACCGGCACCCCGGAACTCGTCACCGTCGAGAAGCCGGTCGCCGAGTCGACGCAGTCGATGACCGCGCAGAAGGTCAACCCCGACGACGTCAACGGCATGCTGACCGGAACTCCCGAGCCGTTGGCGGCCGGCGCCCTGCTGCTGCCCGTCGCGCTCGGCCTGGCCGCCGCCAAGAAGAGCGGCGCTCTCAAGAAGCTCATCTCTCACTGGGTCGCGTGCGGCAAACGCTGACCCACCCTCGAACGGGGCGAACGCCGGGATTCCCCTGCCCGGCGTCCGCCCCGTTCGTTTTCCGCGTCGGTCACTCGTAGGGTTCGACCGGCTGGGGGATCTCCGCCACGTCGGCCGCGTCCAGTTCGGGGGCGACCGTGCCGGGCTGGGGGCCGCCGGCCTTCGGCGGCACCCAGGTGCCGGTGACCTCGATCCACTGGTTCTCCGCCGGGGACGGGAAGCCGAGAACCGCCACCTTCAGCGGCACGGCGTCGGCCGCGCAGCAGGCGATCTGCATACGCGCGACATACCACCGGCCCTCCTTCTTCGACGGCACCGCGAACCCGGTCAGCCTCACCTGCCTGCCCGTCAGCGACTTCGTCGGGTCGCCCCAGGCCCGGTCGAGGAACTCGCCGATGGTCATCTCGGTCACCGGCCGGGTCAGCGGCGTGTACGCCGTCAACGCCCCCACCGGCCGCGCGGGCGCCTCCTCAGACCGGGCGGCGTAGCTGCCCAGTGGCGGCGGCGCGACCAGGAAGATCGCGAAGACCGGCAGGGTGAGCAGCCACGCCACCCACGGCCCGCGATGGCCGTCCTCCTTCTTGAAGAGCCCTGCCGCGCCGACGACCAGCACGGCCGCGCCGGCGGCGATCAGGAAGTAGCGGAACCCCGGCTTGACGTAGGTGAGGTATTCGTTCGACACCGTCGTGATCCGCAGCACCGCCCCGCCGAGCAGGACGAGCACGAGACTCTGGGTCAGCCGGTTCACAGCAGCACCATCCCGGTGACGACGCTGACCAGGACGGCCAGCGAGAACGTCAGCGGCACGAACCGGGCGGCGAACCCGCGGCCGAACGTGCCGGCCTGGAGGGCGATCAGCTTCAGGTCGACCATCGGCCCGACCACGAGGAAGGCCAGCCGCGCGGTCGGCGAGAAGGCGGTCAGCGAGGCGGCCACGAACGCGTCGGCCTCCGAGCAGATCGACAGGACCACCGCCAGCAGAGCGAGCGCGAGCACCGACAACCAGAGGTTCCCGGCCAGCGTGTTCAGCCATTCGCGCGGCACGATCACGTTCATGGTGGCCGCCGCCATGCCGCCGACGACCAGGAAGCCTCCGGCGTGGAGGAGGTCATGGCGCACCGCCTCGGCGAACCCGGCGTGGTCGTGGTGCCGTGCCCGCAGCCACTCCCCCTTGCCGAACCGCAACCAGACCCACCCGGCCAGCACCGCCACCACCAGCGAGGCCGCGAACCGGGCCACCGCCATCATCGGCTGCCCGGGAAAGGCGACCACGGTCGCCACGACGACCACCGGATTGATCGCCGGCGAGGACAACAGGAACGCCAGCGCCGCCGAAGGCGTCACCCCCCGCGAGATCAGCCCGGACGCCACCGGCACCGAAGCGCACTCACACCCCGGGAGCACGGCCCCCGCCACCCCCGCCACCGGCACGGCCAGGGCCGCCCGCCTGGGCAGCGCCCTGATCCAGAAGGAGGCCGGCACGAAAGCCGTGATAGCCGCGGACAGCAGCACCCCGAAGACCAGGAACGGCAGCGCCTGGACGCAGATGGCGACGAAGACCGTCGACCAGGTCTGGAGCGCGGGAGAGGTCAGATAGGGCGCGTAGACGAACTGCCCGAGCAAGAGCAGGCAGAGCAGGGCGACGAACACCCACGAGCCGGACGCGGGCCGGCCCTCCGACCCCGCGTCGGCGGGCGGCACCGCCGCGGGGGGAACCTCAAGACGCTCGACCACGGGCCCGATGCTTCCAGACCGGCCGGAGGTCGGCGGACGACGACGCGAGGCCTGTGGAAATGTGGAAAAGTCTTCAGTGCACCCGCCGGCGACCCCGGCGTTCAGGAAAGTTGCCCCAGCAGCCACTTCGGCCCGGTCACCAGGGCCCCCTCCGCCCGCACGCGTTCGCGCAGCCCCCGGTCAGCCGTCACCACCAGCACCGTCTCCCAGACCGGGGCCTCCCGGACGACCGCCACGATCGTGTCGTCCCCGCTCCCCTCCG
Source organism: Herbidospora yilanensis (assembly GCF_001570565.1). Lineage (GTDB taxonomy): Bacteria > Actinomycetota > Actinomycetes > Streptosporangiales > Streptosporangiaceae > Herbidospora > Herbidospora yilanensis. The sequence goes on along the minus strand of NZ_BBXE01000016.1, from coordinate 319,103 downwards.
CCGCACGTACGTCGATCAGCCCCTCGGGAATCTTCGCCCCCCGGGCCGTGCCCTCGACCACCACGACGACCTGTGGAAACCGCCGGGTCAGCAACGGCAGGCCCTCGATCGGGGCGATCACCCCGTCGACGGCCAGTTCGACCAGCTCGGCCAGCAGCCGCGACGTCGCCCCGGCGCGGTCGCGCCACCAGCCGTGTTCCGCCCGTGCGCCGATCACATTGGCCGCGTCGACCACTACGACCAGCGGTTTCAGCATTTCACTCACCACTGGCCACGTCTCCGCGAATCCGGGGTGCAAACGCCGGCGGGGCAGTTCGGCCAAGGTCACCCAGCGGAGAGCGGTGCTCTCCATGTTCAGGCGGACGGGGAGTTTCTCCACAGCCGTCGCGATCACGGTCTGGTAGGTCCAGCCGCCGTGGTCGTCCAGGTACACGCCCCGCACCCGCAGGGCGTCGCGAGTAAGGGCGGTTTCTTCGTGTGCCTCACGCAACGCGCCGGTGATCGCGTCTTCGTGGCTGTCGATCGCACCCCCGGGGAGCCCCCACGTTCCGCCGTGGTGACTCCACAGGGCTCTTTTCTGCATCAGGACATAGGACGCCCGCGCCGTGTGGTGCACGGCGAGCAGGCCGGAGGCTCCATGTACGCCCCAGTGCTGGTGACCGCGTCCGCAGTGGGCCCAGCCGTCCCCGTCCTTGGCTGCCATGGGTCAATGATGGGCTACCAGGCTTCCAACGGAACCACCGCCTTGGTGTCGAAAAGGACGGTCCCGTCGTCGATCCTGACGACTGTCACATGGGTGACCCACCCTGACGACATCAAGTTCTCCGCCGATTCCAGCGCCAGCTCGGCGAAGTGATATCGGTCAACTGACGTGAAATCAGGCGCCGGCCTGGTGCTCTTAACCTCATACCGGTCAGTCGGCCACACCTGCGGTAGTGGGGTCGAACGGTGCCACTGTTGCATCGCTGAATCTCTCTCTGTCGTGCCTGTCACGTTGACCTGGGGCGCCGACAGAAGTCGACCCTGAGGGCGACGGCTACCGGCTGGTTGTGACGGGCCCGATGGCTGATCGTTATGGACTGGTAAGTCATCCTTCCCGATCCGTCCGGATGGGACGGTTAACGTATGGCTTCTCACCTGCGAACCGCACTCGTCGCCATTCCACGACATGCGGGAGCGGGCTGTCCATAGCACGGCAATCCACGCCCGCCCCTCCCACGGGAGGGGTGGGCGCTAGGGTGATTTTTCATGATTCGACTCGCTACCACTCTCGCTGTTGCCGTCCTCGCCGTCGCAGGTTGCGCGGGGGACGCGGAGACGGCGGCGCCGGCGACGTCAGAGGCACCTACGGCCGCAGTCCAGGCCAGCCCGACGGAGATCACGGTCCCCGCCGCACCCGAACCTTCCGAAGGCCAGAAGAAGGCCTTCTTCACCACTTTGGCCTCGGTCGACCCGGCCCTCGCGACCAACCAGGAGAAGGCCCTCACGGTCGGCTCCCAGGTCTGCGAGAAGATCCTCGCCTCCCCCGAAGACCCCATGCAGTTCGCCACGTTCGCCGCCGAGCAGCTCGCGGTGGCGGCGCCGACGGCGGAGGGTTTCGTCGCCGCCGTCGCGGAGTGGTGCAGCCCTGAATAGGCCGATGTGTCAATATCCGTAGGTCCATGGGCTTGCGGTCCCGGACCGGCGGGTGGACGCGACCACACCCGCCGGAGCCAGATGGAGGACCGAGGTCACTCCGTGCCTTCCGGAATTTCGTCCGCGTGCATGCCGCCCTCACCGGGGGCTCCCGACAGGTACGCGTGCTGGTGGCCGTAACCGGCTTCGACGTTGAGCTGGTCGAGCTGGGTGGCGGCGACCGACCAGGTCGTGACGGCGAGCGTGCGCTGCCGGGTGGCCAGTTCGACGTAGGGCGCCCGGTCGGACTCGGGCAGGTTCTGCGCCGCGGCGAGCAGGTCGACGGAGATCGACAGAGCGTTCACCGCGCTCCGGAAGCCGCCCCTGGCGACGTTCGTCTCGGTCATCCCGCTCGGCGTCTCAGAGTGGCGTTCGACCGCTTTGCGAATGGCCTCCTGCCACGCCGGGACGTCCGGCGGACCGGCCTCCGCCATGGCGGGCAGGATCTTGTCCAGTTCCTCGACCGTCAGGCGAGCCTGGTCGGTCAGGGTCTTGATCTGCTCGGCGTCCCGCTTGAGGTCGGAGATCTGCATCTTCTCGACCGAGTCGGGACGTCCGACCAGATAACCGATGCCCACACCCGCGGCCAGCACGACGACGAGCAGAACCACGATGAGGTACGGCTTGCGGGGGGCGGGGGCCGGCGGGGGAACCGGCCGGCGGCTTACCTTGACGGCCATGAGGGTGACGTTACTTCTTCTGCCGACGATCGTCCATCTTTTGCACGTTGAGAATCGAAACCCGGCGGTGGGCCGCGACGACGCGTACCAGCAGGCTCACCAGCACCGCCAGCAACACCGTCAGCGTGATCCCCGCCGCCAGCAGCGCGCCCAGCCGCTGGTCACCGGCCCGATCGGGCGCCCAGTCGACGGCGACCAGGGCATACCAGTCCTCGGCCCGAAGCGGCCCGAGTAGGAGGAGCACCCCGACCGCGACCTGCACCGCGACCGCGATCCCGACGAGCTGGATCCTCGTGTACGTGTGCACCGCCCTCGGCAGCGGATCGACACCCGCCACCACGACGAAGAACACCAGCCCCGCCACGACCTGGACGACGACCATCGCCAGGTGCAGCGCGTGGCTCGACTGGGCGAGCTCGAAGAACCCGAGGACGTAGAGGAAGACCGGCGACGCGGCATAGAGCGCCAGCGCGACGGCCGGGTTGGCGAGGAACCTCGGCAACAGTTCCCGCCCTCCGGCGAGCCCGATCGGCGCGCCGTAGGCCATCAGGGCCGGGGCCAGCGTTCCGAGGAGCGCGTATTCGACCGATACGACCGAGAAGACCGCCGGGCCGTAGGCGGACAGCCCACCGGTCGAGGCGTAGAGCAGCACCAGGACGCCCGCGAAATAGGCGACGGTCCGGCCGACGGGCCAGGCCTGGCGGCGCAGGCCGGCCAGGTAGGCGATCACCAGACCGGCGATGCCGAGCAGGATGATCGGATCGAGGCGCGACTGGGAGAGCAGCCGGTCGAACGAGATGGACGGAAGCGGGTAGCCGAGGGCCGCGTTGACGTTGGGAACGTCGGCGGTCGCGGGCGGCGGGGTCCGCGACAACCCGACGGCGAGCGCCATGGTCGCGGTCATGATCGCCACCTCGACGGCCGCCAGCCGCAGGAACGGCCGCCGCCCTTCCACAGCGGCCGCCGAAAGTCGCGGCGGCGGCGCGGCCCCGGCTTCTTCCTGAGCCGGCCCGGCGGCGACCGCGCCTTCCTGCCGCTCAGCCGCCTCACCCGACGACTCTTCGCCGTCGTCCACCTGTTCCTCTAGGGCTTCCGTCTGAGCCGGCCCCTCGGCGACCGACTCCACCGGGTCCGCCGCCGCGGCCTCCAGCCGGGCGATCGTCACCTTCCGGTGCCGCCAGCCGAACCAGCCCAGAACCGCCAGCGCCGCGATCTTGGCGAGCACCAGCAGCCCGTACCGGGACTCGAACAGCGTCGTCAGCCCGCCCAGCCGGACCCAGGCGTTGATCAGCCCCGACGCGCCCACCGCCGCGTAGGCGCAGAGCGCCACCGCGCTGAACCGGCGGATCCCCCACACCAGGTCGCGGTCGCGCCTGACCAAGGTGAGGACGCCGTACAGGCCGCCGACCCAGATCGCGGCGGCGGCGATGTGCAGCATCAGGCTCGACACCGCGAGGTTGTGGTCGGCGGCCGAGGCCGAATGTCCGACATACGCGGGCGGCAGGGCGGCGAAGACCGCAGCGCCGAGGAGCACCGGCTCGGCACCGCGGAGCATCGCGCAGACCGCGATCACCAGCGCGATCATGGCCACGAGCAGGAACGCCTGGCCCTGCGGGATGTAGAGGACGAACGTCTCCAGCACCCCCGCGCCCAGGGCCTCGGGGATCGGCAGGCCCAGGAAGTCCGACAACGTCAGTGCGATCGTGGCCAGTGCGGTCAGCGCCCAGCCGGAGGCCCACCACACGACCTGCCGCCGCGCCGAGGTGCGGATCGCCTCGTCGCGGGTGAAGGCGACCGACGTCAGCAGCAGGCCGACCGTCGCGACCGAGCAGACGTCGTGCAGCAGCCTGACGAAGGGCAGCCCCCATTCGGTCAGGAGACCGGGCGAGGGCAGCCCTTCGACGAGCGCGGCGGGACGCCCGCCGCCGTACCAGAGGACCGCGAACAGGACCGTCACCGTCGCGACGACGGTGACGGTCACCTGGGCACGTGGGGGGAACCTCATATCCAGCCTTCCGGGGTAAAGCCGGTGAGAGCACTACCGAGTCGGAAGCGCTGTCAGGGGGTGCTGTGCGTCAGTCGCTCTTGTTCGGTTTCCGTCTCGTCGCCATGACCACGGCCGCCACCGCGACCACGCCCACGCCGATCGCCAGGATCAGGAACCCGCCGCCGCCCCCGGAGTCAGCGTCTTCGGCGCTGCTCTGCGGGGTGACGTCCACCGACGGCGGCGTGGCGGCCGCGACGGGGATCGGCTCCGGCGAAGCGGAAGGCGAGGAGTCGGCGACCGCCTCGGAGGGCTCGGAGGTCGGGGACTCCGGGGCGGTCACCGTGAACGGCACCTCACCCGTTCGCGGGTGCCCGTCGGAGGAGACGATCCGGTAGGCGATGACGTATTTCCCGGCCGGCAGCGGACCCGACACGGCCTGGATCACCTTGTGGCCGTCGCGCTCCGCCTCGCCCGACGCGTAGTTCTTGTCGTCGGGGCCGTTGACGACGACCTTCGGGAACCGCACCGAGTTGCTGAATTCCAGCACCACCTCGGTCAAGCTCTCGACTTTGGCGTTCTCCTTCGGGTTGCTGGATTTCAGTACGTCGTGCGCCTGCGCCGCCGAAGCGGGCCAGAGCGCGGCGGTCGCCAGCAGGACGAGGGCCGCCGTTCTGCGGAAAAGCATGAGAAAACTCCGTCCGATGGAGTCAGGTCACCATTCGACCGGCAGCGAGTCGAGGCCGTAGACGATCGCGACCTGGCGGTACGCGGGCTCGCCTGCGAGTCGCAGGCCGGGGAACCGCCGCAGCAGGGCGGGGTAGGCGACACGCATTTCCATCCGCGCCAAGGGGGCGCCGATGCATCGATGTACGCCGTGACCGAAGGCCAGGTGGGATTTGAGCTCCCGGCGGTTCGGATCGGCGGTGTCCATGTCCTCGCCGAGGATCGCGTCGCGGTTGGCCGCCGAGAGCGAGCAGAGCACCATCTCGCCCTTCGCGATCGGCTGGCCCGCGAGTTCGAGATCTTCCCGGGCGAACCTCGGGAACGCGACCTGGACGACGGTCATGTAACGCAACAGCTCCTCGACGACCTTGTCGATGTGGTCGTCGGTGTCGCATACGAGAGCGAGGAACTCGGGGTTCTCCAGCAGCCAGAGAGTGCCGAGGGCGAGCATGCTCGTGGTCGTGTCGTGGCCGCCGGTCAGCAGGCCGTCGGCGAGACTGGCCAGCTCACGGTCGGTGACGTCGTCTCCGTGTTCCCGCAGCAGCGCCCCGAGCAGACCTTCGCCGGGCGAGCGGCGTTCCCGCGCGACCAGCTCGGTCAGGTAGGCCATCGAGTCGTTGATGGCCTGGAGCGAGGCCTCCGGCCCGGCCGAGAAGTCGAACCGGTCGGTCGAGAAGCGCAGGAAGTCGGAGCGGTCCTCGTAGGGGACGCCGAGGAGCTCGCACACGACGAGCGACGGGATCGGCAACGCGAACGACGACACGAGGTCGGCCGGTGCGCCTTCCTTCTGCACCAGGTCGAGCTGCTCGTTCACGATGGCGGTGATGCGGGGTTCGAGCCGCCGCAGCCGGTGCATCGTGAACTCCGGCGTGAGCATGCGGCGCAGCCGCGTGTGCTCGGGCGGGTCGCGGAAGCCCAGGCCACCCGGGTCGTCCTGATTCGACCCCATGCCGGTGATGTTGCCGAAGTCGTTGCTGAACCGCGCGGTGTCGCCCAGCACGGCCCGTACGTCTTCGTACCGGGTCACCAGCCAGACCGTCGAGCCGCCCGGAATGGTCAGTGGATGGACGGCGCGTTCGGCCCGGATCTGGGACAGCTCGGCTATGGGATCCATCCGGTCGCGCAGAAACTGCACAAGCGGAAACTCGGAATCGGACATTACAGATGGTTCCTCATCGTCATGGGTGGAAGGAGCGTTCGGCCTCAACGAGGAGGGCCGCGCCCTTCGACAGGATGACGAGAGGTGCTCTTCACGACAACAGGTGCGACCGGCACGGGAACGCCTGTCACCGAAACAGGTCGCGGCAGCGACATGATCGGGACGATCCGGCCGGCGAGCCGGCGCAGCAGCGTCCAGAACAGTTCTTCGCCCCGGCCCAGCCACCAGGCGGTGACGACGACCGCCCAGACGTGCAGGACGATCATGCTCAGGCTCGGCATGTGCAGATGCCCGGCGAGCCGTTCGGGCGAGGAGACGTGGAGGACGGAGAAGAGCAGGTGCAGCAGCACCTGCATGGCCCCCAGCAGCGGCATGATCTCGCCGGCCGTGCGTTCGCGCGCGGTCAGCGGGAAGGCGGCGACCAGCGTGAGGGCGAACGCGGCGGACAACCCCGGAGCGGTGACCGACCCGCCGGCGAAGGTGTGGGCGACGGCGGCAAGCCCCGAACAGACCACGGCGAACACCGTGGCACGGGCGAGACGAAAGGGCAGCGCCGCAGACATAGCCCCGCAATCATCGCACGCGCACCACCCATTCGGCTGCCCCGGCTGATCAAACAGCTCGGCCGGCGATCGAGCCTGACACCGTCACGCGCCCGGCTGCGCCGCCACGGCGTCGAAGGCCTCGATCGAGCGGGCGTAGTCGCCGGGCTCCGAGAGCGTGGTGCCGAGCCGGGGGTCGTAGGCGGTCAGCCCCGTCGCGCGTTCGACGATCTCGGCGACCTCGCGCAGCGACGTCGTGATCTGGTCGGTGGGCGGGCCGGGCAGGGTGACGCTCCACCGGCCCAGGTGACAGGTCACCATGAGACCGGTGGAGAGCTGGGTCACCTCGCAGTTCAGCAGGTCTTCGGACACCACGCCGAGCACGTCGCGCACCGCGACGGCGACGGTCGACCAGATCGCGTAGTCGACCGTCTCCGGGGCCCTCTCCTCCAGCGGCAGGAAGCTGATGGCGTAACTCATACGAACACACTATCGACCGGCACCGACAAAACCCGGGCTCACCTGTGAAGGAGGCCGAAGGCTCCCCGGACGATCGCCAGGACCTCGGTCGCCGCGGCCACCTCGGAAAGGGCCTTCTTCTCGTCGACGGACTGGACCACCACGACGCCGATCTTGTTCTGGTCGGACCTGGCCAGGAAGCCGAGCGTCAGCACGCCGGGCTCGGAGCCGCCCTTGAACCACACCGTGGGCCAGGTCTTCTGGTCGAGCCCGAGCCCCGCGTCGTTGGCGCCCATGATCTCGTTCAGTTCGGGGCCGCCGAGGCCGTGGAGGTCGACCAGGGCGCGGCACATGTCGGTGGGGCTGCCGAACCATTCGATCGTGGTGACGTCGCGAGGGGTCGTCCACGGCGTGACCTCGCTGGTCGGGACCTTGTCCACGACGTCTTCCAGGTAGGCGCGCCGGTCGGGGGCCTTGAGGAAGCCCTCGGCGTACTCGGGGTGGTCGGCGCCTTTCAGCACGAACAGTTCGCGGGTGGTCAGCAGGGGGATGTTCTTGTCGGCGTTCGACGACCAGTCGCGGATCACGGCCTCGACGGCCGGTTTGCCGACGCGGTCGATCAGCAGGTCGGTGGCGGTGTTGTCGCTGATGGAGATCATCAGCTTGGCGGCCTCCTTGACCGTGACCTCGGTTCCGTCGGGACGGTCTTGCAGTTCCCCGCTGGGCAGGCTCTTCTTCGTGTCACTGATGGTCAACTGGTCGGTCCAGGACAGGCGGCCGGCCTTGACCTCCCGGGCGACGGCGCCCAGGACGTACAGCTTGAACATCGAACCCAGTGGACGGGCCTGGTCTGGGGCGATCCCGTGGACGGGCTCGCAGTCCCGACCCGCGGCGAGGAAGCCCGACGGGGCCGTGGTCGCGAGGCGTTCGTCGATGTCACCCCAGCTCGCCGGGGCAGGCGCGTCGGCCGGGGAGACCAGCAGACCGGCGATCTTCCCCGACGGGTCGACGGCCATGGTCAGTTTCGCCCGGTTCCCGCCCGACTCGACCAGGGCCACGAGGTCGGTCTCGGTGGCCCGCTGGATCTCGACCAGCCGCAGGCCCTTGAGCTGGCCGCTGACCTCGTTGATCTGCGCGGCGGGCACCTGTTCGAGGAAAGACGGCGCGAAGTTCTTGTTGATCTGGTCGGCCGGGATGGGCAGCGCCGACAGCGCCCCCAGATACCACGTCAGCTTCTCGCCGACGGGGGTGCCGGGAACGGGCACTCCGGTGTACGCCCCCGACGTGACGGCCGGCGAACTCACGGCAGGCGCCGCCTGCTCGGCCGTCGCGCACGCGCTGAGCAGCAGCGCGAGTGGAAGCATGAGTCGTGCGAGCCTCACGGCGTCTCTCCCAGTCGATGGGTCGGTGCCGTTCTCGGATACCCGCGTCGGTGGAGGTCACCCGTGTCCCGCACATGACGAATCCCTGGCCGGCGAGACCGCCGGCCAGGGATTCGGACGATCGGTGACTAGTCGGTGCCCGACTCCATCGCCGCCGCGTCGAGCAGCGCGTCGTCTTCGGAGACCTCGCCGCGCGAGGCGATGGCCTCGGCGCCGCCCTCGGGCATCGCGCCGATCAGCTCGGTCGGCGCGGCCTGCAGGGCGATCAGGTCGCCGTGGGCGCTGCCGACCATGCCGAGACCGGCGTACTGCTCCAGCTTGGCGCGGGAGTCGGCGATGTCGAGGTTGCGCATGGTGAGCTGGCCGATGCGGTCGAGCGGGCCGAACGCGGAGTCCTCGGTGCGCTCCATGGAGAGCTTGTCGGGGTGGTAGCTGAACGACGGGCCGGACGTGTCGATGATCGAGTAGTCCTCACCCCGACGCAGCCGCAGCGTGACCTGGCCCGTGACGGCGGTGCCGACCCAGCGCTGCAGCGCCTCGCGGAGCATGAGCGCCTGCGGGTCGAGCCAGCGGCCCTCGTACATGAGCCGGCCGAGACGGCGGCCCTCGTTGTGGTAGCTGACCAGCGTGTCTTCGTTGTGGATCGCGTTGACGAGGCGCTCGTAGGCGGCGTGGAGCAGCGCCATGCCGGGGGCCTCGTAGATGCCCCGCGACTTTGCCTCGATGACGCGGTTCTCGATCTGGTCGGACATGCCCATGCCGTGACGGCCGCCGATGGCGTTGGCCTCCAGCACCAGGTCGACCGGCGAGGCGAACTCCTTGCCGTTGATCGTGATCGGCCGGCCCTGCTCGAAGCCGATGGTCACGTCTTCGGGCGCGATCTCGACCTGCGGGTCCCAGAACCGCACGCCCATGATGGGCTCGACGATCTCGATGCCGGTGTCGAGGTGCTCCAGCGACTTGGCCTCGTGGGTGGCGCCCCAGATGTTGGCGTCGGTCGAGTAGGCCTTCTCGGTGCTGTGGCGGTAGGGCAGGTCACGGGTGAGCAGCCACTCGGACATCTCCTTGCGCCCGCCGAGCTCGTGGACGAAGTCGGCGTCGAGCCACGGCTTGTAGATGCGCAGCGACGGGTTGGCCAGCAGGCCGTAGCGGTAGAACCGCTCGATGTCGTTGCCCTTGTAGGTCGACCCGTCGCCCCAGATCTGGACGCCGTCGTCGAGCATCGCCCGTACGAGAAGAGTGCCGGTCACCGCACGGCCCAGCGGCGTGGTGTTGAAATAGGTGCGGCCACCGGACCGGATGTGGAAGGCCCCGCAGGCCAGCGCCGCGAGCCCCTCTTCGACCAGGGTCGCCCGGCAGTCGACCAGCCGCGCGATCTCCGCGCCGTATTCCTGGGCCCGGCCGGGCACCGAGGCGATGTCGGGCTCGTCGTACTGCCCGAGTTCCGCCGTGTACGTGCACGGGACGGCCCCTCGCTCGCGCATCCACGCGACCGCGACGGAGGTGTCGAGGCCACCGGAGAAGGCGATCCCGACTCGTTCACCGACAGGGAGGGAATTCAGCACCTTGGACACAAGCAGAACTATACACACCCATGCATGACCATGCAATCAGCCTTCCGACCAGCTCAGGGAACGGTCTCAGCGTCTGCGCAGCAGGTAGGTGTCCATGATCCAGCCCTTGCGCTCCCTGGCCTGGGCGCGCAGTTCCCTGATCTTGGGGGCGACTTCGGCGACCGGGCCGGCGACCAGGATCTCGTCGGGGGTGCCGAGATAGGCGCCCCAGTAGATGTCGAAGTCGTCGAGGCCCTCGAAGGCGAGGCGGGCGTCCAGCATGACGACCATGTCGTCGGCGCTCGGCCCCTCGTCGGCGAGGCTGCGGCCGGTGGTCAGGTGGACGGGGCGGGCGACCCGCGTCAGGCCGACGCGGTGGCGGGCGGTCAGGGCGGCGACGGCGCTGATGCCGGGCACGACCTCCACGTCGACGCCGGCCGGGAGGCCTTCCAGCGCGGCGAGCGTGCTGTCGTACACACCCGGATCTCCCCAGATCAGGAACGCCCCGATCTGCCCCTCGCCGAGAGCCTCGTCGATCATCCGGTGATAGAGGACGCCGCGGCGCTCGCGCCAGTCTTCGACCGCCTCGGCGTAGGCGGCGGCGGTGCGGTCGCGCTCGGGGTCGGTCGCGGTGACGATCCGGTGGGGCTCGCGCGCGTGATCCTTGATCATCTGGTGGCGCAGATCGGTCAGGTCGCGCTTCTCCGCACCCTTGTCGACGATGAAGAAGACGTCGGTGGCCGCGATGGCCTTGACGGCCTGGAGGGTGAGATGGTCCGGGTCTCCGGCGCCGATCCCGATGAGGAGGAGGCGTTTCACACAGACGAGTGTGTCACCGGGTCGCGGCGGCGATCACCCGGGTCAGCGCCTGGTGCAGGTCCTGCAACTCGGCGATGTCCATGCCGAGGCGTTCGACGATCGTGGCGGGGATCTTCTCGGCCTGGGCGCGGAGCGCGCGGCCGTCATCGGTGAGCGTGACGGCCAGGGAGCGCTCGTCGGCGGTGCCGCGCCGGCGCTCGACGAGGCCGGCCGCCTCCAGCCTCTTGAGCAGCGGCGACAACGTGGCCGGCTCCAGTTGCAGCAGCCCGGCGAGGTCTTTCACCGACAGCGGCGCGCGTTCCCACAGGGCCAGCATGACCAGGTATTGCGGGTGGGTCAGGCCCATCGGCTCCAGCACCGGCCGATAGAGCGCGATCACCGACCGGGAGGCGACGGCCAGGGCGAAACAGACCTGGTTCTCCAGAGACAGCGGATCGATGACGTCACCCCATTGAGTACACTAATGATTAGTACACTAAATGTTAGCGCACTACCCGACCGAGGACGGCCCTGATGCGAAAGCCCCTGGAAGAGCGGATCGCCGACCGCCAGGCGAAGCGCCCGCCGCTGAAGGACGACAAGACCTTCGAGCACGGCCCGGCGAAGTGGCTGTTCGTCGCTTTCATGGTGTTCGTGGTGCTGATCCACCTCGTCGGGCTCGTCATCGTGATGGCGATGGAGACGTGATCAGCCCTGCGCGGGGATCCACCCCATGCTGACCGACAGGATGACGAACACCCCGAGGACGATCCGGTAGATCACGAACGGGGTGAACCGGTGGGTGCTGATGTAGCGCAGGAACCACGCCACCGCCGCGTAGCCCACGAAGAACGAGATCACCGTGGCCAGGATCGTCGGCCCCCACGCGGGCGCCTGCCCCTCGCCGATCTCGAACAACTCCAGCCCGCCCGACGCCAGCACGGCCGGGATGGCCAGCAGGAACGAATACTTGGCCGCGTCTTCACGCCGGTAGCCGAGCAGCAGACCCGCGGTCACCGTGCCGCCCGAACGGGAGACGCCGGGGATCAGCGCCAGCGACTGGGCGAAGCCATAGCCGAGGGCGTGCTTGAAGTTGAGGTGGGTCTGCAGCGACAACGTGTTGCGCGCGGTGTGGTCGGCCCACCAGAGGATGAGCGCGAAGACGATCAGGGTGACGCCCACGATGCGCAGATCGCGGAAGACCGTCTCGATCTGGTCTTTCAGCACCAGGCCGAGGACCGCGATGGGCAGGGTGCCGGCGATGATGTACCACCCCATGCGGGCGGCCCAGTTGTCGCGCAGCGACTTGTCGAACAACGAGCGTGTCCAGGTGGAGATGATCTCCCAGAGCTCTTTCCGGAAGTAGATCAGCACGGCGGCCTCGGTGCCGAGCTGGATCACCGCCGTGAACGCCGCTCCCGGGTCGGGCCAGCCGGCGAAGGCCGACACCACGCGGATGTGGGCACTGGAAGAGATCGGCAGGAACTCGGTGAGCCCTTGGATCAGCCCGAGAATGACCGCTTCGAACCAGCCGATCACGACCGCACCTTTCCTCTATTCAAGTGGTGGAGCGGCCAGGCTAGCGGATCTGGAGAACCGCCGTACCCACGAAGACCACTGCCCGTTTTATGGTGATTCGCCACGTTTAACTGGGCAGGCTTCCCCCTGTTGGCAGACGACAAGGGGGAGTCCGATGGCCATCACAGTGATCGAGCACGTCCTGAACCGCCTGCGGGACATCGGCGTGCGCCACGTCTTCGGCGTTCCGGGGGACTACGCGTTCCCCGTCGACGACGCCATCGTGGCCCACCCGGACGTCGAATGGGTGGGCAGTTGCAACGAGCTCAACGCCGCCTACAGCGCCGACGGCTACGCGCGCGTCAACGGCGCCGGGGCCGTCTGCACGACCTACGGCGTCGGCGAGCTGAGCGCGATCAACGGCATCGCGGGGGCGTACGCCGACCATCTGCCGGTGTTCCACCTGGTGGGGATGCCGAAGATGCCCGTACAGGCTCATCATTCGCTGATCCACCACACGCTCGGCAACGGGGAGTTCGACCTGTTCCGGCGGATGTCCGAGCCGGTCGTGTGCGCCGGCGCGATCTTCACCCCGCAGAACGCCGCCGCCGAGATCGAGCGGCTGATCGGGGCCGCGCTCTACCACCGCCGGCCCGTCTACCTCGCCTTTCCCGCCGACATGGCCTCGATGCCGATCGTCAGCCAGGCCGCGCCGCTGCCGCCTCCGGCCAGCGACCCCGCTCAGGTGGAGGCGGTCGTCGAGACGGTCACCCGGATGCTCGGCAAGGCCGAGACGGCCTGTGTCCTGCCGGGGCTGCTGACCGTCCGCGCCGGGCTGGGCGAGGAGCTGCGGTCGTTCCTGGACGCCACGGGCCTGCCCTTCGCCACGATGGTGGCCGACAAGGGCATCCTCGACGAGGACGACCCGGCCTTCGCCGGGATGTACGACGGCAGGCTCATGAACGAGAGCGTGCGCCGTTTCGTCGAGGACGCCGACGTCGTGATCATGATCGGCGCGCTCATGCACGACTTCAACAGCGGCGCCTTCACCGCCGACCTCGACCCGGCCAAGGTCGTCGACATCCGCCACCACCACACCCAGGTCGACGGCCTGACCTACCAGAGCGTGGAGATGAAGGACCTGCTGCCCGCCCTGACGAGCGACCTGCCCGACCGGAACTGGCCCATGCCGGGCGTCGACGTCACCCGCATGGAGCCGGTCCGCGGCAGCGGCCAGGACGCGATCACCGCCGAGACGCTGTATCCGCGCTGGGAGTCGTTCCTGAAGGAAGGCGACATCCTGGTGGCCGAGACCGGCACGCCGTCGCTGGGCATGGCCTTCGCCCGGTTGCCCAAGCACGTCGCGTTCGAGAACCAGACCATGTGGGGCTCGATCGGCTGGGCCACCCCCGCCGCGGTCGGGGCGGCCTTCGCCGCACCCGACCGGCGGGTGGTGCTGATCACCGGCGAGGGCTCCCACCAGCTCACCGTCCAGGAACTGAGCGTTTTCGGCCGGTACGGCCTGCGCCCGATCGTCTTCGTCCTCAACAACAAGGGCTACCTGATCGAGCGCCTGCTCTGCCGCGACCCCGACAGCGCCTACAACGACCTCGGCCAGTGGCGCTACTCGGAGCTGCCCACGGTGTTCGGCTGCGAGGCCTGGCAGACCGCCCGGGTCACCACCCTGGCGGAGCTCGACCGGGCCATGGAGGCGGCCCAGTCGGCCAAGGGCGGTTGCTACATCGAGGTGGTGACGGACCCGTACACCGCGCCGCCGCTGGCCGAGCAGCTACACGCCAGCATCGAGACGCTCTACTCCGGCTAGGACCTCGATCCAGTAGCGCCCGTCACCGTCGCGGTGAGCGCCGTGGATGTCGGTGGCGAGCTCGGGAAAGGCCCGGTCGAAGTCTTCGAGCGCGCGGAGGTAGGCCATCAGCGGCCCGTCGGCCGCGCCCGCGGCCTCGCCCGGCATCAGCATGGGGATGCCGGGAGGGGTGACGACGACGGTGGCCGCGGCGACCCGTCCGGGGAGCTTGGCCAGCGGGACCCGTTCGGTGCGCCGCCGGATCATGGCCTGGTAGCAGTCGGCGGGGGTCGACACCGGCTCGGGCAGGTCGGTGAAGACCTGGTCGAGCAGGTCGCCCACCGCCGACTCGCGCAGCATGCCGTGGACGTCGGCGCAGTACTTCCGCAGCGAGACCGAGGGCGGCCCGAAACCGGGCAGCACCTCGGCCAGGGGCACGTCGTTGTCGTAGGCGTGCTTGAAGTCGGTCAGGGCGTCGATGAGGGTGCCCCACTTGCCCTTGGTGATCCCCATGGAGAACAGCACCAGAAGGGTGTGGTCGCCGGTCTTCTCCACCACGATGCCGCGCCGCTGCAGGTAGGCGTCGACGACCCGGGCCGGGATGCCCCAGTCGAGGGTGCCCTGGGCCGCGTCGGCGCCCGGGCAGGTGATGGTCACCTTGATCGGGTCGAGCAGGGCGTATCCGTCGGCCATCCCGTCGAAGCCGTGCCAGGCGGCCCCCGGCTCCAGCGTCCAGTAACGCGGATCGGCGCACAGCAGGGCGAGATCGGTGTCGGCGACCGCGGGAGGCTGCCAGACGCCGAAGAACCATTCGGGCCGCCGGCCCTCTTCGCGGATGCGGGCGGCCAGCCGGGTCATCGCCTGCCGGAACCGGACCGCCTCGACGATCGCCTCCTGGGTGAGGAAGGTCCCCGAAGGGCCGTCCATCATCGCCGCCGCGACGTCGAGCGAAGCGATCATCGGATAGAGCGGCGAGGTCGAGGCGTGCATGAGGTAGGTCTCGTTGAACGCGTCGTAGTCGACCGGCGCCCGGGGCGCCGGCCGGACGTGCAGCATCGCGGCCTGCGACAACGCGGCCAGCAGTTTGTGCGTGGACTGGGTGGCGAAGACCGTGGGCCGGTCGGGTCCCGGCAGGGTGTGGACGTCGACCGCCATGCCGTAACGGCCCGCGTAGAGCGGGTTGAACCGCCCGTAGGCGAACCACGCCTCGTCGAAGTGCACACGCGGCACACTCGCCCCGAGCAGCTCGGCGACCCTGATGGCGTCGTAGCAGACGCCGTCGTAGGTGGAGTTGGTCACGACCGAGTACGTGGGCTCCCCGGAGGCGAGCGGATGATCGGCCACCCGCGCCCGGACGGCGGCCTGCTCCAGCGCCTTCGGCGGAATCGGCCCGGCCAGCCCGAGGCCGTTGCGTTCGGGCACGAGGTAGACGGGCCGGGCGCCGCTGATCGCGAGGGCGTGCTGGACGGACTTGTGGCAGTTCCGGTCGACCAGCACGGTGTCGTCGCGGGCGATGGCGTGGTGCCCGACGATGCGGTTGGCGGTGGAGTTGCCGTTGACGACGAAGAACGTGCGGTCGGCCCCGAAGACGCGGGCGGCGTTGTGCTCGGCCTCGCCGATCGGGCCGGTGTGGTCGAGGGGCGAGCCCAGCTCCGGGACCGAGATCGACAGGTCGGTGCGCAGGAGGCGTTCGCCGTAGAAGTCGAAGAAGGCCCTGCCCACGGGAGACTTGAGGAACGCGACGCCACCGGCGTGCGCCGGGGTGTGCCAGGAGTAGCGGTGGTGGTCCTGCAGCCGCCGCAGGGCGCGGAAGAACGGCGGGAGGATCGTGTCGGCGTACTGCTCGGCGGCGTGCGCGATGCGGCCCGCGATGAACTGCGGGGTGTCCTCCAGCGGGAAGACGTAACCCTGGATGACCTCGTAGACCCACAGGGGAAGCTCCTGGTCCTGGGTCATCAGGAAGACGGGCAGGCTGCGGAAGCGGCCGGCCACGGCGCGGAGGAGGTCTTCGGCCCCGGGTGCGTCCCAGGCCGCCAGCACCGCCGTGAGCGAGGCGTCCGACCCGATGACGGCCAGGGCGTCGTCGGGGCGGTAGGTCCAGCGAGCCTGGAGCCCTTGTTCGCTCATCGCGGCACAGACCCGGCGGAGTTGCCCGGCCAGTGCGGTGTCGGCGTCGGGATGCTCGGTGACGGCGGCCAGAACCATTCGCTCCATACGGCGCTCCACGGTCGAGGGGACGTGCGACCAATCAATTACACAGAGTGACGAGCCTTTGATCAAGCACCTGCCAAAGCCTGGTCAAACTTGACATAAGTGCAGGTAGACGCAGTTATTCTGACGTTTCTGGCAGCGAACTCGGCCCCCACCGAAAAAGGGGTGATGGCATGAAATCAGCTGACAGTGTCCATAGAGCGGCGACCCCGGCGGTCGCCGTCGTCGACGGCACCGGGTCCGTGATCGGCTGGACTCGGGCCGCCGAGGAGCTCACCGGTTATCTCGCGGCCGACATCTTCGGGCGGCCCATCGGCACGCTTCTCCCGCCCGGCGGCGAACGGCCCGGGGCCTACCTGCCGCGAACGGGGATGGTGGAGGTGCGGCGGCGGGACGGCGAGGTGGTCATCGTGCGCGCCGACGCCGCGCCGCTCACTCTTGGCGACGACGGCCAGAGAGGCGAGTCGTGGTTGGTGTCGGCGATTCCGGTCGCCATCGACCTGTCCAGCGACACCAGCGCGCTGCTGGAGTCGCTCATCGGCAGCTTCCCGGTCGCCCTGGCCATCTGGGACAGGGATCTGCGCTGCGTCTGGTTCAACGAGGCGGCCGAGCAGCTCCAGGACGGCTATCCCTACTACCGGATCGGCCGCTCCCTGACCGAGGTCATCCCGGGGATCGACAACGAAGGGGTGCGGGACGCCATGCGCGAGGTGCTCGCCGACGGCCGGCCCATGATCGATCGTGAGGCCCACTGGTCCTATGAGGGCGAGGAGCGGGTGTTGTCGATCTCGCTGTTGCCGTTGGCGGGCGTCGACGGCAGGCCGCTGGGCGTGTGCTCGGTGGCCCTGGACTTCAGCAACAGCAAGGCGCGGGACCACCTCGACCTGCTGCGTGAGGCGGGCGTCCGGCTCGGCAGCACCCTGGACGTCATGAGCACCGCCCAGGAGCTGGCCGAACTGGCCATTCCGGTGCTCGCCGACTTCGTGACCGTCGACCTGCCCGAGGCGGTGCTGCCGGGCACCGAGCCGCTGCGGCGGCTGGCCACGCCGGAGGCCGGAGCCCCCGTGTTCCGGCGGGCTGGCGTGGCCTCGGTGCACGACGGGGCGCCCGAGTCGCTCTGGGAGCGCGGGGAGGCGGTGTTCGTGCCGCCGCGATCGCCGTTCATGGAGGTCCTGCACTCGCGCCGGTCGCACTTCGAGCCCGTGCTGGACACTTCGCCGGGCACCTGGCTGGATCTGGACCCCGACCGGGCGCGGATCATCACCGCCACCGGCATGCACTCGCTGATCGTCGTTCCGCTGGAGGCGCGCGGCGACGTGCTCGGCGTCGCGGTCTTCGCGCGCAGCACCAATCCGGCGCCGTTCAGCAGAGACGACCTGCTGGTGGCCGAGGAACTGGTCACGCGGGCCGCGCTGAGCCTGGACAACGCGCGCCAGTACACGCGCGAGCGGCTGACCGCGCTCGCCCTCCAGCGCGACCTGCTGCCGCAGAACCTGTGCGGCAGCGGCGCCGTCGAGGTGGCCTCGCGTTACCTGCCCTCCGACGCGCACGAGGGGGTCGGCGGCGACTGGTACGACGTCATCCACCTGCCCGGCGGCCGGATCGCCCTGGTCGTCGGCGACGTGACCGGCCACGGCATCAACGCGGCGGCCACCATGGGGCGGCTGCGCACCGCCGTACGCGCCCTGGCCTACCTCGACCTGACTCCGGACGAGCTGCTCACCCACCTCGACCAGCTCATGACGGAGGACGCCCTCACCCCCGAAGCCATGGGCGCCACCTGCCTGTACGCCGTCTACGACCCGAGCACCGGCCGCTGCACCATGGCCACGGCCGGGCATCCGCCGCCCGCGATCGTGAGCCCGTCGGGTGAGGTGACGTTCCCGTCACTGCCCGCCGGCACCCCGATCGGCGTCGGGCTGGGCACCTTCCAGTCGCACGACCTGGACCTGTCGCCGGGCACCCTGCTGGCCCTCTACACCGACGGCCTGATCGAGACGCGGCAGGCCGACCTCGACGCGGGCATGGCCAGGCTCGCCGACGCCCTCGCGCACGCGGCGTCGCGGTCGGCGACGCTCGACCGCGTGTGCGCGACCGTGATCGACTCCATCGTCGGCGACGCGCCCGCCGAGGACGACATCGCCCTGCTCATGGCCCGCATCCAGCCCTGATCCCCGGTCAGGCCCGCCAGAGGGCGGCGTGGGAGATCCCGCCCTTGGAGACCACCGATCCCACCGCGTACACCTCCCGGGTTCCCGGACGCCAGGCCAGAGAGTCGACGCGCGGCTCGGCCCCGGGCGGCGCGGGCACCCGGTGGCGGGTCCAGCGACGGCCGTCCAGGTGCCAGAGCAGGTCGCTCCCCGCGATCACCCACAGCCCGCCGCCGCCGTCAGGCTCGGCCTGGCCGAAGCGGATCATCCGGCCGGCGGTGGAGGTGGCCGGCCCCCAGTGGCAGGTCCAGCCTTTCCCGTCCCAGTGCAGCGCCAGCGGATGGCCCCTCTCCAGCGGCTCGTTCTCCTCGTCGTACTCGTCCTTGTCGAGCCAGGAGACACCGCCGACGACCCACACGTCGTCGGGGCCGATCACCACGACGTCGCTCAGGGTGACACGCGGCAGCATGACGTCCGCGGGAGGCTCGAACGGGGGTGTGGTGACCTGGCGCCAGGCCCCGGACTCCCAGCGCATCGCGGCAGGTGCGTCGTGGGCCCCGCTGACCGCCCACCACTCCCCGTCTCCGGAGCCCAAGGCCCCGGCCGCCGCCGGAAGCGGGTGGTGACGCCACTGCCGCCCCGTCCACGACACCGCCGCCCGGCCGTTCACGGCCCACACCTCGCCGTCCACGGCACGCGCGGCGGTGAAGGCCCAGCCGACCGAACGCGCGGCCGGTTCGGCCAGCGGCTCCGCACGCCACCCGCCACCCGCGAACGCGGCGACGAACCCGGCGGTCTCCTTCGGCGACCTGCCGTCGGACGGGCCGAACACCCACGCCTGATCGGCGGAGGCCGCCGCGATCGCCACGGTGGACTGCGGGTGCTCGGGCCGGGCCCGGGGGATCCGGAAGGTCCGCCACCCGGCGCCGTCCCAGCGGCGCACCCCGCCGTCCCTGCTCACGAGGGCGCCGTCCTCTTGCTTCTCGCTGGTGTACGTCGACCACAACGCCCCGTCGGGGGCCGCCGCCAGCAACCCCATGGACCCACGGTCGTCGTCGACCCAGACGGTCCGCCACGCGGTGCGGGCGTCGGCCGCCCGCAGGTCGTCGGCCTTCTCGCCGGGAAGCTCGCAACCCGCCGACCCGGCCGGCAGGGGCGCGAGTGTGGCCGAGGGCGTGCTCACGGCGGTCGTCCGGACGGGTGCCGCCGGCGCGGACGCACAACCGGCGACCACCGCGACGGTCAGGAGACAAGCGGCCGCTCTCATCCCGCGAGTCTCGCACGTTCGGCTTCGCCGGACATCGATCGCGATCCATAGCTATCATCGCGACATGGCGATCAATAGCGAGCGTTG
This sequence comes from Herbidospora yilanensis, assembly GCF_001570565.1. Lineage (GTDB taxonomy): Bacteria > Actinomycetota > Actinomycetes > Streptosporangiales > Streptosporangiaceae > Herbidospora > Herbidospora yilanensis. The sequence goes on along the minus strand of NZ_BBXE01000016.1, from coordinate 299,109 downwards.
CGTCAGCGCGGACATCGCCGCCGGCGTCCCCCCGGCGGCCGCCCTGTTCCATTCCCTGGCCGACGAGACCCGCCTGCGCATCGTGCAGCGCCTCGCCCGGGGCGAGGCCCGGGTCGTCGACCTGACCGCGGAACTCGGGCTGGCCCAGTCGACCGTCTCCAAGCACCTGGCCTGCCTGCGCGGCTGTGGTCTCGTCGACTACCGGACGGAGGGCCGCCAGTCCTTCTACGCCCTCACCCGCCCCGAACTGATGGACCTGCTCGCCTCGGCCGAACACCTGCTCCAGGCCACCGGCCACGAAGTGACCCTGTGCCCGGCCGGAGAGGCGCCATGACCACCGTCGTGACCCGCCGGGCGACGTTACAGCGCCGCATCCGGTGGCTGGTCGCCGCCACGATCACCTACAACGTCATCGAGGCGGCGGTCGCGATCAGCGCCGGAACCGCCGCCTCGTCGGCCGCGCTCATCGGCTTCGGCCTCGACTCCGTCGTCGAGGTCGCCTCGGCCGCCGCGGTGGCCTGGCAGTTCTCCGTCGCCGACCACGAGCGCCGCGAACGAACGGCCCTGCGGGTGATCGCGGTCTCGTTCTTCGCCCTGGCCGCGTACGTGACCTTCGACGCCGTGCGCGCCCTGCTCGGCGCGGGGGAGGCCGGACACTCCACGGCCGGGCTCGTCCTGGCCGGTCTGTCGCTGGTGATCATGCCGTTCCTGTCGTACGCGCAACGCCGGACCGGACACGAGCTGGGTTCGGCCAGCGCGGTCGCCGACTCCAAGCAGACCCTGCTGTGCACCTACCTGTCCGGCGTCCTGCTCGTCGGCCTGGCGCTCAACAGCCTGTTCGGCTGGTCGTGGGCCGACCCGATCGCCGCCCTGGTCATCGCGGCCGTGGCGGTGAAGGAAGGCCGCGAGGCATGGCGCGGCGAGGCCTGCTGCGTCCCCCTGCCCACGGCCGGGGCCCGCACGGGCGGCTGCGCCGACGGCTGCTGCGGCTGATCCCCGGCCTCAAAAGAAAATCACCCGGCGGTTGGGGCTTTTCTCGGACATGCCGGGAAGGGCCCCAATCGTGGACCATTCACGCGCACCCGTTCTGGAAGCCCTCGCCGCCTACCACGCCAGCGGGCAGACCCCGTTCACCCCGCCCGGCCACAAGCAGGGACGGGGGGTGGATCCCCGGGTCGCCGAGGTCATGGGCATGGACGTGTTCCGGTCGGACGTGCTGGCCACGGCCGGGCTCGACGACCGGCAGTCGTCCGGCGGCATCCTGCAGGAGGCCGAGGAGCTGATGGCCGACGCCGTCAGCGCCGACCGGGCGTTCTTCAGCACGTGCGGCAGCTCGCTCTCGGTCAAGACGGCGATCATGGCGACGGCCGGGCCCGGAGAGAAGCTCGTCATCGGCCGCGACGTGCACAAGTCGGTCGGCTCCGGGCTGGTCCTGACCGGGGTGATCCCGGTCTGGGTCGACCCGACGTGGGATCAGGAGCGGCACCTGGCCCACCCGCCGTCGGTCGAGGCGTTCGCCGCCGCCCTGGAGGCCCATCCCGACGCCAAGGGCGTCCTGGTGGTCAGCCCGACGCCCTACGGCACCTGCGCCGACCTGTCGGCGCTGACCCGCGTGTGCCACGAGCACGGCAGGCCGCTTCTCGTGGACGAGGCCTGGGGCGCCCACCTGCCGTTCCACCCCGACCTGCCGACCTGGGCGATGGACTCCGGCGCGGACATGTGCGTGACGTCCGTGCACAAGATGGGTTCGGCCCTGGAGCAGAGCTCGGTCTTCCACCTCCAGGGCGACCGCATCGACCCGAGCCTGCTGAAGGCCCGCTCCGACCTGCTGAACACCACGAGCTCGTCCGTGCTGATCTACGCCGCGCTCGACGGCTGGCGGCGGCAGATGGTCGAGCACGGCCACACGATCTACGACCGCGCCCTGGCGCTGGCCCACCACGTGCGCGCGGCCGTGGACGACATCGACGGCTTCCACGTGTACGGCCACGCGGAGTACGACGGCCTGACCGCCGACATGGACCCGCTGCAGGTGATCATCGACATCGCGCAGACCGGAGCCTCCGGCTACCTGATGGCCGACTGGCTCCGCGAGCACCACCACATCAACATCCACCTGGCCGACCACCGCCGGATCAGCGCCCAGCTCACCCACGCCGACGACGAGAAGTCGGCCGAGGCGCTGCTGACCGCCCTGCGCGACCTCGGCGCGCACGCCGCCGACATGCCGCCCGCCGAGGTGCGGCTGCCCGGCGACCTGCGCCTCGAACAGGTCATGCCGCCCCGGGACGCCTTCTTCGCCGAGATCGAGCAGGTCTCGGTGGACGAGGCCGCGGGACGGATCTCCGCCGAGATGCTCACCCCCTACCCGCCGGGCGTCCCGGCCGCGCTGCCCGGCGAGCGGCTCACCGACGACGTGCTGACCTACCTGACCAGCGGCCTGCGCGCGGGAATGGTCATCCCGGACGCCTGGGACTCCTCACTGAAGACGATCCACGTCGTCAAGGACCAGCACTAGCCGAGTTCGTCGACGACGTCCTGGAGGTTCTCGTACGTACGGTCGGGAATCGACCGCACGAGAGCCAGGACGATGTCCGGCGCCCCTTCGGACTGGGCCTGCTTCAGCAGAGCGGCGCGATCGGCCGGGAACACATGGGTCCCGCTGATCCATTTGGCCAGTTCGCTGCGGCCGTTCACTTCGCGCGACGTCATTCCCTCAGGCGAGCCGGGCTCGTGAGCGGGATCGAATTGCATGTCATCGTTCCTCTCGTCGCGGATGGCCAGTCATCCCTACCCGCGATGACATGGGCAAACATGTGCGGCTGGATCGCTCAGTCGCGACCGGGCCGGATCATCGTGCGTGTCATGCGCGCCTTCACCGTCTCCGGCAGCACCTTTCCGGCGAGGGCCAGGAGCCGGGTGCGGCCGGGGCGCGACAGGACCACGCCGAGTGCCAGGCGCAGCCGGTTGTCGGCGGTGTTCAGGGGCACGAAGTCGCCGTCGGACTCGTGGTCGACGGTCGCTTGTGGAATGCGGTCTCAGGCCCGGGGCAACATCGAGCCGGCCAGCTCGCCTCGGGGGTCGTAGACCACGCACATGATGTCGCGGTCGCCGTCCGCCCAGGTCTCGGCGGTCGGCAGGATCGGATAGTAGGACAGCTCCCCCTCCGCCGCGCCGGGCCAATAGTGCACGAACCCCCGCTCGCACCTGCTCCAGCCGAACGCGGCCAGCCCGGCACGGTCGTAGGGCCCGTCGTCGGCGTGCACGAAGCCGTAGGACTGGTTGTCGGCGTGCTGGTCGCAGGGCGTGTAAAGGACGATCTCCTCGCCCGCCGCCGGGGAGTACTCCGGGTCGGTGAAGCACTCGCCCGCTTCCAGGTTGAGCACTCCGGTCGTCTCCGGGGTGATGAAGTCGTCGCCCTTGTGGACGGCCGTAGTCGCCGGGACGACGAAGAGCGCGCCGAGCGCGAGCACGGCCGGCGCCATCGTCAGAAGGCGGAACGGCCGGCGGGCGGTCTGCCGGGCTACGGTCATCGGCACCTGTCCTGACGGGCGATCATGCTGACCCCCCAGACTTCCGCATCATGTGAAATATCACCTCAACGCCAGGTGTCAGCCGTACGGAGTCCTGATGACGGCTCGGCTCCCCCGGCCTGACCTCGGGTGACGTTGCTCACAACAGCGCGGAGGAGATCGTCAGTTCACTTCGCGGCAAGGTTCTGGTGGATCTTTGGCCAACCGATTCTGCGTGGATTCGGACATCCCACCGTGCCCCTTCGGTGGGACGAAGTCCCCTTCCTCAGGAGTGAAGCTCGACGTGAGTGACGCCACCCGACCCTGGTCCCCGCGGACCCGGAAGGCCAAACTGACCGTGATCGGCGCCAGCGCGCTGCTCGTCGGCGGTCTGTCCTTCAGCCCGATGGCGTTCGGCGCCGCCGCACCGCCGAAGTTCCCCGCCGCCGAGATCCACAAGCCCACCCCGATGCCCGACCGGGTCATCCTCACCCCGACCGCCACGCCTTCCGCGTCCCAGAAGGTCACCTGGCGCGCCAACGCCACCGCCGATGTCGCCCAGGCCGAGATCCTGGAGTCGCCTCGCGCGCTGGGCGAGGTCGCCCCCGCCGCCGGCGCCGTCACCAACGTGAAGGCCCAGTCGAGCACCCCGGTCAACACCACTCTCGGGTACGCCTCGACGTACCACACGGTCGAGTTCACCGGCCTCAAGCCCGCCACCCGGTACACCTACCGCGTCGGCGACGGCACCAACTGGAGCGAGTGGAACGACTTCACCACCGCCGCCGCCGCCTTCCAGCCGTTCTCCTTCATCTACTACGGCGACGCGCAGAACTACATCGACTCGGCCGTCCCCCGCGTGTTCCGCCAGGCGTTCGCCGACCGGCCGCAGGCCAAGCTGATCGTCAACGCCGGTGACCTCATCGACTCCGCCAACAGCGAGGAGCAGTGGGGCCAGTGGTTCAAGGCCGGCGGCTTCATCGACAGCCAGGTCAACAACCTCTCCATCACCGGTAACCACGAGTACAGCGGCTCCGCGTTGTCGTCGTTCTGGGTGCCGCAGTTCCCGTACCCGGACAACGGCCCGGCCTGGACCGACTACCCGAGCGCCCAGAACATCGCCAAGACCGCGTACTACGTGGACTACCAGGGCGTGCGCTTCATCGGCCTGAACACCAACGTGCAGTCCATCCCCGACCTGATGGCCAAGCAGACCGCGTGGCTGGAGGGCCTCCTCAAGGACAACCCGAACAAGTGGACCGTGGTGACCTTCCACCACCCCGTCTACTCCACCACCGGCACCCGCAACAACCCGGTCGTCCGCGCCCAGTGGGCCCCGCTGTTCGAGAAGTACGGCGTCGACCTGGTGCTCCAGGGCCACGACCACTCGTACGGCCGCGGCAACCCGAAGTCGGCCCGACAGTCCGCGACCACGCACAACGGCGTCTCGTACGTGGTCTCCGTCTCGGGCGGCAAGATGTACGAGCTCAACGGCGGCGTGAACTGGACCGGCAACGGCGCCGAGCTGATCAGCAGCAGCGAGAACACGCAGCTCTACCAGATGATCGACGTCGACAAGGACCAGATCCGCTTCGAGGCCCGCTACGCCAACGGCGAGCACCACGACGGCTTCCTGATCCGCAAGAACGACGCCGGTGAGCGCACCGTCACCGAGCTCGGCACCGGCAACACCGGCGAGCAGGTCATCGTCGACAAGACCAGCGTCTCGCCGGGCGAGCAGCTCACCGCCACCGCTTTCGGCTACGACTCGGCCGAGAAGGTGAAGGTCTACCTCATCCGCATCAAGGGCACGGTCGACAGCCGGATCTACGTCGGCACCCAGACCGCCGACGCGCTCGGCAAGCTGACCTACGGCTTCAAGCTGCCGGCCGACCTCGACAAGGACAGCACCTACCGGGTGTACCTGGAGAGCGCCACCCAGGAGATCACCAGCCCGGTGATCACCGTCAAGTAGTACCCGGGCCGGGCCGGCGCACCACGCCGGCCCGGCCACCCCAGGCCGGCTCGACAGGAGACCCCGTGACCTTCCGTATCCGTCTGACGGGCGCGCTGCTCGCCGCGGCGGCGGTGGCCGCCACACCGGCGGCGCCGGCCGCCGCCCACCCCTTCGGCCCCCCGTCCACCGCGCGGATCAGCGTTGACGGCTCACACGTGGCCATCGCCTGGCTGGCGGCCGAAGACGACTGGGTCGCGCTCGGCCAGTCACTCGGCGCCTTCGAGAACCCCGCCAACGGGCCGGTGTCCACCGCCCTCACCGGAGAGCAGAAGCTGCAACGATCCGCGGCGGTCCGCGACTACCTGCTCGGCCGCATCACCGTCGCGCAGAGCGGCACCCCGTGTCCCGGCCGGCTGGAGTCGCTGGAACGAGTGGTCGCCCAAGGCGCCCGGCTGACCTTCGACTGCCCTCGTCCGGCCGTCGACCTCGACGTCACGGTGAGCGCCCTCACCGACCTCAACGAGAACTACCGGACCATGCTCACCGCCGAGACGCCGGCCACCCCGGCCCAGACCCTCTACACGGCGCGGCAGCAGACCAGCCGACTGCGCTTCACCGGCTCCGGCGGCGGCACGACCGCGGCCGTGATCACCGTGGCCGCCGGCACCGCCGCGGCGGCTGCCGTCATCGGAGTGGTCGTGCTGCTGCGGGTACGGCGAAGGAAGGGCGAGCAGGCGTAAACGGGAGCGGGCGACCAGGACGGTGATCGTCTCCAGTGCCGGTCGTCAGCGGGAGCCTCCTCCGGCCGCTCGACGATTCCGCCCCGGGATCGCGTGTTTACCGATCTCGCGTGTGGGCAGCGCCTGGACATGGCTGGTTACGCGGGCGGCCATTGGCTCCAGCGCTGGCCGGGGCTGGCGCTGGCCCTTGCCGCCATACTCGCCGTGATGGTGGACAACCGTGTTCTCGTGGTCGATTCACACCGGGAATATCGGAGTATTCGCCTGCCGTCGTGGGCTTTGCCGATCTGGCTCAACGGGCCGGCCTTCGCCTTCGCGTCACTCCTCCTCGCTCTGACCGCCGGTCTGCTCTGGTATGAGAAAGCCAGGGCTTTCGCCTTGTGGTGGTGGGCTGCCGATACCGCCTTCTACGCCTTGTGGACACCCTTGGTGCTCGCCCTGAACTGGTATTTTCTGGCCGCCGTCGACGCGATGTGGTTCTGGCTGCTCGCCGTCGGCGCTCTCTTCGTCTATTGGCGGAGCAGCAGAATGGCGGCCGCGCTGATGGTGCCGGTCCTCGCCTGGATGTCTTATATCGTCCCCGTGAGTTTCGCGTTCTGGCTGCTGAACCACTGAACGAGTTCGGCCGCGATCGTGCCGGTGGAAGTTTCATCACGGCATGTCAGCCGACCGCGGTCGCCGTCCTGGTCAGTGATGGCACGAGGGGTCGCCGAATGACCTCGTCCTTGACCGGGTGTGACGGTTTCCTGTTTGCTCCCGCTGCACTGGTGTCTCGATCGCCTGCGAAGAGAGCGGCGTCCACGATGTTAACGCAATCATTTGCGGGGCTCCGGTTCACAGGTCATCGAGAACGCTCCCCCTCCTACCAAGGAGCAGCAGATGGTTTCGAGTCCGTCCCCGACGAACGCCGGCAGGCGTAGATCCATCCTCACCGCAATCGCCTCAGCCACGCTCCTCGTGCTGGCCACGATCCCCGCCGTGCTGAGCGGCGCCCCCGCCTCCGCCGCCATGCTGGCTCCGACCACCGGCTGCGGCAAGGCCCCGACCCTGGTCAACGGCACCAACACGATCCAGAGCGGCGGCAAGTCCCGCAGCTACATCCTGCGGATCCCCGACAACTACGACCGCAACCGGGCCTACCGGATCGTCTTCGGCTTCCACTGGTGGGGCGGCACCGCCACCGACGTGGCCACCGGCCAGACCGTGCAACGCGACGTGTGGGCCTACTACGGACTGTTGCGCCTGTCCGACAACAGCACCATCTTCGTGGCCCCCCAGGGCATCAGCAACGGCTGGGCCAACACCGGCGGGGAGGACCTCGTCTTCGTCGACGACATGCTCCGCCGCATCGAAGCCGACCTCTGCGTGGAGACCACCCAGCGCTTCGCCGTCGGGTTCAGCTACGGCGGCGCCATGAGCTTCGCCCTGGCCTGCGCCCGCCCCAACGTCTTCCGCGCCGTCGCGGTGCAGTCCTCTCCCGGCACTCTGAGCGGCTGCGACGGCGGCACCCAGCCGGTCGCCTACCTCGGCGTGCACGGCATCGGCGACAACATCACCTCCGGCCGCTCGCTGCGCAACAGGTTCGTGACCAACAACGGCTGCACCGCCCAGAACCCCCCGGAACCGGCCGCGGGCAGCCTCACCCACCGCGTCACCACCTACTCCGGCTGCCGCAGTGGTTATCCGGTCGTCTGGGCGGCCTTCGACGGCGGCCACATCGCCGCCCCGCAGGACGGCGCCGGCGGCGACAGCGGCTCACGTACGTGGGTCCCGGGTGTGGTCTGGAACTTCTTCACCCAGTTCGGCGGCCCGACCGCCCCCTCGCCGTCGCCTTCGCCCTCGCCGTCCCCGTCGCCGTCTCCCGGCGGGTCGTCCTGCCGCGTCACCGTGACGGTCAACGCCTGGAACAACGGCCTGACCGAGAACCTCACCATCACCAACACCGGCAACAGCGCTCTCAACGGCTGGTCTCTGGTCTTCACCCTGCCGGGTGGGCAGAACATCACCGGCGGCTGGAACGCCACCTACAGCCCGAGCAGCGGTCAGGTCACCGCCAGAAACGTCAACTACAACGGCTCCCTGCCCCCGGGGGCCTCCACCGAGATCGGCTTCCAGGCCACCCACACGGGCAACTCCGGCCGCCCCTCCGCCTTCACCCTCAATGGCGCCAACTGCACCGTCGCCTGACCACCGGAAGCCATCCCGACGTGCCAGCGGAGGCCTGTCGGGGGTGGCCTCACCGCTGACGGGGTTGGTCGTGATCGCCACGCTGTTCGGTGGCAGTGCGGATCAACCCCGCCAGAGCGAGGGACCGGCTGTGGGCGGGCCACGCGATGTGGGTGACGACCTGGGGCGCGTCGGTCAGCGGGATGGCCGCGTGCTCGGCCCACAACCAGGCGCGGGCGGAGTCGGGCACGATCGCGACGGTACGCCCCAGTGCGATCAACTGCGCGAGCTGCGTCTGGTCACGGATCTCGGGCCCGGGGCCGGGCGGGTAGACGCCGTAGCTGGGCCAGCGGGCGAGCGGCAGACCGGGGACGTCGCTGACCTCGGCGACCGTCAACGACTCGCGCGCGGCGAGCGGATGCCGGGCCGGCAAGATGGCGATCTGCCCCTCAGTGGTCAGTTCCTCACTGTCGAACCCGGCGAGGGAATTGAACGGCGTGTGCATCAGCGCCGCGTCGGCACGTCCGTCGCGCAGCAGTCCCTCCTGATCGCAGAAGCCGCAGAGCAGCACCTCGATCTCGGCGGCGCCGGGCACGGCCGAATAGGCGTCGAGAAGCTTCTGCAGCAACTCGTGGGAACCGGCGGCCTTCACGGCCAGCACCAGCCGGCTGCGCGGATCGTCCACGCCACCAGCACGCTGGGCACGTCGAGCGGCCGCGGCCGTCGCATCGAGGGCGGCGCGACCTTCGTACAGCAGCACCTCACCCGCGCTCGTCAGGGCCACCCCGCGGCGGTTGCGTTCGAGCAGGGAGACGCCGAGGCGGCGTTCGAGTTGCTTGATCGCCCGCGACAGCGGCGGCTGGGCCATCCCGAGCCGCTCGGCGGCCCGCCCGAAGTGCAGTTCCTCGGCGACGGCCACGAAGTAGCGCAACTCACGCGTGTCCACGCTTCGACGATACCTGCCGGGTATCACAGCGCACCTTATCGGTGTTGGCCTCACCGCCCGACCTCGGACGACCATCGAGGGCATGAGCGAAACGAAGACCGCCCTGGTGACGGGCGCGAACAAGGGAATCGGCCACGCGATCGCGGCCGGACTGGGCGCCCTCGGCTACCGCGTGGGCGTGGGCGCGCGGGACCGATCCCGGCGCGAGACCGCGGTGGAGAAGCTGCGGGCGGCGGGGGTGGACGCATTCGGCGTGCCGCTGGACGTGACCGACGAGGAGAGCGTCACCACCGCGGCCACACTGATCAACCGGCTGGACGTCCTGGTCAACAACGCCGGCATCTCCGGCCCTTTCGGCCCGGGGTGGGTCCAGGACCCGACGACGCTCGATCTCGACGTGGTCCGAACGGTCGTGGAGACAAACGTCATCGGCGTCATCCGGGTGACCAACACGATGCTGCCGCTGCTTCGCCAGTCACCTTCGCCCCGCATCGTGAACATCTCCAGCAGCGTCGCCTCGGTGACCCGCCAGGCCGACCCGGACATCGCGATAGGCCCGATCATGGCGGCCTACTCGCCGTCGAAATCGTTCCTCAACGCCGTCACCGTGCAGTACGCCCGCCAGTTCGCGGGGACGAAAATCCTGATCAACGCCGCCTGCCCCGGCCTGGTCGCGACCGACTTCACCGGCTTCACGGGCCGCACCCCAGAGGAGGGCGCCGCCACCGCGATCCGCCTCGCCACCCTCCCCGACGACGGCCCGACCGGCGGCTTCTTCGAGGACGCGGGCGTCATCCCCTGGTGATCGCGTCGCGGAGGCAACAGCCAACCGCGAATGTCACGGACCTGATGACCGGCGAGACACCGTCAAGATCATCGTGCGGGTGAGGACCATGTTGTCCGAGCTGGGCGGAGAGCGTGGGATTCGAACCCACGAGGAACGTCACCGCCCCTAGCGGTTTTCAAGACCGCCGCCATCGTCCACTAGGCGAGCTCTCCAAAGCACCCACCAAGAGGTGCCACAGAACGCAACCCTACTCTCTCCCGCCCCCACCAGAAGACGGGAGAGCCACGCCACTAGATGTGATCCGGGATCTCGGAGTACCGCCGCTCTCCCATCCCCGGCGCCCCCGCGAACCCGTCTCCCACGGAAGCCGCCAGCCGCAGGAAAGCAGCCCGGGTGGGCTCCTGCAGCCTCTCCAGGTCGATCTCCGCCCCTTCTTCGAGGTGCGGGTCGTAAGGCACCCGAACCACAGCCCGGCACCGAGCCGCGAAGTGGGCCTCCAGCCGCTTGAGGTCGACGGTCGACTTCGACCGGGGCCGCACGCTGCACAACACCACGGTCGCCGACCTGACCAGGTCGCCGTAGTCGTGCGCCTCAAGCCAGTCCAGTGTCGCCGAGGCCGCCCGGGCCCCGTCCACCGAAGGGCTGCTCACCAGCACAAGCTGGTCGGCCAGGCCCAGGACGCCCGACATCGCCGAGTGCAGCAGACCCGTCCCGCAGTCGGTGATGCAGATCGAGTAGAAGTTCTCCAGAACCGCGGAGACGGCCTGGTAGTCCTCGGCGGAGAAGGCCTCCGACACGGAGGGGTCCCGGTCGGATCCGAGGATCTCCAGCCGCGAGGGCGTCTGTGAGGTGAAGGCGCGGATGTCGACGTACCGGCGGATGTCCCCGCGCTCGTTCAGCAGGTCACGGATGGTCGCCGACGTCTCCAGCTCGACCTTGTCGGAGAGCGTTCCACGGTCGGGGTTGGCGTCGACGGCGATCACGCGGTCGCCGCGGACCTGGGCCAGGGTCGCGCCGAGGCCCACGGTCGTGGTCGTCTTGCCGACGCCGCCCTTGAGGCTGAGCACGGCGACGCGGTGGTGGCCGGCCGAGACGGGGGTGCGCGCACGGGCCACGAGTTCCTGGCGGCGGCGCACCTCGGGGGCTTCGCCGGGCTTTATCAAGCCGGCCGTCGCCTTGAAGACGACGCGGCGCCAGCCGGTGGCCGGGCCGTCCTTGCGGCCCTTGAGGAGGGTCGCGGGGTCGAGGCTGTCGGCCGAGGGCTTCGACGAGCGGGGCACGAGGGCCCGCGACGGGGTGGAGAAGGCCGGTGCGGGCAGGTTGTCGGGCTGGCGCCGCCGCGGCTGGTAGGGCTCGCGTTCGGCGATCTCGCGCGACTCCGAGGGGGGTGGCTGGACCTCTCTCGTGTACGCGTCCAGCGCCTCCCGCGCCGAGGACCGGAAGGCCTCCCCGGGGCCGGGGGCGGCTTCGGCCGGCTTGCTGAGGTTCTCCCGCAGGGATCCCCTTAAGGGCTCCTCGGCGTCGCGGATGGGCCGGAACCGGTCGCCGGGGTCGGTGTCCTCGACGGCGGGGATCTCCTCGGGCTCGGTGCCGGGCCAGGAGAACCTGCCGGAGTCGTTGTCGGTACGCGAGAACGCGCCCCGCTCCGGGTCCGAGGGCAACACGAAGGGCCCGGAGTCGGTGTCGGTCCGCCCGAAAGCGCCCAGGTCACTCTCCGGACGTGAGACCCGGTCGGTGTCGTTCCGGGAGAACCGGAAGCCCCCCGAGTCGGAATCGGGGTCGGTGTCGGTACGCCCGAAGCTCGCCAGGTCGGAGACCGTCTCGGGCGAGAAGCGGCCCGTCTCGGCGTCGGGCCGGGGGAAGCGTCCCGAGTCGGACGGCTCGTCGGACACCGGCACGGCCGGCTCCAGCCAGCCGCGCACCGGCTCGTCGGGGACGTCGGGCTCGGCCGGTGGCCGTTCCCCGAACGCTCCCACGTTGTAGGAGTCGGTGTCGATCGGGGAGTCCCCGAACGCCCCGCGCCCGTTCCCGAACGGCAGCGGGTCGAGCGTCTCGACCCCGCTGTCGGTCGCGGGCGGCTCGTCGACGGCGGCGACCGCGCGGAAGGGCGCCGGTTCGGCCGGGACGGACCGCCATGGGTCCTTCGGGTATGGCGAAGGCACCTCGTCGCTTGGCGGCGCGGGCTGCTGGGAGGCAGCCAGCGACGACGCCGTCACCGCGGACACCGCGATGTCGACCTCGTCGGGCATCTCCTTGATCGCGTCGAGCCAGGCGAGCTGGTCTTCGAGCGAGTGGGGATCCTCACGATCGTGTCGTGCCACCGTGTTTCCCCCTCGGGATGGGCTAAAGGGGCAGCAAACACATTGCAGATTAGCGCCCCGTATACAGGCGAACGCGGCCAACCGTCGAGTTGGCCGCTCGGTTACTTTAGGTCACATGCGTGCGATCGTGATATCAAGCCCCGGCGGACCGGACGTTCTGGCGTGGCGCGAGGTGCCGGATCCCGTTGCCGCCCGAGGTGAAGTGGTGATTGAGATCACGGCGTCAGCCGTGAACCGGGCCGACCTCCTCCAGCGGCAAGGACTCTACCCGCCCCCGCCCGGAGCGTCTGAAATTCCCGGGATGGAATGTTCTGGGGTGATCACCGAAGTCGGCGAAGGTGTCGACACCCTCACGGTGGGTGACGAAGTCACCGCCCTGCTGGCCGGCGGCGGATATGCCGAAAAGGTGGCAGTTCCGTGGCAGCAGGTGATGCCCGCCCCCACCTCCCTCGCCGAGTCGGCCGCGCTGCCCGAGGTAGCCTGCACGGTCTGGGCCAACGTCTTCATGGCGGCACGCCTGCGCAAGGGCGAGACGCTGCTCGTCCACGGCGGCGCCAGCGGCATCGGCACGATGGCCATCCAGCTCGGCAAGGCCTTCGGGTCGCGGGTGATCGTCACGGCGGGCTCGGAGGCCAAGCTCGAACGATGCCTGGCTCTCGGCGCGGATAGAGGAATCAACTACCGAGAAGAAGATTTCTCCCAAGTACTCAAGGACGACCGCCCCGACGTGATCCTCGACATCATGGGCGCCAAGTACCTTCAGCCCAACGTCGCGGTCCTGGCCACAGGCGGGCGGCTGGCCATCATCGGGATGCAGGGCGGAACCAGGGGCGAACTCGACATCGCCACGTTGTTGCGAAAGCGGGCGACCGTCATGGCCTCGGCCCTGCGCAGCCGCACCCCCGACGAGAAGGGCGCGATCTGCCGGGGCGTCGCCGACAGCGTGTGGCCGCTGGTCAGCGCGGGCGCGATCAGCCCGATCATCCACGCCGAGATACCGATGGAACACGCCGCGGAGGCCCACCGGATGCTCGAAGCCGGCGACCACATCGGCAAGATCCTGCTAGTAGGTTGAGAGGCATGAACGCTGACGAGAGCACTCCACACATCGTGGTTCTTCCGGCAGGCGAAGAGGCCCCGGGCGGCGAGGAGCGGTCGGTCGCCGACCTGGTGGAACAGCCCGCGAAGGTGATGCGGATCGGCAGCATGATCCGCCAGCTTCTCGAAGAGGTCCGCGCGGCCCCCCTCGACGAGGCGAGCCGCAAGCGTCTCATGGAGATCCACCAGAGCTCGATCAAGGAGCTCGAAGACGGCCTGGCCCCCGAGCTCGTCGACGAACTAGAGCGGCTCTCGCTCCCGTTCACCGACACCAACGGCTCCCCGCCCAGCGAAGCCGAGCTCCGCGTGGCCCACGCCCAGTTGGTCGGCTGGCTGGAAGGCCTCTTCCACGGCATCCAGACCACCCTGTTCGCCCAGCAGATGGCGGCCCGCGCCCAACTGGAGCAGATGCGCCGCGCGCTGCCCGGCGGCTTCTCCCAGGGCGGCCAGGAAGACCCCGGCCACCGCGGCGCCTCGGGTCCTTACCTCTAGAACCGTCGTTTCGGGTACGGGCTGGGCGACCCCCGGGCACCTGGCCCTTCACCCATACAGGCGTTCGAGCACCAGCGCCACCCCGTCGTCGTCGTTGCCCGCCGTCACCTGGTCGACGGCCGTCAACACGTCGGGATGGGCGTTCGCCACCGCGAACGACGTGCCGGCCCAGCCCAGCATCGGCAGATCGTTCGGCATGTCGCCGAACGCCACCGCCTCCCCGGGCGCGATGCCGTTGCGTTCGGCGAAGCGGGCCAGGGCGGTCGCCTTGGTCACCCCCAGCGCGCTCATCTCGATCAGCGCCCGCCCGCTCGAATGCGTGGGCGTCACCAGGCCGCCCACCAACTCCACGACCTGCTCGTAGAGGTCGTCGGCCTCCATCGTGTGGTGATAGGCGAGCAACTTCGCGCAGGGCAGCCCCAGAACCGACGCCACGGGCGGGCGGCCGTCGCCGAAGCGCAGATCCCAGCCGCCCAAAGGGAAGTCGATCTCGTAGGCGTACCCGGTTTCGTACTCGACCGAAAAGGCCAGCGAAGGCACTTCGGCCCGGAGCAGGGTGACCGTTTCGGCCACCACCTCGGAAGGCATCAGGTGGGAGTCGGCGATCGACTCGGTGTGGAGGTCGTAGAGGAGCGCGCCGTTGGCGCAGATGGCCAGGCCTCGGTGGTTGACGACGTGGGAGACGGTCGTCATCCAGCGGGGCGGGCGGGCGGTGACGAATACGAGGGTCGCGCCGGAGTCCTCGACGGCGGCGAAGGCGGCCGCAGTGCGGGCCGAGATGGTGCCGTCGGAACGCAGGGCGGTGCCGTCGAGGTCGGTGGCGACGAGGCGCGGTGGGGCCATAACAGCTCCCAGTTTGCCCTGTCTCCGAGACTCCCCGGTCAAGGGGATCTCAGGACAAGAATTCTCCCCCGGACTTGGAACACCGGGGGGCCGACATAGTGTTAGATGTGAACGCGTTGTATTAGCTGTTCCCGTAGCGAAAACCAGCTTGACTGTTATGAGCCACCCGGGGAGCTGTGCGACACACCGGGGCTCACGAGGTGTGTGCCCCAAGATTCACTTCCTTAGGGAGAGCGTTAATGGCTCAGGGAACCGTCAAGTGGTTCAACGCTGAAAAGGGCTTCGGCTTCATCGCCCCGGACGGCGGCGCGCCGGACGTGTTCGTGCACTTCTCGGCCATCACCGGCTCCGGCTACCGGAACCTGGAAGACGGCCAGCGTGTGGAGTTCGAGGTGACCGAGGGCCCGAAGGGTCCGCAGGCCTCGCAGGTCCGCGCACTCTAGACCACTGACAACGGCGAAGGCCGGGGCTCTTCGAAAGAAGAACCCCGGCCTTCGTCGTGTTATTTGACCGGTTCGAGAACGTCGAGCCCCACAAAGGGCCGCAGCGCCTTGGGAACCACGACCGAACCGTCGGCCTGCTGGTGGTTCTCGAGAATCGCCACAATCCATCTGGTGGTCGCGAGTGTGCCGTTCAGCGTGGCCACCACGCGGGGCTTGCCGTCTTCGTCACGGAATCGCACCTTGAGGCGGCGGGCCTGGAACTCGGTGCAGTTCGACGTCGAGGTGAGCTCGCGGTAGCGGCCCTGGCTGGGGATCCAGCCCTCGCAGTCGAACTTGCGGGCGGCCGACATGCCGAGGTCGCCGGCGGCGGTGTCGATGACACGGTAGGGCAGCTCGCACTTGTCGAGCATCTGCTTCTCCCACGCGAGCAGCCGCTGGTGCTCCTCCGCCGAATCCTCCGGCTTGCAGTAGGAGAACATCTCGACCTTGTCGAACTGGTGCACCCGGATGATGCCGCGGGTGTCCTTCCCGTACGACCCGGCCTCCCGGCGGAAGCACGACGACCAGCCGGCGTAGCGGTGGGGCAACTGGGAGCCGTCGAGGATCTCGTCGGCGTGGTAGGCCGCCAGCGGCACCTCGGAGGTGCCGACCAGGTAGAGGTCGTCTTCGGGCAGCCGGTAGATCTCGCTGTCGTGGGCGATCGTGAAGCCGGTGCCCTGCATCGACTCGGGCTTGACCAGCACCGGAGTGATCATCGGCACGAAACCGGCCTCGACGGCCTGCTGCATGGCCATGTTGAGCAGCCCGAGCTGGAGCCGGGCCCCGGCGCCGCGCAGGAAGAAGAACCGGGAGCCCGAGACCTTCGCCCCCCGCTCCATGTCGATCGCGCCGAGCAGTTCGCCCAGCTCAAGGTGGTCGCGCGGGGTGAAGTCGAACTCCCTGGGGGTGCCCACGTGGTCGAGGACGACGTAGTCGTCTTCACCGCCGTGGGGCGCGGCCGGGTCGACGATGTTGGGCACCGACATCAACTTGGCGTCGAGTTCGGCGCCGAGTTGCTCGGCCTCCGCCTCGGCCGCCTTCACCTGCGCCGCGAGATCCTTCGCCCGGTCGAGCAGCGCCTGCCGCTCGTCGCCGGACGCCCTGGAGACCGACTTGCCCACGTTCTTCTGCTCGGCGCGCAGGGACTCGAAGGAGCCCAGCGCACTACGACGACGCCCGTCGAGGGAGAGCAGCGTGTCGACGACGGTGTCGTCCTCCCCGCGGGCGCGCTGCGAGTCGCGCAGCCGGTCGGGATCTTCGCGTAGGGTTCGCAGGTCAATCACGGAGCAAACGCTACCGTTGCACGGCTCCCGCCCGCATGCGACCCAGCCACCCGGCGGCCTCGGCGAAATCGGGGTCGGCCGTGCCGCGCTTGATCTGCGTCGGCACCTTGTCGGCCCGCGGATAGCTCCCGAGGAAGCGTAGATCGCCCGAAATGCGGTGGAGCCCCGAGATGGCCTCTCCGACCCGCGCCTCGGCGATGTGCCCTTCGCAGTCGAAGTGGAAGAAGTAGCTGCCGATCCCGTCACCGGTCGGACGCGACTCGATGCGGGTCAGGTTGACGCCGCGTACGGAGAACTCGGAGAGCATCTCCAGCAGCGCGCCCGCGTGGTCGTCGCGCAGGAAAGCGACCATCGACGAACGGTCGGCGCCGGTCGGCTCGGGGAGCGCCCCGGGCGGCGCGACCCGGACGAACCGGGTCACGGTGTCGTTGCGGTCGCCGATGTCGGAGGCCAGCTCGGTCAGGTCGTAGATCTCACCCGCGATGGCCGGGCCGATGGCGGCGTCGTAGGGCGACTCGGGGTTGGCGATCTCCTGGGCCGCGCCGGCGGTCGAGGAGGCGTGGACGACCACGGCGCCCGGGATCTCCCGGTCGATGAACTCACGGCACTGGGTGTGCGCGGCGGGGTGGGTGAAGATGCGCTTGATCTGCCGCATCTCGGTGCCCGGCCGGACGAGCAGGGAGAACTCGACGGGGAGCAGCAGTTCGGCGACGATCAGCAGCGGCTCGCCCCAGGCGAACTCGTCGAGCGTCTGGGCGATGCCGCCTTCGAGCGAGTTCTCGAGAGGCACGACGGCCCCTTCGGCCTCGCCGTTGCGGACCGCGTCGAGCGCGGCCCTGACGTTGGCGCACGGCAGGCGCTCGGCCTCGGGCGCCAGTTCACGAAGGGCGGCTTCACAGAAGGTGCCCTCGGGGCCCAGATAGGCGAGCTTTGACATAACACCAGGTTAGCCACAGTCGAGGGTGGTGTATGCGGAACTACACGACTTCAGCGGGCGGAGTTGCTCCAGAGCCCTCCGGCGGGTCGCAGCAGGTCACCGTCGGCCGCCTCGACTTCGGGCCCCAGCCCGAGCCGCGCGGCCCGCACGGCCTGCTCCTCTTCGGGAGAGAGGGGCTGGAGCCCCTTGCCTCCCCTTAGTGCCCTGACGTAGGTGCGGGTTTCGGTCCGCCCGTTGATCGACGTGAGCACGATCCCGTCGCCCAGCCCGTTGATCAGCGCGACCGAGAACGACAACCGGCCCGTCATCTCCTCCAGGGCGTCGTAGCGGAACACGGCGACGTCGCGGATCGCCTTGGTGTCGACGACCCCCTCGACCGCCGCCCGCCTGGCCAGCACGTCGAGACAGTCTTGGACGGCGGCCCGCGCGTTGCGCAGCGAGTAGAGCCCGATGACGACCCCGGTGAACCCGGCGAGCAGCCCGACGATCACGAAAGCGGTAACCAGCACGCGACCGAGCGTAATGGCGCGGTCACGATTTCGCCCGGCTTCGGGCAAGGACGAACACCAGCGCCATCGCTCCCAACCCGAAGGCGTTCTGCACGATCTTCCCCAGCGCCGGCGACAACACGGGGATCTCCCACATCTTGATGTAGGCCCCCCACCATGGGATCGGCAGCACGTAATAGACCCAGGTGGCCGACCGCCGCCTGAATCCGGGAAGCGCGGCCAGCACGACCACGATCCAGGCGAGATGGTGAATCCAGGCCACCGGCGAAAGCAGCACCGCCATCAACCCGGTGAGCGCCGTCGCGGTGAGAACGTCGCCGCCGAGGTAATGGCGGCGGGCGGCGCGGAAGCCGTACCACCCGATAAAGGCGACGGCGGCGAGCCAGAGCACGGTGGTCAGCGCGTCGGGCCAGTAGAGCCGCAGCAGCATGCCCCGCATCGACTGATTCGTGGTCGCCGTATTGGCCCCGAGCCTTTCCGAATCGAGCAGCGCCCCGAACCAGAAGTCGACCGCGTCCTGCGGAATCACGAGAAACGGAATGACCGTGAGAAGGGCCGCCGTTCCCGATGCCGTGAGGAACGTTTTCATTTCCTCATTCCGGTACGGCTTCCGCCACGCCACCAGCAGCAGGAGGATGAGAAACACGCCCGGCGTGAGCTTCACCGCCGTCGCGATGCCGATGAGAATCCCGCGCGGCCACCAGGGCCGTTTGACGACGACGTCGAACAGGCACAACGCGACGAGGAACAGATCGACCTGACCGAACCTGATCTGGTCGCGGATCGGCATCAGGTAAAGGCATGCGATCGTGACCAGCGGCAGCCATTTCCGCTGCTCGGGAAAGGCCACCCAGACGACCGCCACGAGCGTCGCGACGATGGCCGCCGTCCAGACCCACTGCAACACCGGCCACGGCATCAACGCGAGCGGCACCGCGAGCATGGCCGAAATCGGCGGATAGGTGAACGGAAGCAGTTGCGGCGCCGGCGTGACCACGCCATAGACGGGAAGCCCGTCGAGGAGCGCCTGCCCGCCGAGCCGGTAGACGTCGAGATCGACGAGCCTCTGGTCATCGGGGTTGGTCAGCCAGTAGTGCACGAGCGGCGCGGCCGCGGCCAGCACCAGCAGCACTCCCGCCAGCGGCCACCAGGTCGTCCGACTCCGCGCAACGCTTCCCACGACGAGGCAGGCTACCGTTTAGCCCGCCGACGGACCGCAGGGAAGGAGACCCCGTGCACAGACCCGCCACGACCGAGGCCGCACGGGGAGCGCGGATCCGCACGACCGTCTGGGGGCTGCTGATCGCCGTCCTGGCCGGAGTCTTCTGCCTGCCGGGAACCGCGTCCGCGGCTCCCCGGGGCCAGGTGGTGATCATCGGTGTTCCGGGGCTGGAGTGGGCCGACCTCAGCCCTTCGCGCACGCCCCACCTGTGGAAACTCGCCGAGAGCGCCGGAGACGCCTCGTTGTCGACCCGCGCGGTGCCGCTCGAAGGCCGGGGCATCACGTGCCCCGTCGCCGGTTGGCTGACCGTCTCGGCCGGGCAGCGGGCCGCCTCCCCGGGGTGCGAGCCGCCCGTCCGGCCCAGGGGCGCCACCGTGCCCGACTGGCAGGCGCTCGTCGACCTTCAAAGCCAGTCGTCGTTCCAGGCCCGGATCGGCAGCCTCGGACAGGCGGTCAAGGACGCGGGCGGCACGACCGTCGCCGTGGGCCCGGGGGCACTGCTGGCCGCGGCCGACCTGTCCGGGAACACCACCAGTTACTTCGAGAGCATCGCCGATCTCGACCCCAGCGGCTACCAGCTCATCGTCACCGAGGCCCCGGAGATCTCCGACGCCTGGCTCGCCGGCGGCATGAGCGACCGGGGAAGAGACCAGGCCGTCGCCGCCGCCGACACGACCGTCGGGGCGATCCTCGCCAAGGTCCCTCAAGGGGCCACGGTCCTGGTCGGAGGCGTCTCGGACGCCCGCGCCGGCGCCCATCTGCACGTCGCCATGGCCAGTGGGCCCGCGTTCGGGACGGGCCTGCTGACCGCGTCGTCGACCCGTCAGGTCGGCCTGGTCACCATCACCGACCTGACCGCGACCGCCCTGACCTCCCTCGGCCTGCCCGTCCCCGACGGCGTCGTGGGCCGCGCCTGGACCTCGACGAGCCAACCGGCCGACCCTCGGGCCCTGGCCGACGACGATCTCGCCAGCCAGGTTCTCAGGGACGTGCGGGAGCCGTTCTTCTTCGCGCTGGTCATGATCCAGGTCCTCTTCTACGCCATCGCGTCGGTGATCATGCGCCGCCAGGTCGTCGCCGCCGGACGGGCCATGATGATCGTCGGCGTCGTCAGCGGCGCGGTGCCGATCTCGACGTTCCTGGCGCAACTCGTGCCGTGGTGGAGCGTCGCGCATCCGATGCCCGCGCTGATCGGCACGATCCTCGGCTTCGCCCTCCTCATCGCGGGCGTCGCGTTCGCCGGGCCGTGGCGGCGCGACGTGCTCGGGCCGCTGGGCGTCGTCGCCGGGGTGTCGTCGGCCGCGCTGCTGCTCGACGTCATGACGGGCTCTCATCTGCAGGTCAACGCGGTCACGGGCTACGAGCCGGTCACCGGAGGCCGGTTCTACGGCTTCGGCAACATGGCGTTCGCGGTCTACTCGACCGGCACGATCCTGTTCCTGGCCGCCGCCGCGCACTTCATCCGCCGTCGTGCGCTCGCCTTCGCCTTCTGCCTCCTGTACGGCCTGCTCGCCATCGCCGCCGACGGCTGGCCCTCGTGGGGGGCCGACTTCGGCGGGGTGCCGTCGTTCGTGCTCGGTTTCGCGGTGTTCCTGCTGCTCCTGGCGGGCCTGCGGGTGTCGGTGACCCGGCTGGCCCTGATCGCCGTGGGGGGCGCCGCGTTCATCGCGGTCATCGCGCTGGCCGACTGGTCGCGTCCACCCGAGCAGCGCACCCACCTGGGCGCGTTCGTCCAGCAGGTCATCGACGGCGAGGCCGGCGGGGTGCTGGCGCGCAAGCTCGGCGCGATGCTCGGCACGCTGGGGAACTGGCCGCTGACCCTGCTCTCGCTGGTCGCGGTGGCGTTCCTGTTCCTCGTGCTGGCCCGGCCGCGCCAGATGAAGGTCGCCGCGCTGAGCGTGGCCTATGAGCAGGCCCCGGAGTTGCGGGCCGGGTTGATCGGCGCGCTGACGGCGGCGTTCGTCGGATTCCTGATCAACGACTCGGGGATCGCGATTCCGGCGATGGCACTGACAGTGGCCGTACCGCTGACACTCGCGGCAGTCGTACGAGCAGAAACACCACCACTCCCAGCAGCAGCCACGGAACGACCTGAGACCTGACCACGTCCACCAGCCACTCCGACCCGGTGGGCTGGTCGAACTGCCGCGCGGGCAGGTAGGCCAGCGACAGCAGCGAGATCCGGGCGACCATGACGTAGTCGAGCCACGACCTCGGCACGAGCGCGAGCAGCGCGAACGCGAGCCCGTCATACCAGGGCAGCGCGTAGGCGGCCGAGAACAACCAGGCCACCGCCAGCGCCACCGCGACCCGTGGCGCGTCGAGCGGCGCGAGCGCGCGCAGCAGCAACGCGGCGAGCACGGCGAACAGGATCAGCGAGCCGGCCTGAATCCAGACCTGGTAGGAACCCGGCCCGACCGCCGTCTGGAGCCCTGCCTTCACCACACTCCACGGCGTGGCGAGCGAGACCATCTTGCTGGCGTTGAAGACCTGGTCGAACGAGCGTGCCCCCGCGAGCCAGTAGGCCACCCCGGACACCGCCAGCGCGGTCGCGGTCACCAGCGCCAAGCGGCCCAGGTTCCGCCGCGACTCCCAGGCGACGCCGAGCGCGACCACCCCGACGGTCACCTTGGCCGCGACCCCCAGGCCGAGGAACACACCCTTGAACCGGGTGACCAGCGCGGCGACCACCAAGGCGATGGCGAGCGTGTCGGCGTGCACGCCGGCGACCAGGTGGTAGACGACCAGCGGATTGGCCGTCCACAGGACCACTCCCCGCGACCCCAGCATCCACGCGACGGCGAGGAAGGCGGCGGCGTTGACGAGCGCCATCACGAACACGGTCAGCCGCACCGAGTCGCCGCCGACGAAACTGGCGAACGCCTGCACACCGGTCGTCACCGGCCCGTAGACGCTCGGCGTGGCGGCCCACTCCTCGACCGCCCCGAGCACGGGGTCGGCGGGGAATCGGTCGGGCGTGACCGAATAAGGGTCATGCCCCAAAGTCACGAGCCGGCCGTAGGCGGCGTAGTTCAGATGGTCGGACGACCCGATCGGCGGCAGGAAGGCGAGCAGCAGGACGGCGGCGACCCCCAGCCACCGCAGCACCCGCAACGAAGGAGCGCCGTAGAGCCCCAGCAGCACCCCGGCCGTCCCCACGACGACCACCGCCGCCGCCAGCCCGATGGCCGTCCACCCGGGCAGCCCCGCGTCGACGAAGAAGGGCACCCACCCGGCTCCGGTCAGCCGGGGCTGCAGCGCCGACGGCCCCAGCAGGGCCAGCAGCACCGTCAGCCCAAGGGCCGCCGCCACACACCCGACGGCCAGCCTGCCCGCAGCCACACGCTCCACGCCGAGAAGCCTAGAGGCGCACCCCGTGCGTCAACCCTGCCGACGGGCAGCCTGTGGACAACTCCAGGCCTGTGGAAACCTCGCCGCCCGAGACGGCCGCCCATCTGCAGGCGGGTCATTCAGGTGCCGATACACCGAAATTTCGGGCGCGCAAGCGCCCGCTGATCCTCCTCGGCGTCATCGCCCGATCCGAACTCGGCCCCGCATCTCGCGGACAGAGGCCGTCACAGCCCGCATGAACAAGCCCTAAGGACGAGTCTGTGGCCGGAAGTTCTCGATCGTCTCCATCGCCTTGACCACGGTGGGCTCCCGGGCCGCCAGCGCCCGCGACACATCTCGCAGTTGCTTGGCCCGGTGCAACTGGGCACGCCAGTCGGTGCCGGTGGCCCGGTGGGCCATCTCCACCTCGACCTCGACCACCCGGAACCCCTTCCGGACGAGGTCGATCGTCAGCCCGGTCTCCACGCCGAACCCCGCCGCCAGCGGCCGGGCCGCGTCGAAGGCCGCGCGGGTCAGGCAACGTTGTCCGTTGAGGGGTTGTGCCGGGTCGAACCCGGTCAGCCGTTTGATGCCGTCGCGGGCGACCCGCACCACGACGCCGTGCCCGCCGAGCTTCACCCGGGTGGCGAAGGTCGCGATGGTCATGTCGGCCGTGCCGTCGCGAACGGGCGCGATCAGGGGGGCCGCCGCGGCGGCCGTCTCACCGAGGTCGGCGTCGAGGAAGAGCAGGTGGCAGTCTTCGTCGAGCAGCCGCACGGCCTCGGCGCCGCTTTCCATGGCCGCGGCCTTGCCCCGGTTGCGGCTGTGGCGCACGACACGGGCGCCGGCGGCCCGCGCCGCCCGTCCCGTCTCGTCCGACGAGCCGTCGTCGACCACGAGGACGAGCGAGACGCCGGGCAGGCGGAGAGCGGCGGTGACCGTCGAGGCGATGCGGTCGCCCTCGTCTTTGGCCGGGATGACGACCGCGGTGTCCGAGCGGGGGGAAAGGTTGCTCATCCGGTCGGGTTGGCCAGCTCCGCGGGCACGCTCTCGTGCACGGTGAACACCGAGTCGAGACCGGTCACCTGAAGGATCTTGCGGACCGCCGGACGTGGCGCGGCCACCTCCAGCACGCCGCCGCGTTCCTTGAGCCGCTTGAGAGCGGACAGCAGCACGTTCATGCCGGTGGAGTCACAGAACTCCACGCCGGACATGTCGATGACGACCCGGTCAAGCGCGGTCTCTTCGAGCACTCGGGTGAACTCCGACTGCAGGCGAGGCGCGGTATAGAGGTCGATTTCTCCGATTACGGCCATCACAGCGTGACCCGCATGCGATCGAGTCGAGACTTTGAGCTCCACAGCGCGCACACTAGCGCCGGTCGGGCGCTGGGTCACGTTCCTCTGGGATTACCGAAGAGTCGTCCGCCCTTTGTCCCCGATTTCGGTCCCATGTAAACGCAGAGTGCGCGAAGCTTGACGCTATGGAACCGGCTCCCGCCGGAGCCGAAGGAGGAGCGGCGCTCATGAACACGGAACTTCCTGAAGATCCACAGAGACGTCGGCTTCGTGAGCGGCTGGAAGTCATCCAGATCCGCACCGACAAGGCGAGTTCATGGCGTGACGCGGTCAGACCTCTGCGGTTTCTGCTCAACCGTGAGGGCTTCGTACCGATCAAGACCCGGCTCGCCTCGACCGACCTCGACTTCCTGGAAGCCTCGCGCGACGATCTGCTGGCCTTTTCCGAGTTGTCGCTGCGGTTGATCGATCTCCACCAGCCGCGCGACGCGGGCGGCATCACGAGTGACACGGCCCATCCGATCCTGCGCTGCCGGAGTTGCATGTGGCGCTGGCCGTGCCCGACGTTCCGGGCGATCACGGAGGCCTTCTCCATCGGTCACGACATGGGTTCGTAGCGGTAGCCGACCCCCCAGACGGTGATGATGCGGCCGGGGTCGGTCGGGTCGCGTTCGATCTTCTCCCTGAGCCGGCGCACGTGCACGGTCACCGTCGAGGAGTCGCCGAAGGCCCAGCCCCAGACGCGGTCGAGCAGGTCGGTGCGGCTGAACGCCTGGCGGGGGTTGCGCAGCAGGTAGACGAGCAGGTCGAACTCGCGGGCGGTCAGGGTCACCTCCGCGTCGCCCAGACGCACGTGGCGGGCTCCGACGTCGACCACGAGGTCGGCGTCGCGGAGCACCCCGGTTCCGGCCGGGACGATCGATCCACGGGCTCTGCGGAGCACCGCGGCGACGCGCAGGGCCAGTTCGCGGGGGCTGAAGGGCTTGGTCACGTAGTCGTCGGCGTCGGCGTCGAGGTCGACCAGGTCGATGGCCTCGCCGAGGACGATCACGGGGACCGGCCAGCGGGCGCGCAGCTCGTGGCCGACGGCGAGCCGGTTCATGTCCAGGATGAGCAGGTCGGGCGGGCCGGTGAGCTCCACGGGATCACGCCTGACCTCGTGTCCGTCGCGTTCGAGATAACGCGCGACGACCTCGGCCACGGCGGGGTCGTCGTCGACCACGAGAATGACGGTCACGCTCCAAAGACTAGGTCGCACGGCGATCGCCGAACGCGTAGTTTGTTGGCCATGACCCGTACTGTTCTTGCGGTCGTGGGGATCTTCCTCGCCATCTGGCTGGTGATCGGATTCGTCATCCCCGCGCTCTTCGCGACGCTGAAGTTCCTCCTTGTCGTCGCGCTGATCGCGGCGGTCGTGGTCGGTGTGATCACGTTGGTGGGCAAGAAGTAACACATGTTCGTCCAGGCCCTGCTCGGCGTGCTCGCGATGCCCGGTGGCATCGCGTTCCTCGCCGTGCTGGGCCTGCTGCTCGTCGCGTGGGCGCTGCGGCTGCTGTCCGCGGCGCCCCGCGCCGCGCAGGCGCCGCTCGGCGCGGGAGTCGAAGCCGTTCTGGTACGGCTCCGCCACCCGAATTCACCAGGCCGAACACGGTCGAGAGCACCAACAGGAAACCCGGCGCCCCGCTGATCGCCATTGATCGGCAAGGGCGCCTTCGTCGTGTCTGAAAACTGACGAAAGGTTCCTGAATCGTGTTCGACTTCATCTTGGGCCCGGCCTACGACGCCACGGCGGCGCTGGCCGGTCTCGTCGGCGCCGCGCCGGCGATCGTGTTGCTGACCCTGCTCGTCCGGCTCGCCCTGCTTCCCCTCGGGATCCGCCAGGCGAAGCTCCAGCGCATCCGCCGGAAGCTGGCCCCCGACCTGGCGAAGATCCAGAAACGCCACGCCAAGGACCCGGAACGCATGGCCAGGGAGGTCCGGTCCCTCTACGCGGGCGCCGGCACCTCGATGTTCGCCGGCGTCGGCACGGGCCTGGCCCAGACTCCGTTCGTGTTCGTGCTCTACAACCTGTTCACCCACCCGGTGATCGCCGGGCAGCAGAACGTCCTGATGACCCACAGCGCGTTGTCGGTGCCCCTGAGTGAGCACCTGGGGGCGGTGATCGCCCATTCCGGGTTGTTCGGCGGGCCCGCCCTGGTGTTCGTCGGCCTCCTGGTGCTCATCGCACTGGTGGCGTGGCAGTCGTCCCGACTCGTGATCGGGACGCCTGAAATGCCCGGAAGCGGGCTGTTGAAACTGCTCCCCTACGGGACCGTGCTCGCCGCCGCGTTCCTGCCGTTCGCGGCGGGCGTCTACCTGCTGATCAGCACCGCATGGACGACGACCGAACGGCGACTACTCGCCGCTTAGACGACTTCGCGCAGTGCGCTGATTTCGGACTCACCTGACTGCCCGTTTCGGGCAGGCTGCGGGGCGTGGACGATGGCCCATACGGTCGTCGTCTCGCCCTCGTGGCGTACTCCCCAGCGCTCTGCGAGGAACTCGACGATGCCGAGCCCCCGGCCCCCCAGAGAGGAGAGAGTAGGCCGTCCGGCACGCGGCTCGGTGGTCGCCCCACCGTCGCTCACGGCCACTTCCACATGTCCGTCACCACAGGCCCATGTGACTCTGAGCTGCCCAGACGCGAGGGGGTGTGCGTGGCGCAGGGCATTGCTCAACAGTTCGCTCATCACCAGGACCGTGTCGTCGACCGCCGCTTCGAAAACCCCGGAAGCGAGCAGGTCGGCGCTGAGGCGTTGACGCGCCACAGCCACGCTCGACAGAGCGTACGGCAGCATGACGACGCTCGACGCACTCACCTCCCCGTTCTCCCGAACCCCCTGAAGATGGTCACCCCAGTAAGACCGAAATGCCCCGTTCGCTGACCGTGGAAACCGAGCACTGATCACAGCTTGTGCACTTTGGACAATAGGTCAGCTTCGGTGTTACCCCGGTCTTACCGCCCCGGTGTGTCGGGTGCGGTGACAAACCCCTCTCTGCGCAGCACGAACTGCATACGTGTACCACCCTCGGGCCGGGGCAGTGCGGCCACCTCCCCCCCTTGGGCCCGCGCGAGGCTCCGGACGATGTAGAGCCCGAGCCCCACCCCGCCGAACCGGCGGCGGTCGCCGCTCTCGCCCTGCACGAACCGTTCGAAGACGCGCTCCCGGTCGGACGGGGCGATGCCGATGCCCTCGTCGTCGACCGTCAGGACCACCCGGGACTCCTCCGACCAGGCCGAAACCTGGATGAGACCCCCGTCGGGGGAGTACTTGAACGCGTTCTCCAGCAACTGGTCGAGCAGTATGTCGGTGGCGAGCGCGTCGCCGCGTACCAGAGGAAGGTCGTCGGGGACCCGCACCTCGACGCGGTGGCGGTCGGACAGGACCGGCAACCCCAGGGTCGCGGCGCGCACGCGTTCGGCCAGGTCGAAGGCCTCGTCGCGGACCGACGGCTCGGCGGCGCCGGCGCGGGCGCCGAGCAGGAGGTGGTCGATCAGCCGCCCGAGCGACTTGGCCCGTTCGGCGATCGTGTGGACGTGGGCCCGCCGGTCGCCGTCGGAGAGCTTGTCCCACCGGTCGGCCAGCGTGCTGGCGAAGCCGGTCACGACGGTGATCGGGGTGCGCAGTTCGTGGCTGGTGGTGGCCAGGAACAGGTCTTTGGCCTCCTCCAGCTCCTTGGCGCTGGTGATGTCGCGGAAGTCGGCGACGATCTCGCCGGTCTCCGGGATGGTCGCGCAGAGCACGTCGAGCCAGCGGCCCGATTCGAGCTGGAAGGTCAGCTTCTCGCCGGGGGCGGGCAGGTCGAAGGGCGGCGGCCTGCCGATCACGTCCTCGTAGGCGTAGCCGGTCAGCTCGGCCGCCTTGGGGTTCCAGCGCATGACCGTGCCGCTCTCGCTGAGCACGGCGATGCCGTCGGCGCTGGCGTCGAAGACGGCGCGTTCGTGCGCCCGCTGCCGGACCGCGTCCTGGTAGGCCACCGCGTTGCCGACCGCGATCCCGGCGTGCCCGGCGAGCAGTTCGAGCAGTTCGAGCTCCACGTGGCCGGGCTTGCGCCGGGCGAACAGCGCGTAGAGGGCGCCGTAGGGCCGCCCGCCGACGGCCGCGATGCCGACGGCGATGGTGTGGAGGCCGTCGAGCTGGGCCCAGATGAGGTCCTGGAGGCCCTCGGGCCCGGTTTCGAGGATGACCGGCTTGCCGGTGCGCAGCAGCTTGCCGACCAGGCTGCTGCCCAGGTCGGCGGTGGCGCCCTTCATGCCCTCGGGCAGCCGGTGGGAGCTGACCAGCCGGAGCTTTTCGCCGTCGATCAGCACGAACCCGCCCGCGTCGGCGCCGGTCAGCTCGGTGAGCGAGCCCGCGATCCGGTCGAGCACCACGTTCTGGTCGAGTTCGGCGTTGATGTCGCCGACGACGTCGGTGAGGCGGCGGACGAGCTGGGCGCGGCGGACCGACCGGGCCCGCGCGGCCTCGTTGTCGTCGCGCTGGTGGTAGACGCCGACGTAGCCGAGCAACGCGCCCGAGGGTGTGCGCAGCCCGCTGATGTCGGCCTGCACCTCGATCAGCGTGCCGTCGCGCCGGAACCTGCGGGTTCTGAGCTGTACGGCGCCACCCGTGCGCACCCGTTCGAGCACCGCGTTGTGCTCGGCCATCAGCTCCTCGGGCACGAAGGGCGGCCGGCGGCCGATGATCTCGTCGGCGGGCCAGCCGAACAGCCGCTCCGCGGCCGGATTCCACGTGACCACCGACAGATCGCGGTCGAGGGCGACGATGGCATCGGCCGCACTGGCGACTACCGCCCGCGCGATCCCTTCGTCCTCGTCGTCACGTATGTCCCAGTGGTCACATTCCACGGGTCCATCGTGCCGCTTTTCCGATCGTGATCATGGCCTTTTCCAATGCTCCGCTACGCTGCCCTCGAACCCGGGGAAGGGAAGTGCATGGACGCGTCGGCCGCATCGGGCGACCTGGAGGCACTGCTCCGGGTCACCTCGCCCACGTACGTAGGGGAATCCGCACCCGACATCGCCTTCGGCACCCACGAAAGCCCGGCCGGCCCGCTCGTGCTGGCCGTGACCGCGCGAGGTGTGATTGCGGCCACATTCGACGACGAACACGCCGTCTACGAACGGATCTACCGCGAGGTGGGGTCGTTCATCGGCCACGACCCCAAACGCCTCGACCCGCTGAGGCGGGAGATCGACGCCTACTTCGAGCGCCGGCTGCGGACCTTCACCCTCCCGTTCGACCTCCGCCTCGCCACGCCCTTCGCCCGCAGCGTGCTCCAGATGATCACCTCGGTCCCCTACGGCACGACCACCACCTACGCCGAGGTCGCCGCCCGCATCGGCCGCCCCCAGGCGCTGCGCGCGGTCGCCAACGCGGTCACCGAGAACCCCGTCTGCCTTCTGGTCCCGTGTCACCGGGTGGTCGAGGGACCGGGGTCGCCGGGGGCTTACGCCGGTGGAAAAGCGGCCAAAGAACTGCTGCTGAACATGGAAATCGCTTAGCGCAACGGGTCTGTCCCCACACGGTAAACCTGTGATCACTCAATGTGATAGTAATCTCACGCCGGGCAATCACCAGGTCACTAGTGGGGAGTGGTCATGCTGGGGTTCATCGTCGCCGTGGGGTCGGCGATCGCCGTGGTGGCACTGTCGGCGTTCCTTTTCAGGAGGTTCGGCGCCGGGAGTGAAGACTCCGACCCGGGCGGCCCGTCGGTCGGTCACGCCGGGTCGATGTTGTCGGCGCTGTTCCTGCTGGTCTTCGCCATCGCGATCGTCGTACCGTGGACGACCGCCGACTCGGCCCGGCAGAACACCTACACCGAGAGCCAGTCGGCCGTGGAGGCCTACTGGGCCGCCGACGAGCTGCCCGGACCGGCCGCCGCGCAGGTCCAGGCCGGTCTGCGCGACTACGTCGGCTTCGTGGTCGACCAGGAGTGGCCGCTGATGGCGAGCGGTCAGCTCAGCCCCGAGGGCACCACCCGCCTGAACACGCTGCGCACCCAGGTGTCCGGTCTGGTCGTCGACGGCGAAGACCAGGAAGACGCCAAGGCGGCCGTCATGGACCAGATCTCCCAGCTCAGCTCGTCGCGCCGGCAGCGCGCCGCCGACGCCGGGGCGACGCCGCCGACGATCCTGCTGGTGCTGACCGTGGTGACCGGCCTGATCGTGCTGGTCTTCCCGTTCCTGGCCGGGGCCCGGCCGAAGGGGATGGCGCTGCTGCCGATGCTGGCCATGGCGGCGCTGCTGGGGGTCGGCATCTACATGGCGTTCGACATCGTCCACGTGTTCGACGGAGGGCTGGCCGTCAAGCCCGACGCGTTCACCAGCGCACTGGCCGAATTCGGCCGCATATCGGGGTTGAGCTGATGAAGAGCCGGATAACCGCCGCCACGCTCGGCTTCCTGATGCTGGCCACCCTGTCGGTGGCCTCGGCCCCGGCGGCTACGGCCGACGACATCCTCGGGGTGGGCCTCGACGTGGGGCCGGGCGTGGGCGTGTGCGTCAAGGTCGGGGTGATCCTCGACGTGGAACTCGGGGTCGGCGTCGGCCAGCAGCCGCCGTGCGACCCGCCGCCTCCTCCGCCGCCACCGCCACCTCCGCCGCCCGCGGAGGAGGAACCGCCGCCGCCACCTCCGCCACCGCCGGCCGAGGAGGAACCGCCGCCCCTGCCGCAGGAGCCGGAGGTGGAACCGCCGCCGCCACCGCCGCCCGCGGAGGAGGAGGAACCGCCGCCCCCGCCACCTCCGCCGCCGCCACCCCCGCCGCCTCCGGTGAAGGAGCCGACGCCGAGGGCGGAACGCCCGGCCAGGGTCGTTCCGGTACGTGTCCCCGAACCGGCGCCGACCACCAAGAAGCCGTCTCCGCGTCCCAAGCCGACCCCGTCGGCGACGCCGGAGCCGCGCACACCGAGGGTCGCGGCCGTGGCCACTCCGCCGAAGCGCGACAACCCGCTGAAGTCGGTGTTGTTCATGGTCGTGTTGTCGACCGTGATCGCCTCAGCCGCGGCGGTCGCCTTCACCCGCATCAGATAGACGTCGTGACCGGGCGCCGCGTGAGGCTCCGATCGCCAGCGTGACCAGCGCGGCGACCAGGAACGAGCCGAGCGCGGCGCTCATCCACGGCGCGGGGGCGAACCCGACGGCCTCGCGGGCCGACGTCCAGATCGCCTCCCACCACCCGACGTCGGGCAACGCCCCGAGCATCCACCAGGTGGCGAACCCAAGCAGCCACGGCACCGTCATCAGCCACCGCGACGGCGCGTGGTCGGAGGTGTCCCAGCCGCGCGAACCGCCGAGCAGGAAGTAGTCGACCACCAGCACGGCGAACATCGGCACGAACACCGCACCGATGATCCCCAGGAACGCCGAGTACGTGTCCGCGCTCACGAAGATCGCCAGCAACGTGACCAGCACCCCGATGACGACCGAGAGAACGCGCCGGTCGACCCTCGGCACCAGGTTCTGCAAGGACATCGTCACCGAATAGACGTTCACGAACGACTGGTCGGTCTCGCGCAGCACCAGGATCCCGAAGAAGACCGCGCCGAGCGACGCGGTGACGAACGGGTCCCACACCTGGTTCGTGTCGTTCCCGACCAGTGCCAGCGCCGCGATCCCCAGCGCCAGGCAGGCCACCTGGGCGATCGTGTAACCACCGACCACCCCGCCGAACGCCGCCCGCGAACTCTTCGAGAAACGCGAGAAGTCGGCCGCCAGCGGCACCCACGACACGCTCAGCGCGATGACGTAGTCGACGGCCGGCGTGAACGCCTCCCACGAGCCGGCCGCCAGCGAGGGCCCTCGCGAGATCAGCTCGTACGCGAAATAGATCATCGCCACGACCACGCCGACGGTGACGTACCGCCGCAGGATGCGCACCGCCCCCAGCGGCCTGATCGTGAGCGCCGTGGTGATCAACCCGGCGATGACCACCCACACCTCGTAGGGCACGGTGAGGCCGAACTGGCCCGCGATGGCCTGGGCGCCCTGGGCGATGACCCAGAGCTCGAAGGCCCCCCAGCCCAGCATCTGGATGATGTTCAGCACGCTCGGGAGATAGGAGAGCTTCGCCCCGAAAAGCCCTCTGAGCAGCATCATCGCCGGGGCGCCCGTCTGGGTGCCCGGGATGGCGGACAGGCCGACCATGGCCGTGCCGATGAGACTGCCCACCACGGCGGCCGTCAGGGCCGCGACGAAGCTCAGCGGACGGTCGCCGAGGGGGTTGACGAGCGCGATCGCTCCCGAGAAGCCGAGCAGCGACACCCCGAGGTTGGCCCACAGGGCGCCCTGGTCGAGGAGGCCGAGAGTCTTCGGCGGAGCCTCGTCGAGGGTGAGGGGTGCTTCGGAGTCGACGACGGCGGTCATCACACGCTCCCTACGCCGGCATTACCCGGACAGGTTCATGCGGTCGGCGACGCTGGTCGCCCTCTCAGCCTGGTTACGCCCAAGCTCCCGCGGTCTGAAGTTGAGAACACGCCCGGGATCGACCCCGGCGTGCGGCCTCCATGATGCCCCACAACCGGACAAAGATCTATGCCGGGTGGTCGGTCACCTGTCCGGGGGTCCGGGAGCGGGCCAGCTCCGTGAGCCGGGCCGTGTCCAGCCCGTCGCAGGTGAGCTCCGTCGAGGCGAGCGTGGCGCGGATGACGGGATCGGCGGGTCCCGGCACGGCCACCGTCGCGGTCTGCATCGCCGCCCAGTCGCGGATCTCGTCGATCGACTCCTGCGGCAACTCCGGGGAGTACTGGACGATCAGGGCGTTGTCCCGGAGGAGCAGGTGCTCCAGGCTGCCGCCGTCGGGTACATCGGTGTCGGCCGGCGCGTAGAACGACCGGTCAGGATGGCGCCACTCGGTGTCGCCGGCCGCGGCCAGTGACGTACGCGGCCCTGATTCGCAGGTGACCGCCCCCGGCGGGGAATCGGCCGGGGAATCGGCCAGGGAATCGGCCGGGGTGCCGCACGCGGCGCACAGGACGAGCGCGGCCACGGCCGACGTGAGACAGCGGCGCATCAGTGCACTCCATGATCGGCGCGAGGCCGGTGGCCCGAGGAACTCGGGCCACCGGCGGTGAAACGGGACGGGTCAGTTGACCCGCAGGACCGCCGAGCGCGAGACGATCACGCCGGTCGGGTCCGACGCGCGGACGCGGTACTCGGAGCCGTACAGTTCCGGCGCCGCGGTCAGGGCGAGCGCGAACGAGGTCTGACCGGGCACGTCGGCCCAGTCGGCCGAGCCCGGCGCCTTGACCTGCCACTGGTAGGTGACGTTCTGGCCGTCGGCGGGGGCCGCGAAGACCACGTCGTCACCGGCCCGGTGGGTGGCGGCCGTCGGCTCCGACTGGAAGCGCAGGACGACGGCGTCGTCGGCGAGCACCTTCATCCACTCGGCCAGTTCCTTGGCGCGCTCGCGGATCGGAGTGTTGTCCGGCCCGGTCAGGTTGGCCTTGACCTCCCGGCGCACGACCTTGGCCTGCTCCATGGCCTTGACGTAGTCCTTGACCAGGTAGGCGTTGTACGAGGCGTCGATCGCGCCGTTCAGCGTGGCGGCCAGACCGGCGTCGACCGACCCGTCGGCCACGCCGGCGGCGACCAGCCCGCGCATCTCGATGTGGGTGGAGCAGTTACCGGAGGACGCGCCGGCGGCCCACTTGATGCCCTCCAGGACGTTCTTCTGGAAGATCGGGTCGGCGGTGTTCTGCCAGTTGTGCAG
This sequence comes from Herbidospora yilanensis, assembly GCF_001570565.1. Classification (GTDB taxonomy): domain Bacteria; phylum Actinomycetota; class Actinomycetes; order Streptosporangiales; family Streptosporangiaceae; genus Herbidospora; species Herbidospora yilanensis. The sequence goes on along the minus strand of NZ_BBXE01000016.1, from coordinate 265,435 downwards.
CAGCGCCTGCGTGAAGGAACGGCCACCGTCGTAGTTGGCGCACCACGAGATCGGGTGGTCGGGGCCCTCGATGCGGCCCGCGCTGTTGCCGATGCCGTTCACGTAGGTCGACTCGGTCAGCGTCTGCAGGACGTGCACCTTCTCGCGGGGAAGGAAGCCCCGCCAGTTGTAGAGCTCGTCCATGACCGTCATCTTCTTGGCGAAGTGACGGGTGGCCGGGTGGGTGTCGTCCTCGGTGACCAGCTCGCCGATGACGCAGCCGCCGCAGGTGTTCTGGATGCCGCCGGCGTTGGAGCCGTGGTTGTCGAACTCGCCGCCGACCAGGTTCTTGTACCAGTCCCAGTTGTGCATGGAGTCGGTGGCGCCGTGGATGGCCACGAAGCCGCCGCCGTTGCGGATGTAGGTCTGCAGCGCGGCCTGCTCGTCGACCGTGGCCCCGGGGGTCGTCGTGGACGGCCGGTTGGTGACGAACACGTCGTTGCCGACGCTGGAGACGCCGACCACGGCGTCGTACTGGGACAGGCGCTCGGCGCTCTCGAACGGGTTGCCCGCGACCGACACCTCGGGACTGAGGTAGTCGTAGACGTCGACGTCGAAGGAGTTGGCCCGGCCGAGGTCCTGGATCATCGCCATCGTCAGCGGGATGTGCTCGTGCCGGAAGGCGCCCGGACGGTTCCCGAACAGCAGGATCTTGAACTTGGGCCGGTTGTTCCGCACGGCCTCGCCCGGGGCCCGGAACGGGTAGCGGTCCATGCCCTTGCCCGCGCTCACCGCGACACCGGTGACGACGTCGGGGTGGTCGACGCCCCGCAGTTCCTCGACGAGGTAGGCGGCGTCCTTGACCAGCGAGTCGCGCATGTAGCCCGCGGGGGTCACCTTCGCGGCCAGCGCGCCGAACTTGACCAGCGCCGCCTCGGCGGCGCCGCCCTCGGCCTCGGTCAGCAGCGCCAGCAGCCGGTCGCCGTTGGGCACGGAGACCTTGCCGGCGGTCACGTACCGCTGGACCAGGGCGCGCAGATCGGCGATCGAGGTGGTGATCTCGAAGGTCAGCGTGTACTTGGCGGCGTTGCCGGCGGAGTCGCCGACGTTGACGGCCCAGGTGTGCTCGCCGACGGAGAGGGTGGCCAGGTCCAGCGGCAGGGGGTAGCTCCAGACGCCGTCGATCCACATGTCCCGCACCGCCGCACCGCCCGCGCCGGGGGTGGGGTCGGTACGGGTCGGGGTGATGGACGCGGGCAGCGCGCTGTGCGCGACCTTGCCGTTGGCGATGCCGGGCCAGGCCGCCACCGGCGGCTTGGTGTCGATCCGCACCGTGATCGACCGGGAGGCCGAGGCGTTGCCGGCCGCGTCGACGGCGACGTAGCTCACGCTGCCGTTCCGGTCGCCGCTGATCACGTGGGTGGCCGTGCCCCGGTTTCCGTTCCGCACGGCCGGCACCTCGACGGTGCTGCCGGCGATGGTCACCCGGAACAGGGCGACGGCGTCGTCGTCGGTCGCCGAGAGGTTCAGCGTGACGTCGTTGCCGGTGAACCAGCCGCCGGGGCCGGTGCTGGTGGAGGTCACGTAGGCGTTGTTCGCGACGCCGTTGTAGTTCGGAACGGGGTGCACGGGGGAGAGCGTGGCCACGTCGAGGACGGGCGGGGCGCCGCTCTCGGCGGCGAGGGCCACCCCGGGCGTGCCGACCAGCAAGACAGGCACTGCCAGCAGGGCAGTGGTCAACGTTCGGGTGGTGGGACGTGGGCGAGAGGACGGCATGTCGCTCCTCTTTTCGGGTCGTACAGGAACTCCACCGCGAGTCTGAGCGCCGACCCAATGCCTAACGCGATGAATGTCGGAAGTGTGAGCTTCATCGGGTAGATTTGTCAACGATCTTACGGACTTCTGATTTTCATCGTCGAAAGTTTGCGCCTAAAAGTTTTGCTCGATCTTTATCCTGGTATCGATGAAAATCTCGGCGATCATGGCACTGATCCTGGTCTTGGCGGTGGCGTCCGCTCCCCGGCCCGACGAACGGGACCAGATCCTCGCGTCGGCGTACGCGCTGGTCGGCCGGTATCCCTACTCGTGGGGCGGCGGCCACGCGGGCAGCGCGGGGCCGTCGACGGGCACCTGCAGGGGCTACCGGGGCGAGATCAAGCCCTGCCCGGCCGAGCGGACCACCGGCCTCGACTGCTCCGGGCTGACCCGCTGGATCTACGAGATCGCCTACGGCCACGACGTGCTGGGCCCCGGCACCACCGACGACCACCTGCGCCGGATGCGCCCGGCCCCCGTTCCGGCCCCGGGGGACCTGGTCTTCTTCGGCACGGCCAAGCGCACCCACCACGTCGGCGTCTACATCGGCGACGGCAAGATGATCAACGCGTTCAAGACCGGCACCATCGTCCGCGTCGACCCCGTGAACGCGCTCGACGACCTGCTCGGCTACTACCGGATGTGAAACCGTATCCCCGAGGCCATTAACAGCACGATCACGCCTACTTACTCTCGGTAATCGTCGTCTCACCGAGAGGGAGCCTCATGGATCACTACAGCCGCAAGATGCACAAATTCTTCAGCTTGCTCGACGCCGACGGCGACAGTGTCCTGACCTTCGCCGACTTCACCGCGGCGGCCGGGCGGGCGGCGGCGGCCTTCGGCTGGAGCCCGACCTCCGAGCAGAGCATCGCCATCAGGCAGAGCTACGCCACCCTGTGGCAGGAGGTCTACGCGCCGATGGACCTCGACGGCGACGCCGGCCTCGACTTCCACGAATACCTGACGGCCCACCGCAAGACGATCCTCGGCCTGCCCGACGGCTACCAGCGGGTCCAGCCCGTGGCCCAGGCGTTCCTCCAGCTCGCCGACACCGACGGCGACGGCGTCGTCTCCCGCGCCGAATACGTCGCCACCATGAACAGCGCCTTCGGCCTCCCCGAGGAAGACGGCCAGGAGGCCTTCGACCAGCTCGACACCACCGGCGCGGGCGCCCTGTCCTTCGGCGAGGTCCACCGCGCCGTCGAGGGCTACTTCTGCAGCGAAGACCCGGAGGCGTACGGCTCGGCGCTGCTCGGGCGGATCTGACGTGGGCGGGGCGCGCGACCACCTCCGGAGCCGGCTCGACGCCTTCCATCGAGACCGGGTGACCGCGACCTGGGCCGGCCGCCGGGCGCTCCAGGGCCGCGCGCCCGGCCCGTCCTCGATCGTCCTGACCAGGAACGACTACCTGAACATCAGCGGCCATCCCCGGTTGGTCGACGCGATGGCCCGGTCACTCGACGGGGAGACCGCGCCCCTGCAGGCGGCGCCCTTCCTGCGCGACGACCACCCGCAGACCCTGCTGGAAGGCGCGTTCGCGCGCCACCTGAAGGCGGCGGCCGGGGTGCTCTGCCAGTCGGGCTGGATGGCCAACGCGGGCCTGATCCAGGTGATCGCCGGGCCCGACGTCCCGGTCTACCTCGACCAGCGGGCGCACGCCTCGCTGCGGACCGGCGTCCAGCTCGCGGGCGCCCCCATGAAGATCTTCCGGCACAACGACCCGGTCCATCTGGCGTCCCGGCTCGACCGGCACGGTCCCGGGGTCGTGGTCGTCGACTCGGTCTACAGCTCCCACGGTTCCCGCTGCCCGCTGGCGGAGTTCGCCGAGGTGACCGAGCGGCACGACTCCCTGCTGGTCGTCGACGAGTCCCACTCCGTGGGCACCCACGGTCCCCGGGGCGAGGGCCTGGTGGCGTCAGAGGGCTTGGAGGGCCGGGTGGCGTTCCGGACGGTCAGCCTGTCGAAGGCGATCCCCGGCCGGGCCGGGCTGATCGTCTGCGACGATCCCGGCTTCGTCGACTACTTCAAATACCAGGCCGGCCCGGCCGTCTTCAGCAGCGCCCTGCTGCCCCACGACACCGCGCTGCTGGCCGCGGCCCTGGAACTGGTCGAACACGAAGAAGGCCGCCGGGCCCGGCTACGCGAGCTGACGGCGTGGTTGCGGCCCGAACTGGCCGGGCTCGGCTACGACCTGGGCGGGGGCACCGAGCAGATCATCGCCCTGGAGGTCGGCCGGGAGGCCGACGTGATGCTCCTGCGCGACCTGCTGGAACGGCACGACGTGTTCGGCGCGGTCTTCGTCCCCCCGGCGACCTCGGTCACCCGGACGCTGCTGCGCCTGTCACTCCACGCGGGCCTGACCGACGCCGAGGCCGAACAGATCCTCCATGCCTGCGCGGTGGTCAGAGACGAGGCGGGCATCGCGGGCTGGCTCTCCACCCGCCGCCCGGTCGCCAGAGGTCAGGCCACGTAGGGCGGCTGGCCGCTCTCGCTCTGCATCGGCAACCCCGACGCCGCCCACGACTGCATCCCGCCGCCGACGTTGACGGCCTCCCAGCCCACGTGGTTCAGCCACGTCGCCGCCTGGGCCGACCGGCCGCCGACCCGGCAGATCACGTAGACCGGCTCGCCCTGGGGCACCTCGCCCACCCGGTTCTGGAGCTGGCCGAGCGGGATGTGGGTCGCCGAGGGGGCGTGGCCGGCCCGCCACTCGTCGAGTTCACGCACGTCAAGCAGGTAAGCGCCTTCAGGCACACCGGTCGGTTGCACGTCCCGCAGAGTCATGCGCCCCAGTGTAGGGACAGGTGGTCCCTACTTGAGCAGTTTGCTCATCCGCCGGTCGGCCAGCGGTTTCCCGCCCGTCTGGCACGTCGGGCAGTACTGCAACGAGGAGTCGGCGAACGACACCTCCCGCACCGTGTCGCCGCACACCTCGCACTTCTCGCCGGTACGCCCGTGCACCCGCAGCCCCGACTTCTTCTCGGCCTTCAGGTCTTTGGCGGCGATCCCCCGGGCACGCTCGATCGCCTCTTTCAGCGTGACGACGATGGCGTCGTACAGGGAGGCGACCTGTTCGGGGGTCAGGGTCGAGGCGACCTTGAACGGGGACGTCTTCGCCGCGTGGAGCACCTCGTCGGAGTAGGCGTTCCCGATGCCGGCGATGACCTTCTGGTCGCGCAGCAGGCCCTTGATCTGCGTGCGTTTACCTTCGAGGATGGCCGCGAGGGTCTCGACGGTGAAATCGGGGGTGAGCGGGTCGGGCCCGAGGGAGGCGATCCCGGGCACGTCGCCGGGCGAGGCCGCCACATAGACGGCCAGCCGTTTCTGGGTGCCCGCCTCGGTCAGTTCGAAGCCCGGGGCGACGCCGAGGGGGTCGGGGGCGAAACGTACCCGAAGAGCGAGCGGGCCCTTCCCCGGCCGCACGGGCTTGGCGCCCGAGAGGTCGTCGCGCCAGCGCAGCCAGCCGCCGCGCGCGAGATGGAAGATGAGGTGGATCCCGTCGCAGTCGAGATCGAGGAACTTCCCGTGGCGGGCGACCGTCGTCACGGTGAGGCCGCCCAATGCGGTGATCGGCGGCGAAACGGTCTTCAACGCCGAGAACGCCACCACGTCGACGGCCTGCACGACCTGTCCGACCGCACGCTCCCGCAGGAACTCGGCCAGCGACTCCACCTCGGGCAATTCAGGCATACTTCAGACTACGTAGGGACGGCCACATGACCAGCATCATCGCCGAAGACGTGCTGCTTCTCGGCTACGACGAGAAGACGGGCCGGCCCACGATCGGCTCCACCGAGCTGAACGCCGGCCTCGCCGGCGCCCTCCTGGCCGAACTGGCGATCAAGGGCCGGCTCAGCCTGGCCGACAAGAAGGTGGTCGTCACCGACCCGACCCCCGTCGGGGATCCGGAGCTCGACGCCGCGCTGGCACGGATCGCCGCCGAAGCCAAGGTCCGCAAGCCCGAGTGGTGGGTCGACAAGCTCGAAGGCGCCAAGTTGCGCGAGCGGCTGCTCGTCAGGCTCGTCGAGGGCGGGGTGCTCTCGGAGGAGCGGGGCAGGGTCCTCGGCCTGTTCAAGACCGTCAAGTATCCAGAGCTCGACGGCGGCGTCGAGAGGGCCGTACGGATGCGGGTGGAGAGCGTGCTGAACGGCGCCGAGCCCGACGAGCGGACGGCGGTCCTCATCGGGCTCATGCACGCCACCAAGGCGCTCAAGAAGCAGTTCCCCGGCGCCGACGAGGCCCGGGTGAAGGAGATCACCGAGGGTGGCTGGGCCGGGGAGGGCGTGACGGAGGCCATCAAGGCCGTGGAGGCGGCCGTGTTGATGATGATCGCCACGGTCGTCGTCGTCACGACCGTGAGTTAGCCCTTCTCGAGCGCGCTCTTCGGCACCGGCTTGTCGGCCTCCAGCGCCTCGAACAACTGGTTGGCCCTGGTCGTGTCCCACTTGACCACCGACTGCCCGTCGATGGTGGGCAGCGAGCCGATCGGGACCGCGGTGGTGACCGGGTTGTTCTTCATGGCCAGGCCCAGCGAGAGCAGGTTGAACGGGCCGGTGCCCGGGTCGACCGCGACCGACTCGGCGGCGCTGTTGGCCAGCGGGACGGCCGTGAACGGGTTGATCAGGGTGCCGGGGCTGGCCGCCTTCTTGACCACGGCGGAGAAGAACTCACGCTGGCGCTGGGTGCGGTCGAAGTCGGGGATGGCGCCGGTCTTGCGGGTGCGGACGTAGCCGAGGGCGGTGCCGCCGTCCATGAGCTGGCAGCCCTTCTTGATGTTCAGGGCCGCCTTCGGGTCTTTGATCGCCTGCTTGGGGCAGATCTCCACGCCGCCGACGGCGTCGACGATGCCGACGAAGCCGCCGAAGCCGATCTCCATGTAGTGGTCGATCCGGATGCCGGTCACCTGCTCGACCGTCTGGGTCAGCAGCTTCGGGCCGCCGAAGGCGTAGGCGGCGTTGAGCTTGCCGTTGCCGTTGCCCGGGATCGGCACGTAGGAGTCACGCGGGAGGCTGACCAGCGTGGGCCGACCGTCGCCGTCGGGGATGTGCAGCAACATCATCGTGTCGGTGCGCCGCCCGACGGCGGAACCGGTGCGCAGCTTCTTCCGCTCGGCCGCGCTGAGCCCGGCCCGGCTGTCGGAGCCGACCAGCAGCCAATCTTGCCCGGGAGTCTCGGCCGGGCGTCCGTCGTAGTCGGTGAAGGCCTCGACGTTGTTCATCTTCCCCTGGACGCTGAAGAACAGCGCCACGACCCCGATCAGCACCAGCGACAGGAAGACCGCCAGGCCGATGGCGATGTTCCGGCCGATGCGACGAGGCTTGCGCGGGCCGTCATGCGCCGTTGGCTCGTTCCCACCCTCGAACATCCTGACCGGTGAGGTGCCCTTCCGGGGCTTGCCGTAGACCTTGGAACGGCCTTTGGGCTCGGGTCCCTTGACTTCCGGCTCGCGAACCGGGTAGGCCGGAGGGTCCAGCGGCCGCCGCACCATTCGCGTCGGCTCGTTGTCCTCAACCACGTTCCTCTACCCCCCGCTTGCCGACTTCTGACTCTGCCTTGACGGTACGCCGATCCGACCGCCCCGGGCGGGCCCGTTATCAAGGTTTTCCTATGGAAAAGTACACAGATCCGATCCGGGAAACATCATTGGCGGCTCGCCCGTTACGGTTGAAGCACCCCTAGTTGAAAGGACCGTCGTGTCCGTTTCGGACCCCTGGAGTACCGGCCCGTGCCTTGGCACGGGTCCACGTGAGGCGATGAGATGACCATCGCCCTCGGCCTCCTCGCCGTCCTGCTCCTCACCTTGGCGACCGGATTCTTCGTCGCCCAGGAGTTCGCTTACGTCGCCGCCGACCGAGCGCTGCTGCGCCAGCAGGCCGACACCAATCCCGCCGCCCGCCGGGCCCTCGACGTCACCGGCCGGCTCTCCTTCATGTTGTCGGGCGCCCAGCTCGGCATCACCGTCACCACCCTGCTGGTCGGCTTCCTCGCGGAACCCGCCATTTCGGTGTCCTTCCGCGGCCCGCTCGAAGACCTCGGGCTGCCGCCGGGGGCCGTGCCCGGGGTGAGTGTCGCGATCGGCGTCGCCATCGCCACGATCATCCAGATGATCCTCGGCGAGCTGGCGCCCAAGAACCTGGGCATCGCCCGGCCCGAGCCGGTCGCGATGTGGTTGTCGCGCCCGACCCTCCTCTACTTGAAGATCTTCGGGCCGCTGATCCGGTTCTTCGACGGCTCGGCCACCCGGCTCGTCCGGTTGTTCGGCATCGAGCCCGTCGAGGAACTCGAACACGGCGCCACCCCCGAGGAGCTGCACCGCATCGTCGACGACTCCCGGGAGGCCGGCGACCTGCCGCCCCGGCTGGCCGACCTGCTGGAGCGCGCCCTCGACTTCGGCGACCGCGCCGCGGAGGACGTCATGGTCCCCCGCCCCCGCGTGGTCTCCCTGCACGCCGACGCGCCGGTGTCCTCCCTGGTCGACGCGGTACGCGACCACGGCCACTCCCGCTACCCCGTGCTCGGCAGCGACACCGACGACGTCGTGGGCGTCGTCGGCCTGCTCGACTACCTGGGCCGGGAGGGCGAGGCGACCATCGCCGGGATCATGCGCACCCCGCTGCTGGTCCCGGCCACCCTGCCGGTGCCGGTCCTGCTCTCCCGCATGTCCGGCGGCACCTTCGCGTGCGTCATCGACGAGTACGGCGGCCTCGCGGGCGTCGTCACCATCGAGGACCTGGCCGAGGAACTCGTCGGCGAACTGGTCGACGAGAACGACCCCGAGCCCCTCGGCGTCACCGCCAACCCCGACGGCTCCTGGGACGTGCCCGGCACCCTGCGCATCGACGAGGTCGAGCGGGCCACCGGCGTCACCCTGCCAGAAGACGACGGCTACGAGACCGTCGGCGGCCTCGTGCTGGCCGAGCTGGGCCGCATGGCCGAGCCCGGCGACGCGGTGACCGTCGCGACCGTCGAGGAGCACGACCTGCTCGACGACGACGAGGAGCCCCGCCACGCGCTGCTGACCGTGCTCGACGTGCACCGGCGGGTGCCCCAGATGATCCGCCTCGCCATCGCGGCCCCGTCCGCCGAGGCGGCGGTCGAGGAGCCCGCCCACGAGAACACCGGCCCGCAGGACTACGCGCCCGAGCTCTTCTCGGCCCTGTTCCAGGGGAGGCCGGTGTGAGCTCCACGATGGCACTTCTGCTCGGCGTCGTGCTGCTGGCGCTGAACGGGCTGTTCGTGGCCGCGGAGTTCGCGGTCATCTCGGCCCGCCGCCACCGCCTCGAAGAGTCGGCCACCGGCCCGTTCGCCCGGATCGCCGCCAGGGCCGCCCTGCGGGGCAGCCGCCAGCTCTCGCTCATGCTGGCCGGCGCCCAGCTCGGCATCACGCTCTGCTCGCTGGGCCTGGGCATGGTGACCGAACCGGCCCTGCACCACCTGCTCGAACCGCTCCTGGGCGGCCTGCCCGAGAGTGTGGGAACCGCGATCTCGTACGTGCTGGCGCTCGGGATCGTCACCTTCCTGCACATGGTGGTCGGGGAGATGGCGCCCAAGTCGCTGGCCCTGACCCACCCCGAGCCGGCCGCGCTGGCCCTGGCACTGCCGTTCCGCGGCTTCGTCTGGCTGGCCCGCCCCCTGCTGGCCGGCCTGAACGGGCTGACCAACGGCCTGCTGCGCCTGTGCGGCGTACGCCCCCGCGACGAGCTGGCCACCGCCCGCACGCCCCACCAGCTCGCCGTGCTGGTGGCCGAATCGGGCCGGATGGGCATGCTCGACCGCGCCGAGCACGACCTGCTCACCCGGGCGCTGCGGGTGCAGAACCAGCCGGTCGAGCGGCTGATGACGCCGCTCGCCGACGCGGTCACGATCGCCGCCGACGCCCCGGCCGACCGGGTGCACAAGACGGCGGTTGCGGCCAACCGGCTGCGCATGCTGGTGACCTCTCCCGAGGGCGTCAAAGGCGTGCTGCACGTCCGCGACAGCCTGGTCCATCCCGAGATGACCCCTGGGGAGCTGGCGACGCCCGTACCGACCCTGAACGTCTCGACGCCCATCCCCGACGCCGTGACCGCGCTGCAGGACGCGCGGGCGCAGCTCGGACTGGTGGTCGACGAGCGGGGCGAGGTCGTCGGCGAGATCAGCGTGACGTCGCTGATCGGTGAGCTGCTGACTGTGTAGTCCCCGCGCTCCGTCCGACCCCCGCGCCTGCGGCGCGGGGGCTCGGGCGCTTTCAGCCCCCGTCTTCCCTCGTCGCTCCGGTTCGCTTCGCTCTCCTGCGCTCCTCAGTCCAGACGGGGGCGCGCCCTCGCGGGTCCGTCTGGCCTCAGGAGTCGCTGTGGCCACTTGGGTGGACCATATTCCGGGACAATCCGTCTCGCATGGCGAGACTTCGGGCAAACTTTTTCCGGCGAACCCGGGTGCAAGCGGTTTGAAAGCCGCGCTTCGGAGAATATGGATCAACGCCGTTCAGACTACGGAGGATCCGCCGTGCCATCAGGGACGTTATGCCCCACAACGAAAAAACCCCGCCTGCGGAAGGTTTTCCTTCCGACCAGCGAGGTCGATTCTCTGTGGGCAAGGGGGGAGTTGAACCCCCACGTCCTTTCGGACACACGGACCTGAACCGTGCGCGTCTGCCATTCCGCCACTTGCCCCTTACGGGTGCGCCTCTTTTCGGCTGCCTGGAAAGGTTAGCACGGATCCGCCAGTGCCACTGAACCCGGATACGATCCGTGTAGACGATGGAGGAAGGGAGGTACCCGGTGGGAGTCCTTCAGCGCTTCGAGCGCAGGCTCGAAGGTTTGGTTGAGGGGGCCTTCGCACGTGCGTTCAAGTCCGACCTTCAGCCCGTAGAGGTCGCCAGCGCGGTGCAGAGGGAGATGGACGACCGTGCCGCGATCGTCGCCCAGGGCAGAACGCTCGTGCCCAACGACTTCGTGGTGGAGTTGTCCACGACCGACAACGAGCGGCTCGAGGTCTATGCCGACAGCATCAGCCACGAGCTCGCCAACCTCGCTCGGGAATACGCCAAGGAGCAGGGCTACTCGTTCGTCGGACCCGTCCGGGTGCGCTTCGAGATCGCCGAAGACCTAGCGGTCGGGCTGTTCCGGATCAGGTCCGGGGTCATCCGCGGCGCGACGGTCGAGCAAGACGAGATCAGACAACCGGTCAGCGACGTGCCCGCCGCTCGCAAGAGCAGCGCGTTCGGCGGCCGGCCCCGCCTGCTGGTGTCCACCCAGGACGACCCGCAGGGCCAGCGGTCCTACGAGCTGACCACACCGGTCACTCTGCTGGGCCGCGGGACCGATTGCGATCTACGGCTGGTGGATCCGGGCGTATCGCGGCATCATGCCGAGCTACGGGTCGAGGGTCAGCAGGTCGTTCTGGTTGATCTCGGTTCCACGAACGGCACCTTCGTCAACGGGCAGCCGGTCCGCAGGATCGAGATGCAAGACGGGACGAGGGTGACACTGGGGCGTACGACCCTGGTGTTCAGACGCGATTAAAGGTAGACAAACGGTCCATGTCCGAGCTCGCGCTGCTGCTGATCAGGCTCGCCTTCCTGGCGGTGCTCTGGTTCTTCGTCATTGCCGCGGTCGGCGTGATCCGGACAGACTTGTTCGGTCCGCGAACGGCTCCTTCCGCCAATCCCCGGAAGTTGCCCACGAAACCGGCGAAGAATATTCCTGCCAAGCCCAAGAGGGGGGAGCCACGTCAGATGGTCGTCACAGGTGGCCCCCTGCAAGGGACCATCATCAACCTCACCGAACAGCCGATCACGATAGGCCGGGCCACTGACTCGACGCTCGTCCTCAGCGACGACTACGCGTCCAGCCGCCACGCCCAGCTCTTCCCTCAGGACGGCCAGTGGATCGTGGAAGACCTCGGCTCGACCAACGGAACCTACCTCGACCGTTCCAAAGTGACCCGCCCGACGCCGGTGCCTCTCGGGACTCCGATCCGCATCGGCAAGACCGTCATCGAATTGCGCAAATGACAACAGCACTCCGATACGCCGCCCGCTCGGACGTCGGCCTCCTCCGTGAAGGAAACGAGGACTCGGCGTACGCCAGCGGCCGCCTGCTCGCCGTCGCCGACGGCATGGGCGGGCACGCTCACGGTGAGGTGGCCTCCTCGGTCGCCATCGCCGCACTGTCGTCCCTCGACAGGGACGCCTACGGGAGTGACCTGGTCGGCACGATCGAGGCCGCGGTCCGCGACGCCAACCACCAGCTCCACATGATGGTGGCCCGCGATCCCAGCCTGAAGGGCATGGGGACCACGCTCACCGCCATGTTGTGGAACGGCACCCGGTTCGCGCTCGTCCACGTGGGCGACTCGCGGGCCTACCTGTTGCGCAACGGTGAGCTCTACCAGATCACCCACGACCACACACTCGTGCAGTCGCTGGTGGACGACGGCCGCATCACCCAGGAAGAGGCCGCCAACCACCCGCAACGCTCGATCCTTCTGCGCGCCCTCGACGGCAGCGGCGAGGTCGACCCCGACCTGCAGGACCGGGAAGCCCAGATCGGCGACCGCTACCTGCTGTGCTCGGACGGCCTGTCCACCGTCGTCAGCGCCGAGACACTCCATCACACGCTCTCCACCATCGACGATCCCGACGACGTGGTACGCCAGCTCATCGACCTGGCCAATCGCGGCGGCGGACCTGACAACATCACCTGCGTGGTGGCCGACGTCATCGAGACCGACGACGTGCAGCCGCTCAGCCACGCGGCGGCGGTGGTCGGAGCGGCCGGTTCCGGACGCGTGCGTTCGGCGCCGCCCGACAACCCGGCGGGCCGCGCGGCGACCGTGACCGCGCCCCAGCCGGTCATGGTCGACCTCGATCTCGACGACCGACCCGCGCCGGAGGCCCTCGCGGTCTCCGGCCGCCGGGCCGCCCGCAAGCGGCGCACCTGGCCGGTGGTCACGACGTTACTGGTCGTCGTCGTCGGGGTCCTGGGGGCCGGAGGCTACTTCGGCTACCAGTGGACCCAGAACCAGTTCTACGTCGGCGCCGACAAAGGCCGCCTGGTGGTGTTCCAGGGGGTCGACGCCGACCTGGGCTTCGTCTCGTTCAAGCACGTCGTCCACACCTCCGACCTGTCGGTCTCGGCTCTCCCACAGGTGGAACAGGACAAGGTACTGAGCGGGATCATGGTCAACGACGTCGACGCCGGCAAGGCGAAGATCGCCGCGCTCACCGGCGGCACCGAGAGCCCCACTCCCGACGCGTCCCCCAGCCCGGCCGGCGACCAGTCGAACCCCGGCGAGAACACCGGTGGGAACACCGGCGGGAACACCGGCGACACCCCGGCCGACACCTCGGAAACGCCGTCGTGACGACCGCACCCGTAGCGGAGGCGCCGGCCGTTCCGATGACCGCGAAGCGGCGGGGCGCGCAGCTCGTCATGCTCGCCTTCGCGATCGTCGTCGTGATGGGCGCCTACGCGAGCGTCGGCCTCGGCATCGACGGCCAGATCCCCTCAGGCACTTTCACCTACGGCCTCGGCCTGGCCGCGCTGATGTTCGCCGCCTACGGCGTGCTGGCGAAATGGGCCCCCTGGGCAGATCCCCTGCTGCTTCCCCTGGTGACGCTGGTCAACGGGCTCGGCCTGGTGATCATCTACCGGATCGAGCAGACCGGCCAGGGCGGCGCCTCGGCCACCAACCAGCTCATGTGGACCGCGCTCGGCGTGGTGATGTTCTCCGCGACCCTGATCGTGTTGAAGGACCACCGTGCCTTGCAGCGCCTCACCTACACGATGGGCTTCATCGGCCTCGGGCTGCTGGTCATGCCGCTGCTGCCGTTCGTCGGCCGGGAGATCAACGGCGCCCGCATCTGGATCGGCGTCGGGCCGTTCACCATCCAGCCGGCCGAGTTCTCCAAGCTGGCGCTGGTCATCTTCTTCGCCGGCTACCTCGTGGCCAAGCGCGACGTGCTCGCGCTGGCCGGGCGGCGGCTGCTCTTCATCGACCTGCCCCGCGCCCGCGACCTCGGGCCCGTCCTGGTCACGTGGGGGCTCAGCCTCGGCGTGCTGATCCTCCAGAAGGACCTGGGCAGCTCGCTGCTGGTGTTCGGCACGTTCATCGTGATGCTCTACGTCGCCACCCAGCGCACCTCCTGGGTGCTCATCGGCATCCTGCTGTTCATCGGCGGCGCCGTGCTGGCGGGGCAGATCTTCGACCACGTACAGGCGCGGTTCGAGGTCTGGCTCCACCCCGAGCTGCCCGAGTTCTACGACCGCGAGCTGGGCGGCAGCTACCAGCTCATGCAGGGCCTGTTCGCGTTCGGCTCCGGCGGCATCCTCGGCACCGGGCTCGGCAAGGGCTTCCCCGACCAGATCCCCCTGTCGTTCTCCGACTTCATCATGGCCGTCGTCGGCGAGGAGCTCGGCCTGACCGGGCTGATGGCGCTGCTGATGGTCTACGCCCTCATCGTCCAGCGCGGCCTGCGCACCGCCCTGGCCGCCCGAGACCCGTTCTCGAAGCTGCTGGCGGGCGGGTTGTCGTTCATCCTCGCCTGGCAGGTCTTCATCATCGTCGGCGGCGTGACCAGGCTGATCCCCCTCACGGGTCTGGTCACGCCGTTCATGTCCGCCGGCGGTTCCGCCCTGCTGGCTAACTGGATCCTTATCGCCCTGCTGGTACGCATGTCGGACGCGGCTCGACGCCCGCCGCCCCAAGCCATCCAGAACGAAGGACTCACCCAGGTGTTCACGCGATGAACAGCACCCTCAAACGAGCGGCCGTCGCCTGCATGGTCATGTTCGGCCTGCTCATGATCAACGTGAACTACCTGGGTGCGGTGAAGGCCGGCGACTACAGCACCGACAACCGCAACACCCGCTCGTTCTACAAGCGCTACTCCGTCGACCGCGGCTGGATCACCGCCGACAACGGCAAGACCACCCTGGCCAAGACGGTCGACACCAAGGACGCCAAGTTCCGCTACGAGCGCGAATACCCCAACGGCCGCATGTACGCCCATGTCCTGGGCTTCTTCGCGCCCGAGAGCGCACGCGGCATCGAGCTCAACGAGAACAAGCTCCTCGACGGCAGCGACCCCGACCTGGTGGTCGGCCGCCTGATCGACTTCGTCAGCAAGAAGCCGCCGAAGGGCGCCAGCGTCGACCTGACGCTCGTCCCGGCCGCCCAGAAGATCGCCTACGACAAACTGCGGGCGAGCGGCAAGCGGGGCGCCGTGGTGGCTCTCAACCCGAAGACGGGCGCCATCCAGGTGATGGTCTCGCTTCCCACCTACGACCCCAACGATCTGGCGGTCCCCGACAGGGGCAAGGTGGCGGCCGCCTACAACAAGCTGGCCGACGACGACACCGACCCGCTGCTCAACCGGGTGACCGAGAAGACCTATCCGCCGGGCTCGACGTTCAAGGTCGTCACCGCGGCGGCGTTCCTGGAGGCCGACCGCAGCCGCGACCCCGAGACGACCGTCCCGGCGCCGCAGGTGCTCGACCTGCCCGACACCACCGCCGGCCTGCCCAACTACGGCGGCGCGGCCTGCGGCAGCGGTGAGGTGACGCTGCGGTTCGCGCTGGAGCGCTCGTGCAACACCCCGTTCGGCCAGATGGGCATGGACCTCGGCTGGGACACGATGCGCGAGGAGTCGGCCAAGTTCGGCATCGGCGAACCGATCCAGTTCGACCTGCCGACCGCCGGCACCACGATCGGCCCCGAAGAAGAGACGGCGGCGCTCGCGCAGCTCTCGATCGGCCAGCGCAACAACCAGCAGACCCCGCTGCAGATGGCGCAGGTCGCCTCGGCGATCGCCAACAGCGGCGTGCTGATGAAGCCGACGCTGATCAACAAGATCACCGACCCGGGCGGCAGCGTCATCGAGGAGCTGAAGCCCGAGCAGCTCACCGAGGCCCTGAGCGGCGAGGTCGCCGACGAGCTCAAGCAGATGATGGTGTCGGTCATCACCAACGGCACCGGCACCGGCGCCCAGATTCCGGGCGTGACGGTGGCCGGCAAGACCGGCACCGCCGAGGCGGGCGACGCCCCGGCGCCGCACGCCTGGTTCATCGGCTTCGCCCCGGCGGAGAACCCCGAGACGGCCATCTGCGTCTTCATCGAGGCGGGCAGCGCCGGCAACGACGCCACCGGTGGTGGCACGGCGGCGCCGCTGGCGCGTGACGTCATGCAGGCGGTGCTCGAAGCGAAATGAGCCATGGCCTGCTCGGCAACCGTTACCGTCTGACCTCCCGGATCGCCATCGGCGGCATGGGCGAGGTCTGGCGCGCGACCGACGACCTCCTCCACCGGGAGGTCGCGGTCAAGTTGCTGCGCGCCCACGTGGCCGCCGATCCGGCGTTCCGCGACCGGTTCCGGACCGAGGCCCGCATCACCGCGGGGCTGGCCGACCCGGGCATCGCCCAGGTCTTCGACTACGGCGAGGAGAACGACCTCGCCTATCTGGTGATGGAGCTGGTGCCGGGAGAGCCGCTGTCGGCGATCCTGGCGCGCAACGGGAAGCTGAGCGCCGAGGTCACCCTCGACGTCGTCTCGCAGTCGTCGCGTGGCCTCCACGCCGCCCATCAGGCGGGCGTCATCCACCGCGACGTCAAGCCGGGCAACCTGCTGGTCACCCGGACCGGCCTGATCAAGATCACCGACTTCGGCATCGCCCGCGCGCTCGAGTCTGCCTCGGTCACGGCGACGGGAACGGTCCTCGGCACCGCCCAGTACGTCAGCCCCGAGCAGGCCTCGGGCCACCAGCTCACCCCCTCGACCGACCTCTACTCGCTGGGCGTGGTGGCCTACGAGTGCCTGACCGGCCGGCCGCCGTTCCTGGCCGAGACCCAGGTGGCCGTGGCGCTGCTCCACCTCAACGAGCAGCCGCCGCCGCTGCCCGCCGACGTGCCCGACGCGGTGCGGGCGCTGGTGATGGCGCTGCTGTCCAAAGATCCCGCGCGGCGTCCCGGCAGCGCCCGGGAGCTGGGCGACCGGGCGATGGTGCTGCGCGACTCCCTGGCCGGGCCGCAGGAGGCCGCGCTGAGCACGCTCACCGGGCCGAGTGTCGTCATCACCAACCGGGTGGGCGCCCCGCCTTCGGGCGGGCCGCTGTCGACCAAGCCGCTGCCCCAGAACGGGCGGCGGACGACCGCCCTCGTCGTCGCCGCCGTCGGTGCGGCCGCGGCGGCCGGATTCGGGGCGATTCAGTTCATACCGACTTCGACAGAGCCGGAGACGGTGACCGGAACGTCACCGGAAGATGGTGGTCAGGTGACGTTCGCGCCGGTCGACCAGCCGAGGCGGACCACACTCACGCCCCTGGTTCCGGCCACGCGCCGGCCGCCCTCGGTGCCGTCGGCCCGGCCTATTTCCACGCCGTCGGCTACGGTTGTCAAGACGGCGATCCCGAGCAAGAGCCCCGCGCCGTCGCCGACGACCACGACGACTCCCACCCCGACCCCGACGCCGAGCGAGACTCCGACGCCAAGTGAGACTCCAACAACGCCCATACCTTCCCCAAGCGCCACGACCGTCCCGAATGAGGAGACGCCATGACGTATGGGGTCGATGATGGACAACGGCGGCACCCCACGATGAACGGCAAGGGACTGTGCAGGAAATGACTCAGCCACGGCTACTCGGCGGTCGATACGAACTCGACGGCGTCGTCGGGCGTGGCGGCATGGCCGAGGTCTATCGCGCCCGGGACATCCGGCTCGACCGTATCGTCGCGATCAAGACCCTCCGCTCCGACCTGGCCCGTGACCACACGTTCCAGGCCCGGTTCCGGCGCGAGGCACAGTCGGCGGCGTCACTGAACCACCCGTCGATCATCGCGGTGTACGACACCGGCGAGGACATGATGGACGGCACCCCGGTGCCCTACATCGTGATGGAGTACGTCGACGGGCGGACCATCCGCGACCTGCTGCGCCAAGACCGCCGGCTGATGCCCGAGCGCGCGGCCGAGCTGATCGACGGCATCCTGCGGGCGCTCGACTACAGCCACCGCGGCGGCATCGTCCACCGTGACATCAAGCCGGCCAACGTCATGCTGACCCGCAACGGCGAGGTCAAGGTGATGGACTTCGGCATCGCCCGCGCGATGGCCGACTCGGCCGCCACGATGACGCAGACCGCCCAGGTCATCGGCACCGCCCAGTACCTCTCGCCCGAGCAGGCGCGCGGTGAGCGCGTCGACGCCCGCAGCGACATCTACTCGACCGGCTGCGTGCTCTACGAGCTGCTGACCGGCCAGCCCCCGTTCACCGGCGACTCCCCCGTGGCGATCGCCTACCAGCACGTCCGCGAAGACCCGATCCCGCCGTCGCGGATCGACCCGGAGATCCCCAAGTGGTGTGACGCCATCGTCCTCAAGGCGATGGCCAAAGACCCGGTGCAGCGCTACCAGAGCGCGGCCGAGATGCGGGCCGACCTCCAGCGGGCCGTGCAGGGCATGCCGATGGACCCGCAGACGATGGCCCTGGCCAACAACTACGGCCAGTACGCCGGCGCCGACCGCACCCGCACCATGACCAGCGCCCAGGGCGCCGTCCCGGCGCAGGGCACCCGCCACATCCCCGCCTATGAGTACGGCGAGGAGGAGCGCACCAGCCGCAGCGACCGCCACCGGCAGAAGAGCAGCGCCGGGGCGACCGCCGCCAAGACGGCCGCGTGGATCCTCGTCCCGCTGCTGATCATCGGTGCGTTCATCTGGGTCGGCCTCACCTTCCTCGCCCCCACCGACGGCGGCGAGAAGGTCGAGACCGTCCCGGTCCCCGTCGTGGAAGACCAGCCGAGGGCCGAGGCCGAGGCGGCGCTGACGAAGGCCGGCTTCAAGGTCACGGTCGAAGAGGAGTTCAACGAGGACTACCGCAAGGGCCGGGCGATCGGTACCGACCCGGCGGCCGGCGAGGACATCCAGAAGGGCAGCGACGTCAAGCTCATCGTCTCCAAGGGCCTTGAGACGATCGCGGTGCCCAACGTCGTGGGCAAGACCCGTGAAGACGCCACGGCCGAGCTGCAGGCCGCCGGGCTGAAGTTCACGGTCGAGTTCAAGGGCTCCTCGGGCAAGCAGGGCACGGTCATCGCGACCGACCCGCCCGCGGGCGAAGAGGTCAACAAGGGCAGCCGGGTCAAGCTGACCCTGCCGACCGAGCTGATCGAGGTCCCGACCGTCACCACGCTGACGGTCGACGACGCGCGCCAGACGCTCGAAGAGGCGGGCTTCAACGTCAACATCTCGGAGCAGCCGAGCGACGTGGTCCCGCGCGGCATCGTCATCGACCAGACCCCCGCCGGCGGCTCGAAGCAGCAGCCGAAGCGGACGATCACGCTGGTCGTCTCCAGCGGCCCGTCGACCGACCAGCCGCAGTTCCCGCCGACCACCGACCCGGGCACCGATCCCCCGAGCGACGACCCCACCGACGGCACCGAAGACCCGACCAACCCGGGTGACCCCGGTGACGGCGTCGACGTCGACACGGGCGGCAACGGCGGGGCCGGCGAGTTCGGCCAGTAAACGCAGAAAGGGTTTCCGCCACTCGGGGGCAATGGCGGAAACCCTCACTGTGACTTCGGTTACAGCCCCCGCCGTGTTACAGGTTTCTGAGCCAATTTCCGAGCAATTGTGAGCCATGCTCGGACAGGACCGACTCTGGGTGGAATTGCACCCCTTCCAAGGGCGCTGACCTGTGCCGCAGCCCCATGACCACCCCGTCAGGGGTGGTCGCGGTGACGGTCAGCTCCTCGGGCACACTCTCGGGCGTGACGGCCAGGGAGTGGTAGCGGGTCATGGTCACCGGGCTCGGCAGCCCCTCGAAGACGCCGCGGCCGTCGTGGGCGATCGGGCTGGTGCGCCCGTGCAGCAGTTCGGGGGCCCGCTTCACCTCGCCGCCGTAGGCGATGGCCAGGGCCTGATGTCCCAGGCAGACGCCCAGGTAGGGCACCTGGTGGTCGGCACACCAGTGGACCAGCGGCACGCTGACCCCGGCGTCTTCCGGGGCTCCGGGCCCCGGGGAGACGAGCACGCCGTCGAACCCGGCGGCGTCGGCGACGCTCACCTCGTCGCGGGGGCGGACGTCGCAGTCGGCGCCGAGGACGCGCAGGTATTGGACGATGGTGTGCACGAAACTGTCATGGTTGTCGACGACCAGAATGCGCACCTGCTCACCCTACGGTCACCTCGTCAAGGGCGACACGCGGCTCCAGCCAGGGGAACAGGCCGTACCAGAGGAAGAGCCCGGCCAGGCCGAGCAGCAGCAGCAGGCCGACCAGCTTGGCGGCGCGGTTGCCGGGCAGGTGGCGCCAGACGAAGGCGTACAGGACATCTCCTAGATGACGTCGCGTTCCTCGGTCTTGGTCAGGGTGCCGAAGACGATGAGGCGTTGGCGGGCCGAGTATTCGGGGTGGCAGGTGGAGAGGGTGATCACGGCTTTCTCGGCCTTCTTGCCCGGGTGGCCGGGGACCGGTTCGATGACGTCCACCTCGGTGGGCTCGACGATCTTCGTGCCGGTGACCTCGTAGGTGTACCGCGCCTCGCGGGCGTCGACCACGATGGGGTCGCCCTTCTTGAGCTCGTCGATCCGGTTGAACGGGGCGGCGTAGGTGGTGCGGTGGCCCGAGACGACGAAGTTGCCGACTTCGCCCGGCTGGGCCGAGCCCGGATAGTGGCCGGGGCCCTGCCGCAGGTGTTCGTGTTCGACACCCTCGACGATGGCGTACTTGTAACTTGCACCGAGGCGGGGGATCCGGATGAGAGCCACGGCGCCGCCGAGTTCGACCTTTCCCAGGATCTTCTCCTCCGGCTCGGCCATGAGTTGCCGCTGGAGGATGCGCTGGTGGCGTTCGGTGTAGGCGCTGGTGCCCCACAGCAGGTAGGCGCAGAAGAGCAGCAACACGACACCCAGGGTGATGCTGAGCTCACCGATGGTCCGCAGGATGGCCCTCACCGGGCCACCGTAGAAGCGGGGGTGCCCGAGATCACCGAGTTGACCTATTGTTTGCGGACGCCCGATGGAAAGGGGAATCGCCCTTCGGGGACGTCGGCGTCTATTCTTAGCGACTACGCTTACTGACAGACCCGCATCGAGCGCGGGTGACCATCAGGAGACTCCCGTGCCCAACTCGAAGGTTCGCAAGAAGGCCGTCTACACCCCGCCGCAGAAGACGACGACGGTCAAGGTGAGCCCCCGCTGGCTGGCGCCGGTTATGGTGGCGTCCTGGATCCTCGGCATCGGCTGGATCGCGGCCTATTACATCATCGGCCGCACGGGCCCCGTGTTCGAGCCGCTCGGCAACTGGAACCTGGCGATCGGGTTCGCCCTGATCATCTTCGGTGTGGTGCTCTCCACCAAGTGGCGTTGACCACAGCCACGACGACGGGCTGACGCTTTCCACAGGTTTTTCCACAGCCTGGGGAAGCATCAGCCCGGGTTCGTTCACTGCGTGCTCATCTGCCGTTGGATTTCGGCGATGAGCGCGTAGGGCTCGGCGAAGTAGACCGTCAGCACCAGCACGAGCAGCACCGCGGCCACGCCGGCCCACTGGATGACCGCCCGGTTGCGCTGGGGCGCGTAGGCGAAGATGATCGCCACCAGCGCGCCCACGACCAGGCCGCCCAGGTGGCCCTGCCAGCTGATGCCCGGGATCACGAAGGTCACGAAGACGTTGATCCCGATCAGCCAGATCACTCCGCGGGCGTCGTAGCCGAGGCGGCGGGCCATCACGAACAACGCGCCGAACAGGCCGTAGATGGCGCCCGAGGCGCCGACCGCCGAGTAGGCGCTGAACAGGTAGACGGCGACCGAGCCGCCCAGCGCGGCGGTCAGGTAGAGCGCCGCGAACCGCAGGTGGCCCAGGCGGCGTTCGAGTTCCGGCCCGATGACCCACAACGCCCACATGTTGAACAGGATGTGGGTGATCGCGAAGGCCGACGTGGGCCGGGAGTGCAGGAAGGCGCCGGTGATCAGCCGCCAGAATTCGCCTTGGTAGATGTGGAACGGCGAGGTGGCGAACTGGTTGACGAACTCGTTGCCCAGCACCAGCTCGGCCAGATAGGCCACCACGTTGAGGCCGAGCAACGCCCAGGTGACCCGGGGCACGGTGACGTGGCCGCCGCCGAACTGGGACCGGGCCTGCCGGACCCCCTTGTTGCCCTCACGGACGCACTCGACGCACTGGAAGCCCACGGCGGCGTTCTGCATGCAGTCGGGGCAGATGGGCTTGTCACACCGCTGGCAGCGGACGTAGGTCTCGCGCTCGGGGTGCCGGTAGCAGGTGGGCACCGCCGCCGAGCCCGGTTCCATCGAGGGAGGCTGGGTGGTCAATTGGGTCCTTCCGGAGGGGCCTTACCACAGCCTGCCATACGGAAACGGCGGAGGCGCCCACCGTGGGGCGCCTCCGCCGTGGGCGATCAGACCCGGTCGATGGTGACCGACTCCAGGACGACTTCCTTGATCGGCCGGTCGCGGCCGTCGGTCTCGGTGGTGGCGATCGCGTCGACCACGTCGGTGCCCTCGATGACCTCGCCGAAGATCGTGTGCCCCTGGTTGAGGTGGGGGGTCTTGGCGACGGTGATGAAGAACTGCGAGCCGTTGGTGCCCTTGCCGAACCGCTTGCCCGCGTTGGCCATGGCCAGCAGGTAGGGACGGTTGAACTGGTTGTCGACGTGGATCTCGTCGTCGAAGTCGTAGCCGGGGCCGCCGATGCCCTGGCCCAGCGGGTCGCCGCCCTGGAGCATGAACCCGGCGATCACGCGGTGGAAGACCGTGCCGTCGTAGAGCTTGGCGTTGGTCTTCTGGCCGGTCTCGGGGTGGGTCCACTCCCGGGTGCCTTCGGCGAGCTCGACGAAGTTGCGCACGGTCTTCGGCGCCTGGTTCGGCCAGAGCTTGATTTTGATCGTGCCCCGGTTGGTGTTCAGGGTCGCGATGAGGTTCTCAGCCATGCGTGGCCGCCCCCTTTGTGTCACAGACTCGATGTTTTCCAAGGGCAAGGGTAGCGATCGTCCGGAGCGCCCCTGGTGATGATTGAGGGGCATTCGACCGGGAAGGTGACGACTCGGGGCCCCAATTCGACAGGGGAGGTTGTCGTGTCCCGGACAATGAAGAAGAAGGCGCGCGCCGCGCTCGACTATCCAGACACATGGGCGAGCCGGGCCAAACACTCGGCCTACCGCACGGCGGGCAGGGTCGGCCCGATGGCCGGAATGGCCCGTGACAGCGCGATCGGCATGGCCGGAAACGCGCGCGACTACGCGGGCACCGCCCGTGACGTCGCGACGAGCCGACTCGAAGACGCCCGCTACTGGGCCGCCCCGCGGCTTGACCACGCGGCCGTGTCGTTCGAGGAGCAGATCGCGCCGAGGGTGGCCGCGATCATGGCCGAGATGGCGCGGCGGATCGACCCGGCGCCGCCGATCATCAGGCGGCGCACCCGGATGCCGCTGATGGTGCTGATGGGCGGGCTGGCGATGGGCGCGATCGGCTTCGCGCTCTACAAGCGGAACGCCCGGCAGTGGGCGGACACCATGTCCGAAACCAAGGACGCCGTCCGCGGCAAGGTCGAGCACGTGCGGCACCGCGCTCAGCAGGCCGGCGAGACGATGGAGCAGAAGGCCGAAGAGATGCAGAACCGGATGTCCTGAGGCCCTGTCCGGAGGAGCCGGCGCCCATGATCGGGCGCCGGCTTCTTTGTGTATGGAGGCACCTTTGGGGCAGTCTTGGCTCTCGTGACGGACAAATCCGTTTCTTCCGGGCCCCCGCACGTCGAGGCGCCCATCGCACACGCCCCCATCGGCGCCGTGGCCGAACCGCCGCCCCCGCCCGAACCCGAGCCGACCGGCGAGCACAAGCTGCCGTTCGGCCGTCCCGGCAAGCCCATGGGCAACAGCCCGTTCATGTTCGGCCTGGTGGCCGCGCTGGGTGTGCTGACCGCCTGGTGGCTGGTGCAGATGGTGGCCGCCGCCGGGTCGGTCCTGGTGCTGATCGTGGTGTCGCTGTTCCTCGCGATCGGGCTCAACCCGGCCGTCGAGTGGCTGCACGGCCGCGGCATGGCCCGCATCTGGGCGATCACCATCGTGTTCGTCGGGGTGATCGCGTTCTTCGCGATCTTCGCGGTCTCGATCGTGCCCGCCCTCACCGAGCAGACGACCGGATTCATCCAGGACGTGCCGACACTCGTACGGCAACTCCAGAACCATCCCCTGATCCGGTCGCTCGACCAGGAGTACCAGGTACTGGACAAGCTGACGGAGTACGTCACCAGCGGCGACCTGGCCAGCCAGCTCTTCGGCGGCATCCTGGGCGTGGCCGGGGTGGTGATCAGCGCCGTGTTCAGCTTCCTGACGGTGCTGGTGCTGACGCTCTATTTCCTCGGGTCGCTGAACTCGATCAAGGAGTCGGGCTACCGGCTGGTGCCGCGCTCGCGGCGCGAGCGGGTGACCAAGCTCGTGGACGAGGTGATCAGGCAGATCGGCGGCTACGTCGGCGGCAACCTGATCATCTCCCTGATCGCCGGCGTGGTGACGTTCATCTTCCTGACCATCGCCGGGGTCCCCTACGCCCTGGCGCTGGCGATCTTCGTGGCGGTCACCGACCTGATCCCCATGGTCGGCGCGG
This sequence comes from Herbidospora yilanensis, assembly GCF_001570565.1. GTDB lineage: Bacteria > Actinomycetota > Actinomycetes > Streptosporangiales > Streptosporangiaceae > Herbidospora > Herbidospora yilanensis. The sequence goes on along the minus strand of NZ_BBXE01000016.1, from coordinate 241,043 downwards.
TCATCGGCGCCGTGGTGGCCTCGCTGGTCGGGCTGCTGACCTCGTTGCCCGTCGGCATCGCGTGCGTGATCTTCTTCGTGATCTACCAGCAGATCGAGAACTACGTGATCTCGCCGAGGGTGTTCAAGTCGTCGGTCGACGTGCCCCCGATCGCGACGATCATCGGCGCCCTGCTGGGCGGCGCGCTGCTCGGCGTCGTGGGCGCCCTGCTCGGCATCCCGCTGGCCGCCGCGCTGCTGCTGGTCCTGCGGGAGGTGGTCCTGCCCCGGCAGGAGAAGCTCTGACTAGTGGTGGGCGTGGGCGTACTCCTCGCGGCGGAACAACATCACCGCGAGCATGAGCGGGAACATGATCACGTGGGTGACCATCATCAGGCCGTGGTCGTCGAGCACACCGGCCCAGAACAGCGGGAAGGCCACGAGCGCGGGCGCGTACATGGCGGCGCACATCTCCAGGGTGCGCGGCCATGAGTGCCCGCGCAGCAGCATGACCACGGCCATCCCGATCGACATGTTGGTCGCCATGACCAGATAGCCCGCCTCGGGGCCGAAGTCCCAGCGGCCGGTGATCAGGCCGAGCAGGAACATCCCGGCGAACATCGCGAGGACCATCTCAAGGTAGTGGAGGACGAATCGTTTCCAGTTCATGCGGTCGAGGATGGTCCGCGAGAAGGAGACGAACCTACATCCGAAGGCCAATGTGTCCGGAAACCTGGGCTCTTAGTCTGCTGTCATGCGGAGAGTCGTGGTCGTCGGGTATCCCGCCGCCGAATTACTGGACATCGCCAGCGTCACCAGCTCACTGATCATGTCCAACCTGTTCGGCGCCGCGCCTCCCTACGACGTCTCGTTCGCCACCCTCGGCGGCCGTCCCGTCGTCTGCGCCAGCGGGCTGACCCTGGCCGCGCAGACCACGCTCGAACACGAGACCGGCCCGCTCGACACCCTGATCATCGCCGGCGGGATCGGCTGCGACGACGCCGCGGGCAACCCCCTGCTGGTCGCCCACATCAGACGGCTCGCCAAGGTCACCCGCCGGGTCGCCTCGGTCTGCACGGGCGCGTCGGTGCTGGCCGCAACCGGCCTCCTCGACGGCCGCCGCGCCACCACCCACTGGTGGGACGCCGCCCGCCTGGCCGCCCGCCACCCGCAGATCACGGTCGACCCCGACCCGATCTTCATCCGCGACGGCGCGGTCGCCACCTCGGCCGGGGTGACCGCCGCGCTCGACCTCACGCTGGCCTTCATCGAGGAGGACCACGGCGCCGAAGTGGCCCGGATGACCTCGCGGCACCTGGTGACCTACCTCCAGCGCCCCGGCAACCAGGCCCAGATGAGCATGTTCGTCAAACCCCCCGCCCCCGACGGGCCGCTGAGCACCCTCACCGCCTTCATCGGCGCCAACCTGTGCGACGACCTGTCGACGTCCGCCCTCGCCCGCCGCGCCGGAACGAGCGAACGCCACCTGACCCGCCTGTTCGTGAAGCACCTGGGCTCGTCGCCGGCCCGATACGTACGCGAGGCCCGGCTGGAGGCGGCGGCGCGGCTGCTGGAGACGACCGACCTGACGATGGCGGTGATCGCCCAGCGGACCGGATTCGGCCGGGCCGAGTCGCTGCGGCAGGCCTTCACCAGCCGCTTCGGCATCGCACCCTCGGCCTTCCGGAAGAACCGTTAGAAGAGCGTCAGCGGCTCCACCTCCGGAGGCTCGGGCAGCGGCTCCAGTTCGGGGAGCCGGGCCCGGACCTCCTCGTGGAAGCGCCGGTTCAGGGTCAGCGCGTCGACGTTGTCGGGGGTGTGCACGAACATCGTCGGCGAACGGCCCTCCTTCAGCCACTCGACGGTCTTGTCCACCCAGAAAGCCCAGCCCTCGACGGTCCGGTCGGGGTCGTCGCGGCCGATGTAGCGGATCAGCGGGCGGTCGGTGAGCGCGCGGTCCCTTCTGGGCATCCGCGGTTTCCTCGTCCAGGCCTCGCGCTCGGTGTCGGAGGTCGGCGGGCGCTCGAACAGGACGGTGGTGTCGAAGGGCACCCATTCGGCGTCTCTGACGGCCAGGGCCCTCTCCAGCGCCGCGATCGCCCGGTCGTCGTCGAAGAAGGCCCGGTGGCGGACCTCGACGGCGTATCGGTGGTCTCCGGGCAGGTTGCGGAGGAAGGCCGCCAGGGTGCCGACGTCGAGGGGGCCGAAACCGCTGGGGAGCTGGATCCACAGGGCGTGGTTGCGGGGGCCCAGGGGTTCCATCGTGTGCAGGAACGCCCTCAGTTCGTCGGCCGCGCCGGTCAGGTGGCGTTCGTGGGTGATGGTCTTGGGGAGCTTGATCAGGAAGCGGAAGCCGGGGCCGGTCTGGCGGGCCCACGACTCGACCGTCTCGCGCGACGGGACGGCGTAGAAGGTCGTGTTGCCCTCGACGGCGTTGCAGTAGGTCGCGTAGTCGGCCAGGCCCTGTGACGGCCACGATTTCTGATTCCACATCGCACAGCCCACGTGCAGGTCCATGAGGTCATGCAATCACCTGGGCGGAGGTGACGAAAACGGGAACGGCCAGGAACAGCCGGCCTTCCGCCGCCCTCCGGCGCTGGTCGTCGCGCCAGGCGGTGATCTCCTCGCCCTCCTGGCCCTTGGCCAGGTTCAACACGGCGGGCAGGCCCTCCGGGCCGGAGAGCACGGTGCCGAGGATCTCGGTGGCGACGTCGGTGAATCCCGCTGCACGCAGCAGGTGGTGGGCCTTGCGGGCGGCCCTCCTTCCGGAAGAACCTCTTCCCGAATGTTTCATGACCCCTCCCAGGTGGGCGGTTCGCCCTGATCCCGAACGTTGCGCGCTGAAATATTTCGGATCAGTCTCGGAATATTTCGAACGCTCGGAGGAAGCATGAAACGACTGCTGGTAGCCCTGTTGATCCTGGCCGCGGGGCTGTTACCCCTGCGGCCGGCCCAGGCGGCGTCGCTCGTCGAGGTGACGGGTTTCGGGACCAACCCCACCAACCTGCGCATGCACCTGTACGTCCCCGACAACGTCGCCCCGCGCCCGGCGATCCTGGTGGCGGTGCATTACTGCACCGGGACGGGCCCGGCCTTCTACTCGGGCACGGAGTTCGCCTCCCTCGCCGACCGGTACGGCTTCATCGTGATCTACCCGTCGGCGACCCGCAGCGGCCAGTGTTTCGACGTCTACACCTCCGGCGCGCTCACCCACAACGGAAACAGCGACCCCGTGGGCATCGTCTCGATGGTCGACTACGTGAAGTCGCGCTACAACGCCGACCCGAACCGCGTCTTCGCCACCGGCGCGTCCTCGGGCGGCATGATGACCAACGTCCTGCTGGGCGACTACCCCGACGTGTTCCGGGCCGGGGCGGCGTTCATGGGGGTGCCGTTCGCCTGTTTCGCCACCACGGGCGGGTCGACGTGGAACAGCCAGTGTGCCAACGGGCAGCTCATCAGGACCGCGCAGCAGTGGGGTGACCTGGTGCGCGGCGCCTACCCGGGCTACACCGGGTCCCGGCCGAGGATGCAGATCTGGCACGGCACCGAGGACGCCACGCTGCGCTACCCGAACTTCCAGGAGCAGATCAAGCAGTGGACGAACGTCCACGGCCTGTCGCAGACGCCGACCTCCACCGACACCCCGCGCTCGGGCTGGACGCGGACCCGCTACGGCACCCAGGTCGAGGCGATCAGCCTCCAGGGGGTGGGCCACAACCTGCCGCTGTCCGGCCAGGCCGCGATGGCCATCAGCTTCTTCGGCCTCGACGGTTCCCAGCCGTCGCCCTCCCCGACGCCCACGCCCACGCCGACCCCCACGCCCACCCCGACGCCTACTCCGACGCCCACGCCGACTCCCGACAACGGGCCCTGCCGGGTGGCGTACACCGTCAATCCCTGGAACACCGGGCTGACGGCCAACGTGACGATCACCAACACCGGGACCAGCCCGATCAACTCGTGGAACCTGGCCTTCACGCTGCCCTCCGGGCAGACGGTGACCTCGGCGTGGAACTCCACGGTCTCACCGGCCAGCGGGAACGTCACGGCACGGAACCTGACCTACAACGCGACGATCCCCGTGAACGGGACCCAGTCGTTCGGGTTCAACGCCAACCACAGCGGCAACACCGCGCGGCCGAGCGCGTTCACGCTGAACGGAACCGCCTGCGCCGTCGCGTGACCCCGAAACGGCCTGGCTCCGGCCAGGCCGTTTTATGGGACGTTACGGTGTCACCATGAGTGAACCCCCGCGTACCCACTGGCTCCGGCGCTGGCCGGGGCTGGTGCTCGCGCTGCTCGCCGTGCTCGCCACGGCGATCGACAACCGGGTGATCGCGCAGAACGTGCGGCCGGGGTTGGCGGAGGTCCAGCGTCCCCCCTTCGAGCTGCCCATCTGGCTGCACGGGCCGATGTTCGCCTTCCTCTCGCTCACCTTCGCCCTGATCGCCGGCCTGCTCTGGTACGAGCAGGCCCGGCCCCTCGCCCTGTGGTGGTGGGTGGCCCAGTTGGTCGCCTACTTCCTGTGGGCGCCGCTCTCGCTCGGGCTGCGCCTCCACTATCTGGCCGCGATCGACGCGGCGATCTTCCTCCTTCTGCAGGTCGTCGGCTTCTTCGTCTTCTGGCGCGACAGCAGGATGGCGGCCCTGCTGTTGTTGCCGTTCATGGCCTGGACGGTCTATCTCGCCGCGCTGAGCTACGAGTTCGGCCGGCTCAACACGTAGGCAGGCGCCATGAACTCCTCCGTGTCCATGCGGTTGGGTCCCTTCCCCTGGGGACCTCCGCTATCTAGATTCGTCCCATGATTCGTGTCTTCCTGCTCGACGACCACGAGGTCGTGCGGCGTGGAGTGGCGGCGCTGCTGGAGTCGGAGGACGACATCGAGGTCGTCGGCGAGGCCGGCACCGCCGCCGCGGCCGTCGCGCGCATCCCCGCCCTGCGGCCCGACGTGGCCATCCTCGACGTCCGGCTGCCCGACGGCGACGGTGTCAAGGTCTGCCGCGACGTGCGCAGCCTGGTGCCGGGGCTGGCCTGCCTGATGCTCACCTCCTACGCCGACGACGACGCGCTCTTCGAGGCCGTGATGGCCGGGGCGGCGGGCTACGTGCTGAAGCAGATCCACGGCTCCGACCTGGTGGGCGCGGTCCGCACGGTCGCCGCTGGGCAGTCGCTGCTCGACCCGCAGACCACCGCGTCGATGCTCCACCGGCTGCGCGGCCAGGCCGGCCGCACCGACCCGCTGGCGGCGTTGTCGGACCAGGAGCGCACGATCCTGGAGCTGATCGGCGAGGGGCTGACGAACCGGCAGATCGGAGAGCGCATGTATCTGGCGGAGAAGACCGTCAAGAACTACGTCTCGAACCTGCTGGCCAAGCTGAACATGCAGCGGCGCACCCAAGCGGCGGCGCTTGCGGCCCGGATGAGGGCAGATCGGCGCGATTAATAGGACTTAGGTCCCTAATCCGCTATATGCCGTTACCGGCAGACTCACGACATGAGAATCGACTCGGCCGGGCTTTCGGTGTTGTCACGGGAGGAATGCCTGCGCCTGCTGGCCACCACGCCCATCGGGCGGCTGGTCTTCACCTTCCGGGCGCTGCCCGCCGTCCAGCCGGTCAACTACGTCCTCGACGGGGAGACCGTCGTCATCAGGACCGCCATCGGTTCCCGCCTGGCCGCCGCGACCCGTGACGCCGTGGTGGCGTTCGAGATCGACGACATCGACCGGGAGACCGGGTCGGGCTGGTCGGTGACCGTGCTCGGGCACGCCCGAGGGGTCACCGCGCCCGAGGAGGTCGCCCGGTTGTCGGCGCTGCCGTTGATGCCCTGGGCGCCCTCGGCGTTCGACCACTTCGTGACACTCTCGACCGACGAGGTCTCGGGCCGCAGGATCAATTGACGGGCACGCTCCAGCGGAGGCGGGTTCTCCAGCCGTCGGCCGAGCCGATCGTGAACGAGCCGCCCAGCAGGACCGCTCTCTCCTCCAGGTTGCGCAGGCCGCTGCGGCGGCCCCCGTCGGCGATGCCGACGCCGTCGTCCTGGACGGTCAGCGTGAGCACGCCGTCGGTCACCTCGGCCACCACTTCGGCGCGGGAGGCCTTCGCGTGGCGTACGAGATTGGAGAGCGCCTCGCGCAGAACGGCGAGGAGCTGTTCGGCGACCGCGTCGCCCACGGCGTTGTCGAGCCAGCCGTCCATCCGCAGGCCGGGCATGAAGCCCAGGTGGCCGCGGGCGCCCTCGACCAGTTCGACGATGTGGGAGCGGAGGCTCTGCTCGCCCATCACGGCCGGCGACTGCAGGGCGAAGATGGTGGAGCGGATCTGCCTGATCGTCTCGTCGAGTTCGTCGATGGTGTGCCTGACCCGGGTCGCCGCCTCGGGGTGTTCGACGAGCTTGACCGTGCTCATCAGCGTCATGGCGGTGGCGAACAACCGCTGGATGACGACGTCGTGCAGGTCTTTGGCGATGCGGTGGCGGTCTTCCAGCAGGCCCAGGCGCTCGGCGTCCTCCCGGGCCTCGGCCAGTTCCAGCGCGATCGAGGCCTGGTCGGCGAAGGCGCTCAGCATGCGCAGCAGCGACGGCGTGAACGGCAACCGGCCCGGACGCTTGCCGAGCTGGAGCATCGCGCGCACCGAACCGACGCGGCCCAGCGGTATCGACGCCTGGTCGACGAGGTCGGCGAGGTCGCCGTCGACGATCTCGGTGCCGTTGCCGAAGCGCAACACGGCGACGTCGGCATCGGCCATCTCGCGGGCCCGGCCGACGACGTGGGTGAGCACCTCGTGGGGCCCGGCGCCCGACAGCAGGCTCGTGGTCACCTCGGACGACGCCTGCAGCCACATCTCGCGGCGGCGGGTCTCCTCGAACAGGCGGGCGTTCTCGATGGCGACGCCGGCGGCCGTGGCGAGCGCGGTGACGACCGCCTGGTCCTCCTCGTCGAACTCGGCGCCGCCGCGCTTCTCGGTCAGGTAGAGGTTGCCGAACACCTCGTCGCGCACCCGCAGCGGCACCCCGAGGAAACTGCCCATCGGCGGGTGGCCGGGCGGAAAGCCGTAGGAGTCGGGGTGGTCGGAGATCCGCGCCAGCCGGAGCGGCTTCGGCTCCTTGATGAGCAGCCCGAGCAGCCCGAGGCCGTGGGGCCAGTGCTCGATGCGGGCGATCTCCTCCTCGCTCAGCCCGACCGGGATGAACTCCAGGAGCGTGGACTCCTCGCCCACCACGCCGAGCGCGCCGTAGGTGGCGTCGACCAGCCGGGCGGCGGTCTCCACGATCCGGCCCAGCACGATCTCCAACTGGAGGTCGCTGCCGATGAGGACCACGGCTTCGAGCAGGGAGTGGACGCGGTCGCGGGTGGCCAGCACGGCTTCGAGCCGGGTCTGGAGCTCGGCCAGCAGCTCGTCGAGACGCATGCTGGGCACGAGGGGGTGAGCCATGCCGACATTCTGCTCCTAACCGGCGGGACTTTGGTCCTTTCGGGGCGAGCCGTCCGGCCCTACTGGGGGAACCTCGACGCGGGCAGCCTGTCGGCGTGGATTCCATTCCTGGTGAGGTGGCCGTGCTGGCACGGTCGGAGGCGGTGCTGGCGGCGCTCGTCGACGTGCTGCCGGTGTGTTCCTACGTGCGGGCCGACGACGCGGAGATGTTGTCCCATTGGGGCGACGACCCGCAGACGACCGTCATCGTCGTCGACTCGCTGGGCGATCCCCGCGAGTTCGCGCAGGTGGCGGCGCGGGTCAGCCGGCGCAAGCCGATCGTGGTCCGCACCCCGGCCGGGATCACCGAAGGGCTGGCGGCGCTCGCCCGCGCGACCGGGGTGATCCTCGTCGAAGGGCTGCGTGACCTGGTCGACACGGTCCGGCTGCTGGCCTACCAGCCGCTCCCGGCGGGCCGCCGGGTGGCCGTCAGCGGCGACCTGCTGCACGCCGACGCGGCGACGACGCTGCTCCCGCACGCGGCCGACGCCGACGCCGACGCGTGTCTGGTCGTCGCGCCGTTCGGAGCGGACCTGGGGACGGCGTGGAAGACCGTGCTGGCGGCCGAGCGGAAGGTGACGACGCTGGCGTGCGTGCTCGGCCAGGACGGGCTGGTCGGGGGCCGGGTGCCGTGTTACGCCTACCCGGAGCAGGCGGTCGGCGCACTGGCGCGGGTGGCGGCGTATGCGGAGTGGCGGCGTACCGCGCCCGAATGGCTCTTCGTGGGCGACGACCCGGAGGCGCACGGCCTCGTCCACGACACGCCTCGGCTGCTGGCCCACTTCGGCATCACGCTGGGCGCCTCCTGGCCGGGCGTGGAGATGACCGTGCGGGGCGTCAACGACCCGGTGACCGGGCCGCTCGTGGTGGTCGGCTACGGCGGGGTGGTCGCCGAACTGACCGGCGACCGGGCCTGCCGGGTCCCGCCGCTCGGGCCGGAGACCGCCGCCGAGATGATCGCCGACCTGCGCTGCTCACCCCTGCTGTACGGCTACCGCGACCATCCCAAGGCCGACACGACCGCGCTGGGCGAACTGCTGACGCGGGTCGGCCGCCTGATCGCGACCCTCCCGGAGGTGACGTCGATCGACCTGTCACCGGTGACCGTCTCGTCGAAGGGCGTGACGGTCACCGGGGCGCGGGTGAGAAGGGCCGACGGCCGCGACGATCGCGACCGACGGCACTCCACTCAGTAGTGGTGGTGTTTGTTGTGGTGCTTGTGGTGCTTGTTGTGATGCTTCTTGTGGGGGTGATCACTGTGGTGCGGCGGGTCGCGATGTGACGGCGCGGACGCGGCCGTCGTGGTGGTCTGCGTCGCCGCCTCGGTGGCCGACGCCGACGTGGCCACGGGCCCGAACACCAGGGCCGCCGCTCCGGCGAGCCCCGCACCGACTGCGGCCACTCTCTTCTTCTCCATCGGAGATCCCCTTCCGGCTTAGCGGTACCTCCACCGTGACCACGGCCTTCTTGACGAGTCCAGTGGTCACGGCCCGGATTGGAGGGGGCTTTACAGCGGCCTTAGAAGTCGGCGTCGAAGCTGACCGTGCCCGTGACGCCGACCTGGTAGGCCGAGACCTTGCGCTCGAAGAAGTTCGAGAGCTCCTGCACGTCCTGGAGTTCCATGAAGGCGAAGGGGTTCTTCGAGCCGTAGAGGGGCAGGATGCCGAGCTGGGCCAGCCGGCGGTCGGCGACGTGCTCCAGGTAGAGGCGCATGTCGGCGATCGACATGCCCGGCACCCCCTGGTTGAGGAGGTCTTCGGCGAACTGGGCCTCGCAGTCGACCGCCTCGGCGAGCATCTGCCTGATCTGGGCGATCAGGTCGTCGTCGAACAGGTCGGGCTCCTCGGCGCGGGCGACCTCGACGACGTCGAACGCGAACGCCATGTGCATCGACTCGTCGCGGAACACCCAGTTCGTGCCCGAGGCCAGGCCGTTCAGCAGGCCTCGGGAGCGCAGGAAGTAGACGTACGCGAAGGCGCCGTAGAAGAACAGGCCCTCGATGCAGGCGGCGAAGCAGATGAGGTTGAGCAGGAAGGCCCGGCGGTCGGCCTTGGTCTCCAGGCTCCTGAGGTCGCCGAGTGAGTCGATCCAGCGGAAGCAGAACTCGGCCTTGCGGCTGATCGACGGGATGTTCTCGACCGCCGCGAAGGCCTCGAAACGCTCCTGCTCGTCGGGCACGTAGGTGTCGAGCAGGTTCAGGTAGAACTGCACGTGCACGGCCTCCTCGAAGAGCTGCCGCGACAGGTAGAGGCGCGCTTCGGGGGCGTTGACGTGCTGATAGAGGTTGAGCACCAGATTGTTGGCGACGATCGTGTCGCCCGTGGCGAAGAAGGCCACCAGCCGTGACACCAGGTGGCGTTCGGCGGGCGACAGTCTGCCCAGGTCGGCGAGGTCGGAGTGGAGGTCGACCTCCTCGACGGTCCAGGTGTTCTTGATGGCGTCGCGGTAGCGCTCGAAGAACGCCGGGTAGCGCATCGGGCGCAGGGTCAGGCTCATGCCGGGGTCGAGCAGCATCACTGGCACGCCTCACAGGACTCGGGGTTCTCCAGGGAGCAGACCTCCGCGGCGGTGAGGACCGGCACGGTGGCCTGCTGGATGCGCGTCGCGGGGCGCGAGCGCAGGTAGTACGTGGTCTTGAGGCCCGACTTCCAGGCGTAGAGGTACATCGACGACAACTTGTCGATGGTCGGGCTGGCCATGAACAGGTTGAGCGACTGGCTCTGGTCGATGTACGGGCCGCGTGCCGCCGCCATGTCGACCAACGCCCGCTGGGGCAGTTCCCAGGCGGTTCTGAACAGGGTCCTGATCTCGCCGGGCAGTTCGGCGATGCCCTGGACCGAGCCCTCGGCCTGGCGGATGGCCGTGCGGATCGGCTCCGTCCACAGGCCGCGCGCCTTGAGCTCGGCGACCAGCGCGTTGTTGATCTGGAGGAACTCCCCGCTCAACGTCTCGCGCTTGAAGAGATTCGACACCTGCGGCTCGACGCACTCGTAGCAGCCCGCGATCGAGGCGATGGTCGCGGTGGGGGCGACGGCGATCAGCAGGGAGTTGCGCAGCCCGTGCTCGGCGATCTTGGCGCGGAGCGCGGTCCACTCGGGGCTGAGGCCGTGCAGGTCGGGCTGGAGTTTCCCGCGGGCCGCCCAGGTCTCCCCGTACGCCGGATGCGGGCCGTGCTCCGCCGCGAGGTCGGCCGAGGTGTCGAGGGCGGCCAGGTAGATCTCCTCCGAGATCCGGGTGGAGAGCTCCTTTGCCTCGGGCGAGTCGAACGGCAGCCGGAGCGCGAAGAAGACGTCCTGGAGACCCATCAGCCCCAGGCCGACCGGGCGCCAGCGCGGATTGCTCGCCGCGGCCTGCCGAGTCGGGTAGTAGTTGATGTCGATCACCCGGTCGAGGAAGACCACCGCTGTCCTGACGGTCCTGCGCAGCTTCTCCCAGTCGATTCCGCCCTCCGCCAGGTGGGCGGCCAGGTTGATCGAACCGAGGTTGCAGACCGCGGTCTCCTCGTCGTTCGACACCTCGATGATCTCGGTGCACAGGTTCGACAGGTGCACCACGTTGCCCGGCTCGGCGGCCTGGTTGCAGGTGCGGTTCGAGGTGTCCTTGAAGGTCATCCAGCCGTTGCCGGTCTGGGCCAGGGTGCGCATCATCTTGGCGTAGAGGTCGCGGGCGCGGATCCGGCGCACCTGACGGCCGTCCGCCTCCGCCGTCCGGTAGACCTCGTCGAAGGCCTCGCCCCACAGGTCGGGCAGCTCGGGCAGCTCGTTCGGGTCGAACAGCGACCACATCTGATCGGCCTCGACGCGGCGCATGAACTCGTCGGGGATCCAGTTGGCCAGGTTCAGGTTGTGGGTGCGGCGGGCGTCCTCGCCGGTGTTGTCCCGCAGCTCCAGGAACTCCTCGACGTCGGGGTGCCAGGGCTCCAGGTAGACGCACGCGGCGCCCTTCCGCCGGCCGCCCTGGTTGACGGCGGCCACGGAGGCGTCGAGGGTGCGCAGGAACGGGACGATCCCGTTGGAGTGGCCGTTGGTGCCCTTGATCAGGGCGCCCCTCGATCGCACGCGGGACCAGGAGATGCCGATGCCGCCGGCGAACTTCGACAGGTGGGCGACCTGGGCGTACCGCTCGTAGATCGAGCCGAGTTCGTCGCGCGGGGAGTCGACCAGGTAGCACGACGACATCTGGGTGTGGCCGGTGCCGGAGTTGAACAACGTCGGCGAGCTGGGCAGGTAGGCCAGCGACGACATCAGGCGGTAGAGCTCGACCGCCTCCTCGGGCCGCCGCGCCAGACCGCAGGCCACCCGGAGCAGCCAGAACTGCGGGGTCTCGACGGGGAGCCGGGTCCGGGGGTGGCGGAGCAGGTAGCGGTCGTACACGGTGCGCAGGCCGAAGTACTCGAACCGCCGGTCGTTGGCGGTGTCGATCGTGGCGTCGAGCAGGTCGGCGTGGTCGGCCACGAAGGCGGCGGTGGTGTCGCCGATCAGGCCGAGGGCGTGGCCTTCCTTGATCGACCGGCTGAAGGTGTCGGCGGCCACCTCCTTGGTGATGTACGCCGCCAGCAGCCGGGCGGCCAGCCGGGAGTACTGCGGCTCCTCGCCGATCATCTCGGCGGCGGTCTGGATCGACAACCGGTCGAGTTCCTCGGTGGTGGCGCCGTCGTACAGGCCGCTGATCGTCCTGGTGGCGACCCGCAGCGGCTCGACGTCGGCGAGCCCGCCGGAACAACGTTCGACCGCCCGCACGATCCTGGTCACGTCGACCGGTTCGAGCGAACCGTCACGCTTCTTGATGCGCATCCTCGTTGGAGCCCTCTCCTCGCGAACCCACCGAGGCACGCGGGCGCAGGGCACCCGGGCAGGGCCGTCCCACGCGGCCTCGGACCAAAACGCGATGGCAGGTATTCGGACTCGCGGGCAGGCCTTCGTGAAAGGCGCCTACCGGCCGTCGCTTCCCAGGCCCAGGCCCAGTGCTTGATTGACGGCTTTCGTTCCCGCTCACCGCTGCGGGGCAGTCCCGGATTCGCACCGGGTTCCCTCTTACGGCACCCCGGCTGGCGGGCGGGGCGAACCAACGCGGGAGACACCATATATGGGATCGTTCTCGGCTGTCACATCAACATGTGGTGTGTTGCACCCCCGGATGGATTCCCTTGAACGGGGTGCGCGCAGGATGGGGTGATGGAGCGGAAAACCTGCACCGTGCGGTTGGTGGGCGGGCCGACGGCGTTGCTGGAGATCGGCGGCCTGAAGTTGCTCACCGACCCGACCTTCGACGGGCCGGGACCGATCGTCAGCGGCACCCGTACGCTCATCAAGACCACCGGCCCGGCCGTCCAGCCCCACGAACTGGGCGATCTCGACATCATCCTGCTCTCGCACGATCAGCACGCCGACAACCTGGACCATTCGGGCCGAGCGCTGCTCGACGAGGTGCCGGAGGTGCTGACCACACCCGAGGCCGCCGAGCGCCTCGGGGAGGACGTCACCGGCCTGCCCGCCTGGGACCACGTGACCTTCGAACGGCCCGACGGCGGTTCACTGCGGATCACGTGGGTGCCGGCCGAGCACGGGCCACCGGGCACGGAGGACCTCTTGGGGCCGGTGACGGGTTTCGTGCTGACCGCCTTCGATCTGCCGGCCATCTATGTGAGCGGCGACAACGCCTCGCTCGAAGCGACCAGGGAGATCACGGAGCGGCTCGGGCCGATGGACGCGGGCCTGTTCTTCGCCGGGGCGGCCCGCACCCCCCTGGTCGACGGCTTCCTGACCTTCACGGGCGAGGAGGTCGTCGAGGCGACCCTGATCACCGGCGCCGAGGTGGTCATCCCCCTCCACATGGAGGGCTGGCAACACTTCACCGAGGGCCCGGCCGACCTCCTGGACGCCTTCGAGAAGTACGAGCTCGACGACCGCCTGCGCCTCCTGGAACCGGGCCAGCCGACGTCGTTCTAGTTCTCATATGTGAACCGATTGACAAGATACGGAACTCGATTCCAGAATAGTCACCCGATGTCCGGTTTCGAAGGGTGGCGAGCGGTGCCGTCTCACGTCAGCTACGAGCCGCTCACCCCGACCGCCCTGCTCGACCGGGCCGCCGAGGTCCACGCCGAGCGGCTCGCCGTGGTCGACGGAGACCTGCGGCTGACCTACCGCGAACTGCACGACCGCTGCCTGCGGCAGGCCGGCTTGCTGCGCGGGCTCGGGGTCGAGCCGGGCGACCGCGTGGCCGTGCTGGGGGCCAACTCGCCGCTGCTGCTCGAATCCCACTTCGGCGTGTTGTACGCGGGCGCGGTGCTGGTCACGCTGAACATCCGGCTCGCGGCCGCCGAACTCCGCCACATCCTGGAGCACTCGGGGGCGACCGTCCTCCTGCACGACCCCGAGTTCGCCGAACTGGCCGAGGAGATCGGCGGCGGCCTGCGCGTCGTGGGTCCGGCCGAACACGAACGGCTGCGGGCCGAGGCCGAACCCCACCGGGTCGAGGCCGACGAGCGCGGGCTGATGGCGCTCAACTACACCAGCGGGACCACCGGGCACCCGAAGGGTGTCATGTACCACCATCGCGGCGCCTACCTCCAGTCGCTCGCCATGGTCGCCCACTTCCGGCTCACGCCGGAGACCGTCTATCTGTGGACTCTGCCGATGTTCCACTGCAACGGATGGGCCTTCCCCTGGGCCGTCACGGCGGCCGGCGGGGTCCACGTCTGTCTGCGAAGAGTGGACCCCGCCCAGGTGTGGCGCCTGATCGACGCCGAGGGCGTGACCATGTTCTGCGGCGCGCCGACCGTGCTGATCTCGCTGCTCGAAGTGGCCCCGCCGGCGCGCGGGCGGCGGGTGGCGGTCGCCGTCGGAGGCGCGCCGCCGTCGCCGTCGCTGCTGGCCGGCTGCGAACGCGCGGGCCTCGACATCACTCATCTGTACGGCCTGACCGAGACCTTCGGCCCCGCCGCCATCTGCGACTGGCGGCCCGAATGGAACACGCTGCCCGTGGCCGAGCAGGCCGTCCTGCGGGCCCGTCAGGGCGTCTCCAACCTGGTGTCGTGCACGATCCGCGTGCTGAAGGACGGCACGGACGTCCCCCGCGACGGCGCGACCCTGGGCGAGGTGGCCCTGCGCGGGAACACCGTCATGCTCGGCTACTACCGCGACGACGAGGCGACCCGCCTGGCGGTCCCCGACGGCTGGTTCCGCACCGGCGACCTGGGCGTGCTCCACCCCGACGGCTATCTGGAACTGCGCGACCGGGCCAAGGACGTCATCGTCTCCGGCGGAGAGAACATCTCGTCGATCGAGGTCGAGTCGGCGCTCGCGGCCCACCCGGCCGTGCTGGAGGCCGCCGTCGTGGCGATGCCGGACGAACACTGGGGTGAGCGCCCGATCGCCTACGTGACCCTGCGCGAAGGACACACCGTCTCGCCGGAGGAACTACGTGCTCACGTCAGGGCCCGGCTGGCCGCCTTCAAAGCCCCCGACCGGTACGAGTTCGGCCCGCTACCCAAGACCTCATCAGGCAAAATACGGAAAAACGAGCTGCGTGCGCGGCGGTAAAGTGCAGATACCCCGCAGGTTTATCCACATGAACGGCCATCCAAAATCATGAACTCACTCGTGAAGTCGGCTGATCGCACGCTCGCCATCCTCGATCTGCTGACCGACCACCGCGACGGGCTGACCCTGACGGAGATCCAGCGCCGCCTGGAGATCCCCAAGAGCAGCACGTACACCCTGCTGGTCACGATGGTCACCCGGGGGTTCCTGGAGCAGGACACCGAGAGCCGCAGGTTCCGGGTCGGCATCCGCCTCTGGCAGGCCGGGCAGAGTTACGTCGCCGTCGCCGACCTGGAGAAGGTCGCCCTCCCCTACATGGAGGCGCTGCGCGATGCGCTCAACGAGACCGTCCAGCTCGCCACGCTCGACGGCACCGACAACATCTACATCGCCAAGGTCGACCCCGACCACCAGCTCCGGCTGGCCTCCCGGGTGGGCGTGCGCCTGCCCGCCCACGCCACCGGCATCGGCAAGGCGCTGCTCAGCCAGCTCACCGACGACGAGATCACCGAGCGCTTCACCGGGGTCGCCTTCGCGACCTACACCCCCAACACGATCACGTCGTTGCCGGCGCTGCTGACGGCCATCCGCGAGGTCCGCGAGAACGGCTACGCCACCGACAACTCCGAATACACCCCCGGGGTGTTCTGCATCGCCGCGCCCTTCAGCGGCCACCGGGGCGGCGGCCGGGCCGCCATCAGCGTCTCCATCCCCGAAGTGCGCAGGACCCCCGAGGTCATCACCAGAACCATCGAGAACGTCCGGTCGACCGTCCACCAGCTATCGCTGCGGATGGGCCGCCAGGACGTGTGAGGAAATCAGCAATGGAACTGTTCCGCCACGGCCCCGCGGGGTCCGAGCGCCCCGCCGTCCGCCACGAAGGCCGTGAATACGACCTGACGCCGCTCACCCCCGACCTCGACGGCGACTTCTTCGCCGCCGACGGGATCGATCGTGTCGCGGCGGCCCTGGCGAACGGGGAGCTCCCCCCGATCGCCGCGCGGGGACAACGCGTCGGCCCGCCCGTCGCCCGGCCCGCCGCCGTGGTCTGCATCGGCATGAACTACGCCGCCCACGCGGCCGAGTCGGGCGCCGCGCCGCCGCCCTACCCGGTCGTGTTCCTCAAGCACCCGGGCTGCGTGGTCGGCCCGGACGACGACGTGATCCTGCCTCCCGGCTCGGAGAAGACCGACTGGGAGGTCGAGCTGGCCGTCGTCATGAAGCGCACTCCGCGCTACCTCAAGGACCCCTCCGAGGCGCTCGACTACGTCGCGGGCTACGCGTTGTCCAACGACCTGAGCGAGCGGGCCTTCCAACTGGAGGAGTCGGGCGGGCAGTGGTCGAAGGGCAAGTGCGCCGAGACCTTCAACCCGCTGGGCCCGGTCCTGCGGCCGGCTTCCGAGATCGACCCGACCGGGCTCCGGCTGCGGTCGTGGGTGAACGGCGAGATCCGGCAGGACTCCAGCACGGCCGACATGGTGTTCTCCGTCGCGGAGATCATCCACCACCTGAGCCACTACATGCTGCTGATGCCGGGCGACGTGATCAGCACCGGCACCCCCGAGGGCGTGGCGCTGTCGGGCCGCTTCCCCTATCTGAAGGTCGGCGACGTCGTGACGATGGAGATCGACGGCCTCGGCCGACAGGAACAGGTGATCGTGGCCTACTGATCACAGGCCGGGGATGCGCCGGAGTTCGGTCCCGGTCAGGGTCAGCCTCGCGCCGTCGAAGGCCGCCACGCTGCCCGGACGGCCCGCGCCCACGATCGGGACCACCGGCCCCTGTGCCGTCAACCAGGCCAGCGCGACCGCGTGCGGCGTGACGCCGTGGTCACGGGCGATCTCACCGATCACGGGGTCCGCGGCGATGCGCCGCGCGCCCGCCGGGCCACCGAAGGGCGAATGGACGAGATACTCCAGGCCGTGCCCGGCGCAGTGTCGCGCGATGTCGGGCGAGAAGCGGTTCTGGACCGCGTCGATGCCCTCCAGCCGCCGAAGCCGGTCCAGGGTCACGTTGCAGACGCCGACGCGCTCGACCAGGCCCTCCTCGCGCAGGCGGATCAGCTCGCCCACGGACTCCCGCAGGGGGACCGCGGGGTCGGGCCAGTGGAGGAAGTAGAGGCCGATCGCGCCCAGCCTCGACAGGCTCTCCTCGAAGTGCCGCCGCAGCGTCGAGGGCCTTCCGTCGATCAGGAAGCCGCCGGGGCCGCGCCAGTGGCCGCCCTTGGTGGAGACGGTCACCGATCGCCCGGCGATCCCCCGGGCGATCGGTGACTCGTTGTGGCCGCCCGATGTGCCGGGCGGCGTGTAGGCGTAGGCGGTGTCGACCAGGGTCACCCCGGCGTCGAGCGCCGCGTGGAGGGTGGCGAGGGCGAGGTCCTCGTCGGGGGAGCCGGTCAGCGACCAGCGGGCGCCGCCCAGCGCCACCCGGCTCACGACGCCACGACGCCGTCCGGATAGAGCGTGAGCTGGTCGGCGTCGTACAGGGTCAGGGGGATGTCGGAGACGCGGCGGATGCGCTCGTGGGCGGCCAGGGCCTCGTAGATGTTCTCGCAGATGCCGATCGGCTGGTCGGTCTCCAGGTTGCGGCGGGTGAAGTAGGCGTCGGTGACGGTCACCACGCCCGCCGACGTGTCGATCTCCACGGCCATCGAGGCGCGGTGGTGCGAGCCCGTCCACCAGGTGCGGATGCCGGGCACGACCTCGTCCTCGTCGGCGAGCAGCCTGACCCGGTCCCACGCGTCGTGGGTCAGGTACGACAGGACCTCCGGCGGGAGGCTGGTCCAGCGGTTGTCGTGGGGGTGCTTCTTCGTGCGGTGGAAGTGGGTCCAGCCGCGTTCGGTCAGGCAGATCTCGGCGTTCGGGAAGAGCGGCACGTTCGGCGTCGTGTAGAGCTGCAACGGCGTCAGCAGCACATGGGTCACGTCGGCCGGGGCGATGCCCAGCGCGGCCAGCTGGTCGGGCAGCCACATTCCCGGCTCCCGGCGCATCGCCGCGCGTTCGCCCAGGAAGGCCGCCCAGCCCTCGTTCATCGGGCCCAGGTCCTCGGCCGGGCCGGTGCCGACCAGGGCCGTCACGCCCTCGCCCTGGATCAGGAACGCCTGGAACGCCAGGGTGTACCACCGGTCCCAGTCGGACATCCAGTAGACCTCCGGCCCGGGGACGTCCCCGTCGCCGAGGTGCAGCAGTCTCACCGAATACATGTCTCTCCTTATGGGCGTAGCAGCGCCTTCACGACGTCGGAGCGGCCGTCGACCAGCTCGCCGAAGATGGCGGCCCCGTCGGCCAGGTCGAAGCTGGTCGTCCAGCCGAGGTCCACGTCCCGCGCCAGCTTCACGGCCTGGGCGAACTCGGCGGCGGTGTAGCAGTAGGAGCCGACGATGTGCTTCTCCTCGCGGACGATCTTCTGGCCGTCGATCGCGGCCTCGCTGCTCAGCAGGCCGATCCAGACGGCGGTCCCGCCGGGCCGCAGGTGCTGGACCGAGATCTGGTGGGTGGCGGCGGCCCCGACGGCGTCGATCACGATGTCGAACTCGCCCTCCAGGGTGGTCGTGACCGCCGACGCGCCGAGCCGCCCGGCCACGGCGAGCCGGTCGGGCGACAGGTCGCAGACGGTCACCTGGTCGGTGACCTGCCGGGCGACCAGCGCGCAGACCAGGCCGATGGTTCCGGCGCCGAGCACGGCCACCCGGGCGCCCGGGTAGGGGCGGGCCAGGTTGACGGCGTGCACGCCGTTCGCGAGCGGTTCGACGACGGCGGCGGTCTCGAAGCTCATGTCCGGCGGCAGGTCGTGGAGGGCCTTCTCCGGGACGCTCACCCATTCGGCGAAGGCGCCCGGCCGGTGGATGCCGAGGAGCGCGCGTTCGCGGCACAGGTGGTCGCGGCCCATCAGGCACTGGTCGCAGCGCCCGCAGCTGATGAGGGGGTTGGCCACGACGCGGCGGCCGTCGGGGGTGGTGCCGGCGAACTCGTGGCCCATGATGAGCGGGGGACGGCGGAACCCGGCGTCGCGGATGCCGTGGAGTTCGCTGCCGCAGATGCCGACGGCGTGGACCTTGACGAGAACCTCACCCTCGGCGGGGGCGGGTTCGGCGACGTCGAGCGATTCGACCACGCCGGGCCGGGTGTAGACGAGGGCGCGCATCTCAGCCCGCCATCAGGTCGCGCATGATCTCGGCGGCCCGGCGCTGGAGCGACGGGAGCGAGCGGGTCGACAGGTAGGCGGTGTGGGGGGTGACAAGCACCCGGGGATGGTTCGCCAGTTCGGCCGACACCCCGGTGGGCGGCTCCTCAACCAGCACGTCGAGGGTGGCGAACGCCAGCTTCTCCTGGTCGAGCGCCGCGAGCAGCGACTCCTCGTCCACGAGCGCGCCGCGGGCGGTGTTGACCAGATGACCGTCCGGTCCGAGCGCGTCCAGCACGGCCTTGTCGATCACCCCCCTGGTCTGCTCGTTCGACGGCATGTGCAGGGTCAGGTGGTTGACCGCGGCGGCCAGTTCCACGGGGGTGGCGTGGCCGACGACGCCTTCGGGCAACTCGCCGACGAACGGGTCCCACACGTGCACGGGGAAGCCCAGCGCCAGGGCCCGCCGGGCGACCTCGCGCCCGATCCGGCCGAAGCCGGCGATCCCGACCGGGTCCTCCTCCGGGAGCAGGGGCAGCGCGATCCCGGCCGTGGTCCAGCCCTTGGCCACGTAGGAGCGGGATCCGGCGGTCAGCCGCCGGTTGTGGGCGTAGATCGCGGCGACGGCGTGGTCGGCGACCTCGGCGAGGCAGTAGTCGTCGACGTTGCGGACCGTGATGCCCAGCCGCCGGGCCGCGTCGAGGTCGATGTTGTCCATGCCGATCCCGTACCGGACGACCGCTTTCAGCCGCGGCAGGCCCGACAGGACACGCTCGGTCAGCGGGGCCCACTGGACCATCAGCCCGTCGGCCTCGGCGCCGACCTCCAGCACCTCGTCCTCGGTGAGCACGTGGTGGTGGCTGACCTCGAACGCCGGCCGCAGGATCTCCAGCTCTATCGAGCCGTCGCCCAGATTCGTGTCGGTAATGACGATGTGCGTGCTCAACGCTCTTCCCTCGCATCGGTTCCAGCGAAGCTGGAGTCGTCGCCGAGGCCCTCCGGCCCCATGGCCAGGTAGCCGCCGTCGACGGGCAGTTCCGCGCCGGTGATGAAACTGGCGTCCGCCGAGCAGAGGAACGTGATGGCCGCGGCCACCTCGTCGGCCTCGCCCAGGCGGCGCAACATGTGGAAGCGGCCCCAGACGGGTTCCCACTTCTCCCGGTCTCCTCCGGCCGCCTTGGCGACCTCGGGGGTCCAGATCCAGCCGGGGCTGACCACGTTGACCCTGATCCGGTCGGCGGACAGGTCGAGCGCCATGCACTTGGTCAGCGTGACGATGGCGCCTTTGGTGGTGTTGTACGTCCACCGCGACGGCTGCGCGGCGTGCGCCGAGACGCTGGCGACGTTCACCACCGCGCCGTGCCCCGAGGCGGCCAGCAGCGGATGGGCGGCCTGCACGACGTTGCTGATGCCCTGCACGTTGACCCGCAGCACCCGGTCCCAGTCGTCCTGGGTGACGTCGATGCCCTTGGCCAGGAAGTTCACCGCGCAGTTGACCACGGCGTCGATCCGGGCCAGGCCCCCGACGGCGGCGCGCACGGCGGCGCCGTCGGAGACGTCGAGCGCCACGGGGGTGAACGCCGCCCCGATGGCCTCGTGGGTCGCGGCCAGGCCGGCCGCGTCGAGGTCGAGTCCGACGACGCGCATGCCCCGGGCGGCGAACCGTCTGGCGGTGGCCGCCCCGATGCCCGAGGCGGCGCCGGTCACGACGCCGACGCGATCGGTCCAGTCCATGTCGATCAGCCCTCCTGGAGCCAGGCGTTCACGAAGCTCGGCACGCTGTAGCGCAGCCGGGCGGGTTCGTCGAAGTCGACGCTGTGGACCTTCTTGGACCAGACGAAGCCGATGGGCGCGCTGGTCGTCCACACCCACGGGAGCTCCTTGGTGAGCACCGTGTCGGCCTCGGCCCACAGGGTCTTCTGCTCCTCGGGCGTGGCCGTGCGGGCGGCGTCGGCCTTCTCGTCGAACGCGGCGCTCTTGAAGCCGCCGGTGTTCAGGTCGCCCGTGGAGTGGAGGAAGCGGTAGGGCAGCAGGTCGGGGGTGAGGAAGCCGGCCATGGTCCAGCAGATCGCCGAGTACTTCTTGCCGAAGAACTGGTCGAGCCAGGCCGACGGCTCCAGCGCGTCGAACTTCACGTCGAACCCGGCCGCCTTGAGCTGGTTGACGATGACGTCGCTGGCCGGGCGCACGTTGCTGCACGTGTAGTTGAACGTGGCCTTCTTGCCGGTGTCGGCCTCGTAGGCGGCGAGCAGTTGCTTGGCCCCCGCGACGTCGTAGGCGGGGTCGGCGGCCGGGCTGTGGAACGGGTTGCCCTCGGGGAACAGGTTCACGGCCGGCTTGCCGAGGCCCTCGGTCGTCAGGTCGACGATCTCCTGCCGGTTCAGCGCCTTCGACAGCGCCTCGCGCACCCGCACGTCGTCGAACGGCGGCCGGGTGACGTTCAGGATGATGCTGTCCTGGTCGGCGCCGACGCCCTGCACGAAGTTGACCTGCGGGTTCTCCTTCGCGGTCTTCATCAGGGTCGGCGAGACGGTCGCCATCAGGTCGATGTCGCCGGCGAGCAGCGCCTGGTAGGCGCTCTGCGGGTCGGCGATCGTCTTGACCACGACCTTGTCGAGGTAGACCTGCTTGTCCTTGTTCCAGTAGTCGGGGTTGCGGACCAGCTCGACCGGCTGGCCGGGCGCCCACGACTGGAGCTTGTAGGGGCCGACCCCGGCCGCGTGGGCGGTGTAGTCGTCGCCGTACTGCTTCAGGGCCGTCGGGGAGGCGACGTAGCCCGCGGTGCCCGAGCCGTCGTAGGAGAAGGCGTAGGGCAGGTTGCTGAACGGGTGCTTCATCTTGATCGTGACCGTGGCCGGGTCGGCGACCTCGACGGAGTCGATCGACGACAACAACGCGGCGGCTGTGGAGCCCTCGGCGCGGTTGCGGTCGAGGTTGAACTTGACCGCCTCGGCGTCGAACGGGGTGCCGTCGCTGAACTTGACGCCCGTGGGGAGCTTCATCTCCCAGCTCATCTTGTCGGCGCTCTCGGTGAGCGACTGGGCCAGGTTGGGCTGGGGCAGGTCGCCGATCTTGGGGACGACCATGAGGGTGTCGTACACGGCCGAGCCGACCAGGGCCATCGTGTTGGCCGAGCCCTTGGACGGGTCGAGGGTGGCCAGGTCGGCGCCGATGGCGACGTTGAGGGTGCCGCCCTGCCTGGGCTGGTCGTTTCCGGCCGCCGCCTGGGACGACGCGACCGCGGCGGGATCGGCGCCGCCCGAGACCGTGCAGGATGCCAGGGCCACGGCGGTGACGGCGGCTATGGGGAGGGCGAGCAGCCTCCGCCGGATGGGGACGCGCATTGCCTTGCCTTCTTTCTCAGTGGTGCAGGGGGGCGAACGGGTGGTGGCAGGCGACCTCGTGCCGGGGGGACAGTTCGTCCAGCGGCGGTGGAGTCGTCGCGCACTCGTCGGTGGCGAAGGGGCACAGGGCCGAGAAGCGGCAGCCGGGCAGCGTTCGCCCGTCGACGTCGTCGGTGACCGCTCTGGTGCGGACCCTGGGCACGTGGTCGTCGGCCAGGTCCAGCGACGGCACCGCGTCCTGGAGGGCGACCGAGTAGGGGTGACGCGGCCGGTTGGCGATGTCGGGCGCGGCGCCCTGCTCGACCACCTTGCCGGCGTACATGACGGCGGTGCGGTCGCAGAGGGACGCGACCACGCCGAGATCGTGGGAGATGAACAACATGGCCAGGCCCTGCTCGGTGCGCAGTTCGGCCAGCAGTTCCAGGATCTGGGCCTGGATGGAGACGTCGAGCGCGGAGACCGGCTCGTCGCAGACGAGGACCTCGGGCCGCAGGATGGTGGCCCTGGCGATGGCGGCCCGCTGGGCCTGGCCGCCCGACACCTCGTAAGGGCGGCGGCCGGCCATCGCCTCGGTGACGCCGACCCGGTCGAGTTCCTCAAGGGCGCGTCTGCGGCGGTCCTTGATCCCCCGTACACGGAGCGGTTCGGCCACCGAGTCGAGCAGCGACCGTTTCGGGTTGAACGACGCGGCCGGGTTCTGGAAGATCGCCTGGACCGAGGCGCGCAACCGCTTGTCGTTGGGGCCGACCGGGGCGCCGTGGAGGGTGAGATGGCCCTCGTTGAGGGGGACCAGGCCGAGCATCGCCCTGGCCGTGGTCGACTTGCCGCAGCCCGACTCGCCGACCAGGCCGAGGATCTCTCCCTTGTGGAGCCGGACCGTGACGCCCGAGACGGCGTCGGGGTGGCCGCCGCCGTACCGGACGTAGCCGTTCTCCAGCGTGAACACGGGATCGGTCATCGGACGGCCTCCTGTCCGGGGTGCCAGCAGGCGTATTCGTGGCCGCCGGAGAGTTCGGTCAGCGTGGGCTGCTCGGTGCCGCACCTGTCGGTGGCGAAGGCGCAGCGCGGGGCGAAGCGGCAGCCCGGCGGGGGAGCCAGCAGGTTGGGCGGGGAGCCGGGGATCGGCTTGGGCAGCGTCTGCCGCTCGGCCCGGTGGCTGGGGATGGCGGCCATGAGCGCGCTGGTGTAGCGCATGCTCGGCCGGGCGAACACGGCCTTCACCGGGCCGCGTTCGGCGATGCGGCCGGCGTACATGACCGCGACGTGGTCGGTGTGGCGGCCGACGACGCCGAGGTCGTGGCTGACCATCACGATGCCGATGCCGAACTCGCGGCACAACTCGTCGAACAGGTCGAGGATGCGGGCCTGCACGGTGACGTCGAGCGCGGTCGTCGGCTCGTCGGCGAACAACAACTTCGGCCGGCCGGCCACCGCCATCGCGATGGCGACCCGCTGGCGCATGCCGCCGGACAGTTCGTGCGCCCGTGACTTCGCGCGGCGGGCGGCCTGCGGGATGCCGACGATCTCCAGGAGTTCGACGGCCCGCTTCGCGGCCTGCTCCTTCTTCACCGACGGGTCGCGCCGGACCGCCTCGGCGATCTGCGCGCCGATCGGGGTGATCGGGTGGAGGGCGCTCAGCGGGTCCTGGAAGACCATGGCCACCTCGCGGCCCCAGAGCGCCCGCCTGCCGCGTTCGCTCAGGCCGAGGATCGACCGGCCGTCGATGACGACCTCGCCGCTGATCCGCGCGGGTCCCTTCCGGGTGAGTCCCATCGCGGTACGGGCCAGCACGCTCTTCCCCGACCCCGACTCCCCGACGACGCCGAGCCGTTCGCCGAACCCGAGTTCGAGGCTCACGTGGTCGACCGCCCTGACCACCCCGGCCGGAGTGGGGAACTCCACGACCAGGTCACGGATGCTGAGCAGGGTCATCGCACGCCCGCCTTGTCGTTGCCGGAGAGGAACCGGTCACCCAGCAGGTTGAGCCCGAGGATGGTGAGCAGCATGAACACCGACGGCACCGCGACCAGGCGGGGGTCCTCGCTGATGAAGACCCGGCCCTGGTTGATCATGCTGCCCCACGACGGCTGGTCGGGCGGCACGCCCATGCCCAGGAAGCTCAGCCCGCCCTCGATGAGGATCGCGGTGCCGACGTTGACCATGGCGTAGGCGAGGATCGGCGGCAGGATGTTGGGCAGCACGTCCCGCCACACGATCGACCGGGTGGGGGTGCCGATCACCTGGCTGGCCTCGACGTACTCCCGGCCGGAGACCGCCATCGTCTGCGCCTTGGCCAGCCGGGCGAACACCGGGGTCATCGGCACGATGATCGCGATCATGACGTTCTGGATCGAGGCCCCCAGGAACGAGGCCAGCGCCAGGGCCAGCACCAGCCCGGGGAAGGCGAGCACGACGTCCACGACGAACGAGATCACCGCGTCGACGGCGCCGCGCAGATAGCCGGCCAGCATGCCGAGCGGCACCCCGATCAGCGCCGCGATCGCGACCGACCCGAACCCGATGCCGAGCGACACCCGGGCCCCGGCCAGGGCGCGGGCCAGCAGGTCCCGGCCGTAGTTGTCGCCGCCGAGCCAGTAGTCGGCCGACGGTCCGGCCAGCCGCTGGGCCGACGACATCGTCTCGGTGTCGAAGGCGATGACCAGCGGCAGGATCACCGCGGCGAGGAACAGCACGCCCAGCCAGGTGAGCGAGAGGGAGTCGACGACCTTGAGACGCCTCATGCGACCGGCACCGCCCCGGCCCGGCGGGTCACGCGGGCTTTGCGCAGGCGCGGGTCGATGAGCCCGTAGACCAGGTCGACGACCGCGTTGATCACCACGAACGCCGTCGCCGCGACCAGCACGACCCCCTGGACCACCACGTAGTCGCGCCCGCTGACCGAGGTGGCCAGGATCGAGCCGAGGCCCGGCAGGCTGAACAGGTTCTCGATGATCACGCTCGACCCGATCAGCACGCCGACGACCACGCCGAGCGAGGTGGTCAGGCCGAGCAGGCTGGGCCGGAAGGCGTGCCTGACGGCCATCCGCAGCGGCGAGACGCCCTTGGCGCGGGCCACGTTCATGAACTCCTGTCCGTAGGTCTCGGCCAGGTCGGCGCGGAGCACCCGCTGGTAGAGGGCGGCCGGCCCGGCGGCCAGCGCCAGCGACGGCAGCAGCAGCGAGCCGAGGTTCTGGCCGAGCCCCGCGCTGATGGGGATGAAGCCGTTGGCCGGGTAGAGCCCGAGCTTGATCGCGAACACCCAGATCAGCACGAACGCCAGCACGAACGACGGCACCGAGACCGCGAGGAACACCAGCGAGCTGATCCCCCGGTCGACCGCCGTGCCGCGCTTGACCGCGGCCACGGTGGCCAGCGGGATCGCCACGGCCAGCGCGATGAGCTGGCTCAGCAGGATCAGCTCGATCGTGACCGGCGCCCGCTGGAGGATGATGTCGGCGACCGGGAGCCGGTTGGCGTACGACCGGCCGAAGTCGCCCTGGAGGATGCCGCCCAGCCAGGTGATGTAGCGCTCGCCCATCGGGACGTCGAGACCGAGCTCCTGCTGGAGGGCGGCCACCGACTCGGGGGTGCCCGACTCGCCGAGGATCGCGCGGGCCGGGTCGCCGGGCAGCAGGTTGAGGCTGAGGAAGCACAACGCCGACACGACGAGCAGCACGGCTACCAGCCGGAGCAGCCGCAGGACCACGAACCTGGCCGTCATGGCAGCTCCACGTGCACGGTGTGGGTTCCGGGCCCGAGCCGGACCGGCTCGGCCTCCGGCAGATGGACGGTGGCGAACGCCGCGCCCGGCACCTCGATCTCGTGCTCGACCGCCTGGCCGGCCCACCGCCAGGAACTGCGGATGGGGCCGACGGGGCTGTCGTAACCGGCCCTGACCCAGTCGAGATCGCGGGTGTACCGGGCGCGGACGACGATCTCGCCGGTCCACGTGGTGGTGGTGGCGTCGAGGCCGGCGACGCCCTCGAAGAGATGGCGGCCGACCGCGCCGAGGGCGCAGTGGTTGAAGGAGTTCATCTCGGCGGTGGACAGGGTGCCGTCAGGGCGGATGCCGTCCCACTTCTCCCAGATCGTGGTGGCCTCCTTGGCGACCATGTAGAGCCAGCTCGGCATCTCGTCCTTGAGCAGGAGCCTCGTGGCGAAGTCGGCGTGGCCGTGGGCCGACAGGACGGGCAGCACGTGCTCGACGCCGTGGATGCCGGTGGTGACGCGCCCGGCGCGTTCGATGGCGTGCCGCAGCTCGGCGGCCATCTCGGCGGCGTCCGCGCCCTGGACCAGGCCGTAACCGATCGCCTGAGCGAAGGCCGTCTGGGTGGGCTCCCGCAGCGGCAGGAAGGCCTTCAGGTACGCCTGCCTGATCTCCTCGGCCCGCTCGGCCAGCCGGGCCGCCTCCCCGGTCTCCCCCAGCCAGGCCGCGATCTCGGCGAGCTGGACGAAGGACCGGTAGCTGTGGGCGGTGCCGACGACCGGGCGCGGGGTGGTCGAGTGGGCGCCGGTGTACTCGTATCCGAAATGGAAGGGGGCGCCCTCCCGCTCGGGGAGCGAGAGCCAGTCGCCGAAGTCGGCGCCGGTCTGGTTGACCCGCAGACCGTCGGGGTTGGCCCGGTCGACGTGGTCGAGGAACCTGACCATGTTCGGGAACAGGCGCCGGGCGGTGCCGAGGTCGCCGTAGCGCTGCACGGCGGTGTGGACGAGCCGGATGAAGCCGTCCGACCAGCCGGGAGCGCCCGGGGTCAGGCCCGAGGGCGGGACCGCGGGCACGTAGTTGGGGATCTCGCCGTCGGGGCCCTGGGCGTCGGCGGCGTCCTGGGTGAACTTGGCCAGGAACGCCGAGATGTCGAAGTGGTAGGCGGCCGTGGGGGCGATGACGCCGGCGTCGCCGAGCCAGCCGTGGCGCTCGTCGCGCTGCGGGCAGTCGGTGGCGGCCTCCAGGAAGTTGTCCCTGACGGTCCACTCGACGTTGCTCGCGAGCCTGGTCAGGGCGGCGTTCGACGACTCGAACCAGCCCGCCCGCAGGGGGAGGCCGGTGACCGAGACCGCCTCGATGCGGGTCTCGGGGCGCACCTTGTACATGCCGTAGGGCGTGTCGCCGGGCAGCCCCCAGACCTCGGCGTAGCGGAAGCCGTGCATGGTGAAGGCGGGTTCGAGCACGTGGGGGCCCTCGCCGGGCACGGTGTAGCGGTCTTCCTGGAAGGCGCCGCGCAGGTTGTCGCGGTAGACCAGGTTCTCCGGCGTGAGGATCTCGCCGTGGCGCACGATCACCTCGACCGACGGCACTGTCGGGGTGGTCAGCCGGGTCCAGCCCACGAGGTTCTGCCCGAAGTCGAACACCGCCGGGCCGCGCGCGTGCTCGTGGACCAGCCTGCCCTCGTGGATCTCGTAGCCGGTGATCGAGTCGTGCGGCTGCGGGACGACCTCGGGGGCCGGGCCCTCGAAGGGCAGCGCGCCGGCCCACTCCTCGGGTTCCCGCCGCAGGTCCTGGATCTCGCCGCGCAGCAGGTCGGTGCTGAGAATCGGTCCTTTGGCGGTACGCCATCCGCTGTCGGTCGCCGCCACGACCTCGCCGTCCTCTTCCACCTGTGCCAGGAAGGCGGGGAGGCCGCCGTAGAAGCCGGGCTCGCGGAGCAGGCCGAGGCGGCCGGCGTACCAGCCCTTGGCCAGGACCGCCCTGATCGTGTTGCGGCCGGGCAGCAGCCGCGCCGCGTAGGTCTGGTGGTGGACGCGCGTGCGGTAGTCGGTCCAGCCCGGCCGGTAGAGGTCGGCGGCGGTGAGCTCGACGCCGTTCAGCCAGAGGCGGTAGAGCCCGAGCGCGGTGGCGTAGACGCGGGCGACGCCTCCGGACGCCGTGAAGTCGTGTTCCAGGATCGGGGCCGGGTCGTGGCTCTCGCGGGGGAAGCGCTCCGGGTGCCCGGTGATCCAGGTCGCCCGCCAGTCGGCCGCGTTCAGCAGCCCGACCTCGAAGGCGGCCTCCGCACCCTCCACCTGCCAGGTCACCCGCTGGCGGGAGGCGAGGGCCGGGCCGGCGTACTCGATCCAGGGGCGGGTGACGGTGGCCGACCAGCCGGTGGAGGTGGTGACCTCGAAAGGCCCGTCGGCACTGGCGGACCAGGAGAGACGTGGCGGGGTGCCGGGCAGCCCGAGGGGTGCGGCGCGCCCGGCGGCGCGTAGCGCGCTCACGACCGGGGCTGCCTGCTGCTCTGCCATCACGACCTGCCTTCCAGGTTTCGGACCCTTCGGTAATGCACCGTTCACATGTCCGGAATCGTGCGCCACATCTGCTCGGGCTGTCAAGGATGAGAACCGGAGTTCATACATGTGAACTCCTCGAAGCGCTTTGCCGGTTTTCGGATACTATGTTGGCTTTCGACTGGTTCATATGGGCGAACCTTTGTCCACAGGCTTGACTCCCATGGGCGAGGAGGCCAGCATCGTCGTCGTGCACGACGAGCTCAGGCGCTACGACCTGCCGTTCTGGGAGCTCCTGGTGAGCCGGGGCGGCGAGGTCGTCCGGCATGAATGGCACGGGGTCGCGCCCGGGCAGCCCTACCGCCTCTACTCCATGACCAAGCCGATCACCTCGGCCGCCGCGGTCCTGCTGGCCCGCGAGGGCGCGCTCGGCCTCGACGAACCGGTGGCCCGCCACCTGCCGGCCTTCGCCGGGATGCGGGTCTGGCCGGGCGTCCCGGCGCGGTCCCCGATCACCGTCCGGCACCTGCTCCAGCACACCGCCGGGCTCTCCTACGGCGCGTTCCTCGACCACCCGGTCGACGACCTCTACCGGGAGCGCGGGTTCGGCTCACCGCCCCGGCCCCGCGGCCTGGCCGCCTTCGTCGACGAACTGGCGGAACTGCCCCTGCTGTTCGAGCCGGGCACCCGGTGGAACTACGGCTACGCCACCGACGTGCTGGGACGGGTGCTCGAAGTGGTCCGGGGCGCGCCGCTCGACGAGGTGCTCGGCGAGCTGATCCTGCGGCCCCTGGGAATGACCGAAACCACCTTCCGGCCCGCCACGGCGGTCCCGCTCCACCATCTGGACGGCCGGGTGACGTACACGACCCCGCTCGAAGAATGGGGTTTCCTGTCGGGCGGCGGCGGGCTGGTCGGCACGATGCGCGACTACCACCGGTTCGCCCGCTGGCTGCTCACCACCGGCCTGCTGCGGCCCTCGGGCGACGTGGTGGATCTTGCCGAGGCCGCCTGGGCGACGCCCACTCCGGGCCACTACGACGGGCGCCTGTTCGGGCTCGGGGTGACGACCTGGCGAACCGGCGGCTATGGGTGGTCGGGCGCCGCGGGCACGACCTTCGCCGTCGACCCGTGGAACGATGCAATCGTTATATTCCTGACACAGGTGCTGTCGACGCCGTACACGAAAGAGATCACCGAACTGCTGACCTCGTCACCGTTCCCCACCAGCAGTGAAACGCGGTGGAAAGAAACGCGGAACACCTAGGGCAATCACGGCAGTTCGTCAATTTTGGTACTTCCGCCTGATCACGGGGGCCAGCATGCTCTCTGGAGAACACTCTCCATAGGAGGAGCACACACCCGTGGCAAAGCCCAGAGCACGCCGCCTGATCGCTGCGGCAGGTCTGTCGTTAGCGGTCGCGGCCAGCCTGACGACCGTTCAGGCTCCTGCGAACGCGCTGTCGTCCGACGTCGTCATCTCCGGCGTGTACGGCGGTGGCGGTAACTCCGGCGCGACCATCAAGAACGACTACATCGAGCTCGCCAACCTCACCGGCAGCCCGATCAACGTCTCCGGTTGGAGCGTTCAATACGCCTCGGCCGCAGGTGCCGTCTTCCAGATGACGAACCTGAGCGGAACCATCCCGGCCCACGGCAGGTACCTGGTCCAGCAGGCGGCCGGTGCCGGCGGCACCCTGAGCCTGCCGACCCCCGACGCCATCGGCTCGATCCCGATGTCGGGCACCTCCGGGGTCGTCGCGCTGGTCACCGCGCAGGTCCCGCTCGTCGGCTGCGGCATCTCCTGCTCCACCGCCCCCAACGTGAAGGACCTCGTCGGCTACGGCGCCACCGCCAACGTCGAGACCCTCGCGGCCCCCGGCCTGACGAACACCACGGCCGCCGCCCGTTCCGGCGCGATGATCGACACCGACAACAACTCGGTCGACTTCACCTCCGGCGTGCCGAAGGCCACCAACACCGCGGGCACCACGGTCACCGCGACGGACACGGGCGGCCCGACCGACCCGACGCCCGGCTCGGTCCGCATCCACGACATCCAGGGCTCCGGCCGTATCTCCCCGATCGTCGGCCAGAACGTCACCAACGTGCCCGGCATCGTCACCGCCGTCCGCACCACCGGCAGCAGCCGCGGCTACTGGATGCAGGACCCCACGGCCGACGCCGACCCGCTCACCTCCGAGGGCATCTTCGTCTTCATGGGCACGACCTCGCCGACGGTCGTCCCGGGCGACTCGGTGCTGGCCTCCGGCCGGGTCACCGAATACCGTCCCGCCACGGGTTCGCAGGCGCTGACCGAGCTCGGCGGCACCATCAACACCGTCAAGTTGTCCGGCGGAAACGCCCTGCCCGCGCCGGTCCCGGTCAACCTGCCCGCCGTCTACACCAAGTCGGGCGCCCTTGAGGCCCAGCCGCTGGAACCGTCGTCGTACGTCCTCGACTACCTTGAGGTCCACGAGGGCATGCGGATGACCGTCGCCCAGGACACCAAGCTGGTCAGCCCGGTCGACACCCAGTTCGGCGAGCTCTGGGTGACCTACACCCCGAACCACAACCCGACCCCGCGCGGCGGCCACGTCTACCTCGAATACGCCGACAACAACGCGGGCCGGTTCTTCATCCAGTCGCTCGTCGGCGCCCCCGCCGCCAACGTCGGCTCGACGCTGGCCGCCGGCACCACCGGCGTCATCGACTACCAGAGCTTCGGCGGCTACGTGCTCCAGGCCACCCAGCTCGGCGCCATCACCGAGGGCGGCCTCAAGCGCCAGAAGGTGACCCCGCCGAAGAAGACCGGCGACCTGTCGATCGCGACGTACAACGTCGAGAACCTGACCGTCGCCGACTCGGCCGCGAAGTACCAGCGCC
Source organism: Herbidospora yilanensis (assembly GCF_001570565.1). Taxonomy (GTDB): domain Bacteria; phylum Actinomycetota; class Actinomycetes; order Streptosporangiales; family Streptosporangiaceae; genus Herbidospora; species Herbidospora yilanensis. The sequence goes on along the minus strand of NZ_BBXE01000016.1, from coordinate 209,490 downwards.
TCGCCGAGGCCGTCGTCGTCAACCTCGGCACGCCGGACATCCTGGCCCTGGAGGAGATCCAGGACAACAACGGCACCGCCACCGGCACCGTCGCGGCCGACCAGACCGTGGCCAAGTTCATCGCGGCCATCGTCGCGGCCGGCGGCCCGACCTACGATTGGCGCTCGATCGACCCCAACGAGGGCACCGACGGCGGCGCCCCCGGCGGCAACATCCGCCAGGTCTTCCTGTTCAACCCGGCCCGGACCACCTTCGTGGACCGTCCGGGCGGCGACGCCGACACCGCCGTGACGGTGCTGCGCGAGCGCCCGACGAGCAACCAGGTCTACCTGTCGGCCTCCCCCGGCCGCATCAACCCGACTTCGTCGGCGTGGGAGTCCAGCCGCAAGCCGCTCGTCGGCGAGTTCCTGTACGACGGCAACAAGCAGCTCTTCGTCGTCGCCAACCACTTCAACAGCAAGGGCGGCGACCACCCCCACTCGGCCGCCGTGCAGCCCCCGAACCGCACCACGGAGGTCCAGCGCGTCGCGCAGGCCACCGAGGTCCGCAACTTCATCGCCGACCTGCACGCCAAGAGCGGCGGCCAGGCCCGCGCGGTGGTTCTGGGCGACATCAACGACTACCAGTTCTCGCCGGCGGTCTCGACGCTGACCGACAACGGCGCGCTGCTGAAGGCGCTGATCAACGACCTGCCCGCGGGTGAGCGGTACTCGTACATCTTCGACGGGAACTCGCAGGCGCTCGACCACATCCTGGTGACCCCGAACATCAAGGGTTACGCCTACGGCGTGGTCCACATCAACGCCGAGTTCTCCGACCAGGCCTCCGACCACGACCCGCAGATCCTGCGGATCCTGACCGGGTGCAACACGGAACCGCTGCCCGAGCGGTGCCGTCCGGGCAGCCCGGTCGTGGACGTCGAGTAACACCCTTCGCAGAAACAGAAGCGCCCGTCCTCTTCCCCGGGGGACGGGCGCTTTCTCATGTGCCGGCGGTCAGGTATTCCACGAAATACGGATTGTGCAGGGCGAACGACGAGCGTTTTGTTCGCACCAGATTTATCGCCTCGTCCAGGCCGTGACCCAGCAGGAGCAGGGTCTGCGCCACCACCAAACCCGAGCGGTTGTAGCCCGCCCTGCACCTGACCAGGACCTTCTGCCCCGACCGCACCGCCTCGGCGGCGAGGTCGGACATCGCACGGACCTCGGCCATCTCGGCCGGGGTCAGTTGCCCGTCGGGGACGTGGCAGGCGTGGTGGACGGCGGAGGTTCCCGGGCCGTGGCCGTCGAGGCGGATCATGCTGATGACCACATCGAACTCGTCGGCCACGACGACGGGCAGCAGGCCGCCGGGGTCATTGCGGAAATGGCCGCCCATGAAGAGGCCGGGGATGATCTCGTGCCACGGCTGGTCGTCATAGGGAACGAACCTGTATTCCATTCGCCCATTCTGCGTCAGTAACGCACCGAGCTCTGGAGCAGCGGCGGATAGACGGTCGACGACTCGCCGTCGACGGTCGTCCCGGCGAACTGCAACATCGAGCGCACCTCTCCGTTGACCGCCGCCGGGTAGCCCAGCGTGGGGGCCGAGACCTCGTCGAGGGTGCGGAGCTGGCCGGGGGTGAGGGTCACGTCCGCGCCCGCGAGGTTGCTCTCCAGGTGTTCGACCCGGCGGGCTCCCACGATCGGCACCACCGTGCCGGGGCGGGCGCGCAGCCAGGCCAGGGCGACCGCCGCCGACGTCGCGCCGGCCTCGTCGGCGACCGAGGCCAGGGTGTCGATGACGCGGTATTCGTCCTCGGTCGGGCCGCCCACGTAGGCGGTTCTGGCCGAGTCGGCGACGTCGACGCCCCGGCGGTACTTGCCGGACAGGAAGCCGTTCTTCAGGGGGCTCCAGGGTGTCAGCGCCATGCCCTGGTCACGGGCCAGAGGGGCCACCTCGCCCTCGACCGTGCGGGCCAGCAGGGAGTATTCGACCTGGAGGGCGATCAGCGGGGTCCAGCCCCGCAGCAGGGCCGTCGTCTGCGCCTGGGCGGTGACCCACGCGGGGGTGTTGGAGAAGCCGATGTAGCGGATCTTGCCGGCCCGCACCAGGTCGTCGAGGGTCCGCATCGTCTCCTCCAGGGGAGTGTTGCGGTCCCAGTTGTGCAGCCAGTAGAGGTCCAGGTAGTCGGTCTGGAGGCGGCGCAGGGTCTCGTGGAGCTGGGCGACGATCGAGCCTCGGCCCGCCCCGCCGCCGTTGGGGTCGCCGGGGTGCATGTTGCCGAAGAACTTCGAGGCCACGACCGTGTGGCCGCGCAGACCCGGCCGGGCGGCGAAGTAGTCGCCGAGGATCTTCTCCGAGTGGCCGTTGCTGTAGAAGTTGGCCGTGTCGACGAAGTTCCCGCCCCGGTCGAGGTAGGTCGAGAGGATCTTCTCCGACTCCTCGACGTCGCATCCCGCCGAGCCGGGGTCGTCGCCGAACGTCATCGCCCCGAGGGCGAGGGGACTGACCCGCAGGCCGGAGCGTCCGAGTGTCACGTAGTGGTCGAGCGGCATGATCGTGTTCCTTTCTCGTCTCCTCCATCGAAGCGCTGAGCTGCGACAAGGGGTAGAAAGATCCGCTCGACCTCTTGCACGATCCTGCCGCTAGCGGGATTTCAGCCGGATGACCGGCAGTTGCCGGTCGGTCTTCTCCTGGTATCCGGCGAACCGGGGCGACCTGGCGACGATCTCCTTCCACGCCTGCTCGCGCTCGGCTCCGTGCAACTGCTCTGCAGTGACGTCGAACGCCTTGCCGTCGAGTTCGATGCGCACCTGGTCGGGGTGGGCCGCGAGGTTGTAGTACCAGGCGGGGTTCCCGGCCGCGCCGGCTGCGGAGGCGACGATCAGCCAGGTGCCGTCGGGACCGGGGAACCAGCCGACGGGGGTGGTGCGCGGCTGACCGGTCTTGCGGCCGACGGTGGTCAGGACCAGCGCGTTGAAGCCGCTGAAGTTGCCGCTCTTGCGGATGCGGCGGGCCATCAGCTTGTTGAACCAGACGAACAGGCGTCCGCCGGGCTGGCGGCTGCCCCGGGTTCCGGCGGGGGTGTCGAAGGTCACGGCACACCTCTGTTGGTTAATGGCGCGTACTGTATGGGGCGCTAACTATATGCACGATGTACCGTTACGTCCATGAACGACGTCGCCATCGGGCTGGTCCAGCTCTCCGGGCTGGTGCAGGGCCTGTACGCGCGTGTCTCCCAGCGTCACGACCTGACCCCCGTACAGGCCAAGCTGCTGTGCGTGCTGCTGGAGGGGCCTCGGGGGATGGCCGAGCTGGCCACGGTCTTCGGCGTCGAGAAGGCGGCCCTGACCGGGCTCATGGACCGGGCCGAGAAGCGCGGGCTGGCGCGGCGCACTCCGGTGCCGGGCAACCGGCGGGCCGTCGCGGTGACCCTGACCGACGACGGACGCCGGGCGGCGACGGCCTTCTACGAAGAGGTCCACACCGAACTGGAAGGCCTGGTCGCGACCCTGACGCCCGAAGGGCGCGAACACTTCGAGCAGGCGATGGCCGAGATCATCGAGCGCTGCGGCGGGCGCTGCTGACGGTCACTCCGCCGCACGCGGGAACTCCGAACAGCGGAACGACCCGAAGCTCTCCCTGCCGCGCCGCACCACGACCGTCACCGCGTCGGCGTCGATGTTCGACCGTGCGGCCAGCGCGGCGGCGGCCGTGCAGGTGAGCTGGCCGAGCCACAACACGCGGTCGTGCTGGGCCGTGAAGGCCTCCCGGGGGGCCGGCACCGGGACGGTGACCGAGGCGGGCGGCTCGACGGTGATCCGCACCTTGGCGTCGTCGGCGGTGACCGCGCCCAGGCCGCCGATCCAGTTGGGCAGGTCGGTGCCGAGGCCGAGACGGCGTTCGGGCTCGCTGGGGCCGTCGACGAGCAGGTTGAGCGTCTCCTTCAGCGACGGCCAGGGCATCGGCCGGGTGACCGCCTTCAGGCGCTGGCCCGACAGGAAGTAGAGCCGCATGCTCGGCTGGAAACCGCTCGCGGGTTCCCCGCCGTCCTGTACGCCCGTCGGGCTGATGCCACACCCGGCCACCAGCAGGAGCGCCGCCAGCAGATGTCTCATCGCGGCTCCCTGGGCAGCGTGAGCCGGAACACCGCGCCGCCCTCGGGCCGGTTGCCGACCTCGATCGTGCCGCCGTGGAGACGGGCGTTCTCCAGGGCGATGGCCAGGCCGAGGCCGCTGCCGTCCGACCGGGTGCGGGCGGCGTCGGCCTTGGAGAACCGGTCGAACACGCGCGGGAGCAGGTCGGGGTCGACGCCGGGGCCCGCGTCGGCGACCTCGATGACGACGTCGTGCGCCTCTTCCAACGACACCGTCACCGGCTTTGCGCCGTGCCGCAACGCGTTGCCGACCAGGTTGGCCATGACGACGTCGAACCGGCGCGGGTCGAGCCGCACGCGCACCCCCGGTTCGATGTGCACCTCGACGTCCGAGGTCCATCCCCGGGTACGCAGACTCGCCGCCACCGCCTGCGCGACGTCCACGTCGTCGACGACGAGGCCGACGGCCCCCGCGTCGAAGCGGGAGATCTCCATGAGGTCCTCCACGAGCTTCACCAGCCGTCCGGCCTCCAGGTTCAGCAGCCGGGCCGCCTCCGGCAGGTCGCCGTCGAGCCGGGCGGACTCCTCCTCGATCACCTCGGCCATGGCGAGGATCGAGGCCAGCGGGGTGCGCAACTCGTGGGAGACGTCGGCGACGAACCGCCGGGCCATCGACACGTTGGTCTCCAGCGCCTCGGCGGTCGCGTTGAACGTCTTGACCAGCCGGGCCAGTTCGTCGCGGCCGGTGACCTTGAGCCGGGTGTCGAGTTCCCCGGCGCCCAGGCGGCGGGCGGCACGGTCGAGATCGCGTACCGGCCTGAGCACCCCACCGGCGGCGACCAGCGCGAACAGCACGGCCAGCAGCAGCACGGGCAACACGCCGTTGCGTGCGGCGGCGACCAGGGCCTCCTGGTCGGCGGCCTCGGTGTGCAACGAGGAGACCAGGTAGACCTCGACGCCCGAGGGGGTGCCCTCCCGGCGCAGCAGCACCGGCGTGCCCACCACGAGATAGGGATCGCCGTCGTGCACCACCCGCTGGTAGACCAGACGCCGCTCGGCCGCGACGCGCCGCCGCAGGTCGGGTGTCAGGGCCGCGACGGCGTCGCCCGACGCGACCAGGCCCGAGTCGCCGTAGACGGCCGCGCCGGTCGCGTCGAGGAACGCGGGCGCGACACCATTGGCGAGTCGCTGCAGGGCGGCCCGGCCCGGCGGGTGCTGCATGTTCTCGGTGAGGGTGGCGACGCGGAGCCGGAACTCGTTGACGACCGACCATTCGGTCCGGCTCAGCATGAGGTCGCGGGCCTGCTTGTAGACCAGACCGGCGGCGGTGAGCGCGCTCAAGCCGGCCAGGGCGACGAAGACCACCACCAACCGGGCGCGCAGCCCTCTCACAGGGGACCGAATCTGTATCCGAAGCCACGCGCGGTCTGGACGTAGCGGGGCTGGGCGGGGACGTCCTCGATCTTGGTGCGGAGCCGCTGCACGCACGCGTCGACCAGCCGCGAGTCGCCCAGGAAGTCGAGGTCCCAGACCGATTCCAGGAGTTGCTGGCGGCTGAACACCTGCCCGGGGGACGCCGACAACTCCAGCAGCAGCCGGAGTTCCAGCGGGGGCAGCGTGACCGGGACGCCGTTCTTGGCCACCGTGAGCGCGGCCCGGTCGATCACCAGGTCGCCGTGGGTCTCCTGCCCGGCGTCCAGGGGCGCCGCCCAGCGCCGGAGCACGGCGCGGATGCGCGCCTCCAGCACCCGCGGCCGGACCGGCTTGACCACGTAGTCGTCGGCGCCCGCCTCCAGCCCGCTGACCACGTCGAGGTCGTCGCCCCGGGCGGTGAGCATGACGATCGGCAGGTGCCCGCCAGCCCTGATCCGGCGGCAGACCTCGAAGCCGTCGAGGCCGGGCAGCATCAGGTCGAGCACGACGATGTCCATCGCCGTCTCGCGCAGCCGCCGCAGGCCCTCCTCGCCGGTCCCGGCGGTGGCGACCTCGTGGCCGTGGCGGCTGAGCGACAACCGCAGTCCTTCACGGACGGACTGGTCGTCCTCGATGAGCATCACCCGGGCCACGCGCACCAGTATCCGGCTTGATCAGCGCATATACCGCCGAAGGCGACGTTCATTACACGCTCATGACATTCCGCTCATGGCCAGCGGACATCACGCTGCCAGGATCCCGGGTCGAGACCTAGGAGGATGTATGCGATTCACTCTGGCCGCCATCGGCCTCGTCGCGGCCACGCTCACCTTCGCCGCCCCGGCCGCCGCCGCGCCGTCGCCGGAGCCCGCGCCCGCGGAGCAGGCCGGGGCGCCTTCTCCCGTGCCCTCCGTCCGGTCGCGGGCCGCGACGCCGGCGCCGGTGCCGCGGGAGCGCGGAGACAGCCGCCCGGTTCCCGACGGCGCGCCGCAGACCGGCGGCGGCGTGCCCGCCGCGTTGCCGCTGGGCGGTGTCCTTCTCGTGGCGGGGGCCGCGACGGGCTTCGTCGCCCTGCGGCGGCGCGGCGCGGCGTGACCCGCAGGGTCCTCGGCCTGGCGGCCGCCGCCCTCACCGCGACCGGGGCCCTGCTCGCGGGCGGCGCGCTCCTCCCCAGGGAGGCGCCGCCCGCACCCCCGCCCGGCGAGGCCGTGGCCGTGGCCCTGCCGGTCGTGCCCGCCGCGAGAGATCTGCCCAGGTCGAGGCCGGTACGACTGGAGGTCGGCCGCATCGGCGTCTACGTCGACCTGATGATGCTCGGCCTCAACCCCGACGGGACCGTGCAGGTCCCCGAGGAGCCCGAGGACGCGGGCTGGTACGCCCCGGGCTACGCCCCCGGCGAGCCCGGCGGGGCCGTGATCCTCGGGCACGTCGACGGCGAGGGCCGCCGCGGCGTCTTCCACGACCTCGGCCGGATGCGCCGCGGCGACACCGTCGACGTCACCCGCGCCGACGGGAAGGTGGCCCGGTTCACGGTCACGTCGGTGGAACGGGTGCCCAAGAGCCGCTTCCCCGCCGAGCGCGTGTACGGCCCCCTCGACCACCCCGCCCTGAGACTGGTGACCTGCGGTGGGTCCTTCGATGCCGCGACGGGCCACTACCGCGACAACGTCATCGTCTACGCCGATCTGCACCCGTCGGCGGAATAGGGACGCGCCGCCCGCGCCAACGTCGGCGTGGGCGGCGCCCCTCATCACTCCAGATGGGTCCGCAGAGCCGCCAGCGGGCCGTCCCAGTCGCGCGCCAGCACGGCCAGGAACCGCTGCGCCACCCGCATGGGCTCGGTCTCCACGCGGTAGCGCACCCGCCGCCGTTCGCCCGGTTCGGCCACCACCAGGCCCGCGTCGGCGAGGAGCACGAGGTGCTTGGCGATGCCCTGCCGGGTGATCGGCAACCGGCCGGCCAGGTCGGTCGCGGTGGCCGGCCCCCGCTCGGCCAGCGCGGCCAGGATCGCCCGCCGGTTGGGGTCGGCCAGGGCCGTGAAGACCGCCTCGGCGACCGTCTCGGGCGACTCGTCAGCCATTGACGTAGGCGACCAGTTCGTCGAGCTCGTGCTTCCAGCCGCGGGTGTTGCCGTCGAAGGCCATGGCGTGTTCGTCGTGGTCGAGCTGGGCGAAGCCGGTCTCGACGACGGTCAGGCTGGTGCCCTCGGCGTCGGGCGTGAGAGTGAACTCGACGTAGGTCCGGCGCGGGTCGTTCTCGGGCAGGCCGTGGATGTGCCACGAGTAGGCGAAGACCGACTGCGGGTCGAGCCGTTCGACGCGCAGCCGGGCGGTGTCGCCGCTCTGCCAGCTCAGCTCGACCGTGCCGCCGACCTTCACCTCGCCCTCGGCGGCCTCGCCGAACCAGGTGCCGAGCCCTTCGGCGGTGGTGATGGCGGCCCAGACCTTCTCCTGCGGGCGGCCGATGTGGACGGTGCGTTCGATCCGATCGGGAAATGCCATCGGAACCCCTCCATATGTTGCAACCATTCGGTTGCCATAAATCTATGGCAACCGAGTGGTTGCGTCAAGAGGATGGTAGCGCACGTCCACGGTCGCGTTCGGCTGGAGTCTGATCGGCTTGCCGCCGGGGTTGTCGTACAGGCGGATCCCGTCGCCGAGCAGCACGGGGGCGATGTGGATGTCGATCTGGTCGATCAGGCCGCGCTCCAGGAGCTGCCGTCCGATCGTCGGCGAGAGGACCTCGACGTTCTTGTCGCCCGCCGCCTCCCGCGCGATCCGGACCGCCTCGGCGACGTCGCAGTTCAGGAACGTCACGCCGTCGGCCGGCCGGGCGTCTTCCGGATGGTGGGTGAGCACGAAGATCGGTCCCCGCCAGTCGCCGTAGGGCCGGGCCTCGTCGATCGCGGCGTCCCAGCCGGCCCGTCCGCCCAGCACGGCGCCGAGGGCCTCGACGTACTCCCGTACCAGGTCGGGGCGGGGCGGCAGCCCCTCCATCCAGTCCATCGAGTGGTTCGGGCCGGCCACGAACCCGTCGAGCGACATCGTGAAGTGCCACAGGACCTTCGCGCTCACGTCTTCTCCCTCCAAACTGGTTGCAATTTGCAACTGGTACGCCGAAACTAAGGCAAACCGGTGGTAAGTTGCAACCACTTGGGAGGGGCGAAGAGTGGAATCGGCACGGTCGGGCTGCCCGATCAACGCGGCGGTCGAGACGTTCGGCGACAGCTGGAGCCTGCTCGTCCTGCGGGACATGATGTTCAGCAACCGCCGCCACTTCCGCGAACTGCTGGCCGGATCGATCGAGGGCATCGCCTCCAACCGGCGGCCCTCCGCCCGAGGGCCCGAGCGTGCTCGACCGGCTGACCGAGGCCTACAAGTCGGTCCGCACCGCGTAGGGCACGAACACCGCCAGCACCACGATCGAGATCACGGTCGCCCCCCAGAAGACGGCCTGAACCCCCCAGACCTCGGCCGCGCCCCCCGCCAGGGCCGCGCTGACCGGGATGACGCCCCAGCTGATCATGCGGGACGCGGCGTAGACGCGTCCGAGCAGGTCGGGCGGGGACAGGTTCTGCCGGATGGTGGCCACGAGGATGCGCCAGACACTCGACCCCGCGCCCGCGACGACCGCCCCCGCCGCCACGGCCCAGACCGGAGCGCCGACGGCGACCGGCAGCACGAGCAGAACCGTGCCGACGGCGTCGGCGATCAGCAGCCGGGTCACGCCGAACCTCAGCCGCAGGCGTTCGACCACGGCCGAGGCGACCAGTCCGCCGAAGGCCATGGCGGTGAGGATCAGGCCGTATTGCGCGGGGGTGAGGCCGAGCGGGCCCGGGGTTATGGCGTACACGACGAAGAGGGCGGTCGAGACAGCCCAGGGGATGTTCATCGCGGCCGTGAAGAGGGTCAACGTGCGGACCACCGGCTGCCGCCACAGATGCCGAAAACCGGCACTTACCTGGGCATTCCTGCTCGGATCGGCTTGGCCGAGCGCTGACGGGCCGAGTGTCATCAGGGCCAAGCCTGCGACGGCCAAGGCGTAGAGGCCGGCGCTCAGGCCGGTGGCCAGGAGCAGGCTTACCCCGGCCAGCAGGCCTGCCAGAGGTGGGCCGGCGAGTTGGTTAGTGAGGTTAACCGTCGCCTCGATCCGGGCGTTGGCCCGGTTGCGGCCGTCGGGCTCGACGACCAGCGGGATCGTCGAGGTCAGCGCGGTGTCGACCAGTGTCTCGGCCGCGCCGAGCAGGATCGCGGCCACGATCAGCACTGCCAGGGAGAGCGACTCGGCGAAGAACGCGACACCGACCCCGGCCAGCACCACCGCCCTGGCCACGTTGACTCCGGAGAGCAGCAGCCGCCGGTCGACGCGGTCGACGATCCAGCCCGCGTGCAGGCCGAACACCGGCCAGGCGAGGGTGAGCGCGGCCGTGACCGCCGCGACGCCACCGGGCGAGGCGCCGACGCCGAGCGCCAGCAGCGGCAGGACGAACAGGGCGATGCCGTCACCGAGGTTCGCCGCGCCGGTGCCGAACCACAGGGCGTTGAAAGACCGGCCCATCCGTTTCTTACCTTTCAAAGGCATTTGAACGGTCATAGCCTGGAGCCCGTCACTCTCACCTGTCAACAGTGTTTTAATGGTGAGATGGTGCCGGTCGAACTAGTGGGCAACGCGCTGTGCCTGGACTTCACGAACACCGTCAACGCCCGCCCTGTGGCCGGACGCGACTGGCTCGCCACCACGAAAGAAGCCGTGACCTGGGCGGACGCGACAGGCCACCCCCTCGAAGAGCTCGGCGATCTGGCCGAGGCTCGGGATTTTCGTGAGGCGGTGTTCCGGGTTTTTCAGCCGTTGGCTCACGGCGGTCAAGTTCCGCAGGGGGATCTCGATCGGATCCTCGCCGTCTATGGGGAGGGCGTCACGCGGGGGCAGTTGGACTCACACGAGGGAAATTTCCGGCTGGAGTGGTCGCCGCCGCGCACCATTCAGGTTCTGGTGTGGGAGGTCGCCGCCTCGGCCGTGGAGTTGCTCACCCATGGGCCGCTCGATCGGCTCGGGGAGTGTCCCTCGTGCTGCTGGTTGTTTCTGGACGTCAGCAAGAACCGCCGTCGCCGCTGGTGCAGCATGACCACCTGCGGCAGCCGGGACAAATCCCGCCGTTACTACGCGGGCCACAGCTGATCGGAACAGGCTAGGCCCGCTGGAAGCGCGCCCCCCACTCCCGCAGCCGTTCGCCCAGTTCATGCGGGTGCACCACGTGGAAATCCGCCCGGACCGTCCCGAGGGCCATCGTCGGCCAGTCGAGCGAGTTGGTCGTCATCACCATCCGGCATCGCTCCGAGTCGAGTTCCTCGATCGTGCACCAGCGGCCGATCCGTTCCCTGACGACGTCGGCGGGGGCGAAGATCAGCGCCTCCACCGTGTAGGGGTTGGGCGGGGTCTCCAGACCGGCCTTCACGAACTCGGCCGCGTCGGCGGCGGGCAGGTCGCGCGGGCGGAACCGGGTCCCGTCGCGTTCCGGGGCGGTGACGCGGTCGACCCTGAAACTACGCCAGTCGTGCCTGGTCAGGTCGTAGGCCACGAGGTACCAGCGGTGGCCGATGCAGACGAGCCGGTGAGGTTCGGTCAGGCGTTCCGAGCGGCGTTTGTCGGCGGCCGTGTAGGAGAAGCGGAGCCGCTCAAGGTCGCGGCAGGCCAGCGCGACCGCGGTCAGCACGTCGGGGTCGATGCGGATGGTGCCACTCCACGCGCTCGGCACGGTCATCGTGCGCAGCGCCTCGACCCGGTTGCGCAATCTGGCCGGCATCACCTGGACGACCTTCGCGAGCGCCCGTACCGACGACTCCTCGATGCCCTCGACGGCGCCCTGCGCGGCCACCTGGAGTCCGACGGCCAGGGCGACCGCCTCCTCGTCGTCGATCACCAGAGGCGGCAGGGCCGCGCCCGCGGCCAGTTGGTAGCCGCCGTCGACGCCGCGTTGCGACTCGACCGGGTAGCCCAGCTCACGCAGCCGGTCGACGTCGCGGCGCAGCGTCCGGACCGACACCCCGAGCCGTTCGGCCAGCTCGACGCCGAGCCAGTAGCGGCGGGTCTGGAGCAGGGAGAGCAGCCGGAGGGACCGGTTGCTGGTGTTCGCCATGCTTCGATTCTGGCCGTCATACAGGACAGGAAGTGGCCGCTATCGGCGACAAGCTGGATCCATGAGCGAACGAGACGACCTGATCGCGACCCTGACCAAGCATCGCGGCTTCCTGCGCCACACCACCCAGGGCCTGACCGACGAGCAGGCGGGCCGGCGGACCACCACGAGCGAACTGTGCCTGGGCGGCCTGGTCAAGCACGTCACCTCGGTCGAGCGCGGCTGGGCCGAGTTCATCGTGCGGGGGCCCTCGGCGATGGGCGACTTCACCGACATGACCGAGGAGGACTGGCAACGCCGCGCCGACGAGTTCCGCATGCTGCCGGGCGACACCCTCGCCGGAGTCCTGGCCGAGTACGAGAAGGTCGCCGGCGTGACCGACGAGTTGGTTAGGAACCTTCCCTCACTCGACGCCGCCCAGCCGCTCCCGAAGGCCCCGTGGAACCAGGAGGAGAGCTGGACGGCTCGGCGGGTGCTGCTGCACGTCATCGCCGAGACCGCCCAGCACGCCGGGCACGCGGACATCATCCGCGAGTCCCTCGACGGTCAGAAGACCATGGGCTAGAAGTCGTCGGCGGTGCGGATCCGGTCACGCACCCAGACACCCGCCTCCTTCAACCTGGTGGTGCCCGTGTACGGGCCGCTGGAGCAGGTCCCGGTGGTGAAGACGGCTCCCGTGCGGAAGTCGTCGGAGAAGTTCCAGTTGACCCAGCTGATCTTCTTCTGGGCCATCAGGTCGATGTACTGCTGCGACCTGCTGAAGTTGTTCGGCCCGTCGCCGGAGGCCTCCTGGGTGCCGAACTCCGAGACGAACATCGGCAGCAGGTCGGCGGCCCTCGACAGGGCGTTCAGGTACTGGGTGCCGTGCGAGGCGGCGTAGAAGTGGAACGTGTACATGATGTTGGTGCCGGTGACCGGGTTGGCGCGGATCGTGTCGGTCTGGTCGCCGGGGCCGGAGACGCCGAGCGACGACCAGGCCGGCGTGCCGACCAGCACGGGCGCGTCGGGGTCGTACTGGCGGATCGTCGGGACCAGCGAGTTGGCGTAGTTGCGGATGACCGACCACGTCACGCTGTCGCCGTTGGGCTCGTTGGCGATCTCGTACAGGACGTTCTTCTTGGCGTTGTGGCGCTGGGCGATCTCGGTGAAGAAGGTCCGGGCCCTGGTCAGGTTGTAGTTGGGGTCGCCCGGGGTGAGCATGTGCCAGTCGACGATGGCGTACATGCCGCGTGCGGTGGCCATCTCGATCAGGTTGTGCACCCGGTCGGTGTAGAGCCGGGGGTTGGTCTCGTAGCCGCCCTCCTGGATGTACATGGAGATGCGCAGGACGTCGGCCTTCCAGTCGGTGGCCAGGGCGTCGAGCGAGGCGGTGTTGAGGCACTGGTTGTACCACTGGATGCCGTGGCTGCTCATGCCCCTGAGCTGGATCTGCTTGCCCGCCTCGTTGCACAGCTTCACGCCGCAGACGCGGAGCTGGCCGTTGGCGGCCACGGGGGTGCCGCCGCCGGTCGACGACTCGGTGTAGACCTCGAACTCCCAGAGGGAGTAGCCCCACTGGGTGGCGCGGGTGGTGCCGTACATGCGGATGTAACGGCCGGTCCCGGAGACCGTGAGGTCGTCGGTCGCGCCGTTGCCCGTGGTCGTGGAGTAGATGCTCGACCACGTTCCGCCGTCAGGCGAAACTTCGATCCGGTACGCCGACGCGTAGGCCGTCTCCCAGGTCAGCTTGACGCGGGAGATCGGGTACGAGGCGCCGAGGTCGATCCTGATCCACTGGGGGTCGCTGCCCTCCGCCGACGCCCAGCGGGTGGCGGTGTTGCCGTCGACCGCCTTGCCCGCCTCCAGGCCGGTGGCCTCGATGGACGACGCCGTGGCGGGTTTGCCGGCGGAGACGAGGACGGGGGCGGCGGCGGCCGGCGCACTGACCGTGGTCAAGCCGGTCAGTATGAGCAGGGCGACGAGCGTGCTACGTAACATAGGCGCTCCTTGTGAGTAGTTAGGAAGGTTTCCTAATTTGACGTGGAGCGTAAAACAACGTCAATCATGACGCAAGCGCTTCTAATAGTTGATCATGCAACGGATCGCACCCGTCTGGTCGCGGTCCGCGTTCTGGCACGAACTGCGGCTTGTCCATGCCTACCGGCGCACATGTTGGCAATCAGTGACAGACATGATCACGAGAGATGTGTTCAGGTCCTGAATGCGATAAATGTTCTGCATGAAAACGAGGCTGTTTCGCTTCTTAAGCGCTCCCCTCCTCGCCATCTCCCTCGTGCTCTCGGTCTTCGGTGCGCCGGCGCGTGCCGCGACCGACCTCGAACTCGCACAGGAGTGGCTGACCACTTGGAACACTTACAAGTTCACCCAGGTCGCCGATCCGCTGCCGGAAGGCCGGTCACGCGCGTCCCAGAGCATCTCCATCGTGATCAACGCTCCGCGGAGCCAGGTCTTCTGGGCCTACTCGGACTTCAACAACCACATCGGCGCCAATCCGGTGCTGGAGCGGGTCGTCACCCATAGCGACACCACGCAGTTCGGCATCGAGGCCCGGAGGCTCACGGCCATCGAGGTCATCCCGATGGACCCGGCCCCGCTGACGCTGAACACGCACGCCTGCCAGAAGCTGCACCTGGCGGACTACTACTACACGGTCGACTCCTGGTCCACGGGCAACATCGTCACCCACCAGAAGATCACCTTCGAGCGGGTCACCGGTAACAAGACCAAGGTGACCGAGCACCTGACGTTCGAGACCCCCACGGAGCTGATCGACCTCGCGCTGACCTCCGGCGTGCAGGCGCACCAGGGCATCCAGACGGTCCTGAAGCAGCGCATCGAGAGCGGCGCCCTCTAAGTCGTTCCGCGGCGACCGCCACCTGGCAGCGGTCGCCGTATCCCGTTTTTCGGCCCACCTGGGTGGAGAAGATCCAGGTCATGGACGGTATGGGGCGAAGGACACTACTCGCGGGCGCCGCGTCACTCGCGCTCGGCGGCTGCGCCGCGACCGAGACGACGCTCCGGGCCGTGCCCGTGGCGACCGCGTCCCAGGCCTACCCCGACACCCCGAAGGCCGCCTTCGACCGGCTGATGACGGGCAACCGGCGCTGGATCACCGGCGCCCTGCAACACCCCGACCGCGACCCCACCCGCCGTGAACTGCTGGCCACCAAGCAGAAGCCGTATGGGGTCGTGTTGTCGTGCATCGACTCCCGGGTGCCCCCCGAGCTCGTCTTCGACACCGGGCTCGGCGACCTGTTCGTGATGCGCACCGGCGGGCAGGCGGTCGGGCCCGTGGTGACCGGCTCGGTCGAATACGGCCCCATGACCGGCGGGACCCCCTTGATCGTGGTGCTGGGGCATCAGCGGTGCGGGGCGGTGGAGGCGGCGTACCAGTCCTTGAAGGACGGCAAGCCGCTCCCCGGGAACCTCCAGGCCATCGTCGAGGCACTGCGGCCCGCCTACGAGCAGACCACCCGGGAGGGCAGCGCCGACCCGATCGAGACGATGACGAAACACCAGGTCACGCTGACCGCCGACACGCTGCGCGGGAACGGCGACCTCCGGCCGCTGGTGAGCGAGTCGAAGCTGGCGGTGGTCGCGGCCTACTACTCCCTCGACACGGGCCAGGTCGAGGTGCTCAACGGGGCGCCGGTCAGCTGATCGTGTCGAGGAGGACGCGGGCCTCCAGGGCCACCCGGCTGCCGCCCTTGCGCGCCGCCGCCTCCGCCAGCCCGGGGATCTCGGTGCGGGCTCCGGCCATGAGGGCGGCCTTGACCGCGACCTTCAGCAGGTCGGCCAAGCCGGTCTTCGGGCGGTCTCCGGTTTTCGGGAGCAGCGCGGGAATCGCCTCGGCGAGCAGGGCCCAGGTCTCGCGGTGGGCTCCGGAGAAGGCGAGATCCTCCAGGGCGGGGGTCACCCGGGTGAGTTTCACGGCGTCGGCCCTGACGAGTTCGGCCAGCGCCCAGCCGAAGTCGGCGGCGTCGAACTCTCCCCGCTTGGCGAGGATCTTCATCGCGTCGACGGCTTCGGGCCGCTTGTGGCCGAGCGCCGTCACGACGGCGCTCGCCGTCGCCCGGCCCACCGGCCCCTCTCCCTGGACGAGGCCGGTCAGCACCTCCATCCCCCGGGTGGTGCCCACGGCGAAGCACTCCAGGACGTGGGCGGCGACCGCCTCCCGGTGCGACGGCATGATCGACGGCCACCACCTCATGTCGTCGGAGTGTCCGGCACCGTAGTCCTTCGGTTCGAGCGTCCACACAGCGGCGATCGGTTTCGGCACGTCAGGAGTGGCCGGCCGCATGCGGGCGTGCATGGCCGGGACGGGCCGGTAGGTGTCGTAGGCGACGTAGCGGAGCCTGGCGTCGATGCCGCAATCCATGATCGGATCAGGCAGGCCGCCGTCTCGCAACCACGCGGCCAGTCGCCGGCCCGCCGGTGAGATCAACCTTCTGGCGCGGGCGACCGCTTCGGGGTCCGCAGCGCGGGGGAGGCGCAGGAGCGCCTGGCCGAAGTCGAGTTCGAGCGGTTCGGCGTCTCCGAGGAGTTCCAGCCGGGTGACCAGCGTCGCGACGTCGACATGACCGGTGGGCGTCGTGGGGGTGGACAGCAGCGCCGGAAGTGTCCGGCCCGACTCCAGCAGGGCGATGATCTCGCGCATCCGGGCGGCGAACACATGGTCGAGCAGGGTCCGGTAGCGGCCGTTCTCGCCCAGGTATTCGGCGCTCAGCCGGGACGCCTCGACGCTCTGCTCCGGAGACACGATCGCGCTCACGCAGTGGCGCACCAGGAAGTAGGGGTTGTACGTGGTCCAACTGTCGGCCAAGGCGAAGAGGCGGGAGCCGTAACCTCTGCAGTTCTCCGCCCACCAGGGCCGCAGGGCTTCGACGGTCGCCCGGCGGTCGCGGTGGGTCAGCTCGACGAGCGCGGCCACGACCTGCTCGACATCCTGCGGCCGGAAGGAGGGCGGGGAGCTGAGTGCGGTGAGCAACTGGGCTGTCGAGACGATCGGCGGCGGCATCTCCGGCAGCGAGATCGTGATCTCCAGCGTGCCGGGCACCGGTGATTCCGCCGGCGGTGGGGCGGCGACCTCGCCGAAGACGGCGGCGATCTGGGTGCGCAGCTCCCACGGCAGGACGCTCGCGGCCTCGCGGATGCTCTCCGACGTGGCCGGGGTGGCGTAGGGGGCCAGTTTGCGCGAGAGCCGTACCGCACGGGCGCGGAGCGCGTGGTCTTCCTGGCCGAAGACCGGCGCGAGGGCGGCGAGTGCGCCGTCGGCCCGTTCCGGGGTCGCCTTGGCGATCCACCGCAGGGCGGTCGTGACGTGTTTGCGCTCCGGCCGGAACGCGAGCGCGCCGACCGTCTCGGCGAACAGGTCGGAGGTCAGGCCCACGGTTTCGTCGTAGCGACGCAGTTCGTCGACGGCCAGCCGGGCCAGCGGGGCGGCGGCGACCGGCAGGACCCGCGCCAGGTCGAGCACGGACACCTCGGCGGGGGTCGGCTGAAGCCGGTTCCACAGGTGGACGAACGGTTCGACGTCGCGGTCCTGCCCGTGGGTGAGGAAACGGGCCCCGCAACCGTCGATCAGAGCCTGCCGCTCAAGGCGGCCCTCGGACGCCAGGTCGGCCAGCGCACCGATGATCGATTTTCGGCCGCGGGTCCAGTCGCTGGTCAGTGGGGCGGCGACGCCTTCGGCCTGGAAGAGCCGGGCGACCATGAGGTCGAGGAAGGGGTGGTCGCGGACGATCCCGATCTCCGCGCCCCGCCAGAACTCCCGGTAGAGGTGCCAGAGCCAGCCGACGACGAAGGCGTCGTTCTCGGGCGGTTCGATGCCCGTCTCGATCGCCAGTGAGACGGCCAGGTCGAAACCGGGGCGGCCGGTGAGGCTCTGCCAGCCGTCGACCCGGCCCGCCCGCAGGCCCTCGACCAGCCGGTGGGCCAGGTCGCGCCGCCATTCGTCCGGGCGGTCGCGCAGGACGACGAGGATGCGCTCGGCGTCGGCTTCCGGCTCCGCGGGTTCGCGTAACTCCCGGCGGTCGAGCCAGGCGGCGACCTGGGCGGCGCCGGAGAGGCAGGCCGCGCCGGCGAGGCGGAACGTGTGGGCGTTCTCGGCGATTCGCCAGCGGCCCTCCGCGCGCAGCCGTGCGGCCAGGTAGCGGGGCAACTCGGCGGCGGCGGCCTTGCGGTCGGCGGCGTCGAGGCCCGCCGGGAACGGGTCGTGCCCGCCGATTTCGATCCACTCCCGGACCTGCTGCCATGTCATGCGCCGCACGTTATAGATCACCGCCGACAAACCAGCACACGCGACCGTAAATTGACCCCATGGACCTTGAAGCCCGTGCCTCCGACCAGGACCGGGAGACGACCGTCAGCCGCCTCCAGCAGGCCTACGCCGACGGACGACTGGCCGCCGACGAGATGGAACAGCGCGTCGAACGCGCCCTGACGGCCGTCTCCCACGGCGACCTGGCCGACCTGCTGGCCGACCTGCCCGAACGTCCCGGCGAGACGGTCACCGTCACCACGAAGGCGGGCAAGATCCTGCGGACCGGGCAGTGGCGGGTGCCGAAGGTGCTGCGCATCGAGTCGGTCTACGGGAACCCGCACCTCGACCTGAGCGAAGCGGTGATCGAGCACGCGGAGGTCACCTTCGACCTCAACCTGAAGTACGGCTCCGCCGAGATCCTCCTGCCGCCGGGCGCGACGGCCGACACCGACGGCGTGCACTGCGAGTGGGGCAGCGTGGCCTCCGACGTCCCGGGCGCGCCCCGGCCGGGGCTGCCGCATGTGCGGGTGATCGGGGAGGTCGGGTACGGGAGGGTGCGGGTGCGCTATCGGGGCGCTCGCAGGCGCCGGTGGTTCACCCGGGGCGGCGCGTCGTGAACACGTCGGCGTCGTCCGGCGACGCGCCGTTGGTCACTGTTTTTGACTGTCATTATTTGTGACTATATGGTCGGACCCATGACGACAGTGGAAATCACCAGGTTCCGGGTCTCTCCCGAGCGCACGGCCGACCTGCTCGCCGCCCGCGCCGGGATGGTCGCCGACTTCGAGGCCGACCGTGCGGGGTTCCTGGGCGCCAAGCTCATCCAGTTGCCCGACGGCGAATGGCTCGACATCGTCGAGTGGCGCTCCTCGGCCGACTTCGCGGCCTCCCGGGCCAAGGGCGGCAATCTGCCCGGCATCCAGGCCTTCTTCGCCGTGATCGGCGAACTCGTCTCCTCCGAAGAGGGCACGCTGCGCTAGCCGGGGCACCGGCGTAACGTCGGATTCATGAGCGAAGTGCGGGTACGCCGGGTCTACGAAGACCCGGCCGACGACGACGGCACCCGGGTGCTGGTCGACCGGCTCTGGCCTCGCGGGCTGGCCAAGGCCGCTGCCGACCTCGACGAATGGTGCAAGGAGATCGCCCCCTCGGCGGAGTTGCGCACCTGGTATCACCACGATCCCGACCGGTTCGCGGAGTTCGGGCGCCGCTACCGGAGCGAGCTGACCACCCCCGAACGGGCGGCGGCGGTGACCCACCTGCGGGAGCTCGCCCATGACGGAGTGTTGACCCTGCTCACCGCGACGAAACAGGCCGACATCAGCGAGGCGGCGGTGCTCGCCGACCTGCTCCGGTCGCCGGGCTAGGGCTCGGGGACGCGCGCTCCCGAGATTGACTTTGTCGCAACCTTTGACGCACCATGTTGCTACAAAGGCTGCGACAAAGGAGCGCTCATGACCCGTGAACCCCTTCCCGACGCGCGTGCGGGCGATCTGCGGCAGGCGGGAGAGTGGCTGGCGCGCCACGATCTGGCCGACGTCCGGCCGACCCTGCTGCTCGCCGACCGGCTGGCCGCCCGGCAGCGTGCGCGCCTCGGCGGTTCGGTCGTCCTGGCCCTGCTCATCCTCGCGAGCGCCCTCGCCGCGACCGTCAACCGGTTCGGCCCCGACTCCCTCCGCCCGCCGGCGCTGCCGGCCCTGGCCGTGGTGGTGGCCGGGCTGCTGGTGGCGCAGTCGCTGCTCGACGGGTGGGTGCGCCGCGTCGACCGGCGGGCCGGCGCGACGTTGTCCCGCAGGGCCGCCCACCTGATACAGCCCGGCTGGCGGACCGTGCTCGGCCTGCCGTACGCCGTTTTCGCCGCCGCCGTCTTCGCCGGTTCGATCCTGCTGGCCGGAAGCGCCCTGGCCGTTCCCGACCCGACCGTACGGGAACTGACCGTCGTCATGCTGATCGGCCTGGTGGGCGTGTACGCCATCTCCGCCCTGCAACTGCGCCACCTGCTCCGTCACCCGGTCGTGGCGGAGGACGAGGAGTCGCTGACCGCCGACGTCGTCATGCGGGTGGAGGACGCCCGCGAGCTCACCACCCCGAGCGTGCAGTGGAGTCTGCCCATGGTGCTGCTGGTCGGCACCGCTCCCGGCTGGTGGAGCGCCGCCGCGCTGGCCTACGTGGTCGTCAGCCTGGCCGCCTTCGCCACGCTCCGGACCAGGACGCCGTCGAGCGCGACGGTGGCCCGGCGGGTCGTGACCACCTGATGATCGTCATCGACGCCGCCTCGCCGGTGCCGCCCTTCGAACAACTACGCGCCCAGCTCGCCCGGCAGATCCACGACCGCACGCTGGCCGTGGGCGCCCGCCTGCCGACCATCCGCCACCTCGCGGCCGACCTGGGCCTGGCCGTCAACACGGTCGGCCGGGCCTACCGGGAGCTGGAGGAGGCGGGCCTGATCGAAACCCGGGGCCGCGCCGGCTCGTTCGTGTCGGCCTCCGGCGAGGAGGGCCGGGAGCGCGCCCGCCAGGCCGCCGCCGACTACGCGGCGGTGATCGCCAGCGTCGGCATCGACCCGGCTGAGGCGATCCGGATCGTCCAGGCGGCTCTGCGGCCCGGCACGACCGCGCCGACCTCGCCCTGAGCAGGCTTTCCACATGAGGGGACACGTCAATGACCAGGCGATGCCGATCAGCCGGTGGCGGCGGTGGGCGTCATGAACGGGCTACCCGGCGAGCGGAGGGGCCGACTTGTACGGCTGCGTGCTGCTGGTGACCGCGCTCTGGGGGTACCGCTCGTTCCTCGGCATCCCGGACGTCGGCCTGTCCGACGCGACGTGGGTGGGCGTGGCCGTGCTGCTCGTCGCGTCCGGGGTGGCCGGGCGCATGCGGAGCGGGCGTCGTACCGGCGCGGTCCCGCGCCTCACGCGGCGCCGTCGAGGGTGCGGTGGATCGCGTACGCCGGGTGCGGCGCGTTCCTTCCCTACCTCGTCCTGCACACCCTCGGCGCGGCCGGCGTCCCCGGCATCGAGCCCGGCGGGTTCCGGCCGACCTGGTACATGCCGCCGGCCGTCTTCCTGCTGGTGGGGCTGGTGCGGCCGTGGGGCATGGTCTTCCCGCGCTGGACGTTGTGGCTGGCCGGAAGGCGGGTGCCCCGGTTCCTGCCGCTGACGCCGGTCTGGCTGATCGCCCCGGCCCTCGCTCTGTACGGCACCGTGAGCGGGATCCTGGCGAGTGTCAGCGTCGCTGGCGTTCGGCGGATACGGCTGGGCGCTGGCCGTCGCCGCCGTCTCCTACCAGGTCCGGACCCGGCCCCTGATTCCTGGAACGACCGTGGGCATCTGCTCGTTCGGAACCCCAAGAAGGTACGAAACGGACAGGAGTCAGCACGTGGAAGCGGACGGTAACCATCCCAGCGATCTTTGTGGGCTGACGCCGGAATGAGCGTGTTCCTCGGCCTCGTCGCCGTGTTCGTCCTGACCTTCGCCACCGGATACTTCGTGGCCCAGGAGTTCGCCTACGTCACCGCCGACCGGCTGGCCCTCACGCAGAAGGCCGCCGAAGGCGACAAACAGGCCGCCCGCGCCGTGAAGGTGCTGGAACGGTTGTCGTTCATGTTGTCGGGCGCGCAGCTCGGCATCACGGTGACCGCCCTGGTGGTGGGCTTCATCGCCAAGCCCGCCCTCGCGGAGCTGATCGCCCCCGGCCTCGACGCGCTCGGCGTGCCCTCCGGCGCGGTCGACGCCGTCGCGCTGGTCCTCGGGTTCGTGGTGGCCACCGTCATCCAGATGATCCTCGGTGAGCTGGCGCCCAAGAACCTCGCGCTGGCCCGGTCGGAGGCCCTCGCCCGCGCCCTCGCGAGCTCCACCCTCGTCTACCTGACCGTGGCGGGGCCGATCATCAAGCTGTTCGACGCCTCCGCCAACCGCCTGCTGCGGGCGGTCGGCATCGAGCCGGTCGAGGAACTCCACCACGGCGCGACCCTGGAGGAGCTCGGCCACATCATCGGCGAATCGGAACGCCACGGCCATCTGCCCGGCGAGCAGGCCGACATCCTCGCCCGCGCGCTGGCCTTCTCCGACCACACCGCCGTAGAGGTCATGGTGCCCCGGGTCGACGTCGTGACGATCAGCGGCTCGGCCGCCGTGCCGGATCTCGACGAGGTCCTGGCCCGGCACGGCCACACCCACTACCCGGTGCTGGGCGCCCGCCTGGACGAGGTCGTCGGCATCGTCGGCCTGCGCGAACTCGTCAAGGTCCGGCCCGCGGAGGCGGCCACGACGAAGGTCGCCGACATCGCCCGAGACGTCCTCGTGGTGCCGTTCTCGATCACACTGCCCGACCTGGTGGCCGAGATGCTCCACCGCGGCGAGGAGGTCGCCTGCGTCGTCGACGAGCACGGCGGCCTGGCCGGGCTGGTGACGCTGGAGGACGTCGCGGAAGAACTCGTCGGCGAGATCACCGACGAGAACGACGCCGAGATCGTCACGGTCAAGCGCGACGGCGACGGCTGGACCGTCGACGCCGCTCTGCGCATCGACGAGATCGCCCTGGAGACCGGCCTCGAACTGCCCGACATGGACGAGTACGACACGGTCGCCGGCCTGATCCTGCACCATCTCGAACGCTTCGCCGTCCCCGACGACGTCCTGTCGGTGCCGCTCACGCCCTCCCTGGACGCGGGAGCCGCCAAACGTGCCGAGATCCGCGTGCTCACGATCGACCGGCACGTGCCCGACCGGGTGACGCTCCGACCGCTGCCGGACGCCCAGGAGGAGTCGTCATGAACATCACCACCGGACTGATGCTCACGCTGCTGCTCCTGGTGGGCAACGGCTTCTTCGTCGCGGCCGAGTTCGCGCTCGTCGCCGCCAAACGCCACCGGCTGGAACAGGCCGCGGCCCAGGGCAGCCGTGCGGCGACGGCGGCGATCGCGGGCATCCGCGAGTTGTCGCTGATGCTCGCCGGCGCGCAACTGGGCATCACGTTGTGCTCTCTCGGACTGGGTGTGGTCTCCGAACCGCTCATCGCCGGGACGCTCACCCCTGCGTTCGAGGCCGTGGGGTTGTCGGCCACCATGGCGCACGTGGTGGCGTTCGTCATCGCCCTGGCGATCGTGACGTTCCTCCACATGGTCATCGGCGAGATGGCCCCCAAGTCGTGGGCCATCGCCCATCCCGAACGGTCGGCCACGCTGCTGGCACTGCCGTTCCGGGGCTTCACGATGGTCGTCCGGCCCGTCCTCACCCTGCTGAACGGGATCAGCAACCTGCTGCTGCGCGCGTTCGGGGTGCAGCCGACCGACGGCGAGTCGCAACCGCGCACCCGCGACCAGCTTCAGCACCTGGTGGAGGAGTCGCGCCGGCTGAAGCTCATCGACGCCGACGACCACGTGGTGCTGACCCAGGCCCTGAACGCCCCCAGCACGCCGATCGAACCGCTGGTGGTCCCGGCGCGGGACATCGTCGCGCTGCCCGCCGCGTCGTCTCCTCAGGAGGTCATCGACGTGAGCGCGGCCAGCGGCCACACCCGTCTGATCGTCAGCGACGGGAGCGGGCCCAGCGGCGTCGTCCACGTGCGGGACGCCTATCTCGCCCGGAGGAGGGGCAGCGTGGTGACCGCCTCGAACCTGGCCCACCCGCTGCCCGTCCTGTCGCCCGGCACGACGGTCTCCGACGCCGTCGCGGCGCTGCAGGAGGCGCACGGCCAGCTCGCCGTCGTCCGCGGTCCCGACGGGGCGGTGACCGGCCTGGTCAGCCTCGACGACCTGCTGGCGACCCTGCTGCCGGTGGGGTGAGGCGTCAGACGGCCAGGGCCACCTGGTAGAGGTCGAGGAGACAGATCAGCGTCCAGAGGAACACGGTGGCCGTCTTCGATTGTCGCGCGACTCGCATGCTTTGCCACTCCGGGGGTCATCACTTGCTTCTTTGCGCAAGTCTACAAGTATGACTTCCGGTCAGCACGGCCAGTGCCGTGCCGTACAGGCAGAGCACCGCCGTCAACAGGAGGTAGTAGCCGGCCGGCAGCGTGACCAGGCCCAGGACGGAGGCGAACGGGGAGAGGGGCAGCAGCAGGCCCACCGCCGCGAGCCCCGCGACCGCGACGCCCAGCGGCCACGTCACCCGCCGGGTGGGCCGGAGCAGCAGCATGACGAGGGCCTGCGTGAAGAGGTTCTCGACGAACCAGCCCGTGTGGAAGGCGGCCTGACCGTCGGCCTCGGGCAGGGCGAGGCGCAGGACGGTGAACGTGGCCAGGTCGGCCAGCGCGTTCAGAACGCCGAAGGCGGCGATGAAGGCGAGGATCCCGCGCGGGCGCAGGCGTGCCGGGCGGCGGGTCACCGCCGGGTCGGGCCGCTCGAAGGCGAAGGCGAGCTGGGCGGCGTCGAAGCACAGGTTCTGCACCAGCACCTGGCCGGGCAACATCGGCAGGAACGGCAACATCACGCCGGCCGTGACCATGGCGATCACGTTGCCGAAGTTGGACGAGAGGGCCACCCGCAGGTAGGTCGCCACGTTGCCGGTGCTCGCCCGGCCGAGCTCGACGGCCTGGTCGATGGCGGTGAGATCCTTGGCCGCCAACACGACGTCGGCGGCCTCGCGGGTGACGTCCACGGCGTCACGGGGACAGATGCCGACGTCGGCGGCGCCGATCGCGGGCAGGTCGTTGACGCCGTCGCCGAGGAACCCGGTCGTGTGCCCCGCCCGGCGCAACGCCTGGACCACCCGGGCCTTGTGATCGGGGGTGCATCGGGCGAACACCGTCGTGCGGCTCGCCAGTTCCGCCAGTTCGTCGTCGGCCAGGGCCTCCAGTTCGGCCCCCGTGACGACGACGCCGGGTGTCAGGCCGAGGTCGCGGCAGACCCGCGCGGCGGTCTCCGGATGGTCGCCGGTCAGGACCTTCACGGTGACCGCGCGCTCGGCCAGCGCGGTCAGGGCGTGGGCGGCGTCGGGGGCCAGGCGGTCGAGCAGCCCGACGAAACCGACCAGGTCGAGGGCGCGCTCGTCGTCGTGCGGCCGATGCCCGGGCGTCCTTTCCCCCACTGCGACGGCCAGCACGCGCAGGCCGTCGGCCGCCAGGGCGGCCGCGGTCGCCCTGGCACGATCACGCGCGTGGTCGTCGAGCACGCATCGTTCGAGCACCTCATCGACCGCGCCCTTCATCACGAGCGTGTGCCGCCAGGCGGGCCCTTCGACCACCGCGACGGACAGCCGGCGCACCGGGTCGAAGGGGAGGGCGTCCACCCCGTTCTCCAGGTCGCCGTCGCCCGCCGCGCGCAGGATGGCCGCGTCGAGCGTGTCGGGGGCGGGCAGGTCGGCCAGGTGGAGGGTCCAGAAGCTGTTGACCGCGGCCCAGCGCAGCACCCGCGGATCGGGCCTGCCGTCGGCGTCGACGGCGCGCTCCACCTCGGGGTGATCCTGGGTGAGCGTCCCGGTCTTGTCGGTGCACAACACGTCGATCGCGCCCAAGTCGTGCAGGGCCGGCAGCCGCCGCACGATCACCTCACGGTCGCGCGCCAGCACGGCCGCGCCGCGTGCCAGCACGGTGGTGACGATGACGGGCAGCATCTCCGGCGTCAGCCCGACCGCGACCGCCAGCGCGAACGGCAGGGCGGCCGGCCCACGATCGTGGACGAGGGCGTTGGCGAGCAGGGCGACCGGAGGAATGAGCACGGTGAGCCGGACCAGCATCCAGGAGATGCCGTTCACCGAGTGCCGGAAAGGCGTGACCCGCACGATCGCCGCCCGGCCCGCGCCGGCCAGCCGGGTGGCGGCTCCGGTGGCGACCACGACCGCCAGCCCGCTGCCCGACGCGACGCTGGTGCCCTGCCAGCACAGATGACTTTCGCCGGTCGGCACGTCGTCGGCCGACTTGGGCACCGGGGCCGACTCACCGGTGAGCGCGGCCTGGTGGACGGTCAGCCCCCGGGCCCGCAGCAGGCGCACGTCGGCGGGGACCAGATCGCCCGGCCCCAGTTTCACCACGTCACCGGGCACCAGTTGCTCGACGGGGATCTCACGGGCGACCGACCCGGCCCCGGGACCCACGCGCCGCACGACAGTGGCGGTGGTGGCGACCAGGCGGCGCAGGGCCGAGGTCGAGCGGTCGGCGACGCGCTCGCCGCGCACCCGCAGCACACAACTCACCGCGACCAGGGCCACGATGACTCCGGCCGTCCCCCACGAGGCGATCAGCGCGGACACCAGCCCGAGGACGAGCAGCACCAGCACGAACGGATCACGCACGGCGACCGCCAGCCGCCGCGGCCACGACGGCGGCCGCGCCATGGGCAGCACGTTGTCTCCGTGAACGAGCATCCGGGCCTCGGCCTCGGCCTCGGTCAGGCCGTGGGGACCGCTGCCCAGATGCCTGAGCACTTCCAGCGTGCTGCCGGAGCACACCCCGGAGCCGCGATCGGAAGCAGAC
Source organism: Herbidospora yilanensis (assembly GCF_001570565.1). Lineage (GTDB taxonomy): Bacteria > Actinomycetota > Actinomycetes > Streptosporangiales > Streptosporangiaceae > Herbidospora > Herbidospora yilanensis. The sequence goes on along the minus strand of NZ_BBXE01000016.1, from coordinate 183,190 downwards.
GGAACGCTGGAGGGGCTGTCAGGCGCCCAGACCACGCGACTGCTCCGCCGTCGCGGGCTCGGCCGATCGTCCCAGCAGCCGCCGGACGGTCATCACCACATCCTCGTCGTCGATCAGATAGACCACGTGACGGCCCTCACGGCGCGAACGCACCAGCCCGGCCAGCTTCAGCTTGGCGAGATGCTGGCTGACCGCGGGCAACGCGCCACCGACCCGCTCGGCGAGGCTGCTCACATCGCATTCGCCCTGCGCGAGCACCCAGATGATGTGCAGCCGCGCGGGGGCGGCCAGCAGTCCGAACAGGGCGGCCGCCTCGTGAAGCGCCTGCGGGGTGGGGTCGGCCGCCACGTCCCGTCCTCTCGATACGTCCCGGACAATGCAGCCACGGTACGTCATCTCACTTTCCTTTGAATTGCCCACTTGCGCAATACGGCAATCGACATAGGGTGGCTACCGACAGAACGAGTGCAGGTTCCACCCCGCCCGAGGAGCTGGCGCATGGAGATCACCGGATTCGTCACCGCGATCGTCATCGGCATCGTCATCGGCGCACTGGGCAGGCTCGTCCTCCCCGGCCGCCAGCACCTGCCGATCTGGCTGACCATCGTCGTCGGCATCGCCGCCGCCCTCGTCGGCACCGCCGTCGCCGGCGTGCTGGGCGTGGCGGACACCAGGGGCGTCGACTGGATCGAGCTCGCCGTCCAGATCGGGCTCGCCGCCCTGGGCGTCTCCGTCGCGGAAGGCCTGTACGCCAGGCGCAAACGCTGACGATCGTCACACGATTCGAGAGAGGAAACCGTGATCTTCAAACGCATGCTCGGCGCCTTCGGCGTCGGCGGCCCCACCGTGGACACCGTCCTGGCCGACGGGCGGGTGGAACCGGGTGGGCTGCTGACAGGAGAGGTCCGCCTGAAGGGCGGCGACTTCGACGCCGACATCGAGCACGTCACGCTCGGCCTCGTCGCACGGGTGGAGCTGGAGCACGGCGACGGCGAGCATGAAGGACTGGGCGAGTTCCTCCGGTTTCAGGTCTCCGGCCCGCTGACCCTCCGCCAAGGAGAGGAGCGCGCCCTGACCTTCCAGGTGAGCCTGCCGTGGGAGCTGCCCGTCACCGAGATCGCGGGCCGGCACCTGACGGGAATGGCGCTGGGCGTCCGGACCGAGGTGGCGATCGCCAAGGCCGTCGACAAGGGCGACCTCGACCCGCTCTCGGTCGTGCCGCTGCCGTCCCAGGCCCGCGTGCTCCAGGCCTTCGCGCAACTCGGCTTCCACTTCCGCTCCGCGGACCTGGAGGTGGGGCGGCTGTTCGGCGTCAGCCAGGAACTGCCGTTCTACCAGGAGATCGAGTTCTACCCGCCCGCCCAGCACGCCGGGATCGTCAACGAGGTCGAGCTGACCTTCGTCGCCGCCCCCCACGGCCTGGAGATCATCCTGGAGGCCGACAAGCGCGGAGGCGGCTACTCGGGCGACGCCGTCGGCCGCTTCCAGCTCAGCCATGACCAGGTCCTGCACACCGACTGGGCAAGCGAGATCGACCGCTGGCTCCACGGCCTCTCGCGGCACGGATTCGCCGGGCACGGGACGTACCCGGGCTACGAACAGCACGGCGGTCACCACGAGCACGGCGGTCACCAGGGCGGTCACCACGAGCATCGTGAGGGGCCCGGCTGGGGAGCCGTCGCCGCGGCCGGCGCGGCGGGTCTGGTCGGCGGCTTCGTGGTGGCGGAAGTCGCCGAGGAGATCTTCGGAGAAGAAGAAGCAGAAGAAGACTGACCGCAGAAACGAGGAGCCGCGTAGTGGAGTCCGGGGCCGGGCACCGTGGTCTTCATCTGGGCGAGAAGCGGTTGAGGTCGGCGGCGGTGGAGACGACCGCCCCGGCCGCTCGTTCGTGAATGAGCCGCCGCGGCCCGCATCGCGGGCCAAGGCCCGCCCGCCGGGACGGCCTCACCTCGAAGATCAGACACGACGTGATCAACACCCGCCTCACTTGCCGTGACTTCAAGATCACAAGCTGTAACGTTTCCGTGGAGTTGATCTAGGAGAACGGAGCACGTCTTGATGTCACAACGGCGCACGTCCGCCTTCGCCGCCGCCCTGCTCACCCTGGTGACCGCCGCGGCGGCCCAGGTCATGGCCGCCGGAACCGCGGACGCGGCCCCGTCCACGCGGACCAAGGCGGCGTCCTGTGTACGGCAGGGCCAGGCGAACTACCCGGTGAACTACTACTGGAAGAACGTCATCGGCATGCAGCTCGGCAACGGCAACGTGGCCGTGAACACCACGCCGGCGCTCTGGGGCGGCCAGATCGCGCCGGGCTCGACCTTCACCCTCCGCCTGGCGCACAGCACCGCCAAGTGGCCGCTCCTCGTGCGCAGCTACACCACCAGTTGGGACATCTCCACACTGCTGGCCAACGCCGACGTCGTGAGCCAGTCGGGCCCCGGCACCATCAGCGGCAACACGCTGACGATCCCGTCGTCCGGCACCAAGACCGACCCCGCGCCCAAGGTCATCACCTTCCGCGTCAAGCCCGGCACCGTCGGCCGGAGCATGACCATCCGCCCGAGCGGCATCAGCAGCGTCATCGCCTTCCCCGGCCAGCTCGGCGGCAACACCCCGGCACCCCCGATCCAGATCGTCAACGGCGGCACCATCTCGCCGACCACCGCCGTCAACGACACGATCACAACCCCGCAGGACACCCCGGTCACCATCCCGGTCCTGACCAACGACACGGGTGCCGGAGCGACGATCACCTCCATCGGCACCCCCGCCCACGGCACCGCGACGATCACCGGCAGCACGATCGTCTACACCCCGCCGGCGGGCCGCAGCGGCACCGACACCTTCACCTACACGATCAGCACGGCCTGCGGCACCAGCACCGCGACCGTCACGGTCGTCGTCACCTGCGTCACCAACCCGATCGGCCTGGCCAACAGCAGCTTCGAGGCCCCGCCCGTCGCCACGGCCCGCTGGGACATCCCCGACGCGTCCACCAACCCTGCCGCCGGCTGGCGCACCACCGCCACCGACGGGTTCCTGGAGATCTGGCGCAGCGGCTACCAGGGCGTGCCCGCCGCCGACGGCCAGCAGTTCGCCGAACTCAACGCCACCCAGCCCTCCACCCTCTACCAGGACGTGCCCACCGTGCCCGGCACCGTCATGACCTGGTCGATCTGGCACCGCGGCCGCGCCGGCACCGACGTCATGCAGGTGCTCATCGGCGCACCGGGCGCGACCGTGGCCCAGACCCCCGACGGGGCGACCTCACCCAACATCGCCACCGACAACACCGCCTGGCGCCAGTACACCGGCACCTACACGGTCCCGGCCGGCCAGACCACGACCCGGTTCTCCTTCCGCGCCGTCTCCTCTGCGGGCGGCGGCGCGTTCGGCAACTTCCTCGACGGCATCGTCTTCCAGACACCGCCCTGCCAGCCGATGCAGTAGCCGCCACGAGTGGCCCGGGACCATCCGGGCCACTCGTTCCGTGGCCCACACCATCCACCACGCCGACAGTCCCGCAGCCTGCCGAACCCAACTTCGCACGCCACTCTGCGCAGCGGTGACCTGCTCATCCACACTGCTCGCCGCCCCGCCGGCTGACGGCGGCAGCAACCCCTCATCCCCGTTGAGCTCGCTCACCCGGCCGCCCTCACCACCGTGCCCACAGCGCTTCCCTGCCCCTCGCCGCACGAACATGGGCTCTTGCGTGTACGCCTCCGTGACACAGCCAGCGTTCACCGGCATGTCAGCAGATCCACGGACTTATCGTCTTTGGAGGGGCAATCGCTTCGACCTGGACTGCACTTGACCGGCATCACACATGCACCCTGCGACGCAGAAGACCGATCAGGCTTGTGACGGCCGTGCGCATTGACCACCCCCGCCCAGTCACATCCATTCGTGTTTCATAGGCGAACAACGATGCCGACCAGTCGGCGATCGAGAATCTACTGACAGGTCAATCGGCACGGTTGAGTAGATGTCTGGCCCAGCCAGTGGATAAACGCCGCAGGTTCCATATGCAAGTTCGGACGTCGGCATGGACGCAGACCCACGGCCGGAATACGCGCTTCTCTCAGGGACAAGAATTCGAGCAAAGCGAGATCCATCCGAGCGAAGCGAGGCCCTGCCAGGGAGCGCGAGGGGCGGAGCCCTTCGCAAGGGAGCACAGCGACCCCGGCGCGAAAGCGACGCAGGGCCGCGAAGCGGCCAGGGGGAGCGCGAGGGGGCGAAAGCCCCTTCCGCATCGGGGGGTTCGGGGGGTCGTCCCCCCGTAGAGGACCGAGAAGGACTTGTGAAAGCCGCCCCGAAGGGGCGTCGACCACAAGTCATTCGAAGGTGGAGCCTAGGAGATTCGAACTCCTGACATCCTGCTTGCAAAGCAGGCGCTCTGCCAGCTGAGCTAAGGCCCCGATTGCGCCCGCACCAAGCAGACGTCGCTACACCGTAGCAAGGATCTCAACGTGCCCGCCACTCACCGGACGGCAGCCACGTCGCTCCCCATGACAACGCCCGGGAAATCGGCAATCGACTCCAGAATGTGGGTGGCCCCGCCGGCGGTCAGCCGATCACGGCTGTGCACCCCCGTCAGCACTCCGGCCACCACGGAGGCCCCCGCGCGCCGCGCGGAGAGCATGTCGCTCTCGGTGTCGCCGGCGACGGCGACCTCGCGGACGTCCTCGATTCCCAGCTTCATGACGGCGGTGAGGATCATGTCCGGGTAGGGCCGTCCACGTCCGCAGTCTTCGGGCGAAAGGGCGAGGTCGACGCGGTCGTACCAGCCGAGGGCGCCCAGGATGCGGCCCATCGTGCCGCGGGAGAACCCGGTCACGAGGGCGATCTTGATCCCGGCCCCGCGGAGCTTCTCGAGCGCTTCGACGGTCCCGAGGAGCGGCGTGACGCCGGCACGCTCGATGGACCCCTCGTAGGAGCGCTCGAAGGTCAGGTTGGCGGCCTGAGCCTGCGCCTCGTTGTCGGGGAAGATGCCCCGGAATACGTCGATCTTGGGGCATCCCCGGGACCGGTGCACATGCACCATCGCGCGTGCGTACGCGCTGGTCCCGGGGACGATTCCCTGTGTCGCGATCGACTCGGCGAACGCCCGTTCGACCAGGGCGATGTCGCCGATCGTGGTGCCCGCCAGGTCGAGGCAGGCCAGCTTGATCACGAAGATCAGTTCTCGCTGCCGGTCGCCTCGGTCCAGAGGTCGAGCTCGGCCCGATCGGCCTGGACCTTACGCCAGAACAGCAGGCCAACGACGGCAACGATGGCAAGAAGGAGCAGCTTCTTCATAGTGATGACCCCATTTCCCGGGTGAGACAAACGCCCGGTTCCGCCCCCGGGCCGCGCGCCGAATACAACACTTTATCCCCCCGAGGATTTCAGCCGCGAAAGCCGTACCGAGGGGGGCTCTGCTATCAGCGAAAGAGACGAGACCCCAGGTGAGCCACGAGCTTAGCCCCGCACGAACTCCTGCGTCAGCCCACTCCGGCCCCGCCGGAGGCACCGCGAATCCCGCCGATACCGGCTCCCACACTCCCACAGTCGACCACCCGATCGGCACCGAACCGGCTCTTCCAGGACAACCGACAGGCGCCCGCGCCCGTACGAGCCGGCCTCACAGGAACCCGCTCTCAGCCACATCAACCGCGAGGGGGACTTCCGCACAGGTCCGGACCCGCCATGCCATAGCCAAGAGGCAACCTCCCGGCCTCAGAGCCAGCTGAGGTACGAACCTCGCTTCGCCGGAGTTACCAGTAAGCGGCAACCTTGGTGACAAATGCCAGCTCCCGAACAACTCGGCCCGATCCCGCCCGCGAGAACCGCACCGAGAACTCTTCCCAACGCGTGTCTCTCCGCCGGCGATGAGCCGGAACGCCTCAGCCTCGCGACAACCCCACGGTCAGCCGCACCGTAGTCCCCTCAGGCGCCGTGCTCACCACGATCGTCGTCAGCCGACGCATCAGCCACAACCCTCGCCCGCCCGTAGGCGTCCGGGACGGCCCGCCCGCGATTCCCGGCCCCCCGTCCGACACCTCGCACAACACCCGGTCGTCTTCGCACCACAACCGCAGCACCCGCGGTGACTGCGCATAGCGCATCGCGTTGGTCACCGCCTCATGGACGGCGAGCACGAAATCGTCGAGCCCCACCCCCGACAGCCCGACCGCTCCCGCGCAGTCGTGCACGCTGCGCCGGACCGAGGGCACGGCCATCTGGTCGAGGTCGAGGGAAAGGAGGAGGTCGTTCGCCACTGGCATCGCCTCCCGGGGTTTCGACTACCGCCCAGCCTAGGCCAGTTGACGCCCGATCTCGGCGAGCATCTTCTCCTGATCGTTGACCAGCCGGCGGGCGAGGTCGGCCGTCGGGAAGTGGTCGCCGACCGCGAGCACGATGCGGCCGATCGTCATGCCGGATTCCAGGTGCCGCGACATGATGCCGTACCAGGTGTTGTCGAAGGCCTGCCCGGTGAGGCCCTGTAGTTTCGCGAACTCCGCGTCGGTGACGTTCCCGGGGCCGATGGGGCGGGCGCCGCCGGGGGGTTCGGGGATCTCCCAGGTGGAGAGCCAGCTCGCCATCATCTGCAGGTCCGCCGGTCCCTGCGCCCTGATCTCGGCCGAGGCCGTCTTGATCCAGTCGCTGTACGCCCGTCCTTTGGCCATCTCGGCGAGCTGCAGCGTCTGCCGGTGGTGGGGAATCATCTCCAGGGAGAACCGCACGTCAGGATCCGCTGGATCCGTACCGGAACAGGCGACGACCAGCATCAGTACGAGGCCGGTCGCCAATAGCCGAATCGCGCTCATCAGCGGGAGGTACGCGTGATGACCCGGCCAGGTTCAGGTTCTACGGTGGAAACGCCAAACGAGGGAAGATGGAGCGGGTGTGGACACGATCAAGCGTGAACGGGAACTCGATCTCCGCCAGTTGCTCGCCGGCCTGACGGCGGTCCGCGACGGCGACTTCGGCACCCGGCTCCCCACCGACGACGGCGACGGCCTGCTGAAGGAGATCGCGACCGTCTTCAACGGCATGGTCGACCAGCTCTCCCTGTTCACCAGCGAGGTGACCCGCGTCGCCCGCGAGGTCGGCACGGAGGGCCAGCTCGGCGGTCAGGCCGACGTGCCGGGCGTCTCCGGCACCTGGAAAGACCTCACCGACTCCGTGAACGCCATGGCGGGCAACCTGACCGACCAGGTGCGCGACATCGCCCAGGTGGCCACGGCGGTGGCGAAGGGCGACCTGTCCAGGAAGATCACCGTGGACGTCCGGGGCGAGATCCTGGAGCTGAAGAACACCCTCAACACGATGGTCGACCAGCTTTCGAGCTTCGCCGACGAGGTCACCCGCGTCGCCCGCGAGGTCGGCACCGACGGACGCCTCGGCGGCCAGGCCGACGTGAAAGGCGTCTCCGGCACCTGGCGCGACCTCACCGACTCCGTCAACTTCATGGCCGGCAACCTCACCGACCAGGTGCGGTCGATCGCCCAGGTCACCACGGCGGTCGCGAAGGGCGACCTGTCGCAGAAGATCACCGTCGACGCCCGGGGCGAGATCCTCGAACTGAAGAACACCATCAACACGATGGTCGACCAGCTCAGCTCGTTCGCCGACGAGGTCACCCGCGTCGCCCGCGAGGTCGGCACCGACGGACGCCTCGGCGGCCAGGCCGACGTGAAAGGCGTCTCCGGCACCTGGCGCGACCTCACCGACTCGGTCAACTACATGGCCGGCAACCTCACCGACCAGGTCCGCAACATCTCCCAGGTGGCCACGGCGGTGGCCCGGGGCGACCTCTCCCAGAAGATCACCGTCTCCGCGCGCGGCGAGATCCTGGAGCTCAAGAACACCCTGAACACGATGGTCGACCAGCTCAGCTCGTTCGCCGACGAGGTGACCCGAGTCGCCCGCGAGGTCGGCACCGAAGGGCGGCTGGGCGGCCAGGCCGATGTGAAGGGCGTGTCCGGCACCTGGAAGGCCCTCACCGAGTCGGTCAACGTCATGGCCGACAACCTCACCGCCCAGGTCCGCTCCATCGCCGAGGTCACGACGGCGGTCGCCAAGGGCGACCTGACCCAGAAGATCCGCGTCGACGCCCGCGGCGAGATCATGGAGCTCAAGGAAACCATCAACACGATGGTCGACCAGCTCAGCGCCTTCGCCGACGAGGTCACCCGCGTCGCCCGCGAGGTCGGCACCGAGGGGAACCTGGGCGGCCAGGCCACCGTGCGGGGCGTGTCGGGAACGTGGAAGGACCTGACCGACAACGTCAACGTGATGGCGTCCAACCTGACCAGTCAGGTGCGGTCGATCGCCCAGGTCGCCACGGCGGTGGCCCGGGGCGACCTCAGTCAGAAGATCACCATCGAGGCCCGGGGCGAGGTGGAGGCTCTGGCCGCGACCCTGAACCGGATGGTCGACACGCTGAGCGCCTTCGCCGACGAGGTCACCCGCGTGGCCCGCGAGGTGGGCACCGAGGGCCAGTTGGGCGGCCAGGCCCGCGTGCCCAACGTGGCCGGCACGTGGAAGGACCTCACCGACAACGTCAACTCGATGGCCAACAACCTCACCAATCAGGTGCGGAACATCGCCCAGGTCACCACGGCGGTGGCGCAGGGCGACCTGACCAGGAAGATCGACGTCGACGCCCGGGGCGAGATCCTCGAACTGAAGACCACCATCAACACGATGGTCGACCAGCTCTCCAGCTTCGCCGCCGAGGTCACCCGCGTCGCCCGCGAGGTCGGTTCGGAAGGCCGGCTCGGCGGCCAGGCCGAGGTCGAGGGTGTCTCCGGCACGTGGAAGCGCCTCACCGAGAACGTCAACGAGCTGGCCGGGAACCTGACCCGCCAGGTGCGCGCCATCGCCGAGGTGACCAGCGCCGTGACGTCGGGTGACCTGACCCGGTCGATCACCGTCGACGCCTCCGGCGAGGTCGCCGAGTTGAAGGACAACATCAACTCGATGGTGAAGTCGCTCCGCGAGACGACGCTCGCCAACCAGCAGCAAGACTGGCTGAAGACCAACCTGGCCGGCATCTCGGGCCTGACCCAGGGCCACCGCGACCTCGCGGTGGTGGCCGAACTCGTCATGAACGAACTGGCCCCGCTGGTCAACGCCCAATACGGCACCTTCCTCCTGGTCGAGGAGACCGGCACCCTCCAGGTGGTCGGCAGTTACGGCCACCGCGACCACGACCGCCGGTTCGAGTTCGGCGAGTCCCTCGTCGGCCAGGCCGCGGTGGCGAAGCAGCCGATCCTGGTGGAGGACATCGCCCCCGGCTACCTGACGATCTCCTCCAGCCTCGGCGCGGCCGGCCCGGTCAACCTGATCGTGTTGCCGATCGTGGTGGAAGACCAGGTCCTGGGCGTGATCGAGCTGGCCAGCCTCAGCCGCTTCACCGCGATCCACCGCACGTTCCTGAGCCAGCTCGTCGAGACGATCGGCGTGAACGTCAACACGATCGTCGCCAACGCGCGCACCGACACCCTGCTGGTCGAGTCGCAGCGTCTGGCCACCGAGCTCCAGGTCCGGCAGGAGGAACTCCAGCGCTCCAACGCCGAGCTTGAGGAGAAGGCCGAGCTGCTGGCCCAGCAGAACCGCGACATCGAGACGAAGAACAGCGAGATCGAGCAGGCCCGCCAGGAGCTCGAAGACCGGGCCCAGCAGCTCGCGCTGGCGTCCAAGTACAAGAGCGAGTTCCTCGCCAACATGAGCCACGAGCTGCGTACACCCCTGAACTCGCTGCTCATCCTGGCCCAGTTGCTCGCGCAGAACCCGGCCCGCAATCTCACCGCCAAGCAGGTCGAGTACGCCAACGTCATCCACTCGGCCGGCACCGACCTGCTCCAGCTCATCAACGACATCCTCGACCTGTCGAAGATCGAGGCCGGGAAGATGAACATCACGCTGGAGGCCATGCCGCTGCGGCAGTTGCTCGACTACGTCGAGGCGACCTTCCGGCCGCTGACCACCGAGAAGGGCCTGCGCTTCGACGTCGTCGTGGGGCCCGACGTGCCGACCCATCTGCTCATGGACGAGCAGCGTCTCCGCCAGGTGCTCAGGAATCTCCTGTCGAACGCGATCAAGTTCACCGAACGCGGCTCGGTGGAGCTGCGGATCGAGCGTTCGCAGAACGACATGCTGGCCTTCCACGTCGTCGACACCGGCATCGGCATCGCCGAGGGCAACCTGTCGCAGATCTTCGACGCCTTCCAGCAGGCCGACGGCACCACGAGCCGCCGCTACGGCGGCACCGGGCTGGGCCTGTCGATCAGCCGCGAGATCGCGGCGCTGCTCGACGGCGAGATCAGGGCGATCAGCAGGCTCGGCGAAGGGTCGACGTTCAGCCTGTTCATCCCGCTGGCCGAGGCGATGCCGCTGAGCCAGCCGCCGCGCCTCGATCCGCCGCGGCGGATCGCGCAGATCCCGCTCACCCGCGAGGGCCGCCACCTGCTGGTGGTCGAGTCGCGCCCGAACGGCCTGCTGGCCCAGCTCGCCGAGTCGGTGGTCGCCGATCTGGGCGAGTCGCACGGCCCGGTCTGGGTGTCGACGGCCAACGACCCCGACACGGCGATGACCGCGCTGATGCAGGGCGGATATCAGTGCATCGTGCTCGATCTCGGCATGCCGCAAGACGCCGCCGCCGAGTTCCTGCGCCGCCTCGACGAGCACCACGCCCTGCGGGAGCTCCCGATCCTGGCCCACCACACGCGGACCCTGACCCGCCCGCAGGAGAACCTGCTCCAGGGCCGGTCGAACACCCAGCCGCTGGAGCGCCTGCCCAGCCTCGACGAGCTGCGCGAACGCATCACGCTCCACCTGACCGCCCAGGACCCCGGCGCGGTGTTGCCGCTGGTGGAGGCGAGCCCCGACGAGCGTCCACAGGCTGTGGAAAACGTCGACACCGGCCTGGTCGGCCGGAAGGTCCTGGTGGTGGACGACGACGTCCGCAACGTCTTCGCGCTGACCAACATCCTGGAACTGCACGGAATGCAGGTGTTGTACGCCGAGAACGGCCGCAAGGGCATCGAGGTGCTGGCCCGCCATGAAGACGTCGACCTCGTCCTGATGGACATCATGATGCCCGAGATGGACGGCTACGCCGCCACGGCCGCCATCCGCAAGATGCCCCGCTTCGCCAACCTGCCGATCATCGCGGTCACCGCCAAGGCCATGCACGGCGACCGTGAGAAGACCCTGTCGGCGGGCGCCAGCGACTACGTCACCAAGCCCGTCGACGCCGAAGAGCTGATCACCCGCATGCAGCAGTGGCTGGAGTTCTAGGTGCGGGTGCCGGTTGGTCATCAGTAGAGTGACGTCCATGTCGAGCCCCGAGTCGGACACTGTGGGGGCTTTCGGTCACGCCGTCAGCCCCCTGAACCACTGAGCTTCTAGCCTCCCGCCCGCCGCCGTATGCGTGGGCGGCTGTTCGGGTACCCCATCGGGCTGGCCGTGGTGACGAGACGCCTTCTGTCCGTTCCTTGCCTCGGAGTAACTCGATGGCCCCTGCTCTCTATCTGCTTGCCCTCGCGGTCTTCGCCATGGGTACCTCGGAGTTCATGCTCGCCGGCCTCGTGCCGGACATCGCCACCAGCCCCGATGTCTCGGTCGGGACCGCCGGACTGCTCACTTCGGCCTTCGCGGTCGGGATGATCGTCGGCGCGCCCGTCATGGCTGCCTTTGCCCGTCGGTGGCCCGCACGGACCGTGCTCCTTGGATGCGTGGTGATCTTCGCTCTCTGCCACGTCGTCGCCGCGAGCACCCCGTCCTTCTCCGTGCTGTTCGCCACCCGTGTCTTGGCCGCGGTTGCCAACGCCGGCTTCTTGGCGGTCGCGCTCAGCACCGCAACCGGTCTTGTGGCCCCGGACCAGAAGGGGCGTGCCCTGGCGGTCCTCCTGTCCGGTACGACGATCGCCACCGTCGCAGGCGTCCCTGCGGGCGCACTGCTCGGCACCGCGTTGGGGTGGCGAGCGACGTTCTGGGCGGTCGCGCTGGTGTGCGTCCCCGCGGCAGTCGGAATCCTCACCAGGGTCCGCCCCCCTACGGAGCCGGCACCGGAAGGGTCGCACGCCGGTGCGTCTCTGGCTTTCGAGCTCGCCCAGCTTCGAGCGCCCCGAGTGCTCATGACAATGTTGCTCGGAGCGTTGGTCAATGGCGGCACCTTCGCCGCCTTCACCTTCCTCGCACCCGTCGTGACCGAGACCGCCGGATTGGATGAGGTGTGGGTGCCGCTGGCCCTCGTGCTGTTCGGCATCGGATCCTTCGTCGGAGTCACCACTGCCGGGCGGCTCTCCGACCGCCACCCTCGTCGGATTCTCGGCGTAGCCTCTCCCCTCCTGCTCTTGGGGTGGCTGGCTCTCGCACTCGTCGCGACACACCCTGTGCTGCTGCTGATCCTGGTCTTCGTCCAGGGCATCTTGGCGTTCGCGGTGGGAAGCACCCTGATCGCGCGCGTGCTCTATGCGGCGTCAGCAGCGCCCACCATGGGTGGTTCCTACGCGACCGCCGCGCTCAACATCGGAGCCGCCGCCGGCCCGGCGATCGCGGCCGTAGCGTTGTCGGGTTCCCGTGACCTGGGGCCTGTGTGGGTGGCTTCCGTCCTGACCGGGATCGCCGTGCTCATGTTGCTTCCATCGCTGGGGCTGATCGCGCCACGGAACCAGAGTGCCGAGGTCGTCGGGTGACTCACGCGAATGCTCCGCTGAGCGTCGAGCGATCGCTCACGTCGCAGCCGAGATGGGCATCTAGGGAAGGGTCATCCGGAACAACGCGCCGCGCGGGCTGTCCTCGATCGTCAGCGTGCCGCCGTGGGCGACGACGATCTCGCGCGCGATGGCGAGCCCGAGCCCGGCCCCACCGGCGTCGCGGTCGCGGGCCTCGTCGAGCCGGGTGAACCGGTGGAAGACGGTCTCCCGGTGCTCCGCCGGGATGCCCGGCCCGTCGTCGAGCACTTCGAGCACGGGGCCGGGCACGACGCGTACGGAGATCGACTCTTCGCGGTGCCGCACGGCGTTGGCGATCAGGTTCGTGATCACTCGGGTGAGCTGGGCGGGGGAGCCCTGCACCACGACGCCGGGTGCGATGTCCAGATTCGTCGGTACGGGCGTGCGCAGCGCCTCCTCCGTCGCGAGTTGCCCCAGGTCGACCTCCTGGAGGCGCAGCGGCTCACCGGCGTCGAGCCGCGCCAGCACCAGCAGGTCGGCGGCGAGCGACTGGAGCCGGGTGACGTCGGTCAGCGACTCCTTGGCCAGCGCGGGGGCGTCGCGTTCGCCGATCTCCAGCCGGGTGCGCAGGGTGGCGATCGGGCTGCGCAGCTCGTGCGCGGCGTCGGCGACGAAACGTTTGTGCAGGCCGACGGCGGTCTCCAGCCGGTCGAGGGTGCCGTTGACGGTCTTGGCCAGGGCGGCGATCTCGTCACGGGCTCGCGATTCCGGCACCCGCTGGTGCAGGTCGCGGGCGGTGATGTCGGCCAGTTTCGCGCGGATCGCCGACACCGGCGCGAGCGCCCGGCCGACCGAGAACCAGGTCAGCGCGGCCACCATGGCCAGCAGCAGCGGGATCCCGATGACGAGCACCCAGGTGAGGGTGCCCAGCGCCATCTGGGTCGGCCACAGTGACGCCCGGACCGAGACCGTGGTCGTCGCGTCGAGCGCCCGGGTGGCGGTGACGTATCCGTCGTCGGCGGCCGCGGTGCCCATGGGCAACGCCGGATCGAGCTGCCCGACGATCACGTTCGGGTCGGTGATCGCGATCGTGCCGCCGACCGGCCTGGTGACCCCGGTCGAGCCGCCGATCGGCTCCCCCGGCTCGGTGACCACGAGCGTGCCGGCGCCGGTGACCGCCGCGTCCACCCTGTTGAACACGATCGGCCCGAGCGGGGCGGCCGGGGCGGCCATCAGCGTCGCGACCTGGTCGGCCCGGCGGCCCGCCTCGGCGGCGGTGCCGGTGACCAGGCTGGTCCGCAGCACCCCGACCAGCACGGCGGCGGCGACGCCGAGCGCGACCGCCACGATGACGGTGACCGTCACGGTGGCGCGCAGGCGCACCGACCAGCCGCTCATGATTCCAGCCGGTAACCGGCGCCCCGGACGGTGACCAGGGACGTCCGGCCGAACGGCGCGTCGATCTTCCGGCGCAGCGCGCTGACGTAGACCTCGATGATGCTCGGATCGCCGTCGTACGCGAAATCCCACGCCTGCGCCAGCAGGTCGGCCTTGGAGACGACCTCACCCGGACGTCTGGCCAGCGCGTGCAGCACGGCGAACTCCTTGGGCGTGAGGGCGATGTCGGCCTCACCCCGGCGGCAGCGCAACCCGGCCGGGTCGACGACCAGGTCCCCCACGGTCAGCGCGACCGGCCGGGCCGCCTTGCCACGCCGGACCAGCGCGCGGAGCCGGGCCAGCAGGACCACATAGGAGAACGGTTTCGACAGGAAGTCGTCGGCGCCGGTGTCGAGCGCCTCCGCCTCGTCGTATTCGCCGTCCTTGGCGGTGAGGATCATGATCGGGGTCCAGTTGCCGTCGTCGCGGAGACGGCGGCAGACGGCGTAGCCGTTGAGCCGGGGGAGCATCACGTCGAGCACGATCGCGTCGTAGTCGTGTTCCCCCGCCAGCCACAGGCCCTCGGCGCCGTCGTGCGCGACGTCGACCGCGAACCCTTCGTCGGCCAGCCCCGACTTCACCAGGTCGGCCAGACGCCGTTCGTCCTCCACCAGCAGCACGCGCATGCGGCCAGCCTGGCAAAGAGCACCTAAAGCCAACCTGAAGAGCCGGTCTTCAGGCTGGCTTCAGGTACCCGCCGCCAGTGTGGCTGATCAACCGAACGAAGGAGATGTTCCACGTGAAACACCGCCGCCTGGCCCTGACCGGCCTCCTGGCCCTGGCCGTGACCTTCGGCGTGACCGGCGCTGCCAACGCCACCGACGACGCTCCGATCCTCAAGCCGGTCGCGGGCACCCTCGTGTGCACGGCCGGGGGCGAGGGCGTCGAGATCAAGGAAGGCGTCGTCACCATCGACGGCAAGAAGGTGGCCAGCCTCTCCGTCACCAAGGCGATCCCGGCGATGCCCGGCGAGCCCGGCGAGCAGGGTGAGACCGCGGCCGTCGCGCCGGCGGTTCCGTTGCCGCCCGGCGAGCCGGGCGACTTCGCCGGCACGGTGACCGTCGCACCCCTTCCCGAAGGTGACGCGGCGGCCCTGCCCGCGAAGCCGTTCCCCGGCAAGCCGGGAGAGGTGATCGAGTTCGGCAAGACGGAGGCCGCGATCCCGGCGGGCGAGGCGGGCGTCGAGGCGGCGCAGCCGACCTCCCCCGAGGGCCCGTCGTTCTCCAGCGACGGCCCCGAGGCCCCGGAGGGCGCCAAGGTCGTCTGCGTCTCCCGCGCGGTCCCGGCCAAGCCGGCCGCCCCCAAGGCGACCGACTAGGGCCGCATCTTCGGGACGAACCGGCCCGTCCGGGCCATGTAGGTGGTGAACGCCGCCCCGTGGACCCGGGCGAGGTAGGGCTCCTCGACCACCCGGACCTGGATCTCGACCGCCGCGACCAGCGACAGGAGAGCGGCGAGCGACACCCAGGTCGGCACCAGGAAGGGGAGCCCGATCAGGGCGACGACCATCGCGGTGAAGATCGGGTTCCGCACCAGCCCGAAGACGCCGGTGGTCACCAGGTCGGTGCGTTCGTCCGCGTCGACGCCGACGCGCCATGAGGCGCCCATGGCGTTCTGCGCGGCCAGGGTCAGGATCAGCCCGGCGACCGCGAACACGAGCCCGACGGCCATAGGCTCGACCGTCGCCGGGGTGATCCCGGCCAGTTCCAGGATCGGCGCGGCCACCGTGAGCGCGATGCTCAGGACGAAGAGCATCCCGCCCCACCAGCCGAGGCTGAGGACCGGCTCTCGGATGCCGACGAAGCCGGTGCTCCCGGTGGCCCGCCACTGGGCCCAGCTCCGATGACCGAAGGCCAGGGCCAGGCCCAGGCCGTAGATCACCAACGCGGGGAGGCTCATTCTTCACGCCGGTGGACGGGTCCGTGGGGGTCGGCGCAGTGGCCGTCGCCGATGGAGAGCACGTCGGGGTGGGCGTGGTCGACCTGGAGGGTGGTGTGCTCGATCCCGTACGCGTCATGGACCAGCTTCTCGGCCGCCAGCCGGGCGGCGTGGCAGTCGGCGCCGGGGTTGACGAGGATGTGCGCCGAGAGGGCGGCGTAGCCGGAGGTGACCTCCCAGATGTGCAGGTCGTGCACCTCGACGACGTCGGGGATGCCGGCCAGCCGGCGCCCGGTCTCGGCGGGGTTGAGGCCCACGGGGGCGGCCTCCATGAAGACCCGGCCGGCGTCGCGCACGAGCCCCCACCCCGCCTTGACCATCAGCAGGGCGACGACCAGGGCGGCCACGGCGTCGGCGCGGGTCCAGCCGGTGTAGTAGACGACGAGACCGGCGATCGTGGTCGCGATGAAGGCGAACAGGTCGTTGAGGATGTGCTGGTAGGCGCCTTCGACGTTGAGGCGCGACCGGTCGGCCCGGCGCAGCAGCCAGGTCGCGATCAGGTTGATCACGATGCCCGCGAGGCCCGTGAAGACGACGAAGAGGCCCTCGACCTCGGGAGGGAAGATGAGCCGCCGCACGCCTTCGTACACGAAGAAGGCGGCGAGCAGCAGCAGGGTGATGCCGTTGAGCTGCGCCGAGATGATCTCGGCGCGCTTCAGGCCGTAGGTGAAGCCGCCGCGCGGCGGGCGGGCGGCGATCCGCATGGCGACCAGGGCGAAGAAGATGGCGAAGGCGTCGGTCAGCATGTGACCGGCGTCGGTGATCAGGGCCAGCGATCCGGCGACGAAGCCGATCACCACCTCGACGGCCATGAAGGCGACGATGAGCGCCAGCGCCGCGCTCAGGTAACGCCGGTCGGCGTCCTGCGAGACGGCGTGGCCGTGCCCGTGATCACTCACTTGTCTTCCCATCGTGTCGCATGTGGGTGATGGCCAGGTCGAACAGCAGCCGCACGTGGGAGTCGGCCAGTTGGTAGTAGGCCATCCGGCCGGCCCGCCGCACCTTCACCACCCGGTGGCTGCGCAACAGCCGCAGTGCGTGGGAGGCCGCCGACATGCTCTGCCCGGTGGCCGCCGCCAGGTCGCACACGCACATCTCGCCGCCTTCGAGCAGGGCGGCCAGCAGCCGGAGCCGCCCGGGATCGGAGAGCAGCCCGAACACCTCGGAAAGGTCGCCGACCAGGCCGTCGTCGGGCATCACGGAACGGACGTGGGCCACCCGCTCGGCGTCGACGCACGCGTCGGGGGCGATCGCCACTGCGACATTTGAACGATTATTCATATGTCGATGTTAAAACAAGCGGGCCGTCCCCCGGAAGGGGGACGGCCCGCGGTTGGTTGTGGACTACCCGTCAGAAGCGGTTGTAGTAACCGCCGAGCTGGTCTCGGTAGAGCGGGTCCTTGAAGGTCGTCTCGTCGTACTCGGGAGCGTCCTTGATCTCTTCCTTCGTACGCGCGACGAAGACCTTCTGCTCCTGCGGATCGATCTCGGTGACCGTGCCGGCAGGCAGGACGACCTTCTTACCGAAGATCCACGGACCGGTGTCGACGACGAGGTAGCTCTCGCCCACCTCATAGTTCGACTCGTCCACTGAGCCGATCTTTCCGTCTGTCGCCTCGACCGTGAATCCGGTCACGTCCAGGGTCCTGGTGGGATCCTGTACGCCCTGACGGTAGGTCCAGAGGTTGTCGTTCGGCTGCATACGCCTTCGCTCTCCTTTGTGGGGGTTGCGGTTGTGGCACTCCTCCTACTGCCCGGCCGGACCGCGCCAAACATGCCGTTTCGCGGCTATCGTCCAGGGCAACCCCTGACTGGAAGGGGGCGAACACCATGACAGAACCCGATGACCAGCGCATTCAGGATGTGGATCTCGACGCGGAGGACCTGGTCGAAGACACCGATCACCCGATCGGCCTCGACGACGACCCCGACGACGACTCCCTCGACCGGCGGCTGGCGGCCGAGGAGCCCGAGGCCCATCTCCACCACGCCCGCGAGGAGCGCGAGGGGGCCGGGCGGCTCGTCGACCCCGACGAAGGCGCACGTGAGGACGTGGACAACGAATTGGTCGGCGATGACGCCGGAGAGGACGGCGGGCGTTACTCGGCCGAGGAGGCGGCGATGCGGGTGGAACGGGATATGTGATCTAAGCCACAAATTCAGAAAAGTCGAGTCATGATCCGCGCCGGTGAGTCTCGTCCCATACCATCCGTTAGAACCGAGGCTCCAGGCGCGAAGGAGAACGACGTGACTTCCGAGGAGCGGGCCCCTGCCGGAATCGACCCGTCGGT
Organism: Herbidospora yilanensis; assembly: GCF_001570565.1. Lineage (GTDB taxonomy): Bacteria > Actinomycetota > Actinomycetes > Streptosporangiales > Streptosporangiaceae > Herbidospora > Herbidospora yilanensis. The sequence goes on along the minus strand of NZ_BBXE01000016.1, from coordinate 164,853 downwards.
TCCGAGCGTGGCCCGGATCTACGACTACTGGCTCGGCGGCAAGGACAACTTCGCGTCCGACCGCGCGGCGGCCGAGAAGTTATTGGAGTTCGTGCCCGACGCTCGGGAGATGTGCCGGGAGAACCGGGCCTTCCTCACCAGGACGGTCTCACTGCTCGCCGGTGAGGGCGTCGATCAGTTCGTCGACATCGGCAGCGGTCTGCCCACCCAGGACAACACCCACCAGGTGGCGCAGCGCGTCAATCCCGAGGCGAAGGTCGTCTACGTCGACAACGACCCCATCGTGCTGGTGCACGGCCGGGCGCTGCTCGAGGACAACCCGAACACCCGGGTCGCGAACGGGGATCTGCGCAAACCGGAGGCCCTGCTGGCCGACCCCGAGGTGACGGAGTTCATCGATTTCAGCCGGCCGGTGGCCGTGTTGTTGTTGTCGATCCTGCACTTCGTCCACGACGACGACGAGGCCATGGCGATCATGACGGAGATCCGGTCGAAGCTCGCGCCCGGCAGCTACGTGGTGCTGACCCACGCCTTCGCCGGCGAGATCGGCGACGACAAACTCGAGTCGGTGCAGGAGATCTACGCGAAGACCGCTCCCGGCGGCCTGACCGCACGCACCCGGGCCCAGATCGCGAGTTACTTCGAGGGTATGGAGGTCGTCGAACCCGGAATCGTGCCCAGCGAGGCCTGGCGCCCCGACGTTCCGTGGGACGTTCCGGTCGACTTCACCAAACACAGCGTGCTCGGAGTGGTCGCGCGGGTGCGCTAGGCCATGACCAGGTGCTCGGGTGCGCGGTGCGGGGTCGCGACCGTGCAGTCGGGCATCAGCAGACCGGTGTCCTCGAACAGCACGACGCCATTGCACAGCAGGCTCCAGCCCTGTTCGGGGTGGGCCGCCACGACGTGGGCGGACGAACGGTCTGATGCGTAAGCGGACGGACAGTGCGGCTGGTGCTGACACATGATGGGCACCTTCTCCCCAGGTGGTGCGGCTTGTTGTTCGATCTGGCTCAGTAGGGCAGGAGACGACCTGACGGAGTACGAAGGTCGAGGCTCGGCCTGGGCGCCTTCGGCGGCTTCGGCCGGATGCGGATCTGCTTCATCCTCATCACGATCCTTTAGCTGTAGGTCGGACCGACTCGGACGTGCACCCCTTCATCATCTCAACCGCGACCGACAGATTCCTCGTCTTTTTGCGGGTTCGGGATGCTTCTCCGGGCTGACATGCGGCCCACGGACTTATCGCTTCAATCGTGCTGACGGATGACCTTCAGGTCGTAAAGGTTCAACTCTCTTGTCGATCAAAGCCAGGCGACTCGCGGCGGTGGCCGCGTCCCTCGTGATCGTCGCTTCCGGTCTTGCCGTTCGGGCGGTCTTCGAGGGACCTTTCGCCAAATACTGCGGCACTTCGTTGTACTCATCCTTTATAACCACTTTTGCCCTTGCATGGTTCCCGCGGACACGACCTTTTGTCGCCGCTGGAGCCTCGGTGATCTTCTGCTGGGCCGTCGAGTTCACGCAGCTCACCCCCCTTCTCGCGGAACTCGCGGCCCGATTCCCCGTGTCCGCAGTGGTTTTCGGAACCACCTTCAATTTTCCTGATCTTCTTTGGTACGTCGTCGGCGCCCTCGCGGCGGCCGGATTTTTTACCTGGCTGGAGCAGAAGAATTCGAGGGCAAAGGATTGCGATCGTCGACGATCTTTGACCCGAGCCCCGAAGGCCACCAGATCCGGTCTCCGGCGTCGATCGTGAGTGCCGTCAGGAGCACCGACCTGACCACGAACGTGTCGAGCAGAACGCCGAAGGCGACGATGAATCCGATTTCGGCCAGCACCACCAGAGGCAGCACGCCCAGGACGGCGAAGGTCGCGGCGAGCACCACCCCGGCCGAGGTGATGACCCCGCCGGTGGCCGACAACGCGATCAGCGCGGCCTTCCTGGTGCCGTGTTCCGCGGTCTCCTCGCGGACGCGGGTGATCAGGAAGATGTTGTAGTCGACCCCCACGGCCACAAGGAAGACGAACGCCAGGAGGGGCACGCCTGTTTCCGTCGCGGCGAACCCGAAGACGTGCGTGAAGATCAGGCCCGACACCCCCAGCGTGGCCGCGAACGAGAGCACGACCGTGGCGATGACCAGCAGCGGCGCGACCACGGCGCGGAGCAGGATGCCGAGGATGACCACGATCACGACCAGGATGAGCGGGATGATCAGCCGGGCGTCGTGTTCCGAGGCGAGTTCGGCGTCGAGGGCCTCGGCGACGGTGCCGCCGACCTGCGCGCCGGGGATCTCGCGGAGACGCTCGACGACCGCCGGGTCCTTGACCGAGCCGTTGATGAGCGCGTTCGGGCCGGCCACGACCGGCTCGGCGACCGACGACACGCCGGGGTCGGCGTCCAGGGCGGCCCTGACCTGCGCGGCCTGGGCGGCGGGGGCGATGACGACCAGCGAGCCGTCCTGGGTGGCGGGGAAGTTCGCGGCGAGCAGTTCGGCGCCGATGACGGAGTCGGGGCGGCCCCGGTAGGTGTCGGCGTCGGCCAGGGGGCCGATGGTGATCACGCTCAGCGTCGCGGCCATGCCGGCCAGCACGACCGTGGTGACGATCCAGGTCCGCCGGGGGCGGCGTTGGACCGCCGTGCCGATGCGGGTCCAGATCCCGGCCGAGGCCTCCGCGGTGCCGTACCGGGGAATCCGGGGCCAGAAGACCCCACGCGGGACCAGCACCAGCAGGGCGGGCAGCAGCGTCAACATGGCGACCAGCGCGCAGACCACCCCGGCCGCGCAGACCGGCCCGAGGCCGCGGGTGGCGCTCTGGTCGGCGGCGAGCAGGCAGAGCAGGGCCGCGACGACGGTGGCGGCGCTGGCCACGATGGCGGGCGCGGCCCGCTTCCAGGCCACGGTCATGGCCGTGACCCGGTTCTCGTGCCGGGTGAGTTCCTCGCGGTAGCGGGCCACGAGCAGCAGGGCGTAGTCGGTGGCGATGCCGAAGACCAGCACCAGCAGGATGCCGCCGCTCTGCCCGCTGACGGTGAAGTCGGCGTAGCGCGCCAGCAGGTAGGCGCCCGCCTGGGCGCTGACCAGCGCCGCCCCGGCGGAGAAGAAGGGGATGAGCCAGAGCAGCGGGCCCCGGTAGGTGAGCAGCAGGACGACGATGACCACGATCGAGGTCGCGATGAGCAGCGTCAGGTCGATGGAGCCGAACACCTCGATGGCGTCGGCGCTCTGCCCGGCCGGGCCGGTCACGTAGGCGTCCGGCCCGGCGAGTTCCCTGAGCCGGTCGACCTCGGCGGTCAGCGACTCCAGGTCACCACCCTCCAGCGGCACCACCGCCCGCACGACGTTCCCCGCCGCCTCCGCCCGGGGGAAACGTTCGCGGACCTCCTCGACCGCCTTGTCCTCCCAGACGATGATCGCCGGGATCCGGCCGCCCTGGGCGAAGGCCCGCCTGGCCTGCTCGACCTGGGTCGACTCGGCGCTCGCCGGCAGATAGGCCGAGGGGTCGTTGTTCCTGACCTCGTCGAGCTTCCCGCTCAACATCCCGGCTCCGGCCAGCAACACCAGCCAGACCGCCAACGTCAGCCACGCCCGTTTCATCGTGCTCTCCTCTTCAAAGCTAAGGGACCTTAGCATCAACTTCGCGGGACCGACCGCTGCGGTTGCATCGGAGAATCGTTCTTATGGACGACCTGCCCACCTGGCCCACCGGACGCCTGCTGCTGGTCGCCGCCCGGCTGGTCGAACGCGAGTGGAACCATGTCCTGGCCGGCCACGGGCTGACCCACGCCGGGTTCCTGGTGCTGCACACCCTGGCAGAAGGACCACTGGCCCAGCGGGAACTCGCCGCCCGCACCTACGTCGAGGAGCAGACCATCGGCCCGGTGCTCGAACGCCTCGAACGCGCCGGCCACGTCACCAGGGAGCGCGACCCGGCCGACCGCCGCCGCATGGTGGTGACCAGGAGCACGTCGGGCTCGGAGGTGTACGACGCCCTCATGGCCGCCGACGCCGCGGAGTCGATCATCCACGTCCGGAATCGCGGAGCGTTTCGTGACGACCTGATGAGGATCATCACCTCGATCCGCCCGGCGTAGGGCGGATCGAGGTGGTCGCTCACCCGCGTTCTGCCGTGCTGAAGTAGAGCGAGATCGCGAACGGGCGGTCGGTGTCCTCGACGACCCGTTCGGCGGCCAGGTCGAGGCCGGCCTGGAAGAACCGGTTCAGGCGGCGTGCCTCCGGCCACGGGTGCACGCTGACCAGCGTGGCCTCCGGCCCGAGCAGCCCGCAGAGCCGCGCCGACGCCTCCTCCAGCCGGCTGCCGAGGTAATAGAGGGTCTCCGAGCAGACGACGAGGTCGTAGTGCCCGGTCAGCGAGAACAGGTCACTCTGGAGAAAGCGCACCGACGGCGCGTTGCGGCGAGCCCGGGTCAGGGCGGTCTCGGAGATGTCGACGCCGGTGACCTCGGCGCCGGGGCGGGCGGCGGCCAGCATGCCGGTGAAGACGCCCTCGCTGCACCCCACGTCGATGATCGTGCGGTAGCTCCGGTCGGGCAGCGCCTTCAGGGTCTCCTCGTACTTGCGCTGCTCATAAGGGCTCGACGCGAGGAGCCAGGGGTCGGGGCTGCGGTGCCACCAGTCGAAGTAGCGACGGAGGACGAGCGACTGCCCGTAGGGGGTCAGCATCGAGATCGTCCGGAAGAGGGTGCGGTGGAGCAGGTCGGGGAGCTGGGCCAATGCGCTTCCTCTCGAAGGGGATGTAAAAAAAACTAGACACGATGTACAAGTTGCTTTACCTTCAAATCATGACAATGCTTGAGAAACGGGCCTGGACTTACATGCTCGTCGCCCTCGTCACTTACGGCGGTTACGTCGTCGTGATTCTCAGCCGTAAAGGCGACGGATCACTGATCGGCGTCGACTACGTACCCGTCCTGCTGTGGTCACTGGGTATCTCCGTCACCGTGTCGATCGTCGTCGGCATCGTGACGGGCATGATCGGCGACCGGAGCACCCGCACCGACGTCCGCGACCGGGAGATCGACCAGCTCGGCGACCGCGTCGGGCAGGCGTTCACGGTGCTCGGCGCGCTCGGCGCGTTCGTGCTCGCGCTGACCGAGGCGCCCTACTTCTGGATCGCGAACACGATCTACCTGGGGTTCGCGCTGTCGATGATCGTCGGCTCGCTCGCCAAGGTCGTCGCGTACCGGCAGGGCGGGTTCCAGCAGTGGTGAAACCCACGAAGGTCACCAACTCGATCCGCGCGCTGCGCTTCGCCAACGGGGAGATGACCCAGGCGGAGCTCGCCGACCGGCTCGGGGTCACCCGGCAGACCGTCATCGCCATCGAGGCGGGTCGCTACTCGCCCTCGCTGGAGATGGCCTTCCAGATCGCCCGTGTTTTCAACGTCTCCTTGGAAGAGGTGTTCCAGTACCCGTGAAAGCCATGGTGCACAGCAGCTACGGCCGCCTTGAGCAGGCCGAACTCCCCGTCCCCTCGTTAAAGGACGACCAGGTCCTCATCCGCGTCCGGGCCGCCGGGGTCGACCCCGGGGTGTTCTACCGGATGACCGGCATCCCCTACATGATGCGGCTGTTCGGCTTCGGCCTCACCCGGCCGAAGCAGCCGATCGCCGGCGGCGACGTCGCCGGGGTCGTCGAGAAGATCGGCGAGAAGGTCACCCGGTGGAAGGTGGGCGACGAGGTCTTCGGGGCCGCCGTGGGCGGCTTCGCCGAGTTCGTCGCCGCCAAGGAGAGCCTGCTGGCGCGCAAACCGGCCGAGCTGAGCTGGGAGCAGGCCGCCGCGGTGCCCACGTCGGCCGTCACCGCGCTGCGCGGCGTCAGGGAGGCCGGCCCGGGTAAGAGGGCGCTGATCGTCGGCGCCGCCGGGGGAATCGGAACGTTCCTGATCCAGCTCCACGATGGCGAGGTCACCGCGGTGTGCAGCGGCGGCAAGGCCGCTCTCGTACGCCGGCTCGGCGCGGCCCACGTCGTCGACTACACCAAGGATGACCTCGGCACCGGCACCTACGACGTCGTCTACGACGTCTTCGGCAGCCGGAACGTCAACGTGCTGCGCAAACGGCTCACCCCGAACGGGAAGCTGATCATCCTCGGCGGCATGTCGAAGGGGAAGCTGACCGGCCTCGGCCGCCAGTTCCGCGCCATCGGGCTCAACCTGTTCGTGAAGCAGCAGCTCAAGGTCCTGATCGCCTTCCCCAGCCAGGCCGACTTCGAGGACCTGCGCGAACGCCTCGCGGCGGGCGCCCTGGTCCCCGTGCTCGACCGGACCTATCCGCTGTCGGAGGCGAAGCAGGCCATCGACCACGTGATGGCCGGCCGAGCGAGGGGGAAGAGCGTCGTCACGCCGTAAAAGTCGCCACCTCCCTGATCAGTTCGTGCACGCGGGAGGCCTGATGTTCCAGGCCCGACCCGACCTCTCCCAGCAGTTCCGCCGCGGCCCGCAGCAGTTCCTCGGCCCGCCGCTCCCGGCTCTCCGCCGCCGCCATCACCTTGGCGGGATCGACCGTCACCATCGCGGACAGCCGCTCGTTCTCCTGGTGCAGCCAGCGCAGGCTGCTCTCCACCTCGTTGAGGAACACGTCGACCTCGGCCAGGTCGTATCCCTCGCGTAGTCGTCCGGTCGTGAACACCTTCGTCCGCACGTCCTCCGGCGTCAGCACCATGTCGGGTTATCCCTTTCTCGCTACCGCGTCTACCAGATAGTCACGTTGGGGCAGGGTGAGGTCGCCCACGGTGGACGACTCCGGGATGCCGTGGGCGCTCAGATCGCGCCCGGTCAACCGGCCCCGGAGCAACCACCAGATCGAGGTGCGCCTGGTCAGCCGGTCGGTGCGGGCGAGGATCTCGGCCAGGCTCAGCCGTCCGGTGGTCAGCGCCCAGCGCAACTGGGAGCGGTCTTTGGGGGTGAACGCCGGGGTGGGTTCGGGGAGCGGCAGCGGGATCGCCACCGGCCGCCTGATCATGGCGGCCACCGGAGTGGCGGCCTCGCCGGCGGAGACGGGCATCCACTGGGCGACGGCCAGGGTGGCGGACAGGGCAACGGCGACACCCCCGGCGGCCAGCGCCGCCCGCCGGGGCAACCGTCCGGTCTCGCCGCCCGCCAGGCGGAAGCCGACGATGGCGGTGCGCAGCAGCACCCCGGCGATCGTGCCGAGCAGGATCGGCGTGGCCTGCGGCGGGATCGGGCTCATCTCGGCGACGAGGATGCCGGCGACCGGGCTCAGGCAGGCCAGCAACATCCAGAAGGCGATCTTCCGCCCGGCCAGGTCGAGCATCGCGGTCAGCGCCAGCCCCTCGCTGACCGAGTGGACGAGCAACGCCAGCAGCACCACGAGAGAGGCGCCCGACAACGTGAGACTGGCACCCTCGATCGCCCGGTGGATGGCCAGCGCGATGGCCGTGCCGGTGCCGCCGAACAGGGCGGCCGTGGCGACGGCCTTCACTCTGCGGTGCACCCCGGCCGCGTGCCGGGCGGCCTCCCTCGTGTGTTCGTGGGCGCAACCCTCACGCGTGAAATAGGTGATCACCGAGAACCCGATGACGATCGACAGGCCGAGCGCCCACAGGGGCACGTTCTGCTCGATCGCGTCGTCGACCGCGTCGGGCAGGACCTCGCCCAGCGCCGTGACGAGCATCAGCGCCGAGGCGATCGCCAGGCCGACGCTCACCTTGGTGGAACTCCGCCGGGCCAACCATGACCCGGCGAGTGTGGCCACCGCGATCAACACCGCTTCAAGCCATACGGACATGACCATTCAACACCTCTCCGCAGCACAAATGACCTGCGATGATTACGGAGAGTAGATAGCCATGTGACGCTAGGTTTACACATGTGATCACGTCTTCAAACGATCAGCCGCAGTGCGCCGGGCACACTGCGGCCGATCGCCGACTCAAGGGGAGGTTCACGGGTGAAGCTGGGTGCAGACCGCCTTGACCTCGGTGTAGGCCTCCAGGACCTCATGGCCCATCTCGCGTCCCCAGCCGCTCTGCTTGTAGCCGCCGAACGGCAGCGCGGCGTCGAACACGTTGTAGCAGTTGATCCAGACCGTGCCGGCGCGCAGGCGCTTGGCCAGCGCGTGGGCCTTGTTCACGTCGCGGGTCCAAATGCCGGCGCCGAGACCGTAGGCGGTGTCGTTGGCCTGGGCGGCGAGCTCGTCGAGCGAGGAGAACGGCGAGGCGACCACGACCGGCCCGAAGATCTCCTCACGCACGATCGCCATGTCGGGCGTGGTGTCGGTGATCACGGTCGGCTGCACGAAGTAACCCCTGTCGCCGTGGCGCTCGCCGCCGGCGACGGTCCGGGCGCCCTCGGCGCGGCCCGACTCCAGGTAGCCGGTGACGCGGCGGAACTGCTCGTCGGAGACGAGCGGGCCCATCTGGGTGTCGGGGTCGAGGCCCGAGCCGAGCTTGATGCCGCGGGCGATGTCGGCGACCCCGCCGACCACCTCGTCGAAGCGGCTCTCGTGGACGAACAACCGCGACCCGGCGACACAGCACTGACCGTGGTTGAAGAAGATCGCGTTGGCCGCGCCGGGGATGGCCAGGGCCGGGTCGACGTCGTCGAAGACGACGTTGGGGCTCTTGCCGCCGAGTTCGAGGCTGACCTTCTTCAGGTTGCCCGCGGCGGCCTGCACGATCAGCTTGCCGACCTCGGTCGAGCCGGTGAAGGCGACCTTGTCGACCCCGTCGTGGGCGGCCAGGGCGGCCCCGGCGGTCTCGCCGTAGCCGGGCAGCACGTTGACCACGCCCTCGGGCAGGCCCGCCTCGGCCATGATCTCGGCCAGCCGGAGAGCGGACAGCGGCGTCTGCTCGGCGGGCTTGAGGATGACCGTGTTGCCGGTGGTGAGCGCGGGCCCGAGCTTCCAGGCCGCCATGAGCAGCGGGAAGTTCCACGGGATGATCTGCGCCACCACGCCGATCGGCTCTCTGAGGGTGTACGCGTGGAACTCCGACCCCGGCATGTAGGGCACGGAGAGGCTGATCGTGTTGCCCTCGATCTTGGTGGCCCACCCGGCCATGTAGCGGAACAACTCGGCCGCGAGCGGGATGTCGGCGGCGCGGGCGACCGCGTAGGGCTTGCCGTTGTCGAGCGATTCGAGCTGGGCGAGCTCGTCGCCGTACTGCTCGATCAGGTCGCCGATACGCCAGATGACGCGGCCTCGCTCGGAGGCGGTCATCCGCGACCAGGGGCCTTCCTCGAAGGCGGCGCGGGCGGCGCGCACGGCCCGGTCGACGTCTTCCCTGTCGGCTTCGGCGATGGTGGCGAGCGTGTCGCCGGTGGCGGGGTCGGGTGTCGCGAAGGTGCGTCCGGAGGCGGCGTCGACCCACTGGCCGCCGATGAACAACTGACGTGGAGTCGAGATGAAGTCCTGAACGCTCTTTTCCAGGGTGACCGTCATCAGCGTCGGTTCCCTTCCTAATAGACGTAGTCACCATCTGACTACTCGGTAGTCGACTCCGCAAGTTTCAGGGCTGCCACGGCCGTCTCATATCGCCATGCCGCGACGGCCTGTTCCAGGCCTTGGGCGGATTCCCGCAGGCCGAGAAGGTGTGCCACGATGGGCCGCAATGTTTCGGCCTGGGCGTCGAGCAGGTTCCGGGGGTCCGCCCCGGCCCACTGGAGCAAAGCGAGTTTCACCAGGAATTCGGTTCGGATCTCCCTGATCCGGCTCACCGGCGTGGCCAGCCATTCGGCGGCGCGGGCTCGCCCGGCCGGGGTGACCCGGAACGGGCGGCGGGCCGGGCCCCGGCCGGGCTCGACACCGGTCTGCTCGGCCAGGCCGCGGGCCACCAGACCGTCGAGGGCGCGGTAGACGAGGGGCCGCGGGATGGGCATGACCCGGCCGACCGGCCCTTCGGGCGCGGTGAGGCGGGCGAGGGCGAAACCATGGGCGGGTTCGTGCGCGAGGAGGCAGAGGACCACCCACTCGGAGTTGTTCACAGGCGACAGCGTAGTCTCAATGTGACTATGAAGCCCCAGCCCAACGCGATCTGCATCGGTGGCCCGTGTCACGGGCTGCTGCTGACGATCACGCAGGAGATCGGGATCCTCGACGTCGAGGAGTCGCGTTACCGCGTGACGACCAGGCGCCTCCATCATCCCTCGTGCCGCGAACCGTTCGTCGTCCTGGCCTGGGCCGAGGATGCGGCCTGAGCGTCACCGGCACGTCGGCCGGTAGTCCAGCGAGGGGATGTGCCTGGCCCACTCCTCCCGGGTGAGGTCGCGGCCGATCTCCCGGCACAACGCCGTGGTCAGCGCCTCGGGGCGCAGCGACCACCGGACGATCCGCCCGTCCTCTCCCCCGGAGACGAGCTCACCGGCGGCGGTGAAGGCCAGGCCCCGGATGGGCGCGGTGTGGCCGGTCAGGCGGGTGATGACCGCGCCCGACGCCAGGTCCCACACGATCACCGTGTGGTCGTCGCCCGCCGAGGCGAGCGTCTTCCCGTCGCGGCCGAAGGCGAGGACCTGGACGGGGGCGGTGTGGCCGGTCAGGGCGGCGCCCTTCTCCCGGCCGGTCGTGCCGTCCCACAACCTGATGGTGTGGTCGGCGCCGGCCGTGGCGATGGTCGTCCCGTCGGGGCTGAAGGCCACGTCGAGGATCGAGCCCTGGTGGGTGCGCAGGCTGCGGACCTCGCTGTCGGCGGTGAGGTCCCAGACGAGCAGGTCACCGGCCGGGCCCGTGGTGGCCAGCAGGGGAGCCGCCGGGCTGAAGGCCAGCGCCGAGGCGAGCTGGCCCGGGAGCGGGGCCTCCTCCAGGTCGGCGACCCTCCAGCGGAAGCGGCCCAGGGCGGTGGCGGCGACGTATCGGCCGCCGGGCTGGAAGGCGACGTCGGTGGACGCGCCGAGGCCCGGATAGGTCGTGGTGGCGATCTTCCGCCGGCTCTTGAGATCCCAGAGGGTCAGGGTGTGGCTGCGGGTGACCGAGGCCAGCAGCCGGCCGTCGGGGCTGAAGGCGACGGCCCGCACGTGGTCGGGGTGGTCGGCCAGGGTGGCGATCGGGGCGCCGTCGGCGTCCCAGAGCCGGACCGTGGTGTCGCTGCTCGCGGAGGCGATCAGGCGGCCGTCGGGGGCGGCCTCGATGTCGTTGACCGCCGCGCTGTGGCCGGTGAACGGGGGGACCGGGTGTCGCCTGACCACGATCGTGCGGCCCAGCCCGGCCGAGGCCAGGAGGGTGCCGTCGGCGCTCATCGCCATGGAGAGGGCCTCGGTGCGGCTGCGGTCCTGGTAGGTGGCGACGGCCTCCTGCCGGGCCAGGTCCCAGACGGTGATCAGGCCGTCTTCGTCGGCGACGGCGATCCGGCCCTTGGCCGGGGCCGACATGTCCCAGGTGTAGGGCGAGCGTTTCGGGAGGCTCGCCAAGGGAGTGATCTCGGTGGGGCTGACCCGCCAGAGGCTCACCCCCGAGTGAGAGGAGCCGGTCGCGAGGGTGCCCGTCTCGGCGTCGAAGCCGAGGCGGTGGACGTTCTCGACGTCGAGCCTGCCCACCCGCTCCCCCGACGCGACGTCCCAGACGATCGGCCGGTCGGCGCCGCTGACCAGTACCTTTCCGTCGGGGCTGAAGGCCAGGGCGGCGATCTCGGCCTGGTGGCCCGTCAGGATCCGCGGCGTGTGCCCGACCACTTCCACGTCTGTGCCGTCGGCGAAGGCGAGCCGGTCGCCGTCGAAGGCGAGCGCGTCGGTCAGGTGGGCGCGTTCGAGGCGGCGGACCTCCGCGCCGGTCGTCAGGTCGCGCACCACGACCACTCCCGGCGAGGCCGCGAGGGCGGGGGAGCGCACGATGGAGGCGAGGAACCGCCCGTCGGGGCTGAACGCGACCGCCCGGCCGTGGCCGCCGCCGGGTTCGGCGTACCGGGCGATCCTCTCCTCGGTGCGCGGGTCCCACAGGGTGACCGAGCCGTCCTCCCCCGCGGCGGCCAGCCGGGAACCGTCGGGGCTGAAGGCGACCCCGAAGACCGCCGGGCCTTCGGCGTTGAGCTCGATCCGCCGCCGGCCCGCCGCCGCCACGCTCTCCAGGCCTCCCCTGGTCTCGGGGTCGGGATTCAGCCGGTACGCCGCCACCGCCAGCAGCCCCGCGAGGTCGGGATCGGTGGCCAGCAGCGACCGGGCCAGCAGCGAGACCTGGCGGGCGGTCGCCGTGAGCTGCTGGAACCCGGCCTCGGCGGCCTCGTCGAGCGCCACCACGCCACCCGTCACCGCGAGCAGGAAGAGCACCACCAGCGCGGCGAGCAGGCGGTGCAGCCTTCTGGTCCCGCGTCTCTCCTGATCGTGGCTGGCGGCCAGGAACGCCGTCTCGACGTCGTTGAGCTCCTGCGGGTGATCCCCCGCCCACGCGCGGGCGGCGAGGAGGCGTACGCCCCGGTAGAGGGTCCCCGGGTCGCGGCCGAGGTCGGCCCAGGTCTGGGCGGCGTCGGTGAGGCGGCGGTGCACGAACAGGCTCTCGCGGTCGTCGGTGAGCCAGCCGTGTAATCGGGGCCAGGCGCGGATCAGCGCCTCGTGGGCGACGTCCACGCTCCCTTCGGACAACACGACCAGCCGGGCGGCGGCCAGCCGGTCGAGCACCCCGGCGACCACCTCGGGCCCTGCCACCCCGGTCAGCTCCTCCCGGAGGATCGGCCGCCGGGTGTCCTCGGTGCCGTCGCCGAGAGCGGTCAGCCGCAGGAAGATGCGCCGGGCGGCGGCCTGTTCGGCGGGGGAGAGCTCGCCGAAGACCCGTTCGGCACTCTGCGCGATGGCCCCCCGCACCCCGCCCGCCGCCTGATATCCGGCCAGCGTGAGCCGGGCGCCCTCGCGGTTGCGCCAGGTCTCCATCAGGGCGTGCGAGACGAGGGGCAGGCTGCCGGGTTCCCCGGCCGCGTCGGCGACCAGCGTGGCCGGGAGGTCGGGGTCGACGGCCAGCCCGGCGAGCTCGGCCGGGCCGGTCACGATCTCGCGCAGCCCGGCGGCCGACGGCGGGCCGACGAGGAGCTGGGCCGTGCCGATCGCGTCGGCCAGCCCGGGGAACCGGGTCAGGTGGGCGAGGAAGTCGGCCCGCACCCCGAGCACCAAGCGCGCGTCGAGGTCGAGCAGGGCCGCCACGAACACGCGGCGCTCCTCCTCGTCGGCGCAGAGGGTGAAGACCTCCTCGAACTGGTCGACCACGACCAGCGGCTCGTCGCCGATCTTCTCCAGGCTCTCCATCGGGAAGGCTCCCGGCGTCATGATCAGCGCCTCCCCCGGCCAGCTCCCGAGCAGCCCGGCCCGCAGCAGCGACGACTTGCCGCTGCCCGACGCGCCGTAGACGCCCACGACCGGCCGGGTCTCGACGAGCTCGCGCAACCGGGCAGCCGGTTCCGACCGTCCGAAGAACCACTCCTGGTCTTCCGGCTGGAACGCGGTCAGTCCCCGGTACGGGCACACGTCCGACACCACCCGGCGGACCGCCGCCTGCGGCAGCAGATCGTCGTCGCCCCGGAGCATGGCCTCGTGGAGCCGCTGCAACGCCGGCCCCGGCTCGATGCCGAGCTGGCCGTCGAGGTGCTCGCGGGTCTCCCGGAACAGCTCCAGGGCCTCGGCCTGCCGCCCCGACCGGTAGAGGGCCAGCATGAGCTGCCCGCGCAGGCTCTCGCGGAACGGGTGCTCCCTGGCCAGCGCGGCCAGCTCGGCCGCGACCTCGGCGTGGTGGCCCAGCCCGAGCTCCGCCTCGGCCAGCCGCTCGGCCGCCACCAGCCGCGCCTCCTCCAGCCGCCGGGCCTCCTCGGCGATCGGCGGCGCGTCGAGGAACTCGGCGAACGCGGGCCCCCGCCACCGGGCCAGTGCCGCCTTCAGCCGGTCGCGGGCCTGTTCGAGCTCGCCCGCCCGCAACGCCTCGGCGCCCTCCCCGGCCAGCTCGTCGAACCTGACCGCGTCGAGCTCCGCCGGGAGGATCACGTAGCCGCCAGGCCGCGCGGCCACCAGGTCGGCGCCGAACGCGCGGCGCAACTGATGGACGTAGAGCTGGACGTTGCGCCGGGCCGAGGCCGGGGGCCGGTCGCCCCAGACGGCCGTGATGAGCCAGTCGATCGTGACCGGCCGGCCCGCCTGCGACAACAGCGCGGCCAGCAGCAGCAGATATTTCGGCGCACCGGTGACAGGCGTGGTCACACCGTCACGCGTCACCGAAAGCGGCCCAAGCACCCTGAATTCCACGCGACATGCATCCTTGTCGGGCCGATGATGATCTGTCAATCGCTACGTAAAGATGCCCGGCGAACCGCCTCTGACGTCGCAGAATGCGCCATATGACCAGCATCCTGCGGTGGATCGGAGAGCGGGACCCGGACCTGAACACGGTCCGCAAGGGCGCCCGCGCCGCGGTGATCATGCCATCCGCGTTCGCGTTCTCCGACCTCGTCGTCGGCAACCCGGTGATGTCGATGTACGCGTCGTTCGGCTCGTTCGCCCTGCTGCTCATGGTCGACTTCAGCGGCTCCACCCGCGACCGGCTGACCGCGCAGTTCTGGCTGGTGCTGGCCGGCACCGTGCTGATCTCCGTCGGCACCCTGGCCTCCCACACGGTGGTGACGGCCGTGCTGGCGACGGTGGCGGTGGCGTTCCTGATCCTGTTCTCCGGCGTGGTCAGTTCGGTGCTGGCCGGGGCGTCGACGGCGTTGCTGGTCTCCTTCGTGTTGCCGGTCACGATCCCGGCCCCGTTGTCGTCTCTGGACGACCGCCTCTACGGCTGGTGGCTGGTCGGGGCGGCGTCGATGGCGGCGATCGTGCTGCTGTGGCCCGCGCCGACCCGCGACCCGCTGCGGCCCAAGATCGCCCGCGCGCTCGCGCTGCTGGCCGAACGCATCAAGCTTGAGGTCGCGTGCCTCTCCGGCGGGCTCCCGCTGAGCCGCAACCCGCCGCTGCGTGCCCTCGCCGACGAGGCCGACGAGGCGGTTCACGACATGAAGTCCACCTTCTGGGACACGCCCTACCGCCCGGCCGGCCTCACCACGACGGGCCGGGCCGAGGTGCGGCTGGCCGGTCAGGTGGTCTGGCTGCACTCCGTGCTGGAACGCGAGCCGTTCGATAGCGGGCCCGGCCCGATCGACCCGGCGGTCTGCGCGGTCGAGACCGCCGCCGCCGAGGTGCTCGTCCGGGCCGCCGAACTGCTGGACTCCTCAGGCCGAGGCGACCGCCTCGACGACGAGACCCGGCGCCTCATGGAGGCCCGGCAGGTCATGGAACACGAGGTCACCGGCGCCCGGGTGACCGGCGGCGCGACCGCGTTCGTGGCCTCGCTCGAACCCTCGTTCCGGGCCCAGGAGATCAGCTTCGCGATCTCCGCCATCACGCAGAACGTCGAGATCGCCCTGGCCGCCGAGGCCCGGTCGTGGCGCGACCGGTTCCTCGGCCGGCAACCCGCCGGGTTCCCCACCCGCCTGTCGTCGGCCCGCGCCCGCGTCTCCGCGCACGCCGAACGCCACTCGGTGTGGCTGCGCAACAGCATCAGGGGCGCCGTCGCGCTCAGCATCTCGGTGCTGGTCGCGACCGTGATCGGGGTGGAGCACTCGTTCTGGGTGGTGCTCGGCACGCTGGTCGTGCTGCGCTCGAACGCGGTGACGACCGGGCAGAGCGCCCTGCGCGCCCTGGCCGGGACGGCCATCGGGTTCGCCATCGGCGCCTTCGTCCTGTGGGCCGTCCACGGCCACACCGTCTTCCTGTGGATCCTGTTGCCGATCACGATCCTGATCGCCGGGCTCGCGCCGACCGTGATCTCCTTCATGGCCGGTCAGGCGGGGTTCACCGTGCTCCTGCTGATCCTGTTCGAGATCGTCGCGCCCACCGGCTGGCGGACCGGCCTGATCCGCTTGGAGGACATCGCGGTCGGCTGCTCCGTGAGCCTGCTCGCCGGGGCCCTGTTCTGGCCGCGCGGCGCCCGGGCGGCCCTGGGCCAGTCGCTGGACGAGGCGTTCACCGACAGCGCGCGTTACTTCCGCGGCGCCGTCGCGTTCGGCGTGACCCGCTGCGACGTCGCGGCGGC
Source organism: Herbidospora yilanensis (assembly GCF_001570565.1). Classification (GTDB taxonomy): domain Bacteria; phylum Actinomycetota; class Actinomycetes; order Streptosporangiales; family Streptosporangiaceae; genus Herbidospora; species Herbidospora yilanensis. The sequence goes on along the minus strand of NZ_BBXE01000016.1, from coordinate 148,845 downwards.
GTCGTCCCATCCGGCCGAAACCCGAGGGCAGGCGCTGGCGGCGATGCAGCGGCTCGACGACGCCTTCCGCGGCTACCTGGCCGAACGCGGCACCAAACACATGCCGTTGTCGGAGGCGTCGTCGCTGGTCGCGAGTGTGACCGTGCTCCAGTACAGCGCGGAGGCCATCGTCGACCTGTGGAGCCGCGACGACGGCCACGTCGACCGCGACCGCAGCGCGGCCCAGATGGAGATCGTCACGGCGGCCGACCCGGTGGCGACCTGGTTCGAACGGGCCGGCCAGGCCCTCGGCCGCGAGGCGCCCGTCCCCGAACGGCTGCCCTACGACCAGGCCGCCGAGGCCCGCCTGATCGCCGCGGTGAGCCGTGACCTCAGCGACGACGACGGCAGGGCGACGGCGACCGGGGTGCGGATCGTGTGGACCGCCCACCACGTCGACGCCGCCCGCCGACTGGCCGACGGGGTCGCCGACGTGGTGGAGCGGATCCGTTAGACCGGGCGGCCGACGTTCTCCGGGAACCGGCCCTGCCAGTTGCCCGGCGGGGTGTAGCGGGCGACGACGTACTTCGAGGCCCTCGGGAAGATCGTGTTGGCCGGGCACGACCCGACCGCGACGGCCAGGCCCGTCGACGACTTCCAGACCACCTGGGTGAAGTGACCGGTCGCGGCCGAGAAGCCGGGCTTGGTGTAGTCGTAGTACCTGGCCTCGTCCATCCAGGCCTTCACCGCGTCCCGGACGATCGTCGCGTCGTCGGCCACCTTGGTGGAGGCGTAGAGGTTCTCGCCGTACTGGCCGGCCGGGTTGGAGTGCTGGAACCGGCAGGTGTTCGCCCAGGTCTGGGTGGCGGGCAGCAGGCTCGCGTTCCAGACCAGCGGGCGAGCGCCGTACTGAGCGCGGGCCGTGTTGTGGCTGCTCAGGGCGGCGTCGATGACGGTCTCGGCGCTGGCCGGGGCGGGGACGGCGGCCAGGGCCGCCGCGACCACGAGGTATTTGATCATGGGATCAAGTCGTAGCCGCGGCGCATCCGGCGATCAATCATCAGGAGGCGGCCTTGACCGCACCCTGGTAGCGGGCCACCACGAACTTGGTCGGCGCGGCGAAGATCGTGCCCGCCGGGCAGTCGGCGATGGCGATCCCCATCCGCCCGGTCTTCGCCCCGACGGCCTGCGTGTAGTGGCTGACGTCCTGGGCGTAGCGGTGCTTTCGCACGTCGAACTTGGCGGCCTCGTTCGCCCACGACACGACGGCGTCGCGCAGGACGGTCGCGTCGTCGGCCTGGCTGGTGGTGACGTAGAGGTTCTCGCCATAGCGGTCGTCGTGGTCGGACGGCGCGAACGAGCAGGTGCGGGCGTGCCACTTGGCCTCCTCGCGGAGGGTGGCGTCCCATTCGACCGGGCCGATGCCGTAGAAGGCGCGGGCCTGGTTGTGGAAAGCGAGCGCGTGCCCGGGGATCGGGTCGGCCGAAGCCGGGAGGGCCGGGGCGAGGGCGGCGAGGGTCGCGATGACGAGGTATCTGATCACGGTTCAGAGTGGTCGTTGTGACTCTCGGTGATCAACCTAGACAACGTCAAAGTCCGCCATCATGGCCATGTCCTCGTGTTCGAGATTGTGACAATGCATCATGTATCGCCCTCGGTAACCGTCGAACCGCACGGCCACCTCGACGGTCTCGTAGGGCCGCACGTCGACCGTGTCCTTCCAGCCCTGCTCCTCGCGGCCGAGCACCTTGAAACGCCCCAGGTGCACGTGGACGGGATGGTGGAAGTCGCTGGCGAACCGCCAGATCTCGGTGGTGCCCAGGCGGGGCGCCGCGACGGACCGTCCGGGCAGGTAGGGGTTGCCGTTGATCGTCCAGGCGCCGTCGTCGACGCGGAAGTCGAAGGTCCGGCGGGCGACGGGGTCGTCCACAGGCTGTGGATTCGTGAGCCTGGCCGGCACCCGGCTGTCGTCCCGGGCCTTACGGGTCACCGTGAAGCGCATGACGTCGCCGCCGAGCAGGTCGGTGAGCGTGACGTGGGAGCCCACGGGATAGTCGGCGAAGTCGACGATCACGTCATAACGCTCACCCGGGGCGATGGTGATCGTGTCGCGGGTCAGCGGCCGCTCCAGGAGCCCCTGGTCGCTGCCGATCTGGGTGAACGAACCACCGGGCCGCAGGGCCAGCCGGTAGCGGCGGGCGTTCGAGGCGTTCAGCAGCCGGAGCCGATATCTGACCGCCTCCACTTCCCGGTACGGCCACGGCACCCCGTTGACCAGCACGACGTCGCCGACGACGCCCTCCATGAACTCCGGCCGCACTCCGTGGCGGAGCAGGAGCGTGGGGTCGAGCGCCGGATAACCGAACGACCCGTCGGCCTCGAACGACCGGTCGCAGATCATCAGCGGCAACTCCCGGTCGCCCGCCGGCAGCCCGAGCTTCTCCTCCTCGTCGTCCCTGATCAGGAAGAACCCGGCCAGACCCTTGTAGACCTGCGGCCCGGTGAAGTCCATCCGGTGATCGTGATACCAGAGTGTGGCGGCCGGCTGGTCGAGCGGGTAGACGTAGTCCTTGGTCCGGTCGTGCAGGGTGTAGCCGCCGTGCGCGTGCTGGGGCCTGACCGAGCCGACGACCAGGTCGGTCGGATAACCGTCGGAGTCGGCCGGAGTGACGCCGCCGTGCAGATGGGTCGAGGTGGGCACGGTCAGCTCGTTGCGAATGGTCACCACGGCCGCCTCGCCCCGTCTGAGGTCGAAGGTCGGGCCGGGCCAGGTGCCGTCGTAGCCCCAGATCTCGGTGGTGGTCCCGGGGATGATCTCCATGCGGGCGGGGCGCTGGGTGACGACGTACCGGCCGGGGCTCGTGGGCTGCGCCGTCTTCGGCAGCACCAGGGGCCGGGCGAACTTCGGGGGCAGCGGAAGCCCGCTGGCCAGCCGTTCGCCGGAGACCTCCACCCCGCAGCCGGCCACCAGCAGCAGGCCGAGGAAGCCGCGCCGCGAGATCATCGTGTCACCCGCCAGAGCAGCAGCGTCATGACCGCCGACGCGCCGAAGATCGACATCCCGAGCGGGAAGTGCACGGCCAGATCTCGCGACATGCCCACCCAGATCTGCAGCGACTCGGCCACGATCAGCGCGCCCGTCGCCCAGACCGGCCACCCCACACGAGCTCGCCGCCAGAACAGGAAGGCCACGGCGAATTGCACGAGCAGCAACGAATAGGTGATCCCGGCGTTGCTCTCATGCCAGCTCAGCAGGTCGGCGTCGCCGGTCACGAACAGCCCGGCGAGCAGCGCCTGGCCGAGCACCCCGGCCAGGTGCAGCGCCGAGGTCAACCGGATGGTCCATCTCATGGTCGCCATAATGGACCACCCAAAAATCGGTAATCGTCACACCCCGGCATTACTTGCGACGTACATCGCTGGATGTACGTCCTCATCCCGGTTCTGACCTACCGTGGCAGGCGTGCCACCCTGGAAGAACGACACCGTGCTCGCCCTGATCGTGCTCACCCTGGGCATCGGCGGGACCTACGGCCGGTTGTCCAGCTCAGGGCTGGTGGAACGGCCGATCGACACGATCGGCCTCACCCTGATCGTGGTCTCGTCGGCGGCGCTGGTCTGGCGGCGGAGCGCTCCCCTGGGGGCCGGGTGGGTGGCCGTGGCGTGCGCGATCGTCTACTACGGCTTCGGGTATCCGGGGGTGTTCGCCGCCGCGCCCGCCCTGATCGCCGTCTACACCGCCGCAAGCGTGGGCCGCCGCAGGCTGGCCGTGGTGCTGGTCGTGGCCCTGGCGGCCGGGATCGGCGTGATCGTCGCATTGTCGGCCACCGATCCCGAGCCGGGCGGGCTGAGCCTGCTGAGCGGCTGGCTGGTGGCGGTGTTCGTGCTCGGCGAGGTCACCCGCGGCCGCCGCGCCTACCTCGAAGAGGTGGAACACCGGGCGGCCGAGGCCGAGCGCACCAAGGAGGAGGCGGCGTTGCGCCGGGCCGGCGAGGAACGACTGTGGATCGCCCAGGAACTGCACGACGCGCTGACGCACACGATCTCGGTGATCAACGTGCAGACCTCGGTGGCGCTGGAGATGCTCGACCGCGAGCCGTCGCGGACGCGCTCCTCCCTCCTGGCGATCAAGGAGTCGGGCCACGACGCGATGCGGGAACTGCGGTCGACCCTGGGAGTGTTGCGCCAGCCCGGGAGCCCGTCGTCCGGGCTGGCCCACCTGCCGCGGCTGATCGAACGCGCCGAGGCGGTCGGCCTGTCGGTGGCGTCGACGGTGACGGGGGAGCCGGTGGAACTGCGGCCGGAGGCCGACCGGGCGGCGTACCGGATCGCGCAGGAGGCCTTCACCAACGTGTTGCGGCACGCGGGCCCCGCCACGATCACCCTCACGGTTTCACATGAAACCAGCCGCGTGGTGCTGATGATCGCCGACGACGGCACCCCCGGCGACGTCGAACCGGGCATGGGCCTGATCGGCATGCGCGAACGCGCGGTGGCCGTCGGCGGCTCGCTGGAGGCCGGGCCCCGGCCCTCCGGGGGCTTTCTCGTCAGGGCGGAGCTCCCCCGATGATCCGGGTCCTGCTGGCCGACGACCAGCCGCTGATCAGAGCCGGTTTCCGCGCCCTGCTGGAGCTGGCCGACGACATCACGGTCGTGGGGGAGGCGGGCAACGGCGGCGAGGCCGTGCGACTGTGCCGTTCCCTGAGGCCCGACGTGGCCCTGCTCGACGTGCGCATGCCCCTGATGGACGGCATCCAGGCGACCCGCGAGATCGGCGCCGACGCCGAACTGGCCGGCCTGAAGGTGGTGATCCTGACCAACTACGCCCTCGACGAGTACGTCTTCGCCGCCCTGCGCGCCGGGGCCAGCGGCTTCCTGGTGAAGGACATCGAGCCCGCCGACCTGCTCCAGTCGGTCAGGGTGGCCGCCAGGGGAGACGCCCTGCTCTCCCCCGCCGTGACCAGACGCCTCATCGAGGAGTACGTCGCCACCCCGCCCCGCCCGACTCCCGCCCCCGGCCTGGCCAGGCTGACCGACCGGGAGCGAGAGGTGTTGCGGCTGGTGGCGACCGGCAGGTCCAACGAGGAGATCGCCGGCGATCTCGTCATCTCCCACGCCACCGTGAAGACCCACGTGAGCCGGATCATGGCCAAGCTGCTGGCCAGGGACCGCGCCCAGTTGGTCGTGCAGGCCTACGAGAGCGGCCTGGTCACACCGGGCTGACCTCGCGCTCGACCGGCTCGGCCAGATGGTGGCGCAGCTTCTCGCCCTCGACGTCGAGGTCGGGCAGGATCCGGTCGAGCCAGCGGGGGAGCCACCAGGCGGCCCGGCCCAGCATCGACATGACGGCCGGCACCAGCGTCATCCGCACCACGAACGCGTCGATCAGCACGCCGATCGCGAGGGCGAAGCCCATCGACTTGATGATCGGGTCGTCCATGAACACGAACCCGCCGAACACCGAGGTCATGATCAGCGCGGCGGCGGTGACGACCCGGGCGTTGTGGCCCATGCCGTTGATCGTCGCCTGGCGCGGAGTGTCGCCGTGCACGAAGTCCTCCCGCATGCGGGAGACGAGGAAGACCTCGTAGTCCATGGCCAGCCCGAACAGGATGCCGATCAGCAGGATCGGCAGGAAGCTGACCAGCGGGCCGGGCTGCTCGACGCCGAACAGGTCGGCCAGGTGGCCCTCCTGGAAGATGGCCACGGTGATGCCGAACGTCGACCCGACCGTCAGCAGGAAGCCGAGCGCCGCCTTGATCGGCACCAGGATCGAGCGGAAGACCAGCATCAGCAGCAGCACCGACAGGCCCACGACGAGCAGCAGGTAGATCGGCATGGCCTCGCCGAGCTTGTCGGAGACGTCGATGCCGAGGGCGGTCGCGCCGGTCACCGCGATCTCCGCGCCCGAGATGGTGGCCAGCTTGGCCCGGATGTCGTGCACGGCCTGCTCGGTCTCGGCCGAGGTGGGCCCGTTCTTGGGGATGATCGCGACCAGGGCGGTGGTGCCGTCGGCGTTCGGCTGCGGCGGGGTGGCCGCCAGCACGCCGGGCACCTGCATGATCATCTGAGCGGCCTGCCCGGCCAGGGCGGTGGTGGTCGCGGCGTCCTTGGTGGTGACCACGGCGATCAGCCGCGAGTTGAACCCCTCGCCGAACCCTTCGCTGGTCAGGTCGTAGGCCTCGCGCGCCGGGCTGCCGGGGGCGGCGGAACCGGTGTCGGGCAGGGCCAGCCGCAGGTCCTGGGCGGGCAGCGCGAGTGCGCCGAGCCCGGCGATGCCGACGAGCAGGATCGGGATGCCGAACCTGGTGACGAGACGGCCCCAGGTGTAGCCGAAGCCCTCCTTGGCCACGGCCTCGCCGGCCCGCTGCCGGCGCGGCAGCACCTTCTCACCGGCGAACGCGAGGATCGCGGGCAGCAGAGTGATCGCGACGAGCACGGCCACGGCGACGGTCCCGGCGGCGGCCAGACCCATGACGGTCAGGAACGGGATGCCCGCCACGAACAGGCCCGCCAGCGCGATGACGACGGTGGCCCCGGCGAACACGACGGCCGAACCGGCGGTGCCGGTGGCCCGGCCCGCGGCCTCCTCGCGGTCGAGCCCCTCGGTGAGGAACTGGCGGTAGCGGGAGGTGATGAAGAGCGAGTAGTCGATGCCGACGGCCAGCCCCAGCATCAGCGCCAGGACGGGGGTGACCGAGGTCAGCTCGACGGCGCCGCTGAGGGCGTACAGACCGCCCATGCCGACGCCCACTCCGACCAGCGCGTTGAGCAGCGTCATGCCGGCCGCGACCAGCGAACCCAGCGTGACGATCAGCACGACGGCGGCGATCAGCACGCCGATCGCCTCCGACCCGCCGACCTCGGGGGCGGCGCGGAGCACGTCGCCGCCGTGCTCGATCCGCATGCCGGTGACGCCGTCGCCGACCTTCAGGTAGGCGTCGCGGGTCTCGTCGGCGAGGTCCTCGGCCGTGCCGGAGAACTGCACGGTGATCAGCGCGTAGCGGCCGTCGGGGGAGACCGACCGGGCCTGGAAGGGGTCGACCGCGGCGACCACGCCGGGCACCGACGCGGCCTCCTTGACCACGGGCGCCACCGCGGCCGGGTCGAGCTTGGCGCCCTCGGGCGCCGCGATCACGATCGTGCCGGTGGCCCCGCTGGCCTGCGGGAAGTCCCGGGCCAGCGCGTCGAGGGCACGCTGGGACTCGGTGCCCGGCATGCTGAACTTGTCGCTCGACGGCCCGAGGAACAGGGCCGCGCCGGCCCCCATCAGCGCGAGCAGCAGCACCCAGACGGCCACCACCCGCCCCCGGTTGCGGAAGGAGAACCGGCCGAGCCGGTAGAGCAAGGTCGCCATGAAAGCTCTCTTCTAAGAGGACAGGCCGAGTGTGCGGAACGCTCCACTGGTGAGCTCCGCGCGCATGGTCTCGTCGGGGATCGCGACCCCCCGGGCCGTCGTCAGGAAGATCCCCAGCAGCGCCATCCAGCCCGCCACCCTGGGCTCCTGCTCGGGCACCCGGCCGACCATCGCGTCGACCAGCGCCTCGGTCACGTCGTCGACGCAGGGGAGTTCGGGGTGGTCGAGCAGGGCATCGACGTCGAGCAGCAGGATCTTGACCTGGCGGCGGAAACGCAGCGACATGTCCACCACACCGGCGACCGCGGCCCGTGCGGCCTCCTCGCCCTGAAGTGGGGCCAGCCGCTGAAGCAGCGTCTCGAACTCCTGCCCGATGGGGGCGAAGAGCTCGCTGAGGATCGTGTCCTTGTTCGTGAAGTGATAGAGCAAGGACGCCTTCGAGCAGCCCACATCCGACGCGATGTCCTGCAGCGACGTGCCCCGGAAGCCGTGCGCGGCGAACAGGCGCAGGGCGGATTCCAGGATGTCGGCACGCATCGAGGTCGCGGATCGGGTCACGGCACCACGATAACTGACCGATCGGACAGTTCTGTCCGATCGGTCAGTTGTTTACCCGAAGCGCTGCACGAAGTTCAAAGCGGTGTCACAAACCTCACGCCAGCCCGAGTCGATGGTGAGGGAGTGCCCCCGGTTCGGGATCTCGACGATCTCGGTGACGTGGTGCTCGTTCCTCTCCTGGATCTTGTACGACGCGTTGGCGATCGCCCACGGAACCGTGTGGTCCTGCTCCCCCGAGATGATCAGCAACGGCCCCCGGTCCTCGGCCTGGCTGTCGACCTTCACCTCGCTGCGCGGATTGACGTTGGCCACCGCGGCCTGGAACAGCGGCGCCCCGGGGGCCGCGACCGCGAACTCCTCGAACAGCTCCCGGGCCTCCTCCTCGGTGACGACGTTGGCGAAGGCGTACCGGAACTGCTCGAAGGTCAGCGGCATGGCCCGGTGCCGGTTGGCCGGGTTCCCCAGCACCGGCGAGGCGGCCCGCAGCGCCGAGAACGGCAGCGGCAGCACCCCCTGGAACGGCGCCGGGTCGATCGCCACCGAAGCACGCGCGAGCCCGCGCCCGGCCAGGATCTGGGTGAGCAGCCCGCCGAACGAGTGCCCGACGACCATGGGCTTGCGGGCGAGCCGGCCGATCAGGTCGGCGAGGTGGTCGGCCACCTGCCCGACGGTCTTGTCGGCGAAGACCTCCGGGTTCTCACGGGCCTCCTCGACGGTGTCCGGGTCGTCCGGCCAGCCCGCGGTGACCGGCGCGAACCCGGCCTCGGCGAACACCCCCGCCCAGCGGTCCCAGCTACTCGGCAGCAACCACAGGCCGTGCACGAACACCGCGGGGATCCTGCCGGTGGCGTTGGCCCGCTCGACGAGTTCGAGATCATGGCTCATGACAGGCGCCTAGCGGCCGGGATGCAGGACGACCTTGGTCCAGCCCTCGTCGCGGGCGTCGAAGTGACGGTAGCCCTCGGGCCCCTCGCTGAGCGGCAGCTCGTGCGAGACGATGAACGACGGCCGCGCCCTGCCGGTGTGAATGAGGTTGCGCAACTGCCGGTTGTACGCCTTCACGTTCGCCTGCCCGGTCCCCATCTTCTGGCCCTTGAACCAGAAGTGCCCCATGTCGAAGGGGATCTTCCCGGCCCGCGCCGCCTCGTCGGGATTGCCCGGGTCCTCCGGCAGGAACAACCCGACGACGCCGATGCCGCCGGTGGGCCGCACCGACCTGACGACGCTGTTCAGCGCCGCGTCGGAATGCTCGTCGCCCTGCGGGTCGTGCGCCTGGTAGCCCACGCACTCACAACCCCGGTCGGCCCCTTCGCCGGCGGTGAGGTCGAGCACCTGCTCCACCGCCGACCCCTGGGAGTCGTCGATCGGGATGCAGCCCATCTTCTCGGCCACCTTCAGCCGGTCGGCCTGCCGGTCGACGATCATGACCTTGCTCGCGCCCTTGAGCAGCGCCGAGTAGGCCGCCATCTGCCCGATGGGCCCCGCGCCGTACACGACCACGGACTCGCCCGGACGCAACCCCGCCAGCTCGGTGGCGTGCCACCCGGTGGGGAAGATGTCCGACAACATCACGTAGTCGTTCTCCTTCTCCCGCGCGTCATCGGGCAACCGCAGGCAGTTGAAGTCGCCGTACGGCACCCGCAGCAACTCGGCCTGCCCGCCCTCGAAGGGCCCCATGCCGGCGTAGCCGTAGGCGGCTCCCGCCACACCCGGGTTGACGGTGAGGCAGAAGCCGGTGAACCCGGCCTCGCAGTTCTTGCAGTGCCCGCAGGCGATGTTGAACGGCAGGCACACCATGTCGCCCACCCTGATCCGGTCGACCGCCGACCCGACCTCGATGACCTCCCCGAGGTTCTCGTGACCCAGCACCCGCCCGGTCTCCATGTTGGTGCGGCCTTCGTACATGTGCAGGTCAGAGCCACAGATGTTGGCGGCGGTGACCCGCACGAGGACATCGGTCGGGCGTTCGATGCGAGCGTCTGGAACCTCCTGGACGACGACCTCCCGGGGACCCTCGTACACCAGTGCCTGCATGATCACACCTCCGAATTTGTCGATGATCAGCCCAACTGGACCTTTTGCCCCATTGCGCCATGTTGCCCAGAGCGGATGGACAAGTACCCCTCCCGACAGCAAAAGTCCTTTTAGCACCCCGGGGAAAAACGCAGCAAATAATCGGGAGGAGTGCCACATGCCCAAAGTGACCTGGCGTACGGGAGCCGTCATCGTCGCCGCCTTCACCGCAATCCCCGTAATCACCGTCTCCAGCCCCGCCGCCGCCGACACCAACTGCGGAAGCTGGCCCGGAAACGGCATCGCCCACCACGACATCGCCAGCCGGACCGCCACCGTGAGCGGCCGAACCGTCAAGGTCGCCCTGGTCAACCACCGCATCAGCGACCACTCGTTCGCCGCGATCCGCTCCGGCTACCGCTCCGGCGACCAGACCTGGATCGACCGCTCGAAGGACAAGGTGAACTGGACCCAATGCGGCCCGTTCAACTCCCAGTTCTCCAACGACCAGTTGCACAAGGGTTTCTGGATGCGCGCCTGCGCACGTTTCAACGGCTACAGCTTCTGCACCGACTGGAAACAGGACAGCTAATATGACCAAATAGAAACGGCCCGGACCTGAAAAAAGGTCCGGGCCGTTTTCATCGAAGATTAACGGTAGTGCCAGCCGCCCCAGCCGAAGGTGCCGCCGTGGCCGTAGCCGCCACGGACGCGGAAGTCGTCGACGTGCTTGCCGAAGACGATGTGCTTGGACAGGAAGCTCTTGGTGCTGTACCGCTTGTAGAAGAACCACTTGCCGTGGTCCTTGTAGTAGACGTCGAAGAAGCTGTAGTCACGGTCGCCGTGGTCACGGTCCCAGATCTTGAAGTCGAGCCAGTAGCGGCCGCCGCTCTTGCCCCACCGGTAGTCGAAGCGGCCGTCGCCACGTTCGAACCGGTCCCAACTGGATCCGGCCTGAGCGGCCGAGACGGTGGTGGTGGCGGACGCCGAGGCGGCCGGTGCGATAGCAACCCCCGTGGCCACGACGCCGGCGAGAACGGTCCCGGCGAGCAGCTTGCCGATCGTGTGCACTGTTTCCTCCGTTGAGTCGATGCCCGGCGTCTCGTTTCGTTCGCCGGACACCGCAGACGTTATGAGCGCCCCCCACCCCCGTTCTGCGCATAACGCCACACAAGCCACTGAGCGTGCATTACTCCACATAAGCCGCTGGTCGCCGCCTCGGAAGCCACACCTTCGGCCAGGGCCGCCAGCACTACCGCCAGGCAATGAAGTGGCCAGAGAAGGTCGAGTGGCCGACCAGGCGAAGCCGTAACGAAGAAAGGACGCGAAAGCGGCCAGGGGGAGCGCGAGGGGGCTGCGCCCCCTCGTATCGGGGGGTTCGGGGGGTCGTCCCCCCGTGTAAACGACGAAGGAGACCGTGGGGAAAGCGGCGAAGCCGCTGACCACAGGTCTCCTACTCTCCGAGTGGGGCTACCAGGACTTGAACCTGGGACCTCTTCCTTATCAGGCAAGGCGGGTGGGGGCGGGATCAGGGGAAATACCCGCTCTCACCTGCGCGAATGGTCCATGGACTTCCATGGCGGTCCACCGACTTCCGGGCCGATTGTCACCCAGTTAGTCACCCAGCGGACGGGGCGTTTTCCCCTGGTCCGGGCTACTGCTCGCCTGCTCGTTGTGCCTCGGTAAGGGCGTCGCGCAGAGCGGTGGCGTGGCGGGACCTTCTCTGGTTCAGGAGGGCGGCCACGTCGATCAGCTCTTTGTGGGCGTGGCGGTTGAGAAGGACGGCATCGGCGGTGATCGGAACGCCAACGCTCGCGGCGGCTGCGGCGTCGCCGTTCTCGGCGTGGGCCTTCGCGAGACACGAGCCGTACCACGCTCGGTCGCGGTTGTAGGTCTCCGGGAGGCTGTTCATGCCCTCGGTCAACAGGCTGGTTGCGGTGGGCCAGTTGCCCAAGGCGAGCTCGGTCATCCCGCGTTGTAGGCGGAACCACGTCTCGTCGTAGAAGTACATCCACACCGGTTCGTCGTCGGGGTGGTCGGCCGCCTGCCGGATCAGCGCTTCCGCCTCGTCCAAGAGCGTGCGAGCTGGGCGGGCGTCTCCGGCGATGGCGTGGCCTCGGCCGGCCATCTGCACGGCCATCCCTCGTACGCCCGGAGTGACCCGGCCGTCGTGCCAACGGGCCGCGTCCGCCAGACGGATGCACCTGCGGGCGTTGCCCGCACTCCACGCCTGGTGCGCCTTCATGCTGAGCGTGGTCGTCGCCATGTTGACGTCGCCGATCTCCAGCGCCCAATCATGCGCCCGGTCGTACCAGGCGAGCGCGGCCCCCTGGTCGTCGACGTCCAGAGACATCCACGCGACGAACTGGGCGTACTGCGCGGCCAGGTCGACCACCTCGTCGGCCAGCGTTCCGCGGGCGTGCTGAGCCAGGTCAACCACGATGTCCAACTGCTGGCGGACGATCCCCAACAAGGGCCGTGAGCCCACGGTGTCCTCGACCTTGCGGTGTTCGGCAAGGCACGTCGCCAGCCACTCGACGGTGCGCCGATCGACTCGCCGGGGCCTGTGGACAACCTGAGTGATCCGATCGAACAAGTCCGCGTCCGGTGCCCCGGTCGGCAACGGAACGGCCGGTATCGGTGCGACCGGTCCGGGGGTTGGTAGCTCGTCGCCGAACAGTTCGCTCTCCGGGATGCCGAACGCCCGGCCGTACAGCACGCGGTAGGGGTCCTTGGGCTTGTGCCGGCCCGCCTCCCACGCCTTGATCATGCGGACGAGTGAGTCTCGCTCGGGCAGGTGGGCGCTCACCTGAGGATCGTCGGCGGCCTGGACGAGCCGCTTGGCCATCTCTCGCTGTGTCCACAGCCGTTCCCGGCGCTCACGGCTGAGCCGCGCCGCCCAGTACGGAACATCGCGCATCGTGGTCCACCTCGTCAGGGGGAGACTCCGGGGTCCGTTCGCCTCCCCCAGTGTCCCCTATTGCCACTCACGGTGTAGGTACCTGCGGCGATGTCATGGGATGCGACGTGCTCCAAACAGCGGGACCCGCCAAGCGATTGCGCCGCCGGACGGGTCCCTAGACCGCACTCTGGAGGTGCGATCCATGCCGAAGCCTATGACGATCGACTTACCGCCCGACCTCCAACGCGGGACCCACCCATACGGTGTCCGCACCCCGGCGTTCGTGGCTGCCGAACGCCTCCGCGAGGCACTCGCCGTCATCCACGTCACCGCCGACGTCCACGCGGGCTACGGTGTCGCCCTCGTCTCGGTCTGGTTCGACCTGCTCGTCTGGACCGACGGACAGGTCTACCGCTGGTGGACCGGCCAATTCGCGCACCGCAGCGGCCGGCGCCTCTACACCACCTACAGCGTCGAGGTTCCCGGCACGGTCGCCCGCTGTGTCGCCCATCGACGACTGGCCTTGCAGGCGGCTCCCGCTGAGATGTCCGCCGGGAGCGCGGATCGATGACACGGCCTTCGTCGCCCGGCCCGGCTCGCCCCATCCCGCCCCGGAGCGCGGAAGAGATCGAAGCCTGTCGCGAGACGTTCATGCGGGTGCATGCCGCCCTTACGTTCTTCATCGAACGGGAATTCGGCCCGCAGGAGACCGAAAGCCGCGACACCCCGACCGGTGGGCACCTCCTTCGCACCACTGGAGATGAGGTGGCTACCCCCAAGGACTGGCGTGGCGATGTGATCTGAGGGAGGCACGTCGCCACGCCTCAACCGCCGGGTTACGGACCCGGCCCATTCCTCCCCCGCCCCCGATAGCTGCCGGACCCCGTGGCCCGACCGAGGTGTCAACTCCGTCTTCGCGTGTCCCTTCCCCATAGCGGTCCACGCGAGCCCACTGCCCAACCTGCACAGACGGAGTTGACGCCGACCGAGGGACACGAACACTCCGGTAGCGGGGGCGGGGGAGCCACCTACTCCCTGACCTAGTTGCATGAGAATCAGACTGCTCACGTGAGCTCAAAGCCGCCTCGTAGAGGTCATCAGCGGCGTCCCAATTGTGCCAATTTGAGAAAAAATTCACGTATGTCTAACTAAATGATTTGATGACCAATAATCCGATACGAACGATGACTACCAGTTGTGGGCATGATGCCGAATAATTGAGTCATGGATGTGTTCGCAACAGTACTCGCCATAATTGTCATCTATCTCTCCATCACCTTCATTGCAGTGGCATGGACGGCAATCCTAACATTATTTCTTGGTGCACTAATGAGGGATATTCATTTTGAATTCGTATTTAGTCCATCATTCAAGATACTACGCCGCCATGGGGTTTGGCGCGGAGCTTGGCCGTATATTCGAGATCTAAAGCGGCGCAGCCTCAAGGGATGGGACGAGGCTAGAGAGATACTCTGGCTCCACTCTCTCATCTTTGTGATTCTTGGCATGAATTACATTGTAAGCATATTCACTTTTGGGGGTGTCGCTCTCTTGATGCACCCACTTTGGAATTACATGCACATCCATATAGACCCATCGGTGCCAACATGGCGCCACATCGCCTTGCTAGGCACCTTCTGGGCAACATGGTTATTCCTTCGTGGCTTCAGTTACATTGCCAGACCCTGGGTAAAGCATCGCGGGAGGTATGAGCAGATAAAGCTCCCGAAGAACCTCAGTGCGGCTAGTCAGAATCGTGTAGCAATCGACGCATTCTGGCTGTCTCATATTCGGACAGCATCCCTATTTGTGCCAACGTCTGTATTTCTAGCATGGATGCCACTCCTGGCTACCGATAAGCCGATTATGGGTTTCGACCCCCTTAGCCTGGGACCGCTTCTTTTAGTGCTCTTCCTGGCGTCGATCGTTATCTCTGGCTCTATTGCGAGCTGGGTCATCCGACGCATCAGCCCTCGATGGAGTGGCATGGACGCTCTTGTTCGAATTACTCGAATTATTGATCCAATCGATCCTCCTTCTGGCGCCTTGATAGCGGGACAAGCCAATTCAATTCCCGAGCCGAACGCTGACCTTCGGAAAAGCATAATTGAAGTAATCGAGCTACTGTACAGTGCCGCAAACCGCCTTGATGCACAGCAAGAAAGAGGATTTACGCCTCACCCTTTAGCGACCGCTCTTCGTGGATGCTCTGCACAGCTAACAACTTTTTTGCTCGCCCCAAATTTCCGCCGAAGCCTTCCTTCGGACATCGCAAAGATTCTGCGAGTGATTCAAGTTGTTCTTTCCGGACCCAAAAATGCCGCACCGTACGAAGAGCTAGCCTCTATCGCTTCTGCATTCGAAGCGGATGGAAGCCCTGGCTCTAGGGCGGAGCCTCCAGTAAAGCCCCCGAGTAAAGTGGCAAGATTATTTGCCAAGGCAACATTGAATTTAACGAACTCTTTGGTGGCGATTAGCACACTTGCTGCACTTGCGGTTCCGATCGCGGCGATCATTTTTGCATTATTAGGACAACTCCAAATTGACAAGGTTCTAGAGCTCCTAAAGAAGTAACCGAAGTATTATTTCCAAGGCTATTTGATCGCGGCGGCGCGGGCCGTGACCGGCCGAAGAGCCGCAGCGCGGCCCGCGACCGCCAAGCGCGCGGCACGCCGTAGGCGGGCCGCCTTGAACCAGTAAAGAAACCCTGAGCCACTACAGCGCCAGGATGACCCGTCCACCTTCGGCAGACTTCGGAGCGCTCCGGCTCTGATCCTGGTCAGACGACACATCAACGCTGGTCGTCTCGTAGTGCTCGGCCGCGCCCCGAATCTCGGTCATCTCCAAGACCTGGCCGTCACGGCTGTACATGATCCGCCGAATCAACAGAATCGGCGCTCCGGCCTCGATCTCCAGCCGCTCCCGCTCGTTCTCATAAGGCATCCGGGCCGTCACGGTATCCGCCCAAGACACCGGCCCCCGCCCCTTCTCCAGGTGCCGATAGACCGCGTCAAGCTCGCCCACGAGATCGGCCCGCGTGAAGTCCGGGATCAGATCCGCGTTGATGAACGAGCTGACCTCGATGCGGGTCCGCACCTTCGCGTGGAACCACACGCTGTACCGCCGCACCACAGAGTGCCCGGTCCGCAGCCCCATCAACATGGCCGTCTCCCGATCGGCCGGCAACACGTTGCTGATGCCGTACACGTCAGCTTCCGGCAACTCCGGATCGGGGATGGGCCACCGTAGCCACCCCTGGTTCTGGCCCTCGCTGTTGTAGGCGCTGCTGGCGATGTCATGGCGGGGTTCGACGCCCAGCATGATCAGGTACCGATCCGGCACCGGACGCACGAACGTCCCGCGCCCCCGGATCACGGTGATCAGTCCCTCAAGGACGAGGGCCTTGACCGCGTCTCGAACGGTAGGCCGGGACACGTTGTATCGCTCGGCCAGGGCCGTCTCACTCGGCAACGGCGCTCCGGGCGTATACCGCGCCTCCAGGATGTCAGCCCGCAGACCTGCGGCGATGACCTTCCACAGGGGAGTCGCTTCCACTTCCACGTGAGTCTCCTCCGAAATCTGTCTCCCAACATGTACTACAGGTTGCGCGACATGTCGACGCCATGGCAACATGTACTACAAGTAGGCCGACAAGAAAGGAGGTCTGAGCAATGCGCAAGGAGGACCGCAACGACACAGACACCAACGAAGGGACTAACCCATGACTCAGCACCCCGCGTGGTTCACCGACCTGGCCCGCGTCATCAACGCCCCAGGCTTCACCCGCTGGCGCTCGATGGTCGCCGCGACCGGCGGATGCGCCAACCCCATCCACCTCGCCGGAGAGTCCTTGGTCGTGGACAGCCGGACCGGCGAACTCCTGCACCACTACTCCACCACCGACGAACCGACCGGCCACCTGCTCGTGGCCTGCGGCAACCGCCGCGCCTCGGTCTGCCTCGCCTGCTCCGAGGTCTACCAGGCCGACACCTTCCACCTGATCCGCGCGGGCCTGTCCGGCGGCAAGGGCGTACCGAACACCATCAGCACCCACCCCAGGGTCTTCGCGACCTTCACCGCCCCATCGTTCGGCCCCGTACACACCCGCCGAGAAACGGAAGGCCGCGTCCGCCCCTGCCGACCACGAAACCAAGACCGCCACTGCGAACACGAAAGGCCGGCGGGCTGCCGGAGTCGACACGAGAAGGGAGACCCCCAGCTCGGCCAGCCGATCTGCCCCGACTGCTACGACTACCCCGGCGCGGTCCTGTGGCAGGCACACGCCGGAGTGCTCTGGCACCGCTTCACCCTGAACGCCCGCCGGGAAATGGCCCGCCTGGCAGGAATGACCCGCCAAGCCTTCAACGCCCAAGTACGGGTGTCCTTCGCCAAGGTCGCCGAGTACCAACGGCGCGGCCTCGTCCACTTCCACGCCGTCATCAGGCTCGACGGCCCCGGCGGCGCAACCGAACCCCCGCCGTCGTGGGCAGATCACCGCCTGCTCGCTCACGCCATCCCAGCGGCGGTCAAGAGCGTGACGGTACGCACCCCCTCCAGCGACCTCGGCCAACGAGACCTCCGCTGGGGCGACCAGCTCGACATCCGCCCGATCCTGCTCGGCCGAAGCCTCGACGGCCTCAGCGAACAGGCGGTGGCGGGCTACATCGCCAAGTACGCCAGCAAGGGCGCGGAGTCCTCCGGCACGGTCGACTACCGGCTCTCTTGTGGACAGTGCAAAGGCACCGGCCGTGTCCACAGGCTGTGCACACATTGCGCGGGCACCGGCATCAAGCCGGGCCTGAACCTCGACCTGCTCCCCGTCACCGACCACGCCCGCATGATGATCCGAACCTGCTGGACCCTTGGCGCACGCCCCGAGTTCGCAGATCTCCGGCTCCGCCCGTGGGCTCACATGCTCGGCTTCCGTGGCCACTTCTCGACCAAGAGCCGCAACTACTCCACCACCCTGAGCGCCCTACGCGGCGCGCGCTTCGAACACCGCGCCCAAGAGGCCCGTGACCGCTCCGGCCTCCCCGCCTTGGACGACGAAACCACGCTCGTCATGGCCCACTGGCGCTTCGCCGGATCTGGCTACACCCCCGGCGAGGCGATCATGGCCGAACACATCCGCCAGCGCGTCTCCCAGGCCCGCGCAATCGCGTCCCAACGCGAGGACGCATGACCACAGCGAACCTGCCACAACGGCGGCTGTATCGCGTACACGAAGCCATGGTCCTGCTGAGCATGAGCCGCAGCGTGATCTACGAGCTTCTCCGGTCGGGCCGTCTGAGGTCCGTCCACCAAGGCCGTACCCGGCTGATCCCGGCCTCGGCCATCGCCGACTACATCGCCCTACTCGAACAGGAGGCACAAGCATCATGACCACACGACGCAGCAAGGGAGACGGGGGCCTGTACTGGGACGAGACCCGTCAGCGTTGGATCGCCTCGGTCACGGTCGGCTACACCCCTGCGGGCAAGCGCATCACCCGCAAGGCGAGCGGCAAGACCAAGACCGAGGCGAAAGCCAAGCTGAAGGAGCTCATCCGCGACTACGAAGACGGCCTGACCACGACGGGGAAAGACCACACCGTCGCCGAGGCCGTAGGGGACTGGCTGGCCTTCGGCCTCAACGGCCGGGAAGCCTCGACGGTCACCAACCGCCGCATCCTTGCCGAACAGCACGTCATCCCGGCCCTGGGTGCCCGCAAGCTCCGCGAACTGTCCGCCGACGACGTAGACCGCTGGCTGGCGACCAAGTCCAAGACCCTCAGCACCGAGACCATCCGGAAGATCCACAGCATCCTCAAACGCTCGATCGCCCGCGCCCAGGCCCGCGACAAGGTCAAACGGAACGTGGTCCTGCTCTGCGACATCCCCAAGGGAAAGGAGGGCCGTCCGTCGAAGTCCCTCACCCTCGATCAGGCGGTCTCCGTCCTCAGGGCTGCCGAGAACACCAACCTGTACGCCTACCTCGTCGCATCCCTGCTCATCGGCGCCCGTACGGAGGAACTGCGGGCGCTCACCTGGTCCCACGTCGACCTCGACGCCGAACCGCCCTCGATCATGGTCTGGAGGTCGGTACGGGTCGGGGGAGACACCAAGACCCAGAAGTCCCGCCGCACCCTGGCTCTCCCCCGTCTCTGCGTGGACGCGCTGAGACTCCATAAGGACCGCCAGGCCGCCGCCAAGGAAAAGGCCGGCGACCACTGGCAAGAGAACGATCTCGTGTTCGCCAGCAGGCACGGCACCGAACTCGACGCCGGGAACGTCCGCCGCGCCTTCCGCGTGGTCCTGAAGCGAACAGAGTTGAACCCCGAGGAGTGGACCCCGAGGGAACTTCGCCACAGTTTCGTCTCGCTCATGTCAGACGCCGGGGTGGCGGTCGAGGACATCGCCCGCCTGGTCGGCCACAAGGGCACCGTCGTCACGGAGAAGGTCTATCGGAAGCAGCTCCGCCCGGTGCTGCTGGAAGGGGCAGAGGCGATGGACCAGATCTTCGGTGACTACACCCAGCAGGCATAGTCCCTCAGTTAGTCCCTCAGAAGATCAAAAAGGCCATCTCCCATGATGGGAAACGGCCTCTGACATGCGTGGGGCTACCAGGACTTGAACCTGGGACCTCTTCCTTATCAGGGAAGCGCTCTAACCGTCTGAGCTATAGCCCCTCGTCAGCCAGCCAGTTCGCGGCGACGAGGTAAAGCTTACCGTGTTCCGCGGTGTGGTCGCACCGCGGAATCACGACTACGGCTACTCGGCTTCGGAGAAGGTCACTTCGACGCCGCCGACGAGGTCGGCGCTCAGGTTGTAGATCACGGCCCCGAGAGTGGAGAGCGCCGTGATCAGCACCACGTTCACCGCGCCGAGCAGGGCGGTGTATCCCAGGATCCGCACCGGCTCGAACCACGAGGCGATGTCGAACGAGGCCGCGGCTCCGCCCTCGCCCTGGGTGAGCTGGTTGACCGCCTGGACGAACGCGTCGAACACGCCCATGGCCGACAGCACTCCGTAGAGCACCGCGACGGCCACGAACAGCACGACGAAGCAGACCAGGGAGACCACGAAGCTGAACTTCATGGCCGACCACGGCTCGACCCGGCGCAGCACCAGGTGGGCCTTGCGCGGCGCCCGTCCGGAGGAGTCCTTCGGGGCCGAGGAGGTGGCGATGACGGGCCGTTCGGCCGTCGCCGGTTCCACGGGCGAGGGGCGGGACGCGGTCACGATCGGCTCGGGGGCCGAGACCGGCGTGGGCAGGCGGGGCGCCTTGTAGGCGGCCGTCGGCTCGTCGCCGGCCAGGTGCTTCTGGTCGCCGTTGGGCGACTGGGGCCGCGACCACGGCTTGTTGTCGTTGCCCGTGGGACGGATGCGGACGGTGGAGTCGTCGGTCTTGGGCTCGTCTTTGGGAAGGTCACGGCCGGTCTGGGGAGCTTTGGGCGTCTCCCGCTTCGGGGCCTGGGCAGGCCCCTGTGCCGGCCCCGCGACCTTGGGGGTCTCGGCCGTGTCGTTGTTCTTCTCGTCGTCGATCCGGGCGGATACCCCGTCGCGCATCGACGACGAGGCAGCCGAGGTAGACGCGGGTTTCTTGGCCGCCCCGGTGTTCTTCGTCTTGCCCGAGTTGGTCATTGCTCGTCTCCTGCCCCGTTCTCAGTCTCCACCGCTTCGGCAGTCTCCAACGCTTCGGCGTTCCGGGCTAGGGCCACCACGCTGTCGCCTTCCGCGAGATTCATCAGTCTGACCCCCATCGTCTGGCGGCCGGACTGCTTGATCTCGGCGGCGCTGGTCCTGATCACTCCGCCGGCTGAGGTGATCGCGAAGACTTCGTCTTCGGGTCCCACCATGACCGCTCCGACCAGCTTGCCACGGGCACTGACTATTTTCGCCGTCAGTACGCCCTTTCCACCCCGGCCTTGCAGCGGATAGTGCTCAACCGGTGTGCGCTTCGCATACCCGCCCTCAGTGGCGATAAGCACATCGTCACCATGGCTCATGACATTCATGGCCAGAAGTTCATCTCCGTCGACGAAGCGCATACCGATCACGCCGCTGGTGGCCCGGCCCATGGGACGGAGGGCCTCGTCGGAGGCGGTGAAGCGGATCGCCTGGGCGTTCCGGGAGACCAGCAGCAGATCGTCTTCCTCGGAGACCAGCCGGGCCGCGATGACCTCGTCGTCGTCCCGGAGGTTGATGGCGATCAGGCCGCCGGACCTCGGGGAGTCGTACTCGGAGAGCCGGGTCTTCTTCACCAGGCCGCTGCGGGTGGCCAGGACGAGGTAGGGCGACACCTCGTAGTCGCGCAGGTCGAGGACCTCCATGACCCGCTCGTCGGGCTGCATCGCCAGCAGGTTGGCGAGGTGCTGGCCGCGGGCGTCGCGGCCCGAGTCGGGCAGCTCGTAGGCCTTGACCCGGTAGACGCGGCCCTTGTTGGTGAAGAACAGGAGCCAGTGGTGGGTTGTCGTGACGAAGAAGTGCTCGACGATGTCGTCCTGGCGGAGCTGGGCGCCGCGAACGCCCTTGCCGCCGCGCTTCTGCGCCCGGTAGAGGTCGGTGTTGGTGCGCTTGGCGTAGCCGCCTCGGGTGATCGTGACGACCATCTCGTCTTCGGCGATCAGGTCCTCGATGGACATGTCGCCTTCGTACGCGATGATCTCGGTCTTGCGCTCGTCGCCGTAGCGGCTGACGATCTCGCCGAGTTCGTCGCCGACGATCTGGCGCTGGCGCACCGGGCTGGCCAGGATCTCGTTGTACTCGTTGATCTGGACCATCAGGTTCTCGTACTCGTCCTGGATCTGCTGGCGCTCCAGGGCGGCGAGCTTGCGGAGCTGCATGTCCAGGATGGCCTGGGCCTGCGTCTCGTCGATCTCCAGGAGGTCCATGAGGCCCTGCTGGGCGGCCGAGGCCGACGCCGACTGGCGGATCAGGGCGATCACGTCGTCGAGGCGGTCGAGGGCCTTGAGCAGGCCGCGCAGGATGTGGGCCCGCTCCTCGGCCTTGCGCAGCAGGTAGCGGGTCCGGCGGACCACGACCTCGATCTGGTGGCCGATGTAGTACTTGACGAACTGGTCGAGGCGGAGCGTGCGGGGCACGCCGTCGACCAGGGCGAGCATGTTGGCGCCGAACGTGGTCTGGAGCTGGGTGTGCTTGTAGAGGTTGTTCAGCACGACCTTGGCGACCGCGTCGCGCTTGAGCACGACCACCAGGCGCTGGCCGACCCGCGACGACGACTCGTCGCGCACGTCGGCGATGCCGTTGATCTTGCCTTCCTTGACCAGCTCGGCGATCGACAGCGCCAGGTTGTCGGGGTTGACCTGGTAGGGCAGCTCGGTGATCACCAGGCACTGGCGGCCCTTGTTGTCCTCTTCGACCTCGACGACCGCGCGCATCGTGATCGAGCCTCGGCCGGTGCGGTAGGCGTCGTCGATACCGCGCTTGCCGACGATGAGCGCGCCGGTCGGGAAGTCGGGGCCCTTGACCCGGGCGATCAGCCCTTCGAGGAGGTCTTCGTCAGTGGCCTCGTAGTTCTCCAGCGCCCACTTGACGGCCTCGCCGACCTCCCGCAGGTTGTGGGGCGGGATGTTGGTGGCCATGCCGACCGCGATGCCGGCCGCGCCGTTGACCAGCAGGTTGGGGAACCGCGACGGCAGGACGACGGGCTCCTGCGAGCGCCCGTCGTAGTTGGGCTGGAAGTCGACGGTCTCCTTGTCGATGTCGCGCAGCAGCTCCATCGCGATGGGCGCGAGCTTGCACTCGGTGTAGCGCATCGCGGCGGGCATGTCGTTGCCGGGCGACCCGAAGTTGCCCTGGCCGTCGACCAGCGGGTAGCGCAGCGACCACGGCTGGGCCAGGCGGACCAGGGTGTCGTAGATCGAGCTGTCGCCGTGGGGGTGGTACGAACCCATGACGTCACCGACGACACGGGAGCACTTGAAGTAGCCGCGGTCGGGGCGGTAGCCGCCGTCGAACATGGCGTAGAGCACCCGGCGGTGCACCGGCTTGAGACCGTCGCGCACGTCGGGGAGGGCACGCGAGACGATGACCGACATCGCGTAGTCCATGTAGCTGCGCTGCATCTCGGACTGGATGTCCACCGGTTCGATGCGGTCAGCCGGCGGCGGGCCCGGAGGCAGGTTAACTTCCGTCACGTCAATCCTTCACAGGGTGGGGTTCGGCTGCCGCGGTCTAGACGTCGAGGAAGCGCACGTCACGCGCGTTCCTGATGATGAACTCCCGCCGGGGGGCGACGTCCTCGCCCATGAGGACGCTGAACATCTCGTCGGCCTGGGCGGCGTCGTCGAGGGTGACCTGGAGCAGGATGCGCGTCTCCGGGTTCATCGTGGTTTCCCAGAGCTGGTTGGCGTTCATCTCGCCGAGACCCTTGAACCGCTGGATGCCGTCGTGGGCGCGCGGGTCGCGCTTGCCGCGGGCGATGCCCTCCTCGATGATCGCGTCGCGCTCGCGGTCGGAGTAGGCGTAGGACGCGTCCTCGCCCTTCCTGTCCCACTTGATCTTGTAGAGCGGCGGCTGCGAGAGGTAGACGTGACCGGCTTCGATCAGCGGCCGCATGAACCGGAACAGCAGGGTCAGCAGCAGCGTGGTGATGTGCTGACCGTCGACGTCGGCGTCGGCCATCAGGATCAGCTTGTGGTAGCGGAGCTTCGAGATGTCGAACTCGTCGTGTACGCCGGTGCCGAGCGCCGTGATGAGCGACTGGACCTCGGTGTTCTTCAGCACGCGGTCGATGCGCGCCTTCTCGACGTTCAGGATCTTGCCGCGGATGGGCAGGATCGCCTGGAAGCGCGAGTCGCGGCCGCCCTTGGCCGAGCCGCCGGCCGAGTTGCCCTCGACGATGAACAGCTCACACTTCTCGGGCTCGCTCCACTGGCAGTCGGCCAGCTTGCCCGGCAGCCCCGAGCCGCTTTCGAGCAGCGACTTGCGGCGGGTCAGGTCACGGGCCTGACGTGCGGCGATGCGGGCACGGGAGGCCTGCAGCGACTTGCTGATGATCTCCTTGGCCTCGCCGGGGTTGCGCTCGAACCAGTCGCGCAGGTGGTCGTTGCAGGTCTTCTGCACGAACGACTTGGCCTCGGTGTTGCCCAGTTTGGTCTTGGTCTGGCCCTCGAACTGCGGCTCGGCCAGCTTGACCGAGATGATCGCGGTCAGGCCCTCGCGGACGTCGTCACCGGTGAGGTTGTCGTCCTTGCCCTCCTTGAGGAACTTCTGCTCCCGGGCGTACCGGTTGACGATGGTCGTCAGCGCGGCGCGGAAGCCCTCCTCGTGGGTGCCGCCCTCGGCGGTGTTGATCGTGTTGGCGAAGGTGTAGACCGACTCGGAGTAAGAGGCGTTCCACTGCATGGCGATCTCGACCGAGATGCCCTCGCCGTGCTCCTCGAAGTCGATCACCGAGTTGTGCACCGACTCCTTCTTGGAGTTCAGGTGGGTGACGAAGTCGGACAGGCCGCCCTCGTAGTGGTAGGTGATCTCGGTGGGCTCGTCTTCGCTGCCGTGGTCGGGGCGTTCGTCCCTGATGACGATCGTGAGGCCCTTGTTGAGGAAGGCCATCTCCTGGAAGCGGCGCGAGAGCGTCTCGAAGTTCCAGGTGGTCGTCTCGAAGATGTCGCCGTCGGCCCAGAAGGTGATCGAGGTGCCGGTCTCCTCGGTGGGCTCGCCCTGGATCAGGTCGGTCACGGGCTTGGAGCCGACGTACGACTGCCGCCACTCGGAGCCGTCGCGCTTGATCACGGCTTCGAGCCGCGACGACAGCGCGTTGACGACCGAGAGGCCCACGCCGTGGAGGCCGCCCGAGACGGCGTACGACTTGCCGTCGAACTTGCCGCCGGCGTGGAGGACGGTGAGCACGACCTCAAGGGTCGGCTTCTTCTCGGTGGGGTGCTCGGCGACCGGGATGCCACGGCCGTTGTCCACGACCCGCACGCCGTTGTCGGCGAGCAGGGTGACCTCGATGGTGTCGCAGTATCCGGCCAGGGCCTCGTCGACGGAGTTGTCCACAACCTCGTACACAAGGTGGTGGAGACCACGCTCTCCGGTCGAGCCGATGTACATACCCGGGCGCTTGCGAACCGCCTCAAGACCCTCGAGTACGGTGATTGAGCCTGCGTCGTAGGACAAGTGCGAAATCCTCCTGCCGCGGACACGCGGCAGGAAACATAGGATGGCTGCCTGCCGTGCCCGTCACCGTCGTGAGTGCCCCGATGCGTTCACCCTGGGGAATCGGCTCGCCACGGCCGGGGTGACACGCAAACGGACGTGTCCTTAAGTCCACTTTCATTCTACCGGCTCTCGGAGCCTCAGGTGGCATTGACGGGGGCTGTGATGCCCTCTAATACGATGATCTTGGTTTTGGTGTGACACCCCAGACCCCGGGGTTCAATGCGCCAGACGCGATTTCGGGCCGGTGCAAGACTTTTCCACAAGAGCCATACCGATCTTGTGGAACCCCGCGTCAGCCGAAAGTGTCACCCGGTCCTCGGCTCCCCTTCACCCGGATGTGGCCCGCCTGTCGCGGCGGTGCGAGGTTGGGCCCGCGAACCTTCACCGCGGTCACCGTCCCCTCCCCGAGTTCCTCGTTCAGCCTTCTGACCAGGGTGGGAGCGAGCAAACGCACCTGCGTGGCCCACGCCGTCGAGTCGGCGGAGACGATGACCTCGCCGTCCTCGAACGCCTCCGGACGCGTGTGCAGCCCGAGCTCGGCCCCGACGATCTCCCGCCAGCGCCCGAAGACCCCGCCGATCGCGACCGGTTCCTCCCACCCCCGGGCGGCCAGCAGGTCTTGGATCGCCGCCCCGAAGAGCATCGGATCGCCCGAGTCGCGCTTGGGGCCGCCCCTCTTCTTCCGGGGTTCGGTACGGGGAAGTTGCCCCCGCCGCTGCGCGTCGGCTTTGGCCTGGGCGAGCTTCTCGCGGGCCAGCGCGGCGCCTTTGGCGTTGGACGCCTGCTGCGCCGGCGAGGGCCCGTCAACAGCCTGTGGATCGTCACCCGACACGGGTCACGCTCCCCTCGGTGACGTCGAAGCGGGCGCCGCTCAGTTCCCTCGGTACGTCCTCCGCCACCGCCGCCGTGATCAGAACCTGCTCCGCCGGGGCGACGATCTCGGCCAGCCGCCGGCGGCGCTGGGCGTCAAGCTCGGCGAACACGTCGTCGAGGACCAGCACCGGATCGCCCCCTTCCGAACGCAGCAGGTCGTAGGCGGCCAGCCGCAGCGCCAGCGCGAACGACCACGACTCGCCGTGGCTGGCGTAGCCGCGCGCCGGCAACTCCCCGAGCCGCAGCAGCAGATCGTCGCGGTGCGGCCCCACGAGGGTGACCCCCCGTTCGATCTCCTGCGCCCGCGCCTCGGCCAGCGCCTCCCCCAACCGTACGGCGAGTTCCGCGCGGTCCGTCCCCAGGTCGGCCTCCTCTGTGGAAAACCACCGGTAGTCGATCTGCGCGGGCACGGAGCCGGGCGCCAGTTCCGCATAGGCCTTGGTCACCAGGGGCCGCAGGTTCTCCACAAGGTCCAGCCGGGCGGCGAGCAACTCGGCCCCGTGGCGGACCAGGTGGGCGTCCCAGACCTCAAGTGTGGACAACACGTCACCGGCCCCGGCCGAGGCGAACGCCGCGTCGTCCATCTGCCGCCTGGGGCTCCTGCGGCGGGTCTGCGAGGCCGTGCGGAGCAGGGCGTTGCGCTGCTTGAGGGCGCGGTCGTAGTCGGCCCGGACCCCGGCGAACCGGGGGTGGCGGGCGACGAGGAGGTCGTCCATGAACTTGCGGCGTTCGGACGGGTCGCCCTTCGACAGGGCCAGGTCCTCGGGGGCGAACAACACGGTCCGCAACACGCCGAGGGCGTCTCTGGCCCGGGACACCGGCGCGCGGTTGACCCGGGCGCGGTTGGCCTTGCCCGGGTTGATCTCCAGCTCGACCAGCGCGCGTCTCTGGTCGCGCTCGATCACGGCGCGGATGACGGCCCGGGGGGCGCCGTGGCGTACCAGAGGAGCGTCGGTCGCCACCCGGTGGGAGGCGTGGGAGGCGACGTAACCGATCGCCTCGACCAGGTTGGTCTTGCCCTGCCCGTTGGGCCCGACGAAGGCGGTCACCCCGGGTTCGAGCGCCAGCTCGGCGGTGGGATAGGACCGGAAGTCCGTCAGCGACAGGTGGGCGGTGAACATGCCGGTAACGGTAACGGGCTCCCGCGGTGGAGCGGGAGCCCGGCCGAGATCAGGAGCCGTTGGCCTCGGGGATCATGCTGTCGGCCGCGCCCGGCGCGTCGGCGCCCTTCTCGTAGGCCCCTTCGGCGGCGGTGACGGCGTGGCCGCCGAACTGGTTGCGCAGCGCCGCGACCATCTTCATCGCCGGGGAGTCTTCCTGGCGGGAGGCGAAGCGGGCGTAGAGCGCGGCCGTGATGACCGGCAGCGGCACGGCGTGGTCGACGGCCGCCTGGACGGTCCAGCGGCCCTCTCCGGAGTCCTGGGCGTAGCCCTTGAGGTCTTCGAGGCCGGGGTCTTCGTCGAGCGCCCGGGTGAGCAGGTCGAGCAGCCAGGAGCGGATGACCGTGCCGTGACGCCAGCTCTTGAACGCTCCGGGGACGTCGGTGACGATGTCGGTGGCCTCAAGCAGCTCCCAGCCTTCGGCGAAGGCCTGCATCATGCCGTATTCGATGCCGTTGTGGACCATCTTGGCGAAGTGGCCGGCGCCGATCGACCCGGCGTGGACGAAGCCGTCCTCGCCCTCGGGCTTGAGGGTGTCGAAGATCGGCCTGAGATGGGCGATGTCCTCGGGAAGGCCCCCGGCCATCAGGGCGTAGCCGTTCTCCAGGCCCCACACGCCGCCGGAGACGCCGACGTCGACGAACTTGACGCCCTTCTCGGCGAGCTCCTTGCCATGCTTCTGGTCGTCGATGTAGTGGGAGTTGCCGCCGTCGATGACCACGTCACCGGCGGAGAGCGCCTCGCCCAGGGACGCGATGGTCGCCCGGGTGGGCTCACCGGCCGGGACCATCACCCAGACGGCGCGCGGCGCCTCCAGGCGGTCGACGAGCTCCTTCAGGCTGCCGACGTCGCTGACGCCGGGGTCACGGTCGTAACCGACGACCTCATGGCCACCGCGGCGCAGCCGCTCGGCCATGTTGCCGCCCATCTTGCCCAGGCCGATCATGCCGATCTGCATGAGAGCACCCCCTCAGGGTTCCGTCTACGGTCACGCCGACTCGCCTACCCGACCCGAGGGTTGATCATACGGATTCGTTCAGCTTGAGAGCCGAATGGGCATGATCAGGTAGCGATAGTCGGGTATGCCCCCATCTTCCACGGGCTTTCCGCCGGTGAGGATGGCAGGTTTCGTCGAGGTGGTGAACTGCAGGCGAGCAACGTCGGAATCGATCGCGCCGAGGCCTTCGAGCAGGAACTGGTGGTTGAAGGCGATGTTGATCTCGCCGCCGTCGAAGTCGACCGGCAGGACTTCCACAGCCTGTGCCTCGTCGCCGCTGCCCGCTTCGAGCACGACCTCGTCGCCCCGGAAGGCCAGCCGGACCGGGGTGTTGCGCTCGGCGACCAGGGCCACGCGCTTGACGGCCTCGACGAAGGAGCTGGTGACCAGCTCGGCGCGGGCCGAGAACTCGGTCGGCAGCAGCGAGCGGTATTTGGGGAACTCGGGGTCGAGCAGCCGCGTGGTCGTGCGTCGGCCGCCGCTGCTGAAGCCGATCATGCCTTCGCCGGTGCCGCCCACGGAGCTCAGGGCGATCTCGACCTCGGCGCCGGTGACCAGTGACTTGGCGGTGTCGGCGAGCGTCCGGCCCGGGATCATCGCGATGGCCTGGAAGTCGGGCTGGTCGGGCTGCCACTTGAGCTCACGGACGGCCAGCCGGTAGCGGTCGGTCGCCGCCAGCGTGACCGTGTCGCCGTCGATCTCCATCCGGACGCCGGTCAGCATCGGCAGGGTGTCGTCCTTGCCGGCGGCGGTGGCCACCTGGGCGACGGCCGAGGCGAACACGTCGCTGCCGACCCGGCCCGCGGCCGGCGGCATGGCCGGGAGGGAGGGATAGTCCTCCACCGGCATCGTCAGCAGGGTGAACCGGGCGGTGCCACAGGTCACGACCGCCTTGGCGCCTTCGACCACGAAATCCACAGGCTGTGCGGGAAGGGCTCGGGTGATCTCGGCGAGCAGGCGGCCCGAGACCAGCACCACGCCGGACTCGCCGGTCTGCAGGTCGAGGGTCACCTCGGCGGAGACCTCGTAGTCGAACCCCGAGAGCTTGAGCTGCTGGTCGTCGGTGACCTCAAGGCGCATGCCGGCGAGGACGGGCACCGAGGGCCGGGCGGGGAGGCTGCGTGCCGTCCACGCGACGGCTTCGGCGAGCACGTCTCGGTCGACCCGGAACATCACGTGGATCAGCCTCCTGTGGTGGGTAGGGACGGCGTCGGGCGGTGATGGCTGGGGGGCGGCGACGCGGTGGCGCGAGGTGTGACTGCCCATCTTCGTCGCTTGCCGGGAGGTGTCAACTCCAGGATTTTTTGCTCCGCGCCGCGCCCGAAGGTTGCTCTTGACTTTCCTCTAGGTAGAGATATCAGCCGTCTTAATAGGCGCTGTGGAAATGTGGAAGAACCCCTATAACCGCAGGTCAGCGGCCGGATTTCTGTCCACAGCACCTGTGGACAGCCTGGGGATTACTCAGCGCGTGCTGGGGATAACTTTTAGTTACCCACAGGCCGTCCACAGGTTTGCACCCAGTTATCCACCGGTTACCCACAGCTTTTCCACAGGTTGTCCACATGAGACACGCCCGACACGGAGTGTGTTTTTTCCACTACCCACAGGTCATCCACAGCGTGTCCACAGGTTATCCACCGCTGGAGGGGGTCTTATCCACAGGTTTTCCACAGACTTGTCCACAGTCTGGTGTGGCCTGTTGATCTATGAGTTTCCAGCGCGCGCGGAATTACACCTGTGTTCCGTGATCCACAGAGTTATCCACAGGCTGTGAATCAAGAGGTGCGCGCGCGCTGCTTGATCCGGGTCGTCAGTTCGTTGACCTGGTTGTACATCGAGCGCCGCTCGGCCATCAGGGAGCGGATCTTGCGCTCGCTGTGCATAACAGTGGTGTGGTCACGGCCGCCGAACTGGGCGCCGATCTTCGGCAGCGAGAGGTCGGTGAGCTCCCGGGCCAGGTACATGGCGATCTGACGGGCCACCACGAGGGCCCGCGACCGCGATCCGCCGCACAGGTCGTCGAGCGAGACGCCGAAGTACTCCGCGGTCGTGGACATGATGAGCGCGATCGTGATCTCGGTGCTGGAGCTGTCCTCGGTGATGAGGTCCTTCAGCACGATCTCGGTCAGGCCGATGTCGACCGACTGCCGGTTGAGCGAAGCGAAGGCGGTCACCCTTATTAGTGCGCCTTCGAGCTCGCGGATGTTGGTGGCGATCCGGCTGGCGATGTACTCCAGCACGTCGGGCGGCGCGGCCAGGCCCTCCTGGATCGCCTTCTTCCGCAGGATCGCGATGCGGGTCTCGAGCTCGGGCGGCTGCACGTCGGTGATCAGCCCCCACTCGAAGCGGTTGCGGAGCCGGTCCTCCAGGGTGACCAGTTGCTTCGGCGCCCGGTCGCTGGAGATCACGATCTGCTTGCTGCTGTTGTGGAGGGTGTTGAAGGTGTGGAAGAACTCCTCCTGCGTCTGCTCCTTGCCCTCAAGGAACTGGATGTCGTCCACGAGGAGGATGTCCACAGCCCGGAACCGCGCCCGGAACCCGTCGGCCTTGTGGTCGCGGATGCTGTTGATGAAGTCGTTGGTGAACTCCTCGGAGCTCACGTACCGCACCCGCGCGCCTTCGTACAGGCTCTGCGCGTAGTGACCGATCGCATGGAGAAGGTGCGTCTTCCCCAGCCCCGAGTCCCCATAGATAAAGAGTGGGTTGTACGCCTTGGCCGGCGCCTCGGCCACCGCGACCGCCGCCGCGTGGGCGAACCGGTTGCTCGCGCCGATGACGAACGTCTCAAAGGTGTACTTGGCGTTCAGCCGCGCGGGCTCACCCTGCTTGCCCCCGGAGGGCCGGGGCGGCGCCTTGTCGTTCTTCTCCTCAGCCTGTGGATATTGCGTGTACGGCTGCTCGGCCGGCGGCGGCGCACCTGGGACTCCCTGTGGGCGACCCTGTGGAAAATCGGCCTGCTGTTCTGGGGACTCCTGACGAAACCCCTGGCCGAAGCCCTGCGGAGATTGCACAGGCTGTTGAAAGCCGTGATCCCCAGTCTGGGGAAAACTTCCGGAACCGGTGTTCTGGGGATAACCGCCGGACGCCCCGCCCTGGGGAAAACCACCCGACGGGGTGCTCTGGGGAAACCCGGGCGTACCGGTCTGGGGAAAAGCCGGGCCGCCGCTCTGGGGAAAACCACCCGGACGGCCGTAGTTCTGCTGCTTCGGCTCCGCCTGCGTGGCCGTCGGATCGACCATCACGGCGATGCGGACCGGCCGGCCGAACTCCTGCGAAAGCGCCTGCATGATGAGCGGCCGCAGCCGCACCTCGATGACCTCTTTGGCGAAGTCGTTGGGAGCGGCCAGCAGAATCGTGTCGTTGATCAGCCCGGACGGCTGCGTCATCTGCAGAAACGCGCGCTGCTGACCCGAGACTCCCTGGTCGAGGAGTGTGGTGAGCGCTCTCGCCCACAACTGGTTGAGGTCGACGCCGTCCACCGTTCGGCACTCCTCCCTGACGCGGTCCCCATTGATCGCTCGCCGCGTGTCGTTATCCACACCCGCCCTGCCCGGTCTGCTCCCGGTGGCGCCGGCCCCCGCTGCGAGTTTCCACAGAAGATCCACAGGAGATCCACAGGTGCTCTGGGTGTGGAGGGAAGGCCTGGACGCCTGACAGTAGCGGTGTGCGCGACCTGCGTTCAAGACGTTGTCCACAGCCTACTGGCACCCGTTGCCCACAGGATGTGGATGACCAAGGACGGTGTGGATAACTCCACAGCCTGTGGAAAACTAGGAGCGCCGGTTTGACCATTCGGGCGTGTACCCCGTAACGTGACCCGGTCGGCTTTCTCGGGACGGCTCTTTCGCATGCCCTGTGCCCGGTGGGCCGTAAACTTTGGTCTAATCGCCCTAACGACAGGGCACATCTAGCCTGGAGCCCATCGTGAGCAAGCGTACTTTCCAGCCGAACAACCGCCGTCGCGCGAAGACCCACGGTTTCCGGCTCCGCATGCGCACCCGCGCCGGCCGCGCCATCCTGGCCGCCCGCCGCCGCAAGGGCCGTCACGACCTCACCGTCTGACCGGCACTTCGTAGCAGCCCCGCCCGCCGTCACCTCTGACGGCGGGCTACTTGTTAAGGAAGTATCCGGTGCTCCCGCCCGCTTCCCGCATGCGCAAAGGCGAGGAGTTCGCCGAGGCGATCCGGCGCGGGCGCCGCGCCGGAAGACCCTCCCTGGTCGTCCACTTCACCGCTGTGGAGGCCGACGAGACCCCGATCGTGGGGTTCGTCGTCAGTAAGGCCGTGGGTGACGCGGTGACCAGGAACAGGGTCAAACGGAGACTCAGACACCTGATGCGGGCACGTCTGCACCTCCTTCCGAGAGGTAGCCTGCTGGTGGTACGCGCCAATCCACCGGCCGCGTCCGCGCGCAGCGAGCACCTGGCCGCCGATCTCGATGTCGCGCTTCAGCGACTGATCCGGCGGCCGCGGGATGGACGGTCATGACAACCGAGCAGCCCCAGCCGGTCACGCCGGTCTCGACGGCTGCCCGCGTATTGATCGTCCCGATCAGGTTCTACCGGGCGTTCATCAGTCCCCTCCTGGGGCCTCGATGCCGCTTCTTCCCCTCTTGCAGCGCGTACGGTCTCGAGGCGATCGCCGTGCACGGGGCGCTGCGCGGGGTGTGGTTGACCATCCGTCGCATCGGCCGATGCCATCCCTTCCACCCCGGCGGGTTCGATCCCGTGCCCCCTCGACCCCACGACAAGCAAGGGAGCTAGCTCGGTGGAGCTGTCCTGGCTGAACTGGCTGTATACGGCCATCGCCTGGGTGATCACCCATATCCACAACTTCTACAGCCTCGTCCTCAGCCCCGACAACGGGCTGAACTGGGCGTTGACCATCATCACGCTGACCGTGCTGATGCGAATCCTGATCTTCCCGCTCTTCCTGAAGCAGATGCGCTCCTCGAAGAAGATGCAGGAGCTCGCGCCCAAGGTTCAGGATCTGCGCAAGCGTTACAAGAACGACAAGCAGCGCATGAACCAGGAGGTCATGCGCGTCTACCAGGAAGCGGGCGCCAACCCCCTGGGCGGCTGCCTGCCGGTCATCGCGCAGTTCCCGATCTTCATCTCGATGTTCACGGTGCTGAACGCGATGGCCCACGGCCAGCCGCGCTTCGGCATGACGCAGGAGCTCGTCGACAGCGCCCGCGCCGCCCACATCTTCGGCGCCCCGCTCCCGGCGACGTTCTTCACCAGCGGCGCCGACATCGAGGCCTACGGCGCCGACCCGGTCATCGCCAAGATCGTCCTGGTCATCTTCGTCGCGATCTCGTCGCTGACGACGTTCCTGACCGTCCGGCAGAGCGTGACCCGCTCGATGGCCCAGATGCCGGACAACCCCATGGCGCAGCAGCAGAAGATCCTGATGTACATCTCGCCGCTGTTCGCCGTGTTCTCCCTGAACTTCCCGCTGGGCCTGATCCTCTACTGGGTCACCACCAACGTGTGGACCCTCGGCCAGCAGCACTGGTTCTACAGCCGCAACCCGATGCCGCAGTTCGACGCCAAGGGCAACCTGATCCCCGTCGAGGTCAAGCCGGGCTTCTTCGCGCGCTTCCGCAAGACCCCGCCCGCGCCCGAGCAGTCGGCGGAGCCAGAGCCTAAGATCGTCCGTCAGCAGCCGACGCGGCAACCACGTAGCAAGCGGACCGGCAGCAAGAAGTCGTGAGAGGGAGTTCCCACGTGACCGAAGCCGAGGAGACCGTCAAGGCGGCTCCGAGCGTCGCCGCCCTGGAGCAGGAGGGCGAGATCGCCGCCGACTACGTCGAGGGGCTGCTCGACATAGCCGACCTCGACGGCGACATCGACATGGACGTCGAGGGCGACCGCGCGCTCGTCTCCGTGATCGGCCTCAAGGGCGGCGACCTGGTCGGCCCCGGTGGCGAGGTCCTGGAGGCGCTCCAGGAACTGACCCGCCTGGCCGTCCACCGGCAGACCGGCGAACGCTCGCGGCTCATGCTCGACGTCGCCGGATATCGCGAGCGCCGCCGGGCGGAACTCACCAAGATCGGCACGGCCGCCGTCGACGAGGTCAAGACGTCGGGCGAGCCGAAGGCCCTCAAGCCGATGACGCCGTTCGAGCGCAAGGTCATCCACGACGCCGTCGCCGCCGCCGGCCTGCGCAGCGAGTCCGAGGGGGAGGAGCCCCGGCGTTTCGTCGTGGTCCTGCCCGCCTGACATTCCAGCCTGTGGAAACCGCCGCCCCGTCCCGGGTCGGCGGTTTTCTTTGTCTGTACGGCTTACGCCTGGGCTTTTGGCCAGCCGCGCACTGTTGTCCACAGGACACACACCGCAATATCCACAGGTTTATCCACAGGTTTTCTGGCCGTCGTCCACCGCCCGATACCCTACGAGGGATGACCGAAGAAATGAGCAACCAGCAGCCCCCCGAAGCCGCCAACGCGGTGTTCGCGGGCGAGGCCTTGGCCCAGGCGGAAACCTATGCCTCCCTGCTGGCCGGGCCGGGGGTGGTGCGTGGGCTGCTCGGCCCTCGGGAAGTCCCCCGGATCTGGGATCGCCACCTGTTGAACTGTGCCGTGATCGCCGAAGCGGTGCCGCCCGACGTGAAACTCGTCGACATCGGCTCGGGCGCGGGCCTGCCGGGCATCGTCCTGGCGATCGTCCGCCCCGACGTGACGGTGACCCTTCTCGAACCGTTGCTCAGACGCACCGTCTTCCTCGAAGAGTGTGTTGAGACTCTCAAGTTGCAGAACGTCGAGGTGCTCCGCGGCCGCGCCGAGGAGCTGAAGGGCAAACGCACCTTCGACGTCGCCACCGCCAGGGCCGTCGCGCCTCTCGATCGCCTGCTCACCTGGTCGCTCCCCCTGCTCCGCGAGGGCGGAGAGCTGCTGGCGATGAAGGGTGAACGAGCTGCCGAAGAATTGGCGGGCGCCGACACCCAATTGTCCGCTCACGGGGCAAAGACGGCCGAGCTTGTCACGGTCGGGCGCGGTAAAGTCGATCCGCCTGCAACTCTTGTCCGCGTCATCGCCGGCGCCGGTTCACGAGCTGCACAGCGCCGACGTAAGAGGTAGTCGCGGTCGGACCGGGAACGATCGAACGACCTGTTGAATCAACCCGGGACGACCCGAAAGACTCGCGGCGACGCGACGAGCGCGGCCTGATGGGGGTGGGGCCGCACTCCCGCTCCGAACCACCGGCCTCGGCCGGTCGAAAGGACGACCAAGGTGTCCCAGCCCCCGCTAAGCCCCGGTGATTCCCCGCTGGTTCGAGAGGCACTGAGTTCTGTGGTTTCACGTGAAACAGCCGCGCCCGGCAAGCCGGCCGCCGACGGCCCCGTCGGATACTCCGCCCGCCGCGACGGCGACTGGCCACGCCCGCCCAAGACCCGAGTGATCTGCATTTGCAACCAGAAGGGCGGGGTGGGCAAGACGACCAGCGCCGTCAACCTGGCCGCGGCCCTCTCGATGCACGGGCTGCGGGTTCTCGTGGTCGACCTCGACCCACAGGGCAACGCCTCGACGGCTTTGGCCACCGAACACCGAGCCGGGACACCTTCCATTTATCAGGTCCTCGTGGAAGACCTCCCGATGGAGTCGATCGTGACCCAGGTCCCGGACATGCCGGGCCTGTTCTGCGCTCCCGCCACGCTCGACCTGGCCGGCGCGGAGATCGAACTGGTGCCCATGGTGGGCCGTGAAACCCGGTTGAGGCGCGCGTTCGCGGCCTACGAGTCGGCGCAGATGGACTACATCCTGATTGACTGCCCGCCGTCCCTGGGCCTGCTGACGGTCAACGCGCTGGCCGCGGCGCAGGAAGTCTTGATCCCCATCCAGTGCGAGTACTACGCCCTGGAAGGCCTGACCCAGCTCCTCCAGAACGTCGAGCTGGTCCGCGTCCACCTGAACCAGACCCTGAACGTGTCGACCATCCTGCTGACGATGTACGACGGCCGCACCCGCCTGGCTTCCCAAGTGGCCGAGGAGGTCCGCTCCCACTTCGGCGCCACCGTGGTCGACGCGGTCATCCCCCGGAGCGTCCGGGTGTCCGAGGCGCCCAGTTATGGCCAGTCGGTCATGACCTACGACCCGGGTTCGAGCGGTGCGATGGCCTACATGGACGCGGCACGAGAGATCGCCTACCGCGGTGCCGCTGTCGCGGAAGCGTGAACCTGTAGCCTCTTACAATCGTGCGCGGCGTTTGAGAGACGACGCGGCGTTTCGGTACGACGGGCTGACGGAGATCAGCCATGCGGCGTTTCGGTGCGGGTGAGGAGCAAGGGTGAGTCAGCAGCGTCGGGGGCTCGGCAAGGGTCTGGGAGCCCTCATCCCCACCGGCCCCATCGTCGACCCGTCGGTCGTCGGCGTGCCGGCCCCCACCCCACCGGGTGATCGGGAATTGATCCCGGTGGCCGGGGCCTACTTCCACGAGATCGCCGTCACCCAGATCATCCCGAACCGCCGCCAGCCCCGAACCGTCTTCGACGACGAACGCATCCGCGAACTGGCCGACTCGATCCTGGAAGTCGGCCTCCTCCAGCCGATCGTCGTCCGCGCCGCCGGCGTCGACGAAGACGGCAAGGACCAGTTCGAACTGATCATGGGCGAGCGCCGCCTGCGCGCCAGCCGCCTGGCCGCCCTGGAGCGCATCCCCGCGATCGTCCGCAGCACCGGCGACGACGAGATGCTGCGCGAGGCGTTGATCGAGAACCTCCAGCGAGAGCAGCTCAACTCCCTGGAAGAAGGCGCCGCCTACCGCCAGCTCCTCGACGACTTCGGCGCCACCCACGAGCAACTGGCCAAGAAGATCGGCCGCTCCCGCTCCCACATCACCAACACGCTGCGCCTGCTGAACCTCCCCCCGAACGTCCAGCGCCGCTTGGCGGGCGGCTCGATCACCCCCGGCCACGCGAGGGCCCTGCTGTCCCTGGACAACCCGGAGGCGCAGGAGCGCCTGGCGACCCGGATCGTCCAGGAGGGCATGACGGTCCGGACGGTGGAGGAGATCGTCTCGCTGGGGGAGGCGACCGCCGGTCCCGCTCCCCGGAAACCGAGAACGAAGCAGCCGGTGGCACCGGCGCTGCGGACGCTGGCGGATCGGCTGTCGGATCACTTCGAGACCAAGGTGAAGGTCGATTTAGGGCGTCGGAAGGGGCGGATCGTGGTGGAGTTCTCCACGATCGACGACCTTGAGCGCATCATCGGAACGATGGCACCGGACGCGGCCAACCAGATACGAGAGCAGGAGAACGACTAGGTTTCACGTGAAACAAGCTCCCTCGGACGTGGGTCCGGGGGAGCTTGTTTGTGTAGCGGGGACGTCTTGGGGCTGGAGCCCTTCAGGCGGCTGGTTGTCCAGAGCGGGAGGACTAGCCTCTGTTTCACGTGAAACAGAGGGCGGCGGTCGAAGTCACTTTGCAGGACTCGGGTTGCCCGCAAGGTGCCACAGCAGGGCTACAGGGTTCGTAGGGGCATGCCTTGCTGGCTACGGCGAGGTGGGAAGGAGAGGGATGCAATTTGCTGTGGCCTTCCGGCTGGGCCGCTCCGACCCACGGCGGTGTTGGGGCCTCGGGGGCGCTGACGGGCGTGCGCCGTGGTTGGCGATGGCTCGACCGAGCTCCGCTTCGTCTGTTCGCACAGAACTGTAAGTATGTGAGGTTCGATGCCGTCGGCCGATGAGTAAGTCCCTGGCGTCATGAGATTGTCTGCTTCGAACGGCTGAATCTGGTCGTCTCGATCCTTAGGAGCGCCGGACGCCGCCCAGGTCGCCGACCGGTTCCATCTGTCGCAGAACTTGGGCAAGGCCGTAGAACGCTGCGTCGCCCGCCACCGCGACTGCCTACGCGTCCCCGAACCTGAACCGGCCGAGCCGATCACAGCCACGCCGCTCGGCTCGGTCGCAGAACCGAACAGTACGGATCCGACAGGGAAGTTAGCCGAACGAGCGCAGCGGCATCATGCCCTGGTCCATCACCTGATCGAGGAAGGACACGGGATCCGGGGCATCGCCCGCCGGCTCGGCTGGGGCCGTCACACCGTTCAACGCCATGCCCCGCGCCGCCACCGGGCAGGAACTCGTGGAGGGGCGCTGGCAGACTCCGCGGGCCAGCAAGCTCGACCCGTTCAAACCCCACCTCCACCAGCGCCTGGGAGTGAGGTACCTGAGCGCCGGCGATCAGCGGATCGGTCAGCGCCAGACCGCGTTCGTGAGTACCTTGGGCAGGCCGGCAGTGCTGAACTTGTCGACGATAAGAATCTTGGACTTCGGCAGCAGCCACTCACGCTGGATGAAGGTTGCCCTCACCTTGGACGAGTCGTTCTCGACGCACTTGATCTGCCAGGCGCGGTACTGCGCCTTGTGCCCCTTGCCGATCTCGCGATAGCCGGACTTGAGGAGCTTGACACCGCCACCGTAGCTCCACTTCGCGTTCAGCGGGCACGGCTGCACGTCGGTGGCAGGGTAGTAGGGCGACTTGCCCGTGTAGGGATTGAACAGTTCATTCCCTATAGCGATGCCCTTCGGGCCATAGATCGAGAATTGGTGGCAGCCGGGCTCATGGAGCTTCTTGCACTTACCGGCGACCACGTAGATGAAGTCGCCCTTGCCGTGCACCTTCCACGCGTACGGCAGGGTGATGGTCAGTCCCTTACGCAGCTTGAGCACCTGCCCGGCTGACGCCTGTGCCGTGGCGGGCGCCAAGGCGCCCAAGGCCGTGACGACGGCGGCGAGGGTAATAATCCGCTTAATCATGACTGGTGAGACGGGCCGCCGCCGGGAAAGGTTCGGGGGGCGACGAGAATTGCACAAGGACTCGGTTGGTTACCTCGTCACTTCAGGTCGTCCGAACCCCAGGGGACGGCGGGCTTCCATCGGGTTCCCGGCGAGGTGCGGAAGAAGCACGTCCAACCCGGGATGATCGCACCCGTGCCGTGATCACAGAACGCGGCCCTGCTCAAGGGGGGCGTAACGATCACGAGATGTGGGCCAGATCCCCACATTCAGCCGTCGTTGACAGGCGTGTGACACATGGAGAAGGAACTCGGCCACGCCCGCGGAGTGATGTAAATCTGCACCTGCCTTGTGCTGCCCTCGGCGACATCGCAGATGCGCCGCTGCCAGTCCGCGGTTTCACGTGAAACATCGCGACGGGATAGGCGCCTGACTCAATAGACCTCGGGCAGCCGCACTCGGGGATGATGCCGACCTAGAAGAACATCGGCACAGAGAATCTGGCCCTCACGCCCAAGAGCCCATCGGCATCTACCGCCAAAACGCCAAAGCCGCTCTGAAAGTCGAACCTGACTAAGTCGCCAATGCCTCGCACTGTCTGCACCTAGGGCGCCTGCCCAAGAGGAGAACGCATGCACGACCGTCGACCGGCGCTTCAGCCGTGTGCGGCACGTTGCCTTGTCCGTCCCTAAGGACAAGGATGCTCGCAGGCCGCGCAGAACAGTCGGTGCAGCGACCATGGCGAGCATCAAGATGGGGCCAGCCCGAACTCCAAGCCGGCCCCACCGCGATGTTTCACGTGAAACTAAGCGCCTCATGCGTAGCCGCGATCAGCGCATCGACATCATCCTCGGTCGTGTCGAAGGCGGTCACCCACCGCACGACTCCCCCAGCCCGATCCCAGTGCCCGAAGGTGAACCTCTCCATCAGGTACGCGATCGCCTTCTCTGGCAGCACGGGGAACACCGCGTTCGACTGAACCTCGTACCGGAACTTCACCACCGAAGCCACCCCGTCAGCCAGCCGATGTGCCATCGCGTTGGCGTGTGAGGCGTTCCGCAGCCACAGGTCGCCACGCAGCAGGGCGGTGATCTGAGGAGAGACGTACCGCATCTTTGAAGCAAGCTGCATGCCCTGCTTGCGAAGGAATAGCGCCCCAGGCGCCAGCTCCGGCCGCAACACGATCAACGCCTCGGCCCCCAGGGCGCCGTTCTTGGTCGCGCCGTAGCTGAGGACGTCCACGCCGACGGCGGTCGTGATGTCCGCCAGGCCGCAGCCGAGTTCGGCGGCCGCGTTGGCGAGCCTGGCTCCGTCCATGTGGAGGAAGAGACCGTTCTCATGGACGACCTCCGCCAGCGCCGCGATCTCCTCAGGCGTGTAGACCGTCCCGCACTCGGTCACCTGAGAAATGGACACCACCCGGGGCTGCGACAGGTGTTCGTTGCCCATCGCGCCGAGCTGACCGAGCACGTCGGATGGGCAAAGCTTCCCGTCGTCCGTCGCCACGGTGAGCAGCTTCGTCCCGAGAATCCTCTCGGCCGCGCCGGCCTCGTTGCCGTTGATGTGCGCGCTGGCCGGGCAGATCACCCCGTCGTACGGCCGCAGCATCAACCCCAGCCCCACCACGTTGGCACCGGTCCCGTTGAACATGGCGTAACCCTGCGCCTGCTCCCCGAAGACCTCCCTGACGGCGCTCTCCATGTCGGCCGTCCAGGGATCGCTGCCATAGGGGAGCGTGTCACCGTCGTTGGCCGCCACAACCGCTGCCATCACCTCGGGATGAACACCCGCGTGATTGTCACTACCAAAACTTTTCGCATGAACCACCCGCCAAGCCTAGGTCAGCGTCCTCCCACGCTGACCCCCAGGTCAGGCCTGACAGCGCCTACAAGCCCAAAGCGAATCAACGCCGGAGGACAGGCCGACGCGATCGAAGCCAGCCGGTTAAGAGACCCCCGAGTTGGCGATCACAGTGCTCGGCGTGGGCGTTCGCCGTGGCAGCCCGGCAAGGCGGCATCGGCAAGGAGACCACGGCAAGGAGACCCCGGGCAAAGAGACCCGGGCAAAGAGACCCCGGCAAGAGAGCAGGCCGACCGGACGCCGCCCGAATCGAATGACTGTCGACCACTACCTCACGTCGGCCCGGCCGCGATCCCAGAGATACACCAGGAACCCCCTCGCGCCTAAGAGGAATGCGCCGGACCGCCGAACAGCACCCGCCGGAAACCTCGGATCACCCCCGGCGAGCCGCAATCTCCAGCAACCCCCGGCAGAGCGCCCCCAGGTCCTTCCCAGCCGCCTCAGCCGCCATAGGCAACAGCGAAGTCTCCGTCATCCCAGGAGCCACGTTCACCTCAAGGAACCACGGCTTCCCGTCGCCATCAACGATCAGGTCCGTCCGCGACACATCCCGCAACCCCAGCGCCGAATGCGCCGC
The DNA here is from genome assembly GCF_001570565.1 of Herbidospora yilanensis. GTDB lineage: Bacteria > Actinomycetota > Actinomycetes > Streptosporangiales > Streptosporangiaceae > Herbidospora > Herbidospora yilanensis. The sequence continues at coordinate 107,670 of NZ_BBXE01000016.1, read as the reverse complement.
CACCGCCATGGCCTCACACGCCGCCATCGCCTCATCCCCGAGCCGGGCAGGCGCGAAGAATTCAGTCCGCCCGGCCGTGTACCGAGCCGCGTAGTCGTAAACCCCGCCGTCAGGCACGATCTCCACGGGAGGCAACGCGACGGGTCCCTCCCCCAGGTCCACCACGGACACGGCGACCTCGACGCCCTCGATGTACGTCTCGATCAGCGCCGTGTCCCCGTAGGCGAAACACCCCACCATCGCCGCCGGCAGCTCCTCGGCCGACCGCACGATGGAGGCCCCCAACGCCGACCCCCCGCGAGAGGGTTTCACGAAGAGCGGCAACCCCAGAGAGTCGACGATCCGTGCAAGCACCGCGGAAGCCCCCAGGTCGTGAAAGGTCTCCTTGGGGAGTGAAACGGAGTCAGGAGTGTTCAAGCCCCACGACCGCACCACGGCCTTCGCCGTCGGCTTGTCGAAGGCCACCCGGCAGGCGTCGGGAGCCGCGCCCACGTAGGGCACGCCTAGAAGCTCCAGGACGGTTCTGATCGCCCCGTCTTCCCCGGCCCCGCCGTGCAGGGTCACGAACACGGCCGTGGGCCGGTCGGCGAGCACGGAGGGAACCAGGGAGGAGTCGGTGTCGCGCGTCTCCACGTCGACCCCTTGGGCACGCAGGACTTCGGCCACCCGTCGTCCGGACCGGATGGAGACCTCCCGCTCGTAGGACAGTCCTCCTGCCAGTACGAGCACGTGCCCGAGATCGCTCATAGCCCGGCCTTTCTCCGATTCCTGTACGGCTAGCCCGAACAGGCTAGCCGTACAGAGGATCAGGCGAGGTCTGGACCGGGTGTGTCCACCCCGGTGTGACCGCCCCTGGAGCGGGTGCCGAACATCTCCATCGTGCGGAGTTCTTCTTCGATGACCCCGGCGAGACGCCGGACGCCTTCGCGGATGCGGTCGGGCTGCGGGTAGCAGTAGGACAGGCGCATGTGCCGGGATCCCGAGCCGTCGGCGTAGAAGCCCGTGCCGGGGACGAAGGCGACACGTTTGTCCACGGCCTGGGGAAGCATGGCCTTCGAGTTGAGGCCCTCGGGGAGGGTCATCCACACGAAGAACCCGCCCGCGGGTTTGGTCCAGGTGCAGCCCTTGGGCATCAGCGTCTCAAGTGCGCCGAGGAGGGCGTCGCGGCGTTCGCGGTAGAGCTCGCGGAAAGTCTTGATCTGCTCCCGCCACGGCTGCGTCGCCAGGTATTGGCCGACGGCCAACTGGGTGAACGTCGAGTGGGACAGGACCGCCGACTCCATGGCCAGCACGAGCTTCTGCCGGATGGCGTGGGGCGCCAGGGCCCAGCCGACGCGGAAGCCCGGGGCCAGGGTCTTGGAGAACGAACCCAGGTAGACCACCCCGTCGGGGTCGTCGGCGCGCAGGGCGCGCAGCGGCTCGCCGTCGAAGCCCAGCAGGCCGTAGGGGTTGTCTTCGACCACCAGGATGCCGGCCTTCTGGCAGATCTCCAGGACCTGCCGGCGGCGGACCAGGTTCAGGGTGACGCCGGCCGGGTTCTGGAAGGTCGGGATCGTGTAGAGGAACTTGATGCGCTGGCCGGAGGCCTGGAGCGCGTAGATCGTCTGGGCCAGGGACTCGGGCACGAGGCCCTGGTCGTCCATGGCGATGTGGACGACCTTGGCCTGGTAGGCCGAGAAGGTGCCCAGGGCGCCCACGTAGGACGGACCTTCGGCGAGGACGATGTCGCCGGGGTCGACGAAGATGCGGGTGATCAGATCGAGTGCCTGCTGCGAGCCCACCGTGACGACGACGTCGTCGGCGCCCGCGTCGATGCCCTCCATGCGCATGACCTCGCAGATCTGCTCGCGCAGTGCGGGGTCACCCTGGCCCGAGCCGTATTGCAGGGCTTCGGGACCGCGGCGGTTGACCAGGTCGGCGACCAGTTCGCCGACCACGTCGAGGGGGAGCGCCGTGACGTAGGGCATGCCGCCGGCCAGCGAGACCACTTCGGGGCGCGAGGCGACGGCGAACAGAGCTCGGATCTCGGAGGCGACCATCCCGGTAGCTCGTGCGGCGTACCGATCGACGTAGGCATCGATGCGTGACCCGTGGGTCGCGGGTGTCCGACCGTGATCCGTCTCATTCGTCACGGTCCACCTCCGTTTCATAGGCGTTAATTCAGAGGGTAAGGCAGCCGGGTGAACGGACCGCAATCGGTATCAGCATGAGAGAAGCGGCGCGTGCTGCGCGCCGAATTCCCGTTCGGACCGGGAGCACCGGCTACTATTCCAGCAAAACTGCCGGGACCAATGCCGGGAATAGGGGCGTCACGTGTCGCGTCGGCTGGCCAGCATCACGCTCGACAATCTTGATGACCTGCCGCGCAGGTGTCGTAATTGCGTGTTCTGGGAGCTTGACCCCATGGGGGGCGAGCGGGCCGCGCAGGCCGGGGAGCCGAGCCTGGAGAAGGAGGCCTGGGTCTCCGCCACGCTGCTCGAATGGGGCTCCTGCGGCAAGATCGCATATGTCGACGGGGTGGCCGCGGGGTTCGTCCTGTACGCGCCGCCGCTCTACGTGCCGAGATCGGTGGCCTTTCCGACGTCGCCGGTGAGTGCCGACGCGGTGCTGCTGATGACGGCCCACATCATTCCGGAGTTCTCCGGCGGCGGGCTCGGGCGCATGCTCGTGCAGGGCGTGGCGAAAGATCTCACCCGTAGGGGTGTACGCGCCATCGAGGCCTTCGGCGACCTGAAATGGGAGCAGCCGGGGGCTTGTGTGATGCCGGCCGACTATCTGCTGTCGGTGGGCTTCAAGACCGTCCGGCCGCATCTGCGCTTCCCCCGGCTCCGGCTGGAACTCAAGACGGCCGTCTCGTGGCGCGAGGACGTCGAGGTGGCCCTCGAACGGCTCCTCGGCTCCATGAGCCCGGAAAGGGCGCTCCGGCCCGTCTAGAGGCCTCTCAGGGCCGTACAGGCCAAATAGAAAGCCCTCCCCGAAGGGAGGGCTTCTGAAACTAGATGACGCCGTCGAGTTCGCGGAGCAGCATGGCCTTCGGCTTGGCGCCGATGATCTGCTTGACGACCTCGCCGCCCTTGTAGACGTTCATCGTCGGGATCTGCAGGATGCCGTAGTCACGCGCGATGTCGGGGTTCTCGTCGATGTTGAGCTTCACGACGGTCAGCTTGTCGGCGTGCTCGTTCGCGATCTCCTGAAGGATCGGCGCGACCTGGCGGCACGGCCCGCACCACTCGGCCCAGAAGTCGACGATCACGGGCTTGTCGCTCTGCAGGACCTCGGACGCGAAGTCCTGGGTGGTGACGTTCTTGACGGTGCCCACGATGGCTCTCCTTGTGTTGGGTGGGAACTATTCCTGGTCGGTGAGCCAGCGCTCCGCGTCGAGCGACGCGGCGCAGCCGGTGCCCGCTGCGGTGATGGCCTGGCGGTAGGTGTGGTCGACGACGTCGCCACAGGCGAACACGCCGGGGATGTTGGTCTTGGTGGTGGGCGACTCGACCTTGATGTAGCCCTCGTCGTCGAGGTCGATCTGGCCCGCCACGATCGTGCTGCGCGGGTCGTGGCCGATCGCCAGGAACAGGCCGGTCGCGTCGACGGTCGACTCCTCGCCCGTCTTGACGTTGCGGACCCGCACGCCGGAGACCTTGGCCTCGCCCAGGACGTCGACGACCTCGCTGTCCCAGAGGAAGCGGATCTTCTCGTTGTTGAACGCCCGCTCCTGCATGATCTTGCTGGCGCGCAGCTCGTCGCGGCGGTGGACCACGGTGACCGACCGGGCGAACCGGGTCAGGAAGGTGGCCTCCTCCATGGCGGTGTCGCCGCCGCCGACGACCACGATGTCCTGGTCGCGGAAGAAGAAGCCGTCACAGGTGGCACACCAGGACACGCCCTTGCCGGACAGCCGCTTCTCGTTGACCAGGCCGAGCTCGCGGTAGCCGGAGCCGGTGGCCAGGATGACGGCCTTGGCGTAGTAGGTGTCGGTGTAGGTCTTGACGACCTTGGGGTTGGCGTTCAGGTCGACCTCGACGACGTCGTCGGCGACCAGTTCGGCGCCGAACCGCTCGGCCTGCTTACGCAGGTTGTCCATGAGGTCGGGGCCCATGATGCCGTCGGGGAACCCGGGGAAGTTCTCCACGTCGGTGGTGTTCATGAGGGCGCCGCCGGCGGTCACCGAGCCCTCGAAGACGAGTGGACGTAGATCGGCGCGGGCGGAATAGACGGCCGCCGTGTAGCCGGCCGGGCCCGACCCGATGATGATCACGTTACGGACGTCGCTCAACGCTCTGCCTCTCATTTCAACTCTGCACGGGCGTCAACAGATCCTAGGCGTCGGCGATTCCCGCCACACATGACGAAGGCCCCGCGGTATTCCACGGGGCCTTGATCGGTCGAAACTCAGTTCCAGGTCGCGAGACCCTCGGGACGCAGGTTGTGGCAGTTGGGACCGACCACGACCACGCGGACCGCGTTGATCGTCTTGTCTTCCCAGAAGGCCATGATGGTGGCGTCCTGGCCGTTGTAGAAGGCCCGATCGACCGCTATCGGCTGGCGGTCGAGCTCGTTGGCCTTGCGGGCCACGCACTTGTCGGTCTGCTCGTCGCTGTTGCTGCCGGTGCCGGGCTCGGGACCGAAGTAGCCGAGCAGCGGGCCGTTCAGCTCGCGCGAGGTGTAGTTGTGACCGCTGGCCCGGACGGCCCAGGCGGACTCGGCCGTCTTCAGCGGCGACTTCTCGGGCGAGGCGGCGGGCCCGGCCACGGGCGCGACGGCCCCGCCGTCACCCGATCCGGACGCCACGAGCTGCGTGGCGAGGCCGACTCCGCCGAACACCACGGCGGCAGCGGCGGCGGCGGCCACGGGCATCGCCCAGAGGCGGCCGCGGGCCTTCTTCCTGGGGGCGGCCAACGGCACCACCGGCGCGACCGGAACCACCGGCGCGGGTTCGGCGGGCTGCTCCCAGGGCGAGTCCTTCATGATCTCGTCCCAGTCAGGCGTCTCGACGAGGCGGAGGCCACCCCGCTCCGCCTCGGCCTCAAGGGCCCGGTCGATCCGCATCGCGACGCCCAGCGGCATCGCGGTCATCGGGACCGCGGAGAGGAGTTCGCGAACGGCGGCCAGACCGGCGAGGCTTTCCCCGCAGGCGTCACAGATCGCGAGATGCGACCGGACCTCCAGGGCCGTCGCGTCGTCGAGGAGGCCCTCGGCGAGCTCGGCCAGGATCTCCAGGTCGTAGTGCGTGTCACCCGTCACGAAGTTGTGCTCCCTTCGGGGATGAGACGCGAGTGAGGTCGGATCGGTTCCGCAGATGCGAAAGAATCGGGGCAAGTTTCGCGCGCCCCCGCGCACATCGACTCTTCACCGTTCCGGCCGGAACGTCCAGTACGGCGGCGGCGTCCTCGACCGAGTAGCCCATCATGTCGACGAGCACCAGGGCGGCCCGCTGGTCGGCAGGCAGCAGCTTGAGCGCGGCCGTGACCTCGAGAGACACCTCGCGCTCGGCGGTCTGGTCGGGCAGCGGCATGTCGCGTTCGGCGGCCTCGATGAGCTCGTCGTCGGCGACCGGGCGGACCGATTTCCGGCGCATACGGTCAAGACAGGCGTTCACCACGATGCGGTGCAGCCACGTGGTGACGGCGGCGTCGCCCCGGAAGCTCTCGGCTTTGCGGTAGGCGGACACGAAGGCGTCCTGGACCGCGTCGGCGGCTTCGTCGGGGTCGCCGAGCGTCCGGAGGGCGACGGCCCACATGCGGTCGCGGTGGCGCTTGACGATCTCGCTGAACGCCGTGGTGTCGCCCTCGATGTGACGGGTCAGCAAATCGGCGTCACTCAGCGCCGGCCGACCGGAGAGGTCGGCCGGTGGAGGAATGTCTGGCGGCGAGGTCACTGGTCTGCCGATCCCGAGGGGTTCACGTGCACGATGGTGCCACCATACTTCCCTCTGCGAACGGCAAAGTGCGTAAACCAGATCAAACCGGCCTGCTTCTATAGCAGGTTCACGACGTGGGCGTCGTCACTTGACCGCCATCAGCTTGACGTCGCGGATCATGGTCCGGTAGCCGTTGTTGTGCGGCGGCAGTTCGGTGAACCAGACGAGCAGGTAGCGGGTGGCCGACGAGCCGTTCAGGTCGAAGGTGACCTTGCCGCTGACGTTCTCGCGGGTGAGGAAGGTCTTCAGGCTTTCGGGCGCGGGAGAGGCGCCGGTACGCAGTTCGACCGTCCCGCCGGAGGCGCCGAAGTCGATCACCGCCTGGGTCAGCCGGGTCTCCTTGCCCAGGTCGAGCAGCAGGCCGACGCCCTCTTTCAGACGGCCGAAGTCGGGGCCGCCGTAGGTCTCGGAGTGCCAGTCGGTGGTCGCCGAGCCGTCGATGGCCAGGGCGGCCAGCTCGTTGCGCTCCTCGCCGTCGCCGAGCGGGTCGAAGCCGGTCGCTCCGGCGATCTTGACCTCGACGGGCTTGCCGGCGGCCTGTCCCTGTTCTGCCGTGGCGCTGGGGGCGGCGCTGGGGACGGTGGGCTCGGTGCCCAGGCTCTTGCCGAGCGTCCAGGCGCCGACGCCGACCACGACCATGGCCAGCAGCACCACCACGGTCAGCAGGAACCGCGACAACATGGGGGAGCGGCGCGGCGCCGGGCGGTGGATCATCGGCGGCATCGGCATCCGGCCGCCGAGCGTGTCGACCGGCTCGGAGCGCAGCTCGACGGCCGGGGGCAGGGTCGAGACGGAGGCGGGGGCCGGGCGGGGCACCTCGGCCAGGGCCTCGGCGACCTCCATCGGGGAGTCCATCGGCTCGACCGACCTCCGCAGCCCGAGGATGCGCGAGGTGATCGTGTCGAGGTAGCCGGGCACGCCCGCGGTGACCTGGCGCGGGGTGCAGTAGTGGTCGTCGTCGACCGGGGCCTCGGGCAGGCCGCAGTCGTCGTCGGGCGAGGGCCAGTGGCCGGTGAGGGCGGCGTACAGCAGACGGCCGAGGCCTTCGGCGTCGGCCTGGGCCCGTTCCTCCTCGGTCAGCCCCTCGGCGGTGTCGAGGATCGCGGCGTCGACGCCGACCCCGAGGACCTTCACGGTGTTGCCGGAGGTCCACATCAGCCGGTTGGGGGTGAGGTTCAGGTGGGCCAGGCCGTGTTCGTGGGCGTGGGCGATGGCCTCGGCGGCCTCGGCGACCAGGGCGGCGCCTCGCTCGGCCTCAAGCGGGCCGGCCGACAGCAGGTCGAGCAGCGACTCGCCGGAGACCCACTCGCTGACGACGTAGGCGACGCCGTCTTCGTCGGCGGCGTCGAAGACCTGGGTGAGGCGGGGGTCGGTGAGCCGGGAGGCGGCCCGCGCGGCGGTGACCACCTCGTGCTGGCGCTCGAAGTCGGGAGCGAAGGTGTGCACGGCCACCGGCCGCGCCAGCACCTCGTCGATGGCCTTCCAGAAGGTGGCCCCGGACGACTCGTTCACCCGGTCTTCCAGCCGGAATCGATCAGCGAGACGGGTTCCGGGTTCGACAGTGGACATACTCACGCCGCCGCTCCCAAGAACGGCAGCCGACTCCGGGTGGATCCGCCCACACCTGCTCGCTTCCGCTCGACCTGCCTCTGTGGCGCACCATGCTAGTGCCGCGCCGGTCTTGCCCGCCTTCCCCTTCGGAGTCGCATCAACCGGACCTTAAGCCCCGTTGGCACGGAAACCGTTAGCGTCCTACCCGTCTCGTCACCATTCCAATGATGGACCGCACCTCCTGGATGCCCAGCCGGTGCGCGATCGCGAGGTAGACGCCGAGCGCGAGACCGCCGCCGACGACGAGCACGACCAGCGAGCTGAGCACGGTCACCTCGGTGATCCGCACGCTCGCCCACAACACCGCCAGCGCCACGAGGGCGGCCGGGATCGCCGCGAGGTACATGCGCATCAAGCCCGAGGCGACGGCCCGCCCGCCGAGTCCGCCGACCCGCCGCGACGCCAGCACCCACGTGAGGACGCACGCCAGAACGTATGTCACGGTGAACGAACCCGCCAAACCCATGACAACCAGCTCGGGTGGGGCAGTGAAGTACAAAGTAAGACCGATCGCGGCGTTGACCAGGACGTTCGCCCCGGCGATCACGGCCGGAGTGCGGGTGTCGCCGAAACTGTAGAAAACCCGCAGCAGCAACTGGAAGACCGAGAACGGCACCAGCGCGAGGCCGAACACCTGGAGCACGTTGCCGATGTAGATCGCCTGCTCGACCGAGACCGCCCCCCGGCCGAAGATCAGCACCGTCACCGAGGGGCCGAGCACCATCAGCAGCAGCCCGGCCGGCACGATCAGGGCGCTGACGGTGCGCACCCCGCCCGCGAACTCCTCGCGGGCCGAGGCGAAGTCCTCGTCGTGCACGAAACGGCTCAGCCGGGGGAGCAGCGCCGTGATCACCGAGACCGCGATGATCCCGTACGGCAACTGGAAGAGCTGGAAGGCGTAGGAGTAGGGCGTGAGGCCCCGGCCGTGCACGCCCTCCTCCGCGGCGGCGGCGCCGGCCCCGACGGCCAGGTTGGTGGTGACCACGAACCCGATCTGGTTGATCACCGTGAAGGCCAGCGCGCCCGCGCCGAGCCGGGCCATCTCCCCCAGGCCCGCGTTGCGCAGGTCGAACCTCGGCCGGAACTTCACTCCGGCCCGCAGCAGCGAGACGACCAGCACGAACGCCTGGGCCACGATGCCGGCCGTGGTGCCGAGGCCGAGCAGCACCAGATCCGCGTGGGTGACCTGGCCGATGTCCGAAGGGCCGTCGCTCAGCAGGTAGGCCGCCGCGACGCCGATGACCACGAGGTTGTTCAGCACCGGCGCCCACATCGGGGCGGCGAACCGGTCGCGGGCGTTGAGGATGGCCCCGGCCACGGCCCCCACGCCGAAGAAGGCGATCTGGGGGAGGATGAACTGGGCCATCGTGACGGCCGCCGTGACGCCCTCGGGGGGCAGCTTGTCGGCGTACAGGAGCACGAGGGGCCGGGCCAGCACGACGGCGATGATCGCGACGGCGGTGAGGCCGAGGGCGGCGACGGTCAGCAGTCGCTGCTCGTAGGCGGCTCCCCCGTCGGCGTCGATCTTCTGCCGCCGCACGATCGCCGGCACCACCACGCTGCTCAGCACGCCGGTGATCAGGAGGTCGAGCAGCACGAAGGGGATCGTGTAGGCGACGTTGTAAGCGTCGCCGAGGATCGCCGTGCCGATGGCCGACGCCAGGATGGCGGTCCGGAGGAAACCGGTCACACGGGACACCAGCGTGCCCGCCGCCATGATCGCGCTCGCGCGCAGCATCCGGCTCATCGATCAGCTCCTTGATCCACCCGGCCTACAGCGAGACGAGGCTACGCCTCCTGGGGCTCCTCCTGCTCCCTGGGCATCGGCACGGGCGGCGGGAACACCGGATCCTTGCGCTGATGACGGCGCAGGAGCCGCAGGACGACGGCGGCCAGCATGATGGTCACCGCCACGCCGACGATCACCAGGGCGATGCCGGTGTAGCCGGTGGCGGAGATGACGATCTCGGTCGGCTTGCCGTACTTCCGGCCGTCGGCGGTCAGCAGTTGCACGTCGAAGGCGGCTTTGCCGTGGTCGGCGGGCACCACGACGGGGATCTCGTAGGTGCCGGCCTTCCCGGCCTGGACCTCGGCCTGCTCCTGGGTGAACACCCCTCCGGCCGCGTCGACCTGGAGCTGGTCGGGATCGCGCGACTTGACCTCGAGATTGAACTTCACGTTCTCGCGGAGCGTGTTGCGCACCGTGACCAGGATGCGGCCGTTGGTGCCGGCCACCGCGAACGGGTCGTCGGCGCCGACGATGAACACCCGGTCCATCTGCTTGGCGATCGCCGTGTTGAGCTGCTTGGCGAACGTGGGCGCCTTCTTGCCGCCCCGCCACGACGACGAGGTCAGCCGCAGCACCGCCCGGTCGTAGGTGCGCTGCCCGCTCGTCGGCAGCGCCATCGCGACCTCGGCGGTCCGGGCCAGCCGGCGGACCCCGCTCATGTACGACTTGGCCAACTCGGCCTGCCGCGCCTGCGCCGGATAGACCAGGTCGCCCACCGAGGCGTTCTTGGCCGGCCTGATCGAGGCCAGCGGCACGTCGCGCACCCACGGCAACGGCTTGAGCAGAGCGCTCATGAACGTCGGATCGGGGTTCCACAGGTGGTTCGAGGGCATCGCGATCAGCGGCGCGGCCCGGCCCTCCGTGAGCCCGTTCATGGCGGTCTCGGCGATGTAGCGCTGCCGGGCCGCCACGGTCGCCCCGGCCGCCCGGCCGTCGGTGCCGAGCAGCCCGCTGAGCACCGGATCGGCGGTCTGCACGATCACCGGCCCGCTCACCGTGTCGACCACCCCGGCCGACCCGGCCCGCGCCGCGGTCGCCTCGGGCGGCACCGCGGCCTGGGCCAGCAGCACCGTGTCGACGCCGTTGACGGCCAGCGCGTCGAGGGTGTCGCGGTCGATCACCCCGCCGACCGGCCAGATCGTCGACGTGGTCGCCGACCCGACCTTGAGCAGTTGGTTGGTGGCGAACGAGCCGACCAGGAGCGCCGTGGGGGTGGTCGTGTCGAGGCCGTTGTGGACGATCGCGCCGAGGTCGGCGTCGGCGTAGGGCATCGCCATGACGGGGTTGTCGGCCAGCGCCGACCGCAGCGAGGTCACCCACTCGGCGCCCTGGGCCAGGCCCGCCTTGGTGGAGGCGTCGGGCAGGAAGTAGGGCCGCGACACCCGCTGGGCGTCGTCGAGCACGGAGCCGTCGACGAACCAGGTGGCGGTCTCGTCGGTCGCGGTGGCCAGCGCGAGCAGGTTGTTGAGGCGGCCGTCGCCGAACAGGTCGTCGTCGAGGAACGTCTGGTCGTCGGCCCGCTTCGGCTGCGCGGTCAGCGGGAGGGCCAGCGCCAGCCGGGTCGGCTTCACGGCGGTGCCCTTGGGGACGTACGTGAGGAAGGTGCGCTCCACGCCGACGACCTGGCCGGTGGCGCCGTCGACGGCCTCCACCTCCAGCGGGTAGACGCCCGGCCGGGTGATGCTGAGCTCGGCCGGTGACAACGAGAGCGTGAACGGCAACTTGCCCGAGCCGTCGAGCTGGGTCGCCTGCACCTTCGTCCGCCACGAGTTGGTGAAGATCGTCTGGCCGGTGACGTAGGCGGCGATGTCGGTGCGGGAGGTGAAGGGGCGTCCGGCGGCGTATCGGATCTGGACGCGGACGAAGCTCTGCGGGACGCCGGTGACGGCGCCGGCGATGGTGATCGTCTGGTCGGGCCGGGTGGGGGACTCGGGGCTGAACTCACTCAGCGTGACCGGGTCGGCCGCACGCGCGGTGGCCGCCGCTGCTGTGGGGGCCGCCGGGATCGCCAGGCCCGCACCGGCGAGCAGAAAGGCGAACAAGACGGGACCGAGGCGACGCACGCCCTGAATGCTATAGGCCCCGGCCATATGGCCGATGTCAGCTTGCCAGGCCGTGACCGGCGAGCTCCACGGGCTTTCCCGAGGCCAGGGGGAAGAGATGCACAGCGCGTAGTCGCAGCGCTGTCATGCGTTCGCCCGTCGCGGTGTGCACGAACACGTCGGGATCGGTGGCGTCGACCAGCCGCCGGTCGATCAGCAGGGTGAGCTTCTCGGGCAGCAGCAGCGGGCACACCAGCCCGGCCGCGTAGTCGGTGACCGCGTTGACCGTGTAGGACGAGGCGGGCCTGACCCGGTCGGCGCCTAACGCGGCGGCGATCACGCTCGGCCTCGGTTTGCGGGCCACCGAGCTGATGACCGCGACGGGTTCGCGGCAGCCGCGGGTGGTCACCTCGAACACGGTGACGGTCACGCAGGTCTCCGGCGGGACTCCGAGCATCTCCGGCAGCTCGTCGGCGGAAGTCAGGACGCGCGGAAGCCGTACGATTTCATGGTGGATTTGACGGGCGAGGAGCCAGCGATGGATCGCGAGGGCGTCCTGCATGTGGTCTGCTCCTTTTCGCGGCCCCCGACAGATCTGCACTGAACGTAGCCTGCTGATCGCCATAGGTGTATTAGCCCAGTGGCACCTGTTCCGTAACCGAAGGACCTACCCAGCTTGTCCCCTACAAACCCGATAGAGAACGCTCTGGCCGACCTGCTCCGCCGGATCGAACCCATCGCTCACGAACTGGGCGACCTGTTCGCCAAACACGGCCACGAGCTGGCCCTCGTGGGCGGGCCGGTGCGCGACGTGCTGCTCGGCCGGTCGGGGGCCGACCTCGATTTCACCACCGACGCCCGTCCCGAACGCGTTCTGGAGATCGTGCGCGATTGGGGCGACGCGATCTGGACGATCGGCATCGACTTCGGCACGGTCGGTGTGCGCAAGGGCGACTGGCAGCTTGAGATCACGACCTACCGCAGCGAGTCGTACGACCCCAAGTCGCGCAAGCCCGAGGTCGCCTACGGCGACACGCTCGAAGCCGATCTGGCCCGGCGTGACTTCGCGGTCAACGCGATGGCGGTCCGGCTGCCGAGCCGGGAGTTCGTCGACCCCTACGGCGGCCTGGGCGACCTGGCCCGCAAGGTGCTGCGCACGCCCGGCACGCCCGAGCAGTCGTTCGACGACGACCCGCTGCGCATGCTGCGCGCGGCCCGGTTCGCCTCGCAGCTCGGGTTCACCGTCGACCCCGACGCGATCAGGGCGATGACCGAGATGTCGGGCCGCATCGAGATCGTCTCGGCCGAGCGCATCCAGGCCGAGCTCGACAAGCTGATCTGCGGCGCCCACCCGCGCGAGGGCCTGACCATCCTGGTCGAGACCGGCCTGGCCGACCACGTGCTGCCCGAGTTGCCCAAGCTGCGGCTGGAGATCGACGAGCACCACCGTCACAAGGACGTCTACGAGCACACGCTGATCGTGCTCGACCAGGCCATCGCCCAGGAGGTCGGCGGCCCCGACCGGGTGCTGCGCTGGGCCGCGCTGCTCCACGACATCGGCAAGCCGAAGACCCGCAGGAACGAGCCGGGCAACCGGGTCTCCTTCCACCACCACGAGGTCGTCGGCGCCCAGATGACCAAGCGTCGCCTGACCGCGTTGCGGTTCCCCAAAGAGGTGACCTCCGACGTCGCCCGCCTGGTCGAGCTGCACCTGCGCTTCCACGGCTACGGCACCGGCGAGTGGACCGACAGCGCGGTCCGCCGTTACGTGCGCGACGCCGACCACCTGCTCGACCGGCTCCACAAGCTGACCAGGGCCGACTGCACCACCCGCAACAAGCGCAAGGCCGCCGCCCTGGCCCGCACCTACGACCAGCTCGAAGAGCGCATCGCGAAGCTGGCCGAAGAGGAGGAGCTCGCCAAGATCCGGCCCGAGCTCGACGGCAACGAGATCCAGGAGATCCTCGGCCTCCCGCCCGGCCCGATGATCGGCAGGGCCTACAAGTTCCTGCTCGACCTGCGGATGGACGAGGGCATGCTCGGCAAGGACGTCGCCCGCGCCCGCCTGCTGGAGTGGGCGGCCGGGCAGTGAACCTCGCCGAGCTCGACAGCAGGCACGTCTGGCACCCCTACGCGACCGTGCCGCCCGCCGTGCCCACCCACGTGGTGGAGAGCGCCGAAGGGGTCCGCCTCACCCTCGCCGACGGCCGCGAGGTCATCGACGGCATGTCGTCGTGGTGGGCGGCCATCCACGGTTACCGGGTGCCGGCGATCGACGCCGCGATCACCGCCCAGCTCGGCCGGATGGCCCACGTGATGTTCGGCGGGCTCACCCACGAACCGGCGATCCTGCTGGCCGAGCGGCTGGCCGCGATGACCGGCTACGAGAAGGTCTTCCTGGCCGACTCGGGCAGCGTCGCGGTCGAGGTCGCGATCAAGATGGCCGTCCAGGCGACCGGGAAGCGGCGGCTGCTGACGGTCCGGGGCGGCTACCACGGCGACACGTTCGGCTGCATGTCGGTCTGCGACCCGGTCAACGGGATGCACCACGTCTTCTCCGGCGCGGTGGCCGAGCAGGTCTTCGCGCCGGTGCCGCCGCTGGGCTACGACGCCCCGGTCGACCCGGCCTACGTCGCGGAGGTCGACCGCCTGGCGGGCGACCCGGCGGTCGGCGCGATGATCCTGGAGCCGGTCGTCCAGGGCGCCGGGGGGATGCGGTTCTACAACCCGGCCTACCTGCGGGCGTTCCGGGAGATCTGCGACCGCCACGGGCTGCTGCTGATCGCCGACGAGATCGCCACCGGCTTCGGCCGCTCGGGCACGCTGTTCGGCTGCGACCATGCCGGGATCAGGGCCGACATCGTCACCCTGGGCAAGGCGATGACCGGCGGCTACCTCACCATGGCCGCCACCCTGACCACCCCCGAGATCGCCGAGCGCATCGGGCTGCTGATGCACGGGCCGACGTACATGGGCAACCCGCTGGCCGCAGCCGCGGCCGGCGCCTCGCTCGACCTGCTGGCCGAGCGACCCTGGCGCGAGGAGGTCGGCCTCATCGAGGAGACGCTGCGCAAGGGCCTGGCTCCGGCGCAGGCCTCGGTGGCCGATGTACGCGTCCTCGGCGCCATCGGCGTCATCGAGTGTCACGAGCCGGTCGACATGAAGAAGGCGCAGGACACCGCGCTCGACCACGGTGTCTGGTTGCGCCCCTTCGGAAAGCTCGTCTACGCGATGCCGCCCTACGCCTGCACCGGGGCCGAGGTCGCCACGATCGCGAGGGCGATGGTCGCGGCGGCTACGGCTTGACGGCGACCGGCTCCACCTGCCGGACGAGGGGCAGCACGGCCAGCCGGTAGGCGCCCGCCGCCACCAGATAGAGCACGGTGATCAGCGTCAGCACGAAGAGCGACCGGCCGTCGGGCGGCAGCAGCAGCGCCGAGATCGACACACCGGCCACCATCATGCCGTTGAACAGCAGGTCGTAGATCGAGAAGACCCGCCCCCGGTAGGCGTCGGCGATGCCGCGCTGGACGACGACGTCGGTGCAGATCTTGCCGCTCTGCCCGAGCACGCCGGTGACGAACCCGGTGACCAGGAAGCCCCACTGCTGGAACGGCACGCACAGCAGGAACTCCAGCACGCCGCACACGGCCAGGCTGATCGGGATCCACGTCTCGATCCGGAAACGCTGGGTCGCCCACGGCGTCAGGAACGCCGCCGCGAAGTAGCCCAGCCCCGAGGTGGCCACCACGCCGCTGAGCGCCATGAGCCCCACCTCGGCGTCGGTGGTGAAGTAGTAGCGGTAGAGCATCAGCACCATGCCGAGCGACATGCCGTAGAGGACCCGGTGGGCGGCCATGCTCCCGAGGGCCGCAGCGGGGCCGCGCCGATGCGCGATGTAGCGGACGCCGTCGACCAGCCCGCTGACGACGTGGCGCACGGCGTCGCGGGCCTGGGGCCGGTCGGGGTCGAACGACGGCCCGAGCAGTCGCCTGCTCATCTTCATGGCGATCAGCGCGCTGGAGGCGAAGATCGCGCCGGAGATGACCAGGATCCCGGCCGTGCCGAGGTGTTCGGGCCCGAAGAGCCACCGGAGCCCGAAGCCGACACCCGCGCCCACGAACGTCACGACGGTCCCGGAGGTCGGCGTGACCGCGTTCGCGATCATGAGCGTGTCTTTGGGCACGACGTGGGGCAGGGAGGCCCCCAGCGCCGCGAGGAAGAACCGGTTGACGCCCAGCACCCCGAAGGCCGTGGCATAGAAGATCCAGTCGGGGGCCTGCACCACGACGACGATCGCGGACAGGAGCAGAAGGGCGGCTCTGACCAGGGGACCGATGACCAGGATCTGCCGCCGCGACCATCGGTCGATGAACACCCCGGCGAAGGGGCCGACGATCGAGTAGGGCAGCAGAAGGACCGCGAACGCGGCCGCGACATCGGCGACCGACGTCTGCTTCTCAGGACTGAAGAAGGCGTATCCGGCGACCGCGAGCTGGAAGATCCCGTCGGAGAACTGTGAGACCAGGCGGGTGCCGAAGAGCCGTCGGAAGTCCCTGCCTCGCAGAACGACACGAAGATCTGAGACGTAGGACACGCCCGTCAGCCTACGCTCGGGCCGAGCCTGGGACATCAGGGTGATCCCGGATAGGGCAGAACCGGAACGGAAGAGACCGTAGTCTCATTGCGTGACGAACGATGAACACGTCGTGCTTGTCGACCCTGCGGGCAACGCGGTGGGCACCGCCCCCAAGTCCACGGTCCACGGCACGGACACCCCCCTGCACATGGCCTTCTCCAGCTACGTCTTCGACGCGTCGGGCAACGTGCTGCTCACCCGCCGCGCCGACCACAAGATCACCTGGCCGGGGGTGCTGACCAACAGTTGTTGTGGTCACCCGCTGCCCGGTGAGGGTCTCCCGTCGGCCGTGATTCGCCGGCTGTCCCACGAGCTTTCGCTGACCGTTTCCTCGGTCGACCTGCTGCTGCCCCGCTTCTCCTACCGCGCGGTCATGCCCGACGGCACGGTCGAGCACGAACTGTGCCCGGTCTACCGCGCCCTGGTGGGCGAGGAGCCGACGGCCAACCCCGACGAGGTCGGCAGCGTCCTGTGGATGCCGTGGAAGGAGTTCTCCGACCGCGTGCTGGCGGGCGAGCTGGAGATCTCGCCGTGGGCCACCGAGCAGCTCCCTCAGTTGGTCGCCCTCGGGCCCGACCCCCTCACGTGGCCCGTCGCCGACCCGGGGGAGCTTCCGCCGGCCGTACGCGACCTGTAGAAAAGCCGAGGGCCCCGGGGAAGTCCCGGGGCCCTCGGCTGTGGTCTAGCGCTCGACCTCGCCGCGGATGAACTTCTCCACCGCGTCGCGGGCGTCGTCGTCGGAGTACTGCTCCGGCGGCGACTTCATGAAGTAGGAGGACGCCGACAGGATCGGCCCGCCGATGCCCCGGTCGAGGGCGATCTTGGCGGCCCGGACCGCGTCGATGATGACGCCGGCGGAGTTGGGCGAGTCCCACACCTCAAGCTTGTATTCGAGGTTGAGCGGGGTGTCGCCGAACGAGCGGCCCTCAAGGCGGACGTAGGCCCACTTGCGGTCGTCGAGCCACGGCACGTGGTCGGACGGGCCGATGTGCACGTCGGCCTTGGCCATCTCGTGCGGGATCTGCGAGGTCACCGACTGGGTCTTGGAGATCTTCTTCGACTGGAGGCGCTTGCGCTCCAGCATGTTCATGAAGTCCATGTTCCCGCCGAAGTTGAGCTGGTAGGTGCGCAGCAGCTCGACCCCGCGGTCTTCGAACAGCTTGGCCATCACGCGGTGGGTGATGGTGGCGCCGACCTGCGACTTGATGTCGTCGCCGACGATCGGGACGCCGGCCTCGGTGAACTTCTCGGCCCACTCGGGGTCGGAGGCGATGAAGACGGGCAGCGCGTTGACGAACGCCACCTTGGCGTCGATGGCGCACTGGGCGTAGAAGCGGTCGGCCTCTTCCGAGCCCACCGGCAGGTAGGAGACGAGCACGTCGACGCGGGCGTCCTTGAGCACCTGGACCACGTCGACCGGCTGGTCGTCGGACTCCTGGATGATCTCGCGGTAGTACTCCCCGAGACCGTCGAAGGTGTGCCCGCGCTGGACGGTCACGCCGAGCGGCGGCACGTCGCAGATCTTGATGGTGTTGTTCTCGGAGGCGACGATCGCCTCGGAGAGGTCACGACCGACCTTCTTCGCGTCGACGTCGAACGCCGCCACGAACTCGACGTCTCCGACGTGGTAGTCGCCGAACTGGACGTGCATGAGGCCCGGCACACGGATGGCCGGGTCGGCGTCCTTGTAGTAGTGGACGCCCTGCACCAGTGAGGCGGCGCAGTTCCCCACACCTACGATGGCTACGCGCACCGAACCCATCGCACTCGCTCCTTTGGATCGTTATTCACCGGAATCGGGACGTTCGCCCCGTTCTGATTGGCTTTTATCGGCGGCTTGCGCCCGTTCAGTGTTGATCAACTCGTTGAGCCAGCGGACCTCACGTTCCACCGACTCCAGCCCGTGCCGCTGCAGCTCAAGGGTGTAGCTGTCGAGCCGCTCACGGGTTCGGGCCAGGGCCGTGCGGACGTTTTCCATTCGTTCCTCCAGGCGGCTGCGCCGCCCTTCGAGGATCCGCAGGCGCACTTCGGCCTCCGTGTGACGGAAGAACGCGAAGTGGATGCCGAAGCTCTCGTCCTCCCAGGAAGACGGACCCGCCTGGGTCAGCAGCTCCTGGAGTCGTTCCTTGCCCTCGGCGGTGAGCTTGTAGACGATCTTGGATCGGCGGCCGAGGACCACGTCGTCCGGTGGCTCCTCCTCGACGATCAGGCCGTCGGTGAGCAAACCCTTCAAACACGGGTAGAGCGAGCCGTAGGAGAACGCGCGGAACATCCCGAGCAGGGTGTTGAGCCGCTTGCGCAGCTCGTAACCGTGCAGCGGGTTCTCGTGGAGTGAGCCGAGGACGGCGAGCTCCAGGACCCCGCTTCTGGACCCGGTCACTGGAACCACCTCCTGCGTGCTCCGGAGTATTCATGACTGATGTATCGAGCTGATACATCTGCAGGATACGTCGGCTCGTTATAGCGTGCAACGTGGCCAACGGTTGGGCACGATTTGGCAAAGGGACGTAATCTTGCCCACATGTGGTCACAGCGGACGGGAGTGGCAGGAGGGTCGATGCGGCCCGGAACCATGCCCGCACGCTGGGTAAAAGCCCGGTCAGCAAGGGCCCCGATGGCCCATCAATCCGGCGAATACCCCGACGGGGCGCCGGAGACCTGTCAAGGTTGTGACCGGAACCGTCTGGTGGTCTCGTACGTCCTCGGGACAGACGCCGAGTAGACGTCGACGAGCATTCCCCACGAACTTTGACGAGGACGCGTGAGTAACAGCAGCTATGGCCCGGGACAGACGGGCGGCCCCTCGGAGGGTGCCGGTCGTGGGCCCCGACCTGGGCGGCGCCGTCGCTCGCCCGCAGAATCGGCTCCCCCTCAGGCGCCGCAGGCACCGCCGCGACAGCCGGTGACCGGCGGCTGGGGCGCGCCACCCGCGCAGCCCCCCGCCCCGCGGCCCGGCCAGCCCGGCCGCCGCCAGGAGGCCGCATTCGAGGACACCGCCTCCATGGGCGCCGTCCCCCCGCCCGCCGCGGGTCCCGGTCAGCCCACCCGCATAGGCCGCCCACCCGGCGGGCCGGGTGGACCCGGCGGAAACCTGCCCTTCCCCCAGGGCCCGAGGCCCGTCGCCCCTCCCGGCGCCACGGGTGCCCTCCAGCGCCCTGTCGAGGGTGAGGCGACCCAGATGATGGGCGCCGGTGGTGGTGGTCGCCGCCGTCGCGGCGGCCCGCCCAGCCCCTGCCCGGAGGCGGGCCCGGCGGCCCGGGTGGCCCCAAGGGGCCCGACGACTTCGACGACGACGATGACGACGAGCCGCGCCGCCGCACCGGCTGGCGCCGCTTCGTGCCGAGCTGGAAGATCGTCGTGGCGGGTGTCACGGTGGTCGTCGCCGGCGTCTTCGGGATGATCGCGATCGCGTACGCGAACACCCCCGTCCCCGACAAGAACGACGCGCAGGCCGAGGCGCTCGCCCAGGGCTCCACCGTCTACTACTCCGACGGCAAGACCCCGATCGCCCACCTGGGCACCAAGCGCATCATCGTCGACATCTCCAAGATCTCCCCGTTGCTGCAGGACGCGGTCATCGCGATCGAGAACGACACGTTCCGCGAGGACTCGGGCATCTCGATCCCCGCGATGTTCCGGTCGGTGTGGATGACCGCCACCGGCCAGCAGCTCCAGGGCGCCTCGACGATCACCCAGCAGATGGCCCGCAACTACTACGACGGGCTGAGCCAGGACGTCTCGGTCAAGCGAAAGGTCATGGAGATCTTCGTCGCGGTGAAGATCAACAAGACCATGGAGAAGGACGAGATCCTCGAGCAGTACCTGAACACCATCAACTTCGGCCGCGCCTACGGCATCGAGGCCGCCTCGCAGGCCTACTTCGGCAAGAAGATGACCGCCGCCAAGCTCGACGTGAATCAGGCGGCCTACCTGGCGGCCCGGGTGCAGACCCCGAGCTGGTCGGCCGACGAGCCCGCGCTCCAGTCGCGCTTCAAGGACGTCGTCAGCGCGATGGCCCGGCTCGACCCGGCCAAGTACGGCGACCTCCCGCAGAAGGCCAAGTTCCCCAAGACCATCAAAGACCCCAACCTCAACGAGATGGGCGGTCTGAAGGGCTACATGGTCTCGGTGGCCATGCACGAGCTCAAGGAGCGCGGCGTCAAGGAAGACGCCATCCAGAGCGGCGGCTACAAGATCGTCACGACCTTCGACAAGCGGCTCATGCAGACGGCCCAGAAGGTCGTCAAGAACGTCATGCGCAGCGTGCCCAACAGCCGCGAGGTGCACGCCAGCCTGGCGGCCGTCGACCCGACCAACGGCCGGGTGATCGCCTTCTACGGCGGCGACGACTACGTCAAGGACAACTGGAACGAGCCCTTCGACTCCGCCAAGCAGGCCGCGTCGGCGTTCAAGCCCTACGTGCTGGCCGCCTGGCTGGACGCCGGCTACAGCCTCAACAGTTGGCTGCCGGGCAACGAGACCGTGCCGAAGGAGATCCCCGGCCAGGCCAGGGGCGGTTTCAAGAACGACCACGGCGGGCCGGCGGCGGTCAACGCGATCACCGCGACCTCGGCCTCGGTCAACACCGCGTACGTCTCGATGGCCTACAAGCTCGACCAGGACGCCGGGAAGATCGGCGAACTCGACCCCGTGAAGCAGATCGTGCTCGACGCCGGGTTCTCCGAAGACCGCATGACCAAGGACATCGACGAGCACCACTACCAGTTCTCGATCGGCTCGGCCCCCGTCACCGCGGTGGAGCAGGCCGCCGGCTACTCGATCTTCGCCAACGCCGGCAAGCACGTGAACTACCACGTGATCAAGGGTGTCTACCAGGGCAAGGAGCTCGTCCACCCCGAGCGCAAGCCGGTCAAGCAGGTCATCTCGCCCGAGGCGTCCGCCGACGCGGTCGTCGCGCTGGAGGAGGTCCTCAAGTCCGGTACGGCCGGCGGCCAGGGCATCGGCCGCCCGGCCGGCGGCAAGACCGGTACGAACAACCAGGAGAAGGAGGCCTGGTTCGTGGGGTTCACCCCGCAGGTCTCCACCGCCGTCGGCATGTACCGCGAGGAGTGCCGCACCAAGTCGGGCAAGGTCGTGCCCCCGGTGCACGCCCGCTGCCCCTGGTGGAAGGGCAAGTCGCCGGAGGACGGCGATCCCAAGTTCACGATGGCCAACCCGTACAGCACGCCTTATGAGGTGTCGCTCGGCTTCGCGGGTGCCAGCTTCCCCACCCGCATCTGGCGGGAGTTCATGCTGGAGGCCCACAAGAACAAGCCGGTCGCGCAGTTCCCGCCGAAGGCCGGGACCGGCGCCCCGCAGGACATCGTGCCCAGCCCGACCCCGACGCCCAAGCCCGAGGAGGAGGTCGTCGAGGAGCCGACCCTCCCGTGGGAGGACGACGGCGGCCCCGGCGAGAGCGAGTGCTTCCCCGGCGCGCCCGAGTGCGAGGTCGACATCCCCGACGCGGGGGGCGAGGTCCCGTTCGATCCGTTCGGTTCGCCGGTGACGCCGACGCAGCCGCAGGCTCCCCCGGCGCCGTCTCGCGAATCCAGCCGATAGACAGCCCGATAGACAAGTGACGGGGTGTCGCAGGTACAGTGCGACACCCCGACACCTGATCGAATGGCCTCATGATGACCCGGACGACAGAAGCCCCCGGGCCGCGAGCGGCGGTCGTGAACGGACTCATTCCGTATGTGCCACTAGGCCTGCTGGCCTCGTTGGGCGCGATCCTGGCCTATTACTGGAAATCCGCCTGCCGGTTCGGCGGGGCGTGGAACTCCGGGATCGATCAGTACACGAACTTCTGCTACACCGACATCTATCCGCTCTGGTTCGCCCGCGGCCTGAATGAAGGAAAGATCCCTTACATTCAGGGAGATGTCGAATATCCCGTCGGCATCGGCGGGATCATGGAGCTGGTGCGCCGCCTGTCGTTCGGCGACGCGGTCCGCTTCTACGACATCACCGTGATCATCATGGGCGTCTCCCTGGTGATCGGCGTCCTGTGCATGGCCGCGCTGGCCGGGCCCACCCGTAAGTGGGACGCGCTCTGGTACGCCCTGGCGCCGGCGGTCATCCTGTCGGCGTACATCAACTGGGACCTGGCCGCCGGAGCGCTCGCGCTCGGCGGGCTGCTCGCCTGGGCGCGCGAGCGCCACTACCTCGCCGGGGCGCTGCTGGCCCTGGCGGTGGCGACCAAGTTCTACCCGCTGATGTTCCTCGGAGCGCTGTTCCTGCTGACCGTGCGCACCGCCAAGTGGATGCCGTTCCTGAAGATGCTGGGCGCGGCGGTCGGCGTGTGGTTGCTGGCCAACGGGCCGATCATGCTGGCCAGCTTCGACGGCTGGAAGCGCTTCTACACCTTCAGCAGCGAGCGCGGGGTCGACTGGGGCGGCCTGTGGTTCTTCTTCCAGAAGTACCAATGGGGCGTGCTGGCCGACGGCGAACACCTGAACCTGATGGCGATGATCGCGGTTGGCGTGCTGCTGCTCGGCATCGCGATCCTCACCCTGGCGGCCCCCACCCGGCCCCGGCTGATGCAGATCTGCTTCCTGGCGCTGGCCGCGTTCATGGTCACCAACAAGGTCTGGTCGCCCCAGTACGTGTTGTGGCTGATGCCCTTCGCGGTGCTGGCCCGGCCGAAGTGGCCCTCACTCGCGGTGTGGCAGGTCACCGAGGTCTGGTACTTCTTCGCCATCTGGCTCTACTTCGTCGGCATGGACCCCAGCTACTCCGCGCAGGGCATCGGCGACGGGCCCTACTTCCTGGCCGTCTGGGCGCGGGCGCTGGCGGTCATCGCGCTGATGGTGCTGGTCGTGCTCGACATCCTGAAGCCCGACCGCGACGTGGTCAGGGTCGCCGGGATCGACGACCAGGCGGGTGGGGTGTTCGACGGGGCGCCAGATCGATTCGTCCTCTTCCGCCGGGCCGCCAAGACCGAAGCGAGCTGAGATGCGATACGCCGCCCCGGTGTGGC
Source organism: Herbidospora yilanensis (assembly GCF_001570565.1). Classification (GTDB taxonomy): domain Bacteria; phylum Actinomycetota; class Actinomycetes; order Streptosporangiales; family Streptosporangiaceae; genus Herbidospora; species Herbidospora yilanensis. The sequence continues at coordinate 84,690 of NZ_BBXE01000016.1, read as the reverse complement.
TGCTGACCCGTGCCCTGATCTTCCTGGCCGCGATGCAGATCATTCCGGTGGGCTTCCCGATGTCGTTCGAGAACGACATCCGGCTCTACTCCGACTGGTCCGACGTCCTGCTCACCGGGCAGTTCCCGGACAACGACGAGAAGTGGCAGTATCCGCCGTTCGCGGCCATCCCGATGCTCGCGCCGCACCTGCTGCCGTTCTTCGACTACCTGGTGTCGTTCTTCCTCATCGCGATCCTGTGCGACCTGGGGATCCTGCTGCTGATCTGGCGGTTCTGCCGGCGTACCGGCGGCGGCGAGGGAGCGGTCTGGGCGTGGGTGGTCGGGCCGGTCCTGCTCGGGCCGCTGCTGATCGCCCGCTACGACCTGATGGTGGCGATCTTCGCGGTGGCGGCGCTGACGGTGTCCGTCGACCCGGCGGTGCGGGGCGCGCTCATCGGCATCGGGTTCTCGATCAAGGTGTGGCCGATCGCGCTGCTGGCCGGGCTGCGCCGCTGGCGCGAACTGCTCACCGGGAGCGCTTCGGCGGTGGCCGCCACCGTGGTGGCCTGCGGCGCGACCGCGCTGGTCATGCCCAACGCGCTCGACTTCCTGACCGCCCAGCAGGAACGCGGCCTCCAGGTCGAGTCGATGGCCGCGACCCCGTTCGTGCTGCTGCGTGCCCTGGGCCTGTGGGACGGCTTCTCCACCTACCAGCACGGCGCGATGGAGCTCGCCGGCACGGGGGTCGACACCGCCATCAGGCTGGCCGTGCTGGCCACCCCGGTCGCGGCCGTGCTGCTCGTCGTGTGGTGGCTGCGGGCCCACCCGACCGAGGCCACGTTCTACGACGCGGCGCTGACGACCGTGCTGCTGCTCGTGGTGACCAGCCGGGTGCTCTCACCCCAGTACATGATCTGGCTCATCGGCCTGGCCGCCGTGGTGTTCTCGGTGCCGGGGTCGAGCCAGAAGCCGGTCGCGTGGCTGCTGCTGGCCGCCACGCTGCTGACCGGGATCGCCTATCCGTGGGTCGAGGAACACTATTCGTGGAAGGGCGAACTCCCCGGCACGCTGGTCCTCGCCGCCCGCAACCTGCTGCTGCTGATGGCCGCGGTGTTGTCGTTCAGAAGGTTGTGGACGAGCACACGGCGCCCCCCGGCCGAAGACGGCGCGGGCGAGCGGGAACTCGACACCGTACCCACTTCTTGAGCGCGGGAATCCGCAGACTTTATCCACAGGCTGTGGATTAAAGGTTCTTCCGCAGGAAGGCGATGTCGTCGGCCTGGCCGTCGCCCGGCGTCTCCACCACGATCGGGGCGCCGGCCTGACGGCAGATCTCCAGGATGAGCTCCGGGTCGATCTGCCCGTGGCCCAGGTTCGTGTGGCGGTCGGCGCCCGAGTCGAACGCGTCACGCGAGTCGTTGCAGTGGACCAGGGTCGATGCGGCCGGTGATCGCCATGACCCGGTCGACGATGCCCTCAAGGTTCTCGCCGGCGGCGTGGGCGTGACAGGTGTCGAGGCAGAACCCGATCTTCTCGGGCTCGCGGGCCTTGGCGGTCACCGCGTCCCAGAGACGGGCGATCGTGTCGAGGTGGCGGGTCATGGCGTTGTCGCCCCCCGCCGTGTTCTCGATCAGGACGGGGATCGGGCAGTCCATCCGCTCGAACACCTTGCCCCAGTTGTCGAACCCCTTCTGCGGGTCCTCTCCCTTGTTCAGGTGGCCGCCGTGCACGATCAGCCCGGTCGCGCCGAGCTCGGCGGCGGCCTTGAGCTGACCCTCCAGCAGCTTGCGGCTGGGGATGCGGATGCGGTTGTTCGTCGTGGCGACGTTGATCAGGTAGGGGGCGTGGACGAAGACCTGCACGTCGGACTCGCGGATCGCGTCGGCGCTCTCCGGCATGACCGGCCCCTTGAACCCCTGCGGATCACCGAGGAAGAACTGCACCACCTCAGCCTCACGGGCGGCGGCGTGGGCCAGCGGGTCGTCCTGGTCGACATGAGCTCCGATTCGCACCATGGACCGAGCCTAACGGGCTTTTCGAGAGCGTTTCAAAGGTGATCGTCCGGGCAGTCGCGAGGGCGGTTGACGCGCCCTGCGTCTCGCGCGTCACGACAAAAGGAGACGACATGCGCTACCGGGTCGGGAGTTTCATCCTGCTGATCTACATCCTGGTCGGCATTTACGTGGCGTGGGTCTACGACTACCTCACGCCCGGCATTCTTCGTGACATCGCCGAGGCCCTTCTTTCGATCTTCCTGTGGTTCCTCGTCCTGCTCGGCGTCGACCTGCATATCGGTAAATGACATACTCATGAAAAAGGCCGCAGGCGTGCTGCGGCCTTTTTCTTCGTACGTGGGTCTCTAGATGAAACCGCCGTGGGCGATGCCCAGCCCGGCGCCGACGAACGACCCCACGATGCCCATGATGTTGAACACCCGCTGGGGCGTGGTCACCGAGACGAACTGGGAGAACAACCCGGTGAAGAACCCGACCGCGCCCAACCACGACGCGGGCACGTGGAGAACCACGATGAACCCGAAGATGAAGGCGAAGACGCCGATCGTGAACACCGAGAGACACAGGGTGTTCTGCAGCCGGTGGGGCCGGCCGTCGGTGTTGAGCGTGAGTTTTCGCGGCTGGCCCGCGACGGGATCCAAGATGTGTGGCATGAGCGCCACCCCCTCCTCCTACCTTCCACCGTTGATTCCCGGACCGGACCGGACACAACCGCCGCCCTGGTAGCCTTGACAGGCTGCGTCTGCTAAGGACGCGCGTCCTCCTGTCACGGCAAGGCGTCGTGGCCGCAGAGTCCAGAGGAGGTTGGATTCCGCATGCGTCGATACGAGATGATGGTCATCCTCGACCCGTCCCTCGATGAGCGCACCGTGCAGCCCTCACTCGACCAGTTCCTCGCCGTCGTCCGCAACGACGGTGGCACCGTGGAGAAGGTCGAAGTCTGGGGCCGTCGCCGGCTGTCCTACGACATCGACAAGAAGTCCGAGGGCATCTACGCCGTCGTCGACCTTTCCGCCGAGCCGGCCACGGTCAAGGAGCTGGACCGTCAGCTCAACCTCAATGAGGGCATTCTTCGTACGAAGGTGCTGCGTCCCGAACTTCACTGACGTTTTGTCGGAGCCTGGCTTTACGCTGGGCGACTAATACGTCGGCGGGATACGAAAGGCTACGACCGATGGCAGCAGGCGACACCACAATCACCATCGTCGGCAACCTTGTCGACGACCCCGAGCTCCGCTTCACGCCCACGGGGCAGGCGGTGGCCCGGTTCCGCATCGCGTCCACTCCGCGGTTCCTCGACAAGCAGACCAACGAGTGGAAAGACGGCGAGGGCCTGTTCCTCACCTGCAACGTCTGGCGTCAGGCGGCGGAGAACGTCGCCGAGAGCCTCCAGCGCGGCATGCGGGTGATCGTGCAGGGCCGGCTGCGCCAGCGGTCGTACGAAACCAAGGAAGGCGAGAAGCGCACCGTCTACGAGGTCGAGGTCGACGAGGTCGGCCCCTCGCTGCGCAACGCCACCGCCAAGGTCAACAAGACCGCCCGTCAGGGCGGAGGCGGCGGCGGCTTCGGCGGTCCCGCCAACGACCCGTGGGCCACCGCGTCCCCGGCCCCGTCCGGAGGCGGCGGCTTCCAGGGCGGCGGCAACAGCGGTGGTGGCGGCGGCTACGGCGGCGGCAGCCCTCAGGGCGGCGGCTTCGGCGGCGACTACAGCGACGAACCGCCTTTCTAGTCCACATATAAACACCGAGCGACCATTCCCGCCTCGCGCGGGGCTCTGAAAGGAGCACCACGATGGCCAAGCCGGCACTGCGCAAGCCCAAGAAGAAGGTTTGCCTGTTCTGCCACGACAAGATTTCCTACGTCGACTACAAGGACACGGGCCTGCTGCGGAAGTTCATCTCCGACCGCGGCAAGATCCGCGCCCGCCGGGTGACGGGCAACTGCACCCAGCACCAGCGCGACGTCGCCACCGCGATCAAGAACGCTCGCGAGATGGCGCTGCTGCCCTACACCTCCACCGCGCGCTAAGAAAGGAGCCTTGGGAAAATGAAGCTCATTCTGACCACTGAGGTCTCCGGCCTCGGCGCCCCTGGCGACATCGTCGAGGTCAAGAACGGCTACGGCCGCAACTACCTCATCCCGCGCCAGTACGCGATCCTGTGGACGCGCGGCGCCGAGACCCAGATCGCCTCGATCAAGAAGGCGCGCGACGCCCGCGAGATCCGCGACCTGGGCACCGCCAAGGAGGTCGCCGGCCAGCTCGGCGCCCTGAAGGTCAAGCTGAAGACCAAGGCCGGCGCTTCCGGCCGCCTCTTCGGCTCGATCACCACGGGCGACATCGCCGACGCCGTCAAGGCGGCCGGCGGCCCGACCCTCGACCGTCGTCGCATCGTCATCGACAACGCGATCAAGACCACCGGCACCCACCGGGTCAGCGTCAAGCTGCACCCCGAGGTCGCCGCCGCGGTCGACATCGAGGTCCTGGCCGTCTAGTCCGGCCGACACGAAGCCCCTTCCGGCCCTGCCGGAGGGGGTTTCGTCGTGTTTTCGGCGAGGGTGAGCGCGGTCGCGGTCAGAGGGCCCGCGATTTCGGCACAGCCGGCCCTGCCACCAGCCACTTCGAGCCGTAGGCCCGGGTGCCCAGGGTGATCAACCGGGCCGCCATCCAGACGCCGATGGCCAGCCACAACCCGGTCAGGCTGCCCGCCGTCAGCGCGAAGGGCAGGAAGACGATCGTGGTCGCCACCGACGCCCACGCCAGATAGCGCTGGTCTCCCGCGCCGATCAACACCCCGTCCAGGACGAACACCACACCCGCCGGCGGCTGGAGGACGGCCGCGATCCAGATGATCGACGCGAGCGCGGCCGTGACGGAGGCGTCGGCGTCGAAGAGGGCGGGGACGAACGGCCCGGCGGCCAGCAGCCCGAGCCCGAGGACCACGCCCGAGCCGATGCCCCACAGCGTCATCCGCCAGGTCGCCCGCCGGGCCGCCGCGAGCGCGCCGGCGCCGAGTTGACGGCCGATGATGGCCTGGCCCGCGATCGCGATGGCGTCCAGTGCGAAGGCGAGCAGGGTCCAGATCTGGAACGTGATCCCATGGGCGGCCACCTGTACGGTGCCCATCCGGGCCGCCATCACGGTGGCCACGATGAGCACGATCCGCATGCACACCGTGCGGATGAGGATCGCGATCCCGGCCAGGCCCGAGGCCTTGATACCGGAGATGCGGGGCCGCAACGACGCGCCTTCTCTTCGGGCGCCGCGCACCACCATGACCAGGTAGGCCACCGCCATGAGGGTCTGCGCGGCGGCCGTGCCGGAAGCGGACCCGGCCAGGCCCCAGTCGAGCCCCAGGACGAACCAGGCGTTCAGCGCCGCGTTCAGGGCGAACCCGCCGACGGAGACGACCAGGGGAGTCACGGTGTCCTGGAGGCCGCGCAACACGCCCGTACCGGCGAGCACCAGCAACATGCCCGGAGCGCCGAGCAGGCTGACGCGCAGATAGGTCACCGCGTCGTCGACGATGCCCGGCTCGGCCCCCACGAGACCGACCAGCCAGGGCGCCAGCGGCCAGCAGACCACGACCACGGCCAGCCCGATGGCCGCCGCCAGCCACAACCCGTCCATCCCGCCCTGGACGGCCTCCCGCCGCGCCCCCGCCCCGATGCGCCGCGCGACGGCGGCGGTGGTCCCATAGGCGAGGAACACGCACAGGTTGACGATCGTCGCCAGAATCGTGCCCGCGACACTCAGCGCGCCGAGCGCACCCGTGCCCAGACGCCCGACGATGGCGTAGTCGGCCAGGAGAAAGAGAGGCTCGGCGACGAGCGCCGCGAACGCGGGGACGGCGAGCCGGAGGATCTCGCGATCGTCGGGGGACATGGAAGTCATTCTGCCGTGGCCGAAAAAACTTGTATCCACAGGGGGTGGATAACATCTCCGCAGCTCACAGCGTTATCCACAGGCATGTGGAAAGGTTATACACAGGCTAATCCCCAAGCTGCCCACACCCTGGGGCCCTTCGTCCACAGGTTGTCCACAGAGTTATCCACAGGGCTACGTTGCTGATGACGTGAGGTGGCGGGAAACTGTCGGAGGCGTCATCTACAACTGGGGGTGGGTGCGAGCGAGGGGGGAGGGCCAAGTGAGCGTCATCGACTTCTCCGGAGGGCCGTCCGAGCCGTCCTTCGAACGCACCCCGCCGCACAACATCGAGGCCGAACAGTCCGTCCTCGGCGGCATGATCCTCTCCAAAGACGCCATCGCCGACGTCGTCGAAGTCCTCCGCGCCGACGACTTCTACCGCCCGGCCCACCAGATCATCTACGAGATCATCACCGACCTCTACGGCCGAGGCGAACCCGCCGACGCCGTCACGGTCTTCAACGACCTCCAGCGCCGCGGCGAGGTCGGCCGCGTGGGCGGCGGCGCCTACCTCCACACCCTGACCGCCGTCGTCCCCACCGCCGCCAACGCGGGCTACTACGCGAAGATCGTGCGTGAACAGGCGGTGCTCCGCCGCCTGATCGAAGCAGGCACCCGCATCGTCTCCTACGGCTACGGCGGCCAGAACGAAGAGGTCGACGACCTGGTCGACCGCGCCCAGGCCGAGATCTACAAGGTCACCGAGCGCCGCACGTCCGAAGATTATCTGCCGCTCTCCGAGATCATGCCGGGCGCCCTCGACGAGATCGAGGCCATCGGCAGCCGGGGCGGCCAGATGGTCGGCGTCCCCACGGGCTTCCAAGACCTCGACGCCCTGACGAACGGCCTCCACCCTGGCCAGATGATCGTCGTCGCGGCTCGTCCGGCCATCGGGAAGTCGACCCTGGGACTGGATTTCGCACGTTCCGCGGCGATTAAGCACGGTATGACCACCGCGATCTTCTCGCTGGAAATGTCGCGCAACGAGATCACCATGCGTCTGCTGTCCGCCGAAGCCAGGGTCGCCCTCCACGCCATGCGCTCCGGCATGATGAACGACGACGACTGGACCCGCATGGCCCGCCGCATGGGCGAGGTCGCGCAGGCGCCCCTGTTCATCGACGACTCCCCCAACATGTCGATGATGGAGATCCGGGCCAAGTGCCGCCGCCTGAAGCAGCGCAACGACCTCAAGTTCGTGATCGTCGACTACCTCCAGCTCATGAGCTCTCCGAAGAAGACCGAGAGCCGCCAGCAGGAAGTGTCGGAGTTGTCCCGTGCGCTGAAACTGCTGGCCAAGGAGCTGGAGGTCCCGGTCATCGCGATCTCCCAGCTCAACCGTGGTCCGGAGCAGAGAACGGACAAACGACCTCAGGTCAGCGACCTTCGCGAGTCGGGTTGTCTCACGGCGGCGAGCCGGATCCTGCGAGCCGACAACGGCCAGGAGGTCAGTCTCCAGGAGCTGATCGAGTCGGGGGCCCGGGACATCCCTGTCTGGTCGCTCGACGACCGGCTCAAGCTCGTGCCGCGCACCATGACCCATGTCTTCAGCAGCGGCGTCAAGCAGGTGTTCCGCGTTCGGATGACATCAGGTCGGGAGATCGAGGCGACCGCCAATCATCCCTTCCTCACCTACGACGGCTGGCACGCCCTGGAGACGCTGTCTCCCGGTACGAGAGTCTCGGTGCCCCGGCATGTGCCGCCCCCGCTGGAACTCAAGGCGCTCGACAAGGACGAGGTCGTCCTGCTCGCACACATGATCGGTGACGGTTCGTTCGTGCAGCGACAGCCGATCCGCTATGCGTCCAGAGACGAGGCCAACCTGGCTGTAGTGACCGAGGCGGCGGCCCGCCGTTTCGGCGTCACCGCCGTCCGCGACGAGCATGAAGTGGCTCGGTGCACGATCCTCCGTCTTCCGGCGCCCTTTCACCTGACCCACGGCAAGCGGAACCCCATCGCGGCATGGCTCGACGAGTTCGGTCTGTTCGGGCTGCGCAGCCACGAGAAGTTCGTGCCTGGTCCGTTGTTCGCCGCGCCGAAGGAACAGCTCGCCCTGTTCCTCAGACACTTGTGGGCCACCGATGGATGTGTCTGGTGGGACGAGAAGGTCGGGCAGGCACGGATCTACTACGCCTCCACCAGCCGCAGGCTGATCGACGACGTGGCTCGGCTCTTGCTGCGTTTCAACGTGATGACCAGGATCAAGACCAACCAGAAGCAGGGACACCGGCCCGGTTATCAGCTTGTGATCTACGGCGCGGAGAACCAACTCCGGTTCCTCGATGACATCGGCGTTCATGGCGAACGCGATGCCCAGGTCCGTCGGTGCATGACCGAATTGCGGCCCAAGATAGGCAACACCAACCTCGACACGGTTCCCGTGGGGGTGTGGGACCGGGTTCGCGACATCCTCGCCGAGCGGCGGATCACTCACCGGGAGTTCGCGCTCGCCACGGGGAGTTCCTTCAACGGAAGCGCGATGTGGCGGGCGGCGCCGAGCCGTGAACGGCTCGGCCGCATTGCGACCGTCCTCGACGACGCCGATCTCGAGATCCTCGCGACCAACGACGTCTTCTGGGATGAAATCGCGAGTGTCGAGCCGCTCGGGGAGCAGCCCGTCTACGACGCGACCGTGCTCGGCACCCACAACTTCGTCGCCAACGGCATCAACCTGCACAACTCGATCGAGCAGGATGCCGACATGGTCATCCTGCTCCACCGTGAAGACGCCTACGAGCGCGAGTCCCCCCGCGCCGGTGAGGCCGACCTGATCGTGGCCAAGCACCGAAACGGCCCCACCGCGACGGTCACCGTCGCCTTCCAGGGCCACTACTCCCGGTTCGTCGACATGGCCAGCCACTGACCCCTCAGGACCCTCGCGCCACCGGCTCCCTGGATGTGGTTGATCTCGACGTACCAGCCGTACTCGTCGCCCGGCTGGGAGCTGACGACGCCCGCCGGCGGTGTAGACGGCCTGTTGGTTGGTGGTCTCGAAGCGCACCGCGTCTCCCAGGGCGATGGCGCCGCGTTCGGCCCCGGCCAATCGGGTGACGACGACCCGGTTGGCGACCGGGTCGATCGGCCAGGAGCGCCCGTCGTCTTGGCCTGCTCAGGGAACCACCCGATAGTGGGTGACCAGGTGCTCCCCGTCGAACACGTGCAGCGCGAATCCCGGCGGCTGCTCCAGTGAGACGGGCGGCCGCGACTCGGTCTCGTAAGGCGTCAGGACCGTGCTGACCACTCCCGGCCCGACCAGCAGCGGCAGCCCGGCGAACATCGTGGCGGCCGCCGTGTGGGCGTGGCCCGACAGCACCGCGACCACGTTGGAGTGCCTTCCCAGCACCTCCGCCAGTTCACCCGGGTTCCGCAGCCCGATCCCGTCGACATAAGGGCTGTGCAGCGACGACGCCTGGTGGTGCATGCCGACGAACACCTTGCCGGGCGCGGCGGCGAGCGTCTCGTCGAGCCAGGCCAGCGTCGAGGACTCCAGCCGGCCCTCGGCGCGGCCCGGGATGCTGGAATCGACCAGGACGATGCTGAACGACCCCACCCGCAGCACCTGGTCGACGGGTTCTGAGCCGGAGGAGCCGAGCAGCACCTCGCGGAACGGCCCGCGCGAGTCGTGGTTGCCTGGGCAGATGAGCGTCGGGTGCCTGGTCGTCAGGGTCTTGCGGGCGATCTCGTATTCGGCCGGCGCGCCGTTGTCGGCCACGTCGCCGGTCACGATCACGGCGTCGACCGTGAGGCCGTCGATGTGGCGCATGACCCGTTCCGCCCGTTCGGTGGCGCGGGGACCTCCGTCGAAGTGGGTGTCGCTGACGTGGGCCACGACGATCATCTGGACCTCCTAGGCGAGCCGTTCGACGAGGATACGCGCCCGGGCGAGCTGCACCTTGCGGGCCTCGGAGGCGGCGTACCTGATGATCAGAGGGGGTGCCGACAGGTTGAGGACGTCGTCGACCCGGGTCCCGGTGCCGTCGGCGCTGAGGTCGAATCGGTACGCCATCCGCACCCCGCCAGGGCTCTTCACGTCTCCCCACACGGCGCTGTGGTCGGTGAAGAGCTCGACCGCGATGGGGTTGTCCCATTTGAGGAACCCGAAGAACCGGAACCGCTCGGTGGCGGTGTATCGCACGACTCCGGGGGTTGACCTGTCCACGTCCCTGACGGCGACCACGATCGGGGAGAGCCCGATGTAGTTCTCGGGGGTCGTCAGATGGTCCAACACCACCTTCGGTTCGACGCCGATATGGAACGTGTTCTTCAACACCTGGTCCGGCACGCTGGGCCTCCGGGGTAGAACGTGATCTTATCTCGCGAATTGTGTCATCACCCGACGGGTGTGATCGTCGGCGGGAAAGAACGATTCGATGGCCAACTCGGCCACGGTCACGTCAAGGGGCGTGCCGAAGGTCGCCATGATGCTGAAGAAGCGGAGTTCGCCCTCGTCGTGGCGCAGCCGGAGCGGGACGAAGATGTCGCCCGGCCCCGGAAACTCGATCTCGGGTTCGGGCTGGTCGCAGGGGTAGCCGCGGAGCTCCTCGTACAGGGAGGTGAGCTCGGCGTCGGCGGTGAAGGCGATCTGGCGGCGCAGGCGGGAGAGCAGGTGGGCCCGCCATTCACCGTGGTTGACGATGCGCGGGGCCAGCCCTTCGGGGTGGAGGGAGGCGCGCAGCACGTTGGCGGTCAGGTCGGGGTCGATGCCGTCGGCGAGCAGGGCGAGGCCGGCGTTGGCGTCGACGAGGTTCCAGCGCTGGTCGACGACGACGGCCGGGTAGGGCTCGTGGCCGGTGAGGACCTGCCGGATGGCGGCCTGAATGGCGGCCATCCGGGGGTTGGAGAGGGAGGTCTCGCCGTAGACCGGGGCGAAACCGGCCGACAGCAGCAGCCGGTTGCGCTCCCGGAGCGGCAGGTCGAGGCAGTCGGCGATGCGCAGGATCATCTCCCGGCTGGGACGGGCCCGGCCGGTCTCCAGGAAGCTGATGTGCCGGGTGGAGACGTCGGCGGCGACGGACAGGTCGAGCTGGCTGAGCCGGCGGTTCTCCCGCCATCCGCGGAGCAGGGGGCCGACTGAGGTCATCGTCACGTCTCCGAACCTAGGCACTGACAGGTCATCTGGGCGATTACCCGGCGGGTAATCACGACCAGCGGAAGAACCGCACGGCCGCGACCGTGGCGACCACGCCCCATCCGGCCATCAGGGCGACGTGCGGCCACTGCGCGCTGCCGGTGGCCAGCACGTCGACCAGCGCGGCGCCGAAGGCGCCCGAGGGGGTGAACTCGGCGATGGTGCGCAGGACGTCGGGCATCAGGTCGTGCGGCACCCACACTCCGGCGAAGAACAGCGAGGGGAAGAAGACCGCCATGCCGAGCCCCTGGACGATCCGCGAGGTGGGCGCGAGCGCGGCCAGCAGCAGCCCGATGGCCAACGACGACACCATGCCCAGCAGGAGGATCCCCGTGAAGGCGAGCGGCGCCTGGGGGAACGGGACGTCGTACACGAGATTGGCCAGGACGAGCATGAGCACGGTGGTGAACAGGGACATGGCGACGTTGAGCACCAGTTGCACCCCGAGCACCGTGACGGGGCTGACCGGCGTGGTCGACATGCGCTTCAGGATGCCGCGCTCCCGATAGGTGACCAGCACGGTCGGCAGCAGCGAGAACGCGCAGGTCAGGACCGACAGGATGATCATCATCCCGGGAAGGTGGGTGTCGATCGGCCGCAGCCCGCCGAGGGCGGGGTCGGGGTCGCGGAATCCGGGGATCGTGCCGCCGAGGATCAACATCAGAGCGATGGGCAGGCCGACCGCGAAGAAGACGACGGCGGGTTCACGCAGGTAGAGCTTGGTCTCGACCGAGGTCAGCCGGCGGACCTGGGGGGCGGTGACAGCCATGGCGGGCAGAGCTCCTTGGGTTGTGGGGGTGGTCATTCGCCGGTCAGGGCGAGGAAGGCGTCGTCCATCGTGCTGGTCTCGGTCTTGAGGTAGGAGATCGCCGAGTCGGGCAGTGCCATGACGATCGCGCGGAGCACGTTCTGGTCTCCGGTCACGGTCACATGACCGGCCTCGACGGTCACCGAGTGCACCTCGGGCAGCGAATTGAGGCTCTCGACCGGCACCGTCGTCCGGAAGGTGACGCGTTGCACGCCGCCCGTCCGCGCGATGAGGCCCGCCGGGGTGTCGACGGCGAGGACGGTGCCTCCGGCGATGACCGCGACCCGGTCGCAGAGGCGTTCGACCTCCTCCATGAAGTGGCTGACCAGCAGCACGGTCACGCCACGCTCCCGGATCCGGCTGATCAGATCCCAGGTCTCGCGCCGGGCCTGCGGGTCGAGGCCGGTCGTGAGTTCGTCCAGGATCGCGATCCTGGGGTTGCCCACGAGGGCGAGCGCGATCGACAGGCGCTGCCGCTGGCCGCCCGACAACTTGGCGAAGCCGGCCTTGGGGTCCAGCCCGACCTCGTCGAGCAGTTCGGTCACCGAGGCGGGGTTGGCGTAGAAGGAGGCGTACAGGTCGAGGGCCTCGCCGACGCGGAGCTTGTCGGGCATGGCGCTCTCCTGGAGCTGCACCCCGACCTGCTGCTTGAGGTCGGCCTCGACGCGGATGGTGCCGCCGTCGGGCTTGCGCAGGCCCGCCACGCACTCGACGGTCGTGGTCTTGCCGGCGCCGTTGCGGCCGACGATCCCGTAGATCTCGCCCTCTTCCACGGAGAACGAGACGTCCCTGACGGCGATCTTGTCGCCGTACTGCTTGCGCAGGTTCTGAACCGTGATGATTGCCATGCCGAGAAGGCTAGAAATCCGCGAGCTCGGAGGTAATGCGTCTGGTGACCCGTCAGGGGTGCAGGAAACCCCACCCCCCTCGGGCGGCTTCTTGCACTCCCATGGGAGGCCGCTGACGGTCACACTGAAACGCATGAAGCAGGTCAGATCACTCGGTTACGGGCTCGCGTTGTCGGCGCTCGTGGTCGTCCAGATCCCCGTCGCGCTCGTCGCGATCCTCGGTGTACTGGTGTCCACGGTCGCGGGCATGGTGTTCCTGCTGGAACCGTCGGTACGGCTGATCCGCTTCATGGCCGGCATCGACCGGCAGTTGATACGCCGCTGGGTGGGGGTGGACATCCCCACCCCCTACCAGCCGCGGCCGCCCGCGCTCGTGCGGGCCCGCGACGGCTACTACCACCACAAGGGCAAGCGCTACCGCACTGCGGCGTCGCCGCACGTCGACAGGATGCTGGCCTGGGTGATCACCGATCCGGCGACCTGGCGCGAACTGGTGTGGATCATCCTCGACCCGTGGACCCGGTCGGTGCTGGCCTTCGGCCCGACCTTCTTCATCGGCTGGGGCATCTGGCTGACCTTCGCGGAGGGCCTGTACTGGGGCCTGGCCCTCTCCGTGGTCGCCTTCCTCCTCGCGCCGGCGGCACTGAAGAACTACGCGCTGTACGCCCTGGCCCTGCTCGGCCCCACGGCCAACACCCAGCTCGTCGGGCAGGTCAACAGGCTCAACCAGGTCAGGGCCGACCAGCTCGACCTCCAGGCAGCCGAGCTCCGCAGGATCGAACGCGACCTCCACGACGGCGCCCAGGCCCGCATGGTGGCGGTCGGCATGACGATCGGGGCCGCCGAGCAACTCATCGACAACGACCCGGCCGCGGCGAAGGCGCTGCTGGTGAAGGCCAGGGAGTCGTCGGCGACCGCCCTCCAGGAGCTCCGGCAGCTCGTCAGGGGCATCCATCCGCCCGTACTGGCCGAACGGGGTCTCGGCGACGCCATCCGGGCGCTGGCCCTCGACAGCCCGCTCAAGGTCAAGGTCCACGCCGACCTCATGGAGCGGCCGGAGTCGCCGGTCGAGTCGGCGGTCTACTTCGCCGTCAGCGAGTTGCTGGCCAACGCGTCCCGGTACGCGTCCAAGGTCACGATCGACATCAGCCGGCGCGGCCGGGCGCTGCGGGTCACGGTGTCCGACGACGGGCCGGGCGGGGCGAAGGCCCTGCCGGGAGGGGGACTGGCCGGGATCGAGCGGCGGCTGGCGGCCTTCGACGGCGTGCTGGCCCTGTCGAGCCCGCCCGGCGGCGGCACCACGGCGACGATCGAGGTGCTCGACGCGCTTCCCGGCGACGAGGACGTCGAACCCGTCAGCGCGTTGCCGAAGGGCTGGCGCGGCCTGCTCTTCGTCCTCTGCTGGAGCCTGTGCTGGTTGCCGCTGTTCCCGCAGGGCCTGGTGGCGACGTTCATGCTGATCTTCCAGTCGGAGGAGCGGTCGTGGTTCCTGGCCCTGTACATGCCGCCTTCGCTCCAGTGGCCCACGGTCGCGTTCATGATCGCGCTAGGCGCCACGATGCTGGCCACCGGCATCCGGCTGAACCCGACGCCGGGCAAGAACCCGGGCGTATGCTGACGATCATGAGGGTCGTACTCGCCGAAGACCTCCACCTGCTGCGCGAGGGCCTCGTCCACCTGCTCCGCGCCCATGAGTTCGACGTGGTCGCCGCCGTGGAATCGGGCCCCGAACTGCTGAAGGCCCTGGTCGTCCACCGCCCCGACGTCGCCGTCGTCGACGTACGGCTCCCGCCCACCTTCACCGACGAGGGCCTCCAGGCCGCTCTGGCCGCCCGCGAACAGGTCCCCGGGCTGCCGGTGCTGGTGCTCTCGCAGCACGTCCAGCAGCTCTACGCGCGCGAACTGCTCGCCGACGGCACCGGCGGCATCGGCTACCTGCTGAAAGACCGCGTCTTCAACACCGAGCAGTTCATCGACGCCGTACGGAGGGTGGCCGGGGGCGGCACCGCGATGGACCCCGACGTGATCGCCAAGCTCATGGTCAGCAACGCCCGCAACGAGCCCATCGCCCGCCTGACCCCCCGCGAACGCGAGGTCCTGGAGCTGATGGCCGAAGGACGGTCGAACGCCGCGATCGGCCAGCGCCTGTTCCTGAGCGAGAGCGCCGTGGGCAAACACACGGCCAGCATCTTCGGCAAACTCGACCTGGCCCCGAGTGACGACGACAATCGGCGGGTATTGGCGGTTCTGGCATACCTCAACGGCCGCTGAAGGTCGGATTTTGTCGGTAGTGATGGGTAGCGTGTCGTCACTGCCAGTGGTGAGGTCGGAGGTCAACGGTGAAAGTCCAGGTCAACCGCGATGTGCTGGCTGAGGCCGTCGGCTGGTGCGCCCGCATCCTGCCGACCCGTCCGGCGCTGCCGGTGCTGACGGGCCTGCTCCTCGAAGCCTCCGGCGACCTGCGCATCTCCGCTTTCGACTACGACGTGTCGGCCAGGGCCGACGTCGACGCCGCGGTCGCCGAGCCGGGGCAGGTGCTGCTGCCCGGCCGGGTGCTGGCCGAGATCGTGCGCAGCCTGCCCGGCGAGGTGGTCGACATCACCACCAGCGGCACCGAAGCCGTGCTCACCTGCGGCAGCGCCGAGTTCGGCCTGCTGACCATGCCGGCCGACGACTTCCCGACCCTGCCGCCGATGCCGGCCAAGGTCGGCGCGGTCGGCGGCGCCCTGTTCGCCTCGGCGGTGGCTCAGGTCGCCGTGGCCGCCAGCCGCGACAACACGCTGCCGATGCTGACCGCGATCCGCGTCGACACCGACGGCGTCAACATGACGATGGCCGCGACCGACCGCTACCGCATCGCCGCCCGCGACTTCCTGTGGCACCCCGAAGGCGACGTCCAGCGGCAATACGGCGCGATGATCCCGGCGAAGGTCCTGGTCGACGTCGCCAAGTCGCTCCGTGTCGGCGAGGTGAGCGTCTGCCTCGGCGGCAACGTCGCGGGCTTCGAAAGCGCGGGCAGGTCGACGACGGTCCGCCTTCTCGACGAGCAGTTCATCGACTACCGCTCACGGCTGGGCGGCGACTGGGGCATCAGGGCCACGGTCAGCGTGCAGCCCTTCCTTGAGGCGATCCGCCGCGTGGCCCTGGTCTCGGGCTCCAATTCGGCCGTACGCCTGTCGTTCTCCCAGGGCCAGGTGCTGATCCAGGCCGCGGGAGACGAGATCGGCCGGGGCGCCGAAGCGATGGAGGCCGAGCTCGACGGCGACGACATCCTCATCGCCTTCCAGCCCCACTTCCTGCTCGAAGGCCTGGCCGGGGTCGAGACCGAACACGCGGTCATCCACCTCGACTCGCCCACCCGCCCGGCCTTGATCTCCGACGCCGGTGACGACCCGGCCTTCCGCTACCTGGTGATGTCGCTGCGGCTCAACTAGTCGAGCTCGCCCGTCTCGGTGAGGGCGATGAGGATGTGCTCCATGCACGCGTGCCCCGCGTGCTCGGCCGCCGTGGCGTCGCCCGAGGCGATGGCCCGGAGGATGCCGTCGTGAGGGATGTAGTTCTGCTCCAGTGACCCGCCGGCCGCCGCGATGCTCGTGCGCAGCGCCGCCGAGAAGTCGACGTAGAGGTCGATGAGCACCCGGTTGTGGGTGGCCTGCACGACCGCGACGTGGAAGGCCAGGTCGGCCTCGACGAACGCGTCGACGTCGCCGGAGGCCCAGGCCTGCTCGCGCCGGGTCAGCGCCGCCTGGATGTTGACGATGTCGGTGTCGCTCCGCCGGGTCGCCGCCAGCCGGGCCGCCTCGACCTCGAGCGCCCGCCTGACTTCGAGGATCTCCAGTTGTTCGGCCGCCCGGAGCCGCCGCGCCATCGCGCCGGACAACTCGCTGATGGCCCTGACATAGGTGCCGTCGCCCTGACGACAGTCGAGCAGCCCGGCGTGGGTCAGCGCCCGCACGGCTTCACGAACCGTGTTGCGCCCCACGCCGAGCTGCTCGGCCAATACCGTCTCGGTGGGGATCTTGGCGTTCAGCTTCCACGATCCCGAAGTGATCTGCTCCTTGAGCTGATCGATCACCTGGTCCACGAGAGACGCCCGCTGCGCCGTACGCAGACTCACAACAGTCCGCCTCCTAAGGGGAAACCAGTCATCCCATGAGTCAATGACTGGTCGACCCTAATTATTCCAGAGCTTCCGGCACAAATCCGGTGCTCTGGGAGGCTTATCGAGTGAGTACCGCAGGTGTCACGACGCCGGGCATGTTCGCGTGCACGCCCACCGCTTCGAGCGCCTTGCGGTAGGCCTTCGACTGATCTTCGCGGGAACCGGCCTGACCCCACAGGTCGCCCAGCTCGCGCCAGGTGCGGGCCGCCTCGCGGTCGGGCGCGGGCCCGGTCGCGGAGAGCAGTTCCTGCGCCTTGCGCAGCTCGGCGGTCGCGCTTTGGGACCGTGCCAAATGGACTTCCGCGAGCACGAGGTAGGCCGTCGCCGGAATCGTGCCCCGGATGCCGACCAGTTGGTCGAGGGCGCGGTTGGCCAGTTCGGCGGCGGCTTCGGTGTCGCCGGAGCGTAGGCGTACCGAAGACATCACGATCAGGCTGCGGGCGTGGTCGAGGTGCTCGGCCGGGAAGGCGCCGAGCACCGAACCTGCGGACGCCGCGAGGGCGTTGGCGCGGTCCAGATCGGCGTCTTCGGGGTGGGTGGCCGTGATCTTCGCCCAGGTCATCGCGATGCGGGCCATGCGGACCGCCATGCGCGACGGCCGTCCGGCCGCGATCGCGTCCTCCGCGAGCTGCACCGCGAGCGCCGAGTCCTCCCCTTCTGCGGCGGTCACGCTGGCCTGCCAGAGCGCGAGGATCTCGGTCGTTCGGTCTTCGACCTGCGGTAGCCCATTGGCCACGAGGACGCGGTCGACGAACGGGAGTCCGGTCTCGGTCTCGGCGAGCGCCGCGGCGAGCTCCACGGCGAGTTCGCCCTGGGTCACCCCGAGCGCCTCGACGCGGCTCAGCGCGTGTGCACCCAGGTCGCGGGCGCGGGCGAGGTCGCCGGCCCGGTGGTAACACCGGCACAGGGCGACCGTGAGGGGCAGTGCGGCCAGGCGCTCGGGGTGGGCGCCCGCTTCCCGCCGCAGTCGTTCATATGCTTCCACGGCCCGGCCGACGCGGCCCTGCGCCTCAAGCGCGCGGGCCCGGCCCAGACGGGCGTGGGCGGCGAGCATGGCGTTGTCTTCGCCGGCCGCCTTGACGATGTCGCTGAATCGGTCGGCCGCCATGGCCGGGTCGCCGTGGTGCAGCTCGAGTTCGGCGTGCCGGAGGCCAAGCTCGGTGTCGATCCGCTGACGCGGCTCTATTCCGTGAAGGAGGAACTCCGTCGTGCAGCCGAGTCGCTCGGCGAGAAGGCGGGCGACGACGGGCGTCGGCGTCCGCTTCCCGGATTCGATGAGAGAGACGTAGCTGTCGGACAGATCGGGCCCAGCGAGCTGGGCCTGGGACATGCGCCTGCTCAGTCGCAGCGCTCGGACGCGGTCGCCTATGGTTCCCTGACTCGGCATCTGTTCTCTCAGGGCAGGGGATTGGTCAATGGTCCCGCCATGATGGCACGAAGCTGTCGAATCGGGTAACCCTCCCGTCAAGAATCCCGAGGGCGAACTATGTTCGCGCCTCGGGAATCCTCGCTGGAAAGCGGCATTTCGGACGTTAGTCGTCCGAGTCGTCCTTGTTCGGGAAGATCATCTGGCAGACCTCGAGGTAAAGGGTCTCGGGGTACGGAATGTAAGGGACGGTCCGCAAGGCCTGGTCCTGACCGGCCGATTCCATGACGAATTCCCCGTAGCCCAGAATCCTGCCCATGAGGTCACGCTGGAAGCTCATGTCGGTGACCTTGCCGAGGGGCATCATCGCCACCTTGCGGGTGATCAGCCCGGTGGCCAGCATCATGCGCTGAGAGGTGACGACGAAGTAGTCGACCGACCACTCCGCCACCTTCCACACGAAACGGATCAGCAGCAGGAGCCAGGCCCACCAGATGATGACGAGGGCCTGGCCGCCGCTTGCGGGGCCGAGCCACTGGCTGGCGAGCCCGGCGATGATCAGGCCGCCGAAGATCTCGGCGACCGGTCGGAGCAGCACGGCCGGATGGCGGCGAACCATGATGACCTGGTGCTCGTGGGGAAGTAAGTAGCGGTTGACGGAGGACGGGGCGGAGTCCCCGTGGGTGACTAGTCTCATGACAGTCGCGCGAAGAATTGGGCGACTGAGTTGGCGCCGTTGACGACCCCGGTGACCGCGCCGGTCACGGTGTCGGCGGCGTCATGCGGCCGCGACAACAGGTAGAAAGCCACCAGAGCAACAGCTCCCCACTTGAGAATCTTCTTGACCTGCACTGCGGTCACCACTCCCACTGAGTCATAGATTACCCAGGCACCTGGTTCGGTAAAGCGCATAAAGCCGGAACTACCGGCCTCGCTATGAGTCCGTCGCGGTAGCGAGAACCTGGAGGTGCCGGCGCGCGATGCGCTCCACCAGCCCGGGATAGGCGTGACCCGTCACTTCCACGGCCCCATGATGGGCGGCCTGAATACAGCGCGTGACAGTGGAGGCCGGGTGAATTCCGGCGAACTCGTCACGGAGCACGGCCTCGACCTGCTCATACTGACTCATGGCTCTCCCTGGTGCGCGCCCCACGTAACACCGAGTGACGCTAAAGAGACGTCGTCACTACTGTACGTACCCGAGCAGTCACCAAGTGTAACTAATCAGGCGACACCGTAGAGCCGGTCTCCGGCGTCGCCGAGGCCGGGGAGGATGTAGCCCTGGTCGTTGAGCCGCTCGTCGAGACCGGCGGTGACGAGCTTGATGGGGTGGCCCGAGTCCTTGAAGATCGAGTCGAGGTGGGCGATGCCCTCGGGGGCCGCCAGGAGGCAGAGCGCGGTCACGTCGACGGCGCCGCGCGCGAAGAGGAACTGGATCGCGGCGGCCAGGGTGCCGCCGGTCGCGAGCATCGGGTCGAGCACGAAGCACTGCCGGCCCGACAGGTCGTCGGGCAGCCGGGTGGCGTAGGTGGAGGCCTCCAGGGTCTCCTCGTTGCGGATCATCCCGAGGAAGCCGACCTCGGCCGTGGGGAGCAGCCGCATCATCCCGTCGAGCATGCCGAGGCCCGCCCGCAGGATCGGTACTACCAAAGGTGTGGGGCGGGAAAGACGTACACCCTGAGTGGGGGTCAGGGGCGTCTCCACGGTCACCTCGGTGACGCGCACGTCCCGCGTGGCCTCGTAGGCCAGGAGGGTCACCAGTTCGTCGGCCAGCCGCCGGAAGGTCGGCGAGTCGGTCCGCACGTCACGAAGGGTCGTGAGCTTGTGCGAAACGAGCGGATGGTCAACGACATGGGTCTCCATGGGACAAAAGGTACCGCTAAGCGGAACAGACATCCGAACCCGCCCGGCGGTTTTGATCACAATTTGCGCGACAACCGGACGGGGGTGTCGCGCGTCTGAAACCATTACGGCCGTGATGACCGTGTCGGTGGAGATCAGATGACAGACGAAGACGTGCTCGACTTCGCCATCGTGGTCTACCGCGAAGACGACCACTGGGAGGCCGAAATGCTCCCGGTGGCGCTCACCTCTGACCTCCGGGGCCTGCTCCAGGCGCTGCGGCAGCAGCCCAGCAACGCCGGAACGATTGGCCTGGTCGCCGTTGGGGATGACTTCTTCGTGGCATTACGGGTCTTCGGCGAGCGGGTGAGCGTCTTCCTGTCAGACATCACCGCGGCGTGGGAGTGGCCGCTGGCGCGGCAGGTTCTCGACTTCATCGACGTACCGGTCCCCGAGGAGGAGGAGCTCGACAGCGTGTTGCCCGCGGGCGACCTGTCGGTCTTCGCCGACCTCGGCCTCGACGAGATGGAGCTGGGAGCCCTGTCGGGCGACCGCGACCTCTACCCCGACGAAGTGTTGTTCAGCATCGCCGCCCGACTCGGATTCCGCGACCCCTTCGAACGCGCCGTCGACGCCATCATCGGCTAAAACCTCGGGACCTCGCCATGCCCACGCGAACCAATCTCTTCGCCGCCGCTTTCCTGCGCACCAACGGCCGCTGGTCGGGGGCCGAGGTCGACCTGTCCGAAGCCGAGATCGCCGACGACGTCGGCGACGCCGTCGGCGAGGCCCTCGGCCTGTCCGGTGACGAGCTCGTGCTGCTCTGCGTCGAGGTCGAAGACGAATGGTTCGCCCTCGTGCGCTACGAGGGCGACCTCGACCCCCGGGTGTTCCTGTCCGACGCCCAAGCCGGGGCGACCGACCCGCTCGGCGAGCTGTTCGCCGAGCTGGCCGGCATCGCGGTCGACAAGGAGACGCCCGACCTCGGGGTCCGTCCCGGCGGCGACTTCGAGTTGCTGGCCGACTTCGGGCTACGTGCCGAGGAACTGCTGGAGCTCAGCGTCGAGGAGGGCATGCTGCCCGCCGACGTCCTGTCGGTCGTGGCCGAGCGCCTCGCCTTCGGCGAAGAGCTCGACCGGCTCAGGTGATCTTCTCTGTACGACCAGGTGATGGGCCTGGCCCTCGCCGAGGCCCTGGAGGCGTCCCGGCGGGGTGAGGTGCCCGTGGGCGCCGTCGTCGTGTCGGGTGACCGGGTTCTGGCGCGGGCCTCGAACGCGCGGGAGAGCTCCGGCGATCCGACCGCGCACGCCGAGATCCTGGCCCTCCGCGCCGCCGCCGCGGCGCTGGGGGAATGGCGGCTGTCGGGCTGCACCCTCGTCGTGACGCTGGAGCCCTGCACGATGTGCGCGGGGGCCGCCGTGCTCTCACGGGTCGACCGGATCGTCTACGGGGCCGTCGACGAGAAGGGCGGGGCGGTCGGGTCATTGTGGGATGTGGTGCGCGACCGGCGGCTCAACCATCGGCCGGAGGTGGTCATGGGCGTACGCGAAGAAGAATGTTCTGCCCTGCTTTCGGCCTTCTTCGCCGCGAGGCGCGAGCAGTGACCATTCTCCGGTAAGCTGCTCTGCGGTGGTGTCTCCTAGTGGCCGATGGAGCGCGCCTCGAAAGCGCGTGTAGGGCAACCTACCGTGGGTTCAAATCCCACCACCACCGCCACGCATTCGAAGACCCGGTGTGATCATCACACCGGGTCTTTCGTTTTCCGTCTCAGAGTTCCAGCACCCGGGCGTGCAGCACCGACCGCTGGTGGAGCGCCGCGCGCAGGGCCCGGTGGAGCCCGTCTTCCAGGTAGAGCTCGCCCTCCCACTGCACGACGTGTGGGAAGAGGTCACCGTAGAAGGTGGAGTCCTTGGCCAGCAGCGAGTGCAGGTCGAGGTTGGCCTTGGTGGTGATGAGCGCGTCGAGTCTGACCTGGCGGGGCGGAATCTGCGCCCATTCGCGATGTCCGAGACCGTGCTCGGGGTAAGGGCGTTCGTCGCCGACCAACTTAAAGATCACGCTATGTAGTTTATGAGACGAAGGTGGCCCGGGTCAGATCGACCCTGAGAACGTGTCACATCGTGCGGGATCCCCTGATTTGTAGCCGTTCGTGAACCAGGTCACCCGCTGCTCCGAGGTGCCATGGGTGAAGGCGTCGGGGTTCACCTGCCCGCCGCTCTTGCGCTGGATCGAGTCGTCGCCGACCGCCGCGGCGGCGTCGAGCGCCTCCTGGATGTCGGCGTCGGTGAAGGGCTTGGCGAAGAAGCCGGTGTCGACGGCGTTCTTGGCCCACACGCCCGCGTAGCAGTCCGCCTGGAGCTCCACCCTGACCGACCCGCTTCCGGCGCCCTCGCCACCGCTCTGTTCGAGGGTGCCGGTGAGGTTCTGGACGTGGTGGCCGTACTCGTGGGCGATCACGTAGGACTGGGCGAACGGGGTGTTGGCCGCGCCCAACTGGGATTCGAGCTGGTTGAAGAAGCTCAGATCCAGATAGACGTAGCGGTCGGCCGGACAGTAGAAGGGCCCCACGGCCGAGTCGGCCGCGCCGCACCCGGTCTGCACGCCCTGCTCGAAGAGCGCCGTCTTGGCGTTCTGGTAGCCGTCGACCTGCGTGGCCCAGTAGTCCTGCAAGCTGTTGACGACACCGACGACCCGGCACTGCTCGTCCTGGTCGGCGTCCGCGCCGGTCTTGCACTTCTCACCGAGATCACTCGACGGCTGGACGCCGGGGTTCTCCGCGCCCCCTCCGCCGGTGATGTCACCGGGGTTGAGGCCGAAGACGAGGGCGACGATCAACGCGATGATGCCGGCCGCGCCACCGCCGACCGCAAGCCCGCCACCGGGGATGCCGCCCCGGCCGCGGTTCTCGACCTGAGAGGAGTCGAGTTGCGCTTGGTCATCGAAATCCATGGGCGCGCTACTGCCCCTCCGATGAGCGATCATGCGGGGTGAGTTCTGGCCTGGAAAGGCTGAAGGGGCCGGTCGGCTGAGCGACCTGCCCCTTCTGGTGGCGGAGGATAGGGGATTTGAACCCCTGATCGGTTTCCCGAAACACGATTTCCAATCGTGCGCCCTAGGCCAACTAGGCGAATCCTCCGCCGAGAAGCTTACATGACTTGGCGCATGCGCCGTCCTTCCGTTCGGCGGGCCGGGCGCAGGTGGTGCGGGCGGCGGCTAGACTGTCCTCGGACCCCTCGCGCGGCGTCATCCTGTGAACCTCCCCAGGGCCGGAAGGCAGCAAGGATAAGCGGGCTCTGGCGGGTGTGCGGGGGGTTCTTTGCTTCCGGTTCTGCTCTCCCCGAGGAGACCGTTCATGAGTCTCGCGCTCTACCGCAAATACCGTCCCGGGACGTTTGCAGAGGTCAAAGGGCAGGAGCACGTCACCGAACCGCTCCGCCAGGCCCTCAGAAGCGGGCGCGTGAACCATGCCTACCTCTTCAGCGGCCCTCGTGGGTGTGGCAAGACGTCGAGCGCGCGGATCCTCGCCCGGAGCCTCAACTGCGAGCAGGGGCCGACTCCCGATCCGTGTGGCGTGTGCGAGTCGTGTGTCGCCCTGGCCCCGACCGGGCCCGGCCACCTCGACGTGATCGAGATCGACGCCGCCTCTCACGGTGGTGTCGACGACGCGCGTGACCTGCGCGAACGGGCTTTCTTCGCGCCTGTCTCCGCGCGGTTCAAGATTTACATCATCGACGAGGCGCACATGGTGACCCGCGAGGGTTTCAACGCGCTGCTGAAACTCGTCGAGGAGCCTCCGCCGCACCTGAAGTTCGTCTTCGCGACCACGGAACCCGAGAAGGTCATCGGGACGATCAAGTCGCGCACCCACCACTACCCGTTCCGGCTGATGCCTCCGGCGACGCTGAAAGCGCTCATGGAGGAGATCCTCGCGTCGGAGTCGGTGCCCTACGAGCCTTCGGCTCTTCCTCTGGTCGTACGCGCAGGGGCCGGCTCGGCCCGCGACTCCCTGTCGATCCTCGACCAGCTCCTGGCGGGGGCCGACGAGAACGGGATCACCTACGCCCGCGCGGTGTCCCTTCTCGGATACACCGACGGCGACCTCCTCGACGAGATCGTCGGCGCCTTCGCCCGGCGTGACGGCGGGCAGGTGTTCCAGGCGGTCAACCGGGTGATCGAGGGCGGCCACGACCCCCGGCGCTTCGCGACCGACCTGCTGGAGCGGTTCCGCGACCTGGTGATCCTGGCGAACGTGCCCGAGGCGGCGGCCAACGGCCTGCTCGACCGGCCCGCCGACGAGCTGGAGCGCCTGCAGGGGCAGGCGGCCGCGATGGGGCCCGCGGAGCTGACGCGGGCGGGGGAGATCTTCAACGCGGGGCTGACGGAGATGCGCGGGGCGGCCTCGCCCCGGCTTCTCCTGGAGCTGATGTGCGCTCGAATCCTGCTGCCGGCGGCCGAAGGTGGCGAGGCGGCCATGCTCACCCGGTTGGAGCGGCTGGAGCGTGACGGGGTCGCGGGGCTTCGGACCGCTCCGGCGGGCCACAACGGTGGTGCCGGGCACCAGGCCCAGGCTCCGCAGCACGCTGCTCATCCGAGTCCAGCGCCGCGCGCTGGCGCGGACCTGGGCCGGCCTGGTGCACACCAGAAGCACGGCTCGGCTCAGCAGACCGACTCTTCGCACGGCCGGCCCGCCCAGTCCCCCGATGCCCCTTCCGGGGTCGGGCACGCGGCCGATCAGCCCGGCGCGGCACCCTCAGCCGGTGGTTCGCCGGCCGCCGACGACTGGCCCGAGACGGTCAAGCCCGGCTCGGGCGGACCGGTGGCCCAGCCCGCCGCTCCCCCGGCCGATGACTGGCCCGCCGCCGTCAAGCCCGGTTCCGGCGGCCGGCCCGCCGACGCTCCGCCCGCGCCGCAGGCCGAAGCGACCCAGGCCCCTCAGGCGTCCGCCGGTGCGGGTGCGGTGGCCCAGGTGTGGCCGCAGGTGCTGGAGGCGGTCAAGAACCGGCAGCGGGTCGCCTGGATGATCCTCAACGCCCAGGGCCGCCTTCTCGGCGCCGAGGGCAACGTGGTGACGGTCGGGTTCGAGAAGCCGGGCGACGTCCAGGGCTTCCTGAAGGGCAAGCGCGACGAGGTCGTCGCCGCCGCCCTCGGTGACGTCCTTGGAGGGCGCTGGCGGGTCGACGTCGTCGTGGGCGGCACCGGAGGCGGCCAGGCCGCGCGTCCGGCCCAGCCGTCTCCGCCTCCCGCCCCACCGGCCCAGCCCGCGCAGCCGGTGCAGCAGGCTCAGCCCGCCCAGCCGACTCCGTCGGCTCCGTCGGCTCCGGTGCCGACCCCCCGGGAGGCCGCCCCGGCGCGCAAGCAGCCCGAGAAGGCCGCCACCGACGAATCGTGGCCGGACGCGCCCACCGACGAGTTCGAACGCCCGGCCCCGCAGTCTGACTACGAGGCCCCGCCGCCCAGGGCGGCGGCGTCTGCGGCGCCTGCGGCAGCGCGTCAGGCGGCCTCCGCGCCCGCCCGGCAGGCGTGGCCGGACGCGGTGCCGTCGCGGGCGAAGAAGTCGGACGTGGACGACGTCGACCCCGACAACGACGCCGACGTCGACACCGACGGCCTCTCAGGCCTGGCCCTGCTCCAGAAGGAACTGGGCGGGCGGGTCATCCAGGAGATCGACCACTCCTAGCCGCTGATCCCCCGCACCACGTCCATCAGGTCGTCGGACTTCAGGGGGTTCTCGGTGATGCGGACCGTCAGGGCGACCCCCGGTGCGTCGAGCCAGAAGGCCTCGGTCTCGGTCGCCAGGCCGGGGGCGCCGTCTTTCGAGAACTCCGTCAGGTGCCACGTCTCCCGCTCGTCGTATTCCGTCAGGAACTCCCGCAGCGACGGCAGGTCGGTCAGGCCCTCGCCGCGCAGCACGGCGACCCGGAGATCGGCCTGGTGGCCGTCGGGAGTCTCGCGTTCCCAGACGCGGGTCGCGAAGGTCACGTCTTCCCACTCGGACTCGAAATCGCTCACCGAGGGGCCGGTGGCCGCCGGGACGTGGGTGATCGCGAAGCCGTCGAGGGTGCCGCCGTCGCGGCCCGCGGAGCCGCCGGCGGGGGCCGACAGGGCGAGGAGGCCGGCCATGAGGAGCGTGCCGATCATCGATGCTTCTCCCTAGAAGGAGTGGGTGAGGCGGACCGACGCAGCCGCGTGGCGGTGGTCCTCCGCCGGGACGATCGACATGATGCGCTCCAGGATCGCGACGTCGTCGTGGCCTCCGCTCGTCTGTGCATAACTCCAAAGGTGCGTCGCATCGCCCTTGCCCAGGATCTCGGACCGCACGCGGGCTTCCAGTTCGTCCCTTTCGCGACGGATCTCGAAGGACTCCGACCGGGGCAGCAGCGGGCCCTGGTAGCGGTCGGCGACCGTGTCGAGGTCGCCTGTGGACAACGCCATGCGGACCGTCTGGAGGTCGGTCTCGACCTCGCCGACCAGGCGGTAGGGCTTCGCGGCCACGGCGCCGGGGAGCTGCGCGCGGAGCCGGTGGATCTCGGCGCGGATGGTCACGGGGTTGCCGTCGTCGCCGTACAGGAGGAAGGAGAGCTGTTCGGCCGTCAGGCCGCGCGGATGGGTGGCCAGGAGGGTCAGGATCTCGGCGTGACGCAGGGAGAGGGTCACGCGCCGGCCGCTGTATTCGGCGAACGGGGTGCCGCCGAGGAGGGTCAGCGACAGCCGGGGCGGGGCGCCGCGCCGACAGTTGACCAGGTAGGAGTCGCCGAGGAACTCGACGTCGCCCACGCGGCCGTCGGGGAGGACGACCCGGCCGCCCTCGGACGGGAGTGAAACACGTTCCCCCCGGAACCGTTCTCCGGCGATGACCCGGCCGCTGCACGAGACGAGCAGGCCCGAGCGGGCGGCGTGGCGGGTGCGGATGCGCTCGTCGTTCTCCCTCATGCGCAGCGCCAGGTGGCTCTCGGCGAGATGGGCGGCCGCGCCGACCAGGGCGACCGTGGCCGGAGGCAGGGATTTGGCGATGCCGCTGATGTCGACGCAGCCCAGCACCGCGCCGGTGTCGGGGTCGACGATCGGGGCGCCGACGCACGACCAGCCGTGGAGGACCTCGATGTGGTGCTGCTCGCCGTAGACGCTCGTGGGGACGCCGGCCGCCAGCGCGGTGCCGATGCCGTTGGTGCCGACGACCGACTCCGACCAGGCGAAACCGTCGGCCAGGCCGATGCGGTCGGCCTGGCGGAGGACCTCGCTGTGGCCGTCGCGCCAGAGGACGTTCCCGTCGGCGTCGGTGACCACCATGATGTGGGCCGCCTCGTCGGCGATCTGCAACAGCGTGTGACGGAGGAGGGGCACCAGCTCGCGCAGCGGATGGGCCGCGCGGGCGGTCGAGACGTCGGTGTGGTCGTAGACCAGCGGGGCCGCGCGGACCCCGGGGTCGACCCCGGCGGCGAGTGAACGGCGCCATGACGCCGAGATGATCATGTCGCGTGATCTCACAGGCCCCAACCCTCTCGGATGCTGATCCACAATCTCCAGGAGTAACCGATTGATCGCAACCTGTATGCAACGTTCCGGTGACTACGTTTGGTTCCGCCAGTCCGGGCCGCGGCCGACCCGGAGTGGAAAAGGCCGGGTCTCGGACGCTTGGAGGGGGGCCGGGACCCGGCCAGGGCCGCACCAATGAACACGCTCCGTGCTCCGGTGTCAGATGAGCGGCAAACACCGTAGGCTCGTCGGGACGAACTACGTCGCCGGTCGCTGAGGAGCGCACGATTGTGAACCCAGAAGTCAACCTGCAGCAGTTGCTGGAGCAGGCTCAGCTCATGCAGCAGCAGCTCGTCTCGGCGCAGCAGGAGCTCAACGACGCCGAGGTTCAGGGGAGCGCGGGCGGGGGCCTGGTTGTGGCGACCGTCAACGGCAGTGGCGAGCTGCTCGAACTGAAGATCAGCCCGAAGGTCATCGACTCCGGTGACGCCGCCGAGACGGCCGAGACCGTCGCCGATCTGGTCATCGCGGCCGTCCGCGACGCCGTCCGCGCCGCCGGCGAGCTCCAGCAGGAGAAGCTCGGCCCTCTGTCGCAAGGCCTCGGCCAGCTCCCAGGTTTCTGAATATGTACGAAGGCGTCGTCCAGAACCTGATCGACGAGCTGGGCCTGCTGCCCGGTGTCGGTCCCAAGAGCGCGCAGCGCATCGCGTTCCACCTGCTGTCGGCCGACCCGGCCGACGTGAAACGGCTGGCCCACGCCCTTCTCGAGGTCAAGGAGAAGGTGCGGTTCTGCCGGGTGTGCGGCAACGTGGCCGCCGAGGAGGAATGCCGGATCTGCCGCGACCAGCGTCGCGACCCCCACGTCATCTGCGTGGTCGAAGAGTCGAAAGACGTCGTCGCGATCGAGAAGACGCGCGAGTTCCGGGGGCGCTACCACGTGCTGGGGGGCGCGATCAGTCCCATCGACGGGGTCGGTCCCGACGATCTCCGGGTCCGCGAGCTGATGGCCCGGCTCGCCGACGGCGAGGTGACCGAGCTCATCCTCGCCACCGATCCGAACCTTGAGGGCGAGGCCACGGCCACCTATCTGGCCCGGCTCGTCAAACCGATGGGTTTAAAGGTCACTCGGCTGGCCAGCGGTCTGCCCGTCGGCGGCGATCTGGAGTACGCCGACGAGGTCACCTTGGGCCGCGCTTTCGAAGGACGGAGACTGCTGGATGTTTGACGACGAGTGGAAGGACCTGGCCGACCGGGTCGCCGGGCACGCCCAGAACTACCTCGACGGCCTGACCAGGCTGGCGGGCGGCGAGGGCGGCAACGCCATCCTGCCGCTGCTGCTCGTGGAGGTCGCCCAGGTCAGCCTGGCCGGTTCCCAGCTCGCCGCGGTGCACGACGTGATCCTGCAGGGCAACGTCGAGCCCGCACTCAGCGAAGATCCCGACATCGACCCGCTGCGGGTGGCGCTGGCGGCCCGGCTCGGCCCGGTCGACGACTACGCCGAGGTGTTCGACCCCTACAAGGACACCACCGTGACGCCCTACCGGCTGTCCGACGACCTGACGGCGGTGGCGGCCGACCTGATCCACGGGTTGCGCCACTACAAGGCCGGCCGGCCGCTCGAAGCGATCTGGTGGTGGCAGTACTCCTACTTCAACACCTGGGGCAACCATGCCGGGGCGGCCCTGCGGGCCCTGCAGGCGCTGGTGGCCCACACGCGGCTCGACGTGGCTGAAGAGGTCACCGCGGTCTGAGGTTGTCCACATGCTGGGCTAACTCAGTTGGCCCTCTGGGGTGCGTAGCTAAACTGTGAACTCCACGTCCTGATTCGTTCGGAGAGATCCAGTGGCGCTCGTTGTCCAGAAGTATGGTGGTTCGTCCGTCGCCGATGCCACGAGCATCAAGCGTGTCGCGCAGCGGATCGTCGCCACGAAAAAGGCGGGCAACGAGGTCGTGGTCGTCGTCTCCGCGATGGGCGACACGACCGACGAGCTCCTCGACCTCGCCCAGCAGGTGTCGCCGCTGCCCCCGGGCCGCGAGCTCGACATGCTGCTGACCTCCGGCGAGCGCATCTCGATGGCGCTGCTCGCGATGGCGATCGCCAACCTGGGCCAGGAGGCGCGCAGCTTCACCGGGTCGCAGGCCGGTGTGATCACCGACTCGACCCACGGCAAGGCGCGCATCATCGACGTGTCGCCCGGCCGGCTGCGTGACGCCCTCGACAAGGGCCACATCGCGATCGTGGCCGGGTTCCAGGGTGTCTCGCAGGACACGAAGGACATCACGACGCTCGGGCGCGGCGGTTCCGACACGACCGCCGTCGCCCTCGCCGCGGCCCTCGGGGCCGACGTGTGCGAGATCTACACCGACGTCGACGGCATCTTCACCGCCGACCCCCGGATCGCCTCGAAGGCCCGCAAGATCCCCAGCATCTCGTACGAAGAGACCCTCGAGATGGCCGCGTGCGGCGCGAAGATCCTGCACCTGCGCTGCGTGGAGTACGCGCGGAGGTTCAACCTCCCCATCCACGTCAGGAGCTCGTTCAGCACCAAGGAAGGCACCTGGGTCACCTCCGACCCCGCGACCGAAGGAACCGAAGTGGAGCAGCCCATCATCTCCGGCGTGGCACACGACCGGAGCGAGGCCAAGATCACCGTTGTCGGCGTGCCCGACAAGGTCGGAGAGGCTGCCGCCATCTTCCGCACGCTGGCCGACGCCGAGATCAACATCGACATGATCGTGCAGAACGTGTCGGCGGCGGCGACGGGCCGGACCGACATCTCCTTCACGCTGCCGACGAGCGACGCCCCCACGGCGCTCACGGCCCTGAAGAAGATGCAGGACCAGGTGGTCTTCGAGACGCTCCTGTTCGACGACCAGATCGGCAAGGTCTCGCTGATCGGCGCGGGCATGCGGTCCCACCCGGGCGTCACCGCCAAGTTCTTCGGCGCGCTCGCCGACGCGGGCGTCAACATCGGGATGATCTCCACCTCGGAGATCCGCATCTCGGTCATCGTCGACCAGGACCAGGTCGACGCGGCGGTCAACGCCGCACACTCGGCG
Source organism: Herbidospora yilanensis (assembly GCF_001570565.1). Classification (GTDB taxonomy): domain Bacteria; phylum Actinomycetota; class Actinomycetes; order Streptosporangiales; family Streptosporangiaceae; genus Herbidospora; species Herbidospora yilanensis. The sequence continues at coordinate 54,082 of NZ_BBXE01000016.1, read as the reverse complement.
TTCAATCTCGACGCCGACCAGGTTGAAGCTGTGGTTTACGGAGGAACCGGCCGATGAGCACCAAGCCCACCCTCGCCCTCGTCGGTGCGACCGGTGCCGTCGGCACCGTCATGCGCGAGATCATCTCCGGGCGTGAAGACGTTTACGGCGAGATCCGCCTGGTCGCCTCGGCCCGTTCGGCCGGCAAGGTCCTGCGGGTCCGCGGCGAAGACGTCGTCGTCCAGGCGCTGGCCCCCGAGGTGTTCGACGGCGTCGACATCGCGATCTTCGACGTGCCCGACGAGGTGTCGGCCACCTGGGTGCCGATCGCGGCCGAGCGCGGCGCGACCGTCATCGACAAGTCGGGCACCTTCCGGATGAACCCGCAGGTCCCGCTGGTGGTCCCCGAGGTCAACCCGGGCGACGCCGCCAACCGTCCGCTGGGCATCGTCTCGACCCCCAACTGCACCACCCTGTCGATGATGGCCGCCATGGGCGCCCTCCACGAGGAGTTCGGGCTCAAGGAGCTCGTCGTGGCGTCCTACCAGGCCGTCTCCGGCGCGGGTGTGGCCGGTTCGGCTCGTCTGTACGACGAGGTCGAGGCTCTGGCCGGTGACCGCACCGTCGGCACCACGGCCGGTGACGTGCGCAAGGTCCTGCAGAACAAGCTCGGCGACGGCGACGACACGTTCCCGGCGCCGGTCGCGTTCAACGTCGTGCCGTGGGCGGGCTCGCTCAAGGAAGACGGCTGGGCGTCCGAGGAGCTGAAGCTGCGCAACGAGTCGCGCAAGATCCTCGGCATCCCGACGCTGAAGGTCTCCGCCACCTGCGTGCGCGTCCCGGTGATCACCACCCACTCGCTCGCCGTCCACGCGACCTTCGAGCGCGAGATCACCGTGGCCGACGCCCACCGCGTGCTGGAGGCGGCGCCGACCGTCGTGCTGGTCGACGACCCGGCCAACGGGATCTACCCGATGCCGATCGACGTCGTGGGCACCGACCCGACCTACGTCGGCCGGGTGCGGCAGGCCCTCGACTTCCCCAACACGCTCGACCTGTTCGTGTGTGGCGACAACCTGCGCAAGGGCGCGGCCCTGAACGCGGCCGAGATCGCCGAGCTGATCGTCGCCACCGAATACACCGCCTAACGGAACAGGATGTCCCAGTGGTCGCTCTCCCGGGCGAACAGGTCCTGCTCGGGAGAGATGTAGAGCTGGGAGCCGTCGCCGCGCTTGCCGTGCGGTTCGAGCTTGCGGGTGACGTATCGGTCGAGGCAACGGTTGGGAGCCAGGTCGATCTTCCAGCCATTGCCGTGGCTGTAGGTGCCGGCGGCGTGCCCGGTCTCGGTGCCGCCGGTCACGATCAGCCGGCAGCCCGACATGCGCTTCAGCTCGATCGTCTTCAGCAGGGTGCCGAGCCTGACGGTGTGCAGCGACGTGCAGGTCGGGCGGTGTTTGTCGACGCAGTTGCCGGTGGAACGCCAGCCGAGGCCCGCCTTCCGTATTCGGTTCATCGCGTAGTTGTGGTGCAGGCGGGTGTTCATCGCGCGGCGCCACGTCCAGTAACGGACTTTCAGCACTCCGGTACGGAACGCGGTGCGCACCCCCTGGGGCGCCTCGACGGGGCGGAAGGTCAGCTTCGGTCGGGCGCGTTGGGTGTCGGCGTCGGCCGTCGGGCCGGGGAGCGTGACCAAGGCGAGAACGGTCAACCCGGCGACACTCCAGCCGGTCGTGCGTTGGGTCATTCTACTTCCCCCATTACTCTCCGTAGCGCGGTGGGGGAGCTTGATCAATGGCTTAACTCCCACGCCTGGGGGTGAGCCACCCTCGGAGAGGCCGAGTGTTTGGGGTAACTCGGCCATCATCTGGTGGGTTCATGACCTGACGGGGGCTGGAGACGTACAGTGACCGATGTGCCCAGGTCGAACAGGGATCTCATCGTGGACACCGCACTGCGGCTTTTCCGCGAGCGGGGGTACGACGCGACGACGATGCGCGCGATCGCGGCCGAGGCGGGCGTTTCCGTCGGCAGCGCCTATTACTATTTCGCCTCGAAAGAACAGCTCATCCAGGCCTATTACGACCAGGCCCAGTCGGCCCACGAGGCGGCCAGCCGGGAAATCCTCGCCCGGGAAAGGGCGTTCGCGGCCCGGTTGCACGGCGTACTCAGCGCGTGGGTGCGGGTTTCCGAGCCCTACCATGCGTTCGCGGTGAAATTCTTCAAGCACGCGGCCGAGCCCGACAATCCGCTGAGCCCTTTCAGTGCGGAATCGGCTCCGGCACGCGATTCCTCGGTGGCGCTCTACCGCGAGGTCGTCGAGGGCTGCGCCGATCGAATGGACCCCGAATTGCGGGCCGAACTGCCCGAACTCCTGTGGTTGTTGTCGATGGGAGTGGTGCTTTTCTGGGTGCACGACACCTCGCCCGGATGCCGGCGCACCTACCGGCTCATCGACCGGAGCGTGCCCTTGGTCGATCGTTTGGTCGCGCTTTCCTACCTGCCGGGTTTGCGTGGTGTGACACGAGATTTCATCGAGGTGGTCCGCGAATTGCGGGAATGATCTGATTACTGTCAGTCACATGGTGTGGGTCTTCGGGTTTGTGGCGATTGTCGTGGTGGCCCTGTTCGCGGTGCTGACGTGGCTGCGGCGCAGCGGACGGTCCGACGAAGAAGGCGGCGCCGGGCCGATCGACTTCGCGGTCAACCTGGCCCTCGCGGTGTTCCTCGTGGTCGTGGCCTATGCCGTGGTGTTGTGCCGCGACGCCATCTCGGCGTCGGGCGCCGACGTGCGGGCCGAGTCGGAGAGCCTGGTCGAGCTCTATTGGGCGGTGGCCCCGCTGCCGCAGTCGGCCGAGGTGCGTGACCTGGTGCGGGCGTACACGACCCAGACCGTCGAACTCGACTGGCCACGCATGCGGGAGGCGTCCCTCGACGCGCGGACCGGGGTGACACTCGACTCGCTGCGGACGGCGATGCTCAAGCTGCCCACGACCGACTCCGAACTGCGGGCGGAGGCCCTGGCGCGGGCGGCCGAGGTGTCGCACGCTCGCACGGTTCGGGCGGACAACGCGACGTCCGGGCTGGAATCGGTCTTCATGGTGTCGATGGTCATCTCGGGCCTGCTGGTGATCGCCCTGCCATGGGCCCTGCGCCGCCGGCCGACGGCGCCGTCGGTGATCGCCGACGTGGTGCGGGTCGCGACGGTGGTGACCGGGATCGTGGTGATCCACCTGATCTCGCACCCCTATGGACTCGATGGCGCCGTCGACCCCGGGCCTCTCAAGGAGGCCCAGGTCCGTTTCGACGAGATCGACCGCTTGCTCCCTAGCGGCGGCGCCGCCTGAGCACCGCTCCCGCCGCGACGGCGATCACGGCCGTGAAGAGAACGACCACGACGGCCTGCCGATCGGTCGGCCGATGCGTGGTCGCGGCCTGAGCCATCCGCTTCCGGGCCCGCGCGATCGCGCCGTCGGCCAGTGGGACGGGGTTGATCCGCACCGGGGCGGAGGGAACGGCAGGACCGGTACCAGGCTGGGCCGGGGGTTGAGCCGCGGGTAGGGCGGTGGGTCCGGTTGCGGGTTCGGGCGCAACTGATGCGGGACCGGGCGGTTTGGGCGTGGCCGGGTTCGACGACGGCTGCGCCTCGGCGGCCGGGTTCCCGTTGGGCGAGTTCTGGGCAGGCGGGTTCGCCGGATCAGCGGGGCGATTCGGGGGCTCTTCGAGTGCCGGCCTATTGGGCGCCTTCGGGTCCCGTTCCTGTACGGGCTGGGTGAGTGCCTTCGGGCTGGTGGGTTGGCCGTGATCCGGCGCAGTGGCATGGCCTTGGGGCAGTGTCTTCTGTGCCGGCAGCGTGGTGGATGGTTCTTCCACAGCGGGTGGTCTGTTCACCGTGGAGTTATCCACAGCTTGCACATCTGTTGCGCGTTTATCCACAGGATGCGTTTCCGTGGCGGGCGAACTCGCAGTCGATTTGTTCTCCGTTGGGCTGTGTGCGGCACTCCGATCCACAGCCGGAGTACCCACAGCGCCGGTTTCCACAGGGCTGCTTTCCACAGGCTGCGTCAGCAGCGTGGCCACGGGGATTTCGATGGCTAGCGTCTTCGTCGGCGGGACCTGGATGGCAAGGGCCGACAGCGCCCCGGGAAGTGGGGTGGCAGGGATGTACACGAGCGGCTTCGCCGGGAGCGTTATCAGGGCGAGCGGTCGGAGCAACACGGGAATCGTGACGGGAACGGCCAGGAACGTGGTCGCCGGCTTGCGCACCATGGGTGCCGAAATCCATGTCGGTTCGGCGGAAGACAACGGTCGGCCAGGGCGCAGGAGACGGGCCAGAACGGCCCTCGACAGCCGGATGGTCTCGCTTCGTTCGCAGGTCACCTCTGCCAAAGGCCCGCGCACTTCCGCGTGACAGGACGTTCTCACTTCCACCGGGATATCTGCCATTTCTTCGTTCTAGCAGCTCAGAGGGCATTTACCTGACGTACCGAACGGTTGGTATGCTCGTGCCCTCAATCGAAGAGCCGGGAGGGCACTGTGGCGCGCTGGGGAATCACCATCCCGTTCGCGGGGAGCGGTCTCGATCGGGAGTTGATCGCCGAACTGCCTTCTCTCGGTTACACCGACGCGTGGTCGGCCGAGGTCAACGGCAACGACGGGTTCACTCCGCTGACTCTGGCCGCCGAGTGGGCTCCGGAGTTGCGGCTGGGCACGGCGATCGTGCCGGTCTCGACGCGTGGGCCGGGGCTGCTGGCCATGACGGCGGCGACGGTCGCCGATCGGGCGCCCGGGCGGTTCCTGCTCGGAATCGGCGCGTCCTCCCCCGCGATCGTCGAGCGGTGGAACGCCGGTGAGTTCGTGAAGCCGTTCGCCCGCACGCGTGACACCCTGCGGTTCCTGCGCAGGGCGCTCAACGGGGAGAAGGTCACCGAGGCCTACGAGACCTTCTCCGTGCAGGGGTTCAAGCTGGAGCAGGCGCCGAAGACGCCGCCGAAGATCGTGCTGGCCGCGCTTCGGCCGCGCATGCTGCGGCTCGCCGCCGATGAGGCCGATGGTGCGATCACCAACTGGTTGGCTCCGGGGGACGTACAGAAGGTTCGGGGCGAGATCCGCGACGAGACCGAGCTGATCGCGCGGCTCTTCATCATCGTCAGCGAGGACACCGACCGGGTCAGGGCCATCGGGCGGCGGATGATCGCCGGATATCTCACGGTGCCGGTGTACGCGGCGTTCCACGACTGGCTGGGCCGGGGTGAGGTGCTGCGGCCGATGCACGAGGCGTGGGCGGCCGGTGATCGGGCGGCGGCGTTGAAGGCCATTCCCGACGAGGTGGTCGACGATCTGATCATCCACGGTACGGCGGAGCAGTGCCGGGCGAGGGTGAACGAGTACGTTGAGAACGGCCTCACCACACCTGTTCTGGCCCCGCTCGACCTCGGTGACCAGCCGATGGACCAAACGGTAAGAAATCTGGCCCCTCAGTAACGGAACCAACGCCGCAAAGTCCTCCGTTATCGGGGCAAATGGCCGGGCAGGGAGGCTCTCATGGTCAAGGCACGACGGGCGGCGCAGGCGTACAAGGCCTACCAGGACATCTCCAGGCCCGGCAGCCCCGGGCTGGGCGCCCGCATCCGCGCCCTGCCCCGCATGCTGGCCGGCGCGTTGCGCGGCGACTACCGCGAATTCGGCAAGGGCAAGCTGGCCCTGATGGGCGCCGCGATCCTCTACATCCTCAGCCCGGTCGACGTCGTCCCGGAGGCGCTGTTCCTGGCGCTGGGCGTGGTCGACGACTTCGGTGTGTTCCTGTGGCTGGCGACGTCACTGCTGGGCGAAAGCGGGCGTTACGTGGACTGGGAGCGCCGCAACCTCGCCCTGACCCCCGAACCGAAGATCGACCCCCGCCACCGGGCCTAAGAGGCTCCATCCCTTCAGGCACCGGACCCGAACCCCGCAAGTCCACCGCAGGCCTCTCCGGCGCCGTAGGCCTTCGATGGCCTGGCAGAAGGCCAAACTCGGTCGTGAGGCCGGCCAGTCGTGGCTTGGCCGCGTCCGGGCCTGGACTGAGGAGCGCAGGAGAGCGAAGCGAACCGGAGCGACGAGGGAAGGCCCGGACTGAAGGCGGCCAAGCCCGCCGCGCCGGAGGCGCGGCCATCAAACAGGCGCGGCCATCAGACAGGCTCAGATCTCTTCCATGCGCAACCACGCCCGCGACGGCAGCGGATGTCCGAACAGCCGGGCCGCGTTCCCGTAAGCCACCCGCGCGATGTCCGCGGGCGGCAGGTTCCCCAGCCGCCTGGCCACCGATCGCTGGGTGTCGGGCCACGACGACTCCGCTCGCGGATATCCGCTCTCCAGCAGCACGTGTTCCATCCCCACGGCCATGCGCACCCCGCTGAGCGCGGTGTCGTCGAGGGTCCCGAAGAAGAAGTTGCGGCGCAGGACCTCGCTCGGCCGCAGGCCGCCGTCCCAGGCCGATTCGCTCGACACCGGGTGGTCGAGGGCGTAGTCGGCGCGTTCGGCCAGCATGGGGAGCCAGCCCACGCCGCCTTCGACGATGAGGATGCGGAGACCGGGGAAGCGCAGCGGGATGCCCGACCACAACCAGTCGGCGCAGGCGAACATCGCGGTCGACGGCATCAGGGTGGTGATCGCTTCGATGGGGGTGTCGGGAGAGGGCACGGGGGCCCACGACGAGGCGCCGGTGTGGAGGCAGACGACCGTGCCGGTCTCCTCGCAGGCGGCCAGGAACGGGTCCCAGTGGCCGCTGTGGATCGACGGGAGGCGCAGGCGGGTGGGGAACTCGGGGAAGACGACGGCCTTGAAGCCGCGGGCGGCGTTGGCCTTGATCTCCTTGGCGGCCACCTCGGGGTCGGGGAGCCAGGGGAGCTGGAGGGCGATCACGCGTTCGGGGTAGGTGCCGGCCCACACGTCGACGTGCCAGTCGTTCCAGGCCTTCACCAAGGCTAAGCCGAGGTCTTGGTCGCGGGTGCGGGCGAAGGCGACGCCCGCCTGGGTGGCCAGCATGCCGGGGAAGTTCAGGGCCGCCCAGATTCCGGCACGGTCCATATCCTCGATGCGCGCGTCGACGTCGTAGCAGCCGGGGCGCATGTCGTCGAAGCGGACCGGATCGAGGGTCCACGCCTCGCGGGGGCGGCCGGCGCCGACGTCGATGCCGGCGGCCGGGTAGGTCGCGCCGCCGTAGCGCCACACCTGGTGGCCGCTGTCGGTGTCGACGACCTTGGGGGCCGCGTCGTGGTATTTGGACGCGAGGCGGTTCTCGAAGAGATCGGGCGGCTCGATCACGTGATCATCGACTGAAATGATCACAAAATCCCGCCGCCTCGGCTCAGGGTCGGGAAGCAGCGGGGTACTCACAGCATTCAACGTTAGGGCCAAGGAATAACGCCAAACAAGCTGGCAGGTCTCCGGTTGGTATCCGTTCGTCACGTCACGGCGGGGCTCGTCGCCTCGGCCGCCCCACCATTATCAGTACTTTCCCGCCGGTCGTGAAGCTCTCGGCGGATCAGGAGGATCCAGCCGCCGATCGCCACCCCGATGAACAGCCACCACTGCACTCCGTAGGCCAGATTGAGCCCTCCGCCACCACCCGATTCCGGGGCGGGCACGGGTTCGGGGGCTTTTTCCGCGGTCGGCCGCTGTTCGATGAGATCGACGTATCCGCCGAAGAGGGGGGAGCCGACGAGGCCGGCGATGGGGCGGTCGTCGATCAGGAGGACCTGGCCCGCCGGGAGGCCCTTGCGGTCGATGATGCCGGTCGTCTCGGTGGTCTCGGCCGGGCGCAGACGGCCCGTCAGTGTCACCTCCCCGCCAGGGGGCGGCGGGACGTCGGGGAGGGTGTCGATGGTCGCGCCGGCCTTGACCCAGCCCCGGTTGACCAGCACGGCGCCGTCGGCGGTCTTGAGCGGGGTGAGGACGTAGAAGCCGACCTGGCTGTTCTGGGTGCGGCGGCGGACCAGCAGCTCGTGTGCGGTGTCGTAGGTGCCGGTGGCGGTGACCCTGCGGAACTTGTCCGACTCGGGTACGGCCCCGCCCACGCTCGTCAACGTCCCGACCGGCACCGGAGGCGCGGACAGGTTGGTGGCGTTGCGGTCTTCGGCGGCGGAGCGGTCTTCCCACCGGCCGAACTGCCACCGGCCGAGGAAGACGAAGGCCGGGATCACCAGCAGCACGACGACGTGAAGCGCCAGCCAGCGAGGGGTCAGCAGGAACCGGTACACGTCCTACAGACTAGGGACCCTATGCGGTGCCCTTGACCCGGGATCCCGGTCCGGGCAGCGCGACGGTCTCGCGGGGGCCGCCCACATGATGTCCTTCGGCGCAGCGCAGCTCCAGCGTGACCGGGGCGCCGCAGTCGCGGTGGGTGACCAGGAGCGAGGGGCCCTCGGGGTCGGCCAGGTAGCGGTCGCCCCAGTGGAGCAGGGCGACCAGGATCGGGAAGAGCTCGCGGCCCTTGTCGGTCAGCCGGTATTCGTCGCGCTGGCGCTGGCCGGGCTCCTGGTAGGGGACCTTGCGCAGGGTGCCCTCGTCGACGAGCCGGGCCAGGCGGGCGCTGAGCACCTGCCGGGGCGCGCCCGTGTTGGCCTGGATGTCGGCGAAGCGGCGGACGCCGGCGAAGGCCTCCCGCAGCACCAGGAAGGTCCACTTCTCGCCGAGCACCGAGAGGGTGCGTTCGATGGAGCAGTTGTCCAGCCGGAAGGCGCTTCGCGGCGGATCGGTCATGGCACGCATCGTAAATCATCACTTCCTCTTCGCATCTGAGTCTACTTGACATACTCAGCCTGGCAATAAACGCTGAGTCCATGCAGAGAACTCAGGTGGACATCCGCCCCGCGGGGCCGGATGACGCGGACGGGGTGCGGAAGTTCCTGCTCGACCTCTCGCTGCGCACGCAGACGCATCGTTTCTTCGCCGGGCTCACCCGGCCCACGAACACGCTCATCGGGGCCATGCTGGCCAGAGACGATCGCCGCGACGCCTTACTGGCCACCGCCGACTCCCGGGTGATCGGGCACGCGATGGCGTACCGGAAGGACGATGAGGCCGAGATCGCCGTCGTGGTGGCGGACGCCTGGCAGGGCCAGGGGATCGGTTCCTCGCTGATCAGGGAACTGCTCGGCCGCGCGACCGGGGTCCGGTGGCTGACCATGGACGTGATGGGGGAGAACCGGCGGGTGCTCGCCATGATCAACAAGGCCTGGCCGGAGGCCGAGATGGCCGTCGAACACGGGTCGGTTCAGGTCAGAGCGACCCTCGCATTTGCAGAACAAAGCTCTGTTAGGCCACCATTGATGGTGTGAAGAGCGCGAAGATCGGTCGAGACGGGCGGACCAGGATCATGGACGGCGCCCTGCGCCGGTTCAGCCAGGACGGCGTCTCCGCCACCACGCTCGCCAGCCTCCGTGAGGAGAGCGGCGTGAGCGTAGGTAGTTTCTATCACCATTTCGCCAGCAAAGAGCACGTGTTCGGGGTGCTCTACGCCGAAACGCTGGCGATGTACCAGGAAGCGTTCATCACCCGGCTGCTCGCCAACGACGACGCCCGCGCCGGGATCGAGGCGATCGTCGCCTTCCACATGGAGTGGTGCGGCGAACACCCGGAGCGGGCCCGGCTGCTGATCAGCGAACGGCCGCCCCGGCGCGAGGAGCCCGGCGGCGCCGAGGTCTCCGACTCGCGGCGCACCTTCTTCCGCCAGGTCGCCGACTGGTGGAAGCCCCACATGAAGTCGGGGCTGCTCAAGCCGGTCCAGTCGACCATGTGTTACGTGTTGTGGCTCGGCCCCGCCCAGGAGATGTGCCGCCTGTGGTTCGCCGGCGCCCACCAGCCGACCGACGAGGAGATCCGGTCGCTCGCCGAGGCCGCCTGGGCCAGCCTCAGCGGCTGAGCACCCGCCACGTCCGCTTGTCGAGGGAGATCTCCAGCCGCAGGCCAGGCACGGTATGAGCATGGCAAACTCCCCGATGAGGTTGTCCGGGTCATACGCCAGCCTGTTTGACGCGACTTGCGAAGCGCTCACGGCGCTAGATTGCTCTGTGTGGACGCACCATCTGACCTGCTCATACGGCTTAGCGACCGGTTCCGCGAGATCGGCTACACGATCGACGGCGTACGCGAGAGGCTCGGCGACACGGCGGCCTCGGCGCTGGCGCGTGAGGAGCTCGTCCCGGCGCTGCGCGTGACGCGTGACGGCGACTCGCTGGGCACCCTGATCCGCCTGTGGTGGCTGGGGGTGCCGGTCAGCACGGCCGCCGCCGATCTGCCGCTGCAGGAGTTGCTGCGCAGCGGGTTGCTGATCAAGGTGGGGGACACCGTCCAGGCCAACGTGCACATCCAGCCCTGGGAGACCGGCGGCTATGTGGTGTCCGACCGGAAGGTGCGGCCCGGCGACCCGGCGCTGCGGCGTGACCACGTGGTCGGGGCGGGCGGGGCGTCGGCGAACCTGGCGCAGCTCGTCTCGCGGGAGCCGGTCGACCGGGCGCTCGACCTCGGGACCGGCTGCGGGGTGCAGGTGCTCCACCTGGCCGACCGGGCGACCGAGATCACGGCGACCGACGTGAACGCCCGCGCGCTCCACCTCGCCCGGCTGAGCTGGGGGCTCTCCGGGGTGACCGGCGTCGAGACGCGCAAGGGCTCGATGTTCGAGCCGGTCGGCGGCGAGCGCTATGACCTGATCGTGTGCAATCCCCCGTTCGTGATCTCGCCGGCCGGGCGGCTGACCTACCGCGAGACCGGATACCGGGGCGACGAGTTCTGCCGCGACCTCGTCCGGCAGGCGCCCGCCCACCTGGCCGCCGGGGGCACCTGCCACCTGCTGGCCAACTGGCTCCACGTGCGCGGCGAAGACTGGCGCGACCGCGTCGGCGGCTGGATCTCCGCGACCGGCTGCGACGGCTGGGTGGTGCAGCGCGACGTCCAGGATCCGGCCGAGTATGTGGAGTTGTGGCTGCGCGACGCGGCCGAGCAGGGCACCCCGGTCTACCGCGACCGCTACGACGAGTGGCTGGAGTGGTTCGAGGAGCAGGAGGTCGAGGGCGTCGGGTTCGGCTGGATCACCCTCAACGACTCGGGTTCCCTCGATCCCGTCGTACGAATAGAGCAGCTCACCCACCAGGTCGAGCTCCCCGTGGGGGCCTACGTCGACCGGGTCCTCGACGCGATCACCGCCGCCCACCGGCTGAGCGACGACGAACTGCGGAACCTCCCGCTCACCCTTGCCGAGGGCGTGATCGAAGAACGGGTCGGCCCGCCCGGCGCCGACGACCCGTCGGTGATCAGGCTCCGCCAGACCCGGGGGCTGCGCCGGACGACCGACGTCGGCACCGTCGAGGCGGCGCTGGCGGGGGTCGTCGACGGCGAGCTGAAGACCGGCCCGCTGCTGGCCGCCATCGGCGAGCTCACCGGCAGGCCGGGCCTGGCCGACACCGAGAGCGTGCGCCGGCTGGTGGCCGAGGGGTTCTTCGCAATCGGGCGTTGATCGATCGTCAAACGCGGCGTAGGAGAGTGAAACCGGGCGGGGAACCCGGGGGTAGGGACCTCGCCCGGCCCGGCCGGTCGTTTTCAGAGAGGCGGCTGGCGATCACCGAGGCGCACCGTGTGGATCCCACCGGGCCCCCTAACGCGCCGGGTGAGAGCGGCGACCGGCCGGGCGTCCAGCTCCCGTACCGAAAGGAACCCCGGTGATCAACCACGTCCGGATGACCAGGCTCGATGACGAACTAGGTCTCGACGCGATCGGCGAGCAGCTTCCGGACGTCGTCCGCCTCGGCCGAACCGAGCCGGATGAACAGGTCGAGGGCCTTCTCTAGCGCGTCGCGGCTGCGCTTGCGGCTGCCGAGCCCGCGCAGCGCCTTGCCGAGCGCGGTCAGCGACTGGGCCTCCCCGTAGGGATGGGTGATCTCCCGGCTGACCTGGAGGGCCTGCTCGGCGTGCCGGGCGGCCTCCTGGAAACGTCCGGCCTTGGTGAGGGTGGTGGCGAGCCGGTTGCAGACGCGCTGTTCCCAGACCTTCTGGTTGCTGGCGCGGAAGAACTCCAGGCATTCGGCGTGGTGGACGACGGCCTCGTTCAGGCGGCCGACGTACGACAACACCACGCCCAGGTGGTAGCGGGCCCTGGCCACGCCGGGGCCGCTGCCGATCTCGCCGAAGATCTGCAGGCCCTGCTCCGAGACGGCGACCGCGTCGGCGGCCCGGCCGAGCAGCAGCAGGTCGCGGGCCGAGTAGCTGAGCACCAGCGCCTCCCCGGCCAGGTTGCCCAGCTCGCGGTAGACCTTGGTCGCCCGGCCGAACCAGTCGAGCGCCTCCGGGTGTCTGCCGAGCCGCCCGGTCACCACGCCGAGCGCGTTGTAGGTCTCCCCCAGCAGGGCGTGGTCGCCGGTGCGTTCGGCGATCCGCAGCGACTCCCGGAACACCTGCTCGGCCTCGGCCAGCCGGTTCACCCCGAACAACATCCGGCCGCGCACGTAGTGGGCGCGCAGCCGGGTCGGGTCGCCGCCGGCCTCGATGAGGGCACGGGTGCGCAGGTCGAACTCGCGGGCGAACGCGCCCGCCTCCAGCAGCGGTTCCATCGCGACCAGCAGGTCGGCGGCGGCGGGCAGGTCGGCGCGTATCCGCGAGGCGGGTTCCTGGTGCGAGCCGCGATCGGTCTCCGGCCGGCCGGGGCTCGCCTCTTCCGCGACCTGGCCGAGCAAGGCGAACAGGTCGTCGGCCTCGGCGGCCAGCCACGCCACCGACTCGTCGGCCGATCCGAACGTGTGGCCCCGGGCGCCGATGACCGTGAGGTTGTCGGCGACCTTGCTGCCCTCGTAGGCCAGCCGGTGGGCCGCGCGGGCCGAGCCGAGGTAGAAGCCGAGCAGCCGGCGCAGCGCCTGGTGGCGGGCCTCGGGGGTCTCGGCGTCTTCGGCCTGGCGGCGGGCGAACAGGCGCAGCAGGTCGTGGAAGCGGTAGCGGCCCGGCGCGGGCGCTTCGAGCAGGCTGACGTCGACCATCGACTCCAGCACGTCCTCGGTCTCGACCGGGCTCAGGTCGAGCACGGCCGCCGCGGCCGGGGTGGAGATGTCGGTGCCGTTGGGCAGCGACAGCAGCCGGAACGCGCGGGCCTGGCGGGGGTCGAGCTGGCCGTATCCGAGGGCGAAGGTCGCCGAGACGGCCAGGTTGCCGATCTTCAGCTCGTCGAGGCGGCGTCTCTCGTCGGCCAGCCGGGGGACGAGTGAGGCGACCGTCCACGACGGGCGGGAGGCGAGCCGGGCGGCCACGATCCGGACCGCCAGCGGCAGGAAACCGCAGGCGGCGACCACGTCCATGGCGGCGGCGCGTTCGGCGGCGACGCGTTCGGGACCGGCCACGGCCGAGAACAGCGCCAGCGCCTCGTCGGGCTCCATCACGTCGAGGTCGATCAGGCGGGCCGCCGGGAGGTCGGCCAGTTTGCCCCGGCTGGTGATGAGCGCGGCGCAGCCCGGGGCGCCCGGCAGCAGGTGTTCGACCTGGTCGGCGTCGCGCGCGTTGTCGAGCAGCACCAGCATGCGCCGGTCGCCCAGCAGCGAACGGAACAGCGCCGCGCGGTCGGCCAGGCCGTCGGGGATGACGTCGACCGGGATGCCGAGCGCGCGCAGGAACGCCGCGAGCGCGGTCTCGGGCGGTGTGGGTTCGCGGCCGTATCCGCGCAGGTCGGCGTAGAGCTGGCCGTCCGGGAAGGTGTCGTGCAGCAGGTGGGCGACGTGCACGGCCAGGGTGGTCTTGCCGACGCCGCCGATGCCGCAGATGGCCGCGATGGGCACGCCGTCGGCCACGCCGAGCTGGTTGAGCAGCCGGTTGACCAGGGCCTTGCGGCCGGTGAAGTCGGTTACGGCGGCGGGGAGCTGCGCGGGTTTCGGCATCTCGACGACGGGCTGGGATTCGGCGGGCTCGTCCGGTGGGAGCCGTAAAGAAGCCTGCGGCTTCACGAAGCTCAGCGTCGGGTCGGCGGCCAGCACGCGGCGGTGCAGGTCGGTGAGTTCGGCGCCCGGGTCGATGCCGAGTTCCTCGATGAGGGCGTTGCGGGTGTCGGTGAAGACGTTGAGCGCCTCGGCCTGCCGTCCGCAGCGGTAGTAGGCGAGCATGAGCTGGGCGCGCAGGCGTTCGCGCAGTGGGTGGTCGGCGGTCAGCACCATCAGCTCGGAGATGACCTCGGCGTGCCGGCCGAGTTCGAGGTCGAGGTCCATCAGCGTCTCGACGGCCGCGATGTGACGTTCCAGGAGCCGTTCGCGCTGCGACTCGGCGTAGGGGCCGACGGCGCCTCCGAGTGGTTCGCCGCTCCACCAGGTGAGGGCCTCGCGTAACGTCTCGGCGGCCCGGCTCGCGTCGCCCGCCTTGCGGGCCGACTCGCAGGCGTGCGCCGCCTTCTCGAACCGGGCCAGGTCGAAGGCGTCGTCGGGCAGCCTGAGCGCGTAACCCTTGCCGACCGAGGTGAGCAACTGCGGTGCGGTACGGGGCGAGCGGTCGGGCTCCAGCGCCGTGCGCAACCGTGAGACGTAGGTGCGCAGCGCGCCCAGTGCCCGGGGCGGCGCCTCCTCACCCCAGACGGCGTCGATGAGCTCGTTGGGGGTGACCGCGCGGCCCTCGCGCAGCAACAACATCGCCATGATGGACCGCTGCAGCGGAGTGCCGAGATCGAGCTCGGCGTCGTCTCGCCAGGCTCTGACGGGTCCAAGTACCGCGAAGCGCAGCTGACCTGCCATCAGAAGCCCTCTTTGTACCAATCGGAAGTTTCGCTCCGAATGATACGACGTCAGGTCGCTCGCAATGAGGTCTCAAGGACGGTGAAAGTCCCGTGCAGGCAGGGCGGCCTATCAATGAGCCGTACCCGGAAACGGGGATCGTCCTCAAAACCCTGGAGTATCCAATGCGCATCCGCAACGTGCTCGGCGCCGCCGCCACCGCCACCGCCCTCACCCTCGGCATGGGCCTGGTCGCCTCGGCCGCCAACGCCGCCCCCCTCTCGTCGAACGACTGGGACTACGACGACGACTGGGGCTACTACTACAGCAACAACGGCAAGGCCAAGGCCAAGGGCTGGATCGACGTCGACTACGACCACGAGGAGTCCAACACCGTCCGCATCGGCGGCAAGCTCTACGACCGCGACTACCGGACCGAGCACCAGGGCGGCAAGTGCGGCTACGTCGCCTTCCGCTACGTCTCCTGGGACGACGAGGAGGACGACTGGTCCTCCAGCTACAAGACCTACCGGCAGTGCGGCACCGACGGCTGGAAGAACATCAAGTTCACCCGCCACGACGTGGCCCAGGTCGAGGTGAAGGTCTGCCAGATCGGCCTCTACAGCAGCTACCCGACGAAGTGCGGCTCCTGGCACGAGATCTACAACGCGTGGGACGACGAGTTCGGCTACACCGTCTGATCTTCCACCGATCCATATGGATAGGGGACAATCGCTCCAAAGCGACTGGTGACACGTCACTTGGACAGCACTTCCGCAACAACGTGAGACGACAGCGGCCGGTGCGGGCGATGGTCACCCGGACACGCAGCGGCCCGCCCTCCGGCATGGGGGCGGGCCGCTCGTTCCGTTTCGGCTCGAAGGAATGGCTGGTCAGGCGGCGTGCGCGTAATCAAGACGCGCTTGGATCCGTTCTCGTACCGCCGGCCATTCAGAACGCAGGATCGAGTAGTACGCCGTATCTCGGACCGTGTTGTCGGCGCCTCGGCTGTCCGCTCGCCGCACACCGTCGAGGTGTGCGCCGAGGGCCTCGATGGCGGCCCGGGATCGGTGGTTGCGTACGTCTGCCTTGAGAGTTATCCGGTGGACCTGCCACGTCTCGAACGCGTGGGAGAGCAAGAGATACTTGGCCTCCCGGTTCACACCCGTGCCCTGGGCGGAGGCGCCCAGCCAGGTGTAACCGATGTCCGCGACCGACGGGACCTCGCCCACCACGCCTTTGGTGCCCGGCGGCCAGGGCATCGGGCCCTGCCAGTACTCCAGGTGCATCAGACGGGTGGCACCGACCACGCGGTCGGTGTGCAGCCACCGGATGGCGAAGGGCATCGTGCGGCCCTCCGCCTGCTCAGCCAGAGCGGCCTCGACGTACGAGACCATCTCCTCCCGGCCTGCGGGAACGCGCGTAAACGAGTACGTCGCGCGGTCCTCGCTCGCCGCGGCGACCAGGTCGTCGACGGCCGCGAGGGTGAGCGGTTCCAGGCGCACGAAGCGCCCGGACAGGGTGACAAAAGCGGGCATGAGCACATGATGGGGTCTGGACGACATGTCTGGTGCCAAATGACACACGACATCTTGTGGAACCCCAGGTTGAGCGCCCACCTTAGCTATAAAACCGCAGGTCAGAAGCGTTTCTCGACGGCCTCGGCACGGCCGCCGAGGGTAAAGATTCGACAAAGATCGTCAACGCGCCGGAGCGGGTGCCAGGAACATCCCCCTTCGTGCTCTCGACGGCTCCTTCGTGGCCAGTCCGCCGAGGGCTTCCTCCAGGTAGTCGAGCGATTCCGCCACCCACGGGAGCGACAGCGGATCCGATCCGTGCAACGCCGCGAGACGCTGTTCGGCGGTCTCGCCGTACAGCAGTGAGGTGGCCACGCGGACCCGCGCCGGACGCGGCTCGTCGCCGAACGCGGTGCCCGGCAGGACGCCGACGCCGTGGCGGTCGAGCAGGATCCGGGCCAGCTCGTCGGAGTTGTCGAAACCGGGCATCTGCGGATAGAGGTAGAAGCCGCCCTGCGGCAGGTCCACCTTCGCGCCCGCGCGCGCGAACCGGTCGGCGACCGCGCGGGCCACGGTGGCGTGCAGCCGCCGCGAGTCGTCGATACGTTCCACGATCTCCTCGGGCTCGGCGAACGCGTACGCGGCGGCGTGCTGCACCGGCGCGGCCGGGGCCGACCAGATCTCACTGGCCACCGCGAGCAGCCGCTGGCGCAGCGCCCACCCGCCGGGGGTGTGCGGCAGCCGGGCGACGCCGATCCGCCAGCCGCCCAGCGCGAGCGACTTGCTCAGGCCGCTGGTGATGACGGTGCGTTCGGGCGCCACGTCGGCCGGGCTCAGAAAAGGGGTGGCCTGCGGGTCGTGGACGAGGTCGCGGTAGATCTCGTCCGAGATGATCACCAGGTCGAGCTCGCGGGCGACCTCGGCCAGCCGACGTACCGTCTCCGGCCGGGCCAGGCGGCCGGTCGGGTTGTCCGGGAGCGTGATGAGCACCGAGCGGACCGTCCGGCCCTGCGCGCGGGCGTGCAGCACCGCCGACCTCACCTGGTCGGGGTCGGGCACGCCGCCCTCGCCGGCCGGGGTCGGCACCAGGATCGGGCGTACTCCCACGATCTCGGCCTGGGCGGCGTAACTCACCCAGCTCGGCATCGGCAGCACCATGTCTCCGGGAGACCTCCACTCTCCCGGGTCGGCACCGATGGCGACCAGCAGGCCGAACAGCAACGACTTGCTGCCCGGTCCGCAGACCACCAGGTCGGGGTCGGTCGGCAGGTCGCGCCGCGACCAGTAACCGGCCGCCGCCTCGCGCAGCGCGGCCAGACCCGCGACCTCGCCGTAGCCGTTGCTGGCCCCCGCGTCGGCGAGCCGGGCCAGCAGGGCGGGGTGTACGGGCAGCCCGGCCTCACCGAAAGCCAGATGAAGCACCCGTTCCCCGGACCTCCGTCTTCGGGCGATGTCTTCGTTTGCGGCCAGAGTCGGCGAAAGTGTGACGTGCATACTGTTTCCTCCTGAATGCTGTGGAACGTACCCACCTTGTGTGGGTACGGGCATCAGGACAAGCGAGGCTTTTCGGTGCCGGGCATAAGGAGATCCGATGCTGGATCTGCGGCGTTTGACGTTGTTCTGCGAGTTCGCCCGAAGGGGCAGTATCGCCGCCACGGCAGCGTCCCTCGGCTACAGCGCGTCGGCGGTATCGCAGCAGCTCGCGGCCCTGGAACGGGAGGCCGGCGCGGCCCTCATCGACCGGACCAGCCACAGCGCCGAGCTCACCGACGCGGGGCGGCGGCTGGTCGTGCACGCCGAACGCATCCTGGCGATGGTCGAGACGGCCGAGTCCGACCTGTCGGCACATGCTGGAACTCCAACCGGGCGGGTCATCATCACGGCGTTCCCGACCGCCGCCGTCGCCTTCGCGCCCGCGCTCGCCCAGTCGCTGCGGCGGCACAAGCAACTCGCCCTGCGGTTGTCGCAGAGCCGGTCGGGCCGGGGCATGCGCGAGGTGGAGTCGGGCGAGGCGGACATCGCGCTCGTGGACGACTGGTGGGGGCGGGTGCGGCGACGCGAGACGCTCACCGTGTTCCCGCTCCTGCGCGACCCGCTGGTCCTCGTGGTGCCGCGCAAACACCGGCTGGCCGACCTCGACGAGCCGGTCGACCCCGCCGAACTGCGCGACGAGGCGTGGATGGCCACCCCCGAGGGGGAACCGTCCCGCACCGCCGTCGACCGGCTGCTCACCGAGGTCGGCGGCGCGCCGCCCGTGGCCTGGGAGTTCGAGGGTCTCGGCACGATCCTGAGCCTGGTCGCAAAGGGGATCGGCATCGCCGCGGTGCCCGCCCTGTGCCTGGCCGCCGGGGTGCGGGGCGTGGTGGTGCGGGAGTTCCCCGGGGAACCCGTCGAGCGGGTCATCACCGCCGTGGCGCGCGAGTCATCGGTGCACCGGGCCTCGGTGGCCGCCTCCCTCCGAGCGCTGCACGTCGCCGCCCGCTATCTGGCCAGTGATCTCGGCTATCTGACCACCACGAACGGGTTCGCCGACTAGGTTTGGCCGGTGCCGTCGTACACACTCGAACGCCTGCTCACCACGGGAAGCAACAAGATCGTCGCCGGGGTCGACGAGGTCGGCCGGGGCGCCTGGGCCGGGCCGGTGTCGGTGTGCGCCGTGGTGACCGACTTCAGCGAACCGCCCGAGGGGCTGACCGACTCGAAGATGCTCGCGCCCGGTCGCCGCGAGGCGATGGTCCTGGAGCTCGAACAGTGGGTCGTCGGGTTCGGGCACGGCGAGGCGTCGGTCGAGGAGATCGACACCCTCGGGATGACCGAGGCGCTGCGGCGGGCCGCCCGGCGGGCGCTGGAGGCGCTGCCGGTGAAGCCCGACGTGGTGATCCTGGACGGGAAACACGATTACCTCGGTGCGCCGTGGCCGGTGCGCTGCGAGATCAAGGGCGACCTGAACTGCGTGTCGGTGGCGGCGGCCTCGGTGCTGGCCAAGGTGCGGCGCGACCTGTTCATGGCCACTCTCGAAGGCGCCGACCTCTACGGCTTCGCAGAGAACGCCGGCTATCCCGCGCCTGCCCACCAGGCCGCGCTCGCCGAACACGGGCCCGGCCCGCACCATCGACTCTCGTGGTCCTACCTCGACGACCTGCCGAAGTGGCTGCACCTGAAGCGTCACCGCGACCCGGCGGTCGGAGAGGGACAACTCAGCCTCGGGTTCTGAGCATCTCCTTCAGCTCGCCGATCTCCTTCAACGCCTCGCGGAGCAGCTTCTCGGTGTTGTCGCCGGTGTCGAATCTGCGCCCGAACCACGAGGCCAGCGTCGCCGTCACCACGCCCAGCAGCGCCACGCCGCCGAGCATCAGGACCGAGGCGATGATCCGGCCGTAGGCGGTGACGGGATAGGTGTCGCCGTAGCCGGTGGTCGTCATCGTCGTGACGGCCCACCACACGGCGTCGCCGAAGGTCAGGATGGTCGCGCCGGGTGCGTCGCGTTCGACGCGCAGGATCGCGAGGCTGCCGGCCAGGCCGAGCACGAGCGTGGTCGTGGCGGTGAAGGTCAGCACCTTGCGCTGGAAGCCGAGCCGCCGTTGCAGCATCCGCAGCGGCATCATCAGCGGCAGCATGATGACCAGCAGGTCGATGAGGTTGTTTTTGGCGAACGCCTTCTTGTCGCCGGCCCGCGCGAACCGGACGACGTATTCGGCCAGGAACACCAACCAGCAGCCGAGCTGGGCGATCCAGCAGGTCAGCTTCCAGGGGGAGGGCATCTGCGGGAAGAGGATCGGGGTCGCGTACGCGACCAGGAAGACGCCCGCGAAGACGAGCATTCGCCACTCGGCCTTCATGGCGGTCAAGTCTAGGCGGGCGCCCTCGGTTTGCCCTGCTCA
Source organism: Herbidospora yilanensis (assembly GCF_001570565.1). Lineage (GTDB taxonomy): Bacteria > Actinomycetota > Actinomycetes > Streptosporangiales > Streptosporangiaceae > Herbidospora > Herbidospora yilanensis. Next base: position 34,000 of record NZ_BBXE01000016.1, on the reverse strand, counting down.
ACGCGCTACTAGCAGTCGACGAGCTCCGGCTGCTGGTTGAGGATCTGGGCGCGCGCGGTGGTGAAGTGGGCCAGTTCGGCGGTCGCCGACGGGTCGAACACGGCCACGCGGTGGCAGTTCTGGAACGCCAGCTTCACCTGGAAGTGGCGTTCCAGCGCGCCCCGCATGGCGTCACTGGCGAGGCAGCGCAGGAGCTGCCCCCGGGCCGCCTCGTCCGGCGGCGGGACCTGGTTGTCGGCGAAGATCGCGCCCGACTCGGTCCGAGTTCTGACCAGCTCGCTGATCAGCTCCCACGCGTACGGCAACGAGTCGCGGACGCAGGCCACGAAGGCCGCATCGTCCACATCACCGGCCCTGGCCTGGTCGAGCAGATCGTTCGGAACGGTCAGCGACATGAGGCTTTCTCCTCTCGGTTGGGGCGTTTACGACGTTATGCCAAGGCGACGCTCCCGAAAATAAAGCCGGGATCGATCTGGTCGGCCAGATCCTCGCCGGTCGCCCTGTTCGCCCAGGCGCGCGCGTTGCGCAAGTGGAACTCGTGCGCCTGACGGCCGAACTTCGCCCAGTCCTTCTCGGCCGCGTCGACTCGGTCGAGCAGGGTCTGGAGACCGGCGAGGTTCCCGGGCTCCAGGTCGTCGAGGGTGAAGGCTCGGCCCTGTTCCATGGCCCGTACGGCCGGGCTGTGGTCGAGGCAGGTGAGCAGGTCGGGGCCGACCTGGTCGAGCAGGAACGCGCGGTCGTCGGCGGTCTGGACCTTGTTGCCGACCACGGCGACGGTGACGTCGAACTCGGCGGCGTACTCCTGGTACTGCCGGTAGACGCTGACGCCCTGGCGGGTGGGCTCGACCACCAGGAAGGTGACGTCGAACCTGGTGAACAGGCCGCTGGCGAACGAGTCGGCGCCGGCGGTCATGTCGACCACGACGTATTCACCCGGGCCGTCGACCAGGTGGTTCAGGTAGAGCTCGACCGCGCCGACCTTCGAGTGGTAGCAGGCCACCCCGAGGTCGGTCTCGCTGAAGGGGCCGGTCGCCATCAGCCGCAGGCCCTCGACCTCGACCGACGGGAAGAACGGGTCGTCGAGGGTGAGCAGACGCGAGCCCCGGCCGGGCGGGGTCGTCTTCACCATGGCGGCGGCCGAGGGGATGCGCGGGTTGTCGCCGCGCAGGTGGTCTTTGATCTCGGTGAGCATGCCGCCGAGCGGGCGGGGCTGCTCCGCGCCGAGGACGAGCGCGAGATGCTGGTTGATGTCGGCGTCGATCGCCACGACCCGGGCGCGGGTGGCCACGTAGCGGGCGAACAGTGAGGAAAGGGTGGTCTTGCCGCTGCCGCCCTTGCCGACGAAGGCAACACGCACGGGTGGTCTCCCTGATCACGACGATGAAAATGATTGTCGTAATCAGTGTGCCATGGATCTTCAGGTCCGCGTGGGCGAGTAGGCCCGGAAGACCCGGAGCAATGTGGGCCGCATGCGCTCCCATTCGGTGGCGGTGGTCGTCCAGGTGAGAACCGTCGTGGTGGTTTCGGTGGAGATGACGCGCCGATATTGGTGGTACGTCTGCCCCTTCACCAGGTGTGTGTCTCGCGCGTTACGAACCTGGCGCCAGGTGAACTCCCAATCGGCGGCCGACCCCAGCCTCGACCCGACGGTCTTCAGGCGCAGTTTCGTGTACGCCTCCACGTTGGGATAGAGGAACGCCTCCGCCTCGTGGAGGGCGGCCAGCGGATCGGTGCCGACCTGGTTCGTCACCTCTATCGACAGGTGAGCGCGCTGACGGGGGTCGACCCACCAGACGGAGTACTCCCCGACGGTGCGCTTCCACGTGCGGGGCGCCATGGCGTGCCAGCCGGCCGGGGAGTCGTACGGGGCCAGCCGGAACCTCAGCGCCTCGACCGGCGAGGGCGACGGCGACGGGAGCACGACCGGCGCGGTGGTCGGATCGGTCGCGGCGGTGCGGGTGGTGATGACCGTCGACTCGGGACGTAACAGCGCCCATCCGCTGACCGCGCCCGCGATGACGACGACGGCCGTGCCGACCGCGATGAACCGCATCCGCCCGCCGCCCCGCACCGGCTTCGGCTCGGACGGGGCCGGCGGCGGTTCGAACGCCGCGAGCAGTTCGTCGGCGGCCTCGTGGGACGGACGCCGCTTGGGGTCGCGCGCCAGCAGCGCGGCGAGCACCGGCCGCAGCTCCTCCGGGGCGGCCGACACGTCGACGTCCTTCGCGGGGGTCCGCGGCTTCTCCTGCGGCGGCGCCGGGGGCTTCCCGGTGACCGCGAAATAGAGCGAGGCGCCCAGCGACCACAGGTCGGCGGTCTCCCTGACCGGCGCGTCGGGATCGGTCCGTTCCGGCGCCCGGAACGTGGCCGCCGAGCGCGCCGAACTCCACGACTCGCCGTGGGCGGGCGACCGTTCGCCCACCCGCTTGGCGAACACCGGGTCGGCCGCCACCGAGCCCACGCCGAAGTCGGCCAGCACCACCCGGCCGTCATGCCCGACCAGGATGTTCGCGGGCCGCACGTCGCCGTGCCGGACCCCGGCCGCGTGGGCCACCGTGAGGGCGGCGAGGGCGGTCCTGATGACGTACGCGGCCTTCGGCACCTCCAGCGGCCCGTCACTCGCCACGATCCCGTCGAGCGACCTGGACCGGGCCAGCTCCATGACGACGTACAGCGTGTCGTCTTCTTCGGCGACGTCGAAGACGGAGGCGATGCCGGGATGCCGCAGCCGCTCGGCCTGCCGCGACTCCCGCGCGATGCGCTGCTGCAACGCGGTCAGGCGGCTCTCCCGCAACCCGGCGGGGAGCAACACCTCGCGGACGGCCACCGGGCGGTCGAGCAGGTCGTCGTGGCCTTCCCAGACGATGCCCGTGTTGCCCTGGCCGAGCGCCCGGACGAGCCGGTAACGCTTGACTACGAGCTGCCCCGGACTTCCCATAAAGCCTGCCTCTGCACACCCGGGCCTCTATAGAAGTCGGAGTCTTCCATAACTAATGGGGCTTAGGTGAGGTATGTGTCACAGGGCCGGGAGAGACCCGCCGGCGAGGTGGGCCAGGGTCACTCCGCCGAGCACGCGGGCCTCGTTCTCGCGCAGCGCCGCCCAGACCTTCTCCAGCGGCTCGGAGGCGCCGAAGAACGCCTCGTTGTCCTGCGGCACTCCCTCGATCACCACGATGACCTCGGCGAGCGTGATCTGATCGGCCGGACGGGCGAGCCAGTAGCCGCCGTCGGGGCCGCGCTGACTGTGGATCAGTCCCGCGCGGCGCAGTTGCAGCAGGATGTTGTCCAGGAAACGGCGCGGGATGCGCTGGGCGGCCGAGATGCGTTCGGCCGGGACGGGCCCCGGAGGGGCGGCCGCGAGTTCGGCCGCCGCCCGGAGCGCGTAATGGGTGCGTGCCGACAGGCGCATGCCTGTCAGCCGATCCGCTGGTCCAGCCCCCAGCGGCGACGCAGCGCGTTGTCCGCCGCGCCGAAGAGCACGTCGACCACGATGCCGATGAGCAGAATGACGATCATCGTGGCCAGCAGGCGGGCCGAGTCGGCCAGCTCTCGGGCGTAGTGGAGCTGCTCGCCCAGTGAGGGCTGGTTGGCGATGATCACCAGGATCTCGCCCGCCATCAGCGACCGCCACGCGAACGCCCAGCCCTGCTTCAGCCCCGCCAGGAACGACGGCAACGAGGCGGGCAGGATCAGGTGCCGATAGAGGGAGATCCGCCGCAGCCCCAGCACGTGACCGGCTCTGAGCAGGATCGGCGGCGTGTAGTCGACGCCGGTGATGAGGCCGTTGGCGATCGACGGCGCCGCGCCGAGCACGACCACGAAGGTGATCGCGTTCTCGGTGAGGCCGAACAGTAGGATGGCGAGCGGGAACCAGGCGATCGACGGCATGGTCTGGAGACCGGTGATCAGCGACCCGAACGCCGCCCGGAGCAGCTTGACCCGGGAGACGGCCGCGCCGATGACGACGCCGACGAGGATGGCCAGCAGGAAACCCGAGACCGCCCGGCGCATCGTGGTGGCGACGGCGTGCCAGAACTCGCCCTCGCCCAGGCGGGTCCCGAGCTCGCCGAGGGCGGTGACCGGTCCGGCGAAGACGTATTCGGGCCAGAACTCGGCCAGGACGACCGCTTCCCAGATGACCAGCACGATCGAGACGGCCAGCAGCATGGGCCACAGGCGGCCCCAGATCGCCGCCGGGATGTTGCGCCTGGCCTTGACCTGGATCTCCAGCGCGTCGAGCCCGGCGATCTGATCGCGTGTCTCAACGGCCATGGCGGCTGACCTCCTCCTTGAGCCGGACCGTGATCTCTCCGGCGAGCTTGGCGACCTCGGCCGACTCCGTGCGGCGCGGGCGTTCGAGCTCCACCGCGTAGTCCTCGATGACGGTCCCCGGGCGGCTGGACAGGAGAACCACCCGGTCGCCGAGGCGGACCGCCTCGCGCACGTTGTGGGTGACGAACAGGATCGCGAGGTTGCGCTCGCGCCAGATGCGCTCCAGTTCGTCGTGGAGGAGGTCGCGGGTCATCGCGTCGAGGGCGCCGAACGGTTCGTCCATCAGCAGGACGTCGGCCTCCTGGGCGAGCGCGCGGGCGAGGGAGACACGCTGGCGCATGCCGCCGGACAACTCGTGGGGGCGCTTCTTGGCGAAGCCGCCGAGGTGGACGACGTCGAGGAGCTCGGCCGCCCGCTCCCTGCGCTTCCTGCGGTCGAGCTTGCGCAGGGCGAGCTCGACGTTGCCCGTGACGGTCAGCCACGGGAACAGGGCCGGTTCCTGGAACATCATGGCGATCTGCCTGCCGCCGGTCTCGATGGTCCCGGCGGTCGGCCGGTCGAGACCCGCGACGAGGTTGAGCATGGTGCTCTTGCCGCACCCCGACGCGCCGAGGAGACAGACGAACTCGCCCTGCGCCGCCGTCAGGGAGACCTGGTCGAGGGCGAGCAGGCTGGTCGTGCCCCGGCCGTAGACCTTGGAGACGGCGTCCAGCCGGACGGCGGGCACGGGGCCCTCCGTCCGGCCGTGGCCGAGCTCCTGGATAGGAGCTGTCACTTGTCGCTCACCGCCGTCTCGCCCTTGGCGGCCAGGATCCCGTTGAGCGTGGTCAGGTCGTAGATGCCGTTGAGGTCGATCGGCTTCAGCAGGCCGACCTTGATGGCGTGGTCGGCGCTGCCGACCAGCGAGGAGGCGATCGGGTCGTTGGTGAACGTGATGTTCTTCAGCGCCGCGTCGAGCACCTCGGGCTTGAGCGGCTTGCCGGTCAGCTTCTCAAGCTGGGCGTTGACCGCCGTGGCCGCGCCGGCCGGGTCGGAGTTGATGAAGGCGGTCGACTCGACGTGGCCCTCGATCAGCTTCTTGACCAGGTCGGGGTGCTCCTTGGCCCACTCCTGCCGGACGATCAGGTGGGTGATCACGAACTGCTTGTTCGGCCACAGGTCGCGCTCGTCGATCAGGACCTTGCCGCCGCTCTCCTGGATCAGGCGGCTGGCGAAGGGCTCGGGCACCCACGCGCCGTCGATGTCGCCGGTGGCGAAGGTCTGCAGGGTCAGCGAGTTCTCCTGCGGCACGATCGACACCTCGCCGCCACCCTTGGTGTCGGTCTTGATGCCCTTCTCGTCCAGGTAGTAGCGCAGGGCGACGTCCTGGGTGTTGCCGAGCTGCGGGGTGGCGACCTTCTTGCCCTTGAGGTCCTCGATGCTGTTGATCTCGGGCTTCACGACCAGGTAGACGCCCCCCGACGCCGCCCCCGCCACGATCTTGATCGCCTGGCCCTTCGACTTCTCCCACGCGTTGATCGCGGGGTTCGGGCCGATGTAGGTCGCGTCGATGGCCCCCGAGAAGACCGCCTCGATGGCGGCGGGACCGGCGTTGAAGGTGCTCGTCTTGAGGGTGACGTCGTCGCCCAGAGCCTTGGTGAAGTAGCCCTTCTCGACGCCGACGAGGGCGGTCGAGTGGGTGATGTTGGGGAAGAACCCGAGCCGGAGCTCGCTCTTCTCCGCAGGTGCCCCGCCGGCGGGAGCGGAGGCGCCCCCTTCGGCGGTCGTACCGCCCCCGCCGCAGGCGGCCGCGAGCGAGGTGACCATCACCGCGGCCAGCGCGGCGACGACCCCGCGAACCCTGCGAGCCTTCATACGCTTCTCCCTGATTCCTACTAAATAAGTCGGGTTAGGGAGTATTAAAGAGCGATCCAAGATTCCCGTCAAGCCCGGTAGGTTTTTGGACATGCAATGAACGTCTAGGAGATGTCTATATACTTCTCCTAAACACGAAGGGATGATGTGTGCGCCTTATAAGCTTTCAGGACACCGTTGGATCGGAGGTGAGGGGCGTGACCGTCGCTTACGACGGGCAGGACTACGCGTTCGATCGTGGCCCCTACGAGATCGCGGATCTGGATCGCATGCCGAGGGACGCGCGCTACGAGCTCCTCAAGGGATGGATCCTGATGTCGCCCTGGCCGATCGTGCCCCACGAGACCGTGGCGGAAAATCTCCGGGACCTCCTGAGATCTGCCATCAAAATCGCCAATGCCGATCTCATCGTCCGCGGACCGACCGACGTCCTCACCGAGCACGGCCTTCTCGTACCTGACGTCGCGGTAATCGATCAGACAGCCGTCGAGCGGTCGACTCGACAGATGGAACGAGGCCACGAAGCGCGTGACGTGAGACTGGTCGTAGAGATCGTTTCGCGGGGTAGTGGTAGCGAACGTACCGATTGGTACGAGAAGTTCGACGAGTATGCCGCTTCGGGGATTCCCGAATACTGGATCGTCGAGTTCGAGCCGGCGTTGTGCATCACTCGCAACAAGCTCGCGTCCGGACATCGCACCTATGAGCGGGTGGAAAGGGTCTTTGCTCGGCATCTGTTCGAATCAGAAGCGCCGGTTCCAATCGAGTTCGACCCCGCTGTCCTTTTCGAGGTCAAGTGCTAGGAACATGACCTGTCCAGGTCGACCGGTTTGTCGGCCTTCGGCTTCGCGGCCGGGGTCGCCGCAACCGGGCGGGTGTGTTCGCCCAGCGCCTCGGCGACCTTCTCCTTGATCAGGTCCCAATCCGGGTTTCCGGTCCGGATCAGCGGCGGCACGAACTGGAGGCTGGTGATGTCGGCCTCCTTGACCTTCGGGGCCAGGTCGATTAGATCGGGCACCAGGCTTCGCGGGATGTCGGTCGAGACGTAGCGCTTGGTCACGTCCGCGATGCGTTCGAAGCCGCGCAGCACCTTCAGCGGGTCGGCCTGGTCGGCCACCGCGTTCAGCAGGCACTTCTGCCGGCCCATGCGCTGGTAGTCGTCGCTGTCGGTGCGGGAGCGGCCGAACCACAGGGCCTCGGTGCCGTTCAGACGCCGGGTGCCGGCCTTGATGAGGCCCTCGCGATAGGCGCCGAACACGATGTCGTGCCGCACCGTCACGGTGACGCCGCCCATGGCGTTGATGATCTGGGCGAAGCCGCGCATGTCCACCATCGCGTAGTAGTCGACGTCGAGGCCGAGGATGTCGCCGACCGTCGACTTCAGCAGGTCGGCGCCGGACTCTTCGTGGTCTTCGCCCCATTGGAAGACCTCGTTCAGCAACGCGGCCGGGGGGAAGCCCTCGACCGGCACGTTCTGCAGGTTGCGCGGCAGGGAGAACAGGACCGACTCTCCCGTGCGGGTGTCGACCGAGGCCACCGTCATGCTGTCGGTCCGGGCGCCGGGCCGGTTCTCGGCCGCGTCGGCGCCGACGAGCAGGATGTTCAGGCGTTCGCGGCCCGCCCAGGGGTCGGCCGCCACGGGGGCCGCGACCTCGGGGGCCGGGTCGTCGGCGGCGAAGGCCGTGCTGACCACCTCGTTCGACACGTACGCCAGCCGCGCCGCGTAGCCCAGCGGCGCGGCCACCAGCACGCAGAGCCCGGCGACGGCGAGCAGGGGAAGGCCGAAGCGCACCCGCCGGGGGCGGATCACCAGCCACGACCAGACGATGACGCCCACCCACACGACGGCCAGCACGACCCCGGCGTCGACGACCACGTCGAGCCGCCGCAGCGGCAGCGTCGGCGCGTTGCCGAGGACGGTCACCGCGGCCGACAACAGGACCAGCCACCCGGCCGCGAGGGTCAGGCCGGTGCGGGTCCGGCCGGTCCAGATGTGCGCGACGCCCCACAGAATCGTCGAAGCGAGCGTCAGGGCCAACGCCCTGCGCAGGCTCCGGTTTTCGCGCATGACGTCCCGTATGCCCTGTTCCATCGAGGGCTAACGCTTACTGTGTGGTGCAGGTGTCGTGGGTCGCGTCGAAGCCCTCGACGTCTTCGATGGTGGTCTTCGGTTCCTTGAGGCCCTGGTAGTCGGCGCCGAGCACCAGGACGACCCGCTGCGTCGTGCCGTTCTTCACGTTGAACGTGGTCGACTTCACCAGTTCGCGGAACACCCGGGCCGCGCGCGTCTGGCCGTTCGGGGTGTATTTCACGAACGTCTTCGGGTAGGGCTTGGGCGCGTCCTCGACGCCGAGGATGTGGTAGCCGCGCTGCTCCAGGATCGCCGCCACGTTCGTGGCCAGGCCGGAGCGGCCCGAGCCGTTCTGCACGAGCACGTGGATCTGGCTCTTGGGGATCTTCTGTTCGCCCGTGTCGACCTTCGAGGTGAGCTGGTCTTTGGCCACCATCGTGAACAGGCTCCTGGCCTGCGGCTGCACCCACTCGACCCGGCCGGGGCTGGTCAGCGAGTAGTGCCAGGGCGTGGTGATGAACCGGATCGAACCGGCCTTCAGGCCCTCGGCGCTCAGCGCCAGGTCTTTCAGCACCGACGGGGTCAGCTCGGGGTCGGTGGTGATCGACTTGGTCACCGCGTCGAGCAGGGCCAGCAGCGCGCCCGGGTTGGTGAGGGTCTCGCCGCTCATCGCCTTCTTCGCCATCGCGGCCAGGAACATCTGCTGGCGCTGGATGCGGCCGATGTCGGAGCCGTCGCCGAGGCTGTAGCGGGCGCGGACGTAACCGAGGCTCTGTTCCCCGTTGAGGGTCTGCTTGCCGGGCGCGAGGGTGAGCAGGGCCTTCTTGTCGCTGATCCCGGGTTCCGGTACGCAGACCGGCACGCCCCCCAGCGCGTCGACCATGGCCTTGAAGCCGGTGAAGTCGACCTTCACGTAGTGGTCGATGTGGATTTTGGTGAGCGTCTCGATCGTCTTCCACGTGCAGCCGATGCCCCCCGAGTTGAACGACTCGTTGATCATGCCGACGTGGGCGTTCTGGCCCGGGAAGCCCTTCCTGGCCCGGCAGGCCGGCAACTGCACGAGGGAGTCGCGCGGGAAGCTGATCAACGTGGCGCCGTCACGTTTGGGGGAGATGTGGGCCAGGATGATCGTGTCGGTGCGCTCTCCGGCGAAGTCGCCATACTTGGCGTTCGCGCCGTTGCGCTGGTCGGAGCCCACGATGAGCACGTTCAGCGCCGGGTTGATCTTCTCCGGACGCGGGCCGAGGTCGGACGTCGGGACCGACTCGTGCTTGACGGTGGTGACCTTCACGTAGCCGGTGACCACGAAGCTCACCGCCCCGACCACGACGCCCATGACCGCCGCGATCAGCACCTGCACCCATGCGACCCAAAGGCGGCGGGGCCGTTCGGGCAGTGGTGGCGGAACCAGCCTTGGACGCACGTCGACCTGACTCAACGCCCTACCCCCGGGGGAAACGGTCGGGGGGCCACCCCCCGGTCACCGCTGCAAAGTGTAACGACGAATCCCCTAATGCCCGGCCGAAACCGGCGGTCCGGTGCTTCCGCGAGGATTCAGACTGGCCGCCCGGTCTTCGAACGAACCGGGCTGGGAGCCGTCGATCAGGTCGAGCAGCATGCGTGCGGCGTGTGCCCCATAGGCCGGGATATCCCTGGTCAGGGCGGTCAGCGGGGGGCGTACGACCTGAGAGAGGGGTGAGTCGTCCCAGGCCACGATCGACAGGTCGGTGGGGACGGCCAGGCCCATCTCCTGGGCGACCGAGAGGCCGGCGACGGCCATGATGTCGTTGTCGTAGACGATCGCGGTCGGCCTGACCCGCGACGACAGCAGCCGCCGGGTGGCCCGCGCGCCCTCCTCGCCCGTGTAGTCGGTGTGCACGACCGGGCAGTCGTCGAGCCCGGCGCAGGCGCGGGCGAACTCGCGGTCGCGCAGTGTGGTGTGGACGAGTTTCGGCAGGCCCGCAATTCGGGCGATCCGCCGGTGGCCGAGGGCGGTGAGGTAGTCGACGGTCTCGCGTACCGGGGCGCCCTCGTCGGACCAGACCGGCACCAGCGTGCCCGTCCCGGACGGGTCGCCGATGACGACGACCGGCATGCCGAGTTCCTCCATGACCGGGACGCGCGGATCGTCGACGTGCAGGTCGACCAGGAACGCGCCGTCGATGCGGCCCTCGCCCCACCAGCGCTGGTGGACCGCGATCTCGGCGTCGTGGTCGCCGACGACCTGGAGCATGAGCGCGAAGTCGCGCGCCGACAACTCGGCCTCCAGGCCGCTGATGAGCTCCATGAAGAACGGTTCCATGCCGAGGATGCGGGCCGGGCGGCAGAGCGTCAGGCCGATCGCGTTGGCGCGGGCGCCGTTCAGGGCGCGGGCGGCGCTGTTCGGCCGCCAGCCGATTTCATCGGCTATCGCAAGAATGCGCTGCCGGGTGGACTCCGATACACCGGGTTGCCCGTTGAGCGCGTAGGACACCGCACCCTTGGAAACCCCCGCCTGACGTGCGATATCAGCGATCGTCGGTCTTTTCACGAACCCACCCCGTCGTGCGACTTAACTGGTTCAGCGTATATCAGGCTATTGACACCCCCGTCATGTGGATTTTACGGTCTCGGTACTTATCCGGTTCAGCCATGAATCACGCATTGGGAGCCTCTTGGGAGCGCTCCCAACCCGTCGGCCGGGGGCTCCCACCGGCCGGCCCATCGGGGTTGGCCAGCAGGTGTGGATGCAAGGAGTAGAGACGATGCGGAACCGCGCTACCCGGTTTCTGATCCCTATCGTGGCAGCGGGCTTACTCGCGGCCGCGTGTACGAGTGGTGGCACCCCCACTCCGGCCCCGGGAGCGACCGCGCCGGCCGCGCCGGCTCCCGCCGCCGAAGGCGGCGCCTTCCCGCGGAACGAGACCCTCTACACGAGCGGCACCCAGTGGGGACCACCCGCGAACTTCAACCCCATCCGTGAGTGGGACTCCGCGACCGGCACCAAGGGCCTGGTCTACGAGACGCTGTTCCACTTCGACCCGGTCGCCGGGAAGCTCACCCCGTGGCTGGCCGCGAGCGGGGCCTGGGTCGACGACACGACGTACGAGGTCAAGCTGCGGCCGAACATCACCTGGTCGGACGGCAAGCCGTTCACCGCCGAGGACGTCAAGTTCACCTTCGAACTCGGCAAGATGGAGACGATCCCCTACCACAACCTGTGGAACTGGCTCTCCGCCGTCGAGGCGCCCGACGCGTCGACCGTGCGGTTCAGCTTCTCCAAGGCCAACTACCAGCAGTGGGACTTCAACATCTACAGCCGGTCGATCGTGCCCAAGCACATCTGGGAGGGCCGGGCCGAGAAGGACGTGCTCGACGGGATCAACGAGAACCCGGTCGGCACCGGCGCGTACAAGTACCACAGCCATGACCAGGACCGCGTCGCGTGGGTGAAGAACGACACCTGGTGGGGCAAGGCGCAGCTCAACCTCGACCCGAAGCCGAAGTACATCGTCGACATCGTCAACTCCTCCAACGAGGTGGCGATGGGCCTGCTGCTCCAGAAGGGCCTCGACCTGTCCAACAACTTCCTGCCGGGCGCGGCCAACCTGGTCAGCGGCAACTTCGGCATCACCACGTTCTACCCAGAGCCGCCCTACATGTTGTCGGCCAACACCGCCTGGCTGGTGCCCAACACCACCAAGAAGCCGATGAACGACGCCGCGTTCCGCAAGGCGCTGGCCACCTCGGTCGACGTGAAGAAGATCGTCGAGGGCGTGTACGGCAACCTGGTCAAGCCCGCCAGCCCGACCGGCCTGCTGCCGCAGTGGGACCAGTTCGTCGACCAGGCGGTCGTCGGCCAGAAGGGCTTCGCGTTCGACACCGCCAAGGCCAAGCAGATGCTCGCCGCCGCCGGCTACAAGGACGCCAACGGCGACGGCATGGTCGAGAACAAGGACGGCTCGCCGATCGCGCTCAAGCTGATCGTGCCGGCCGGATGGACCGACTGGATGGAGGCCATCCGGGTCATCGCCACCGGCGCCAAGGCCGCCGGCATCAACGTCGAGGCCGAGTTCCCCGACTACAACGCCCTCGTCGAGGCCCGCAACTCGGGCAAGTTCGACCTGGTCATCAACAACGAGCGTCAGCTCTCGAACTCCCCGTACACCTACTTCGAGTACGTCTTCCAGCTCCCCGTCCAGGCGCAGCAGAACACCGTGAACTTCGGCCGGTACGAGAACGAGGAGGCCTGGAAGCTGGTGCAGCAGCTCGACGGCACCAAGACCGACGACGTCGAGGGCATGAAGAAGGTCGCCTCGCAGCTTGAGTCGATCATGCTCGACGAGATGCCGGTCATCCCGCTCTGGTACAACGGCCTCTGGTCGCAGGTCAGCAGCAGCGTGTGGAAGAACTGGCCCTCCAGCGAGGGCAGCGCGCCCAAGTCGGCGCCCACGATGTGGCGTAACTGGCTCGAACTCGGCGGCTTCGAGTCGCTCGCGTCGCTGCAGCCGGTCGCTCCCTAGCCAACCCGTCTCGGCCCTCCCCGGCGCTGCGAAGCCGGGGAGGGCCTCCCTAGGGAGAACCCCTCTTGCGTCGCTATTTCGGCAGGAAACTGCTCATCTACGGGCTGACCTTCTTCATGGCGGTGACCGTCAACTGGCTGGTGCCGCGCCTCATGCCGGGTGACCCCGTCGCGAGCATGCTGGCGCGGGCCCGGGTCGCGCAGCCCGAGGCCCAGGAAGCCCTGCGCGTCTACTACAACAACCTGTTCGGCTTCGACCTCCCCTGGTGGCAGCAGTATCTGAACTCCTGGGGATCCCTGTTCCGCGGCGACTTCGGGATCAGCCTGTGGGCGTTCCCGACGCCGGTCGCCGACCTGCTCACCCGGGCGGTGCCCTACTCGCTGGCGCTGCTCGTCCCGTCGATCCTGCTGAGCTGGGTGGTCGGGAACCGCCTCGGCGCGCTCGCCGCCCGCCGCAAGGTGCTGGACAACACCGTCCTGCCGGTCTCGTACGTGCTGACCGCCACCCCCTATCTCTGGCTGGCCGCCCTGATGGCCTGGGGCTTCGGCGTCGTGTGGGGGATCTTCCCGGTGGCCGGCGGCTACAGCTTCTCGATGACGCCCTCGTTGACGTGGGCGTTCGTCGCCGACCTGTTCTGGCACTGGTTGTTGCCGTTCGCGTCGTTGTTCCTGGTCGCGCTGGGCGGCTGGGCGATCGGCATGCGCAACGTGATCATCTACGAGCTCGAATCGGACTACGCCAACTACATGTCGGCGCTGGGCGCCCCCCAGAAGCTCATCCGGCGCTACGCCTTCAGGAACGCGGTGCTGCCGCAGATCACCGGTCTGGCGCTGCAACTGGGGGTGCTGGTCGCCGGCGCGCTGGTGACGGAGATCGTGTTCTCCTATCCGGGCCTCGGATCGCTGATCCTGGCGGCCATCCAGAACAAGGACTTCTTCCTGCTCCAGGGCGCGTTCCTGTTCATCGTGCTGGGCGTGCTGATCGCCAACTTCATCATCGACGTGGTCTACGTGATCGTCGATCCGCGTACGCGAGTCGGAATGGCGGGTGCCGCGGCATGAAGACGGAGGCGCTCTACTTCGCGATCCGCAACACGAAGCTGCTGGTGGGGGCCGGGATCATCCTGGTCCTGCTGGGCATCGGCGTGATCGGGCCGTTCTTCATCGACAAGCCCCCGACCGAGTACGTCGGCATGCAGATGCAGCCGCCCGGCGGGGAGTTCTGGCTCGGCACCAACACGTTCGGGCAGGACCTGTGGGCCCAGTTCGTGCACGGCCTGCGCACGACGTTCCTGGTCGGCGCGCTCGGCGGGGGCATCGCGGCGGTCATCGGCATGGTCGTCGGGTTCCTGGCCGGCTACAAGGGCGGCTGGATCGACGAGATCCTCAACATGCTCACCAACATCGTCCTGGTGCTGCCGACGCTGGCCGTGCTGTTCATCCTGAACGCCTACATCGGCGTCCGGAGCGCGGGCATGCAGGCCCTGTTCATCGGGCTGACGCAGTGGCCGTGGGCGGCCCGGTCGATCCGCGCCCAGACCTTCTCGCTGCGCGGACGCGACTTCGTCGACCTGGCCCGGCTCAGCGGCGTGGGGTCGGGCCGCATCATCATGCGCGAGATCGCCCCGAACATGAGCTCCTACCTGCTGCTCACGTTCATCCTGCTGTTCGGCGGCTCGATCCTGATCGCCTCGTCGCTCGACTTCATCGGCCTCGGCCCGACCGACGCCGTCTCCCTCGGCCTGATGCTGCAACAGGCCCACCAGTGGAGTGCGATGCACCTGGGCCTGTGGTGGTGGTTCGTCCCACCCGGAGCCGGCATCACCCTCATCGTCGGCGCCCTGTACGTCGCCAACGTCGGCCTCGACGAGGTGTTCAACCCCAAGCTGAGGGAGCTCTAGATGACCCTGGAAGTGGACGACCTCAGGGTCTACTACCGGACGTTGAAAGGCGACGTGCAGGCCCTCGACGGGGTCTCGTTCCCGTTGAGAGACGGCGAGATCCTGGGACTCGCGGGGGAGTCGGGCTGCGGCAAGACCACCCTCGGCAAGGCGCTGATCCGGCTCGACGGCCGGATGAAACACGTCGGCGGCAGCGTCACCCTCGACGGCCAGGTCCTCCCGATCGGCGACGACGCCAAGATGAACCCCTACCGGTTCAAGCACGTCTCGCTCATCCCGCAGTACTCGATGAGCGCGATGAACCCCACCCGCAAGATCGGCCGCATGGTCCGCGAGCTGCTCGAATCGCGCCGGGAGAAGCTCGACCTCGACGAACTGCACAACCGCCTCGACCTGGTGGAGCTGCCGAAGGACGTGCTCGGGAAGTACCCGATCGAGTTGTCCGGCGGCATGAAGCAGCGCATGGTCATGGTCATCTCGACGTTGCTCAACCCCTCGCTGCTGATCGCCGACGAGATCACCTCGGCCCTCGACGTCTCCACCCAGAAGGCCGTCGTCACCACGCTGAAGGGCTTCCGCGACCGCGGCTTCGTGAAGTCGATGATCTTCATCACCCACGACATCTCGCTGACCAACCAGCTCGCCGACACGATCATGGTCATGTACGCCGGGAAACTCGCCGAGAAGGCGCCCGCCTCGACCGTGGTGAACGCGCCGAAGCACCCGTACACCCAGCTTCTGATCTCCTCCCTCCCGGAGGTCGGGGTCCGGTACGCCGACAAGCGCCTCACCGGCATCCCCGGGAACCCGCCGTCGCTGCTCAAGCCCGAGCCCGGGTGCCGGTTCCGCGACCGCTGCCCGCTGGCGTTCGAGAAGTGCGCCGAGGACCCGCCGCCGGTCGAGGTCGAGAAGGACCACGTCGTCGCCTGCTGGAAGGCCGCCTGATGCTGAAACTCGACGGGGTCACCAAGGTCTACCGGATCGGCGCGTTCGGCGGGCAGACCATGACGGCGGTCGACGACGCCGGGTTCGAGATCAAGCCGGGCGAGGTGGTCTCGCTGATCGGCGAGAGCGGCAGCGGCAAGAGCACGATCGGCAAGATGGTGCTCCGGCTGCTCCCGCCGACCTCCGGGACGATCTCCATCGACGGCCGCGACGTGCGCGGGATCGGCAGGCGCGACTACTACCGCAAGGTCCAGGGCGTCTTCCAGGACCCGTTCAGCTCCTACAACCCGGTCTTCAAGGCCGACCGGGTCTTCGCCATGATCCGCGAGGTCTACTTCAGGGGCGTGCCCGACAAGGAGTGGACCGCGAAGATCGAAGCAGCCCTCGACGCCGTCCGGCTCAGCCCGGCGGCGGTGCTGAACAAGTTCCCCCACCAGTTGTCCGGCGGCCAGCTCCAGCGCCTCCTGATCGCGCGGGCGCTGCTGCTCGACATCGAATACCTGGTCGCCGACGAGATCATCTCGATGCTCGACGCGTCCACCCGCATCGACGTGCTGAACCTGTTGGCCGACCTCAAGCAGCGGGGCCTCGGGGTGCTGTTCATCACCCACGACCTCGCGCTGGGCAACTACATCAGTGAGCGGACGGTCGTGCTCCACAAGGGAAGGATCGTGGAGTACGGGCCCACCGACGCCGTGTTCGAGCAGCCGGAGCACGCCTATACGAAGAAGCTGCTGGCGTCGGTGCCGCAACTGCACACGAAATGGGAGGACGCGTCGTGATCAGGACGCTGCACGAAGGATGGACCGTCACGGCCGTCTCGTCGACCGGGCAACCCCGCCCGGTCGTGGCGGGGCTGCCGGCGACGGTGCCGGGATGCGTGCACACCGACCTGCTCGACGCGGGGATCATCCCCGACCCCTATCTCGACGACAACGAGAACAGACTCAAGTGGATCGGGCGCACCGACTGGTCGTACGAGACGGCCTTCGACTGGACCGACCCCGGCGACCAGCGGGCCGACCTCGTGTGCGAGGGCCTCGACACGGCCGCGACGGTGATCCTCAACGGCGTCCAGATCGGCCAGACCGCCAACCAGCACCGCGTCTACCGCTTCCCGGCCCGGCACCTGCTGCGGGAGGGGAAGAACACGCTGAAGGTGCTGTTCGAGGCCCCCTACGGCTACGCCGAGAAGCAGCGGGCCGCGCTCGGCGACCGGCCCGGCGCCTACAGTGAGCCCTACCAGTTCATCCGGAAGATGGCCTGCAACTTCGGCTGGGACTGGGGCCCGACCGTGGTCACCTCGGGCATCTGGCGGCCCATCTACCTGGAGACCTGGTCGTCGGCGCGGCTCGCGGAGGTCCGCCCGCTGGTGACCCTCGACGGCCGCGACGGGAAGGTGCGCGTCCACGTCACCGTCGACCGCGCCGCCCAGGCGCCGCTCACCGTGACCGCGTCCGTCGCCGGGGTCGAAGAGCGGGTACGCCTGGCGCCCGGCGAGCGCACCGCGGTCATCACCCTGACCGTGCCCGAGCCCGATCTGTGGTGGCCCCGGGGCTACGGCGAACAGGCGCTCTACCCGCTGACCGTGACCGTCGGCGACAGCGTGTGGTCCCGTGAAATCGGCTTCCGGTCGGTGGTGCTGGAGCGCGAGGCCTTCCGGCTGGTTGTGAACGGCCAGCCGGTCTTCATGAAGGGCTTCAACTGGATCCCCGACGACTGCTTCCCCAACCGGGTCACCCGGGAGCGGGTCGCCGAACGTTTTCAACAGGCTGTGGACACCGGCGCCAACACGCTGCGGGTCTGGGGCGGCGGCCTCTACGAGAGCGAGGACTTCTATGCCCAGGCCGACGCCCTCGGCGTGCTGGTCTGGCAGGACTTCCCGTTCGCCTGCGCCGCCTACCCCGAGGAGGGCCCGTTCCGGGCCGAGGTCGAGGCGGAGGCCCGCCAGCAGGTCACCCGCCTGTCGAGCCACCCCTCACTCGTGTTGTGGTGCGGCAACAACGAGAACATCGAGGGCCACGCCGACTGGGGCTGGCAGGACACCCTCGACGGCCGTAGCTGGGGCGCCGGGTTCTACTTCGACCTGCTCCCCAAGATCGTCGCCGACCTCGACCCGACGCGTCCCTACTGGCCGGGTTCGCCCTATTCGGGCAGCCCCGACGCCCCGCCGAACGACCCGTCACGCGGCACCACCCACATCTGGACCGTCTGGAACCGCGAGGACTACACCTTCTACGGCACCTACACCCCGCGCTTCGTCGCCGAGTTCGGCTTCCAGGGCCCGCCCGCCTTCGCCACGCTGCGCCGCGCCGTCTCCGACGAGCCGCTGACGCCGACGTCCAAAGGCGTCCTGCACCACCAGAAGGCGCAGGACGGCAACGGGAAACTGCTGCGCGGCCTCGGCGACCACCTGCCCCAACCGGGCAACTTCGACGACTGGCACTACTACACCCAGCTCAACCAGGCCCACGCGATGGCGTTCGGCGTCGAGCGGTTCCGCTCTTTGATGCCCTACTGCATGGGCACGATCGTCTGGCAGCTCAACGACTGCTGGCCCGTCACATCGTGGGCCGCCGTCGACGGCGACGGCCGCAGAAAGCCGCTCTGGTACGCCCTCCGCCGCAGCTTCGCCGACCGTCTCGTCACCTTCCAGAACCCCGAGACCGTTGTTGTCGTCAACGACACCTCCGACGAATGGCAGGCCGAACTGTCGGTGGTCCGGTTGACCGTCCACGGTGGCGAACTCGCGCGCGAACGTTTCCCGGTGCGCCTGGCCGCCCGCTCGGCGATGACCGTCCCGCTGCCGGCCTCGATGACGCCCGGCGACCCGTCGAAGGAGCTCGTGAGCGCCTCCGTCGGCGACCTGCGGGCCCTCCGGTTCCCCGCCGACGACCTGCCGCAGGCGTCCTACGACGTGACGACAGAGCAGCTCAGCGATGGTGTACGTGTCGAGATCACGGCCCGCACCCTGGTCCGCGACCTGGCCCTGTTCCCCGACCGCCTCGACCCCGCCGCGGTCGTCGACGACATGCTCGTCACCCTGCTCCCCGGAGAGACCGCGACCTTCGTCGTGACCGGGAAGGATCTCGGCCCGGACGCCCTGACGGCCTATCCGGTGCTCCGCTGCGTCAACGAATAGACAGGGGAACTCATGACCGTCTTGGCGATAGACATCGGAGGTACGAAGTTCGCCGCCGCGACGGTCGAACCCACGGGGACGATCACCGCCAAGCTGGAGATGCCGGTCGGCCCCGACCCCACGGCGACGCTGAAAGACATCGTGGCGCGGATCGTCGTCCCCGGGCTGATCTCCGAGGAGGGCCTGACCGGCGTCGGGATCGGCTCGGCCGGGCCGCTCGACGCGGTGCGGGGCACCGTGAGCCCGGTCAACATCTCAGTCTGGCGGGACTTCCCGCTGGTCAAGACCGTGGCCCAGTTGCTGCCCGGGGTGCCGGTGCACCTCGCGGGCGACGGGCAGCTCATGGCGCTCGGCGAGTGGTGGCGGGGCCGGTTCTCGGCCGGGGCGCTGCTCGGTGTCGTGGTGTCGACCGGCATCGGCGGCGGCCTGGTCTTCGAGGGACAGCCGCACCTCGGGCCCACCGGGAACGCCGGGCACATCGGGCACATCCGGGCCGGTGAAGGCTGGGAGGCGTGCCGGTGCGGGGCCGTCGGATGTGTGGAGACGATCGCGTCCGGGCCGTCGATGGTGCGGTGGGCGCTGGCCAACGGCTGGCAGCAGGCGGTGGAGCCGACCTTCTGGGCCGGCCGGCCGGTCGACGCGCGGGCGCTGGCCGCCGACGCCAAGCGCGGCGTCGCGGTGGCCGTGGAGGCGTTCGACCGGGCCGCGGGCGCGCTGGCCACCGCGATCCTCACGACGGCGGCCCTCTTCGACGTGGACAACGTCGTCGTCGGAGGCGGGGTGGCCGCCGCCGGCACGACGTTGCTGACCCCGCTGCGGCGGGCGGTGGCCGACCAGGCCGGGCTCGGGTTCCTGCGCCGCCTGAAGGTCGAGCCGACCAGCCTCGGCCGCGACGCCGGGCTGCTCGGGGCGGCGGCCCTGGCACTCGGCCGAGAGTGACATCCTGTTCACCGGAGGACGCCCCCCGGTTCATCTGGAATTGACACCCTCGATCCGAACGACCACACCGACTCACGAGGACGTGGACAACGTGGACCTGCTCACCAACCCGATCAAGGACTACGGATGGGGTTCCCGTACGGCCATCGCCGCGCTGATGGGCCGTACCGCGACCGGGCCCGAGGCGGAGATGTGGCTCGGGGCGCACCCGTCCGGCCCCTCGCGGCTGACGCGCGACGGTGTGGAACACGCCCTCAACGAGATCATCGCCGCCGACCCCGCCGGTGAGCTCGGGCCCGAGGTCGTCGAGCGGTTCGGTGAGCGGCTGCCCTACCTGATGAAGCTCATCGCGGTCGACGCCGCCCTCTCCATGCAGGTCCACCCCACCCTCGACCAGGCGGCCGAAGGGTTCCTGCGGGGCGACAAGAACTACTCCGACCCGTGGCCGAAGCCCGAGATGATCGTCGCGCTGACCCCGTTCTCCGCGCTGGCCGGCTTCCGGCCGGGCCCCGAGGCGGCGGCCCTGGTGGCGGCCCTCGAACTGCCCGCCCTTCAGCCGGTCGCCGACCGGCTCGCCGCCGGCGACGTGCTCGGCGCGCTGCGGGTGCTGCTCGAATGGCCCGCCGGCGAGCGGCCCGCACTGGTCGCCGACGTGGTGCGGGCGTCGTGCGACCCGCTGGTGGCGACCCTCGCCGAGACCTACCCGGCCGACCCCGCCGTGCTCGCGCCGCTGCTCATGCGCCACCACGAACTCGCTCCCGGCCAGGCCCTCTACCTGGGCGCCGGGGTGCTGCACGCCTACCTCAGCGGGTTCGGCGTCGAGATCATGGGCAGCTCCGACAACGTGCTGCGGGCCGGCCTGACCCCCAAGCCGATCGACGTCGAAGAGCTGCTGCGCATCACCGACCCCGGCGAGCAGCCCGCCGAGATCGCCCCCGTCGGCGACCTCTACCTGCCCCACTGCCCCGAGTTCCAGCTCCGCCGCATCGCCCCGGACGAGGGCCGCACTCTGCCGGGCGGCGTGCCCCGGATCGCGGTCTGCGTGGAGGGCGAGGTCGTTCTGGACGGCGAACTCAAGCTCCACCCCGGCGACTCGGCCTTCCACGCGGCGTCGGCGGGAGACTTCGAGGTCACGGGGGCGGGCGTGGTCTTCGTCGCGGAGCCCCGCCAGAACTGAGGGCCGGCCGGCCACGCGGCCGGGCCGGTCTGCTGGCCTCAGGACCTGCGCCTGTGATCAGCGGGCGGCCACGACCCGGATCTCGAAGCCGTCGCCGCTCACGACGTGGCCGGGGCGGACCTTGAAGCGTTTGCGCAGTTCGACCTCGC
Organism: Herbidospora yilanensis; assembly: GCF_001570565.1. Classification (GTDB taxonomy): domain Bacteria; phylum Actinomycetota; class Actinomycetes; order Streptosporangiales; family Streptosporangiaceae; genus Herbidospora; species Herbidospora yilanensis. The sequence continues at coordinate 13,049 of NZ_BBXE01000016.1, read as the reverse complement.
CGTCGACCAGAACGTAGCCCTCGGCGACCATGTATTTGGCCTCGCCGCCGCTCTCGGCGATGGACAGGTATTTCAGCAGGTCACAGAGCGGGATGAACTCGTCATCCAGTTCAAAGGTCTCGCGCACCTCCCCAGCATAGGGACGGTCAGCGGTTGCCCGCCCAGACGAACAGGGCGGCGCCCGTCAGCAGCAGCCCGGCGCAGCTCGCCACCGTGCGCAGGTGGTTCCACGGCGCCCACTTCGGCGCGAACTCGGCCCAGACCTGCGCGGCCCGCGCCGGATCGGCGACCTCCCCCGCCGCCAGCAGCGCGTTGTTCAACGGGACGTTCACGATCGCCGTCGGCACGAACGCGCCCAGCACGTAGACGGCCGTCGCGGCGAAGAAGAACATCGCGGCCCCACGCTGGCCCGAACCGAGGAGCAGTACCCCGGCGACGGCCGCGACCAGAGGCGCGCCGATGAAGGAGGCGAAGAAGACCGGGTTCAGGATCTTGACGTTGATCTGCCGCATCGCGGCGACGGCATGGTCGGCCCGCGAGGCGTTGAGCCCCGGGATGACCGACACCGAATAGGCGTAGAACAGCCCGGCGATATTGCCCATCAGCAGCAACGCCAGCCCGGCGACGACAGCGGTGAGTGGGAACATGACAACCTCTGTGTTTGATGGCCGCGCCTGTTTGATGGCCGCGCCTCCGGCGCGGCGGGCTTGGCCGCGTCCGGGCCTGGACTGAGGAGCGCAGGAGAGCGAAGCGAACCGGAGCGACGAGGGAAGGCCCGGACGCGGCCAAGCCACGACTGGCCGGCCTCACGACCAAGTCAGATGGTAAAGACCGGGTCTGGCCGGCGTATCCGACTGAGGGTTGGAGATGTCTCCGACCACGGGGGGAAGCCGGGGTGGCGTGTGATCTTTTGTTTGGTGTTCGTGCTGGTCACCTTGGGTTGGTATCTCCTCCGGGGGGTTTCGCGGTGGTCGCGGAGGGCTCGGCGGGTGGTGCGGGGTGGGTCGCCCTACACGCGGTTTCTGCATCAGTGGGTGTTGTCGGCGCCGGCCACGTTCACCTACATCGTGGTGTTCACGAGTTCGACGGTTCTGCAGCGGACGGGGCCGCCGGATCTGATCGACGTGTTGACGACGTTTCAGAGCACCAATCTGGTGCGGTTGTCCGACAATCCGCTCGTGGTGCTGGCCGACAGTGCGCTCTGGGTCTCGGATCGGGGCGCGTTTCTGACCTTCTACGTGGTCGTTTACGCGACCGTCGTCGCATGGGCGGAGCAGCGGTACGGCACTCCGCGGATCATCGTGATCGGGCTCTGCGGGCACGTGTTCGGGTCGTTGCTGACCGCCTTGGTGGAGTATCACGCGATCGTCAACGGGCTGGCTCCCGCGCGGCTGGCCGTCTCCACCGACGTCGGGGTCAGTTACATCATGGTCGCCGGGGTAATGGCGGCCGTGATCCTGATGCGGGGGCGGGGGCGGGCCGTGGGGGTGATCGCGCTGACGCTGGGCGTGGGGGCGCCGATCGTGATCAGCCGTACCGTCTGGGATCTGGGGCATCTGCTGGCCACGGTCTGCGGTCTGGTGGCCGCGCTGATCTGCCTGCGGGTCGCGCCGCCGCGTACACCACCCGCTTTTGACCTGGGGAAATGGGGTATGTCCCCTCCGTCGCCGGTCTTGGGGGGAAACGATGGCGCGGGGTGACGTGCCGCGGGTGGCGTCCATCGTGCTGACCGTGCTGGCGGTCTACTCGGCGGCCATCGCCATCGTGCCGCCGCTGCGGGAGGTGGCGCGGCCGCTGACCGCGCTGGTCGACGACTACGCCGTCCCGCTGACGCCCAACCTGGCCTACGCCGCCTTCCTCGGGCTGCTCGCCGGGGCGCTGGCGCGGCGCAAGCGGGTGGCCTGGCGGTTGCTGGTGCTGTTGCTGGCGTTCTCGGTGCTGCTCAGCGTGGTCTCGACACCGCTGGTGGCGATCGCGCCGCTGGCCGAGATACCCGACCAGGGACGGCTGCTCAGCGAGATACTGGTCTCCGGGGCGATCGCGCTGATCCTGATCGGCTACCTGTGGTGGGGGCGGGGCGAGTTCTTCGCCAAGACGCAGCCCGCGTCGTTCCGCAAGGCCACGGCCACGCTCATCGCGCTGCTCGGGGCGTCCTACGTCGTGGGCTTCCTGCTGACGATCTTCTTTCCGGGCGACCTGACACGGTCGGCCCGCGCGATCTGGGTGCTCAGCCGGGTGCTCGGCGGGGTGATCGAGGTCGAGGACTACGGCCATCCGCCGGTGTGGGTCGCGTTCCTGATCGGGCTGATGAGCGCCGTCGCGCTGCTGGTGGCGTTCGGGGTGCTGTTCCGGTCGCAGCGGCAGCGGGCCGTGCTCGCGCCCGGCGACGAGGAGCGGCTCCGGGGGCTGCTGGGCGAACGCGACTCGCTGGCCTACTTCGCCACCCGGCGCGACCGCAGCGTCATCTTCTCGCCGAGCGGCAAGGCCGCGGTGTCGTTCCGGGTGGTCAACGGGGTGACCCTCGCGGGCGGCGACCCGCTCGGCGATCCCGAGGCGTGGGACCACGCGATCAGGGCGTGGACCGGGCAGGCCCGCGAGTTCGGCTGGACCCTGGCCGCCATCGGCTGCGGCGCCGAAGGGGCCAGGGCCTACCAGCGGGCCGGCCTGAAGGTGCTCGAACTCGGCGACGAGGCCGTCATCGAGGTCAAGAGGTTCAGCCTCCAGGGCCGGGAGATGCGCGGCGTCCGCCAGGCCGCCAACCGGGTCGAGCGCGCCGGCTACCAGCTCCGGGTGCGCCGCCACGGCGACATCGCCCCCGAGGAGATGCGGCTGATCAGCGAACGCGCCGACGCCTGGCGCGACACCGAGACCGAACGCGGGTTCTCGATGGCCCTCGGCCGTCTCGGCGACCCGCTCGACGCGGGCTGCGTGCTGGTCGAGAGCCTCAGCAAGGAAGGCGACGAGGCGGCGTTGTTGTCGTTCGTGCCGTGGGGCGACCGCGGGCTCTCGCTCGACCTGATGCGCCGGGACCGGACTGCGGAGAACGGCCTGGTCGAGTTCATGGTCGCCGGGCTCGTCAGGAACGCCGGCTGGCTCGGGGTCGAACGGATCTCGCTCAACTTCGCGGTCTTCCGGTCGGCCTTCGAGGAGGGCGCGAGGATGGGCGCCGGCCCGGTGATCCGGGCCTGGCGGCGTACCTTGTTGTTCCTCTCACGCTGGTGGCAGCTCGAAGCGCTCTACCGGGCCAACGTGAAGTATCACCCTGAGTGGGTGCCCCGCTTCCTGGCGTACGAGGACACCCGCGACCTCGTCAGGGTGGGCATCGCCTCGGCCATCGCCGAAGGGTTCTTCAAGCCGCCGAGGCTGCCCCGGATGCTCAGCCCTGGACGAACACCGACCGCCAGTTCGGCTGCTCCAGGTAACGACGCATCTCGACCAGGCCGCTGAGCCAGCCGGCCCACGAGGCGTAGGGCGGCTGGGCCGCGTCGAACCCGCTCGTGACGAACGTCAGGGTGGTCTTGCCGCCGGAGCCCGCCAGCTCCCAGCTCGTCACCATGCCGCCCCAGTCGATCGTCGCCGAGCCGGAGTCGAGCGCGACGAACTTCGCCGCGTAGTCGCCGGCCGCCTCGAAGCCGCCCATCGCGAACCGGCCGCCGACCTCGGGCTCGATCTCGATCGGGTAGCCGAACCACGCGGTGGCCTGCCCGGAGTCGGTCAGCGCGGTGTAGACGCGGTCGGCCGGGGCGTCGATCTCCAGGGCGGCGGAGAACTCGCCGACCTTCGCCGTGTAGTCGACCTTCGGGCCGAGCTTCCGGCCCTCGACGTGGTCGGCCAGGTTGCCGAGGGCCAGCGCCCAGAAGGTCTCCAGCCCGGCGAGCGGGCTCGGGCTGCCCGAGAAGACGAGCGAGCGGTCGAAGTGGGACTGGATCACCGACACGAGGGTCTCGCCGTCGGTCTCGGCGAGCCGGATCTCGGTGGTGGTCTCGGTGCCGTCGATGGTCCAGGCGAACATGATCAGGTCGTCGGCCACCTCCAGCACCCGCTGGTGGGGGGCGTCGCCGTCGAGGGTGTGGCGGCCCCAGAAGTCGTAGCGGTCCGGCAGCTCGACCTCGGCGTGCTCGGCGAACCAGACGCGCAGCTCGGCGGGGTCGGTCAGGGCGTGGAACACCGTCTTGAGCGGGGCCTGGATCCGGACGGCCGAGATGGGGGACTGGGTCATGACGCTTCTCCTTGCTGGTTCGGGTAACAGGCCACGACGAGCTTGAAAGGGTCGCCTTCAGCTCCGCCGTACTTCGTGAACAGTCGTTGCAGGGTGGCTTGGAGCTCGGCCAGGAACTCCGGCCGTCGCTCCGGTGGGACGCGGATGTCGCCCGAGACGCCGATCGACGGCAACTCGGGAACCGATCGGTCGAGTGCGGCGATGTCGGCCTGAACCTCTTCGACCAGGTCGAGGAGGTGGCCCAGGCTGAGTTCGTCGCGGGCCCGGCCCAGGCCGATGTGGCCGACGAGCCGGGGTGAAAGCCAGTAGGAGCGGGCGGTGGCCTGGTAGATGCCCTCGGAGATGCCGCGCACCTTCCGTTCGGACACCTGCTCGACCAGCCCGGCCTCCACCAGGCGTTTCACGTGGTAGTAGACCCGTTGCGGGGTCTGCGCCAAGATCGCGCCCACTTCGCCGCAGGTGCGCGGCTCGGCGAGCTGCCGCAGCACGTCGATGCGCTGCGGCTTGAGCAAGGCCTCGGCCTGCTCGATCTCTTCCAGGTACAGGACGTCTCTCATCGCAAAAACAAGTTTGTACGTAAAAAACTTCCTTGTCAATAGGGCGCGAAACCGTGATGCGCACCGAGCGGGTGTCCCCCTAAAGTGCCCACCGTGGAACAAACCGACCGCCGGGCGCTCATCGCCGCGGGGGTGACCGTGGTGCTCTGGGCATCCGCGTTCGTCGCCATCAGGCACGCCGTGCTCTCTTACTCCCCCGGAGCCCTCGCCCTCGGGCGGATGCTGGCCGGGTCGCTGACCCTCCTGGTCATCCTGCTGGCCCGGCGCGAAGGGCTGCCGCCGCGTGCGGCCTGGCCCGGGATCGCCGTCTCCGGCGTGCTCTGGTTCGGCATCTACATGATCGCCCTCAACTGGGGCGAGCAGGAGGTCGACGCCGGGACGGCCGCCATGGTCGTCAACATCGGGCCGATCATCATCGCCCTGTTGTCGGGGCTGTTCCTCGCCGAAGGGTTCCCGCGCCGGCTGCTCATCGGCATGGCCGTGTCGTTCACCGGCGCGGTCGTCGTCGGCTTCTCCATGTCCGATGGCGGCGGGGCCTCGGTGCTGGGCGTGGCGCTCTGCGTGGTGGCCGCGCTGACCTGGGCGATCGCGACGATCGTGCAGAAGCCCGCGCTGCGGCACGCCTCCGCGCTCCAGGTGACCACCTTCGGCTGCCTCATCGGCGCGGTCACCTGCCTGCCGTTCGCCGGGCAACTCGTCGCCCAGGCCGCCGACGCGCCGCTGTCGGCCACGCTGAACCTGGTCTATCTCGGCGTTTTCCCAACGGCGTTGGCTTTCACGACGTGGGCGTACGCCCTGGCGAGGACGACGGCGGGGAAGATGGGCGCCACCACCTACGTGGTTCCGGCGATAGTGATCGTGATGGCGTGGGTGCTGCTGGGGGAGACCCCGACCTGGCTGGCCCTGGCGGGCGGCGCGCTCTGCCTGGCCGGCGTGGCCGTCTCACGACGCAGAACGGCCTGATCCCGGAGTCTTCTGGGCGCGGGCTCGTTGGACGGTGGGCCGTGACTCGATGTGCAGCCGGGCGTCGTGTGGGCCAAGCCGGCACCACAACGCCGGTCATGCGACGGAATGCGTGATCGTTCCCGAGTAGGAACCCGCCGCCGCCGATGACGGAACTCTGATGATTACTGTCGGATTCCACGCGACCGTGGTGTTCCCCACCGCCAGGGTCACGGTGAATGCCGTGTGCGTGCCCGTCAGGGCTATCGCGTTCACCGCCGTGAGCTGGCCCGGAGTGAACACGCCGACGCCGGAGGTGGCGGTCGCCGGGCCCGACCAGTAGGAGATGTTCGGTCTCGAGATCGTGGACGTGTTGCCGCCGACGGTGGTGGTGAAGTTGGTCGTGCTGACCGTCGCCGTGTAGCCGATCTGGACCGGCGAGTCACGGGTGTCGGCCACGGTGACCGTGCCGAGCGGGGCCGACAACTGGCCTCCGATGGTGGTGCTGCCGAGCGCCGCCGACGTGGGGGCGGTGATGGCGAGACCGGCGTTGGCCAGCCGTTTCGCCGAGTTCCGAGGTGCCGGGCGGGCCGGGGACGGTGGGCGGCCTTGGGCGGGTTTCTCCTGTGTGCCATCCAGGACGCCGCCCAGGGCTCCACCCTCCCCGGCTTCATCCGGTATGGCGGCCCACACGACGCCGGTGTCGGCCCGGTCGTCCGCGATGGCGGGGATCGCGGTCACGACGGCGGCGACCACCGCCACCAGGGTCGCCGTCACGCGTGGTCTCACGGTGTCCTCCGGGCTCGTCGCCAGATGAGGTAGCCACCGCCCGCCACCGCGAGCGCCCCCGCTGCGACGAGCAGGGCGGTCGGCGAGGGAAAGGCGGTGCTGCCCAGTTTCACGGGGGCCGCCGTGTCACGGGCGGCGGGGAACGTCACGGTCCCGCTCGCGGATCTGGTGGTACGCCCGCTCCTCAGCTCCAGGTCCGCCTTCCACGGCCCCGCGGGCAGCGAGGGATCGAGGAGGACCTCGACCCGGCCCACGTCCCGGGGCGCCATGGTCACGCCGCTGGTCACCGTGAACGGCCCGGCCGACGTGCCGCCGGGGCCCTCCGAGAGCCGCAGTTCGCCACTCATGTCGACGGCCCGCCGGCCGGTGTTGGTGACCTGCGCCTCCAGACGCGGCTTGCCCGCCGGGTCGCGGCTCGCCCAGATCCTGTCGACGCGGAAGTCGGTCGGCGGTTCGCCGCCGGCCCCGACGTCGAGGTAGACGCGGATGCCGACCCGGTTGTTGACCTGGACGTTGCGTTCCCCGGTCGCCCTCGCGCGGGCCTCGGCCCACATGACGGCGTACCGCTCGCCCTTCCAGGCGGTTCGCGGCACCCGGATGGTGGCCCTGAGTATTCGTTCCCCGCCGGGAGGCAGCGTGACGGCCGGGTGGTCGAACGTGATCCACGACGACAACTCGTTGCCCGTCTGTTCCGGCAGGAAGCCGAACTTCTTCTGCCTGATCTCCGCCCCTGCCGCGTACAACCACAACGTCTGGGGTCTCGCGGAGGTGTTGTTCACGGCGAACCGCCGGTGGATCACGGTTCCCGGCTTCACGTGGTCGACGATGTAGACCCGCGCACGCGGATCGTCGGCCCTGTCCTCTGGGGCCTCGACGAGCCTGATCCCGATCTGCCCCGCCGGCTTCGCGTCCGCCCGGCCGGTCAGGGCCGGCACGGCGAGCAGAACCAGGAGGGGCGCGATCAGGATCCGGTGGAGAGCGGCCCGGTCACGCGATCGAATGGGTCACCGTCCCCGTGTACGTGCCGGCGACCGCGGAGTTCGGGATGGTGACGCGCAGGGTCGGGTTCCAGGTGACCGTGTTGTTGCCGACCAGCGCGGTCGCGCTGAACGCGGTGACCTGGCCGGTGAGCGGCGCGGCCAGCGGCACGGTGAGCTGGCCGGGCACGAAGGTGCCGACGCCGGTCGTCGAGGTGGCCGCGCCCGAGGCGTACGCGGCGTCGGTCTTCGGGATCGTCTCGTTCGCGGTGCCGCCGCCCGTGGTGAAGTCGGTCGAGGAGACGTGGGCCGTCCACGAGCCGAGCAGCGTGGCACGCAGGTCGGTGACCGTGACCGGGCCGATCGTGCCCTGGAGGGTGGCACCTGAAGCGGTGTTGCCCAAGTTGATGCTCGCCGGGGCGCTGATGGTGAGCGCGCCGCCCTGGATCGTGAAGGTCACAGTGGTGTCGGCGGCCTGCGCCGGGGCAACGGAACCGATCAGCAGCACCATGGCCATGCCGATCACATACTTGAGAAACCGCATCGGTCATCCTCACATCGCCCGGAAACACCGGGTTGCGAACAAGTCAGCGCGAGCGTAGATCGCTGACGAGCCGCCCCCGGCGCTCCGCGCGCAGGTCAGAGGAGATCTTGACCATCCGCTGGATCACTACTTGGTGATCACCCTGTAGTGAGCTCGGGCAGCACCTTGGCGCCGAACGTCTCGATGAACCGGGTCTGCTCCCTGCCCACGTGATGCAGGTAGACCTCGTCGAATCCGGCGTCGGCGTAGCCGCGCAGCCAGTCGACGTGCCGTGAGGTGTCGGCGGACACGAAGACCGATTCGGCGACCTGCTCGGGGGTGACGAACCGGGCCACGCTGTCGAACATCTCCGGGGTGTCGAAGTCCCAGCTCCCGGGCGGGCCGACCACGTTCGACCGCCACTGGTCGTGCGCGGTCGCCAGCGCCTCCTCCTCACTCGGCGCCCAGCTCAGATGCACCTGTACGGCCGCCGGCCCCCGCCCGCCCGCCTCGCGGTAGGCGTCCAGGACCTCCTTGGACAGCGGACTGTTCACCGTGATGAGCCCGTCGGCCCACTCCGCGACCCACCTGGCGGTCTCCACGCTGACCGCGGCGCCGATCAGCTTCGGCGGCTCCGCCGGGAGCGACCACAGTCTGGCCCGGTCGACGGTGACGAGCCCGTCGTGGCTGACCTCTTCGCCGTTCAGCAGGGCCCTGATCACGTCGACGCACTCGCGCAGCCGCCGCTGCCGGATCTCCTTGCGCGGCCACCGGTCGCCGGTGACGTGCTCGTTCGACGCCTCGCCCGAGCCGAGCGCGGCCCAGAAACGGCCGGGGAACATCGCCGCGAGCGTGCCGATCGCCTGCGCGACGATGGCCGGGTGGTAGCGCTGGCCGGGCGCGTTCACCACGCCGTACCGCAGCGTCGTGGCCTGGAGCGCGGCGCCCAGCCACGACCACGCGAACCCCGACTCGCCCTGCCGGGCGCTCCAGGGCGCGATGTGGTCGGAGCACATCGCCATCGCGAAGCCGGCCTCGTCGGCCAGGCGGACGGCGTCCAGAAGATCACCGGGGGAAACCTGCTCATGAGAGGCGTGAAAGCCATAGATCGCCATCATGGTCGTCTACCCCCGCAAGTCATCCGCTATCGGCTGTAAAGCGGGCGGCTCTAGGGTGTCGCCATGTCCTCAAGATCACTGCTCGCCGGCGTCGCCCTGACCGCGACCGCCCTGCTGACCGTCGCCGCCCCCGCCGCCCAGGCGGCCACCCCCGCCACCGTCGCCAAGAAGCTCTTCGACGGCTGGCTCAAGAAGAACAAGACGACCATGGGCAAGTACGCCACCCCCGAGGTCGTCAGCAAGCTCCTCAAGTACAAGTTCCGCGCGCCCGACAAGTTCGCGGGCTGCACCGCCGGTGGAACGTGCCGATTCGTGCACACCAGCGTGAAGGTGCCGGGCGACCTCAAGGGTTTCCTCTTCCAGGTGAAGGGCGACAAGGTCGTCAAGGCGTGGACGTCGCAGCACATCACCTCGCCCGGCACGGTCGCGCAGTACTTCGTCAAGTCGTGGTGGGCCAACGACAGGAACCGGGCCCGCGAGGTCGCCACCGCCGGAGCCGTCAAGACCCTCTTCAAGGTCAAGTGGGACCCCAACGGCGTGCCCTACCACTGGCAGGGCTGCTCCAAGGAGCCCAAGGGCCACAGCTGCGCCTACTCCTACGAGGGCGGCGCCATGTTCCTGCACGTGCGGGGCACCAAGGCGGCCGGCTACTACGTGAACTCCGTGAGTTACATCGCCGACTGAACGTTGTCCGTCGAACCTCATCGAGGACTAGCGGACGTACACGTTCGGCCTGGCCGGGGTCGCCATCCCGTCGCCGATGAAGAAGCTCGGGTGGGGCGGCTGGTTGTAGGCGGTGTTCTGCCAGGCCAGCGCGACGCGGTACATCGGGTCGTGCAGCAGCGTGTGGATCTTCACGCTGGTCACCGTGGGCGTCGAGTAGATGCGCAGCGCCCGGTTGTCGCTGGTCGGCCAGATCACCTCTTCGCGCCAGTCGCCGAGGATGTCGCCCGACAACGACGGGGTCGCCTTGGTGCCGTTGTTGGAGTGGACGCCGGAAGCGGTCAGCAGGCGGGTGTCGCCGCCGGTGCCGTACTTGTCGATGCGCACGTCGTCGAGGAGTTCCCGGACGGGATCGGCGTCCCACCAGGCCAGGAAGTTGATCGACGAGGGCTCCCGGCCGAGGCTCGCGCCGGTCGGCGACCGGAGCGTGGTGTCGCGCGCCGACCACGACTCGGCGCCCGCGCTGCCGGCCCAGACGTCGCCCGAGACGCCCCGGCCGTTGTCGCCGCCCGAGGCGGTCTGCCAGAGGATCTGGCCGGTCCGTGCGTCGGCCATCCAGGAACCCGGCTTCGAGCCGTCCTCGCTGACCTTGAAGATCTCCAGGCCCTGCCGCGACGGGTTCAGGTCGCCCACGTGCAGCGCGTCGCCGTGGCCGAGGCCGGTGTTGTAGAGGCCCGAGCCGTTGTCGTTGATGACGGCCGCGCCGAAGACGATCTCGTCGCGGCCGTCGGCGTCGACGTCGGCGATCGAGAGCTGGTGGTTGCCCTGGCCCGCGTAGGAGGTGGCGTTGTTGGAGTCGAACGTCCACCGGCGGGTGAGCGCGCCGTTGCGGAAGTCCCAGGCCACCACGACCGCCCGGGTGTAGTAGCCCCGAGACATGATCAGCGAGGGGCGCTGGCCGTCGAGGTAGGCCGTGCCGGCCAGGAACCGGTCGACGCGGTTGCCGTAGTTGTCGCCCCAGCTTGAGACGGTGCCCCGGCCCGGCTGGTAGTCGACGGTCGACATCGCGGCGCCCGTCTGGCCGTTGAACACGGTCAGGAACTCGGGGCCGGAGAGCACGTAGCCGCCGGAGTTGACGTAGTTCGCCGACGCGTTGCCGATCACGGTGCCCCGGCCGTCGACGGTCCCGTCGGCGGTCTTCATGGCGACCTCGGCGCGACCGTCGCCGTCGTAGTCGTATACCTGGAACTGCGTGTAGTGCGCCCCGGCGCGGATGTTGCGGCCGAGGTTGATCCGCCACAGGCGGGTGCCGTCGAGTTTGACGCCGTCGACGTAGACCGGGGACGTGACGCCCGACTGGGAGTTGTCCTTGGCGTCGTTCGGCTCCCACTTCAGCACCAGGTCGACGCGGCCGTCACCATCGAGATCGCCGACACTGGCGTCGTTGGCGGTGTAGTTGGAGCTCGGCGGCGTGATGGGGACGTCCAGGTAGCCGCCCGCGAACCGCAGCGACGTCTCGGAGCTCGGCCCTTCCACACCGCCGTTCACCGCCCTGATCGTGTACGTCGCGTCGGAGGCCGCCCCGCTGTCCAGGTAGTTCGTGGAGTCGGAGACGGTGGCCACGCGGGTGCCCGACCGGTAGACGTTGAACGAGGTGTCCCGGGCCTCGGTGCCGAGCAGCCGCCACGACACGAGGTTCGCGCTGCCGCTGCGGACCGAGATGACGCCGCGGTCGAGGTCCTCGACCTGCTTCGCGCCGCTGGGCGTGGGGGTCGGCGTCGGGGTGGGGGTCGGCGTCGGGGTGGGCGTCGGTGTCGGGGTGGGCGTCGGTGTGGGGGTCGGCGTCGGGCTGGGCTGGGGGCCGTTGCAGGGGACGCCGTTGAGGGCGAAGTTCGTGGGCGCGGGGTTGTTGGTCCCGCTCATGGAGGCGTTGAAGCCGAACGCGGTCGAGGCGCCCGTCGCGAGCTGGCGGTTGTAGCCGGCGTCGTCCGCCGTCACGTTGCCGCCGCTCTGGGTGAGGGCGGTGTTCCACGCCTGGGTGATCTGCTGCCCGGCTGTGAACGTCCAGGTCACCCGCCATCCGTCGACCGGGTCGCCGAGGTTGTTGACGGTGACGGTGGTCGAGAACCCGCCGGGCCACGCACTGCCGACGGAGTAGTCGATCCGGCAGGCCACGGCGGCCGTGGCCGGACCCTGCAGGGCGACCGCGGCCACCAGCAGCCCTGCCGCGACGAGGGCGAAACGTTTCATAGCCGGTCCAATCTGGGGGAGCGTCAGGCCCAGAACGTAGAAATCCCGACTCAACCGGTCAACGATCGTCGACATCGCCGTAATGTCATCCGAGGTCGTGACTGAAACGTTCAGATCAGCCGATTCGGACTCATGGGTCTCATGTCCATTTTTGATTGGCGGCCGGGCCGCACGAGAAAGCCTGATCTGTCGGCACACGGCGCACCTGTCGGGCGCGGCCGACAATGGCTGACCCTTCGCCGGGATATCCGGATTTAGTCAGCGTACCGGCACCGAAAAAAGGGACACAAGCCCACATCGCGGCGCTCGAATTTTTTCTTCTGAAGTTTGTTTACAGGCGTGATCGCCGGGGGTAGTTCAGGGGTGTCACTAAATAAGGCGCCACCCCCCGGGGCGAAAATCAAATGAGCTCGATATTTGTGGGGGTGTGTTGTGGGCAGACTGATCGGCAGAACATGGGCGGTTCTCGTCTCGCTCGCCTTCGCCGTCATCGGATTGTTCGTTCCCGCAGGTACGGCTCTTGCCCTGTCGGTGACGCCGGTGCCGGACGTGGTGGTCGACACTGAGGAGACCGCCACCGGGCGCATCAATCTACCGTGGTGGCCCGGCGATCTCGCGCCGGGCGGAGATGCCACGATGACGCGCACGATAAAAACAACGAGAAATTATCTGCTCGTCGAATTCGTGCCGGTGATTCTGGTCAGAGATAATCGGCCGGTTCAGGTATACGGCGCGTGGCGGCTGCCAACCTCCGCCCACGTCGCCGGCACCCCCGGACACCGGGCCCGCGCACCGCCTCACACCTGAGCCTGATCAAGACCTACCGCGATAAGAGATCACGATTGGCGTGCCCCCACCAACGGGGGCACAGCGGTACCTTTCCTCCCCCACGAAGCTTGCGGGAATACAACTCCGGCGCGACCCCGTTCGGCGTCGACCGGAGGTGCCGAGGGGTGGGCGAATGCGTGGCCATGGCTGAGCCGCGCAGTCCCTCCCCAGACGAGATGACCA
>NZ_BBXE01000015.1:345953-375059 GCF_001570565.1 Herbidospora yilanensis | reverse complement strand
TCCTCCCCTCGGGTGACGGTGGCGCGGTAGGCGGTGCTGGCGGTCAGCAACTCGCGGTGGCTGCCCTCGGCGGACGTCCGGCCGTCTTCCACGTAGAAGACGTGGTCGGCCCGGTCGAGCACGAGCGGGCTCGTGGTGACGACGAGGGTGGCCCGTCCGGCACGGGCCTTGGCGAGGCGTTCGGCGATGCGGGCCTCGGTGTGGGCGTCGACGGCGCTGGTCGGCTCGACCAGGATCAGGATCTCCGGGTCGGCGGCCAGCGCCCGTGCGAGCCGGAGCCGCTGCTGCTGGCCGCCGGAGAACTCCCGCCCGGCCTCGGCCACGTGGGTGTCCAGGCCGTCGGGCAGCGCCTCGACGATGTCCTCGGCGCAGGCGGCGTACACGGCCGCCTCGACGTCGCCGTGGCCCCGCACGTCGAGCTCCTCCCGGAGGGTGCCGGCGAACAGCGCGGCGGCGTTGTCGGCGACGAGGATGTGCTCGCGCACCGCCTCCATGGACATGCCGGCCAGCGGCACGCCCCCGAGCGTCACCCGGCCGTCGGAGTAGCGGCCCAGGCGGTCGGCGATGGCGCTCGCCTCCTCGGGTGTGGCCGCGGCGAGCGCGGTGACCACGCCCTCGCGGAGCACGACGCCCGACTCCTCGTCGCGCAGGTCGCCGTGGCGGGCCTGGGCGGCCCCGCCGGTGATCTCGGGCTCCAGCGACAGGATGCGGACCACCCGCTTGGCCGCCACGACGCCCTTGGTCAGCTTGTCGGCCGCCTCGGTGAGCGTGCGCAGCGGGGCGATCAGGAAGACGGCGTACCCGTAGAAGGAGACCAGTTCGCCCGCCGACAGGTCGCCCGCGAGCGCGAAGCGGGCGCCGAGCCAGGTCACGCAGGCGATCAGCAGGCCGGGCAGCAGCACCTGGGCGCCTTCGAGCAGCGACTCGACCGAGGCGACCCGCACGCCCGCGGCGCGGGTGCGCTGCGACTCGGCCCGGTAGCGTTCGGCGAACACCTGCTCGCCGCCGATGCCGCGCAGCACGCGCAGCCCCGAAACGATGTCGCCGGCCCGGGTGGCGAGGTCGCCCTGGAGGTCGCGCTGGGCGTGCTGCCTGCGGTGCAGCGGCCGGAGCAGGGGGCTGATCGCCAGCGCCATCAGCGGCACCCCGATCAGCACGAGCAGGCCGAGCGGCAACGAGGACGACAACATGATGACGGTCACCACGACGACCGAGACGACCGCGCCGGCGCCGCGCAGGATGATGTCCATCGCGTTGCCGATGTGGGCGATGTCGGAGTTGCCGACGCTCACCACCTCGCCGGTCGAGAGGCGTTTGGGCAGGGTCGCGCCCAGGCGGGTGGCCTGGCGGCCGGTGAGCTGGACGGTCTTGTAGGCGGCCGAGAGCCAGGTGTAGACGGCGCAGCGGTGGCGCAGGACGCCGGTGAGGGCCTGCACCACGCCGAGCGCGAACAGCACCGCCGACCACCGCACGAGTTCACCGGTGTCCCGGGCGATCAGCGCGTTGACGCCGAGCCCGAGCGCGGCCGGGATGAGAGCCTGGGTGGTCCACCACACGAGTGCGTAGGTGATGCCGAGCCACATGGGCAGGCCCTGTTCGCGGGCCATCCACCAGAGGTATCTGCCGGGGCCGCGCGTGTCTGGTTCGCCGGGGTCGCCGGCCGGAAGAGCGCGCATCCCGCAAGCCTGGCAATCTCGCTGAACGGCCGTCCAGCCATTTACGTCAACGCGGGTTGACACGAGCCATGGCGTCAACCTACATTGACACCATGAACGAGACAGCGCAGCTCGCCTCCGACGCGAGCAGCCGTGATCCCTCGATCGGTCTGCGGGCCGTGAGGGCACTGCGGATCCTCGTCGACCGCCTGGAGGCCCTCCAGGTCGAGAACGCCCGTGAACAGGGCTGGTCGTGGCAGGACATCGCCGTCCACCTCGACGTCACCAGACAGGCCGTCCACAAGAAGTACGCGGGCGGGCGCGGCCTGCTCAGACGGGGAGACTGACGATGTTCGAACGATTCACCGACGACGCCCGCCGGGTCGTCTCCGCCGCCCAGGTCGAGGCCCGGCGCCTGAACCATCCGCGCATCGGCACCGAACACCTCCTGCTGGCCATGCTCCAGGACCCGGAGTCACTGGCCGCCCGCGTCCTCACGGGCCTCGACCACGGAGGCGCCGAGGCCCGGCTCCGCGACATCCTCAACCAGCCCGGCGGGCGGCGCGGGCACGAGCTCGACGCCGAACTCCTCAGCACCATCGGCATCGACCTCGACGCCATCAGGGAGAAGGTCGAGGAGGCCTTCGGGCCCGGGGCCCTCGACCGCGAACCGGTCCGCGACCACCGGGGCCTCCTGCGCAGCGGACGGCACATCCCCTTCGGCCCGCGCGCGAAGAAGACGCTGGAACTGTCGCTGCGCGAGGCCATCGCCCTCAAGCACAAGGCCATCACCGACGGGCACGTGCTGCTCGGCGTGATCCGCGAGGGCGGCGGGCTGGCCATGCAGATCATCACGGAGGCCGGCATCTCCCCCACGCGGGTGCGCGAGGCGCTCGTACAGGAACTGAGCAGCCCGGCCAGATGAAAGCACGATCCCCCGCCAAAGACCGGCCATTTGGACCTTGGCGGGGGATCGAGCGCACCTGTCCCTACCCAGACTTGCGGGATGCTCTCAGGTAGTCGGCGTTCATGCGAGCGATCGTGTCGAGAGGAATGCCCTTCGGGCATACCGCGGTGCACTCGCCGGTGTTGGTGCAGCCGCCGAAGCCCTCCTCGTCCATCTGCTCGACCATGGCGCGGGCCCGGGAGCCCCGCTCGGGCTGACCCTGCGGGAGCAGGCCCAGGTGGGTGATCTTCGCGGCGGTGAACAACGAGGCCGAGCCGTTCGGGCAGGCCGCCACGCAGGCGCCGCAGCCGATGCAGGTCGCCGCGTCGAACGCCGCGTCGGCGTCGAGCTTCGGCACCGGGGTGGCGTGGGCGTCGGGCGCCGACCCGGCCGGGACGGAGATGAAGCCGCCCGCCTGGATGATGCGGTCGAACGCCGAACGGTCGACCACCAGGTCCTTCACCACGGGGAACGGCCGGGCCCGCCAGGGCTCGATGACGATGGTGTCGCCGTCCTTGTAGTGGCGCATGTGCAACTGGCACGTGGTCGTGTTCTTCTGCGGGCCGTGCGCGACGCCGTCGATCATCATGGAGCACATGCCGCAGATGCCCTCGCGGCAGTCGTGGTCGAACGCGACCGGGTCGTCGCCCGCCAGGATGAGCCGCTCGTTGAGCACGTCGAGCATCTCCAGGAACGACATGTCCGGGGAGACGTCCTCGATCTCGTAGCGCACCAGCCGCCCGTCGTCGTCGGGGCCGCTCTGCCGCCAGACCTTCAGGGTGAGGTTCACTTGTAGCTCCGCTGGGTCATCTTCACGTACTCGTACTGGAGGTCTTCCTTGTGCAGGACCGGGCCGTCGGGGGTGGACTCCCAGGCGGCCACGTAGGCGAAGTGCTCGTCGTCGCGGAGGGCCTCGCCGTCGGCGTCCTGCGACTCGGCCCGGAAGTGGCCGCCGCACGACTCGGTGCGGTGCAGGGCGTCCAGGCACATGAGCTCGGCCAGGTCGAAGAAGTCGGCCACCCGGCCGGCGCGTTCGAGGGCCTGGTTGAGCTCCTCGTTCACGCCGCTCACCTTGACGTCGCGCCAGAACTCCGCGCGCAGCTCGGGGATGCGCTCCAGGGCCTTGCGCAGCCCCTCCTCGGTCCGCTCCATGCCGCAGTAGTCCCACATGAGCTTGCCGAGCTCGCGGTGGAAGGAGTCGGCGGTACGGGTGCCGTTCACCGACAGCAGCTTCTCGATCCGGTTCTTCACCGCGATCTCGGCCTCCGCGACCTGCTGGTCGTCGATGGCGTCGAACCTGTGCGCGTCGGCCAGGTAGTCGCCGATGGTGGTCGGCAGCACGAAGTAGCCGTCGGCCAGGCCCTGCATCAGCGCGCTCGCGCCGAGACGGTTGGCGCCGTGGTCGGAGAAGTTGGCCTCGCCGATCACGAACAGGCCCGGGATGGACGACTGGAGGTCGTAGTCGACCCAGAGCCCGCCCATCGTGTAGTGGACGGCCGGGTAGATGCGCATCGGCTGGGTGTACGGGTCCTCGCCGGTGATGCGCTCGTACATCTCGAAGAGGTTGCCGTACTTCTTCTCCACGGCCTCGCGGCCGAGGCGGGCGATCGCGTCGGCGAAGTCGAGGTAGACGCCCAGGCCGCCCGGCCCGACGCCGCGGCCCTCGTCGCAGACGTTCTTGGCGGCGCGGGAGGCGATGTCACGCGGCACCAGGTTGCCGAACGCCGGGTAGATGCGCTCCAGGTAGTAGTCGCGCTCGTCCTCGGGGATCTCCCCCGCCGGACGCTGGTCGCCCTTGTGCAGCGGAACCCAGACGCGGCCGTCGTTGCGCAGCGACTCCGACATCAGGGTCAGCTTCGACTGGTATTCGCCGGAGACCGGGATGCAGGTCGGGTGGATCTGCGTGTAGCACGGGTTGGCGAACATGGCCCCCTTCTGGTGGGCCCGCCAGATCGCCGTGGTGTTGCAGCCCTTGGCGTTGGTCGACAGGAAGAAGACGTTGCCGTAGCCGCCGGTGGCCAGCACGACCGCGTCGGCCAGGTGGGTCTCGACCTCGCCGGTGACCATGTCGCGCACCACGACGCCCCGGGCGCGGCCGTCGCTGACGATCAGTTCGAGCATCTCGTGGCGGGTGTGCATCTCGACGGTCCCGGCCGCGATCTGCCGCTCCAGCGCCGAGTAGGCGCCGAGCAGGAGCTGCTGGCCCGTCTGGCCGCGCGCGTAGAAGGTGCGCGACACCTGGGCGCCGCCGAAGGAGCGGGTGTCGAGGAGGCCGCCGTACTCGCGGGCGAACGGCACGCCCTGGGCCACGGCCTGGTCGATGATGTTCACCGACACCTGGGCGAGGCGGTAGACGTTCGACTCGCGGGCGCGGAAGTCGCCGCCCTTCACGGTGTCGTAGAACAGGCGGTAGATCGAGTCGCCGTCGCCGCGGTAGTTCTTGGCGGCGTTGATGCCACCCTGCGCGGCGATCGAGTGGGCCCGGCGGGGCGAGTCCTGGTAGCAGAACGACTTGACCTTGTAGCCGAGCTCGCCCAGGGTCGCGGCGGCCGAGCCGCCCGCGAGGCCGGTGCCGACCACGATGACGTTGATCTTGCGCTTGTTGGCCGGGTTGACCAGGCGGGCCGAGAACTTCCGCTTCTCCCAGCGGTCTTCGATCGGGCCCTCGGGCGCCTTGGTGTCCTTGATCGGCTCACCTTCGCGGTAGTTCATCGCACGACTCCAAACGTGATCGCCAGCGGGACGACCAGGAAACCGATCGTCAGCAGGGCGCTCAGACCGGTCGCGCCCGCCTTCAGCACGGGGTGACGCCGGGCCAGGCCGAGGGTCTGCAGGGCGCTCCACAGGCCGTGCCGCAGGTGCAGGCCCACCATGACCACCGAGATCACGTAGAACACCGTGATGTACCACCGCGCCGGCTCGAACCCGGCGACCATCCGGTCGAACGGGGTGGCCGCGTGGCCCTCGGGGTTGGCCACGCCGAAGGTCATGTCGAGCAGGTGGTAGATCACGAAGAAGAAGATGATCACGCCGCCCCAGCGCATGGTGCGGGTGGCGTAGCCGTCGGCCCTCGACCTGACCTTGGCGGCGTACTTGACCGGACGGGCGTGCGCCGCCCGGCGGGCCAGCACGATCGCCGAGTACATGTGGGCCGCGATCGCGACCACCAGGCCCGCTTCGAGAAGGGTCAGCAGGCCCCGGTGCGGCAGCAGCGGGTAGCCGACCTCGCGGAGCCAGGCGGCGTAGCCGTTGAACGACTCCGCGCCTGCGAAGATCTTCAGGTTTCCGGCCATGTGCGCGACCAGGAAGAACACCAGGACCGCACCCGACACGGCCATGACGGCCTTGAGAGAGTTCGACGAGACCCGGCGCCGGGATCGCCGGGGCCGGGAGGGTATCTGGGTGACCGGTTCGGTGGCCTTGCCCCGGTCGATAGTGGCAGTCACGCCCAGAACGCTAGGAATCCGGTCTCGTGACGTCCAAGTCATCGGGGTTCTGGTTTCGATAGCCCCTGGCTATGCGCTCTGGCCTGGCGCGGAAGACCTTCGGGCCGGGGTGATCCCGTGCGACGAATGTCACAGCCGTACAGTGATGAGCTGTGCAGTTGCAGCAGCTCGCCTATTTCGTGGCGGTGGCGGAGACGCGCCACTTCACCCACGCGGCCGAGCGGATGCGGGTGGCCCAGCCGTCGCTGAGCAAGCAGATCAAGACCCTGGAGACCGACCTCGGCGCGCCCCTGTTCAGCCGGGCGCGCGGCAACGTCACGCTCACCCCCGCCGGAGAGGCCCTGCTGCCGCTGGCGCGGCGCATGCTGGCCGACGCCGAGACGGCCCGGCGCGAGGTCGCCGAACTCGCCGGGCTGCGGCGCGGCCGGGTCAGGCTCGGGGCCACGCCCTCGCTCTGCGCGGGGCTGCTGGCCGACGCGCTCGCCCGGTTCCACCACGACTATCCGGGGGTGGAGATCCAGGTCGAGGAAGGCGGCTCGCGCGACCTCGTGCGGGCATTGGCCCGGGGGCAGCTCGACCTGTCGCTGATCATCCTGCCGCTGCAGAGCGACGACCCGTCGCTGGTGACCGAGGAGATCCTCCGGGAGCACCTCGTCGTCGCCTCCCCCGCCCATCTGACCACCCGCCGTTCCCACGTGCGCATCGACGAGCTGCGGCGGCGTCCGCTGGTGATGTTCCGGCGCGGGTA
Source organism: Herbidospora yilanensis (assembly GCF_001570565.1). Lineage (GTDB taxonomy): Bacteria > Actinomycetota > Actinomycetes > Streptosporangiales > Streptosporangiaceae > Herbidospora > Herbidospora yilanensis. The sequence continues at coordinate 368,264 of NZ_BBXE01000015.1, read as the reverse complement.
CGACCTGCGTGAGGCCACCCTCAACGCGTGCCGCCAGGCGGGGTTCGAGCCCCGGTTCGCCGTGGAGGGCGGCGAGATGGACGCCGTGCTCCGGTTCGTCGAAGCCGGGCTCGGGGTGGCCGTGGTGCCGTCGATGGTGCTCGACGGACGACCCGGCCTGGTGGGCGCGCCCCTGCTGCCCGACCTGCGCAGAACCGTCGCGCTGGCGCACCGCAAAGATGTTGAGCCGACGCGGGCGGCCCAGGCCTTCAGGGCCGTTCTCCTGGGCTTCCTCGTCGAGGCGACCCGCGAGGGAACGCTCCCCGAAGGCGTCGAAGCGCTCCCCCAGCACTAGTGGCCTGTCGCTACTATTTGGGGTGCCCTCCTCTGGAAAGAGGCCTTCGTGCCCGCTCTCTCCCATGGTCTGCCCGACCTCGTCACCCTCCTCCTGATCGAGGACGACGCCGAGGACGCTTTCCTTGTCGAGGAGCTGCTGGCCGACGCGCAGAAGCCGCCGAAGATCATTTGGGCCCGCAGCCTCGCCGAGGGACGCGACCGGTTCACCGCCGAGGTGAACTGTGTCCTCGTCGACCTGTCGCTGCCCGACGCGATGGGTCTCGACGCCGTCCGTCAGGTGACCGCCATGGCGCCCGACACGGCCGTGGTCGTGCTGACCGGCCTCAACGACGTGCAGATCGCCATCGACGCGGTCGCGGCCGGCGCCGAAGACTACCTGATCAAGCAGGACGTCGACGGCAAGCTGCTGGCCCGCGCGATCCGCTACGCCATGGAGCGCAAGCGCGGCGACATCGCCGAACGCGAGCTGGTGGAGCAGCGCCTGATCCGCGAGGAGACCGCCCGGCTCGAACACGGGCTGCTGCCGACCCCGATCCTGCACACCGACGCGCTGGTCCACCAGTCGACCTACCTGCCCGGCCGCGAGGCGGGCCTGCTGGCGGGCGACTTCTGGGACACCGTCCAGACCGCCGACGGAGCGATCCACGTCCTGGTCGGAGACGTCTGCGGGCACGGGCCCGACGAGGCCGCGCTGGGCGCGGCGCTGCGCATCGCGTGGCGGACCCTCACCCTGGCCGGGCTCGACGGCAACGGCGTGCTGCGGACGATGGACTCGGTGCTGCGGCTGGAGCGCGGCTCCCCCGAGATCTTCACCACGCTCGTCACCGCGACGATCGCCCCCGGCCTCGACTCGGCCCGGCTCTACGTGGTCGGGCACCCGCCGCCCGTGGTCATCCTCGGTGACGACGTCGAGGTGGTCACCGAGGTCCCGTCGGGTCCGCCGCTCGGGATCTTCCCCGACATGGAGTGGGTCCCGGTCGACATCACCCTGGACGGGCCCTGGTCGCTCCTCTTCTACACCGACGGGCTGATCGAGGCCACCGTGGGCGACGGCCGCGACCTGCTGGGCACCGAAGGCCTGATCCGTTTGGTCCGCGAGCAGGGCGGTATCTTCCTCGACCAGTTGATCGAACAGGTCAAGACCATGCACGCCGACGCGCTGAGCGACGATCTCGCGGCCGTCGCGCTCTCCCGGAGGTGACATGAGCAGGACCATCCGTCCGCTCGCCCCGCCCAAGCCGCCACGCGGGCTGGGAAAACTCCCCGCGGGCCGCTGGTTCCTCCTGGTCGGCGCGATCGTGACGCTGCTGTTCGCGGCGTCGATCGCGTTCACCCTCCAGACGATGAACGACACCCGCGAGGCGCGCGCGACGCTCATCGAGGTGATCGACCCGCTCGTGCTCCACACCCTGGAGATATCGACGTCGGTCTCCGACGAAGAGAGCACGGTGCGCGGCTACGGCCGCACCAACGAGGCCTTCTACCTGCAGGACTACGACGACGCCGAGAAGGCGTCGGCGACCGCCAAGGCCAAGATCGAGGCGCTGCTGCCGAGGGCCCCGGAGGTCCGGCAGGACAGCGACCGGCTGTTCGCCGCGATCGAGAACTGGCGGCGGGTCTACGCCGAGGAGATCGTCCGGCAGGTGCCCGCGACCGGCCGGGACACCGCGTCCAACCTGGCGGCGGTGAACACCGAGGCGTTCGGCGCCGTCCGCGGCGCCCTGGCCGCCCAGCAGGACCACCTGACCCTCCTCCACGGCGACGCCGCCTCCCGGCTGGAGCGGGGCTGGGACGTCTTCTACGGCGCGCTCGCCAGCCTCGCCGCCGTCCTGCTGCTCGCCGCGATCGCCTTCGCCCTCCTGGTGCGCTACGTCGTCCTGCGGCCCGTGGCCGCGCTCCAGTCGCAGGTCCGCAAGGTCGCCGCGGGCGACTTCGACAGCGAGCTCAAAGTGACCCGCCCGGCCGAGATGGCCGAATTGTCGGGCCACGTCGACGCGATGCGCCGCCGGGTCCTGCGCGAATGGCGGCAGACCCAGCAGGCCCAGCAGGCCCTGGCCGACCAGGCGGCCGAGCTCAAGCGGTCGAACAGCGAACTGGAGCAGTTCGCGTACGTCGCCAGCCACGACCTCCAGGAGCCCTTGCGCAAGGTCTCCAGCTTCAGCCAGATGCTGGAGCAGCGCTACGGCGACCAGCTCGACGACCGGGCCAAGCAGTACATCAAGTTCGCCGTCGACGGCGCCAAGCGCATGCAGCTCCTGATCAACGACCTGCTCGACTTCAGCCGGGTCGGCCGGGTCACCACCGACCGCGTGCCGACCTCGACGGCCGACGCGCTGCAGACCGCGCTCGACAACCTGGCCGCCCGCATCGAGGACAACGGCGCCACCGTCGTCCACGAGAACCTGCCGGTCGTCAGCGGCAACAAGCTGCTGCTCACCCAGCTCTTCCAGAACCTCGTCGGCAACGCGATCAAGTTCCGGTCCGAGGAGCCCCCGAAGATCGTGGTCACCGCCGAGCGCAAAGACGGAATGTGGGAGTTCGCCTGCTCCGACAACGGCATCGGCGTCGACGCGAAGTACGCTGACCGCATCTTCCTCATCTTCCAGCGCCTGCATCCCCGCGACGTCTATCCCGGGACCGGCATCGGGCTGGCGCTGTGCCGGAAGATCGTCGAATATCACGGTGGCCGGATCTGGCTCGAAGAGCACCCCGAGCACAAGGGCACCACGTTCCGCTTCACTCTGGAGGCCACTGATGAATGAGCTGCGCTGGATCGACGTGCTGCTGGTCGAAGACGACCCGGGCGACGTGCTGCTCACCCAGGAGGCCTTCGAGCTGAACAAGGTGCGCAACAAGCTCCACATCGTCAACGACGGCGAGCAGGCGATGCGGTTCCTCCGCCACGAGGACGAATACGCCGGCTCGGCCCGTCCCGACCTGATCCTGCTCGACCTCAACCTGCCGCGTAAGGACGGCCGCGAGGTCCTGGAGGAGATCAAGGCCGACCCCGAGCTGCGCTCGATCCCCGTCGTGGTGCTGACCACGTCGGAGGCCGAGGAGGACATCGTCAGGAGCTACAAACTCCACGCCAACGCGTACGTCTCCAAGCCGGTGGATTTCGACCAGTTCATCCGGGTAGTACGACAGATTGATGATTTCTTTGTGACTGTCGTAAAGCTCCCGGGAAACTCCCAGCGCGGCTCATGATCGAAAGCGAGACGCGGACGGCCGCAGGCCGGTCGTGGCTCGCGTCCCGCCTCTTTTTAGACAACGTGACAGGAATCACAGGCCAGAAGTCAGTGACCCTCCTCACACGTATCTATGACATGGTCGTAACGTAGCCCCCACCAATACGGCGTGGCGACGCGGCGGTTCGGCGCGAGCCGCCCAACACGGCGTCACGCGGTCAGTTCCGGTGGAAGGTCTCCGATGACCCAGCAGACGGCCGAGAGCCCGGCCAGAAAACAACGCGCTCAGCTCAAGGTGCGTACGCTCCGCACCGACCGATGGTGGCTCGCTCCGGCGCTCACGTTCGCCGGTCTCACCTTCTTCTTGATCTACGGTTTCTGGGCGATCTTCGACAAGAGTTACTTCGTCGAGCCCTATATCGCGCCCTTCTCCTCGCCGTGTCTGACGACGGCGTGCCCGGAGGGCGCCCGGTTGTTCGGCTGGGCCCCGATCGGCGACTGGTTCACGCTGCCGCCCGGTCTGATCATCCTCGGCCTGCCGGCCGGTTTCCGGTTCACGTGCTACTACTATCGGAAGTCGTACTACCGCTCGTTCTGGCTGAGCCCGCCCGCCTGCGCCGTGGGCGAGCCGCACAAGAAGTACACCGGCGAGACCCGTCTCCCGCTGGTCATCCAGAACGTCCACCGCTACTTCTTCTATGGCGCGATCCTGATCGGCGCCGTTCTGAGCTACGACGCGATCCTCGCGCTGATCCACAAGCCCGCGGGGCTGGGCACCTGGATCCTGCTGGTCAACGCGGCCCTGATCGTGCTGTACACGCTGTCGTGCCACTCGTGCCGGCACATCACCGCCGGGCGGCTGAACCACTTCTCCAAGCACCCGCTGCGCTACCGGGCCTGGACCTTCGTCTCCAAGCTCAACGCCAAGCACATGCAACTGGCGTGGGCGTCGCTGTTCTCGGTGATGATCGCCGACTTCTACGTCCGCATGGTGGCCAAGGGCGTCATCACCTTCCCGTTCGCGTAAGGACTGTTCACCGTGGAACGTCACGAATACGACGTCGTCGTCATCGGAGCCGGCGGAGCCGGGCTCCGGGCGGCGATCGAGGCACGTCAGCAGGGCAAGCGCACCGCGATCGTCTGCAAGTCGCTGTTCGGCAAGGCGCACACCGTCATGGCCGAGGGCGGCGCGGCCGCGGCGATGGGCAACGTCAACTCCGACGACAACTGGATGGTCCACTTCCGCGACACCATGCGGGGCGGCAAGTTCCTGAACAACTGGCGGATGGCCGAGCTGCACGCGAAGGAGGCTCCCGACCGGGTCTGGGAGCTGGAGGCGTGGGGCGCGCTGTTCGACCGCACCAAAGACGGCAAGATCAGCCAGCGCAACTTCGGCGGGCACGAATACCCGCGCCTGGCCCACGTCGGCGACCGCACCGGCCTGGAGATGATCCGCACCCTCCAGCAGCGCGTGGTGGCCCTCCAGCAGGAGGACTTCGAGGTCCACGGCGACTACGAGGCCTACATCAAGGTCTTCGCCGAGTGCACCGTCACCCGCCTGCTGAAGGACGGCGACGCGATCTCCGGCGCCTTCGCCTACTGGCGCGAGACCGGCAAGTTCATCGTCTTCGACGCCCCGGCCGTGGTCCTGGCCACCGGCGGCATCGGCAAGTCGTTCGTGGTCACCTCGAACTCCTGGGAGTACACCGGCGACGGCCACGCGCTGGCCCTGCTCGCGGGCGCCCAGCTCATCAACATGGAGTTCATCCAGTTCCACCCGACCGGCATGGTCTGGCCGCCGTCGGTGCGGGGCATCCTGGTGACCGAGTCGGTCCGCGGCGACGGCGGGGTGCTGCGCAACTCCGAGGGCCGCCGGTTCATGTTCGACTACATCCCGGACGTCTTCAAGGACAAGTACGCCACCTCCGAGGAGGAGGGCGACCGCTGGTACACCGACCAGGCCAACAACCGCCGCCCCCCGGAGCTGCTGCCGCGTGACGAGGTGGCCCGCGCGATCAACTCCGAGGTGAAGGCCGGGCGCGGCTCGCCCCAGGGCGGCGTCTTCCTCGACGTGTCCAGCCGCCTCCCCGCCGCCGAGATCATCAAGCGGCTGCCATCGATGCACCACCAGTTCAAGGAGCTGGCCGACGTCGACATCACCGCCGAGCCGATGCAGGTCGGCCCGACCTGCCACTACGTCATGGGCGGCGTCGAGGTCGACGCCGACACCGCCGCGGCCTCGGTGCCCGGCCTGTTCGCGGCCGGCGAGGTGTCGGGCGGCATGCACGGCTCCAACCGCCTGGGCGGCAACTCCCTGTCCGACCTGCTGGTCTTCGGCCGCCGGGCGGGCGCGGGCGCGGCGGCGTACGTCGACTCGCTGGGCGACCGGCGCCCGCAGGTGACCGGCGTCGAGGAGGCCCACGCCGAGGCGGTCGCCCCGCTGGAGCGCCAGGGCGGCGAGAACCCCTACGAGGTCCACCACGAGCTCCAGCGCACGATGAACGACCTGGTCGGCATCATCCGCAAGGAGAACGAGGTCGCCGAGGCCCTTCAGGTGGTCGAGAAGCTCAAGGAGCGCGCGACCAACACGACCGCCCCCGGCGGCAAGATCTACAACCCCGGCTGGCACCTCGCCATCGACCTGCGCAACATGCTGCTGGTCAGCGAGTGCGTGGCCAAGGCCGCGCTGCTGCGGCAGGAGAGCCGGGGCGGCCACACCCGCGACGACTATCCGGCGATGGAGCCGGAGTGGCGCCGCAAGCTGCTGGTCTGCTCGGCCAAGCCCGACGGTTCCGAGGTCCAGGTCGTCGAGAAGACCCAGGTGTCCATGCGCGCCGACCTGATCACCCTGTTCGACCGGGCCGAGCTCTCGAAGTACCTCACCGAGGATGAACTCGCGGAGTACGACGCCGCGGCCAAGGAGTTGTCATGAGTTACAAGGGCAAGTTCCGCGTCTGGCGCGGCGAGGGCGGAGAAGGCCGCCTGGAGGACTTCACGGTCGAGGTCAACGAGGGCGAGGTCGTCCTCGACGTCATCCACCGCCTGCAGGCCACCCAGGCGCCCGACCTCGCGGTGCGCTGGAACTGCAAGGCCGGCAAGTGCGGCTCGTGCTCGATGGAGATCAACGGCAAGCCCCGGCTGGGCTGCATGACCCGCATGTCGACCTTCACCGAGGACGAGACCATCACGGTCACCCCGATGCGCACCTTCCCGGTCATCAAAGACCTGGTGACCGACGTGTCGTACAACTACCAGAAGGCCCGCGAGATCCCGTCGTTCACGCCGCCGAAGGACGTGAAGCCGGGCGAATACCGCATGCAGCAGATCGACGTGGAGCGCTCGCAGGAGTTCCGCAAGTGCATCGAGTGCTTCATGTGCAACAACGTGTGTCACGTCATCCGTGACCACGAGGAGAACAAGACCCATTTCGCGGGTCCGCGTTTCCTCATGCGCATCGCCGAGCTCGACATGCACCCCTACGACGTGGCCGACCGCAAGGACTCCGCGCAGGAGGACCACGGCCTGGGCTACTGCAACATCACGAAGTGCTGCACCGAGGTGTGCCCCGAGCACATCAAGATCACCGACAACGCGCTCATCCCGATGAAGGAGCGCGTCGTCGACCGGAAGTACGACCCGCTGGTTTGGCTGGGGAACAAGATCTTCCGTCGTTAGCCCGCACCCGAAAGAGCCGGTCTGGACTGTCCAGGCCGGCTTTTTCACGCCTCCGACGTGCGGTTGCACCTGTCTGCCACCCGTAGGCCAGTGATCCACAACCGGGGTACAAGGCGCCCCCGGCAGGCTGCGACCAAGACGACGGGGGTAAACGCGATCATGAACAGAGCATTCGCCCCGGTGCCCCTCGACCTGGTGCCTGAGGTGGCCGGGTTCCTGACCGGCCTCGGCCTGGGGGTGCTGCGGGAGAACGAGGTGTCCGCCTTCCGCGGGCGCAACGATTCCTGGGCCGGCGTGACCAGTATGGGCCTGCCGGTCTTCGTCAAGCGGGTGGGCGGAGAGCAGGCCGACGTGCGCCGCCGGATGGCCCGCATCGCGGCGATGGGCGAGCTGCTCGACCGGCATCCGGTCGTCAACGCGCCCCGTTATCTCGGCGGCGACGCCGAGTCGGCTCTGGTGGCCTTCGGCCTGCTGGAGGACGCCGAGAGCGGCGCCGACCTCGGCGACGAGGGGTTCGGCTGGGAGCTGGCCCACTCGGCGGGCGTCCAGGTCGGCGCCCTGCACGGTCTGACTCCGCCGGAGGTGGTGGCCGCCGACGACTCCGAGCCGCCGCTTCCCCCGCTCGACGCCCTGACCGCGTTGTCCATGCGGTCCTACCTGGAGGCCAGCGGAGCCGCGATCGAGGCGTGGGCGATCCTGCACGACGACGCCGAGGTGACCGCGGCGATCAGGCGGCTGGCCGATCGGGCGAAGACCGGACCGCGGGTGCTGACCCACGGCGACCTGCGGCTCGACCAGTTCCTCGTGCACGACGACCGGCTCCACCTGGTCGACTGGGAGGAGGCCCGGGTGGGCGACGCCGCCCGGGACCTGGGCGCCTATGTGGGCGAGTGGCTCTACCGGGGCGTGCTCGGCATGGCCTCGCAGGACGACGGCGTGAGCGACCGCGAGGTGGTCGCCAACGGGGCGCGCCGGTTCGAGACGCTGCGCCCCTGCGTCGAGGCGTTCTGGTCGGGCTACCTGGAGGCCCGGCCCCGCGCCCGGCAGGACCGGGACCTGGCCGCCCGGACCGCCGGTTTCGCCGGATGGCACATGTTCGACCGGGTTCTCGCCGCCGGACACGAACGGCCCCGGCTGACGCCGCTGGAACGGGCCGCCGCCGGGGTGGGCCGCAAGGTGCTGCTCGACCCCGCCGCTTTCGTGACCACGCTGGGCATCGGAGAAGACCGGTGAAACCACTGCTCGACCGGGTCGGGATCGGCCCTGGCCTGACGTCCGCCACCGTGGACGACCGCGAGATCACCGCGGCGACCCCGAAGGCCCTGCGGGCCCTGCTGGCGAGCACCCTGTACGACGTCCTCCACGCCGGCCGGGCCGCCCAGGACGGGCCGCGCCCCCGGACGATCAGGGACCTCCCGTTCGAACAGGACCTGCGCGCCGTGGTCCCCCACGAGTCGTCGGTCGTGCTCGCCCGCGCCGAGCCCGGGATGCCCGGTGTGGTCCGGCTCGGCGGGGTGCGCGTGCGTGTCCCTGCGGAGCGGCTCGGCGAGGAGATCGGCCAGGTCAGGCGGGTCGAACTGCCCGCGGTCCGGCCGGCCGCCTCACCCGGGTTCCTGTTCGTGACCGGTTCCGCGGGTGGTGACAGCGGGTCGTCCGCGCACGTCCGGCTCTACCTGGGGGCCCGTGACGCCGATGCGGCCCCCGCGCTCTGGGGCACGGTGCTCGGCCGTCTGGAGTCGCTGCGGGTGCCCTACCGGGCCAAGGTGCTCTCCTCCCGCGCCCTGTACCCGCGTCGCGACTCCGTCGTCGTCTACCTGGGCGAACGGTCCTGGCACGTCGTTCCCGACGTCGCCGGGGCGGCCGTGTCGACCGGGCTGACCCGCGCCGACGTGTCGGCGTACGTCGCCCCGCTCGGCCCCGGCGCCGGGTGGGCCTGGGAGCCGGACGACTCCCGGCCGGGCATGCGCGGCCTGAGTTTCGGCGAGCACCGGTCACGGGCCGTCGCGGCCGGGCTGATCACGCACGCCGCCCGCGGCGGCGACCGGGACCGGTCGGTCGAGGACGCCCTCGCCGAGGCCGGGATCGTCCCCGGCGCACTCCACCGCAACACCGCCTCGCCGGCGCTCCCCTTCGAGACCACCGGCCCCTGACCCGGGGCCGGACCCGCAAAGGCACGAGAGGAGGTGAACTTCCTGCTCATCGACCACCTGATGAACGGCGCCGCCGCGTACACCTCGCTCTCCGAGATCGCGGTGGAGGACGGCCCCGAGGCCGCGCCCATTCTGACCACCAGCGTCCCGCACACCCTCACGGTGTACCTGGAGTGCTGACCCCCTTCTTCCGATTGGAGTTCCCATGTCCGCTGACCTGCTCATGGAAGGCGCCGACGCCTACACCTCGCTCGCCGAGGTCGCGACCGCCGACCAGATCGACACCCCGGAGATCACCCCGGCCCTCACCGTGAGCGCCATCGTCTCCTGGAGCCTCAGCACCACCCTCTGGGCGGAGTGCTGAGCTTCTCGAAGGGAAATCCCATGTCCGCCGAATCGCTCATGGACGGGGCCGCCGCCTACACCTCGCTCGCCGAGGTCGCGACCGCCGACCAGATCGACGTCCCGGAGATCACCCCCACGGCGGGTTACCTCACCGTCAGCATGATCACGGTGGCGACCCTCTTCGCGGAGTGCTGACGAAGCGCTCCGCACACAGCGCCTGATCCAGGCGTCTGAGGCGGTGTCGCGGGCACTCCAACTGCCCGCGACACCGCCGGTCCCTGCCCCCGACGGAGTCAAGCATGTCCTACGCACTGTTGTTCCCGCTCCAGCCCCAGCACCCGGAACAGGTCGTCCCCTTCGCCGAAGCGGTGAGCCGGGGGCGGGCCGGTCGTCTCTGGATGGGCCAGTCCTTCGGGGTCGAGTCGCACCAGATGTTCGCCTACCTGGCGGGCCGGGGGCTGCGGATCCCGACCGGGCTCGGCGTGACGCTGATGCCGCTGCGTCACCCGATGGAGGCGGCGGCCCAGGCCCGGAGCGTCGCGCTGCTCACCGGGCGCCCGGTCGTCGCCGGCTATGGCGCGGCCACCCCCGAACTGGTCAGGGGCCTGCGGGGGGAGCCGTACGCGAGACCCGCGAGCGCCGGCGCCGGATACGCCGCGACGGTGCGCGGCATGCTGAAGAAGGGCGTCTCGGGGCACGCCTGTGAGGCGTGCGTGGCCACCGGCGCGTTGTCGCCGATGAAACATCCTCCCGTGGAGGTCGGGCTGGGCGTGCTCAGGCCCGGCATGGCGCGGGCCGCCGGGAGCGTGGCCGACGTGGCCGTCACGTGGATGACGCCGCCGGCGTACGTCAGGGACACGCTGATCCCGGCGCTGGCCGAAGGGGCGGCGGGACGCAGGCCGCCGCGGGTCGCCACCGTGGTGCACTGCGGGCTGGCCGAACCCGGGCGCGACCCCGCCAGGCTGCTGCTGTCGGCGGCGCGGGGGCATCTGAGCTCACGGCACTACAGCGACATGCTCCGGCGGGCCGGGGTGCCCGCCGACCCGTCGGATCCCGAGGGGGGCGCGCGGGCGATGGTCGACGCGGGGGTCTACGCCTACGGAGCCCCCGGCGAGGTCGCCGACCGGCTGCGGGCCTACCGGGAGGCGGGAGTGGACGAGGTCGTCGTCAACACCGGCGGGGTGGCCGCGGTCGAGGGGCTGAAGGCCGGGCTGATCGACGCCGAGCGTATCCTCGCGGAGCTGGCGGACGCCGATGCGTGACCTCGCCGCCGCGATGAACGCGCCCGAGTTCAGCTCCGAACGTCTGCTCGTCATGATCACCGGGTCGCTGAACGCCACGTTCATGCCCTACTGGGTGAACTGGCTGCAACTGTCGTACCCGAAGCTGGAGATCCAGGTCGTGGTGACCCGGAGTGCCGAGCGCTTCGTGACCCGGCACGCCCTGTCGGTGATGCTGAACAAGGACGTCCCGCTCGACGCCTGGCCGGACCAGCCGGCGCCGGGGTCGCCGCACGTCCACTACGCCACCTGGCCCGACACCGTGCTGGTCTATCCCGCGACCTACAACTTCCTGAGCCGGTTCGCGGGCGGTCTCGGCGACACCCCCATGCTGCTGGCGCTGCAGACCACCAAGGCGCGGATCGGCATCGGCCCGGCGCTGCCGCCCGGCGCCACCGAGTCGCACGCCTACCGCCAGAACCTCACCGCCCTGCAGGCCAGGCCCAACGTCGTCGTCGGCGACCCGATCAAGGGCTTCAGCGCGCACACGCGGGAGTGGACGGCCTTCACGCCGCCCCCGCTCCCCCTGCTGATCGAACAACTGGAGGCCTGGCGATGAGCACGGTCGTCGCGGCGTACGGAACGGGCTACCTGCGCACCACCATCACCCGGGAGGACGACGGCTCCCACCGCTGGACCCGGCGGCCCGGACCCGACCGGGGCGGCGAGATCCGCGCCCCGCACCCCGCCCTGCGCTCCGCCGTCGCCTCGATCCCGGAGGGACGGGTCGCGCTCACCCTCCCGGAGCCGTCGGGCGACGGCGGGGTGACCTACCGGACCCGGCGGTTCCGGTCGGTCGCGTTCCTGTTCCTCGCGCCGCCGCCGGACGGGACCGACCCCCGGCCGCTCATCGAGGACACGCTCACGGAGGCCGCCCGCACCCTCGCCCGTCTGCACGCCGTCCCGGTGCCCGGCGTGGAGCTGCCGGACGTGCCGACCGGCGTACGGAGACTGCTCGGCTGGCTGCGCGGCGGGACGGGCCCGCGCGGCGCGGCGGAACTGCACCGGAGGGCCGGCCGGGTGCTCGGCCGGGAACGGCTCGGCCTGGTGGAGAGCTGGTGCGCCGAGAGCGGCGGGCGGCGGGTCCTGCTGCACGGCGCCCCCGGCCACGGCGTCCTGCTCCCGGGCGGCGAACTGCTGATCGGAGAGGACCTAGCGGCCGGGCCGCCCGAGTTCGACCTCGGCTGGCTCGTCGGCGAACTCGTGGAGTTCGGCCACGCCGGCCCGCCGGACGCGCCCTATGGCCGGGCCGACCACGACTCCTTCATCGAGACCCTGCTGGACGCCTACCCCGCGCCCCTGGACCTGGCGGCCGTGGGACGGGTGGCGCTGCTGCGTTTCCTCACCCACACCCGTGACTACGCCTCCTTCATGGGCTGGCACGACATGCTGGACGGCTACCTGACCGTCCTGGCCGACGTGATCGACGCCGCCGCCGAAGGCCGACTGCTGCGGGAGGCGAGCCGCCGGTGAGGAGGGTGACCCTGCCCAACGGCCTGCGGGTGGTCGTCGAGGAGAACCACACGACCCCGGTGGCGAGCGTGGCCGTGCACTACGACGTCGGCTTCCGGGCCGAGGACCGCTCCGGCATGGCCCACCTGTTCGAGCACCTGATGTTCCAGGGCGCGCAGGGCCGCGACGGCGACCACTTCCAGCACGTCGAGAGCGTCGGCGGCTTCTGCAACGCCTCCACCCGGCAGGACTACACCGACTTCTACACCGTGGTCCCCGCCGAGGCGCTCGACCGGGTGATCGCCGCCGAGGCCGGCCGGATGCGGGCCCCGAAGATCACCGAACGGGCGATCAGGACGCAGACCGAGGTGATCCGCGAGGAGATCCTGGGCAAGATCCGCAAGCCTTACGGGGGTTTCCCCTGGCCGCGCCTGTCGCCCGTGCTCTTCCGCGACTTCGCCAACGCCCACGACGGCTACGGCGACCACGAGGCGCTCCTCGGCGTCACCGTGGACGACTGCGCCGGTTTCTTCGCCCGCCACTACGGTCCGGGCAACGCGGTGCTGACCGTGACCGGTGACGTCCGGACCGACCGGGTCCTGGACGTCGTGTCCCGGACGTTCGGGGAACTGCCCGCGGCCCCGGTGCCGGAGCGGGTGTCCCGATGGGAGCCGGAGCCCGCGGGCCTGGTCGAGGGTGAACACCTCGACCCGATGGCCCCGATGCCCGCCTTCGCGATCGGCCACCGGGTGCCCGACCCGGCCGCCGGGTTCGGCACGCACTTCGCCTTCGCCGCGGTGGCCGCCGCGCTGACCGGCGGCAACCGCCCCCGCCTGCGGGAACGCCTGCGCCGGGAGACCGGGCACACGGTGACGTTCTCGGCCCGCACGGGCCTGTTCGACCTCCTCGACGCCCGCGACCCCGACATGTGGGTCCTCACCGCGATCCACCCGGGGGAACTCCCCGCCGAGCGGGTGCTGGCGGCCGTGGACGCCGAACTGGAGTCGATCGCCCGCTTCGGCCCCACCCTGGAGGAGCTCGCCCGCCGCCGCACGAGCTGGACCAACACCCACCACAGGGCCATGGACGAACCCGCCCAGCGGGTCCGCGCCCTGGGCCGCTTCGAGATCCTCTTCGGCGACGCCGGGACGGCCGACCTGCTGCCCGGCCTGTGCGCGTCGGTGACGGCGGAGGACGCGGCCAAGGCGGCGGCCACGCTCCGGGCCGACTCGCGCGCCCTCCTGACGCTCGTCCCGGGAGCGGCCCGGTGAACCGGCTCGTCGACCGCCTGCTGCCCAACGGCCTCCGAATCATGGCGCTGGAGTACGGCGTCATGCCGATGGTGGAGGCGCGGCTGCACCTGCCCGCGCCCTGTCACACCCCCGCCGACCTGGCCGCCTCGATGCTGCTCGCCACCGGGGTGTCGCTGGGCCGGGACCCGGGCGACGGGGTGGAGCTCGGCGCGGCCGGAGACGTGCACCGGGTCGCGGTCACCGCCTCCGCCGCGCCGGCCGACCTCGGTCTCCTGCTGACCACCCTCGCCGGGGTGACCGGCGGACGACCCGGCGACCTCGCGACGGCACGCGGCCACCTGGCGGCGCGGTTGCGGGTGCTCGGCGCCCATCCCGACGTCGCGACCCGGACCGCGCTCAGCCGCCACCTGTTCGGCGGCCACCCGGTCGCCCATCCCTTCCCCACGGCGGACGACGTGGCCGCGATCACCGAGATCGGCCGCCCGTTCGACCCCAGAGGCGCGGTGCTGGTCGTCCTCGCCCCGGAGGACCCCGAACGGCTCGCCGACGCGGCCGGGAAGGCGCTGGGCGGCTGGGCGCCGGGCCACACCACACCGCTGCCGCCGCTTCCCCCGATCGTCACCGGCCGCCTGGCCGCGCTGCCGCAGCCGGGCACGGCCCAGTCGCGGATCCGCCTGCGCGCCCCCGCCGTGGCGGCCCCGGACCCCGGCTACCCCGCGCTCTTCGTGGCGAACAACGTGGTGGGCGGCTACCTGTCGTCACGCCTGGCCAGAAGCCTGCGCGAGGACCGGGGCTACGTGTACGGCGTCAGGTCCTACTTCGACCCGCACCCCGGACGCCCGCTGCTGGCCGTCGAGGCCGACACCGCCGCCGCGACCACCTCGGCCGCGCTGGAGGTGCTCGGCGAGGAGTTCGACCGGCTGGGCGACCATCCGCCCACCGAGGAGGAGGTCCGGGCCGCCCGCACCTACGCGCTCGGGTCGGCCGCGACCCGGCTCGCCTCCCGCGCGGCCTTCGCCAACGCGCTGGCCGACCTGGCCGGGCGGTCGGAGGATCCCCTGCTGCTGTTCGACTTCGCCCGCCGCCTGGGAGCCGTGACGACCGACGAGGTGATCGCCGCCGCGGCCCGCCATCTCACCCCCGGCCGGTTCTCCGGCGTGGTCGCCGCCGACCCCGGGGCCCTGCCGGAGACGCTCTCGCTCGTCCGATAGAAAAGGCCGGCCCGGACGGCCGGGCCGGCCTCTCAGTCAGGGACTCACCACGGGGACGGCCCCGGGGGCGCCACCACCGGCGGGCGGTCGTCGCAGGTGATGGTGTTCGGGAGCTGCCACGAGCCGGCCCACGGGCCGGTGGTGCCGCCGCCGTCGTTGCCGCCCAGGTCGGTCACCGAGAACTCCGAGCCCGTGGGCGGGAAGCCGAACGAGCCGCAGTTGTTGATGCCGACCGCGCCGACGTTGCGGGCGTCGACGTTCTCGAACGACGCGCCGCCCTTGACGCGGGCGCTCAGCACCGAGGTGCCGGTGCCGTCGACCCTGATGTCCTTGAACTTCACGCCGGTGATCGAATAGAGGTCCTTCACGCCCCACTCGCTCACCATCATGATCGCGTTGTAGGTGCTGTCGAGGTAGTGGTCGCCGGTGACCTGGATGTCGTTCTCGATCGAGCGGTCGAGGGCGTAGAACCAGATCGAGCCGAGGCCGATGCGCCAGTTCAGGTCGAACGCGCCGGCCCGGACGGTGGTGTTGCCGGTGAACTTCAGGGTGCCGGTGAAGGGCTCGGCGCCGAAGCGCGAACCGGCGTGCAGGCCGGAGCCCTCACGCAGCGGGTCGGCCACCAGGTTGTTCGAGACGACGTTGTCCTTGCCGCCGTAGATCGCGATGCCGTTGGCCAGCGTCGGGGTCTGCACGGTGTTGCGGTCGAAGACGTTGCCGACGTTGGGGTTCTTCTCCGACCACATGGCCAGGCCGTCGTCACCCGTGTTGCGGATGAAGTTGCCGGCCACCACCGAGTTGGTCACGCCGCCGTGGAAGTTCAGGGCGTCGGCCATCTGGTCGACGATGATGTTGTCGGTCACCTTGAGGTTGTTCATCGGGCCGTCGAACCAGAGCCCGACCTTGGTGTGCCGGATGTACAGGCCCTTGATCGTCGAGTCGCTCATCGCGCCGCCGATGCCGTTGACCTGGTCGGTGTCGATTCTCTCCCGTACGTCGCCCTCGATGGTGAAGCCCGACAGGTGCACGTTGCGGCTGCCGCCGTCGGCGGCGTCCCTGCCGTAGAAGCCGACGCCGGTATGCACCGAGCCGTCGGGGGCCGGGGTCGGCAGCGCGACCTCCTTGCCCTTGATGATCGTGTACCAGGATCCGGCGCCCTCGATCGTCACGTCGTCGACGATGATGTGGCGGTTGACCTGGTAGACGCCCGGCGGGAGGTAGACCTTCAGGTTGCTCCGCTTGGCGAACGCGATGGCCTTCTCGATGGCCGGGGCCGAGTCCCTGCGTCCGGTCGGGTCGGCGCCGAACAGCAGCACGTTGGCCGCCAGCACCCGCACGTGGGGAGCGCCGACGACCTCGGAGTCGAGCAGGTCGATGACCGTCCAGGCGGCGTTGGTGTTCGCCGGGGCGGTGAGCCGGACCTTGTCACCGGCCTTGTACGTCCTGCCGAGCAACAACCGCTGCTCGTCGTAGAAGTGCATCGGCCGGAACGGCTTGGTGATCTCGGGCGCGGGGCTGGTCGCGGCCGGCACGCACTGGCACTCGGTGATCCACCAGTCGGGGTGCAGCAGCCCCGCGTTCGGGTCGTTGGTGAACGGATACTGGTTGTAGAGCCACGCGAACTGGCTGGTCAGCGTCAGGGTCTTCTTGTTGCCGCCGTTGACGGTCACGTTCAGCGGCGCGGTGATGCCGCCACCGTTCGGGGCGTCGGGCACGCTGTAGCGAACGGTGATCGCGTTGGCGGCCTTCGGCAGGGTGAACTCCACCCACTGCCCGGGGGTCAGCTTGACCGCCTTGCGGCCCGAGGCCTCGGCCGGGAGCGTGTACGCGTTCCTGTCGGGGCCGATCACGACGCCGTTGGTGGCCGCGTTCTCGGCCTCCTGCTCGACGAACGGGACGTTCGCGCCGCGGCCGGCGACCAACGACGGGTCGAGCGCGGCCCGCGTCACCGCGGTCGGGGTCGCCGTCTGATGTGCCGCGGCCGGGCCGGCCACCACCAGGCCCAAGCCCACGGCGGTGGCAGTGACCGCCGCCAACGCCACTCTTCGTGACATCTCGTGCTCGTTTCTGTCGGGGGGTGAACACCTGAGGGTGAGGTGACAGTAGGTCGCCCGTGCCCCGTTCCACAAGAGTCCTGCGAAATAGTTTCGTAACGCTCTCGCTTTCTTGCGCGCTTTGAAGCCGCGTGTTGCATGCCCACGCAACGCACGACCAGGTCGGACGTCAGGTGCGCAAAAAGAAACAGCCCTCCCGATCAGGAGGGCTGTCACGCGTCCGGTCAGTGGTCGTCGTCCGGCGGGTGGTTGGAGCTTTCGAGGACGTAACCCTTGGCGTAGGTCGGCGACGGCGGCGCGGGCGGCGGCGGAGCCGTCGGCGGCTGCTGCTGGTAGACGTAGGGCTGCGGGTAGTCCTGCGGCGGCGCGGCGGCCGGGGCCGGGAACGGCATCGGGTAGGGCACCGGCACGTAGTTGACGACCTGCTGCGGAGGCGGCTGCTGCGGCGGGTAGGGCTGCGCGTAGGGCGGCTGCCCGAAGGGGTGGGCGTAGGGCTGCGGCCCGTAGGGCTGCATCGGGTAGCCCGGGTAGGGCATCATCGCCATGTTCGGCGGCAGTTGCGGGCCCGCCTTGCGGACCGCCGCCGCGTGGGCCAGGCGGCGCAGCCGGCCCTCGAAGACCAGCCAGGCGAGCAGCGCCAGCAGCACCAGCACGGCGGCCGGCACGGCCAGCTTGCGGCTGAGCGTGACCTCGTCGAAGTAGGGCGTCGCGTTCCGGATCTCCACCTGGGCCGTCTCGGGCACCGGCTGGTTCATGCCGCCGCCCTGGGTCGGCTGGGTGCCGGTGGGCGGTTCGGCCGGGGCCAGGGAGACGCCGGGCTCCGACTCGGCCGGCTCGCTCGGCACCGTCTCGGCGGGCGGCGGCGCGACGTCGTTCGTCGGCGGCGCCACCGGTTGCTCCTGCGTCACCGTCGGGATCGGCTGCTCCTGCGTGGGCTCCTGCGCCGGCTCGGTCTGCGAGGTCGTCGGCTTCTTCGTCGGCGTCGGGGTGACCGTCTGGGTGACGGTGACCACGGCCTCCGACGGGGTCGGCGACGGCGTCATGGTGACCGTGGTGGTCACCGTGTCGCAGGATTGGTTGACGTCGCAGGGATCGACGGGATTGGCGGCGCTCGCGCCGGCGGCCACCATCACGGCCACGCCGAGCGAACCGACCACCGCGGCCAGCACCGCCGCGGTTCTCCTGGGCGCTCGACCGACCACCGGGTTCCTCCGCCGCTTTTGCCTGACTCCGTACGTCAAACAAATACTAGTCCGGCAAAGTAACGGCAAACCTCACTTTGGTTGCGGGTCGGAAACGACCTTGCGCCGTCCGAGCCGCATCTGCAGCGCCAGCACGGCGATCAGGGCCGCGATCGCGGCGACCACGCCCGGCCAGCCCTTGACGATCTCCAGACCCGAGTCCTCCTGCGCGATCGCCTGGGTGTTGTTCAGCGACCGGGGCAGTGGCGGGCCGCTCGGCGTGGGCGTCGCCATCGGCATCAGCAGCTCCGGCGGCGTGCCGCCCTCGACCATCCCGGGCGGCAGCGGCGGGCCCGGCGGGAGCTGCGGCAGCGGCGGCAGATTCGACAACGCCCCTGACAACGGCTCCTGCATCATCTCGCCCTGGACGGGCGCCGGCGCCGCGTTCGGCATCGGCTGCGGCAGCTCCGCCGGCGCGCCCTCGGTCCCCGGCGCCAGGTTCCCGCCCGGTCCCCGGGGCTCGCCGATCGCCATCTGACCAGGGGCGACCTGTGGCTCCTGCCCCGGCTGAGGAGCCGGGGGAAGGCCCGGCTGCCGGCCGGGCGCACCGTCGACGAGCGGGCTCTGACCAGGGTTGACATTGCCCGGCATCTCGGGCGCCGGGATGCCCGGCATGGCCTGCGGCTGGGCGACGGGCTCGATGAGCTGGTGGCCCTTCGGCCCTCTTTGCTCGCCGCCCCCGCGAAGGTCGGGCGGGCCCTGCTCGGGGCCTCCCGGCCAGGCCTGCTCTCCACCGCCGCGAAGGTCGGGCGGGCCCTGCCGATCGGGGCCTCCCGGCCAGGCCTGCTCTCCACCGCCGCGAAGGTCGGGCGGGCCCTGCCGATCGGGGCCTCCCGGCCAGTTCTGCTCTCCACCGCCGCGGCCCCGAGGGGGGCCCTGCTCGTCTCGGCCGTACGTCTCGGGCCAGTTCCGCATCTCGGCCTCGCGGACCCGGGGCCGGTGCTGCTTTTCGCCGCGGGCCCGCGAACGGCCCCGCTCCTCGGCCCCACGGGCGCGCGGGTGGTTGCGGCCCTCGGTCTGGCGGGTCCGCGGCCGGGCCGCGGTCTCCCGGGTGGACGGGTCGGCCGGAACGTGAACGGGCAGTTGGGCCTGCATCGGGTGGGTGACCATGCTCTCGGCCGCGAAGGTCTGCGGCTGGGCCAGTTCTCCGGCCAGCTGCGTCGGCGGCGCCACCTGGCTCTCGGCGACGTACACGGGGCGGCCCTGGGAGTCGCCCATCTGGGTCTGGGCCTCGGAGGTCACCCGGGCGGCCTCCTCGGCGAACTGGCCGGCGAGGGCGCGGGCCTCCGCGTCGGCCACCGCGGCCGACTCGGCCGACTGGGTCACGCCGTCGGCCAGTTCGCCCGTCGCCGCGAGCGCGCTGAGCTTGCCGGGCGGCAGCGAGCTGAGGCGGGCGCACACGACGGACACCCGGCGGGCCAGTTCGGCCATGTCGAGGTTCAGCCGCATCGCGGCCGGAGCCTCCACGAACAACCCCGGGCCCGTCATCGTCTGGTCGGGCTGGGCGGGGCCCGGCTGGACGGGGCAGCGCCACCCCGGGCCGGTCGCCCCATCGGGCACCGAGCACGCGGCGTGACCGCACGGGGCCGCCAGGCGGAACCGCCAGACGTCGCCGGTTCTCATCCATCGGCCGGGATCCTCCACGGCCAAGGCCGGTGAGGCCGACAGCGCCAGGATTCCGGCTCCGACCAGGGACACCACACGTCCAGCGACCACCAGAATCCCCTCCCCCGATTACACTCAGTAATCGTTATTCACACGAAGTGGGGGGACTCAACCCTCCTTGAGCAGATCTTGGACCTCTCTGACGATCGGGAGGTCAGCGGGCAACCACGGCACCGACTCGAACTCGAACGGCTCAAGCCACCGCAGCGCGAGGTGTTCGCGCGCCTCCGGCGTGCGGCCGCAGACGATCGTCGCCAACCAGATCCGCAACACGTAGCCGTTGCTGAGCGTCCAGTCGCCGCCCACCCTCTTGCCCGGGACGACCGTGACCCCGAGCTCCTCCTCGCACTCGCGCACGAGCGCGTCGATGTCGCTCTCTCCCGGGTCGACCTTCCCGCCGGGAAACTCCCACCCGCCGCGCAACTCCGGCGGTTCGGCCCGCTGAGCGCTCAGCAGACGGCCGTCCGCGATGATCGCGGCCCCTACGACGACCTGTGTCATGCCTGCCTAGGTTAGGGCCAGACGCTTGAGCTGCTCCAGCACATCGGGATTCTGCAACGGCCGCGTGAAGCCGACGATGGCGCCCCGGTCTCGGTAGGTGGTCACCTTGATGGGGCCGCAGAGCGTGCAGCGCGCCTCGACCATCTTGCCCGGCGACACGATCATCCCCACGTGGCCGGGGTTGTTCGCCGAGGTCCCGGGGCCGGAGTTGAAGAACACCAGATCCCCGGCCTGCTCCTCGCCGGCGTCGATGCGCACCCCGAACGGCCACTGCCCGAAGGTGGTGCGGGGGATGTTCAACCCCGCGTTCCGGTACGCCATGTAGATGATCCCCGAGCAGTCGTAGCCGTCGGGCCCGGTGCCGCCCCAGACATAGGGCTTGCCGCGCTGCGCGAGGGCGTAGTCGAGGATCCTGTCGACCACCGCGTTGGGCGCGTCGTAGGCGACCTCGCAGGCCGGGTTGGCCTCCGGCGGCACGTCGACCGAGCCCGACTGGGCGTATTTGGCGGCGATCTCCAGCACCTGGTCGACGTACCAGTTGGCCCGGTTGTAGACGAACAGGGCCTTGCGCAGGTCGTCGGGGGCGCCGTTGCGCTTGAGCATCTTGGCCGCGCCCAGGATCGCGTCGGCCGGGTTGTAGACGTCGGCGACGCCGTCGTCGTCGCCGTCGGAGGCGTAGCCGTTGAACTCCGACGGGATCGGGATGCGCGCCTTGCCGCCCCACGTGCTGATGAGGAACTGCATCGGCCCGGCCGCGCCCGCGTAGTTGGTGCCGCTCTGCACGCCCGGCAGCTCCGACCGGCCGTGGTCGGTCTCTCGTTTGCCGACGGCGGCCAGCACGTTCCACTGCACGCCGACGGCCTCGCCGTGCCGCTTGTAGAGCTCCAGCATCTCCGGCGGGATGTCCTCCTGCGCGGTCTCCGACAGGTCGGAGGTGTCCACCTCGCAGGCCGCCGAGCCGCCGCCCATCATGATGTTGGGCAGCGGCGTCATCAGCACGATCGCGCCGAACATGGTCAGCGGCACCACGACGGCCAGCAGCCCGGCCAGCCACTTCCAGTTCGCGAGCCGGGTCGTCGTCACGGGGAGACGTCCCCGTCCTGGCCGCTGCGGGCCAGTTGCAGGTCGTAGACCCGCCAGTCGGCGCCGACCTGGACGACGGTGACCGCGTAGTCCTCGACCTGGTTCTTGGCCCCGCTCAGCGCGGTGATCTCGGCGGTGCCCTCGACGACCACGACGACCGAGTTGGCCGACATGTCGCGGATCGACTTCAGCCGGGCCTTCCCCTTCGACACGATCTGGTCGGCCGTGTCGTGCTCGACGGCGGCCGGAGAGGTGACCGTACGGGTCAGGTCGTCGCCGAACTCGACCGTGGTGAACGCCTTGAGCCGGTCGGCCCGGCCCACCGCGTCGTTGTAGGAGTAGGTGCCGTATTCGACGGTGAACCGCCGGGCCAGGTCGGCCGCCGCGCCGAGCTGGTCACGCGACAGCGGCAGGTAGGAGTAGACGTCGAACTCGGCCGACGGCGTGGTCGCCACCTGGCTCGGCACGGCCACCGGCGGCGCGGTGACCGTGCGGGTGGCCGCCGGCTCCCCCGGCTGCGCCGCCCCGACCTCGCCGCTGCCGTCGCCCAGGGTCGTTAAATAGATCCCGAGCGCGGCCAGCACGACGACGGCGGCGACGAACAGGCCCTTCCTCCGGCCGTCGTTCATGATCAGTCCTTGTCGCGGGGCCGCAGCCAGAACGGCGCGGCGTTGTCACCACCGCCGCCGCTGCCACTGCCGCTTCCGCCGCCGCGACCGCTGTCGGACCGGCCCGGCAGCCACAGCGGCGGCGCGTCGGAGGAGCGGGCGGGCCGCTCGGCCGGCCGTGCCGACTCGGCCCGGGGGGCCCGGGTCGGCTCGGGGCGGGGCCGCTGCGGCGGCGCCGACCGGCGCGACGAACCCGACCACCGTCCGCC
>NZ_BBXE01000015.1:276874-345419 GCF_001570565.1 Herbidospora yilanensis | reverse complement strand
CCCGACGACCGTCCGCCGCCACCACTGCCACCGCCGCCGCCGAAGAACCCGCCGCCGAGGATGCCGCCGCCCGAACCTCGGGAGGCCGACGGCCGCGAGGCCCAGCCGCCCGAACGGCCGCTGAACCAGCCGCCGCCACCGCCGCCGCCGCTACCGCCGCCGCCCGAAGAGGCGCGGGCGGGGGCCGCCGGCGCGGATGGCCGGGTCGTGGCCGGCGGACGGCTCAGGTTGAGGGGCGGAGCCGCGCCGGTCCGGGGCGCGGGCACGCCGGTCTTGCGCCGGGCCGCCTGCTCCGGGTTCTCCAGCGGGGCGGGCTGGCCGTTGGCGCGCACGCCGACCCGTTCTTCGCCGCGGACCTTGCCCTGGGCGACCCCGGCGGCCGTCTGGGCGGCCCCGGCCGCGCCGCCCGTCGCACCGGCGACCGCGGCGTTGAGCATCGGCTCGGCCTTGCGCAGCCCCCAGCGGCCCACACGGGCCGCGGCGACCGGCGGCAGCGCACCGGCGGCCCGCTGGAGCGTCGGGGCCGTGGCGGCCTCGCCGAGCACGCGGGTCGTGAAGGTGGAGCCGCTGAGCGAGGAGAACAGGTGCTGGAACGGCCTGCGGTAGAAGAACACCGCCAGCGTCAGCAGCGCCATGAACATGATCTGCATGCCCCACGGCAGCGGCGTGGAGATGATCAGGGCGTAGCCGTAGACCAGCACGCCGAGCACCAGCGCGAGCACGGCCTGTCTCAGCAGCGTGCCGACGAGCATCTCCACCCAGCGCATCGCGATGATGCGCCCGGTGCCGGGATGGACGCCGATCAGCAGGAAGATCGGGCCCATGATCAGCAACAGCAGGAAGCCGATCTTCAGCACCAGCAGTGACACCGCCACCAGGAAGATCAGCAACCCGGCGACCATGGCCGCGATGAACGCCCCGATCGCCACGCCGAGACGGCTGGTCCAGTCTTTGCCCTGGAGCAGGTAGAACGACGGGCTGGCCCGCAGCGGCTCGGCGACCTTCTCCTCCCAGGCGCGCTGGTGGGCGTCGCCGCCCGGCGACTGCTGGGCCGACTGCTCGGCCCGGGTGAGCGCCTGGAGTTCGAGGGTCTGCTGGCCGTACTGCGCCACGATCGGCGAGGTGGGGTCGGCGGTGCCGAACAGGCCCATCAGCCACGGCTTGCAGACCAGGGTCGACCAGAGCGCGTCGGCGTTCTGCGCCACGCCCGGCGTGCCCGGCTGGCCGTAACCGCCGCCGGTGACCGGCGGGACGGCCGCCGGAGTGGCGGCGTCGGCGGCGTTACCCGCCGGGGTGGTGGGCGGCGGCAGGCAGGACGCGCCGCCCGCGCCCGGCAGGCCCGCGAAGGCCGAGTTGACGATCTCGGTGGTCTTGTCGGTGACGGTCTTGCCGACGCCGGTCAGGTCCTGGGGGCGACTGAAGAACCAGGTGGCGACCGTGACCGCGACGACCATCCAGATGACCGCCTCGGCGGTCGTGGTGGCGCGCTTGCGCAGCAGGCCGTACCAGGCCAGCCAGATCGCCGCGATGATCACTATCGGCCGCAAGAACGGCCAGTACATCGCGTCGGCCAGGTTGGTGACGATGTCGTCGACGACGTTCTTGATGGGCAGCAGCGGGCCCTCGGTCGCGGCGGCCTCGTACGTCGTGATGGTCAGCCGGTCGACCGCCTTGGCCCACGAGAAGATCGCGTTGGCCCAGGCGTTGCCGATGACGGCCGCGACGTCGGAGCAGCCGAGCTCGTAGGTGTGCCAGAACTGGCCCGACATGCCGTAGGTCTCGTAGTTGGTCAGCGGGGCCACCTCGGGCGCCTTGACCGACGTGCCGGCCCCCGCTCCGAGGCCGGCGCCGGCGGCGGCGCCGGTGTCGCCCACATCGGGCGGCGGGGGTTTGACGAGCCCGTCGACACCCGAGCCCACCACCTCTGGCGAGAGGGCGGCGGACATGTCACAGATCCCGTCGGCGTGTGCCACCGACGACCCGACGATGACCGGCGACGCCACGAAGAACGTGACGAACACCAGCATGAGCAGGGCGACCCTGCGTTTCACGAGCGCACCTCCCGCGCGACCCCCGAACGACCCGAACCCACCTTGTCCTGCTCGACCTCATCCGGCTTGGCGTGCGTCGGATTGGTGTCGAGCCAGCGCAGCAGCTCCTCGGAGATCAGGTCGACGCCGATCCGGCCCGCCCGACCGTCGAGGTCGCGGAAGACGCACTCGCCGTTGCGCAGCGAGCGCAGCACGCCCTTGTGTTCCTCGTTCGGATCGACTCCCAGGAGCTCCAGTACGTGCTCCACCTCGACCCGTTCGGTCGAGCGGAAGGCGAACACCGAGGAAAGGCAGTTGGTGACCTGCTCGTTCAGCAGGTCACCCGCGTTCTGGGACACCAGCACGAGTGCGGTGTTGCGCGACCGTCCCATGCGGGACACCTCGGGCACCAGCTTGGCGCCCTCGGGCGTGGACGTGATCGCCCACGCCTCGTCGAGGAAGATCGCTTTGGGGGTACGTCTGTCGAGCCCGTTCATCAGCCGCCGGGCGAACTGCGAGACCAGGTAGAGCAGGGCGACCGACAGCCGCTGCTCGTACGAGTAGTCGTCGCGCCCCGTCGCCGCGTCGGGCAGCGTGAGGCCGCCGAGGGTGAACACGGTGGTCCAGCCCTCGGTGTCGATCTGGTCGCCGCCGGAGGGGTCGAAGCACAACCGGGCGAGGTGCATCTCGGACATCGACCGCAACACGGCGCCCAGGTTCTTCGACGCGGCGTCCTCCGCCCGGTCGAGGTGGTCGATGACCTTCCCGAGCGACGGGTCGGGCTCGTTGGCGACGGCCGCGACGGCCTGCACCATGGCCGACTCGCGCTCCTCCGACATGCGCGGCAGCAGGAGCCGCAGCGTCTCGGTGGCCATCGTCTTCTTCGCGGCCAGGTCGTCGCCGAACGAGAACGGGTCGAGCAGCCCCGGCGCGGCCGACCCGAGGGGGATCGTGCGGGCCTGCCGTCCGCGCCGCCGCAGGAGCTGCACCAGCGACTCGGCGTCGCCCTTCGGGTCGATGACCGCGACGGTGACCCCGCGCAGCGCCATCTGGTAGATCAGCAGCAGCGCCAGCGTGGTCTTGCCGCCGCCGGGCTCGCCGGTGATCGCGATGGCCGTCGGCCGGTTCTTGGTCGCCGCCACCAGCGGGTCGAAGTGCACGATGGAGCGTGCCCGGCCGAGCGTCTCGCCGATGTAGGGCCCCAGCCAGCCCGCCTCGTCGGCCCGGTCGCCCAGGTCGACCGTGGCGGTCGCCATGCCGCCCGCGATGGTGCGCAGCGGCTGCCGCTGGGCGTAGGCGTTCACCCTGACCTTCTCGCCCGGCAGCGCCTCGCAGAACAACGAGAACTGGTCGCCGGTCGAGTTGACGACGTCGATGCCCATGTCGCGGTAGTGCTCGATGACCGCCTCGACCCGCTGGACGCACATCTCCTCGGTCGGCGCGCTCACGCTCATGCGGTGCCAGCCGTAGACGAACGGCAGGCGTTCCTTGGTGATGCCGTGTTCGAGCATGCGGGCGGCGTCGATCTGCTCGGCCAGCGCCAGCGGGGCCTCGGCACCCGCCTCGCGGATGTGGATGTCCATGTCGCGCGCGTGGGCCAGCTTCCTGGCGACGTCTCTGGAGGCGCGTACGGGCGGGATGAGCCGCATCCGGGAGGAGATCTCGACCGGGAAGGGGAGCTGGTCGCTGAAGTGCATCCAGGGCTCGCCGTCGGGGAACGGCATCAGGTCGGGGAACCGGGCGAACGACAGGTGGGCGACGTAGGAGTCACCGCCGGGCTGCTCGATCCGCAGCAGCGACCTGCCGTTGTGGATCTGACCCTCGACGAGGGCCTCGATCTCGCCCCGGCCCCACTTGCGCCGTTTCGACGCCGACGCCGGCGGGTCGCCCAGCGCGCCGGTCGCGGCGTGCTGGAACAACCAGGCGACCTCCACGGAGGTGGCGTGCCGCGCGTAGAGCGAACCGGAGGCGAGCGCGCGGCCGAGCCGCTCGGCCGAATCGGTCCATTTCGCGACCTCCTTCTCCGGCACGTGGTCGTCGTCGAGCCCCAGGTTCTTCTCGGTCTTCTGGTAGAAGCCGAAGAGCTGCGCGAGCACCCCCTCGCCGAGCTGCGCGCCGCGCGGCCCGAGCCGGACCCCGAGATAGACCTCCTTGGACCAGAAGTCCTTGGCCCAGACGTGGCGGTACATCTCTTCGAGGTAGTCGCGCCAGCCCGGCCCCTCGTCGGAGGTGGCGTTGAGGGCCATCGCCCACTCGGCCGCCGGGTAGGTGCGGTGGGCGACCCGCAGGTGCACCTCGGCGTCGGTCATCCTGATCGCGGCCAGCGCGATCGTGATGTTGTTGGCGAGCGCCTCGCGCTCCTCGGGCGTGATGAACTCGTAACTGACCGTGGGCAGGCGGAAGTAGGCCCAGGCAGCGGAGTCGGTGAGCAGGATCCGGTCGTCGAAGTACCGGACCGCCAGGCGACTACGCGCCCGCGACGCCCTAGCCAACGAAGCTCTCCCCTCTCGCCGTGGTCAACCCGCTCGCGACAACCCCGGCAAGGGCAACGTACGCCCTGCGGCCGCCGCTGCGAAGGTCATTGAGGTCGACTTGTCCTGGTTCGGCCAGCTCGTCTTCCCACGGGACCCTCACGATCGCCCTGCACCTTCCGCGCGCGACCGTCTCGGCCCGCTCGACATCGGCCATGCTCCTTCGCGACACACCGTTGATGACCACGACGGCCCTGCGCCGGAGGTCGGCGCAGCCGTGCCCGTCGAGCCAGTCGTAGGTCATGGCGACCGAGTCGGGCGCGTCGGCACTGGCCGGGGCGACCAGCACGAGTTGGTCGGCGTAGGGCAGCAGCCGCGCCGCCAGCGCGGCGGCCGGGTCCATGAGGATGATCCGGTACTGCTGGTCGAGCAGCCGCATCGCGCGGGCAATGCGCTGGTCAGAGAACCAGCCGCGGTCGCCGATGCGCTGCTCCGCGCCGGGGTCGACGTCGGCCGCGAGCACGTCGAGCCCGGAGTCGGTCCGGGTCGTGTAGTCGCGCACGCGGGTGCCGACGTTGTCGACCGCCGTCAGGAACGAACTGAGCGTCTCGGGCGTCTCGGGGCTGACGCGCCCGGTGAGCCCGTCGCCCCCCGAGTTGGCGTCGACGGCGACGACCCCGTCCTCACGGAGCCGGGCCAGCGAGTGCCCGAGCAGCAGCGTGGTCGTCGTCTGCCCCGCCCCGCCCGTGCAGCCCAGCACGACGATGCGCCGGCTGCCGTTGATGGTCGTGCGGGCCCGGTCTTCGTCGTTGTCGCCGTCGGACCCCGCGACGACCTGCGACACCCGCCGCCACGTCGCCTCGGAACCCCGCTCGGCCGGAATGAACGGCGCCGGCGGCTGCCCCTTGCGCAACCGCTCCTTCTGCCAGTCGACCGCGGGCGCGGGCGCCTCCGGCTCGACGGCGGAATCGGCGGAGGCCGCCAGCCTCCGCAACCTCCGCAACGCGTCGGGCCGTATCGGCGGCGAGGAGACCTCCTCGGCGGGACCCTCGGCGGCGGACGCGGGCACCTGATGCTCGGCGTGCCCGGGTTCGGCCGCCGGCTCACCCCGGCGGGGCTCGACGACCGGCACGACCTCGGGCGCCTCGGCCACCGGCTCAGGCTCCACCCGCGCGGGCGGCACGGCCGCCTCGGGCGCGCCCGCGGCATGCCTGCCCACCCGGCCCGACGCCGCCTCTTCCCTGGCCGGCTCACCCGCGGAATGCCGGGCGGCCCGCGCCGACTCAACCGGGGTCTCATCCTGTACGGACCGGGCCACGCCCGACTCACCCGCGTCCGGCCCGGCGGCCTCGACCGGCTCGACCCTGGCCGCGGAACCCGGCTCGGCCTTGGCCACCGGCGACCACGAGAACTGTGGCGACGCCGTCTCGGCCTGAGATGGCCGGGTGTCGGTCTCCGCAGCCGAGGGCACGGGAACATCGGCACCCCGCGACCCGACACCGGGCGACGCCGTCTCGGCCTGAGAGGACCGGGCCTCGGTCTCCGCGATCGAAGGCGCCGGAACATCGGCACCCCGCGACCCGACGCCCGAATCCGGACGCGCGGGCACATCAGGAGCCTGCGACCGACTTGCCGAAACCGGGCGTGAAGGCACATCGGGGGCTTGGGACCCGCTCACCGGAACCGGGCGCGAAGGCGCATCGACACCCCGCGACCCGTCCGCCGGAAGCCGGGACACGCCGGACGTCTCCGGCCGGGCACCCTCGTCGGGAACCGGCCACACGGGCACGTCGGAGGCCTGCGGTGAGCGGGCATCGTCGGGAGCCTGCGGCCCGGGGGCCGCCGGGCGCGCCGGCGCAGCGGGCGTCTCGGATCGGCTCGGGCCTTCGGCGGGCGCGTCGGAAGGCCGGGCCGTGGGCACGCCGGCGTCTCCCGGCCGGGCCGGGCCGCCCGGCACCAGGCGCATGGGCACGGTGGGTGTCTTCGGCCGGGACCCGGTCTCGGGGCGGTCGGGGGTCGTCGGCTGGTCGGACGGGTGGGCGAGGAGGGCCGGTCGCAGCGGGTTGGCGGCGAGCGGGCGGGAGCGGTCCTTGGCCGGGTCGGCGGCGGGCTCCGTCACCGGGCGGATCAGCCGGGGGGGCTGGCCGAACGTCGCGGGGCGGCGGGCCTCCGGGAGGGCGGTCTGCTTGTCGTCCGGGTGGCCGATCAACCGGCGGGCGGGTTCGGGGGACGCGTGGGCCGTGGTGGTCAGCGGGGGCTTCACGCGTACCGGGATCTCCTCGACCACCGGCGCGGCGGCCGCGGCGGCGGCGGCCACCGCGGGGCGGACCGTCGCGCGCTGGGGCTCTGGGGCGCGCTTGGGCTTCTTGACCCGCACCCGCTCGGTGCCGGCCCGCCAGACCTTGGCCTGGAAGTCGATCACGTCGGGCTCGCCCGAGGGCGCGAGGCGGCACCACGTCTTGGGCTCGGCGAAGTAGCGGGTCTGCGACTGGAGAAGTTCGGTCAGTCGTTTGCCCTCGATCACGGGACGAGTCGACAGCCATGTCACGATCCCGGGCGGAACCAGATAGATCACATGCCAGGGCGCGTCGAAGGGCAAACCGACCACTTGGAGGAGGACCCACCAGAAGGCGGAGACGCCGACGAAGACACCGATCCAGACGATGGGCAGCGGCATGGGCAGCCGGAGATCGTAAAGCTTGTAAAGCCGCTTCTCAATTCGCCAGATATTGGTGTATGTAGGCAGATCCATCCGAATCCTCCTCTCCGCACGTGCCAAAGGTCACTGGATGCCGAGCGCCCCCGCGATCGCCTTGGCCGTCACCTCGATGATGTTCGGCACATAGAAGATCACACCGATGGCGATCGCCAGGATGATGAACTGGACGAACCGTGTGATCTCTCTGGTGAAGAGGAAGAACAGCGCCACGACCGACACGATCACCAAGAACAACGGCGCGAAGAAACGGCGCAGGAACTCGGCCAGGCCTTCGGTGTTGAGCCCGGTGCCCGACCCCGGCGCGGGGGACGGCGCGAGCGCGGTCACGGTCTCGACAATCGTTTGGAGAATCAATTCTCGCCCTCCCGGGGGTGTGGATCAGCGACGTCGTGGTCGTTCATGCGCTACCCCACGGACCGGCTCGCGCCCTGGACCTGCCGGACGAGCCACTTGTCGCCCTGCTTCTCCATGGTGAGCTGGTAGGCCTGTTCCAGCAGCGCGGGCTGCGCGGCCGGATCGGCGGCGTCGTCGGTCGGCACCGCGGCGGCGTCGGCCGCCGTGATGGACCAGGTGACCGTCACGGTGACATCGCGGCCGGTCTCCCCGCCGAGCGGCGCGACCACGCTGTTGAGCTGGGCCAGGGTGAACTGCCCGCCGAGGCCCTCGATCGTCGCGCCGTCGGCGGCGTAGAGCTTCAGCTCGGCGGCGTTGCCGGAGGCGTAGGCCCGGAAGAACCCTTCCAGCGTCTGGCGTAGCTGGTCTTCGAGGTTGGCGTCGCGGTCGGGGGCCGCGATGGCCGGCAGCCCGGCCGCGCCCCCGGAGGGCAGCAGGGCGGGCAGGCCGGACACGACGAACCGGCCGTCGGCCTGGAAGATCGGCACCGACAACAACCAGCGCCGCGCGCCCGACTGGAAACTGACCTGCACCCGCGCGTTGTTCGCGTCGGCGACCTCGATCGAATGGAATTGAATGGCGCCGGCCGCCATGCGCCCGAACCCATTCCAGCCGAATCGCCTTTCGACCCCGTCGGCGAGAAAATCGGTGAGCCGGGTGTCGCGCTGTTCTGGATTCGTTCCGTCGAAATTCAGATAAACGGCGGCGAACTGATTCGCGAACGCCGCTCCCTGCTGCACCGGGAAACCGGAATCGGCCGGTGCGGACGGTGTGCCGATGGCGCCCTGATTCGACGTGAAACGCTCGAACGGCGCCCTGACCCCGTTGACGACGATCACCACGATGAGCGCCCACAACACGGCCCGGCCGGTCCAGACGAGCCAGCGGCCCCCGCCGCCGCTCCAGCCCCTGCGCCGCAACGGCTCCCGGTCAGACAACGGCGGATCCGTAGGAGGGTATGACTCTGGGTCGCCAGCGATCCGAGGATCCTGCTGGACGGTTGACCTGCGAGCCATCACGCCTCCGCTCGCGCCGATCCCCCCGGCTGGCGCGGTGTCGTCTTACTCTCGATCCGGTTATCCATGTTGAAGTAATCACCTTAGCGGCCTCGCCAATTGTTCCAGGAAAGCCACGCCCATGCTGCAGGCATCGCCGTAACCGGCCAAACCGAGTGTGCATGACACCGAGAGTGCCCGTACCGGCATGGATGACTACATAACGACGTTTGCGCAGGCCACCGTGGCAAAATGTAACCCGCGAGCCATCAGGAGGTAACCAAACGGCTCTGACACTCAGTCCGGCATCCCGCACTCGTAGTGGAAACCCGCCGCGTGATCATCCTAGTGGCCGAGGCCGCCGTCCAGCGCTCCTATGACGTGCGGTGGTGTCGCAGGGCGACGTACAGCAGGACGAGGGCGAGCGCCCATTCGAGGCCGAGCCCGGTGCCCACCCCCACGGCGTCACGGACCGAGAAGTGGTCGAAGTGCCGGACGTGGAAGAGGAAGTGGGTGCCCGCGTAGACCACGTAACCGGTCAGCGCCGACACGACCACCCTGCGCTCCATCACCGAGGCGGCGTAGAAGAGCATGGCGGTCAGCGCGAGCCCGAGCCCGCCGACGTCCGAGAGCAGGTGCTCGTTGTACGGCGGGTCGAGGCTCACCGTCGGGAAGTCGTCGTAGAACGAGCGCGGGAAGACGTACTGCCAGACCGAGACGAGGGCCTGGAGCGCGGCCAGGGCGAGCAGCCCGGCGCGCAGCCGTTTGGCGGTGGAGTTCATGCACAGGCGACATGCCGGGCGGCCACGATCGTGACACGGCCCGGTGTGAGGATCGTCACGGGCGCACGATGTCACGAAGCCGCCGCCGTTCCCCGTCGCCCTTTCCGAACACGAGGAGAGGAGCGGTCATGAAGATCGCGGTGGCCGGTGGAACCGGCGTGGTCGGGCGGTACGTCGTGGCGGCCCTGCGGGCGCGGGGGTACGAACCCGCGGTGCTCTCGCGGGCCACGGGGGTCGACGTGGCGAGCGGGGCGGGGCTCGACGCCGCGCTGGCAGGGGCCGAGACGGTCGTCGACGTCAGCAACATCACCACGACCGGCAAGTCGGCGGCGGTGACCTTCTTCGACAGGGCGGGCCGCAACCTCGCGGCCGCCGCGGGGCGGGCCGGGGTGCGGCACCTCGTGACGTTGTCGATCGTGGGCGTCGACCGGGTCAGGCTCGGCTACTACGCGGGGAAGCTGCGGCAGGAGGCGATCGTCAAGGAGGGGGCGGTGCCGTGGACCATCCTGCGTGCCACCCAGTTCCACGAGTTCGCCGGCCAGGTGCTGGGCGGCGTCCCCGGGCCGGTCGCGCTGGTCCCGAGCGGACGGGTGCAGCCCGTCGCCGCCCGCGAGGTGGGCGAGGCGCTCGCCGGCCTCGCCCTCGGGGAGCCGCGGCGGATGGCCCCCGAACTGGCGGGCCCGCGAGTGGAATCGCTGCCCGACATGGCCCGCCGTCTCATCGCGGCGGGCGGGGCGCGCAGGCGGCCGGTGCTTCCGGTCTACTTCCCCGGCGGGATGAGCGCCGGGGGCCTGCTGCCGACCGGTCCGGGGCCTCGTGGCGCCCAGACCTTCGACGAGTGGCTGGCCACTCCGAAGGCGTAACGGAAGAAGGGTTTTCAGACGTTGAAGCGGAACTCCACGACGTCGCCGTCGCGCATCACGTAGTCCTTGCCCTCGATGCGGGCCTTGCCGACCGAGCGGGCGGCGGCGACCGAGCCGGCCTCCATCAGGTCGGCGAAGGAGATGACCTCGGCCTTGATGAAGCCGCGCTGGAAGTCGGTGTGGATGACGCCCGCGGCCTCGGGGGCGGTGGCGCCCTTCTTGATGGTCCAGGCCCGGGTCTCCTTCGGGCCGGCCGTCAGGTAGGTCTGCAGGCCGAGGGTCTCGAAGCCGACCCGGGCGAGCTGCGACAGGCCCGACTCCGACTGGCCGACCGACTGGAGCAGCTCCAGGGCCTCCTCGTCGGACAGCTCGACCAGCTCCGACTCGATCTTCGCGTCGAGGAAGACGGCCTCGGCGGGGGCCACGATGGCCGACAGGCGGGCGCGGAGCTCCTCGTCGACGAGTTCGTCGGCGTCGAGGTTGAAGACGTAGAGGAACGGCTTGGCCGTCAGCAGGTGGAGCTCGCGCAGGTCGGTGAGGTCGGTGCCGGCCGCGTAGAGGGTGGTGCCGCCGTCGAGGACCTTCATGGCGGCCTCGGCGGCCTCCAGGGTGGCCTTGCGGTCCTTGTTGGTGCGGGACTCCTTCTGGAGCCGCGGGATCGCCTTCTCGATGGTCTGCATGTCGGCGAGGATCAGCTCGGTGTTGATCGTCTCGATGTCGCGGCCGGGCTCGACGCCGCCGTCGACGTGGGTCACGTCGGGGTCGCCGAACACCCGGATGACCTGGCAGATCGCGTCGGTCTCGCGAATGTTGGCGAGGAACTGGTTGCCCCGGCCCTGCCCCTCGGAGGCGCCCTTGACCAGACCGGCGATGTCGACGAACTCGACCTTGGCGGGCAGGATCTTCGCCGAGTCGTAGATCTCGGCGAGCTTGGCGAGCCGGTCGTCGGGCACGCCCACGATGCCCACGTTGGGCTCGATCGTGGCGAACGGATAGTTGGCCGCGAGGGCGTTGGCGCTCTTGGTCAGCGCGTTGAAGAGGGTGCTCTTGCCGACGTTGGGGAGGCCGACGATCCCGATGCTCAGGCTCACGGAATTCGAGTCTATTGGAATCCGGTACGCCGCTCGTCAAACCCCATCGTGGGCAAACTCTGGGTCGTGGCGGGGTATGCGGAGGGCGAGCCTCCCTCTTCTGCCGGGAAAAGCCTGGGATCATCCAGGACGTGGATGTCCTGGCTCTCGCCCTCCAACTGCTGGTGGGCCTGGCGGCCGGGCTCGCCATCGGGTTCGTCGTCGGGCGCGCCCGATCGGCGGGCGCGAACGCCGAGGCCGCCGTCAAGCTCGCCGACGCCGAAGCGCGCGCCCGGGCGGCCGAAGAGAAGGTGGTGTACGTCGAGGAGCAACTCGCCGAGCGCTTCCAGGCCCTGTCGGCCCGCGCGCTCGACGTCAACAACCTGCGTTTCCTCGAACTCGCCGAGAACCGCCTGAACACGACCAGGGCGGAGGCGGCCGGCGATCTCGACCTGCGCCGCGAGGCCGTGGAGAACCTCGTGGGGCCGTTACGCGAGACCCTCGCGAAGGTCGAGGAGCAACTCCGCGAGAGCGAGTCGGGGGCGCGGGTGGCCCGCGCGGAGCTCGCCCAGCAGATGGAGTTCGTCCGGCACAGCTCCGAGCAGCTCAAGTCGCAGACCTCGGCGCTGGTCCGGGCGCTGCGGCGGCCCGAGGCCCGGGGACGCTGGGGTGAGCTGCAACTGCGCCGGGTGGCGGAGATCGCCGGGATGGCCCGGTTCTGCGACTTCGACGAGCAGGTCACCGCGATGACCCCCGACGGGCCGGTGCGGCCCGACATGATCGTCAGGTTGAGCGGCGGCAAGAACATCGTCGTCGACTCGAAGGTGTCGCTGGCGGCCTATCTGGAGGCGTCCGAGGCGGGCGACCCCGACCTGGCCGGCGCCCGGCTCGACGCGCACGCCCGCCACCTGCGCGACCATGTCGACCGGCTGGCGGCCAAGACCTACTGGCAGGCGTTCAGCCCCGCGCCCGAGTTCATGGTGCTGTTCATCCCGGGCGAGGCGTTCCTGGCCCCGGCGCTGGAGCGGGACCCCTCGCTGCTCGAATACGCGATGAACCGGCGGGTCCACATCGCGACCCCCACCACGTTGATCACGATGCTCCGCACCGCGAGCTACGCCTGGCAGCAGGCGGCGCTGAGCGAGAACGCCAAGGCCGTGTTCGACCTCGGCAAGGAGTTGTACGACCGGCTCGGCAGTCTCGGACGGCAGGTCGACGGTCTGGGAAGATCGTTGGCGCGGGCCGTGGCGGCGTACAACAGGACGGTGGGCTCTCTTGAGAGCCGCGTGCTGGTGAGTGCCCGCAAGATGACCGACCTCGGCCTGGTGGAGAGCCTTCTGCCGGCCCCGCAGCCGGTCGAGGAGTCGCCACGGTCGTTGTCGATGCCCGAACTCGTCGGGGACGACACCGGATATGACGGTAGCTTGAGCCACCAGGGAGGGGGGCCGGAGAGATGAAGGTGACCGCGCGCGGCGCCATCACGCTGCTGTTCTTCGTCTGTCTGCTCGGACAGTTCACCCTCCCGGGGCCGTTCTTCCTCGTGGGGGTGCTGGCGGCGGTCTGGCTGGTGAACCCGCGCGACCTGCTGACCCTGGTGGTGTCCCCGCCCCTGGTCTTCTTCGTGTCGGCCCTGATCGTCGAGATCCTGAGCGCGCTGGGCGCCGACTCGGCCCTCCAGTCGCTGGGCCTGGGCATGTTCACGACCCTGTCGGCGGCGGCGCCGTGGTTGTTCGCCGGATCGGCGCTGGCCCTGGGCCTGGCCTGGTATCGGGGGTTGCCGCAGAGCGTGCGCGCGACCCGCGAGGACATGAAGAGCCGGGTCCCGGCGCCGCGCAAGAGCAAAGAGGAGTTCGACGCCGAGCCCGAGGGCTACTTCGAACCCAAGGTCTACGGCACCGCGAAGGAAGACCGCCCCCAGGTCTGACGGCCCGGGGGCTGGCGGGCCGTCAGGCCCGCAGGTCCTTGCGGAGCTCGTGGGGCAGCGCGAAGCGCATCTTCTCGGTCACCGACTCGATCTCCTCGACGTCGCCGAAGCCGTGGGCGGCCAGCTTGGCCAGCACGCCCTCGACCAGGATCTCGGGCACCGACGCGCCGCTCGTCACGCCGACCGTCGTGACGCCGTCGAGCCACGCCGGGTCGACGAACGTGGCGTCGTCGACGAGGTAGGAGGCGTCGGCGCCGTAGTCGAGGGCCACCTCGACCAGGCGCTTGGAGTTGGACGAGTTCGACGACCCCACCACGATCACGAGCTGGGCCTCGGCGGCGATCTCCTTGACCGCCGTCTGGCGGTTGGACGTCGCGTAGCAGATGTCGTCGCTGGGCGGGTCGATCAGGTTCGGGAAGCGGTTCTTGAGGCGGGTGACCGTCTCGGTGGTCTCGTCGACCGAGAGGGTGGTCTGCGACAACCACACGACCCTCGACGGGTCGCGCACCTCGACGGTCTCGACGCCGTCGAGGCCGTCGACCAGGCGGACGTGGTCGGGCGCCTCGCCGGCCGTGCCCTCGACCTCTTCGTGGCCCTCGTGGCCGATCAGGAGGATGTCGTAGTCTTGCGCGGCGAAGCGCTTGGCCTCGTTGTGCACCTTGGTGACCAGCGGGCAGGTCGCGTCGATGGTCTTCAGGCTCCGCTGGGCGGCCTCCTGGTGGACCGCCGGGGAGACTCCGTGGGCCGAGAACACGACGATGGCCCCCTCGGGGACCTCCTCGGTCTCGTCGACGAAGACGGCGCCGCGCTCTTCGAGTGTCTTGACGACGAAGGTGTTGTGGACGATCTGCTTACGCACGTAGATCGGCGCGCCGTACTGCGCCAATGCCCGCTCCACGGCCTCTACCGCCCGGTCGACGCCGGCGCAGTAACCGCGCGGCTTCGCCACCAGGACACGACGGCGATCTGTAATGGTCGCGGGGGTCTGTGACGTCATGGTCTCATGCTACGTGGATGGTCTGCAGTGGCTTGACCTCCGCCCGCGCCAGTCTTGCCAGACTGCGACATCAACGGAATATCTCCTGGGAGCTGCCCATGTCCCTCTTGCGTACGATCACGAAGCCCATTCGCGAGGTCTATAACAACCGTGACGAGATATCACAGAAGGTGAAAGACCTGCCCATGCTGGCGCTCCAGGGCGCGCTGAGCGGTGTGGGTCAGGCGCTCCTCCTGGGCGACCGGGTCCGCACCACCCTGAAGCGGGTCACCGGCAACGCCCCGGCCGAGGAGCACCCCACCGATCCCTCCCGGCCCGGCGTGAAGTCCGTCTCCGACATCGCGGTCGAGGAAGAGGAGGAGAAGAAGCCGCGCCGCGAGCCGGTCATCTTCGCGCCCCGTCCGGCCAAATCGGACAAGCCCGAACCGGTCATCTTCCAGCCGGGGGGTAGCGCCCCCAAGGGCGACCGCCTGGTCGCCTCGGGCGCGAAGGCTGAGGAGACCCCTGTGAGCGAAGCCGCGAAGGCATCCACCGAGACCACGCCCCACGCCGCCACCGACCCCGCCCTCGCGGAACCGGCGAAGGCCGAGAACACCGAGGAGAAGGTCGCCGAGACGGCCGACCACGAGGCGACCACCCCCGCCGCCACCCCCGAGGCCTCCCAGAAGGCCAAGGAGAAGCAGGAGGAGGAGCCCACCCCCGTCGCCGCCGAACCGCAGGGGCAGAAGACCACCGAGCCCTCCTCCGACCCCGCGCTGGCCGCCGAGCCCGCCGTCCCCTCGAAGATCCCGCCGGCGCCCAAGCCCGCGAAGAAGACGCCGGGCGAGCCGGTCACCGACACGGCCGTCCCCGAAGTCACCCCGGGTCACGCCGAGGAGCCCCCGGCCCGGGACCTGCCCGCCGAGCCCATCCCCGGCTACGCCGACCTGACCTTCGCCTCCCTCCGGGCCCGGATGCGCGGCCGGTCGAAGGAGGAGATCCAGAGCTGGATCGACTACGAGAAGGCGAGCACGGCGCGCCCGGAGGTGATCCGGATGTTCGAGAACCGGCTGGCGAAGCTGGAAAGCTGAGCAGGTGAGCGCGAAGACCTCCCCCGAGGCGCCCCTGCCGGTCAGGTCGGTGCTGCAGATGGTCGCCCAGTGGATCGGGAAGCTCGGCACGGTCTGGGTCGAAGGCCAGATCACCGAGCTGACCGCCCGGGGCGGCACGGTGTTCATGACCCTGCGCGACCCGGTCGCCAACGTGTCGGCCCGGGTGACGTGCGCCCGGAACGTCTACGAGTCGAGTCTCCCGCGCCCGGTCGACGGCGCGCGGGTGGTGGTGCACGTCAAGGCCGACTTCTGGGTCAACCGGGGGTCGTTCGCGTTCACCGCCATGGAGATCCGGCCCGTCGGGGTCGGCGAGTTGCTGGCCCGGCTGGAGCGGCTGCGGCAGGTGCTGGCGGCCGAGGGGCTGTTCAACAACGACCGCAAGCGCCGGTTGCCGTTCCTGCCGGGGACCGTCGGGCTGATCTGCGGGCGCGACTCGGCGGCCGAGCGCGACGTGCTGGAGAACGCCCGGCGCAGGTGGCCGGCCGTCCGGTTCAAGGTCGAGCAGGTGGCGGTGCAGGGCGGGCTGGCGGTCGCCGAGGTGACCGACGCGCTGCACCGGCTCGACGCCGACCGCGAGGTCGACGTGATCATCGTGGCCCGGGGCGGCGGATCGCTGGAGGACCTGCTGCCGTTCTCCGACGAGTCGCTGGTCAGGGCGGTCGCGGCCTGCCGCACCCCGGTGGTGAGCGCGATCGGCCACGAACAGGACTCGCCGCTGCTGGATCTGGTGGCCGACCTGCGGGCCTCCACCCCCACCGACGCCGCCAAGAAGGTGGTGCCCGACGTGGGCGAGCAGCTCGCGCTGGTCCACCAGTTGCGCGACCGGGGCAGGCGCGTCATGGGCGGCTGGCTGGAGCGGGAGCTCGCGTGGGTGAACGCGGTGCGGTCGCGGCCGTCGCTCGCCGATCCCGTACGCGAGATCGAACGCCGCGCCGAACAGGTCGACCAGCTCAGAGACCGGGCCCGGCGGGTGCTCGACCATTCGCTGCACCGCAGCTCCGACGGGCTGGAGCACCTCAGGGCCCGGCTGGTGGCCCTCTCGCCCGCCGCGACCCTCGAACGGGGCTACGCGATCGTGCAGAAGCCGTCGGGCGAGGTGGTCAGGAAGGCCGCCGAACTCACCGAGGGCGAGGCGCTCACCGTCAGGTTCCCCGACGATCGGGTCGGGGTCGAGGTCACCGGCCTTTAGGGTGGGCAGCGTGGCTGACGAGAAGACGCCGTCCTACGAGAAGGCGCGCGAGGAGCTGACCGAGGTGGTGCGCCGCCTGGAAGCGGGCGGCCTGACCCTGGAGCAGTCGATCGAACTGTGGGAACGCGGCGAGAAGCTGGCCGCGATCTGCGAGAGCTGGCTCCAGGGCGCCCGGGTCAAGCTGGCCGCCGCGATGGCCGAACGCCGCCCCGAGCCCGCCTCCGACGAGGCCCCCTTCTAGACGTCGCGCTCGACCAGGCTGGCCGCGAGCGCGGTCAGCTCCGGCCAGTCGGCCGAGCCGGTGACGACGACGGTCCGGCCGTCGGCGACGCGCACCAGCGACCTCTGGTTCTTGTCTTCCCGGAAGCGCTTCTCCCAGGTCGTGCCCTTGATCACCTCGGTGCCGATCGAGGTCTCGGTGTTGGCCAGGCGGTTGGCGAACCCGGCCGTGGGCTGCTCGTTGCTCTGGGCCAGCATGGCGTGCATGCGCTTGGCGGTCGCGAAGCCCAGCCGCCAGGTGACCACGCCGCCCTCGTCGGTGAGACGGGAGCTGGTCGGCACCCAGTCGGGCTGGACCGGCTGGGGCACCGCGATCGGGAACTCGGCCGCGCCGGCGGCGTTCTTGGCGTCGATGGTGAAGTCGACGCGCGGGATGTGCTCGGTCCGGCCCTGCGGGGTGGTCAGCAGGAACAGGCCGACGCCCGCGAAGCAGACGAGCAGCGCGAAGGCGTAGCCGTAGAGGCCCTGGGTGAATCGGCGCACGGTCAACGAGGTTACCGGCTGCGGTCAGGGGTTCCTGATCCGGCCGATGATGCCGAGGGCCTGGTCGGCCATCAGCCGGGCCGCGTCGAGGTCGGCCGACAGGGTCAGTTCCTGGACGACCGCCGCCAGCGCCCCCGTGATCACCACCACCAGCGCGTCTTCGTGCTCGAAGAGCGAGGCGTTGCGGCGGGCCCACGTGCGCAGCCGCTCGCGGATGACCACCTCGAAACCGGGCGGCCCGTCACCCCGCAGGAACAGCGCCGCCAGGTCGCGTTCCTGCACGCAGCCGTCGAGGTAGGCCCGCGCCCCGGCCAGGAACAACTTCATCGGCTCGGTCTCGCCCCCGGTCCGGGCGGCGTGTACGGCGGTCTTGGTGCGCTGGGCCTGCCGGTCCTGGAACTCGTCGAACAGCGCCCGGTAGAGGTCGGCCTTGCCGGAGAAGTGGTGGTAGAGGCTGCCGACGCTGGCCCCGGCCCGCTGGACCACCTCGGTGACCCCGGCCTCGGCGAACCCCTGGGTGATGAACACGTCGCGGGCGGCGTCGAGAAGCGCGACCCGGGTCGCCGCGCCTCTTTCCGAGGTGCCCCGGCCGGTCTCCTTGATGTTGTCGCCGCTCATGCAGGCGAGATTATCGATGGAGCCGGGTGGTGTGGCACGACTCACGCAGAATCAACGGGCGATACCGGGTAAGGCAGTGTCATACCTCAAGGAGACGCGATGAACTCAGACCAGTCTGTACCGCCGCCGCTTGCCACCGACCGCCATGCGCCCGACCGCAACCTCGCCCTCGAACTGGTCAGGGTGACCGAGGCGGCGGCGATGGCCAGCGCCCGCTGGGTCGGCCGGGGTGACAAGAACGGCGCCGACGGGGCGGCGGTCAGCGCGATGCGCCAGTTGATCAACACGGTGTCGATGCGCGGCAAGGTGGTGATCGGCGAGGGCGAGAAGGACCAGGCCCCGATGTTGTTCAACGGCGAGGAGGTCGGCGACGGCAGCGGCCCCGAGTGCGACGTGGCGGTCGACCCGATCGACGGCACCCGCCTGTGCGCCCTGGGCATGAACAACGCCATCTCGGTGATCGCGGTGAGCCCCAGGGGTTCGATGTACGACTCCAGCGCCGTCTTCTACATGGAGAAGCTCGTCACCGGCGCCGAGGCGGCCGGCGTCGTGGACATCGAGGCGCCGGTGGCCCACAACGTGGCGGCGGTGGCCAAGGCGAAGGGCGGCAAGGCCTCCGACGTCACCGTGGTCATCCTCGACCGGACCCGGCACGAGAAGATCGTCCAGGAGATCCGGGAGACCGGCGCGCGGATCAAGTTCATCACCGACGGCGACGTCGCGGGCGCGATCATGGCCGCGCAGCCGGGCACCGGCGTCGACCTGATGCTCGGCATCGGCGGCACCCCCGAGGGCACCGTCGCGGCCTGCGCGATGAAGTGCCTGGGCGGCGTCATCCAGGGCAAGCTCTGGCCCCAGGACGACGCCGAACGCCGCCGCGCCCTCGACGCGGGCCTCGACCTGAACCGGGTGCTCACCACCGACGACCTGGTGAGCTCCGACGACGTGTTCTTCGCCGCGACCGGCGTGACCGACGGCGAGCTGATGAACGGCGTCCGCTACCAGGGCGGCCTGCGCAACCGGGGCGGCGTGGCGCACACCTACTCGCTGGTCATGCGCGGCCGGTCGGGCACGATCAGGCGGATCGAGAGCGAGCACCAGCTCTGGAAGCTGGGCGCCTACAGCGCGATCAACTTCGACACGGCCCTCTAACGACGCCGGCCCTTCTTGGGCGGCTTGGGCGACTTGGCGAGCACCCGCCCGCCCCAGACGTATCCGGCCAGTTCGATGACCGGGCAGTCGGGGTCGGCGGGTGGTCGCGTCTGGTCTTTGAACTGGCCGATGCGGGCGCCGGGGGCGATCATGATGCGTACCCCCTCGGGCACCGTCATGTTGACCGTGCCGGCCACCACGGCGAGCTGCACGACGATCCGGCGCGACTGCAGCAGCGCCTCGCGCAGGTCGAGCTCGACCTTGCCCCCGATCGAGCTCACCGGGACGGTCGAGGGCACCACCCAGCGGCCGCCGCGCGACTCGTTGCGGAAGACCGCCGCGACCGGCCGGTTGTGCAGCGCGATCGGCTGCTGGTCGGGCGGCAGCAGATCCTGGGTGAGCACCATGAGCTGCCCGAGCGTCAACGATCGGTAGGCGGCGTCGACACGTTCCTCGTGTTCGAGCCGGGACAACCGCCCGTCGGCGGCGGCCTCGGTGAGCACGGCGATGACCCGCTCACGATCGGCGTCGGAGGCGCGCAGTTCCTCGGGCCGCGGGCCCGACGGGGTCTCCCTGGGGGTGACCAGGGCGGCGATCCATTCCCGGAAGTCGCTACTCACCCTTCGAAGATTACGCGGTGGCCGGGGATCGCCCACCCGGGACGACCCCGGATCCGCGGTCGGGGTTCCCCCGGAGACCGAAGCCCCTTCCTCCGTTACGGCTCCGCCCGGCTCTCAACGGCCCGATCGCCTTCGCGGGCGGGGACTTGTTGACCTGGAAGAGGCCCGCCCCTAGCCTGGGCGAAATCTTGAACCTCGCTCATGTTCGGGAGGCTCCAGTGCCTCGTGACCGGCAGGCCCGCCTCGCCGCGTTCGCGGTGTTCTTCGTGCAGGGCCTCACGTTCTCGACGCTGCTCACCCAGGTCGCGGCGCTACAGAACAAACACGGCCTCGACGACGGCGAGCTGACCCTCCTCCTGCTGGTCGTGCCGGTCATCGCGGGCGTGGGCAGCGTCGTCGCGGGCCAGGTGGCGGCCCGGTGGGGCAGCCGGTCCATGCTCCGGTACGTCCAGCCGCTCGCCTGCGCCGCCGTCGCGCTCAGCGGGTGGGCGGCGAGCGTGCCGGTCCTGGTGACGGCGCTGGTGCTGTTCGGGCTGGGCCTGGGCGGGGTCGACGCCGGGATGAACATGCAGGGCACCGCCGTCGAACGGCGTTACGCCCGGCCGGTGATGACGGGGTTCCACGCCCTCTGGAGCCTGGCGGCGGTGATCGGGGCCGCGTGGGCGTCGAACGCGACGGGGCTCGGGCTCCACCTGGGGCCGGCGTTCACGATCGTGATGATCCCGGCCGTGGTGATCTCGCTGGCCGCCAACCGCTGGTTGTTCGGCCCGGCCGAGGAGCACGTCGAGACGGCCGTGGAGACCGGCCCGGCGACGATCCCGTGGCGGCCGATCCTGCCGCTGTGCCTGGCGATGGCCTTCCTCTACGTCGGCGACGCGTCGGTGTCGAACTTCGGGTCGGTCTACTTCGACCAGGCGCTCACCGCCGAGGCGTGGATGGCGCCGTGGGCGCTGGGGGCCTACCAGGCGACGACCTTCGTCGTGCGGATCGGCGGCGACGCGGCGGTCAGCCGGTTCGGGCCCGCCACGATCGTGCGGGTCGGCGGGGTGGTCGCGGCGCTGGGCTTCCTGCTGATCGTGCTCGCGCCGGACGAGGCGGTGGCGATCGCCGGGTTCGCGCTGACCGGGGTCGGGCTCTCGGTGGTCGCGCCGCAGTCGTTCTCGGCGGCCGGGCGGCTCGACCCGGCCGGGACCGGGGTGGCCATCGCCCGGGTCAACATGTTCAACTACGTCGGCTTCATCGTCGGGGCCGCGCTGGTCGGCGGCATCGGCGACGCCGCCGGGTTCCAGGTCGCGTTCGTCGCGCCGCTCGTGCTGGCCGCCGGGATCGTGGTGCTGGCTAGGGGCTTCGCATCTCCCGTACGGCTGCCGCGAGCCGATGGCCAGGCCACCGAGCGAAACCGATGACCACGGCCGGGCCGTCGACCGGTTCGGCGGCCAGCCCGGCCGCGACCGCCTGCGCGGCGAACGCGCGGGCGTCCCACTCGGGCGGCAGCTCGGCGAACAGGTGCAGCCCGGCCGAGATGCCGCAGACCTTCACCTCGGGGAACCGCTCGGCCAGCGCGCCCACCAGGGCGTCGCGGCGGGCCCGGTATTCGCGGCGCATCCGCCGCAGGTGCCGGTCGTAGGCGCCGGTGGCGATGAAGTGGGCCAGCGTGTACTGGTCGAGCACCGGTGACCCCAGGTCGAACTCGCCCCGGAACTTCCGCAGTTCGGCGGCGAGCGAGGCGGGCGCGACCAGCCAGCCCAGCCGCAGTCCCGGCGCGAGGGCCTTGCTGACGCTCCCGGCCAGCACCACCCGGCCGGGGGCCAGCCCCTGGAGGCAGCCGACGGGCTCGCGGTCGAAC
Organism: Herbidospora yilanensis; assembly: GCF_001570565.1. Classification (GTDB taxonomy): domain Bacteria; phylum Actinomycetota; class Actinomycetes; order Streptosporangiales; family Streptosporangiaceae; genus Herbidospora; species Herbidospora yilanensis. The sequence goes on along the minus strand of NZ_BBXE01000015.1, from coordinate 323,897 downwards.
CGGAACTCGGCGTCGTAGTCGTCTTCGAGGATGGTCGCCCCGGTCCGGGCCGCCCAGGAGATCAGCTCGGCCCGGCGGCGCGGCGACAGCACCACCCCGGTCGGATAGTGGTGGGCCGGGGTCAGCAGCACCCCGCGGGCGCCGCTGCGGGCCAGCTCGGCGACGTCGATGCCCTCGTCGTCGACCGGGATCCCGACCAGTTCGGCCCCCGCCCGGCGGAGCAGCGGGGTCTGCCGCTCGCTCGTCGGCAGTTCGGTGGCCAGCCGCAGCGGCCCGAGCGCCTGGACGACCAGCGACAACCCCTGCGCCACCCCGGTGACCACCACGACGTTCTCGGGCTCGGCCCGCGCCGCGCGGACCCGCCGCAGATAGGCCGCGAGCTCGCCCCGCAACTCGGGCACGCCGCCCGGGTCGCCGTAGTCGAGCGCGTCGTGCGGCAGCGTGGCCAGCACGTGGCGGTAGGAGGCGCTCCACGCCTGCCGGGGGAAGGCCCCGAGGTCGGGCGAGGTCGGCCGGCCGCCGAAGTCGCCCGCCGCGTCGGCCGGGGAGGCGGGTTCCTCGATCGCGACGGCGGCCACGGTCGTCCCGGCCCCGATCCGCGACTCCAGGAAGCCCTCGGCGACGAGTTGCTCGTACGCCTCCACGACCACCCCGCGCGAGACCGCCAGATCCCGCGCCAGATCACGGCTCGCCGGGAGCCGGGTGCCCGCGGGCAGCCGGCCGGTTCGCACCGCCTCGCGGAGTTCGCCGGCCACCTGGCGGGCGAGACCGCCGGCCTGGCGGTCAAGGGAGAGATGCAGGTCGGCCAACGATTGGTCCTCGTTTTACCGGAGGGATTGGACTGATTCTGTGAACCATTTCATTCCTAGCATCCATCGTCATGAACAAAGGCACGACGGTGGCCGCGGCGGCGGGGGCGATGTTCCTGGTGGGCACTCTCGCCGCGGTGAGTGGCCTGATCAAGGACTATCCCCTCTACGGCGGGCAAACGGTGCGTTACGCCGTCGCCGCCCTGATCATGTTCGTGATCATGAAGGCGACCTCCAGGCCCAGAGCCCACCTCACGGTAAGGGATTTCGGGCTGCTGGTCGCACTCGCGCTGACCGGCCTGGTGTTGTTCAACGTCTGCGTGGTCGAGTCGACGCGGGGGGCCGGTCCGGCGCTCGTGGGGACCATGCTGGCGACGGTGCCTCTGGTGATGGCGGTGGTGACCACGCGCAAGCCGAGGCCCCGCCTGGTCGTGGCGGCGGGGATCGTGGTGGCCGGGGCGCTGCTGGCGACCGGGCTCGGCGGGGGCGGGGTCGGCTCGCTGCTCTGGGCGCTGGGGGCGGTCGCGTGCGAGGTGTGCTTCTCGCTGCTGGCGCTGCCGCTGCTGCCGAAGCTGGGCGCGGTGGGCGTGACGGCCTGGTCGGTGGCGCTGGCCGTGCCGCTGCTGGCCGTGACAGGGCTGGTCGCCGACGGCACGGCGATGCTGCGCGTGCCGACGGTGCCCGAGGCGCTGGGCTTCGCCTATCTCGCCTCGGTGGTGACATGTGGCGCGTTCTTCCTCTGGTACACCGCGCTGCCGCGGCTGGGGCCCGGCCGCGCCGGGCTGTTCGCCGGCGTGATCCCGGTCGGCGCGATCACGACCGGGACCCTCATCGGGCTGGGCCTGCCGTCGGGCGCCGAACTGGCCGGAGCCGCCGTCGTGGTGGGCGGCATCGTGGTCGGGCTGCTACCCGATCGGCCAGTGCGGGTGCGGGTCGTTCATGTTCTTCTTGACGCTTCTGATCAGCATGACGATGAGGACCGAGACGAGGGCGACGACGCCGATGATGCCGAGCGCGATAATGGCCATGATTCCTCCCGCGTTCAGGTCTAATGTCTAGTTTCTCACTATTTGCACCTTCGGGCAGGGGTGTCGGGCGGTTGCCGTACAGTCTTTGAAGACTCACACCGGCGTGATCAACGGAGGCTCGACCCCATGCCCGAGTTCAGCTACACCGACCTCCTCCCCCTGGGAGCCGACGAGACGGAATACCGGCTGATCACGTCAGAAGGGGTCAGGGTCGTCGAGGCGGCCGGGCGGCGGTTCCTCGAGGTCGAGCCCGAGGCGCTGCGGTTGCTGACCGAGACCGCGGTCCACGACATCTCCCACTACCTGCGCGCCTCCCACCTGGCCCAGCTCCGCAAGATCGTCGACGACCCCGAGTCGAGCGGCAACGACCGGTTCGTCGCCCTCGACCTGCTGAAGAACGCGTCGATCTCGGCCGGCGGCGTGCTCCCCATGTGCCAGGACACCGGCACCGCGATCGTGATGGGCAAGCGGGGCCGCCACGTGCTGACCGACGGGCGCGACGCCGAGCACATCTCGCGTGGCGTCTACGACGCCTACACGAAGCTGAACCTCCGCTACTCCCAGATGGCCCCGATCACCATGTGGGAGGAGAAGAACACCGGCTCCAACCTGCCCGCCCAGATCGAGCTCTACGCCGAGGGCGACGACGCCTACAAGCTGCTGTTCATGGCCAAGGGCGGCGGGTCGGCCAACAAGTCGTTCCTCTACCAGGAGACCAAGGCGGTCCTCAACGAGAAGCGCATGCTGGCCTTCCTGGAGGAGAAGATCCGCTCGCTCGGCACGGCCGCCTGCCCGCCCTACCACCTCGCCGTCGTCGTGGGCGGCACCTCCGCCGAGTTCGCCCTGAAGACCGCGAAATACGCCAGCGCCCGCTACCTCGACGCCCTGCCGACCGAGGGCTCCCCCGAGGGCCACGGCTTCCGCGACCTGGAGATGGAGCAGAAGGTCTTCGAGCTGACCCAGAAGCTCGGCATCGGCGCCCAGTTCGGCGGCAAATACTTCTGCCACGACGTCCGCGTGATCCGGCTGCCCCGCCACGGCGCGTCGTGCCCGGTCGCCATCGCGGTCTCCTGCTCGGCCGACCGCCAGGCGCTCGCGAAGATCACCGCCGAGGGCGTCTTCCTGGAGCAGCTGGAGACCGACCCGGCCCGCTTCCTGCCCGACACCACCGACGAGCACCTCGGCGGCGACGTCGTGAGCGTCGACCTCAACCGCCCGATGTCCGAGGTCCTGGCCGAGTTGTCGAAATACCCGGTGAAGACCCGGTTGTCGCTGACCGGCCCCCTGGTGGTGGCCCGCGACATCGCCCACGCCAAGATCGGCGAGCTCCTCGACGCCGGCGGCGAGATGCCCCAATATCTGAAAGACCACGCCGTCTACTACGCGGGACCCGCGAAGACGCCCGAGGGATACGCCTCCGGCTCCTTCGGCCCGACCACCGCCGGCCGCATGGACTCCTACGTCGAGCGCTTCCAGGCGGCGGGCGGCTCGATGGTCATGCTGGCCAAGGGCAACCGGTCGAAGCAGGTCACCGACGCCTGCAAGTCCTACGGCGGGTTCTACCTCGGCTCGATCGGCGGCCCGGCCGCGCGGCTCGCGCAAGACTGCATCAAGAAGGTCGAGGTCCTGGAATATCCGGAACTCGGCATGGAAGCGGTCTGGAAGATCGACGTGGTCGATTTCCCGGCGTTCATCGTGGTGGACGACAAGGGCAACGACTTCTTCACCGACACAACGGGGCCGATTCTGTCCATCGGACGCCGAACCTGACGGAGTTTGACAAAAGTTCTCGACAATGAATCGGCCCGGTCTCTACAGGCACTCGTACACAAATCGGTAAGCTGCCACCCATGCGTGCGCCGTCCGGATACCAGTTAGCCGCGCGCTACCGGCTCCTCCAGCCGGTAGGCCGCGGCGGCATGGGCACGGTGTGGCGTGCGCGTGACGAACTTCTCGACCGCGACGTGGCGGTCAAGGAGGTGCGGCTGCCCCTCGTCCTCGACGAGGAACTACGGGCCGAGTTGTGCGCCCGCACCGAACGCGAGGGCCGGGCCACCGCGATGGTCGCCCACCCCTCGGTGATCACCGTCTACGACGTCGTCACCGAAGACGACCGGCCGTGGATCGTCATGGAGCTGCTGAAGGCCCAGTCGCTCGAAGAACTGGTCAAGGCGCAGGGCCCGCAACATCCCATCAGGGTCGCCGAGATCGGGCGCCAGGTGCTCGGCGCGCTCCGCGCCGTCCACGCGAAGGGCATCCTCCACCGCGACGTCAAGCCCAGCAACGTGCTCGTCACCCACGACCGGGCGGTGCTCACCGACTTCGGACTGGCCGCACTCGAAGGTGACGTTTCCATCACCCAGGCGGGCATCGTACTGGGTTCCGCCGGTTACATCGCGCCCGAGCGTGTCCTCGGCGACAAGGCCTCCCCCGCCGCCGACCTGTGGTCGCTCGGGGCGACTCTCTACACCGCCGTCGAGGGCCGGGGCCTGCACGGCCGCCGTACGGCCGCCGCCGCGCTGGCCGCCCTGACGAGCGGCGCCCCGATACCGATGGACAACGCCGGCCCGCTGGCCCCCGTGCTCCGCGGCCTGCTCCAGATCGACCCGGCGGTCCGGCTCGACGGCGTGCGGGCGGCGTTGATGCTGGCCAGGATCGCCGCGGGCGGCACGGCCGAAGAGCCCATCGCGATACACCGGCCGCCGGTCCGGCCGTCCCCGCCGCCCGTCTTCACGCCGCCCCCCGTCAGGAAGCCGCCTCACCGGGGGCAACACCGGGCCGACAACCGTCCGGCCGTGCCCCGGCCGCAGAGCCCGCAGGTCTTCCCCCGCGAACCCCATCCGACCGGCGAGTTCCAGGCGGTGCCCGTCCCGGCGCAGCGACGACGGCCGGCCGAAGGCTCACACCGGAAGCCGGCCACCTACGACGTACCCATCGGGCCCCTGACCCGGAGCTTCTGGAACTTCGTCCGGATAGTGCTGCCACGGCGGTTCTGGCCGAAGAAATTTCGCAAGTGAACCTAAAGCGTTCCTCAAGGCCTAGGACGCTATCTTTCTAGTCATGCAGAGCAGGCTGCTCGCGGAGCGCTACGAACTGATATCTCCCCTCGGGCGCGGCACGATGGGCACGGTCTGGCGTGCCGTCGACCGGACCCTCGGGCGTGACGTGGCGGTCAAGGAGATCCGCCAGGATCCGGGGCTGACCCAGGAGCAGCGCACCGAACTCCGCGAACGCATGATCCGCGAAGGCCGCGCCGCCGCGCGTGTCCACCACCCCTCCGTGGCGACGATCTTCGACGCGATCGAGGTCGGCGGCGTGCCGTGGATCATCATGGAACTCGTCGAGGGCCGCTCCCTCGAACAGGTCGTGGACGAAGACGGCCCCCTCCCGCCCCGCCTGGTCGCCGAGATCGGCGCCGACCTGCTGGGCGCCCTGCGCGCCGCCCACGCCTCCGACATCCTGCACCGCGACGTGAAACCGAGCAACGTGCTGATCACCCACTCGGGCCGGGTGGTCCTGACCGACTTCGGCATCGCGAAGTCACGCGGCGACACCGCCCTGACGCAGACCGGCATGGTGATCGGCTCCCCGGGCTACACGGCCCCCGAACGGGCCCGCGGCGACTACACGGGGCCGGAATCCGACCTGTGGTCGCTGGGCGCGACCCTCTATTACGCGGTCGAGGCCCGGCCGGCGTACGAACGCCGGTCGATCGCCGAGACCCTGGCCGCGCTGATGACCGAGGTGTGCGACCCGCCCAGGAACGCCGGGCAACTGCGCCCCGTCCTCGAAGCGATGCTGGAGAAGGACCACACGAAGCGCATCACGGCCGAACGCGCCTCCGTCCTGCTCCGCGCGGTCGCCGACACGCCGACGATGACCCAGTTCCCCGCGTCGGCCGCCCCCCGACCCAGCGGGGGCGCCTTCGCCCCCGACGCGGTGTCGCCATACGGGGACAGCGGCCGGGACCCGAGTGTGGACCGGCCGTTCGGCACACCCCGGCCGGTACTGGGCAGCACGGCAGGTCCGCAGGACCCGAACCGGACGACGACCCCTACACCTTCACCTGCGACGGGTGCTCCCGGCGGACTCGCTGGAACATCCCGCCCTGGCGGGCAGGCATCTTCTGGTGCCGGTGGCGGAAATCCCGAAATTTCGGGACAGGCGAGTGGAGTCGCACCAGGCGCAAGTGGAGTCAGCGCGCCATATGCCTCTGGACCGGCAGGCTCGGGGGCGGCACCGGGCACCGGCGGCGACGCACGTCACGAAATTTCGGGACATGGAGCCGGAGGAGTCAGGCCGGGCACGGGAGCAGGCGGCGCGGGTGCCACCCCCTCCACTCGTGGCCGATCGGCGCAAGACGCTGCTGCAGCCACGCCGGCTGCCGAAATTTCGGGACATGGCGCGTCCGGAGCTGGCGGATCCGGTCCCAGCGGGCCTGGCTCTGGCGGACCTGGCTCTGGCGGACCTGGCTCTGGCGGGCCTGGCTCTGGCGGACCCGGCTCTGGCGGACCCGGCTCTGGCGGACCTGGTTGGGGACCGGGCGCTCACTTGGGCAGCCCAGATGCCGAGATTTCCGGACCTGGAACAGGTCCGGACTCCGCCAGTGCGTGGCCCGGAGTGGGCGCCTCGGGTCCCGGCGGGGAGTTCCCGCGTGCGGGCACCCGGCTCGGCGGTGCTCCCTCCCCTGATGCAGGCGGTCCTGGGGCAGCTACTCCTGGCGCAGGTGCTCCTGGCGCAGGCGGTCCCGGCACAGGCGGTCCCAGCGCAGGCCGTCCCAGCGCAGGCCGTCCCGGCGCAGGCGGTCCCGGCGCAGGCGGTCCCGGCGCAGGCGGTCCCGGCGTAGGCGGTCCTGGGGCAGGCGGTCCTGGGGCAGGTGCTCCTGGCGTAGGCGGGCCCGGTGAAGCTGGTTCAGGCGGTCCCGGTGTGGGTGCCCCCGGCGCTGGCGCGGCTGGGGCTGGAGCGTTCGAGGATCCCGATGCCACGCGTTTCCGGCGGCCCGCCGTTTCCGATGACCAGACCGTCGTCATCGTGAAGTCCGATGCCGCCGGCCCCGCAGGTCTCGCCGATGACGTCACCGTCGTGCAGGGGCAACTCCCCGGCAGGCGGGTCTACCCGCCCGATCCCGGGGCCCGCCGGCTCGACATCGACGCCGACGCCACTCCCCCCTCGGCGCTCCCGCTGCCGCCGCACCCCCAGCAGCCTCCGCAGCACTGGGCTTCCCCGCCCGCAGGCGGCTACCCCCCACCGCAGATGCCCCCGGGCCAGTACCAGCCCGGCTTCCCCCCAGGCCAGGGCCCGGTCGAGCCCGACCCCAACGCCACCCAAGCCGTCCCCCGTGGCCTGGGCACCGACATCTTCTCGATGCACCGGACCGCGCCCCCTCCGGCCGCCAAGCCGAAGGGCAAGGGCCGGTTGGTCCTGCTGCTCGTCCTCGCGTTCGTCGCGTTCGTGGCGCTCGCCGTGGTGGCGGTCTCGGCGTTCGGGGCCAACGGTGCCGGGCCGACCCGGACCGCCGGGCGGATCATCCCGCCCAGCCCGACCTCGGCCACCTATCCGCCGGAGCCTCCGGCGCCGGCCCCGGCCAAGGGGACCAGGCGGGAGCAGGGCGAGGGTTACACCATCGACGTCCCGGCGGGCTTCGGGCGTACGGACAAGGGAACCCAGGTCGTCTTCTCCGCCAAGGGCAGGGCGACCATCCGGGTGGCCACGGTTCAGATCACCACCGATCTGCTGAAGTCGATCGAGGCGGCCGAGGCCGGGCAGCCCTACGAGGGCTACGAGCTCATCCGGATCGCACCTCTGGAGACCTCTCCTTACAAGGGCGCGGACACGGCCGAGTGGGAATACGCCTACGAGGGCAAGAACGGGCTGGTCCACGTCGTGTCGCGGTGGGTCGACGGGTCCGACGGGGGCGCCTTCGCGATCTACTACGCGGTCCCGGAAGCACAGTGGGCCAAGTCGGCGAAGCAGCGGGAGGCCGTTTTCGCCTCGTTCCGGTTCCAGCGCCACCCCGACTGAATCATCCGCCCGTCTGGGGACAGACTGGGTTGTATGACGCGCATCGAGCATGACTCCATGGGCGAGGTCGAGGTGCCGGATCTCGCCAAGTGGCGGGCGCAGACGCAGCGTGCGGTGGAGAACTTCCCGGTCTCCGGCCGAGGGCTGGAGCCGGCGCACATCTCCGCGCTGGGCACGGTCAAGGCCGCCGCCGCCGTGGTGAACGCCTCCTACGGCCTGCTGGAGGCCGACATGGCGGCGGTGATCGCCGAGGCGGCCGGGGAGGTGGCCGCGAACAGGTGGGACGAGCAGTTCCCCGTCGACGTCTTCCAGACCGGCTCCGGCACCTCGTCGAACATGAACGCCAACGAGGTGATCGCGACGCTGGCGGAGGAGCGGCTGGGGCGGGCGGTGCATCCCAACGACCACGTCAACGCCGCCCAGTCGTCCAACGACGTGTTCCCCTCCTCCATCCACGTCGCCGCCGTGATCGAGTTGTCGAAGAACCTCACCCCGGCGCTGGAGCACCTGGCGACCGCGCTGGAGTCGAAGTCGGTGGAGTTCGCCGAGGTGGTGAAGTCGGGGCGGACCCATCTCATGGACGCCACCCCGGTCACCCTCGGCCAGGAGTTCGGCGGTTACGCGGCCCAGATCGAGCTCGGCATCGAGCGGCTCCAGTCGGCGCTCCCGAGGGTCGCCGAGTTGCCGCTGGGCGGCACGGCCGTCGGCACCGGCGTCAACACCCCCGACCGCGAGTGGGCCGGGAAGGTGATCGCGGAGATCTCCCGCGCCACCGGCCTGCCGTTCGCCGAGGCCAGGAACCACTTCGAGGCCCAGGGGGCGCGCGACGCCCTCGTCGAGTTGTCGGGTGTGCTGAAGACCGTCGCGGTCTCGCTCAACAAGATCGCCAATGACCTGCGGTGGATGGGGTCGGGGCCGCGGACGGGGCTGGGCGAGATCAATCTGCCCGACCTCCAGCCGGGATCGTCGATCATGCCGGGGAAGGTCAACCCGGTCGTGCCGGAGGCGGTGACGATGGTCGCCGCGCAGGTCGTCGGCAACGACGCGACGATCACCATGGCGGGGGCGTCGGGGTCGTTCGAGCTGAACGTGCAGATGCCGGTGATCGCGCGGAACCTGCTGGAGTCGATCAGGCTGCTGGGGAACGTGTCACGGCTGCTCGCCGACCGCTGCGTCCGCGACGTCACGGCCAACGAGGAGCGGCTGCGGGAGTACGCCGAGTCCTCCCCCTCCATCGTCACCCCGCTGAACCGCTACCTCGGCTACGAGGAGGCCGCCCGGATCGCCAAGCAGGCGCTCGCCGAACGGGCCACGATCCGCGACGTGGTCGTGAAGAGGGGGCACGTCGCCGCCGCGACGCTCACCGAGGAACAGCTGGACGAACTCCTCGACGTGCTCCCCATGACCGGCCACATACCAGAAAAGTCCGTTATGTCGGATCCCCACATGGGCGCCGAAGATCCGCCCGCGTAGATTCGGGTCGCATGACGGAAGACCTCGCCGGGCGGACGGCGCTGGTGACGGGCGCGGGCAGCGGCATCGGCCGGGCCTGCGCGATCAGGCTGGCCGCGGCAGGGGCCCGGGTGGTCGTGGCCGACCTGCGGGAACCCGAGGCGGCCGAGACCGCGGCCATGATCGGAGGCGTCGCGGTCACTGCCGATCTCGCCGATCCGGCCGTCTTCGAGCGGGGGCCGCTCGTCGAGCACGCCGCCCAGGCCGACGTCATCGTGAACAACGCCGGGTTCCAGCACGTCGCGCCCATCGACGAGTTCCCGCCGGAGATCTTCTCCCGTCTGATGGCGGTGCAGGTGGAGGCGCCCTTCCGGCTGATCAGGGCGGCGATGCCGTACATGAAAGGGAACAAGTTCGGCCGGGTGGTGAACATCTCCTCGGTGCACGGGCTGCGGGCCTCGCCGTTCAAGGTCGCCTACGTGACGGCCAAGCACGCCCTCGAAGGGTTGTCGAAGGTGATCGCGCTCGAAGGCGCCCCCTACGGGATCACCTCGACCTGTGTCTGCCCGGCCTACGTGCGCACCCCGCTCGTCGAGAACCAGATCGCCGCGCAGGCGGAGGCGCACCGGATCTCGCCCGAAGACGTGGTCGAGCGCATCATGTTGCAACCGGCCGCCATCAAGCGGCTGGTCGAACCCGAAGAGGTGGCCGAGATGGTCGCCTATCTGTGCGGCCCTGCGGGATCGTTCATCACGGGGGTGTCCATTCCGCTCGACGGAGGCTGGAGCGCGCGATAGATGAACGTCTTCCTGGAACTGCTGGCCAGGGAGGCCTCGGCCGTCGAGTTCGAGGGGCCGGTGCTCCAGGCGCGGGCGGCGGGCGCCGACCCGGCCACACTGGAAAAGCTGGAGCGCGAGAAGGTCGCCGCGCTGCGGATCAGGGCCGTGATGCGGCGCAGGGCCCGCCGGGAGGCGGAGTTGTCGGCGCTGTTCGACACCGCCAAGGACCTCGCGGGCCTGCGTGACATCGACGCCGTGCTCGCCGCCATCGTGCGCCGGGTGCGCGGGCTGCTCGGCACCGACGTGGCCTATCTGACGCTCAACGACGCCGAGCGCGGCGACACGTACATGCGGGTCACCGACGGCGTGATATCCGCCCGTTTCCGTTCTGTACGCCTCCCTCTCGGCGCCGGCCTCGGCGGCCTGGTGGCCCAGACGGGCGAGGGCTACGCGACCTCCGACTACTTCGCCGACGAGCGCTTCCGCCACACCATCACGATCGACGACGCCGTCACAGAAGAGGGGCTGGTGGCGATCCTGGGGGTGCCGCTGCGGCTGGGCGGCCAGGTCATCGGCGTGCTGTTCGCGGCCGACCGGGGCGCCCGGCCGTTCGCGCGGGAGGAGATCGCGCTGTTGTCGTCGCTGGCCGCGCACGCCTCGGTCGCCATCGACACCGCCCGCCTGCTGGAGGAGACCCGGGCCGCGCTGACCGAGCTGAGCGAGGCCAACCGGCTGATCCGCAACCACTCCACGGCCATCGAGCGGGCCGCCGACGCCCACGACCGGATGACCGGCCTGGTGCTGCGGGGCGGCGGCGTCGAGGACGTCGCGGCGGTGGTCACCGAGGTCATCGGCGGCAGGCTGACCGTGCTCGACGGCACGGGCGAGCCGCTGGCCGGCGACCCGGGCGACGTCGATCCGAGCGTCTCGGACGCGGCCAGGGCCTCCCGGGCGCTGGGCAGGTCGGTGGAGCGCGGCCGGAACCTGATCGCCTCGGTCGACGTGGGCGGTTCGGAGAGCGCGCCGTTGTGCACGCTGGTGTTGCGCACGGCCGGCCCGGTGGCCGACACCGACCGGCGCATCCTGGAGCGGGCCGCCCTGGTCACCGCGCTGCTGCTGCTGTTCCGCCGCAGCGTGGCCGACGCCGAGGGCCGGGTGCGCGGCGAGTTGCTCGACGACCTGATCGCCCGGCCCGACCTGGCCGGTCTCCCCGACCGGGCCCGCCGCCTGGGCCTCGACCTGGCCGAACCCCATGTGCTGGTGACCGTCACCCACGACGGGCAGCGCGAGCGGGCGGCGTTCTGGGCGTCGTCGGAGGCGGCCCTCACGGGTGGCCTGGCGACCGCGCGCGGCGACGAGGTGGTGCTGCTGCTCCCGGGCGACAAACCGGGCGTGACGGCCAAACGGGTGGCCGCCGAGTTGTCGGCCAGCCTGGGCCGGCCGGCCACCGCGGGCGCGGCGCAGGCGGGGTCCGACGTGGCCGCCGCCTACGAGGAGGCCCGCCGGTGCGCGTCGGCCCTGCTGGCGCTCGGCCGGGCGGGCGACGGCGCGGGCGCGGCCGAGCTCGGCTTCGTCGGCCTGGTGATCGGCGAGGGGCGCGACGTGGCCGGGTTCGTCCAGGGCGCGATCGGGGCGGTGGCCGACTACGACGAGAGGAAGGGCACTCAGCTCGTCCAGACGCTGGCCGCCTACTTCGCGTGCGGCGGGCAGCTCACCCGGACCGCCGAGGCCCTGCACATCCACGTCAACACGGTCACCCAGCGGCTCGACCGGATCAGGCGGCTGCTCGGCGACGACTGGCAGGAGCCCGAGCGGGCCCTGGAGATCCAGCTCGCGCTGCGGCTCGGTAGCGCCTTCCGCCACCCGCCGGGCCGGTGATATGTGCCGTACGCCCATGGTTGTGATGGGCGTCACTCCATAGGTTGTGGACATGAAAATGGAACGAATCGGCACCGCGAGGTTGACGCAGAACGTCCGGTCGGTGCCCGGCGCCGAGGGCGAAGCGGTGCTGTTCGTGCACGGCAACGTGTCGTCCGGCGCCTTCTGGGAGGACACCCTTGAGGCGTTGGCCGCCACCCACCGGCCGCTCGCGGTCGACCTGCGCGGCTTCGGCGACACCGACCCCGAGCCGGTCGACGCCTCGCGCGGGGTGCGCGACTACAGCGACGACGTGCTGGCGCTGCTCGACACGCTGGAGATCGACCGGGTGCACCTGGTCGGCTGGAGCCTGGGCGGCGGCGTGGTGCTCCAGGCGCTCATGGACCGCCCGTCGGTCGTGGCGAGCGTGACGCTGGTCAACCCGGTCTCGCCGTACGGCTTCGGCGGCACCCACGACGTCGCGGGCGCCTCCACCCACGCCGACCACGCGGGCAGCGGCGCCGGCGGCGCCAACCCCGACTTCGTGTCGGCCCTGGCCAACGGCGACACCGGCGACGGCCCGGTGACGCCGCTGCGGGTGTTCCGCACGACGTACGTGAAGAACCCCGTGCCCGGCGAGGACCGCTGGGTCGCCTCGATGCTGACCACCCGCATCGGCGACGACCACTACCCGGGCGACACGGTCCCCTCGGACAACTGGCCGGGGGTCGCGCCCGGCGTCCGGGGCGTGCTGAACACCCTGTCGCCCGCCCACTTCCGCATCGACCTCAGCGGCGTCGACCCGAAGCCGCCGATCCTGTGGCTGCGCGGCGCCGACGACGTGATCGTCTCGGACACCTCGCTGTTCGACCTGGCCCACCTGGGCGCCATCGGCGCGATCCCCGGCTCCCCCGGCACCCCGGCCCAGCCGATGATCGCCCAGACCAGGGCGTTCCTGGAGGCGTACGGGAACCACACCGAGGTCGTCCTCGACGACTGCGGCCACAGCCCGCACATCGAGAAGCCCGAGGAGTTCCGCGAGGCGCTCCGCAAACACCTGGGTTAGAGCATCCCGTACCGCCGCTTGAGCGAGGCGATCATGCGCTTCCAGCCGGTGGGCGGGCGTGGGGTCTCCAGGGGCCGCACGACCGCCCTGCCGCGCTGCGTCTCGACCGCGAAGCGGAGGTCGACGAGGCTGCCGTCCATGCGCAGCTTGGGCCGCCAGACCCCCCGGGTGAGGCCACCGCGCCCGGCGGGGAGCTTGGCGATGAGCTGACCGGCGAACTTGCCGGGCTCGCCCGGCTCGATGAGGGCGGGCGCCACGACGGTCTTCCCGCCGACCCTGCGCAGCACCAGCTCGGCCGACGGGCCGCCGTTGGGCGGCACATAGGGCACCGGGACCGACACGAACACCGCTCCGTCGTGCGCCGAGACCGTGGTCTCCTGGGAGACCAGCGCGATCGACTCGGCGAACGAGCGGGGTTCGACGCAGACGCTCAGCTCGCCCTTGTCCGACCAGCACGGCACCACGAGCCGCCGGGGATACTCGGCCATCATCCCGGCCGAGGTGACACCCCGCTCGGGGCGGACGACCCGGGTCCTGGCGGGGTTCACGCCGCGCATCCGCACGTGCACCTCCCACACGCCCGGGTCGAGGGGGCGGCCGAAGGCGGCCGTGCCGACGTCGAACCGGGCGTCGCCGGAGGCGCGCAGCCGCACGCCGCCCTCGACGGGCAGCCGCCGCAACTCGCCGGTCACCGGCAGGAAGTGCATCTCGCCGGTCTCGGACTGCCGCACGTACACCTCCATCCGCACCTCGTCGGCCGCGTCGGTGATCTCGCGCAGCGCGGGGTCGAGCCGGTCGACCCGCGACGGCGGCACCCACCAGACCCGGTCGCCGTCGGCCGCGAACACCATCGGCGTGCCGTCGGCGGCGACCAGCTCGGCCGTCAGGGCGAGCGACAACACGTGGCCCTCCCAGCGCAGGTCGCCCAGCTCGGCGTCGAGCCGGGTCCCCTGCGCCGCCCTGGCCAGGTCGACGATCCCCTTGGTGTCTCCGGTACGCAGCAGCGCCGCCCTGGCCCTCAGGTGGACCGGCAGATGGGTGTCGAGGGTCTCGGGGAACCGGGCGGCGGTGATGGCCTTGAGATGGCCGTACAGAAGCTCCTGGCGCTCGGCCGGCAGGCCGAGGAACGGCGGGCCGAGGCGGCGCAGCGCGACGCTGCGGAAGAAGTGGGCGGCGATGCGGTCGCGCTGGCCACCCGGCTCGGTCTGGGCCTCGACGATGTCCATGATCGCGCTCAGCCCGGCGACGAGGTCCCAGTCGCCCGGCTCGGGCTCACCGGTGGGACCGACGTGGCAGACCACGTGCCCGGCCGCGACCGCGATCACCTTCGCCGACAGGTAGGCCCGCAGCACGAACGCCTGCTCCGACAGCGCCCGGTCGGCGAACCGGAGCTGGTGGGTCTCGACGAACTCGCGGCGGAACAGCTTGTGCGCGGTCACGGCGGTGAGCAGCCGGTCGCGGAGCAGGTCGGCCCGGTCGCGGTCGCGGGTGAACGCGGCGGCGACGGGCCCGTCGCCGCTCAGCCGCCCGACCAGCACGTCGGCCTCGGTCTCCTTGGCCCGCTCGAACAGCCGTCGCAGCGCGCCCGGCTCCAGCCGGTCGTGCGCGTTCATCAGGAACACGAACTCGCCCAGCGCCACTGACAACGCGGCGTTGCGGCCCCGGGACGGATCGCCGGTCCGTTCGAGGTGCAGCACCCGCACGTTCGACCGCGTGGCGGCGAGGGCGTCGAGGCGCTTACGGGTCCCGTCGGTCGACCCGTCGTCGGCGAAGATCACTTCGTACTCGTCCGGCGGGAGCTCCAGCAATGAGCGCACGCACGCGTCGAACGAGTCGCTGGCGGGCCCGGCATTTCCGACAGGGACCGCGACGGAGACTTTCAGCCCTTGGCGCATCCCCCCAGCGTGCGGGGAATGCGCCAAACCGCTGTTCAGCCTTGCCGAAGGATGGCCATTCCTTACCTAGTACCAGCCCACCCGCTGGCTGTGCCCCCAGGCGCCACAAGGTGAGCCGTAACGGCCCTTGATGTAGCCGAGACCCCACTTGATCTGGGTGGCCGGGTTGGTCTGCCAGTCGGAGCCCGCGCTGGCCATCTTGCTGCCGGGCAGCGACTGCGGGATGCCGTAGGCCCCGGAGTAGCGGTTCATCGCCCGCTCGTTCCAGTGGCTCTCCTTGTCCCACAACTTCTCCAGGCAGCCCCACTCGCCCTCCCAGCCCATGGCGGCGTTCATCTGCTTGCCGAGGGCCTTGTTGGAGCCGGGGTCGGGCGAAGAACCGGGCGGGAAGTCGGCCGGCAGGAATCCGCCGCCACCCGGCGCCTCCTTGGGGATCTCGACGCTGTCGTCGGGGCCGAAGGGCTTGCGCCCCTCCCGGCCGCCGGCCAGCTTGCTCTCCTGCATGGCGGTGGCGGCGTCGGCCTTGAGCGCGTCGATCCGGGGGTCGTTGCCGATGATGTCGGGGTTGAACCCGAGGATGTCGATCGGCGTCTTCGGCTGGTTCGCGTTGTCGATCGCGGTGCGGACCAGGAAGGTGGTGAACCCGGCGATCACGGCCACCGTCACGCCGGCGATCACCAGGCGCTTGGGGGTGAACAACGGCCCCTTGGGCCGTTTCGGGGGCGGCGGAGGCTCGTCCGACAACCTCGGCTGGGACGGCGGCGGCGGGGGTGTCGTCGGCGACGCGGCCCGGCGGGCACGACGGGCCCCGGGGCGGCGTTCCCTGACAGGCTGACCAGAACTCACGACCTATGAGCTTGCCGTGCGGGGGTGGGTGGTCCGCAACCGATTCGCGAAACCCGCTTGACCACTTCTTTAGACAAAGGGGTCTAACAAGCACTTTCTTCGCTGATGTGATTTTGCTCACACCCGATTTCGTCGCCTTATGCCAGCTTCTTCCAGTCCGGTAAGGCCGCATAATGACCGGATGGCAGGCATCCTCCTCGTTGAAGACGACCCTTCGGTCCGGACCGGACTGGAGCTCGCGCTCGCCCGCCAGGGTCACTCGATCACCGCGTTCGGCACGGGCGAGGAGGCCCTGGAGCACATTCGGGCGCGGCGGCCGGAGATCGTCATCCTCGACGTGATGCTGCCCGGCATCGACGGCGTCGAGGTGTGCCGGAGGATCCGCAAGCTCGACTCGCTGCCGATCATCCTGCTGACCGCGCTCGGCGACGACCTCGACATCGTGGTCGGCCTGGAGGCCGGCGCCGACGACTACGTGATCAAGCCGGTCGAGCCCCGCGTGCTCGACGCCCGCATCAGGGCGATCCTGCGCCGCATGGAGTCGGCCTCCACCGACCGGATCACCTTCGGCGACCTGATGATCGACCGGGGCGCGCTCAAGGTCACCCTGGAGGGCCGCGAGGTCCACCTCACCCCGACCGAGCTGCGGCTGCTGCTGGAGCTCGTGCGCCACCCCGGCCAGGTGCTCAACCGGCGCTACCTGCTGCGCTCGGTGTGGGACCACACCCACGTGGCCGACTCTCGGCTCGTCGACGCGTGCGTGCAGCGCATCCGGGCCAAGATCGAGCCCACCCCGGGCGACCCCGTCTACATCCACACGGTCAGGGGCTTCGGTTACCGTTTCAGCGGGCCGTGAGCCTCAGGTGAGCAGCCTGCGCAAGCGGCTCGTCGTCACCTTCACGGTCGTGGCGGTGACGGCCTCGTTCATGGTCGCCGGGATCGGCTACCAGATCGTCCGGGGTGAGCTGCTGCGGCGGACCGAGTCGAGCGCGGTCGACGACGTCCGCGACACCATGGACCGGCTGACCCTCCCCATCGGCACCAGCGACCTGCTGTGGCCCAACGACGCCTCGGTCACCGACGACGACCTCACCAACCTCGTCGCCAGCCTCAGCGGCCCCGACCGCCAGGTGATCGTCGAGTACGGCCAGGAACCCCCCAGGTTCTCCGAGGGCGCCCAGGTCACCCCGGCCGACATCCCCGACGACCTGCGTGCCGCCGCGCGCACCCGGATCGCCTACCTCACCACGACGCTCGACGAGCAGCCGACCCTCGTGGTCGGCACCGACGTCAAGCGGCAGACCGGCAGCGGCGCGGTCCGCTCCACCGGCATGTCGGTCTTCGTGTTCGTCTCCATGACCGACGTCGACCGCGTGCTCGCCAACCTGCGCGCCGCCCTGCTCCAGGCCGGCTCGCTCACCCTGGTCATCGCGCTCACCGTCGCGCTGCTGTCGGCCCGCCAGGTCCTCCTTCCGGTACGCCGCCTCGGAGAGGCCGCCCGCGCCCTGGGGGCCGGCCGGCTCGACACCCGGCTGCCCGTCCACGGCCGCGACGAACTGGCCGAGCTCACCGCCACGTTCAACGAGACGGCGCAGGCGCTGGAGCAGACCGTCCAGGAGCTCTCGTCGCTGGAGGCCATGTCGCGGCGGTTCGTCGCCGACGTCTCCCACGAGCTGCGCACCCCGCTGACCACCATGACCGCGGTCACCGACATGCTCTCCGACGAGGCCGAACGCCTGCCGCCCGACGCCGGGCAGGCGGTCCACCTGGTGGTCGCCGAGATCGAGAGACTGCGCTCGCTCGTCGACGACCTGATCGAGGTCAGCCGCTTCGACTCCGGCGCGGCCGTGCTCCGCCGCGAGACCGTCGACGTCGGCGACGAGCTGACGGAGTGCCTGGAGATCCGGGGCTGGACCGACCAGGTGACCCTGCGGGTGCCCGACGGCCTGACCTACCAGGTCGACCCGCGCCGCTTCGACGTGATCGTCGCCAACCTGGTCGGCAACGCGCTCAAGCACGGCGAACAGCCGCTGATCGTGACCGCCAAGGTCCTGCCCAGCGGCCTGGAGGTGCGGGTCAGGGACCACGGCGCCGGCATCCCCCGCGAGGACCTGCCGCACGTCTTCGACCGCTTCTTCAAGGCCGGCGCCAACCGCGCCCGCTCGGGCGGCAGCGGCCTCGGCCTGTCGATCGCCAGGGCCAACGCCGAACTCCACCGAGGCACGATCACGGTCAAGCTCGCCGACCCCGGCACCCAGTTCACGTTGTGGATACCGAGACCATGAGGAAATGGCTCTGGCCGCTGCTGCTGGTCACCGCGTGTGGCGTGACCCCGACCGGGGTTCAGGACGGAGGTCCGCCGCCGGTGATAAGCCCGAAGGCGGCCGTCGCGACGGTCTACCTGCTGCGTGACGGCAAGCTGGAGCCCAGCAGCGTCGCGGTGGCCTCGCACTCGATGGACAACGTGATGGCCGCCCTCTTCGAGGCGGGCGCCCGCTCGACCTCGGGTCTCACCACCGAGCTCACCGGCCTGTCATGGCAGACCAGCCAGCTCACCCGCTTCGGCACGGTCCGCAACGACCCCGACAACGCCGACGGCTTCCGGCTGTCGCTGTTCGTCAGCGGCGGACGGCCGGTCACCAAGACGGCGCAGGCCCAGATGACCTGCACCGCCATGCGGCAGCGGGAGGACATCTGGGCCGTCACGATCACCAGGACCGACGCCACCGGCCCGGTTTCCTACGGTGAGCACACCTGCCGCGAGTTCTGGCACCTCGCGGCCCCGGGCCGGCAACTTCCCCGCTAGTCCTACGGGGTGATGTCTTCGAGCATCTCGGTCACCAGGGCGGCGATCGGGGAGCGTTCCGAACGCGTCAGGGTGACGTGGGCGAACAGCGGGTGGCCCTTCAGCTTCTCCACCACGGCGACGACCCCGTCGTGGCGGCCGACCCGCAGGTTGTCGCGCTGGGCGATGTCGTGGGTCAGCACGACCCGCGAGTTGGCGCCGATGCGGGACAGGACCGTCAGCAGCACGCCGCGTTCCAGCGACTGGGCCTCGTCGACGATCACGAACGCGTCGTGCAGCGACCGGCCGCGGATGTGGGTCAACGGCAGGACTTCGAGCATGCCCCGGTCGAGGACCTCCTCGATCACCTCGGGCGTGGTCACCGCGCCCAGGGTGTCGTAGACGGCCTGGGCCCACGGGCCCATCTTCTCGTTCTCGGTGCCGGGCAGGTAGCCGAGGTCCTGGCCGCCCACCGCGTAGAGCGGGCGGAAGACGATGACCTTGCGGTGCTGGCGGCGTTCGAGCACGGCCTCCAGACCGGCGCAGAGCGCCAGCGCCGACTTGCCGGTGCCGGCCCGGCCGCCCAGCGAGACGATCCCGATCTCCGGGTCCATCAGCAGGTCGAGCGCGATGCGCTGCTCGGCGCTGCGGCCGTGGAGGCCGAACACCTCGCGGTCGCCGCGCACCAGGCGCACCGACTTGTCGGGGAGCACCCGTCCGAGCGCGGAACCCTTGCTGGTCAGCAGCCGCAGACCCGTGTGGGTCGGCAGGTCGCGGGCCTCTTCGAGGTCGGTCGAGCCGTGTTCGAAGAGCGCCTCCACATCTTCTGTGGTGACCTGGAGCTCGTCCATGCCGGTCCAGCTCGCGTCGGACTCGGCGACCAGCTCCGCGCGGTATTCCTCGGCGGCCAGGCCGATCGAGGCGGCCTTGATGCGCATCGGCAGGTCTTTGGAGACCAGCACGACGTCGTAACCCTCGGACGCCAGGTTCTGCGCGACGGTGAGGATGCGCGTGTCGTTGTCGCCCAGCCGGAACCCGGCCGGCAGGCCGGACGGGTCGCTGTGGTTGAGCTCGACCCTGAGGGTTCCCTCACCCATCGGGATCGGCTCGTCGAGACGGCCGTGCTGGACACGCAGATCGTCCAGGAATCGCAGGGCTTTGCGGGCGAAGTATCCCAGTTCGGGATGGTGCCGCTTACCTTCCAGCTCTGTGATCACGACAACGGGGAGCACCACTTCATGTTCGTCGAACCGGCTCATCGCGGCCGGGTCGGCGAGCAGGACAGAGGTGTCCAGGATGTACGTGCGCCGGGAGGTGCCAGACGAGTGACCGGACATGGACGGGTTGGACAATGCCACGCGTTCTCCCCCGGGCGCCGGGGGTCGGCGCCCTGCCTTGACTGGTGGTGAACGGACCGGGCCCGGACGCCTTCAAGGCGGTGCCGGGAACCGGCCCCACCTGCGAAGTCATCAAGACGCAAGAACGGGCCCTCTCCCGAGGTGAGCGTGGATGCTCACGTCTTACGGTACGTCCTGAATCCCCCCGCGCCAACGCTCCAATCCTGTCCGAAAGGGGGTGTTCACGTGCCGTTTCAGGAGCCGTACCGACGGTTACGCGCGGCGTAGGCGCGGAGCGCCCGCAGAAAGTCCACTCTGCGGAAATCGGGCCAGTAGGCCTCGCAGAAGTAGAACTCGGAGTGGGCACTCTGCCACAACAGGAATCCGGAGAGTCGCTGCTCCCCTGAGGTCCGGATGACGAGATCCGGATCGGGCAGGCCGCGCGTGTAGAGATGCTCAGCGATGTGCTCCACATCGAGGACCTCCACGAGGTCCTCGATGCTCGCCCCCTTGCTGGCGTGCTCCTGGAGGAGGGAGCGCACCGCATCAGCGATCTCACGTCTTCCTCCATACCCAACGGCCACGTTCACAATCAGCCCAGGCCGGTGTGATGTTGCCTCTTTCGCATTTTTCAGGACATGGGCCGTGTGATCGGGCAGCAGGTCCAGCGATCCCATGGGCTTGATGTGCCAGCCCTGTTCGACCAGGTCGTCGACCAGGTTCTCGATCACCTGGAGGAGCGGTTCGAGCTCCTTCTTGTCACGCGAGAGGTTGTCGGTGGAGAGGAGCCACAGGGTGACGTACTCGACGCCGGCCTCCTTGCACCACACGAGGAGCTCGGAGATCTTGTCGGCGCCCTTCTGGTGGCCGTGGCGGACGTCGTCGTGGCCGTTGGAGCGGGCCCAGCGGCGGTTGCCGTCGACGATCACACCGACGTGGCGGGGGGCCTGGATCGAGGTGAGCTTTCGTTCGAGCCTGCGTTCGTACACCTTGTAAACAAGATCGCGCAGGTCCATGACTCCCCCGGTGATTCGCTTGAGCCCGCTGTCACATGACAGACATGGTCAAGCAATTATCGGGGGCGAGATGCAATCCCCGCTCCCGAAATGAGGGAGCTGTTACGTTCCATCCCATATTGGGTACCAAGCCGGACTTCTGCCTCTGTCACGAGAGCCATCAGGAACATCAGGAGTTCTCCGGAGGTGACCACGGCCCGCAACCCGACGCCGGGGGTGCCCCACGCCTCGACGCAGGCCCGCCTGGTCAGCCGCCACCGGCCGGTCGCGCCCCGGCCGGGCACCCAGACGGGGATGAGCCGGAGCTGGCACCGCAGCTCACCGCCGCCCACGACGTCGGTGCGGCTCCGGTAGCGGAACCCGAACAGCTCCGCCTCGTCGGCCTCCCCCGGGAAGCGGTCGTCGGGATCGTCCCAGGCGAGCTGGGACTCCCGGGCCTCGGCCACCGACCGGGCCAGGCGGGCCAGGAACCAGCCGCACCGCTCCCCGACCGAGCCGTAGGCCACCCCGTCGCGGAACAGCTCCAAGGTGACCTCATAGGGCACCCCGGCGCTGTCGCGGCATGCCACGGGATCAACCGTCAGGTACGACCCATCTACGCACCGTAGTCCACCCACGCCACAGAGGGTATCCCGGGCGGACCCCCGCAAACCGGCCCTACCGTGATTGATCCCTCTTTGAGGTGAAGCGCCACCAGTGCCGCTTTTGCCGGGTCTCCGGATCGGGCGCGTCGAGCAGCCCGCGATCCCGCAACCAGTCGGCGAACGCCGCCGCGTCGGCCCGCGAGCCGCCCTGGGGTTTCGGACGGCCGGAAGCGTAGGCGTGGAACTCCCGGGCGAAGGAGTTCCCGAGGGCCTCCCGCACATCGGGCCGGGCCGCGGCGACCAGCCCCCGGCGCTTGGCGATCAGGCTGCCGGCCTGGATCCGGAGCCGCTCGACGTCGAACCCCTCGGGCGGCGCGGCCCCCGCGACCAGGGCGGAGAGGAGGGCACGCTGCCGATCGGCCAGCCGGGCGCGGGGGTCATCCATTCCGCTGCTCCGGCACGGCTGCGCCCGGCGCCGACCGGCCGCGCCGACCCCGCTCAGCCACGATCCATCGCCGCCCTGATGCGGTCGAGTTCGGCCGCGAGGTCGGCGTCGCTCGGATAGTCGGCGTCCCACTCCAGCAGGGCGCCCGGCGGCCGGTGGCGGGCGCAGAGTTCGGCCAGGAGGTCGAGGACCTCCTCCGGCGGGGAGGCGGTGTGGGTGTCGTGCCACACGTCGCCGTGGCCGTGGCCGCCGGCGACGTGGACGTAGGCGAGGTGTTCCAGCGGCAGGGCGTCGAGGGCCTTGACCGCGTCGAGCCCCAGGTTGACCTGGTTGGTGTAGAGGTTGGCCACGTCGATCAGCAGCTTCACCCCGGTCCGCTCGACCAGTTCGCCGAGGAACTGCGCCTCGGTCAGCTCGTCGCCGGGCCAGCCGAACAGGGCCGCGACGTTCTCCAGGGCCAGCGGCACCGGCAGGCAGTCGAGGGCGATCCGCACGTTCTCCACGATCACGGTCAGCGCGTCGCGCGTCCGGGGCACCGGCAGCAGGTGCCCGGCTTCGAGGTCTCCCGACCTGACGTACGCGAGATGCTCGGAGACCAGCGGAGACCCGAGGGCCTCCGCGGCGGCGGCCAGGTGGTCGAGACGGGCCCGGTCGGGCCGCTCGGCGCCGCCGAGGCCCAGCGCGACCCCGTGGGGGATCACCGGGACGCCCCGCGCGCGCAGCACCCGCAGCGACTCGGGCACCCGTCCGGGGTTGACCGTCTCGGCGATGACCTCGGTGAACTCGACCCCGGGCAGGTGCTCGACGGTCAGGTCGATCTCCGACCGCCAGCCGATGCCCACCCCGAGCCGGTCAGCTCCCACCGCAACCTCCGCCGCAGCCACCACCACAACTCGACCCGCCACCCGAGTCGCCGCCGCCCGAGTCGCCACCACCGCCGCCGCCGAAGTCGCCGCCGCCGAAGTCGGAGCCCGAGCCCCACCCGGAGTCGGCGCCCGAGGGCCCGCCGCAGGCTCCGGCCCCGCACCCGCCGCCGTTCTGCAGCTCGGCGTGGCCGGGCCCGGTGTAGATGGCGACGCCGTAGAGGGCGAGGGTGCTGTCGTTGCCGCCGTTGTGGGCGTAGGCGAGTTCGCGGGTACGCGGATAACGCGCCATGGCCGACTTGAGCGCGGCGTGCCCGGCGTCGGTCAGCACGCTGCGGTTCTCGTTGGCGTAGCCCGACGAGACCGCCAGCGCGATGATCCACGTCAACATCGAGACGACCAGGGTCAGCACGTTCCAGACCAGGAAGTCGAACCAGCCCAGCGCCATCGTCACGATGCTGACCGGCACGAGCAGCCCCGGGATCACCAGCAGCCGGCGCAGCCTGGTGTTGGCCCGCCGGGCCAGCGTCAGGGCCGACTCGGCCACCACGAGCCCCTGACCGCGCAGCCCGTAGTCGATGCCCGTCACCGCGGGGCCGACGGCGGCGGTCCGCCGGATGTCGGCCAGCGAACGGCCGTTGGTCCCGGCCGCCAGGTCGAGCACCTCCTGCTCGATCCGCTCGGCGGGCGCCCCGGCGATGCCCCGGACGGCCGTGACGGTGCCGTCACGGGAGATGCGCACCCGCCCCTGGGACACGAGCACCGCGACCGCGGTGTTCACGACCCGGCGCGGCCCACCGGCCAGGAAGGCCAGCGAGTAGGGGTCCGGCGGAGCCGCGGGATGGTAGCCACCGGCTTTGACCCGGCGCTGTTCCTTCTTCACCCGTCCCACCTGACGGAAGACCACGACGGACGCGACGGACGCGAGGATGAAGAGCAAAAGGGAGCCCATGCCGCCTCCAGGACGACTCCAAGGGAGAGTTCAACCGATTAGACGATCGCATGGGGAACGCGGTTCGCACATCGTCCGGAATGACGAAGGTCATGCGGACACGAACGGCCCGCGCCGTCGGGTGGCGCGGGCCGTTCGTAAGAGGGGAGGCCCGACGCCGTTGGCGGGACTCCTGCTCGGTGGGTCAGCCCAGGCGGGCGACCAGGGTGCGGTACTCCTCCCAGAGTCCCTCGGGCAGGTGGTCGCCGAAGGTCTCGAAGTGGGCCGGGATCAGGGCGGCCTCCTCGCGCCAGACGTCGCGGTCGACGGTGAGCAGCAACTCCATGTCGTCCTCGGCGATGTCGAGGCCCTCGGTGTCGATCTTGACGGGCAGGCGTCCGATCGGGGTGTCGACCGCCTCGGCCTGGCCGTTGAGGCGTTCGACGATCCACTTCAGGACCCGGCTGTTCTCGCCGAAGCCGGGCCACACGAAGCGGCCGCCGGCGTCCTTGCGGAACCAGTTCACGTAGTAGATCCGGGGCAGCCGGGCGCCCTTCGTCTCGCCGATCTCCAGCCAGTGGGCGAAGTAGTCGCCCATGTTGTAGCCGCAGAACGGCAACATCGCGAACGGGTCGTGCCGCAGTTCGCCGACGGTCCCCTCGGCCGCCGCGGTCTTCTCGGAGGCCACGTTGGCGCCCATGAAGACGCCGTGCCGCCAGCTCCGGGCCTCGGTGACCAGCGGGACCGCCGTCGCGCGCCGGCCGCCGAAGAGGATCGCCGAGATCGGCACGCCCTGCGGGTCCTGCCATTCGCGGGCGATCGTCGGGCACTGATATGCCGGCGTGGTGAACCGGGCGTTCGGGTGGGCGGCCAGTTCGCCGGAGCCGGGCGTCCAGGAGTCGCCGCGCCAGTCGGTCAGGTGGGCGGGCGGCTCGTCGGTCAGGCCCTCCCACCAGACGTCGCCGTCGTCGGTCAGCGCGACGTTGGTGAAGATGCTGTTGCCCCACAGCGTCTTGATCGCGTTGGCGTTGGTGGTCTGGCCGGTGCCCGGCGCGACCCCGAAGAAGCCGGCCTCGGGGTTGATCGCGTAGAGGCGGCCGTCGTCGCCGAAGCGCATCCAGGCGATGTCGTCGCCGATCGTCTCGACCTTCCAGCCCGGGATGGTCGGCTGCAGCATGGCCAGGTTGGTCTTGCCGCACGCCGACGGGAAGGCCGCCGCGATGTAGCGGATCTCCCCGCTCGGCGGGGTGAGCTTGAGGATCAGCATGTGCTCGGCCAGCCAGCCCTCGTCGCGGGCCATCGTGCTGGCGATCCGCAGGGCGTAGCACTTCTTGCCGAGCAGGGCGTTGCCGCCGTAGCCGGAGCCGTACGACCAGATCTCGCGGGTCTCCGGGAAGTGGCTGATGTATTTGGTCTCGCTGCACGGCCACGCGACGTCGCGCTGACCGCGTTCCAGCGGGGCGCCGACGGAGTGGACGCACTTCACGAAGTCGCCGCGCCGCTCGATGAGGCGCAGGGCGTCGTCGCCCATGCGGGTCATCACGCGCATCGAGACGGCCACGTAGGCCGAGTCGGTGATCTCCACGCCCAACTGGGAGATCGGGCCGCCCAGGGGGCCCATGCAGAACGGGACCACGTACATGGTCCGGCCCCGCATCGAACCCTTGAACAGCTTCCCGAAGGTCCGCCGCATCTCCTCGGGAGCGATCCAGTTGTTGGTGGGCCCGGCGTCCTTCTCGTGCTCGGAGCAGATGAAGGTGCGGTCTTCCACGCGGGCGACGTCCGACGGGTCGGAGGCGGCGTGGAAGCTGTTCGGCCGGGCTTTCAGGCGGGTCAACGTGCCCTGGTCGACCAGCATGTTGGTGAGCCGGGTCCATTCGGCCTCGGACCCGTCGCACCATTCGATCCGGTCGGGCTCGGTGAGTTCCGCGATCTCGCTGACCCACGCGGCCAGCTCGGCATGAGTGGTCGGATGCGACACCTGTACTGACACGGACACGAGCGCGGCTCCTTAATGTACGTCAGGGCCAATTCATCATCCGCGACGATTACCCACTAAATCCAATTGGTGTGGACCAATGCGTATTCGTCACCACAACCGCTGGTCAGCGAGCCGGATGATGGGAGGAGCTTACCCCTGACGAACCATTTCAAATTGTGCCGCGCACCTCTTTCCCGTAGATACGGGACTAAACATTGGTATAGGCCAAAATGAATGGTTTAGACCATTCGGCGAATTGGTTCAGTCCACTCCGCCGGGGCCCGCGGCCCGCACGCGGTCGACGGCCTGGAGGGCATCCCGCAGGTCAGCGAGCCAGGTGTCGGTGTGCCGCCCGACCAGGCGGACGCACCAGGCGAGGGCGTCGGAGCGGCTGCGTGCGACTCCGGCGGCGACGAGTGTGTCGAGCACCTGCCGCTCGCCCTGCCGCAGCCGGGTCATGACGGGGACCGAGAGTGTGGTGAACATCACCACGTCGGCGCCGATCTTCACGCCCCACGAGACCTTCCGGCGGAAGCGGTGCTCGGCCTGCCGGGCGATCTCGATGCGGCGCTCGCGGGTCTCCTCGCGGAAGCGCTCGACGTAACCCTCCTCGGCGGCGGCCCGCTCGGGGTCGGGCAGGCCCTCGGTGACGGTCAGCGGGGGCAGCACGCCGACGACGGTGATCTCCTCGCGGTCGACGACGACCTCGGGGCGCTCGGTGAACCAGGTCTCGGGGAGACGGTGGGCGAACCACTCTGCTTCTGCACTCATGTAATCAACATTACATCGTTGCTCCAGAGGCGAGCCGATATTGACGGTCACTACTTTTTGATAGTTACTATCATTTTATGGCTACTTCCAGATGGTGGGCACTCTCAGCCCTGGTTCTCTCCGTTCTCGTGATCGGGCTCGACGCGACCGTCCTCAACGTCGCGCTGCCCACCCTCGCCGTCGACCTCGGCGCGTCCACCGGCGAACTCCAGTGGATCGTCGACGCCTATCTCGTCGTGTTCGCCGCCCTGCTGCTGCCCGCCGGGGTCTTCGGCGACCGGTTCGGCCGCAAGAAGCTGCTCGTCGCGGGGCTGGTGGCGTTCGGCGTCGCCTCGGCGATGGCCATGCTGGCCGACTCGACCGCCTGGCTGATCGCCGGGCGGGCGCTCATGGGCGCCGGGGCGGCCCTGATCACGCCGCTGTCGACGTCGATCCTGCCGACGATCTTCCCGCCCGCCGAAAGGGCCAGGGCGATCGCCGTCTTCACCGCCGGCATGGCCGTGGGCCTGCCGCTCGGCCCGATCGTCGGCGGCTACCTGCTCGACCACTTCTGGTGGGGCTCGATCTTCCTGATCAACCTGCCCGCCGTGGCGATCGCGCTGGTCGCGGTGGTGGTGCTGGTGCCGGAGTCGCGTGATCCGCAGAAGAAGGGCACCGACGTCCCCGGCACCCTGCTGTCGGTGGCCGGGCTCGCCGCGCTGGTCTTCGGCGTCATCGAGGCGCCGGTCCGGGGCTGGGGCTCGGCCCAGGTGCTCGGCCCGATCGCCGCCGGGGTCCTGCTCCTTCTCCTGTTCGTACGGGTGGAGGCCCGCGCCAAGGCCCCGATGATGGACCTGGGGCTGTTCCGCGACCGCACCTTCGTCTGGGGCGCGTTCGGCGCGACCGTGGTCTCGCTCGGCATGATGGGCGTCCTGTTCGTCGCACCGCTCTACCTCCAGGCCGTCCAGGGCTTCGACGCGATGGGCACCGGGCTGCGCATCGTGCCCATGGTCGCCGGGCTGATGGTCGGCGGCCTGCTCGGCGAACGCCTGATCAGGCGCCTGAGCCTGCGGGTCATCATGGGCGCCGGCCTGGTGGTGCTGGCGGCGGGCCTGATCGCGGGGGCGGTCATGCCGGGCGACTACCCCTACACCGCGACCTGGCTCGCCCTCACCGGGGCCGGCGTGGGCCTCACCATGGTCCCGGCCATGGACGGCCTGCTCGCCCTGCTGCCGCCCGACCGCACCGGCATGGGCAACGGCGTCCTCCAGGCCCTCCGCCAGACCGGCGGCGCCTTCGGCGTGGCCGGGCTGGGCAGCCTGCTCTCCTCCGTGTACGTCCACGCGCTCCCCCCGGCCGCCCCCGCCCCGGTGCGCGACTCGGTGGCGATGGCGGTGCGTGTCCCCGGCTGGGCCGACGCCGGGCGCGCGGCCTTCGCCGACGCCATGGACGCCGTGTTGTGGACCTGCGGCGGCCTGATGGCCCTCGCGGCGGTGCTGATCGTGACGTTCATGCGTTCCGCGCCCGCGGAACCGGCGGGAGAATCGACCCATGAACTCGCCGGGACTGCGTGAGCGCAAGAAGGAGAAGACTCGGCGGACGATCCAGGAACACGCCCTGCGGTTGTTCGCCGAGCAGGGCTACGACGCCACCACGATCGAGCAGATCGCCGAGGCCGCCGAGGTGTCCCCCAGCACGCTCTTCCGCTACTTCCCCACCAAGGAAGACATCGTCGTCCAAGACGACTACGACCCGCTGCTGGTCGAACGCCTGATCGCCCAGCCGCCGGAGGTGCCGCCCCTGAGAGCCCTGCGCAATGCCTTCGGGGAGGCCATGCAGGGCATCCCCGGCGAGGAACTCGTGGAGATCCGGGCCCGCGCCCGCCTCCAGATGGGCGTGCCGGCCATCAGGGCCCGGATCTTCCAGAACATGCTCGACACGATGGACCTGCTCGCCGAGGGCATCGCCCGGCGGACCGGCGCCGACCCGGCCTCGTTCCAGGTGCGCGTCCTCATCGGCGCGGTCATGGGCACGATCATCCCCGTGTTGCAGACCTGGGCGACGGCCGAGGAGAACCCGCCCTTCGCCGACATGATCGACGAGGCCTTCTCGCTGCTGGAGGCCGGTCTGCCTATCGAACCTGCGCGGCGACCTGAGGACTGACCCTGACCACCCCGGCCAGGTTGCGGGTGTTGAGCGGCGCGATCTTCACGACGTCGCCGGTACGCGGCGAGTGGAGCATCTGCCCGTTGCCCCAATAGATGGCCACGTGGGAGATGTAGCCCGGGTTGGTCGGGTCGTTGCGCCAGAACAGCAGGTCGCCCGGCTGGGCCTGGGAGAGCGGCACCTGCGGCCCGGTCGCCCACTGCTGGTTGGTCACCCGGGGCATGCGCACCCCGGCCTGGGCGTAGGCCCACTGCACCAGGCCCGAGCAGTCGAAGGTGTCGGGGCCTTCGGCGCCCCAGACGTAGCGGCTGCCGAGCTTTGAGGCGGCGGCCCTCAGCGCGGTCTCGATCTGCGGCACCGACATCAGCGCCGACACCGGCCACTGCACGACCCGCTGCGGCTGGGCGATGTGACGCCGGGGCGGCGCGATCACGACCGGGTTGATCGTGGCGATCTGGCTGCCCGGCAGCACCTTCAGCAGCGCCTTGCGCAGCTTGGCCGAGTCGACGCTGGGGGCGCTCACCACCATGGCGTTGCCGTGGGGCAGCCCGAGCCGGGTCGCGGTGTCGCGGGAGACCACGGCGTGGATCGACCCCATGCCGACCGTGGCGTAGGCGCCGACCCGCATCTCGGCGCCGGGGGTGCGGACGTCGTCGCCGAGCTTGAGGCCGCCCTCCTTGCCGAGTTCGTAGGAGACCACGACGT
The DNA here is from genome assembly GCF_001570565.1 of Herbidospora yilanensis. GTDB lineage: Bacteria > Actinomycetota > Actinomycetes > Streptosporangiales > Streptosporangiaceae > Herbidospora > Herbidospora yilanensis. The sequence goes on along the minus strand of NZ_BBXE01000015.1, from coordinate 294,581 downwards.
CGCCGGCGGCGACGTTGGCCCACAGTTCGTCGGAGGAGGCGGTTCGTTTGGGGGTGAAGGCCCGGAACGTCGAGGGGTCGACGCCCATCGTCGGCACCCGCCAGCCGCCCAGGTTCACGTCGGCGGCGTCGGCGATCTCGACGGCCTTGACGCCCTTCTGGCGGCGGACCTTGTCGACCTGCTCGGGCTTGAGCGCTTCTGGGGCGACGACGAACAGGTGGGGGCGGGCCAGCTTGCCCAGGGGGGCGACCGCGTTGGAGGGGACCTGACCGCTGGCCGCGACGTAGTCTCCGGCGACGGGAGGGCGGCGCACGTCGAGGGCGGCCCGTTCCTGCACCCCGTCGAGCCCGGCCAGCACGAGTAAGTCGGTGATCAGCACCACCGCGAGCGCGACCCCGATGACGGGGATCGCCCGTCGGGCCAGGTGGGGGCGGCGCAGCCGGGGGCGGAACGCGAGATCCTGACGGGCTTCGTGGAGGAAGCCTCCGACCCGCAGGGGCACGCCACCACTCCCTCCGAAGACCTTCATCGGGCTGTCCCGTTCCACGACTGTGCCCAATGAGGCCCGAGAAGTCAAAATCCGCCGGAGCACACTTCTCCGGCGGATTCGATGTCAGGCGAACGCGTCAGCTCCCGATGTAGGGAACCGCCTCCAGCACCTCGACGGTGATCGAGCGCCCGTTGGGCATGGTGTAGCTGGCCTTCTCGCCGATCTTCTTGCCGTTGATCGCCGACCCCAGCGGCGACTTCGGCGAGTAGACGTCGATCGGCGCGCCGCTCTCCTCGCGGGAGGCGAGCAGGAAGGTGACCTCGTCGTCGTCACCCTCGAAGCGGATCGTCACCGTCATGCCGGGCCCCACCACACCCTCGGTGCGGGGCGCCTCGCCCACCTTCGCGGTGTCGAGGATCTGCCGGAGGTGGAAGATCCGGGCCTCCATCTTGCCCTGTTCGTCCTTGGCGGCGTGGTAGCCGCCGTTCTCCTTCAGGTCGCCCTCCTCGCGGGCGGCCTCGATCTTCTTGGCGATCTCGATCCGACCCGGGCCAGAAAGGCGGTCGTACTCCTCCTTGAGGCGGTCGTACGCCTCCTGCGTCAGCCAGGTGACGTTCTCGTTCTGGGAGACGGCCACTCGGGTTCTCCTTGCTTCCCTAGGTGAGTCGAAGGGCTAACAAGTTAACGCCTTCGAACGCTTCCCCAAAGATTCCAGTCTATACGAGGGAGCAGCCCTGAACATCTACGCTTGTGGCTTGCGCGTTGATCCTCACCTGTTCGGTGAGGGTGACGTCACCGTCGCCCGAGGGGATGGTGATCTCCCGGGTCCCGACCTCGACGTGGTGGACGTCGACGGCGCGAAGACGGCACGTCGCCGCGCGGTCGTCGGGCTTGTGCACCACGAAGGTGATCTCCGCGGAATCGGGGCGGCTGGTGTCGAAGGTTATGACGTCGGCCCGCACCTCGGGGTTGCCCCGCGCCGACAGGATCACGTAACCCCACCCGGCGGCCACGACCGCGACGACGACGGCCATGACGGCGTACACGACGAACCGGCCGCGCCCCATGGGCGGCCTGGGCGGGAACTCGTCGGGGGTGCCCAGGATCGGGCGCGGAGCTGGTGCCGACATGAAAGGAATCTCCCTGCGAGGTCCCGGCGTTGTCCGAGACAATTCCCATCAACGCTATTGGATGTCAGTGACACGCGAGCCAGGCCGGCCTGGCTCGCGCTACGGATTGCCCCAACGAAGGAGAGCCGTGACGAACGCGCTGAGGCTGATGGCCGTGCACGCGCACCCCGACGACGAGTCGAGCAAAGGCGCCGCGACGATGGCCCGGTACGCCGCCGAGGGCGTCGAGGTCCTGGTCGTGACCTGCACCGGCGGGGAACGCGGTTCGATCCTGAACCCCAAGATGGACCGCCCCGACATTCTGGAGAACATGGGCGAGGTCCGCCGCCTGGAGATGGAGCGCGCGAGGGAGATCCTCGGCGTCGACCAGCGGTTCCTCGGTTTCGTCGACTCGGGCCTGCCCGAAGACGAGAACGAGCCCCTCCCCGAGGGCTGCTTCGCCCTGCAGCCGCTGGAGGTCGCGTCGGCGCCGCTCGTGGCGGCCGTCCGCGAGTTCCGCCCGCACGTGATCCTCACCTACGACGACGACGGCGGATACCCCCACCCCGACCACATCAAGACCAACCGGGTGTCGGTGGAGGCCTTCGAGGCGGCCGGCGACCCCGACCGCTACCCGGGCACGGGCGAGCCGTGGCAGCCGCTCAAGATGTACTTCCACTCGGGCTTCACCAAGGCGCGGTTCGAGACCCTCCACGAGGCCATGACCAGCCGCGGGCTGGGCTCGCCCTACGCCGACTGGATCGCCCGCTGGGAGGACCGCCCGCAGAAGTGGGAGGTGACCACCCGGATCCCGTGCGGCGACTACTTCGAGACCCGCGACCGCGCCCTGATGGCCCACGCCACCCAGGTCGACCCCGACGGCTTCTGGTTCGCCTGCCCGCGCGAGATCCAGCAGGAGGTGTGGCCGACGGAGGACTACCACCTGGCCCGGTCACTGGTCGACGTCACCCTGCCCGAGGACGACCTGTTCGCGGGCATCCAGGTCCCCGCCGCGACCAGCGCCACCCCCTGCTCGTAGACTGCATACCGTGATTTCGATCGCCACTCCCGCCACCGACCCGACGGCAATCGGCCCCGGCCTGCTGGGGTTCATCGTCGTCGCCTCCATCGGGGTGGCCCTGTTCTTCCTGATCAAGTCGATGAACCGGCAGATCGCGAAGATCGAGGTGCCCCACGAGGGGAACTCCAAAAGTGACTGACGTCACCGACAACACCGAGACCGAACGCTTCGAGATCAGCGTCGAGGGCACGGTCGCGGGCTTCGTCAAATACCGGCTGCCGCGTCCCGGCCGGATCGTGTTCGTGCACACCGAGATCGATCCGGCCTATGAGGGCAAGGGCCTCGGCTCGAAGCTGGCCCGCGCGGTGCTCGACTCGGCCCGCGAGCGCGGCCTTGAGGTGGTGCCGATGTGCCCGTTCATCAAGGGCTACATCGACCGCCACCCCGAATATGCCGACCTAGTCGCCTGACCAGGCCCTTTCGAGGGCCTTGGGCAGGCCCCACCAGCCGAGCGGCGTGAGCACCTCGGCCTTGTCGACGATCCCGAGATGGGCCCAGAGCGGGGTGACCGAGGTGAAGAGCATCTCGGTCGCCTCCAGCTCCTCGGGGTCGTCGGGCTCGCTCACCAGGTCTTCCGAGTCGGCGATGAACCGGGCGATCCGCTCGGGCGAGGCCAGCACCCCGGGGCCGTAACGGGTCAGCGCGACGATCGCGGCCAGCCAGTCGGCGTGGTGGATCGCGCACAACGACGCCAGCACCGAGTCTTCGTGGCTGAGCTCGCCGTCGAGGTCGAAGAACCGGGCGGCGTCCTCTTCGTCGGGCAGGTCGGAGATGGGCGCGGCGATGCCCGCCGCCACCCGCAACCACAGGTCTTCGTCGGCCTCGGGCAGCCGCTCTTCGTCGAGGCCGGCGCAGGCCCGCAGCACGTTGCCGGGGAAGCCGGGCGCGACCAGCGAGCGCCGCAGCCGATCGGCCGCCGCCTTCAGGTCGCCCGCCGGGAAGGGCGGCTCGGGCAGGTCGTCGAGGGCCCTTCTGAGCTCTTGGAGGGCGTAGGCCTCTTCTTCGTCCCAGGCGGCGTAGAGCTCGGCGTCCTGCTCCTCGCTCACCGAGACGCCCGGCACCCGCCCGTCGGGCAGCCCGGCCGTGAGCCAGCGCTCCTGCAGTTCCTCGTACGCCTGCCGCGAGCTCACGTCGCCCTGGGCGAGCGCGTCGGGGTCGATCACCCCCGCTTCGACGAGCTCCTCCAGGTGGGCCACGAGGCGGGCGTACATCTCGGTGGCCACCGGGCCGCGCTCGCTCTCGTCGGGCCAGACGAAGTAGCTGCGGGTCAGCAGGATCGGCTCGGTGCCGGTCGACTCCAGCCAGCGCTGCACGTCGCCGACGGTGGCCACGCCCGACTCGATGCGGGTCAGGGTCGTCTTGGCCGATTCCCAGAACACGGCCGTGAGGGGGTTGCCTGCCGCCATCAGGTCGCGGCGCAACTCGGGCAGCGACACCAGGGCCTGCCCGGAGGGCACGGCCAGCAGCGCGCGGGCCACGTCGCGCCGGGTCAGGTCACGGGCGGGCCGGCCCGCGTGGCGAGCCGCGAAGTCCAGATCGACACTCACGCGGTCTCCTCCGTCGGCATGTGCTTCCGACTCCGGTGCCGGACGGTTCGCTCGCTCACGTGTCGTGAGCCTACGCCCGCCGGTCGGACGCGGCTAGCGGGGTGACTGGGCAAGGGTCATCCGCAACCGGATGCGGGATCGGCCGACCATCTGGGAGATGCTGAACTCGTCGCAGAGCTGGCCCATGAGCCACAGTCCGAAGCCGCGCGGCGTGTTCGACGAGGGGCGGCTGCGGTGGATGTCCTGTGGCTTGAGGGTGCCGGCCGAGTCGGTCACCTCGACGGTGATGCCGTCGGCGTCGTACCAGATCTCGACGAGACCCTCCCCGCCGCCGTGTTCCAGTACGTTGATCACGGCCTCGTTGACCACCGTGACCAGGTCGTTGAGCCGATGGCCCCGCAGACCTGCCTCGGTGGCCACGCCGGACACCCGGCCGCGCAAGCCGATCAGGTCGGTGGTGATCGCCCACCTGAGATGCTGGTCGGTGTTCACTCCGTCCCCCTGTGATAGCTCGTCGCACGCTAACTACCCGGCACCCGCCGGTCAATTCACAAGCCGCATGATTGCCGTCTTTACGGGCAATATCGCTGGCACGCGTCGAGGCTGACCCTGCCGGGTAAAGTTGAGCGATCCTCGCGCGAAAGGGCCGGTGATGGATTCGATAACGCATGCGCCCTCGACAGAGGTGCTGCGGGCGATAGTGGAAGCGGCCGCCGACGGAGTCGTCCTGTGCGACGCCGACGGCGCTGTCGTGCTGGTCAACGGCGCCGCCAGGGAGATGGTCCCGGGCGACGTGACCAGCCTGCTCGACCGCGGCCGCGAACCCGGCGAGACCTACGAGACGACGCTCGGCGACCGGCGGCTGCGCGTCCGCCGGGAGATCTTCGGCATCGTCCACCAGGCGTGGTATCTGCGCGACGTCACCCAAGAGAGCGCCCGAGCCGACGCGCTGCGGGCCGAGCGCGAGCGCACCCAGTTCCTCGTCGAGGCCGGCCGCCGGTTGTCCGCCTCGCTCAACACCCGCCGATGCGCCCGCGCCACCGCCGAGCTCGCGACCGGCCTGCTGGCCGACGCGGCGATGGTCGTGCTGCCGCCCGGGGGCCTGCGGCGCACCGCCTGGCTCCGGTCCTCCGAGGCGGGCCTGGAAGAGGGCGAGATCCCGGTGGCCCACGCCGACCAGGTGCCGGGTCTCGCCGAGGCGCTGGCCGGGTTCCCGCCGGTGCCGAGCCGCTGGCTCGACCCCCACCAGGCGCCCGAGTGGCTGCTGCCGGCCGGTTTCGGCCCGGTCGGCCACCTGCTGGTGACCCCGCTGCCCGGCAACGGCGTGCCGGCCGGGGCGCTGGTGCTGGCCCGCCGTGAGGGCGGCGCCGGTTTCGACGACGAGACCGAGACGCTCGTCCGGGTGTTCGCCGCCCGCGCCGGCGCGGCGATCTCGGCCGCGGTGCTCTACCAGGAGCAGAGCGCGACCAACACGATCCTCGCAGGCGACCTGCGCCCGCCGCCGCTGCCCGTGGTCGACGGCCTCGAACTGGCCGGTTCGTTGCGCGCCGCCCAGCAGACCGCCCTGATCGGCGGCGACTTCTACGACGTGCTGCCCACTCCCGACGGCCCGCTGGTGACCCTCGGCGACGTGTGCGGCAAGGGCCCGCGCGCGGCCGTGCTGGCCGGTCAGGTCCGCCACAGCCTGCGCGCGCTGCTGCTGCTCGAACGCGACCCCGAGCAGCTCATGCACCTGATCAACAAGGCGCTGCTGAGCTCCTACACGCCGCGGTCCCACGTGACGCTGGTGCTGGCGGCGATCCGCCCCGGCGACGGCGTGATCGATCTGGCCGTGGCCGGTCACCCGGCCCCGCTGCTGCTGCGCGCCGACGGCGTGGTCGAAGAGGTCGACGCCCGCGGCACCCTTCTGGGCGCGATCAGGTCGGGCGCGATCACGCTGCGCACCGCCTCGGTCGACCTGGCGCCCGGCGACCTGCTGCTCCTCTACAGCGACGGCATCACCGAGGCCTTCGGCGGCCCCACCGGCCGCGAGATGTACGGTTCCGTCCGCCTCATGACCGCCCTGGCCACCTGCGCCGGCATGCCCGCGACGGCCGTCGTGGAGCGCCTTGAGCAGTTGAACAGCGACTGGCTGGCGGGAGGAGTCTTCGACGACCGCGCCCTGCTCGCCATCCGGCGGTCACGATGAGCGTCGCGGTCGACGTCGTCGACGAATACCTGGAGCGGGTCGGCTCGGCCGACGAGTTCGGCGCGATCGACCTCGTGCTCGGCCTGCTCGACGAGGGCATGCCGGCCGAGTCGCTGCTCCTCGACGTGATCGCCCCGGCCCAGCGCCGGGTCGGCGAACTGTGGGCGGCCGGCACCTGGTCGGTGGCCCGCGAACACGGCGCCACCGCGATCAGCGAACGCGCCGTGGCCGCGATCGCCGCCGCCGTGCGTCCCCGCCCGACCCGCAGCCGCATCACGGTGGCCTGCACCGACGGCGAATACCACGCCCTGCCGACCCGCCTGCTGGCCGAGGTCCTGCGGTTGCGCGGCTGGCACGTCGACTTCCTCGGGGCCAACGTGCCGGGCCCCCACCTGATCACCCACCTCCACCAGACCGGCCCCGACGCCGTCGCGATCGGCTGCGCCCTGCCCACGAGGCTGCCGCGCGCCCACGCGACCCTGACCGCCTGCCAGGCCGTCGGCATCCCGGTCCTCGCCGGAGGCTCGGGCTTCGGCGCCGACGGCCGCTTCGCCGTCAAACTCGGCGCCGACGGCTGGGCGCCCACGGCCGACGCGGCGGCCGACCTGCTCGAAGAGGGCAGGCTCCCGTCGTTCCCCACCCCCGGCGCGACCCTGCCCCACCTGGCCGACGAGGAGTACACCCTGTTCACCAAGCGCCGGGGCGAGATCCTCGCCGGCGTGATGGCCGAACTCCCTCGCCGCTTCCCGCCGATGCGCGACTACACCCAGGCCCAGATCGACCACACCGCCGACGACCTCGCCCACATCGCCGACTTCCTCTCCGCCGCCCTCTACATCGACGACACGAGACTGTTCACCGACTTCGTCACGTGGACCTGCGACCTCCTGCACGCCCGCGGCGTGCCGTCCCGGTCGGTGGCGCTGGCCCTGCGCCTTCTCCACGACGAACTGCATGATTTCCCGCGCGCCCGCCACCTTCTGGCGGAGGGCACGCTCGCCGCAGATGGAGCTTGATGGACACCGCGCCTTTCCTAATCGAGATCGAGAATCCGGAGCCGGGCACCACCCGGCTGACCCTGTCCGGAGACTTCGACTACACGACGTCGGCCGATCTGGCCACCATGACGCCCACGTTGATGAGCAGGGGCCTCAGCGTGCTGGAAGTCGACCTGACGGGGGTGACCTTCATCGACTCGTCGGGGCTGGCGACCCTGATCCACCTTTATGACGCGGCGGAGGAGCATCCGGCGGAGATGCGGTTCGTCGGGATGACGCCCTACATCGTGCACCTGTTCGAGGTGACGGCGCTCGACCAGGTGTTCAACCTGCCGACGTCGGCCGCGTAGTCCCGCCGGGGCCGGGCCGCCGGGGTCACTCACCTAGGCTGGGCCGTATGAACCGGCTGGCCGGGGCCACGAGCCCCTACCTGTTGCAGCACGCCGACAACCCCGTCGACTGGTTCGAATGGGGCCCGGACGCCTTCGCCGAGGCCAGGCGCCGCGACGTCCCCCTCCTCATCTCCGTCGGCTATTCCGCCTGCCACTGGTGCCACGTCATGGCCCACGAGTCCTTCGAGGACAAGGGCACCGCCGCGATCATGAACGCCCGGTTCGTCAACATCAAGGTCGACCGGGAGGAGCGTCCCGACGTCGACGCCGTCTACATGGCCGCCACGCAGGCCATGACCGGCCAGGGCGGCTGGCCGATGACCGTCTTCGCCACCCCCGACGGCCACCCCTTCTACGCCGGCACCTACTTCCCGCGTGCGGGTTTCCAGCGGCTGCTGATGGGTGTGCACGAGGCCTGGACGACCGACCGCGACGCGGTGCTCGATCAGGGCGGCAAGGTCGTCGAGGCGCTCAACGAGCGCGCCGCCCTCCCGTCGGGGCCGCTGCCGACGGCCGAGACGCTGGAGGCGGCGGTGCGCAGCCTCCAGGAGGGGTTCGACGCCGAGCGCGGCGGGTTCGGGGCCGCGCCGAAGTTCCCGCCGTCGATGGTGCTGGAGTTCCTGCTGCGCGTACGCACTCCCGACGCCCGCGCCATGGCCGACACCACCCTGGAGGCCATGGCCCGGGGCGGCCTCTACGACCAGCTCGCCGGCGGGTTCGCCCGCTACAGCGTCGACGCGTCGTGGGTGGTGCCCCACTTCGAGAAGATGCTCTACGACAACGCCCTGCTGCTGCGCGTCTACGCCCACTGGTGGCGCGACACCGGTTCTCCGCTGGCCCGGCGCGTCGCCCTCGAAACGGCCGAGTGGATGATCGCCGAGCTGCGCACCCCCGAAGGCGGCTTCGCCTCGGCCCTCGACGCCGACAGCGAGGGCGAGGAGGGGCGCTTCTACGTCTGGACCCCCGACCAGCTCCAGGAGGTCCTCGGCCAGGCCGACGCCGCCTGGGCCGCGGAGTTGTTCGAGGTCACCGGCACCTTCGAACACGGCACCTCGGTGCTCCAGCTTCTCGCCGACCCCGACGACCAGGGGCGCTACGCGTCGATCCGGGCCCGGTTGCGGACGGCGCGGGAGCTGCGCGTGCGGCCCGGCCGCGACGACAAGGTGGTGGCCGCCTGGAACGGCCTGGCCATCGCCGCGCTGGCCGAGACGGGCGCCCTGTTCGACCGCCCGGCCCTGGTCGAAGCGGCGACCCGGGCCGCGACCCTGATCGACGAGGTCCACATCAGCGACGGGCGCCTGCTCCGCACCTCCCGCGACGGCCGCGCGGGCGGCAACGCCGGGGTGCTCGAAGACTACGCCGACGTCGCCGAGGGTTTCCTCACCCTCTACGGCATCACCGGCGACCCCCACTGGTACCACCGCGCGGAGGCCCTGCTCGACACCCTGCTCGACCGGTTCCCCGACGGCGCGGGCGGCTTCTTCGACACCGCCGACGACGGCGAACGCCTCTTCCAGCGGCCCCAGGACCCGACCGACAACGCGACGCCCTCGGGCCAGTTCGCGGCGGCCGGGGCGCTGCTGTCCTATGCCGCCCTGTCGGGCTCCACCCGCCACCGCCAGGCGGCCGAGGGCGCGCTCGGCCCGGTCTCCACGCTGGCCGACCGCTACGCCCGCTTCGCCGGCTGGGGCCTGGCCGTCGCGGCGGCGGCCCTGGCGGGCCCGGTCGAGGTGGCCCTCACCGGCGACCCGGCCGACGACCGCACCCGGGCGCTGCACCGCGCCGCCCTCATGTCGGGGGCTCCCGGCATGGTCATCGCCCTCGGCGAGGGCGAGGTCCCGCTGATGGCGGGCCGCACCCTCGTGAACGGCGAACCCGCCGCCTACGTCTGCCGCGGCTTCGCCTGCCGCCTGCCGGTGACCACACCGGCCGACCTGAGGGCGGAACTGGCCGGCTGACTCGGGGAGCCGAACCGGGCCCGCCCCCCTTGAATGGTTCAGCGGGTGCCCACCGGCACGTCGGGCGGGTTGTTCTCGTCGGGCAGGTCGGGCTGCTGGTTGTCGGGCTGCTCGGTCACCGGGGGCTCGCCGTTCGGGCCCCCGCCGTCTGACGGCGGGGGTGTCGTCTCGGGCCGGCCGCCGTCGCCCGGCGGCGGGGTGTTCCAGTCGTCGCCCGGGGCCGTCGGGGTCGGGTCGGGGCTGGGCTCGTCGGAGCCGTACTCGCGCTCCTCGTCGTCGGTCGGGCGGTAGTAGTCGTTGTCCCAGCGGTAGTAGGTCACCGGGTCGGGGAACTCCTTGACCGGTTTCCCCTCCATGGCGGTGGTCATGAACGCCTTCCAGATCTGCGCCGGAAGGGTGCCGCCGTAGAGCTCGCCGTAGCCGGGGATGGTCACCGGCAGGTTGTCGTCGCGGAACATGTCGACCGCCACCGAGAGCTGCGGCGTGTAGCCGGTGAACCAGACGGCGGCCGAGGCGTCGGTCGTGCCGGTCTTGCCGGCCACCGGGCGGTCATAGAGGCGGGCGCCGGTGCCCGTGCCCGAGGTGACGACCTGTTCCATCGCGTAGGTGGCGTCGGCGGCGGTGTCTTCGGTGAAGACGCGGCGGCCGGTGGTGTCGGTCTTGCGGGTCTTGCCGGACGCGTCGGTCACCGACCTGATCACGTGGGGGTCGTGGTGGACGCCCCCGGCGGCGAACGTCGCGTAGGCCCCGGCCTGCTGGACGGCGCTCACCGACGCCACCCCCAGCGGGAAGGTGGCGGCCTTGCGGTGCTGCGCGAGCTGGTCGGCGGGGATCCCGGCCGCCTCGGCCGCAGCGGCGATCTTGTCGAGGCCGATCTGCTGGCCGAGGTCGACGAAGGCGGTGTTCACCGAATATTGGGTGGCCTGCACCATGTTGACCGACCCGTAGGAGGAGCCGCCCGAGTTGGGGATGGCGGCGCCGTTGACGTACATGGGCGAGTTGCCGTAGTAGCGCTGGGTCAGCGGCACGCCGTCCTGCAGGGCGGCGGCGAGGGCGTAGGCCTTGAAGGTCGAGCCGGCCTGGACCTTCGCGTCGAAGGCGCTGTTCCACTCGCTCTGGGCGTAGTCGCGCCCGCCGTAGAAGGCGACCACCTCGCCGTTGCCCGGGTCGACGGCGGCCAGGCCGGCGCGGACCTTCTTCGGGGTGCCCTCGGGCAGCACGTCGGCCACGGCGTCGGAGGCGGCGGTCATCAGCTTCTTGTCGAAGGTGGTGGTGACCTTGAGGCCGTCTTGGAAGATGTCCTCGTCGCTGTAGCCCATGCGGTTGAGCTCGCCGACCACCTGGGCCAGCATGTAGCCGTTCTGGCCCGACAACGACAACGGCTTCTTCTGCTTCTTCAGCTCGGGGAAGGTCATCTGGGCGGCCTGCGCGGGGGTGACGGCGCCGATCTTGACCATGCCGTCGACGACCGACTTCCAGCGGGCCTGCGCGGCGGTGAGCATGGCGCCGGTCGGGTTGGCGAAGTTGGACGGCTGCTGGATCACCGCGGCCAGGTAGGCGCCCTGGGCGGGGGTGAGCCTGCCGACGTCGACCCGGAAGTAGGCCTGGGCCGCGGCCTGGATGCCGTGGGCGCCGCGGCCGAAGTAGATCGTGTTGAGGTATTGCTCCAGCACCCAGTCCTTGGACTTGGATCGATCCACCTTCAGGGAGATCATGATCTCCTTGAGCTTGCGCATGATGGACCGTTCCTGGCTGAGCCCGCTGTAGTAGTTGCGCACGAGCTGCTGGGTGATCGTCGAGCCGCCCTGGATCTGGTTGCCCGTGAGGGTCGACCACATCGCCCTGGCCGTACCGGAGAGAGACACTCCCTGATCCTGGTAGAAGGTGCGGTTCTCGGCGGCGATGACCGCTTCCCTGACCACCTTCGGAACCTCGGAGAGCGGCACGTTCTTACGGTCGACGCCCCGGTTGGCCAGCACCGTCTTGCCGTCGCGGTAGTAGATCACCGAGCCCTGCGCGGTGGCCAGCTCCTGGGTCGTGTCGGGGATGGGGGTGAGCACCCAGATCACCGCGAAGGCGCCGATCGCGGCCACGGCGGCGGCGCCGAAGCCGATGAGGGCGATGCGCAGGAACCTCCGTCGGGGCCACAAACCCGCGATCTTCCTGCCGATCCCCACGCGCACCCCCCGGCCGACGATGAACCATCACCGTAAACGATACGTCGTGATGCTCCGTGCACTTAGCGCTGTGCCGCCCTGACCAGCGGAAGTGTGCGGTAAGGGACGGGTGTGTCCAGTGCGATCACCGATTCGGTGCGCATGACCCCGTGGAGATCGACGATCAGGTCGATGACCCGCTGGAGGTCGGCGTTGCTGCGGGCGACGATACGGCACAACATGTCGCCGCTGCCGGTGATCGTGTGGACTTCGAGCACCTCGGGGATGCGGCCGAGCCGGTCGGCCAGCGGTTCGTGGCCGGACACCTGCCGGATCTGGAGCGTCACGAACGCCGTGACATCGTAGCCGAGGGCGGCCGGGTCGATCTCGGGGCCGAAGCCGATGATCACCCCGCGCGCGACCAGCCGGTCGAGCCGGGCCTGGACGGTGCCGCGAGCGACGTTGAGGCGGCGGCTGCACTCGAGTACCCCGATTCTGGGCTCCTCATTCAGCAATGCCACAAGTCGAATATCCAACTGGTCAACGCTCACAACTTTTCTCTTCCCGGTCTGCCACCCGCTAGACACATTGTCCACTGTTTTCGGACACAGTTGCACAGGTTGGACACTGAAGAACAGAGTGGGCCTCATGAGCGATGACGTGTTCCCTGTCCACGGCATGGACGCGGTGGTGTTCGCGGTAGGCAACGCGAAGCAGGCCGCCCACTACTACTCGACGGCTTACGGCATGACGCTGATCGCGTACAAGGGGCCCGAGACCGGCAGCCGCGACGAGGTCGCCTATGTGCTCAAGTCGGGCGGCGCCCGGTTCGAGTTCCGCGGCGCGGTGCGGCCCGGCACCGATCTCGCCCGCCATGTGGCCGCGCACAGCGACGGCGTGATCGACCTGGCCATCGAGGTGCCCGACGTCGACGCGGCCTACCGGCACGCGCTGGCCCAGGGCGCCACGGGCATCGCGGAGCCGTACGTGATGGAGGACGACTTCGGCAAGGTGGTGCTCGCGGCCATCGCCACCTATGGCGAGACCCGGCACACGCTGGTCGACCGGTCCAACTACACCGGCCCCTACCTGCCCGGATATGTGGCGGCGAAGCCGATCGTGGAGCCCGGCAAGCGGATGTTCCAGGCGATCGACCACTGCGTCGGCAATGTGGAGCGTATGGAGGAGTGGGTCGAGTTCTACGAGCGGGTCATGGGATTCACCCGGATGGCCGAGTTCATCGGCGACGACATCGCGACCGAGTACTCGGCGCTGATGTCGAAGGTCGTCGCCGACGGCACCCGCAAGGTCAAGTTCCCGCTCAACGAGCCGGCCCTGGCGAAGAAGAAGTCGCAGATCGACGAGTACCTGGAGTTCTACGGCGGCCCCGGCGTGCAGCACATCGCGCTGGCCACCAACGACATCCTCGACACCGTCGACCGCATGCGCGCGGCCGGGGTGGAGTTCCTGGAGACGCCCGACTCCTACTACGACGACCCCGAGCTGCGTGAGCGCATCGGCAACGTGCGGGTCCCGGTCGAGGAACTGAAGAAGCGGCGCATCCTGGTCGACCGCGACGAGGACGGCTACCTGCTGCAGATCTTCACCAAGACCGTCCAGGACCGCCCGACGGTGTTCTTCGAGTTCATCGAGCGGCACGGCTCCCTCGGCTTCGGCAAGGGCAACTTCAAGGCCCTGTTCGAGGCGATCGAGCGCGAGCAGGAGCTGCGCGGCAACCTGTAGATCTTTACTCCGCGGCGGATTTGCCCTGGTCCGCGGCAGGTGATCACGATGGCATGGCTTCTCCGACTCCGCCGCCGGGTGATCTACCGGGCCAGGACCCGTCCCAGCCCTGGACACCGCCGCCCGCGCCGGGCGGACGTCCCCCGTACGGGACGCCCGGTCACGGCGCCCCGCCACCGGCCGGCCGGCCCCTCGCCGGCCGGTGGCGCCGGCTTTTCGCGGGCATCGTGGACGCGGTCATCGTCGGCCTCGTCTCCTCGCCGTTCACCTACGAGTCGTGGTCGGCGGTCTACGACGAGCGCACCGGGACCTGGCACGGCGAGCAGGTCACCCACTGGTTCTGGGGCCTGCTGATCGGGTTCCTGTACTACTGGCTCTTCCACGCCTACTGGAACGGCCAGACCCCCGGCAAGAAGATCTTCCACATGCGCGTGGCCCGCGAGGACGGCGGCCCGATCGGGGTCGGCCAGGCGGCACTGCGGTCGGTCGTGTACGTCGTCCTCACGGCGACCTGCTGTCTCGGCTTCCTGGACCTGGTCTGGATTTTGTTCGACCGCAGAAAGCAGGCGCTGCACGACAAAGCGGCATCAACCCTGGTCGTCGATGCCTGAGCGTGTCCGCGACCTCGCATAAGGTGTCCCGGCAGGGTCGGTTCGGGGAGGGGCACCCATGCGGTTGGCCAGGGCGCTGTCAGGCGCGCTCATCGTCGTCACACTCACGAGTTGTTCGCCGTCGGGGGCGTCCGAGCGGGAGATCTCCCGTTCCGGCACGGCCGGGGCGGCCGGGATCGGCGACGCCGACTTCCCCAACGACGGCAACGGCGGCTACGACGTCAGCCACTACACCCTGGTCCTCGGCTACGACCCCGCCACCCGGCAACTCGCCGGCACCGCGACCATCGACGCGACGGCGACCGAGAACCTGTCGAGCTTCAACCTCGACCTCCACGGCTTCACCGTCGGCTCGGTGACGGTCGGCGGGCGGCCGGCGGAGTTCACCCGGTCGGGCGACGAGATGACCGTCACCGCCGACCTGTCCAAGGGGTCGGCGTTCCAGGCCGCGGTGACCTACCAGGGCGAGCCTCGGCCGGTCCGCGACTCGCCCAACCTCGGCACCTACGGCTTCGTGCCCACCGGCGACGGCTCGTTCGTGACCTCCGAGCCCAACGGCGCCAAGACCTGGTTCCCGGGCAACGACCACCCGGCCGACAAGGCGACCTACGAGTTCCGGCTGACCGTCCCCGACGGGGTGACCGCCATCGCCAACGGCGAGCTGGCCGGCGAGCCGACGTCCACGGGCGGGAAGACCACCTTCGTCTGGCGTGAGACCCACCCGATGGTGAGCTACCTGGCGACCATGACGACCGGGAAGTTCCTGGTGAAGACCGGCGACTCCGAGGGCGGCATCCCCGTCTACGCGGCCGTCGACCCGCGCTACCGGAACCAGCTCGACCGGCTCTACGAGGTGTCGGCGCGGATCACCGACTACTGGTCGACCGTCTTCGGGCCCTACCCGTTCAAGTCGACCGGCGGCATCGTCGACGACTTCGCGTCGGGCTACGCGCTCGAGAACCAGACCAAGCCGATCTACGGCGGCTTCGAGCCCGACGAGGGCATCATCTCCCACGAGCTGGCCCACCAGTGGTTCGGCGACAGCGTGAGCATCACCCGCTGGAAGGACCTGTGGCTCAACGAGGGCTTCGCGACCTACGCCGAGTGGTTGTGGAGCGAGCACCAGGGCCAGACGACCGCGCAGCAAACCTTCGACCGCCACTACGCCAACGCCGCCGACCCGATGTGGAACTATCCGCCCGGGGTGGCGCAGAAGACCGACCTGTTCAACAACTCGGTCTACTTCCGCGGCGCGATGGCCCTCCACGCCCTGCGCACCCGCGTCGGCGACGACGCGTTCTTCACGATCATCCGCCGGTGGGCGACCGACCACCGCCACGGCAACGCCACGACCGAGCAGTTCACGGCCCTGGCCGAACAGGTCTCCGGGCAGAAACTCGGCGACCTCTTCGACCAGTGGCTCTTCGAGAAGGGCCGCCCGACGGCGCTTCGCTGACGGGCGGCTCAGGAGAAGATGAGCTTGTAGCCGTCTCGCCTGAGGGCGGCCAGCACGTCGTCGCAGTGATCGGGGCCGCGTGTCTCCAGTTGGAGCAGCACCTCGGCCTCGTCGAGGTGGAGGCGGGCCCCGACACGTTCGTGCACGACGTCGAGCACGTTGGCCTTGAGCTCCGCCAGCCTCCTGAGCAGCGCGGCCAGCGCGCCCGGCCGGTCGGCCAGGCGGATGCGGAAGGCCAGGTAGCGCCCGGCCGCCGCGAGGCCGTGGCGGAGCACCCGGGCCAGCAGCAGCGGGTCGATGTTGCCGCCCGACAACACCGCGACGACCGGGGGCTCGAAGGCGTGGGGCTTGTCGAGCAGGGCCGCGACCCCGGCGGCGCCGGCCGGCTCGACGACCATCTTGCCGCGTTCGAGGCAGAGCAGCAGGGCGCGCGACAACGACTCCTCCGAGACGGTCACCACCTGGTCGACCAGGTAGTGGATCATCTCGAACGGCAGGTCGCCCGGCCGGCCGACGGCGATCCCGTCGGCCATCGTGAACTGCGGCTCGACCATCACCGGGTGGCCGGCCGCGAGCGACTCGGGATAGGCCGCGGCGCGTTCGGCCTGGACGCCGACCACACGTACACCCGGACGGAGATGCTTGGCCGCCAGGGCCACCCCCGCCGCGAGACCCCCGCCGCCGATGGCGACCACGATGGTGCCGGTCTCGGGGAGCTGTTCGATGATCTCCAGCCCGATCGTGGCCTGACCGGCGATGACGTCGGGGTGGTCGAAGGGGTGGATGAAGATCGCGCCGGTCTCTTCGGCGTGCCGCCGTGCGGCCTGGAGGGCGTGGTCGACGGTGTGCCCGGCGAAGATCACCTCGGCGCCGTAGCCCCGGGTCGCCTCGACCTTGGGCAGCGGAGCGCCTTCGGGCATGTAGACGGTCGACTTGGCCCCCAGCAGCCCCGAACCGAAGGCCACCCCCTGGGCGTGGTTGCCCGCGCTGGCCGCGACGACGCCCCTGGCCCGCTCCTCCTCGGACAGGCGGGCGATGCGCACATAGGCCCCGCGCACCTTGAACGACCCGGCCCGCTGGAGGTTCTCGGCCTTCAGGTAGACCGGCCCGCCGATCGTCTCGGACAACACCCGGGAGTGGACGACCGGGGTGTGGGCGATCACGCCCTTGAGGAGTTCACGGGCGGCGAGTACGTCGTCGTACGTCACCTGCGGTACGGCCATGCGGGCAATCCTGCCACTAGGGCGAGGTCAGCACGGCCTTGGACCGGTCGGCGGCGAGGTGCACCGCGAACGCCCCGAGGACGGTCCCGGTGACGTAGCGCTGGATCCGCACGGCGGCCGGCCGCGTCGACAGGTAGGCGGCCAGCCCGCCGGCGCCCATGACGATCAGGCCGTTGACGAGCATGCTGATGCTGATCTGCACACTCCCCAGCGCGAAGCTCTGCAGGATCACGTGGCCGTTGGCGGGCTCGATGAACTGCGGCAGCAGCGACATGTAGAGGATGGCGGCCTTCGGGTTGAGCAGGTTGGTGACCAGCCCCATGGTGAAGAGCCGCCCGTTGGAGTCCTGCGGGAGCTCCTGCGCGGCGAAGACGGCCTGCCCGCCCGGCTTGACGATCTTCCAGGCGAGATAGAGCAGGTAGGCGGCGCCCGCGAACTTGATCGCCGTGTACGCGGCCGGAACCAACGCGAAGATCGCGGTCAGCCCCAGGCAGGTGGCGGTCAGGTAGACGACGAACCCGACGAACGTGCCCGCCAGGGAGACCAGCCCGGCCTTACGGCCTTGGGAGATCGCCCGCGAGGCGAGATAGATCATGTTCGGCCCGGGAGTCAGCACCATCCCGAGAGACACCACGGCGATCCCCGCCAACGCACCCCACTCCATGAACAGGTCAAGCCGTCGCCGAATCGGGAATATTCCCCGCCCCAGGCGCAAGCGGAACGACTCGCTGACACTAGGGGCCGCAGACACTAGG
>NZ_BBXE01000015.1:172380-276840 GCF_001570565.1 Herbidospora yilanensis | reverse complement strand
ACCAGGGGCCGCAGACACCAGGGGCCGCAGACACCAGGGGCCGCAAGCCACAGACACCACCGGGCCACACACCATCCGCCGCAGAGTCAACCGCCGCTGACACCCGGCGTCGCCAAAACGCTGCGCCGCAGAAAGCATCCGCTGTCGCCACCGCCCGCCGCTGACACATTGGCCGTCGACACGTGCACCGCCGATCCGGCACTACGTGCCGGACATTTCGGCATATGGCGCAGCGCTCAAGGGGACCAGTAACGGTCGCCGCCCAGGATCAGCGCCGCCGCGCCGATCAGCCCCGCCTCCTGGCCCAGCGCGGCCGGCACGACCCGCACCCGCGAGGAGAAGCCCATGCGCGTGTGGGTCCGCAGCGTCTCCTCCAGGGGCTCGAAGAGCAGTGGCCCCGACTGGGAAAGGCCGCCGCCGATGGTCACCAGGTCGACGTCGCACAGGTGGGTCGCCGAGGCGATGGCCAGGCCCAGCGCCCAGCCCGCCCGGTTCATGGCCGCCACCGCGATCTGGTCGCCCGCCGCCGCGTCGGCGGCCAGTTGGCGGCCGGTCGCCTTCGCGTTCTCGCGGTAGAGGGCCGCGGCCTCCCGTTCGGAGAGCTCGGGGTCGAGCGGGCCGGCGGCGGGCGTGCCGGGGATCCAGCCCTGGTCGACCGCCCAGGCCGCGAGGGCGGGGCCGCGGGCGACGGCCTCCAGGCAGCCGTGGCCGCCGCAGCCGCAGGGCGGGCCCGACGGGTCGACGACGACGTGGCCGATGTGGCCGGCGTTGCCGGTGCCGCCGTTGATCAGGCGGCCGCCGAGGATGAGGCCGCCGCCGACGCCCGTGGAGACGACCATCCCGATCATGTCGTCGACGCCCCGGCCGGCGCCCTTCCAGTGTTCGGCCGCCGCCAGGGCGATGGCGTCGTTGTGGACGCGTACCGGAACGCCCGGAAACCTCTCCCGGAGCCGGGCCACCACCGGGAAGCCGTCGCGCCAGCCGGGCATGTTGAGGGGGGCGACCACGCCCTCGGGCCAGGTCATGGGGCCGCCGCAGCCCACGCCGACGCCGTCGACCGGTGCCGAGCCGACCGTGGTCTCGATAAGCGACCACAACGCCCGCCACAGGGTCTCGGCGTCGCCGCCGGGAGGGGTGGGCGCCACGTGCGAGGTGAGGATGTCTCCCGACGCGTCGGTCAGGGCGACCGCGCACTTCGTGCCGCCGATGTCGACCGCCAGAACCGCCACGGCGCCGACTGTCTCACGACGACGATGAGAAGACCAGGACGGAAGCCGTGAATCCGTGCACGTGGTTCACCCCGCCCACCGGCCCGACCTCTCCGGCGGCGAAGAACCCGGCGATCCCGATGGGGCCGAGGGTGTCGCGCAGCGCGAGGGCGTCGTGGTCGGGGGTGCCAAACATCGCCGAGCCCCGGCCGTTGCAGGAGAACAACAACGCGCCGTCGACCCGGCCGCCCGACTCGATGTGGGCGTCGAGCAGCTCGTAGAGGTCCTCGTCGGCCGTCTCGGCGTCGCGGACCTGGAAGCGGACCGTGCGGCCGATCTCCACCACGTCGCCGATGGCCACGGCCTCGCGTTCGGGGTCGATGCCGAGCACGCCGCGGATCAGGAAGTCGCCCCGCTCGTGCCGTTCGGCGTACTCGTCCATGGCGACGCCGATCTGCAGGCCGCTCGCGACGAGTTCGCGGTCGTCCTCGTCGAGGGAGCTCACGATGTCTTCGAGCCGGGCCAGCGCGGGCTGGCCGGCGAGTTCGAGGAGCAGGTTGTCCTCGGCCGCCGTCACGATCATCGTCGGGCCGATCGGGCGGCAGCCCTGGCTGACCACCGTGCTGATCTGGACGGGGCCGCTCAGCAGCACCCCGATCGCGCCCTCGGTGTAGACCTCGCCGTCGGCGAAGAGCCGGACCGAACCCCGCCCGCGCAGCCCGTTGGCCAGACCGCCGATGATCGGCAGGTTGCCCAGCACCTCGCCGGAGTGCTCGATGAAGGCGTCGGTCGGAAAGCTGTAGGGGTCGGCGAGCATGATCGCCACCCGGTCGTCGGGGTCACGCTCCGGCAGCCCGATCACCACGAACCGGTCATCGGCCCGCAGGGACTCCAGCGCGAAGGTCGTCACCCGCGCCTCGCCGAGGCTGGCCGCCCACGCCGACACGGCCGGCGTGAGCTCGACCCCCTGCGCGTCGCCGATCACGCCGGTGGCGCTGCAGCCGATCACCGCGGCGTCCGGAACCAGGGCCATCGCCCGCTGCCCGGCCCGCGCGACGTCGTCGGGGTCTTCCCCGCAGATGAAGAAGCAGACCAGGTCGGCGGGCCCGGAGAGGCCTTCGACGGCCTGCCGGATGGCCGATTCCGCACTCTCGACGAGATTGGGCCCGACGGCGAGACCGTCGGCGAACCGGCTGGTGATTACCGCCATCGTCTCGCCCCCTCTTTTACGGACAAGTCGCGCTATCTCGGGTAGATGTGTTGCATAGGCTTCATGCCCCGTTTCTCCCCAGTAGCACGTTGCCGACGCGTACGGATCGTCACGCAATGGTCAAGATCCGAATCTTCCTCGTGCCGGCAATCAGGTGCCGGAACTCCAATGGCGACGTAGTCTCGATCCCGTGCACAAATCGCCAGCACCCGCTCCGACATTGAGCACTCTGCGCGAACTGCGCGAGAGCGGACATGTCCACCGGTCAGTCAAAGCCGAGATCCGAGAGAACCTGCTGGCCAGGTTGCGCGCCGGTGAGCCGAGGTTCCCGGGCATCGTCGGGTTCGACGACTCCGTGCTGCCCCATCTCGAACGCGCGCTGATCGCCGGGCACGACGTCGTGCTCCTCGGCGAACGCGGCCAGGGCAAGACCCGGCTGATCCGCACGGTCGTCGGGCTGCTCGACGAGTGGACGCCGGTCATCGCGGGCTGCGAGATCAACGACCACCCCTACGAGCCCGTCTGCGGACGCTGCCGCGCGCTCGGCGAAGACGAGATCGTCGTCGCCTGGAAGCACCGCGGCGAGCGCTACGGCGAGAAGCTCGCCACCCCCGACACCTCGGTGGGCGACCTGATCGGCGACGTCGACCCGATCAAGATCGCCGAAGGGCGCACACTGGGCGACCCCGAGACCGTCCACTACGGCCTGGTGCCGCGCACCAACCGGGGCGTCTTCTCCGTCAACGAGCTGCCCGACCTGGCCGAGCGCATCCAGGTCGCGCTGCTCAACGTGCTGGAGGAGCGCGACATCCAGGTCCGCGGCTACAACCTCCGGCTGCCCCTCGACGTCCTGCTGATCGCCTCCGCCAACCCCGAGGACTACACCAACCGGGGCCGCATCATCACGCCGCTGAAAGACCGGTTCGGGGCGGAGGTGCGCACCCACTACCCCAGGTCGATCGACGACGAGCTGGTCCTGATCCGCCAGGAGGCCATGGGCGACATCGGCGCCGACGTGCCCGAGCACCTCGTGGAGATCATCGCCCGGTTCACCCGGCTGGTCCGCGAGTCGTCCGCCGTCGACACCCGGTCGGGCGTGTCGGCCCGGTTCTCGATCGCCGCCGCCGAGACCGCCGCCGCCTCCGCCGTCCGGCGGGCCGCCCTGACCGGTGAGGATCTGCCGGTGGCGCGGGTCTGCGACCTGCCGGGGATCGTGCACACGCTGCGTGGCAAGGTCGAGTTCGAGGTCAGCGAGGAGGGCCGGGAGATCGAGGTGCTCGCCCACCTGCTCCGCAGGGCCACCGCCGAGACCTTCCGCGGCACCCTGGGCGGCGCCGACCTCGCGCCGTTGCTCGACAAGTTCGCCCAGGGCGCCCAGATCGAGTCGGGCGAGCTGGTCGGCGCCACCGAGCTGCTGCGCCGGATCGGCCGGGTCGAGGGCCTCGCCAAGATCATGTCGCGGATCGGCATGGGCGAGGGCGACGAGTCCCCCGGCCACGCCGCCGCCGCGCTGGAGTTCGCCCTCGAAGGCCTCTACCTGATGCGCCGCCTGTCTAAGGACGACATCGCGGGCGCCGCGGTCTACCGCACGTGACCTCCTACCGGTACGGCGAATACCAGGACGGCCCCGACCCCCTGGCGCCGCCCTACGACGTCAGGGGCGCCCTCGACGAGATGGGCGACGCCATCCTGTCCGGCTCGACCCCCCTCGACGCGCTGCGTGACCTGCTGAAACGGGGTCTGCCCAACGCGCCGGGGCGGCGTGGCCTGGAGGAGCTGCTCCGGCAGGTCCGCAACCGCAGGCGGGACCTGCGGCAGAACACCCGGCTCGACGGGATCCTGGAGCAGGCCAGGGAACTGCTCGACCGCGCCCTCGACCAGGAGCGCACCGAGTTGTTCCCCGACCCGTCCGACGACGCCCGTTTCCGTGAGACCCAGCTCGACGACCTGCCGGATGACACCGCGAGGGCCGTACAGGAACTGTCCGAATACGACTGGCGCTCGCCGCAGGCGCGCCGGTCGTTCGAGGAGCTGCGCGACCTGCTGCGGCGGGAGGTGCTCGACAGCCAGTTCAAGGGCATGCGCGACGCCCTGGCCAACCCAGACCCGGCCGCGATGGAGCGGGTCAGGCAGATGATGGCCGCGCTGAACGAGATGCTCGACCGCGACGCCCGGGGCGAGCACACCCAGCAGGACTTCGACGACTTCATGCGCGACTTCGGCGACATGTTCCCCGAGAACCCGCGCAACCTGGAGGAACTGGTCGACCAGCTCGCCCGCCGGGCCGCCGCCGCCCAGCGCATGCTGGCCTCGATGACCCCCGAGCAGCGCGCCGAGCTGGCCGGCCTGATGGACCAGTCCCTCCAGGAGAGCGGCCTGGCCGACCAGATGCGCCGCCTCGGCGACTCCCTCTACGCCCGCCGCCCCGACCTCGCCTGGAACTCCGCCGAGCGGGTCAGCGGCGAGTCGCCGATGAGCATGGGCGACTCCGTCAGCGCCCTCCAGGAGCTGGCCGACCTCAACGACCTGGAGTCGTCGTTGCGCCAGGACTACCCGGGCGCACGCCTGTCCGACGTCGACGAGGAGGTGATCCGCCGGGCGCTGGGCCGCTCGGCCGTCGACGACCTTCAGGCGCTCAAGCAGATCGAGCGCGAGCTGGAGCAGCAGGGCTACCTGCGCCGCAACCGCGGCAAGCTGGAGCTCACCCCGAAGGCGGTGCGCCGCCTCGGCGAGACCGCGCTGCGCCGGGTCTTCAACTCGCTGGAGAGCACCCGCCGGGGCGACCACGACCAGCACGACGCCGGCGCCGCCGGGGAGCTGACCGGCTCGACCCGGCCGTGGCGCTTCGGCGACGAGCAGCCGATCGACGTGGTCCGCACGGTGATCAACGGGGTGCGCAGGGGCGGCGGCGCCCCGGTGACCCTCTCGGTGGACGATTTCGAGGTGGCCGAAACCGAAAGGCGGTCGGCCGCGGCCGTCTGCCTGCTGGTCGATCTGTCCTATTCGATGGCGCTGCGCGGCACCTGGGCGGCGGCCAAGCAGACCGCCATGGCCCTCCAGGCCCTGGTGGCCTCGAAGTTCCCGCAGGACGCGGTGCAGATCATCGGCTTCTCCAACTACGCCCGGGTGCTCCAGCCCGACGAACTGGCCGGCCTCGAATGGGACATGGTCCAGGGCACCAACCTGCACCACGCGCTGCTGATCGCGGGCCGCCACCTCGACCGGCACCCCGACTTCGAGCCGGTCGTGCTGGTCGTGACCGACGGCGAGCCGACCGCCCACCTGATGCGCGACGGCAGCCCGCGGTTCGAGTGGCCGCCGTCGAAGGAGACCCTCGAACTGACGTTGGCCGAGGTCGACAAGATGACCCGGCGCCGGGCCACGCTGAACGTCTTCATGCTGGCCGCCGACGAGCGGCTCAGGGCCTTCGTGGACGAGGTCGCGCGGCGCAACGGCGGCCGGGTGTTCGCCCCCAACGTCGACAAACTCGGCGAGTACGTCGTCAGCGACTTCCTGCGGGCGCGCAGACGGGCATAGTAGACGAAGGGTGATATCGGTCTAACAGCAGGTGAGATCACCCTGTCCGACGTCTCACAACCGGGCGGCACCGCGACCTCATAACGTGCGATTCACCGCAGCGATTGGAGTCGCGCACATGTTGTCCAGTTTCATCCTCGTCGTCTCACTCCTGCTCGCCTTCGGCGCCCTGGCGGGCTTCGCCCTCGTGGTGCACAGCATCAAGCGGGAGGACCGCCGGCGCAGCCTCACCCTCAGCCCCCAGAGCGCCCTGTCGTCGTTGTCGCGGCGCATGCTCGGACTCAACGTGGACCACACCGCTTGTGTGATCCACCCCGAGCAGGCCTGCCCGACATGCGCGAAGATCGACGACACCCTGACGGTGTGAGGCGTGATCGCGATAGCCTTCGGCGCATGTCGTTCCTCGACAAGCTGCTGCTCTGGCTGCACATCGCCTTCGCCATCTTCGCGATCGGCCCGCTGACCGTCGTCACGAGCTCGATCCCGCGCTACATCCGCAAGCAGGACCTGAACGTCCTGCACTACCTCAAGCGGATGGGCCGGGTGTTCGGCCTGCTGACACTGGGCGTCTTCCTCTTCGGTCTGCTGCTCGGGGGCGGCAACCTGGGGGAGGTCTACCTGACCGTTTCCATGACGCTGTTCATAGTCGCGGCCGTGATGCTCGTCATCATCGACCGCGACACGAAGAAGGCGATCGCCGCCCTGGAGAACGACGACCCGTCAGACGACGGGAAGGTCCAGGTGGCGCGCATCGCCGCGCTGGGCGGCATCGTCGCCCTGATCTGGCTGGTGATCCTCGTCCTGATGGTCTTCTTCAACCCGTAGACGGGTCAGCCGAAGGCCTGGGAGAGGTCGTCGAGGAGATCGCCGACGGTCTCGATGCCCACCGACAGACGCACCAGGTCGGCCGGAACCTCCAGCGGCGAGCCCGCCGCGCTCGCGTGGGTCATCCGGCCGGGGTGCTCGATCAGCGACTCGACGCCGCCGAGCGACTCGCCGAGGGTGAACAGGCGGGCCCGGTCGCACACGTCGACGGCCGCCTGCTCGCCGCCCGCGACCCGGAACGACACCATGCCGCCGAAACGCTTCATCTGCTTGGCCGCGATCTCGTGGCCCGGGTGGCGCTCGATGCCGGGGTAGAAGACCTCGATCACCTTCGGGTGGGAGAGCAGCAGGTCGACGACGCGCTCGGCGTTGTCGCAGTGGCGGTCCATGCGCACCCCGAGGGTCTTCACGCCGCGCAGCGTCAACCACGCGTCGAACGGCCCGGCCACCGCGCCCATGGCGTTCTGGTGGTAGGTGAGCTCCTCGCCGAGGGTGACGTCGCGCGTGACCAGCGCGCCGCCGATGACGTCGGAGTGGCCGCCGACGTACTTGGTCGTCGAGTGGACGACCACGTCGGCGCCGAGCGCCAGCGGCTGCTGCAGGTAGGGCGAGGCGAAGGTGTTGTCGACCACGAGCAGCGCGCCGCCCTCGTGGGCGATGGAGGCCAGCCGCTCGATGTCGGCGATGCCGAGCAGCGGGTTCGTCGGGGTCTCGACCCAGATGACCTTGGTCTCGGGACGCATCGCGGCGCGCACCGCCTCGGCGTCGCCGAGCGGGACGGGGTCGTAGGCCAGGCCCCAGCGCTCCAGCACCTTCGCGAACAGCCGGTAGGTGCCGCCGTAGGCGTCGTCGGGGATGATCACGTGGTCGCCCGGCCGGCAGACCGTGCGGAGCAGGGTGTCTTCGGCGGCGAGACCCGAGGCGAACGCCAGCCCGCGCACGCCGCCTTCGAGAGCGGCCAGGCACGACTCAAGGGCGGTCCGGGTCGGGTTCGCCGAGCGGCTGTATTCATATCCGCCCCGCAACCCGCCCACGCCGTCCTGCTTGTACGTCGAGACGGCGTAGATGGGCGGCACCACCGCACCGGTCAGCGAGTCGGGTTCCTGCCCGGCGTGGATGGCCAGGGTTTCGAAGCCTTCAGTCATGGAGTCGAGCGTATCGGCTAGGCCGCCTTCTGCTTTTCCTTCGCTCCGAAGTCCGACTCCTCGAAGCGCGAGAGCAGGACGGGGTCGGCGAGCGCCAGCACACCGACGAGCACCAGGCCTAACGCCACCAGGGCGATTGCGATCACGGTCACGGTGACCACCTCCACTCTCAATGGAACAAGACGGACATTCATCTCCATCTCGCCCATGGGGATGGTTCGCCGTGGCGGGGTCGGCCGATCGGCCGATGTCCGCTCTACCCCTTTCGTCGTAACCTCGGCGATCGTGTGGGAACGGCTCAGTACCTGGACGCAACGGGTCGGCGAGATCGCGCTGCTCGGCGTACTGGGACTGCTCTTGGTGTTCGACGGCCTCGTGACCGCCGCGGCGGAGGGCGGCACGGGGACGATCGTCTGCCTGGCCGGCGGCGCCGCCGGCATTCTGGCGGTGGCGCTCCGCAAGCGACGGACCTGGCTGGTGGCGCTCACGCTGATCGCGGTGTCGCTGGTGTTGTCGCGGACGCTGGCCGGGCTGTCGGATGTGCGCGCGATCGGGTTCACCGAGGCGGGCGCGTTCATGGTGCTGACGATCACCGTGCTGCGCCGGGTGGAGCCGATCAGGAACGGCGTCCTGATCACGGTCGGGATCCTGATGACGCTCGTCACCCTCCCGTCGCTCAGGTTCGAGGGGCCGGTGAACGATTACAACGGCTATTCGGACGCGGCCACGGCGGGGGCCACGTTCGTGTTCGTGCTCGGGTGGGGCGTGGGCGCGGCGATCGGCGGCTACCTGCGTGTCCAGCAGGAACGCCGCAAGATCGGCGAGGAGCGCGTCAGGAGGGGCGAGCGCCTCGAACTCGCCCGGGAGCTGCACGACCTGGTCGCCCACCACATCACCGGCATCGTCGTCCAGGCCCAGGCCGCCCGCGCCGTCGGCGAGACCCAGCCGGAGGCGGTGCTGCCGGCGCTCGACGCCATCGCCGGGGCCGGGAGCGAGGCCCTGACCTCGATGCGCCGCCTCGTCGGCGTGTTGCGGGCCGACGACCACGCCACCCGGCACGTCGGCGTCACCCTCGACGACCTGCGGAAGATGGTCGACCAGTTCTCCCCCGCCGCCACCTTCGACCTCGGGCCGGGCGTCTCGTCGCTGACCCTGGCCCCGGAGGTGCTGACCACGCTGCACCGGGTGCTGACCGAGTCGCTCACCAACATCCGCCGCCACGCCCCGCACACGCCGTGGGTGGAGGTGCGGCTGACCACCTTCGAGGACTCGGTGCGGCTGCGCGTCGCCAACCCCCTGTCGGCCGCCGACCCGCGGCTGTCGCGGCTCGGCGGCGGCTTCGGCCTGGTGGGCATGGCCGAACGGGTGGAGACCATGGGCGGCCACCTCATCGCCGGCCCGGTGGCCGGGCACCTGTGGGAGGTGACCGCGGAGGTCCCCCTACCGGCCCGATAGGAAGGCGAGCAGGTCCTGCCTGGTCACCAGGCCGGCGGGCTTGCCGTCTTCGAGCACGACGGCGGCGTCGGCCTTCTCCAGCGCCTCGATCGCGCGGGCCACCGCCTCGCCGGAACCGACCATCGGCAGCGGGGCCGACATGTGGTCGCCCAGCGGATCGTCGGCGTGCACCTTGCCCCGGTAGAGGCCGTCGAGCAGGTCGCGCTCGACGATCGAGCCGACCACCTCTGCGGCCATGACCGGCGGCTCCTCCTTCATGACGGGGAGCTGGGAGACGCCGTACTCGCGCATGATCGCGATCGCCGTCGACACGGTCTCGTGGGGGTGCACGTGGACGAACTGGGGCAGCACCCCGCCCTTGCGGACGAGCACCTCGCCGACGGCGTGTTCGTCGGCCGCCGTGGACAGGAAGCCGTAGTCGGCCATCCACTCGTCGTTGAAGATCTTCGACAGGTAGCCCCGGCCGCTGTCGGGCAGCAGCACCACCACGACGTCGTCGGGGCCGGCGTTGCGGGCCACCCGGACGGCCGCGACCGTGGCCATCCCGCACGAGCCGCCGACCAGCAGCGCCTCTTCGCGGGCCAGCCGCCGCGTCATGCCGAACGAGTCACGGTCGGAGACCGCGATGATCTCGTCGCAGATCGTGGTGTCGTAGGTGGCCGGCCAGATGTCCTCGCCGACGCCCTCGACAAGGTAGGGACGGCCGGTGCCGCCCGAGTAGACCGAGCCCTCGGGGTCGGCGCCGATGATCTTCACGCGGCCGTTCGAGACCTCCTTGAGGTATCGGCCGGTGCCGCTGATCGTGCCGCCGGTGCCGACGCCCGCCACGAAGTGGGTGATCCGCCCCTCGGTCTGCTCCCAGATCTCCGGGCCGGTCGAGTGGTAGTGGCTGGCCGGGTTCTCGGGGTTGCTGTACTGGTCGGGCTTCCAGGCGTTCGGGACCTCCCGCGCGAGCCTGTCGGAGACCGAGTAGTAGGAGTCGGGGTGGTCGGGCGAGACGGCCGTCGGGCAGACCACGACCTCGGCGCCGTAGGCGCGCAGTACGGCGATCTTGTCGTTGGCGACCTTGTCGGGGCAGACGAACAGGCACTTGTAGCCCTTCTCCTGCGCCACGATGGCCAGCCCCACCCCGGTGTTGCCGGAGGTCGGCTCGACGATCGTGCCCCCCGGCTTGAGCGCGCCGCTGCGCTCGGCCGCCTCGACCATGCGCAGCGCGATGCGGTCTTTGACCGACCCGCCGGGGTTGAAGTATTCGACTTTCGCCAGCACCTGAGCCGGCGCGCCCGCCGTCACCTTGCGGAGCCTCACGAGCGGGGTGTTCCCCATCAGCTCGATCAGCGAGTCGTGTACGCGCACCGCGAGAACCACCTTGTGTTCTTTGCCGAAGCTTTGTCGGCCGGACGGCTGCCTCAGCCCCAAGGGGGTGACCGGGGCTCGGCTAGTTTTCACCTCACACCGTATAGGGGGTTGGGCCGGTGATCTGGACTCCGGGTGCGGCACGGGCCGCCAGGCGCATCGTGACGGCCGCCGCGCTGGGCGGGGGCGGCGTGACCGCCCTCGGGGCGGCGACCTACGCGCTCCTGATGGCCGAGGCCATGGTCGCCCGCCGCATCGTCGGCCGTCCGACCTCCGAGGACGGCCCGCCCTCCGACGGCGTCTACGGCGACCATCCCGGTGAGCCGATCTCCATGGTGGTGCTCGGCGACTCGACCTCGGTCGGCCTCGGCATGACCGACCCGAAGGACACCCCGGGCGTGAACCTGGCCCTCGGCCTGGCCGCGGTGGCCGAGCGGCCGGTCCGGCTGACCGTGGTGGGCCGGTCGGGCGCCATCTCCCGTGACCTCGACGCCCAGGTCGACCGGGCCCTCGACGTCGGTCCCGACGTGGCGGTCGTCTTCATCGGCGCCAACGACGTCACCACCCAGACCCGCCCGGCGACCGCGGTCCGCCACCTCCAGGACGCCGTGCGGCGGCTGCGCGAGTCGGGCGCGCAGGTGGTCGTGGGCACCTGCCCGGATCTCGGCACGGTCCGGCCGATCGCCCAGCCGTTGCGCTGGGTGACGCGCCGGTGGAGCCGTCAGCTCGCCGCCGCGCAGACGATCGCGGTGATCGAGGCGGGCGGGCGCACGGTCAGCTTCGCCGACCTGCTCGGACCCTCGTTCATGACAAATCCGACAGAAATGTTCGGACCCGATCGATTCCATCCAAGTGCCCGAGGCTACCTACAGGCCGCTTACACAGTGCTACCTTCTGTATGCGCCGCGCTCGACCTGTGGCCAGAGCCCTCCCCCGAGCGCGTCGAAGGCTCGCAATACCTTCTGGCGGCGATGGCCGTTGAGGAACCCGGAACCGAGGTCACCGCGACCCGCGTCGCAGGCCGGGCGGTCGGTCCCCACGGACGGTGGGCCATGCTGCTCCGCCGCAGGCGTGACGTGGTGTCTCCGCACACCTGATTCCGGTCACCCTCGGCGTCCGGGCCGTCACCCCCTGGAGGAGTGAATCTTGATACGGCCCCATGCCCTCGCGCTCGCCCTGCTCACGTGCGGAGCCCTGGCCGCCTGCTCGGGCAGTGACGCCGCCATCGCCCCCGCCGCCTTCCCGACCTGGAACAACACCCAGGTCAACGTGGTCAGCCGGACCACCACGGGGGCCGGGGTGGCGGCTCTGACGTCGATGCGGGCCGACGGGAACCTGGAGACCGTGGCCGTCGAGCTGACCAGCGGAAAGAAGCTCTGGGCCCAGCCCGCGACGATGGCCGGGCGGCTGCCCGGCATGGGTGTGCAGGCCCCCGCCACCGTCGAGACCGCCCCCGGCCAGGGGGTCGTGGTCGCGCTCGACCCGGCCAAGCAGGGCCGCTGGAACGCCACGCTGATGGCGCGCGACGCCCGCACCGGAAAGCAGCTCTGGACCCGGCCGGTCCACTCGACGTTCGGGCCGCAGCGCTGCGGCGCGTTCGTCTGCATGTCGGAGCACACCGCCCTGGCGAACGCGCGCATGATCGTGCTCGACCCCAAGACCGGCAAGGTGGTCTGGAAGATGCCCGGCATCGCCGAGGTCGAGTGGTCCGACGACAAGCACGTCGTCATCCTGCGCCTCGCGGCCGACCCGGTCGTGGAGGCCTACTCGCTGAAGGACGGCACACCCCTGTGGCAGCAGCCGGTGCAGGCGGCCCTCGGCAACGGGGTCGACCTGTCGGGCGGCTGGGCGTTCGGGGTGTCCGGCGACCGGCTGGTCGGCTACATCGCCCCCTACACCCACCCCAAGACCGGGAAGACCTCCACG
The DNA here is from genome assembly GCF_001570565.1 of Herbidospora yilanensis. Lineage (GTDB taxonomy): Bacteria > Actinomycetota > Actinomycetes > Streptosporangiales > Streptosporangiaceae > Herbidospora > Herbidospora yilanensis. The sequence goes on along the minus strand of NZ_BBXE01000015.1, from coordinate 264,178 downwards.
TTCGGGATGTTCTCGATCCGGCTGGCCGACGGGGTGATCGACTGGGTGCGGCCGTCGGTGGTGCGGGTCTACCCGAGCGGCAACCCGGCGGTGTCGCCGGTGGTGCGGCCGGTCGACGGCCAGGGCACCTACGGCGGGTTCGCCCGGCTCGACGGGCAGAGCGGGCGGGTGATGGGGCAGATCACCGCCACCCAGGTGCCCGGTTCCGGCTGGTGGCTGGCGTTCCCGCAGGCGATGAACACCCTCGGGTTCCTCAAGCACAACGCCCCCGGCTCGGCCTTCGACCTGTCGAGCGGCCAGGCCACCCAGGTCAAGGGCATCCGGAGCTGGTCGTTCTGCGTGACCGACCCGCAGCCCCTGGGCAAGGCCGCCGCCGGGTTCTACTCCGTCGCCTCGTTGTGCGAGTTCGACCTGGCCACCGGGAAACGCACCACCGACGCGGGCGCCCCGCCCGCCTGGTTCACCGGTGCCCAGAACGGCTGGCGCCTGTGGCGCGACGAGAAGGGCGCCCTCCACGGCGTCAAGGACGCCACCACCACCCTGCCCGGCATGTACGGCTGATCCTCGGCCCGCTTGTGCACCAGTACAAAGTTCTGTTTTCTGGCACCCTGCCGCCGACTTCTGGAATACCAGGTAGTAGCCTCCGGGGAGAGGTCCGCCGTCACACTGGAGAGCCCCATGCCTGAGGCAGTCATCGTCGCGACCGCCCGCTCCCCCATCGGCCGCGCCAACAAGGGATCGCTCAAGGAGATCCGCGCCGACGACCTGACCGTCCAGATGGTCACGGCGGCGCTGGCGAAGGTGCCGCAACTCGACCCGAACGAGATCGACGACCTGCTGCTCGGCACCGGCCAGCCGGCCGGCGAGCAGGGCTTCAACCTGGCCCGGGTGGTGACCGTGCTGCTCGGCCTCGACGGGGTGCCGGGCACCACCGTCAACCGCTACTGTTCGTCGTCGCTGCAGACCACCCGCATGGCCTTCCACGCGATCAAGGCCGGAGAGGGCGACGTGTTCGTCTCGGCCGGCGTCGAGTGCGTGTCACGGTTCGTCAAGGGCGCCGCCGACTCGTGGCCCGACACCCGCAACACCCGGTTCCTCGACGCCAAGGGGCGCACCGACGCCGCCGCCGCGGGCGGCACGCCCCCGTGGCACGACCCCCGTGAAGACGGCCACGTGCCCGACATCTACCTGGCGATGGGCCAGACCGCCGAGAACGTCGCCTCCTCGCGGGGCGTCAGCCGCCGCGAGCAGGACGAGTTCGGCGTGCGTTCGCAGAACCTCGCCGAGAAGGCGCTGGCGAACGGCTTCTGGGAGACCGACATCACGCCGGTCACGCTGCCCGACGGCACCGTCGTCAGCACGGACGACGGCCCCCGCGCGGGCACCACCTACGAGGCGGTCTCGCAGCTCAAGCCGGTCTTCCGCCCCGACGGCACGGTCACGGCGGGCAACTGCTGCCCACTCAACGACGGCGCCGCCGCCGTGGTGATCATGAGTGACGTCAAGGCCGCCCAGCTCGGCATCACCCCGCTGGCCCGGATCGTGTCGACCGGCGTCACCGGCCTGTCGCCCGAGATCATGGGCCTGGGCCCGGTCGAGGCGTCGAAGAAGGCGCTGGCCAAGGCCGGCATGGCGATCGGCGACGTCGATCTGGTGGAGATCAACGAGGCGTTCGCGGCCCAGGTGATCCCGTCGTACCAGGACCTCGGGATCGACCTCGACCGGCTGAACGTGAACGGCGGCGCCATCGCGGTCGGCCACCCCTTCGGGATGACCGGCGCGCGCATCACCTCGACGCTGCTCAACAGCCTGCGTTTCCACGACAGGACCATCGGCCTGGAGACCATGTGCGTCGGCGGCGGCCAGGGCATGGCGATGATCGTGGAGCGACTCTCCTAACCGTGGAAGTCGGGACCGGCCTTGGTCACGGTGACGCGAATGATCACTCGCCGGTCCCGCTCCATCGCGGCGCGGTAGTCGTCCCAGTCGGGGTGTTCGCCGCTGATGCCGCGGTAGTAGTCGACCAGGGGTTCCATCGCCTCGGGCAGCGAGACCACCTCGGCCGTGCCCTCAAGCTGGAGCCACTGGCCGTAGAAGGCGTCGGTCATGACGGTGATGACGACCTCGGGGGTCTTCCGCACGTTCCGGGTCTTGACGGCGGTCTCGCGGCTGCTGATCACGACGTGGTCATCGGCGTCGACCCCGACCGTGACGGGTGACGACTGGATGCGGCCGTCGGGGTAGCGGGTGATCAGAACCGCGCGGTGGTTGGCCCGGACGAACTCCAGGGCCTTGCTGATGTCCATGGACACAATGATGCGCCCGCGCCGGAGGGGGCGCGGGCGCTGTGAAGACCTGTTAGAAAATGTGGCCGCGTCGGCGTCGCTCGTGCTCCAGCACGATGGCGGCGGCGTAGCCGTGGGTCAGCCCGTGTTCGTCGGCGAGCCAGTTGGCACGCTCGTCGCAGCGAGAGAACGACGGACCGTTGTCGATGGCTTGAAACCACTCGGGGAGTTCGCGTCCGGTGATCGTGGGGACGCGGGCGATGAGCTTTGTTTGGGTCTCCGGTGAGTGGTTCAACGACATAAGCACCTCCACGGATAAGGCTCTTTGAGTCGACACTGCCTCACGGCCAGGGGCTTGACAAGACCCAACAGACATCTCTTCGTTACGAATTGTTGATCTTTTGTTCCTCGCCGTACAACGAAAACGCCCCCGGCGAGTGGCCGGGGGCGCGCTTTCCGTCGTTGGATCAGTCGTCGCCGGAGAAGTACGACAGCAGCCGCAGGACCTCAAGGTAGATCCAGACGATGCTGAGCATCAGGCCGAAGACGAGCAGCCAGGACGTGCGCTCGGGGGCGCCGGCCTGGACCGCGTGGTTGATCTCGTCGAAGTCGAGCAGCAGGAAGAACATGCCCAGCAGGATCATGCCGACGCTGAACACGATCGCCAGCGCACCGCCGGACCGAAGACCCAGCCCGCCCGGCACCCAGATGCCGACCAGCATGTTGACCAGGATCAGGCCGATGGCGCCGATCGCGGCGCCGATCACGAACTTCGCGAACTTGGGCGTGGGGCGGAAGATGTTCAGCGCGTAGACCGCGAGAACACCCAGGACCGCCATCATGGTGCCGACGATCGCCTGGAGGACGATGCCGTTGCCGAATCGTGCCGCGAAGACCAGGCTGATCCCGGCCAGCGCGACGCCTTCGAGCACCGCGTAGGCCAGGATGAGCGCCGGGTTGGTGCTCTGCTTGAACGTGATGACCAGACCGAGGATCAGCGCGGCGATGACCGCCACGACCGCGATCCCGATCGGGACCTCCATCACCCAGGCCACGCCCGCGGACGCGAGCAGCGTGCCGAGGACGATGAAGCCCTTCATGACGACGTCGTCCATCGTCAGGACGCGGCCCACGGGGGTGGGCGGCGCATAGGCCGGCTGGTTGTACATGTCCTGCAAATGCTGGGGGCTCGGCGTCGGCCCCGACCACTGTCCTTGGCCGACCGGGCCACGCCGACTGAAAATCGGGTTTCTGCTCTCCACCGTGCCTCCACGATGCGGTTTTAATGATCAGCTATTTCGCCATGGTCCCGTGGGTTGGTAAAGCCCGCAAGACCAAGGGATGGTTCTCACCGTCTCCTCAACGAGTGATCCGCCGGGGAAGTTCCGGGGTGCTGAAGGTGGTTTTCGGCACGGATGATGTGAATGATCGCGTTGATCAGAGCCAGGTGGGTGAACGCCTGCGGGAAGTTCCCCAGCTGCCGGCCGCTGACCGGGTCGATCTCTTCGGCGTAGAGGCCGAGCGAGCTGGCGAACGAGAGCAGCTTCTCGCACAACCGCCGGGCCCGCTGTAGCTCCCCGATCTCGGCCAGGGCGCTGACCAGCCAGAACGAGCAGATCGTGAAGGTGCCCTCCTCGCCCGCCAGGCCGTCGTCGGTCTCCTTGGTGCGGTAACGCAGCACCAGGTCGTCGACCGTCAGGTCGTCGGCGATGGCCAGCACGGTCGCCCGCACGCGCGGGTCGTCGGCCGGCAGGAACCGCACGAGCGGGATCAGCAGCAGCGAGGCGTCGAGCGCGTCGGTGGCGTAGTGCTGCCGGAAGATCCCGTTCTCGCTGACACCGTTGGTGCAGATGTCGTCCTTGATCTCGTCGGCGACCGCCTGCCACGTCTTGGCCAGCTCGGGTTCGCCGCGCAGCTCGGCCAGCCGGGCGCCGCGGTCCATGGCCACCCAGCACATGACCTTGGAGGAGGTGAAGTGCTGCGGCTCGCCGCGCACCTCCCAGATGCCCCGGTCGGTCTCGCGCCAGTGCTTCATCGCGGCCTCGACCTGCCGGACCAGGATCGGCCAGATCCGGTCGTCGAGCCGGTCGCGCGACTTGATGTGGATGTAGAAGGAGTCGAGGACCGCGCCCCAGACGTCGTTCTGCCGGTGGTCGAACGCGCCGTTGCCGATGCGGACCGGCTTGGCGCCCTCGTACCCTTCGAGGTGGTCGAGGATGCGCTCGGTCAGGTCGCGTTCGCCGTCGACCCCGTACATGATCTGGAGTTCTTCGTCGCGCTCGGCCACGTCGGCGATGAACCAGAAGAAGTCGTCGGCCTCCCAGTCGAAGCCGAGCGTGTAGAGGCCCCAGAGCGCGAAGGTCGAGTCGCGCACCCAGGAGTAGCGGTAGTCCCAGTTGCGCTCGCCGCCCGGGGTCTCCGGCAGCGAGGTCGTGGCCGCCGCGACCAGCGCTCCCGTGGGGGCGAAGGTCAGCCCCTTCAGGGTGAGGGCGCTGCGCTCCAGGTAGCCGCGCCAGGGGTGGTCGGGGATGTCGCCGCGGGCCAGCCAGTGTTGCCAGTGGTGCGCGGTCCAGACGAGCCGTTTGTAGGCGTCGTCGTAGGTGTACGGGGGTTCGTGCTCGGTCCAGGTGAGCGCGACGAAGTGCGTCTCCCCTTCCTTGATCAGGGTGCGGGCCATGGCGCGGCCCGCCTCGAAGCCCAGCCGCATGTCGGTGGTGAGCCTCAGCTTGAGGTCACTGCCCTCCGCGGTCGCCAGTCCTTGGTGGTAGCCCCTACCTGTGTATGACCAGTTCACGGGCTTACGGCCGTAGTCGAGGACCGGTTCGCAGTCCAGTGTGATCTGCAGTTCGCCCGACACGCAGCGGACCGTCCGGAGCAGGACGTGGTCGCTGTCGTAGTCGGTGGGCGCTCTCCGGTGGGTGTGGGAGAGCTCGTTCTCGTGGTGCCAGGGACCGATGAGCAGGACGTCCCTGACGATGATCCAGCCCTGAGGGGTGCCCCAGGAGGTCTCCAGCACCATCGTGCCCGGGAGATATCGGCGGGCGGCCGGGACGTACGTGTCGGCCGGGCCGAGCCGGAACCGCCCCGCGCCCCGGTCGAGCACCGCGCCGAAAACCGACGGGGAGTCGAGCCGTGGCAGGCAGAGCCATTCGATGTTTCCGCTGCTCGCGACCAGTGCGGTCACTTCACAGTCGGAGAGGAAGCCGTAATCCGCGATAGGGGGAAAGGGGGAAGATCCGTGAAGAGTGTCCATGTTCCACCCGTCCAGTCGCCGTACCGTGTTCCGAGCTACGATACGCCGCGATCAACGCCAACAAGATCATTTCCCGCCGACTCGCGGCAGGTTCTCCCCGTTGGCCGAAAGGACGAGCCGGCGGGCCCGGACGTGACCGTTCGGGTCAGGTCGCGGACCGGTGCGGTGACCAGACTTCTGCCGTATGTCACGGCTATCCCCCCGGCCACGCATCGTGGCTCTCGACGTCATCCGCGGCTTCGCGCTCTGCGGGATCCTCGTCGCCAACGTCCGGCCCATCGCCACCACGGTCGGGCTGCTGCCGCCCGACGGCGGGCCGCCCACCACGGCCGACCTGTGGCTCGGACTGCTGGTCGACCATCGGTTCTTCCCCATCTTCTCACTGCTGTTCGGAATGGGGTTCTGGCTCCTCTACGAGTCGGCGGGCACGCGGGTGGTGCTGGCGCGGCGGCTCCTGGCGCTGCTGGTGCTCGGTCTGGCCCACCGGCTGCTGTGGAACGGCGACGTCCTGACGATCTACGCCGCCGCCGGGCTGGTCGTCCTGCTGCCGTCGACGTGGTTGCCCCGCCGGGTGGTCGCCGTGGCCTCGGTGGCGGCGCTGGGCCTGGCGCTGTTCCTCGGCGGCGGGATCCTGGTGGTCCCCGGGTTGTTCCTGCTGGGGTCGGCGCTGGTCCGCTACGGGGTGGCCGACCGGCTGGACGCGTCGGCCCGGGTTCCGGCGATCGTCGGCGGGGTGGCGCTGGTGCCGGCCGTCGTACTGGGGTACCTGCAGGCGTCCGACGTCCGGTTCTTCACGGCCGCCGGGCTGGCGACCGCCGTCGTCTACGTCTGCCTGTTCCTGGTGCTGCTGCGCGGCCCTCTCCGGAGGTTCCTGTACGCCCTTTTCGCGCCTCTCGGCCGGATGGCGCTGACCGACTACCTGACGGCGACGCTGCTCGTGCTGGCGCTGCGGCCGCTCGTCGGCGGCACGGCCGAGGACTGGTCGACGGCCACGGTGCTGGGCATCGCGGCGGCCGTGCTGTCCGTGCAGTGGGTGTGGTCGACGTTGTGGTTGCGGCGTTTCCGGCAGGGACCGGTCGAGTATGTGTGGCGTCTGGCCACCTATCCGAGACGGGCCCGTCACGGTATTGATCGATCCCATGAGGGATCGGTTGAGGGCGTGGCTGCCGAGCGGGTCGCTGGGACTGGCGCTGACGTTCCGCGGGGTGGTCGACTGGGTCACCGAGGGTAGCGCGATCTCCTTGGCGGTCCATCTCGTCGGTGCGGCCGTCGTCGTGGCCGTCGTGCGCGGCCTCCAGTCGCGGAAGGCCCGGCGGGTCATCGCCGGAGCGCTGGAGCCGGTGGGCCGTCCGGCGCCCGGCCGGAGACGCGACGGGGAGTCGTGGCGGCTCGCCGACTGGTGCGACGGGCCGGCGACGGCGTCGGTGCTGGCGGTCGCCGGTCCTCCGGGGGCGGGCAAGTCGCGGCTCATGCGGGAGTTCGCCCTCGGCCGCGGCCCGAAGTGGCGGACCGGCCTGCTCCGGCCCGGCGCGGGCCGCGACCTCCTGCGGGCGCTCCAGAACGTGGGACGGCCGACGCTGATCCTGGTGGAGGAGGCCGACCTCCGGGACGACCTCGACGCCCTGCTCGCGGAGCTGCGCGCCTACCGGGGGACCACGACGGTCCGGCTGCTTCTCGAAGTCCGGCGGCCCTGCGGCGTCGAGCAGGTGGTGCGCCTGTCGGGGCCCGATGGCGTGGTGAACGCCCGGGACGCCGATCCGCTGGACGACGTGGTCGCCGCCGCGTTGCTGGTGGGGGCCCGGCCGACGCTGCTGCGGCGGATCCCGGAGCTGGCCGGCCGGACGGCGGCCGAGCTGGAGTCGCTGGCGGAGTGGGCCGCCGAGCGTCCGCCGCGCCCGGTGCCGCTCGCGGGGCGGCTGCTGGCGGAGTTCGCGGCCGCCCGTCCCGGGCTCGTCGACCGCCTCACCCGGGACGTGTCGGTCAAGCAGGCCCGGCGGGCGTTGTGGTGGCTGGCGCTGATCGCGGACGAGTGCCCCGAGGCCGCCGAGGCGTTCCTCCGGCTGGCCGCCTCCCGGCCCGAGCTGCTGCCCCGGGCGGTCCGTTGCCTGGTGGGCGAGGGTCTGGCGAAGCCGCTGGCCACGCTCGTGGCGGCCAGGGAATGGACCCCGGCCGAACTTGACGCGATGGACTCGCCCGATCTGCCTGACGCGGTCAGATCAGCGCTCCGGGGCCGCCGCCTGGACGGAACCTGGGAGAAAGGGACGGCCACCAAAGTGACTGATGTTACTTGACGGTTCTCACGGTCGGCTTGGCGGAAATTTTACCGCTCCACATGGAACCATTCCGGGACATGCCCCGACGGGCAGGTGATCACACGTGGCCCGCCCGGACCCAGACCGGCCGGAATTGACGCCGGAGACATCGCCGATCACCTTCACACCACCTCCCACCTGCGAAAACTTGTCGACGGCAATTACCGAGACCCATGACCGGAAGAATCAGCGGAAAACGATTCTTGGTGAATTCAGAATCGCCTTGTCAATGCCTTTCACCAGTGGGCGACAGAATCGCTCCAACGGTATTCTCCGAGCTCGCGAGAAAGGTCGCGCCCGCGGAACGGTCCCGGACGCGCCCCTGGTGCCCCCATCCATGATCAGGGATTTATCAGGCACCCCTTAGCAACGTTTTCCGCCTGCCGCCAGTACCGAAAGGGAAGCGACCCGCCTTCGGCCGCGAAATGGGATTCTCCCCTCGAAGCAAGGCCGTGCACGCGACTACACCCCCGGGAGCCCTCCTCGGCCCTGACAAAGATCGGCTCGCGACGCCCGCCGGAGGCTCGATCCGGCGTCCACAGAGGGGTTCCGGCCTTGACCGGAGCGCTGACGGCGAGGCGGACGATCATCGTCGCAGGTCGGTTCGCGGGCATTAACCGCGGCCATCCTGGAATCACAACGGCCCGCGACCGCATTTCTGCTGGTCACGGGCCGAATTACGCCACCAAACGGTGCCCCCGGCGGGACTCGAACCCGCACTAAAGCCCTTTTAAGGGGCTTGCCTCTGCCATTGGGCTACGGGGGCGCCGCGATCATACGTCACGGAGCGCACAACTGTAACTGGTGAGACCTTACGCCGCATCCCCCGTACGATCCATCAAACTGGGCGGCAATACAGTAGCAGGGAGAATGGCTAGCGAAACGGGATGAAACAACCATCCGCGTTCCCTTCTCGCCTTGCAATGTGATAACGGCCCGCGCCTGATGGTAGGCGCGGGCCGTTAACAAAGGGAGATGCCGGGGTTACCCGGCGGCAGCGGCTCTGAACTGGTCGCGGGGGTGCTCGATCTCACCGAGCGACACGGTCTCCCGGCGGAAGAACAACGAGAGGGTCCAGTCGGCCATGACGCGGACCTTCCGGTTGGTGGTCGGCACCCGCGACAGGTGGTAGGTCCGGTGCATGAACCACGCGGGCCAGCCGCGCAGCTTGACTCCGTAGACGTTCGCGACGCCCTTGTGCAGGCCCAGCCCGGCGACCGAGCCGACGTACTTGTGCTTGTAGTCCTTGAGAGGGCGTCCACGCAGGTAGGCGGTGACGTTGTCGCCGAGGACCCTGGCCTGGCGGACGGCGTGCTGGGCGTTGGGCGCGCAGTACTCCCCGGGGTGGGTGAGGTCGGGCACGCCCGCCACGTCACCGGCCGCGAAGGCGCCCTCGACGCCGCTGACGGTGAGCTTGGTCGTGGTCTTGACGCGGCCGCGCTCGTCGAGCGGGAAGTCGCCGGAGTTGACGATCGGGGCGGCCTTCACGCCGGCCGTCCACACGACCGTCGCCGACTCGAAGGCGTCGCCGTCGCTGGTCTCGACGTGGCCGCCGACGACCGAGTTCAGCCGGGTCGACATCTTCAGCTCGATGCCGCGCTCGCGGAGCTGCTCGGCGGTCCAGGTGCCCATCTCGGGGCCGACCTCGGGCAGGATCCGGTCGGTCGCCTCGATCAGCACCCACCGCAGGTCGCTCTTCTTGATCGACGGGTAGTAGGAGATCGCGTCGTCGGTCATGTCCTGGAGCTCGGCCAGCGCCTCGATCCCGGCGAACCCGCCGCCGACCACGACGAAGGTGAGCGCCCGGCGCCGCACCTCCTCGTCGTCGGTCGACTCGGCCCGGTCGAGCAGCGCCAGCACGCGGTTGCGCAGCGCGATGGCCTCGCCGACCGACTTGAACCCGATGGCCGCGTCGGCGAGCCCCGGGATCGGCAGCGTGCGGGAGACCGAGCCGGCCGCCATGACCACGACGTCGTAGCCGATCTCGCGGGGTTCGCCCACACTCGGCTCGAAGGTCAGCTCGCGCTGCTCGTGGTTGACCTTGGCGACCTTGCCGTTGAGGATCCGGACCTTGGGCAGGACGCGGCGCAGCGGCGCCACGACGTGGCGCGGCGAGATGCTTCCCGCGGCGGCCTCCGGCAGGAACGGCTGGTAGGTCATGTAGGACTGCGGGTCGATGAGGGTGATACGGACCGATCCGTTCCGCAGTTCGCGACGGAGGGTGCGCTGGAGCCGCAGGCCGGTGTACATGCCCACGTATCCACCGCCAACGATGACGATGTGCTTCGACGTGCGGTTCACCACGGATGCCCTTCGTGTGTCCGATCGCTTGTGAAAGCATTCACAAGCTACCTGAACAACACCGGGCGGGGCCAATCCCTTCCCAAGGCAACTTGACCGAACTTTCCAGTTCAGAAATTTCCGGTACGACTTGACGCGGGAATTTTGCCCAAACTTTCGGACGTGACCGACTTCACACATGTGAAGCAATTCACAATCCCTGTGACCAGCAAGAACACGGGCCGTCACAGGCTCGCGGCGCGGGTGAAGACGGCGTCGAGCATCGGCTCGGTGACACGGCCCGTGAAGGTGTTCTGCTGGCTCGGGTGGTAGCAGCCGATCAGCGTCGTCCCGTCGAGTGGCACCTCCACCCCGTGGCCGAACGCCGGACGCGGGGTCGGGAGCGGGTGGCCCACGGCCTTCAGAGCGGGCCAGATCGCCTGCCAGGCGAAACCGCCCAGGGCGACGATGGCGCGGGGGCGTACGAGACGAAGCTCCTGGAGCAGCCAGGGGAAGCAGTTGTCCCTCTCTCCAGGGGTCGGCTTGTTGGCGGGAGGCGCGCAGCGGACCGCCGCGACCATGCGGGCGCCGATCAGGCGCTGGCCGTCGCCCGCGTGCACGCTCGTCGGCTGCGCGGCCAGGCCCGTGCGGTGGAGGGAGGCGAAGAGCCAGTCGCCGCTGCGGTCGCCGGTGAAGATGCGGCCGGTGCGGTTCCCGCCGTGGGCGGCGGGGGCCAGGCCCACGATCAGCACCTTCGGGTCGTCGTCGCCCCAACCGGCGATGGGGCGTCCCCAGTAGGTCTCGTTCTGGTACGCCCTCCGCTTCACGTCGGCCACCTCCTCCCGCCAGGCCACCAGCCGGGGACAGGCCCGGCACACCGACTGGCGGGCGGTCAGCTCGCCGATCGACGGGCTGTGCGCGGCCAGGTCGGCCACCTCCGCCGGCGTGGTCGCGACGGGGGTCGAGGGCGTGGCCGGGTCGTCCGGCCACCCGGTGCCGGGAGGTACGAAACTCATGGCCCCAAGCGTGCCAGCGGAGGCGGCGGGGAAGGAAAGCGCCGTGTCCCTCCCTCCACTCTTCGGCCCCGCCTTCGACGCCGACCCCTACCCGGCCTACGACTGGCTGCGCCGCAACGCCCCGGTCACCAAGGTGCCGCTGCCCAGCTGCGAGGCCTGGCTGATCACGCGTCACGCCGACGCGGTGACCGCGCTGACCCATCCGGCGCTGGCCAAGGACCCGGCGCTGGGCTCCCCCGAATGGTTCCGCGCGCAACTCGGCCTCCCCCTCGACCACCGTTCGACGCTGGCCCGGCACATGCTGAACGCCGACTCCCCCGACCACCCTCGGCTGCGCCGCCTGGTCAGCGCCGCGTTCACGCCCCGGAGGGTGGCGAGCCTGCGGGCCAGGGCCGAGGAACTGACCGAGGGCCTGCTCGCCGTCATCGCCGCCAAAGACGAGGCCGACCTGATCGCCGACCTGGCCTATCCGCTGCCCATCGCGATCATCTGCGACCTGCTGGGCGTGCCCGAGTCAGAGCGGGCCACCTTCCACCGCCTGGCCGCGGTGATCGACTCGGCGGCGGCCTCGGAGATCGGCCAGATCGCGGCGGCGACCGACGGCATGGAGCGCTTCCTGGGCGACCTGGTGGCCCACAAGCGCACCCATCCGGGCGACGACCTGCTGACCGAACTGGTGCGACGCCCCGACATCAGCCCCGACGAACTGACCTCGACGGCGTTCCTGCTGCTGATCGCCGGGCACGAGACCACGGTCGCCCTCATCGGCAACGGGCTGCTGGCGCTCCTACGCAACCCCGGCCAGTTCGCGGCGCTGAAGAAGGACCCTTCGACGCTGCCCGACGTGATCGACGAGATGCTGCGTTACGACGGCCCCGTGCGGAACGCGACGTGGCGGTTCCCGACCGAGCCCGTCGTGATCGGCGGCCAGGAGATGCTCCCCGGCGAACCGATCCTGGTGTCGCTGCTGGCGGCCAACCGCGACCCGGAGGCCTTCGACGACCCCGACACGTTCCGTCCCGGCCGCGTCGACGAACCGCACCTGGCGTTCGGGCGCGGCGCCCACTACTGCGTGGGCGCGGCGCTGGCCAAGATCGAGGGCGAGGTCGCGATCGGCGGGGTGATCCGGCGCTTCCCCGACCTGGAACTGGCGACCGACGATCTGGTGTGGTGGCCGAGCAACATCATGCGCGGCCTGTTCTCGTTGCCGGTGCGCCTGAACACGTGAGACCTCAGGTCAGCGACCAGGCGATGCCGTCGAGGATGTCGTGCTCGCTCACGACCACCTCGGTGAAGCCGAAGTCACGCACGATCCGGTCGAGGATGAGCGCGCCCGCGCAGATCACGTCGACGCGGCCCGGGTGCATCACCGGGATCGCGGCCCGCTCCTCGCGGGTCATCGTGAGCAGCCGTTCGGTCACCTCGTGCACGTCCCCGGCCGGGATGCGCGAGTGGTGGATCTTCTCCGAGTCGTAGCGGGGCAGGCCGAGGGCGATCCCGGCGACGGTCGTCACCGAGCCGGCGAGGCCGACGAGGGTCCGGGCCTCGCGTACCGGGACCGTGTCGGCCACCACGCCCAGGGCGGCGTCGATGTCGGCCCGCATGGCGGCGAAGTCGCCGTCGTGGCGTTCGGTGAGGCGGACACAGCCGATGTCCATCGACCGGGCGCCCTTGACCGCCGACGAGCCGACGACGAACTCGGTCGAACCGCCGCCGATGTCGACGACCAGATAGGGTCCCTGCGGGTCGGAAATGCCCCTTACGGCCCCGTTGAAGGAGAGATTGGCCTCCGCGTCACCGGTCACCACTTCGGGCTCCACGCCGAAGATGGCGCGCACGCCGTCGACGAAGACGTCGCGGTTCCCCGCGTCGCGGGTGGCGGAGGTCGCGACGACCCGGGTCTTCACCGCGCCCTCGTCGAGGATCTCCGCGGCGTAGCCGCGCATGGCGGCGAAGGTGCGCTCCAGGGCCTCGGGGGCGAGCATCCCGGTCTTGTCGACGCCCTGCCCGAGCCGGACGATCTCCATCCGCCGCGCGACGTCGGTGAGCGTGTCACCTTCGACGTCGGCGATGAGCAACCGGACCGAGTTGGTCCCACAGTCGATGGCGGCCACACGTGTCACTATTCAACCCACCTCGTCGGCACCGGCGATCAGACCCGCCAGCATATGCGGCCAAGCTACCGGGCCACCGGGCGATCAACCGCCGCCGTTGGTCCTCCATGCCGCCCCGGGGTGGGCGGCGCCGTGACAGAAGACGGATCTCAGCAGACGCAGGGGCCCTCGGCCCACCACTCCGGCAGCGCGTCGAGCGCCTCGCGGCCGAACGGGTTGGTTCCCGGGGCGGCGAGTTCGTGGCCGACCAGCGCATGAAGGCACTTGACCCGGTCGGGCATCCCTCCGGCCGTCTGGGTGCCGCGGGGCAGGGGCTCCAGGCCGTCTTCGGCCGCGGCCTTGTCGCGGCGGGCCAGGTAGTCGTCGTGGGCGGCCTGGTAACGCGCCGCCAGATCGGGGTCGGCGGCGAGGCGTTCGCGCATCTCGGCCATGACGCCCTCGGCCTCCAGGGTGCCGATCGCCGAGGCCGCGCGGGGGCAGGTCAGGTAGAAGGTCGTCGGGAAGGGAGTGCCGTCGGGGAGGCGGGGTGACGTCTCGACCACGTCGGGCAGGCCGCACGGGCATCGGTGCGCGACCGCGCGCACGCCGCGCGGAGGACGGCCCAGTTGGGCCTCGACCGCCGCCAGGTCGTCTGGACTGACCCCGGACACTATCCCCCCATTTTCTTGCCTTCGCCCCGGTCGGCCGATTCGACCGACTGCCAGAGCGAGATGTACCACGGCGAGACGGCGGCCTTGCGCTGTCCGGCCGAGGCGGATGTCTTCGTTCCGTCGTCGAGGACCCCGTAGCAGTGGGCGCCGGGCTCGCAGAAATGCAGTTTCTCGCGGGCCTCGCGCTTGAGGTATTCGGGGTCTTCGAGTCGTTTGCGTTCCTCTTCGAGCGAGCGCAGGTCGGACAGGGCCCTGGCCTGCTGCTGTTCGAGTTGAGCGATCTGCCGCCGCTGGGCGAGGAACTCGCGCACAGGATAGGCCAGGCTCATCGCGATCGCGCAGACCACGACCGCGAGGATCGCGGCCCGGCCGGTGAGCTGCGGTCGTTTCGCCATCTGAACCCCGCTTTCCGGTAGGGCCCGCGCCGGGCGGACGCGGGCCGTACCGGTAGAACTTAGCCCTGGAAGCGCGGGAACGCCTTGCGACCCGCGTAGCGGGCGGCGTCGTCGAGGAGTTCCTCGATGCGCAGGAGCTGGTTGTACTTGGCGACGCGGTCGGAGCGGGCCGGGGCGCCGGTCTTGATCTGGCCGGCGTTGACGGCCACCGCGAGGTCGGCGATGGTGACGTCTTCGGTCTCGCCCGAACGGTGGCTCATCATGCAGCGGTAACCGCTGCGGTGGGCCAGGTCGACGGCGTCGAGGGTCTCGGTCAGGGTGCCGATCTGGTTGACCTTGACCAGGAGGGCGTTGGCGGTGGCGCTGTCGATGCCCCGCTGGAGCCGCTCGGGGTTGGTGACGAACAGGTCGTCGCCGACGATCTGGACCTTGCCGCCGATGGAGTCGGTCAGGGTCTTCCAGCCCGCCCAGTCTTCCTCGTCGAAGGGGTCTTCGATCGAGACCAGCGGGTAGCTGCGCACCAGGTCTTCGTAGTAGGCGGCGAGCTCCTCGGCCGACAGGCCCTTGCCGTCGATGGTGTAGACGCCGTCGTTGTGGAACTCGGTGGCGGCCACGTCGAGGGCGAGCGCGATGTCGGTGCCGGGGGTGAAGCCGGCCTTCTCGATCGCGACCAGGATCAGGTCGAGGGCGTCGCGGTTGCTGGGCAGGTTGGGGGCGAAGCCGCCCTCGTCGCCCAGGCCCGTGGCGTAGCCGCGCTCCTTGAGCACCGACTTGAGCGAGTGGTAGGTCTCGGCGCCGATGCGGACGGCCTCGGAGAACGTGGCCGCGCCGATCGGCGCGATCATGAACTCCTGGATGTCGACGTTGGAGTCGGCGTGGGCGCCGCCGTTGAGGATGTTCATCATCGGCACCGGCAGCACGTGGGCGTTGGGGCCGCCGACGTAGCGGAACAGCTGCAGGTCGGACGACTCGGCCGCGGCCTTGGCGACGGCCAGCGACACGCCGAGGATGGCGTTGGCGCCGAGGCGGGCCTTGTTGGGCGTGCCGTCGAGGTCGATCATGACCTGGTCGATGATGCGCTGCTCTTCGGCGTCGATGCCGAGGATCTCGTCCTGGATCTCGTCGGTGACGGCCAGGACGGCCTTCTCGACGCCCTTGCCCTTGTAGCGGGAGCCGCCGTCACGGAGCTCGACCGCCTCGAACTGCCCGGTGGAGGCGCCGCTCGGGACGGCGGCCCGGCCGGTGCTGCCGTCTTCGAGCAGGACTTCGACCTCGACAGTCGGGTTACCCCGTGAATCGAGGATCTCGCGGGCGTGAACGGCCTCGATGGAAGCCACGAAGCACTCCTAAATGTCGAAAGACAGTTTGCGACAAGAGCCTATCGACGCCTACTCGCGGGTAACGCCCATCCGTCCACCCTTCGAGACGGAGTCAGCGCGAGTTCCGCTCCCAGGCCTCGACCCTGGCCCGGTAGTCGCGCGCGGCCTGCCGCAGGAGCGCCTCGGGATCGTCTCCGGCGTCCTGGATCTCGCGGACGAGATCGAAGAGCCGCTGCCCGGAGGAGGCGGGCCCGTCGGCGAGCTCGGCGGGGGCGCCCACCCGGGACGCGCGCCGCAGCAACTGGGCCGCCAGAGAGACGGCCGGCTGGCCCATGGGGACCCCGGCCAGCGCCGACTCCGACTCGCCCTTGGCCGCGCGTTCGGCCCTCTTGATCTCTTCCCAGTTGGCCACCACCGTCTCGGCCCCGTCGACGCTCACGTCGGCGAAGACGTGGGGGTGGCGGCGGACCAGCTTGGTCACGATGGCGTCGGCGACGTCGTCGACGTCCCAGCCCTCGTCACCGCGCTCCTGCGCGAGCCGGGCGTGGAAGACCACCTGGAACAGCAGGTCGCCGAGCTCTTCGCGCAGTCCGGCCAGGTCGCCGTTCTCGATGGTCTCGACGACCTCGTAGGACTCCTCGACCAGGTAGGGGATCAGCGACTCGTGGGTCTGCCGCCCGTCCCAGGGGCACTCGCGGCGCAGCCGGTCCATCACGGCGACCATGTCGAGCAGGCGGGCGCCGGGCAGGTCGTAGGAGCCGGGGACGACCTCGATCTCCGGCGGGTCGGGCAGCGCCAGCGCCGCGTGGCCGACGGCGCGGAAGAACGCCTCGTCGCCGTCCTGCGCGGCCAGCCAGACCAGTGTCGCGGTGACCGACTCGCGGGCGATGGCGGCCGGGTCGTCGCGGACCTCCGCCCCGGGCACGAACGGCAGCAGCGGATGGTCGGCGGAACCGGTGAAGACCTTCCCCGCCCGCAGGGCCTCCCACGCGGGAGCGCTGAGGATCCCGGGGGCGACCCGGGGCGAGGAGGTGACGACGATCAGCGGCACGCGTCAGCCCGCAGCGGCGCCGTTGCCGGCCGGCGCGTTGCCGAAGCGGTCGCTCGGCAACCAGCCCTGGGCCGGGTCGAACTTGCCGTAGCGCGGGCTGAAGTTCACTTGGATCTGGCTGGCCAGCTCGTTGATCTTCTGCTGGCCGGCGGCCATCTGCTGCTCGCCGGTGCCGCCGCCGAGCTTGGCGGCCAGCTTCTCCGAGCCGATGGAGACCTTCAGCCAGTCGCGGGCCAGCAGCGGCGACACGCCGCGCTGGAGGAGGATCTGGTCGACGGCGGCCTGGCCGTTGTTGCTGGCGTAGAAGGCGTCGACCTCGCCGTCGGAGACGGTGATGCCGTTCTGCCGCTCAAGCTGGCTGAACTGGCTGACGTTGACGAGCTGGAGCAGCACGGCCTGGGTCACCGTGCCGGGAAGCTGCTGCAACTGGTCGGGCGGGATCTTCGCGGCCTCCAGCGCCTTCTGGAACTCCGTCACGTTCTCGTCGAGCGTGGCGGTGGTGATCCGGTGGTCGCCGACCGTGGCGGCGGAACCGGCCTGGATCGGCCCGCTGCACGCGGTAAGCGCCAGCCCTGCGGCGACGGCCACGGCGGCCAGTTTGAGCTTCACAGACGACCCTCCAGGTCCCAGATGTTCGGCGCGCCTACTTTACTCGGTTGGGCTCCAGGAAGAGCGCCTCGACCAGGTCTCCGCACCAGCGCAGCATGTCGAGGTCGCGCAGGGGCTGCCCGCCGATCGGCTTGGTCTTCGGCACCGGCACCAGAAGGGTCTCGGTGGCCTGCTTGAGCAGGGCCTTCGGGTAGAGCCGCTGGAGCCGCACCTGCTGGGAGTCGCGCAGGGCCGCCGGGGCGAACTTGATGTTGGCGCCCATGAGCTGGACGTCGGTCAGCCCGGCCTTGCGGGCCCTGATCCGGAACCGGGCCACTTCGAGCAGGTTGTCGACCTCCTGCGGCGGGCGGCCGTAGCGGTCGGTGAGCTCGTCGCGGACGGCGGCGATGTCGTCTTCGGTGCCGATCGCGGCGATCCGCTTGTAGGCCTCCAGCCGCAGGCGCTCGCTGGTGACGTAGTCGTGCGGGATGTGCGCGTTGATCGGCAGCTCGACCTTGACGTCGGGCTGTTCGGCGACCGTCTCGCCGGAGAGCTTGTTCTTCTGTTCCTGTACGGCCTCCGCCATCATCCGCACGTAGAGGTCGAAGCCCACGCCCTGGATGTGGCCCGACTGCTCGGCGCCCAGGATGTTGCCGGCGCCCCGGATCTCCAGGTCCTTCATGGCGACGTACATGCCGGCGCCCATCTCGGTGTGCTGGGCGATCGTGGCCAGGCGCTCGTGGGCGGTCTCGGTGAGCGGGTTCTCCGGCGGGTAGAGGAAGTAGGCGTAGCCGCGCTCGCGGCCCCGGCCGACGCGGCCGCGGAGCTGGTGGAGCTGCGAGAGGCCGTAGTTGTCGGCCCGGTCGACGATCAGCGTGTTGGCGTTGGGCACGTCGAGGCCCGACTCGACGATCGTGGTCGACACGAGCACGTCGAAGTCGCGCTCCCAGAAGCCCACCATGATCTTTTCGAGCTGCTGCTCGTTCATCTGGCCGTGGGCCACCGCCACGCGCGCCTCGGGCACGAGTTCGTGCAGGCGGGCGGCGACCTTGTCGATGCTGCGCACCCGGTTGTGGACGAAGAACACCTGGCCGTCGCGCATCAGCTCACGCCGGATCGCGGCGGCGATCTGCTTCTCGTCGTAGGGCCCGACGAAGGTCAGGATCGGGTGGCGCTCCTCGGGCGGGGTGAGGATGGTCGACATCTCGCGGATGCCGGTGAGGCCCATCTCCAGGGTCCGCGGGATCGGGGTGGCCGACATGGCCAGCACGTCGACCTGGGTGCGCAGGTGCTTCATGGCCTCCTTGTGCTCGACGCCGAACCGCTGCTCCTCGTCGACGATGATCAGCCCGAGGTCCTTGAACCTGACCTCGGGCGAGAACAGCCGGTGGGTGCCGATGACGACGTCGATGCCGCCGGCCTTGAGCCCTTCGAGGGTGTCCTTGACCTCGCCGTCGGTCTGGAACCGGGAGATCGGCCGCACGGTCACCGGGAAGTTGGCGAACCGCTCGCCGAAGGTCGACAGGTGCTGCTGGACGAGCAGGGTCGTCGGGACCAGCACGGCGACCTGCTTGCCGTCCTGGACCGCCTTGAACGCCGCCCTGACCGCGATCTCGGTCTTGCCGTAGCCGACGTCGCCGCAGATCAGCCGGTCCATCGGGACGGCCCGTTCCATGTCGCGCTTGACCTCGTCGATGGCTTCGAGCTGGTCGCCGGTCTCGGCGTAGGGGAAGGCGTCCTCCATCTCGCGCTGCCACGGGGAGTCGGGCGCGAAGGCGTGGCCCGGGGAGGCCATGCGGGCGGAGTAGAGGCGGATGAGCTCGCCCGCGATCTCCTTGACGGCCTTCTTGGCGCGGGTCTTGGCCTTGGCCCAGTCGGCGCCGCCCATGCGGTTGAGGGTCGGGGACTCGCCGCCGACGTAGCGGGTGACCTCGTCGAGCTGGTCGGTCGGGACGTAGAGGCGGTCGCCCTTGGCGTATTCGATGACGAGGTATTCGCGGGTCGCGCCCTGGACGGTCCGCTGGACCATCTCGATGTAGCGGCCGACGCCGTGCTGCTCGTGGACGACGTGGTCGCCGATCTTGAGCTGGAGCGGGTCGACCATGTTCCGGCGCCGGCTCGGCAACCGCCGCATGTCCTTGGTGGAGGCCTTCTGCCCCACCAGGTCGAGGTGGGTCAGCACGGCCAGCCCGGAGGTCACGAACCCGTGTTCCAACCGGCCCGTGGTGACCTGCACGACGTCGCGGCCCGGCGGCTCGTCGATCGACCGGACCAGCCGGGCGGCGACGTCGACCCCCTTGAGCAGCTCGACCATGCGCTCGGCGGGCCCGTGGCCCTCGCTCATCAGCACGACCGAGCGCCCGGCCCCCAGCCAGCCCTTGATGTCGCCCAGGGCGCGCTGGGTGTCGCCCCGGTAGGCCTCCACGTCGTGGGCGCCGAGGTCGACGCCGTCGCCGAAGGGCGCGATCGACCACCAGGGCTGGCCCAGCTCACCGGCGTGCTCGCGCACCTCGTCGAGGGTGCGGAAGGCGGCGGCGTCGAGGTCGATCGGGGCCTCTCCCCCGGCGGCGGCGGTGATCCACGAGGCCTCCAGGAACTCCTGGCTGGTGCGCACGAGCTCGACCGCCCGGCCCCGGATGCGCTCGGGGTCGCAGACGAACACCGCCGCGCGCAGCGGCAGGTGGTCGATCAGCAGGTCCATGTCGCCGGCCAGCACGGGCGCGAACGCCTCCATGCCCTCGACCGGCACGCCGTCGGCCAGCGACCCGAGGATCTCCCCCAGCGCCGGGTGGCGTTCGGCCAGCTCGCGGGCGCGGTCGCGGACGTCGGCGGTGAGCAGCAGCTCGCGGCACGGCGCGGCGAACAGGCCGCCCTCGGCCACTTCGAGGGAACGCTGGTCGGCGACCTTGAACCAGCGGATCTCCTCGACGGTGTCGCCCCAGAACTCCAGCCGCAGCGGGTGTTCTTCGGTCGGCGGGAACACGTCGAGCAGGCCGCCCCTGACCGCGACCTCGCCGCGTTTCTCCACCATGTCGACCCGGTGGTAGCCGTTCTCGACCAGGCGGGCGACCACGTCTTCGAGGTCGGCGTCGTCGCCGGGGCGCAGGCGTACCGGCTCCAGGTCGCCCAGGCCCGCCACGATGGGCTGCAGGACCGCGCGGACCGGCGCGACCACCACCCGCAGCGGCCCGGCGGTCGCGTCGCCCGCCACGGGGTGGGCGAGCCGCCGCAACACGGCGAGCCGCTGGCCCACCGTGTCGCTGCGCGGCGACAGGCGCTCGTGGGGCAGGGTCTCCCAGGCCGGGAAGACCGCCACCTGCGACTCGGGCAGCAGGCTCGTGAGGGCGGCGGCCAGGTCTTCGGCCTCCCGCCCGGTGGCGGTCACGGCGAGCACGGGACGGGTGCGCGCCACGGCGGCCACCCCGAACGGCCGCAGGGCGGTCGGCGCGATCAGATCGGCGCCGGTCACCTCCTGGCCGAGCGCCTCGGCCAGCTCTGGCTGCGCTGCGACGAGGTCGAGAAGTCCGGAAAGTGTCATGCCGCGGGCCCCCACGTAAGTAACTACAGCCGCCTGCCGGACGAGTCGACGGCACGCGGACGACCCGGAACCTGATCGGGACCGGGGTACCCCACAAGGCTACTGCGCGCGCGACTCGCCCATGATGCGACCTGATTCGGTGAGCGGATGACTACGCTTTGTGACATGTCTTTCGGAAAAATCATCGGCGAACGCGCCGCGGAGACGCCCGGCAAGCCGCTCGACGTCCTGGTGGCCGGGTGTGGCCGGGGCGAACCGTTGGAGCTCGGCGGTGTCGACTGCCGGGTCACCGGGGTCGATGAGGACCGGCCCATCCTTCGCGCTCACACGGTCGAACGTCCCGATCTGCACGTCTACGCCCTGGGCGACCTCCGCTCGGTGCCCATGACGCCACGGGGGTTCGACATCGTCTGCGTGGAGTTCCTGCTCGAAAGAGTCCAATACGCGGAACTGATCCTCGACCGCATGGTCAACGCCCTGCGTCCGGGCGGGCTGCTGCTCATCCGGGTCCGCGACCGGGAGTCGGCCTACGGCTTCGTCGACCGGATCCTGCCCGGCTGGCTGCGCGGCAGGTTCGGCGAGCCGCTGCCCGCCGTCTACGAACCGGTCTGCTCGCGGGAGGGGCTGCGGGCCTACTGCCTGATGCGCGGGCTGATGATCGCCGAGGACCGGGGAGACACCACCGGCCCGGCCCGTCTCGGCCCCCGCGGGAAGCTGGTCGAGACGGTGTGCCGGGCGGTGGCGGCGCTGTCGCGCGGGAAGCTCGACCCCGTCTACGACGAGGTGACGCTGATCGTGCGCAGACCGAGGAACCACTTCGCGCGGGTCCTCTAGCGGCGCACCAGGACCGGCCGCCACGAGGCGCGCGAGTCGCGGTAGGAGGCGAGTGGCACCGTCTCCTTCCCGTCGACGCTCACCATGACCAGCGTGTTGTCGAACTCGTCGTCGCAGTCGCGGGCACAACCGAGGCCGATCAGGTGGTCGTCGTCGACCCAGGCCCAGAGCTGGAGCATCCGCTGACGGCCGACGACCTCACCGGTCTCGACGTCGGTGACCTTGGTGGGCAACCCGGCGGGACCGGCCCGCAGCCTGCCGTCGGGAGACACTCCCGCCTCGTTCATGCGGCGGGGGTTGTCTTCGTCGGAGCCGAGGCGGGTTCCCTCGGTGTCGTAGAGCAACCGGCCGCCGCCCCCGACGGCGGTCCACAGGCGGGCGCCGTCGTCGTCCCAGCGCAGGTCGTCGCGGGTGTTCAGGGCGTCGGGGTCGGGCGGCAGGGGCCGCCAGGCCGGGGTTCCGGCGTTCGGGTCGATCACGTAGAAGCCGGTGCGCGACCGCTGCAGGCCCGTCGCGCTGGTGCGCTCCGCGTCGGTCCACTTCTTCTCGTCGGGGGGCCCGCTGTAGGTGGTGGCGACCAGCTTCGAGCCGTCGGGCGACCAGAAGACCGACCCGGCGGCCTCGTCCAGGTCCCACCAGCGGGTGAACATCATGGTCTTCAGGTCGACCAGGCCGAGCCCCTGCGAGGGCAGGTCGCCCACGAGCACGGCCGCCAGGCCCATGCCGGGCAGCACGTCGACCCACTGGTAGGGGGTGCGGACGTAGCGGCCCTTGCCCTGGTCGTAGACGCTCCAGGTGTAGCGGAGGGTCTCGGTGCCCCGGCCGGTGTCGACCCATTCGGTCGAGTAGTAGGAGCCCACGGCCCACGGCCCGGCCGCGACCAGGTTGACCGGGGGGTCGTTCTCGGTGTCGGTGTGGACGGTCGTCGGCGCCGGCGAGGCGGCCGTTCTCGGCCGCTCGGCGACGATCACGCGGTCGGGCGAGACGCCCGGCAGCAGGGTGACGACGGCCGCGACGGCGGCGGCGACCAGGACCGCGCCCGACCCGGCGAAGCCGAACACGCGCCTTCTGCGGGCCCGCAGCGCGCGGTCGGCCAGGTCGGCGGGCACCCGCACCTCCCGGGCCCAGTCGCGGAGACCCTCCTCGATCATGGTGTCCTCGTTCATCGGGTCAGCTCCCTGAGGTCGGCGGAGCGCAGTTTCGCCAGTGATCGGTGGGTGGTGCTGCGGACCGTGCCGATCGAGCAGCCCATGACGCGGGCGATCTCCTGTTCGGGCAGGTCCTCGTAGTAGCGGAGCACGAGCATGGTGCGCTGCCGGCGCGTGAGGGTGGCCAGCGCCGCACGCAGCGCCAGGCGTAACTCGACCGCGCGGGTGCCGTCGTCGGCGCCCCTGTCGGGCGGTTCGGCCACCGTGGTCTCGTGCCGCCGCCAGGGCCGCCGCCACAGGCTGACGTGCTGGTGGTACATGACCCGCCGCACGTAGGCCTCCGGATCGGCCACGTCGGACCACCGGCCCAGCGCGCGGACCAGCGACGACTGCACCAGGTCCTCCGCGGCGTGCTGGTCGCCCGCGGTGAGCAGGTAGGCCAGGCCCATCAGCGCGGGCGAGCGGGCGGCCACGAACTCACGGAAACGCAGTTCTGCTGCCGAGTCCACGGTCACCTCCCAGAAGATGTGTCAGCCTTTATGACGCCGCCGTGCGGCTCCTCCTATGCCTGCCGAGATCGGATAATCGACCGCCATGACCGACTGGACACCCGACGCCCGCGAACTGGCCGACCTCGAACTGCTCCTCTCGGGGGCGTTCGCGCCGCTGACCGGTTTCCTCGGCAAGGCCGACACCGCGTCGGTCGCCGAGACGGGCACCCTCGCCGACGGCACCCCGTGGCCCGACCCCGTCACCATCGCACTGCCCGACGAGATCGCCGTCGGCGACCAGGTCACCCTCACCGATCCCGAAGGGGCCGCGCTGGCGGTCATGACGGTGACCGAACGCGACGGGCACCACGCGGCGGGTCCGGTGGAGGCGCTGGGCGCGCCCGTCTACGGGCCGTTCGCGCGCCTGCGCCGTACCCCCGAGGAGCTGAAGTTCGACGGCGAGGTGCTCGCCGTCACGATGCGCGGGCCGCTCGACGGTCCGGCGCTGGCCGACGTCGCCGCCACGGCCGAGGAGCTGGAGGCGACGGTCCTGCTGATGCCGCTCGTCTTCGGCGAGGCCGGGCCCGCGGTGGTGCGGGCCGCGCTGAAGGCGCAGACCGAACTGCCGGGGTCGCAGGTGGTGGCGGTCCCGCTGGCCCCCCGCGAGGACGTCGAGATCGACCTCGAACTGCGGGAGTACGTCGCCCGCAACTACGGCGCCACCGAGCACTACGCCGGCCCGGCCCCGGTCCGCATCCCCGGCCCGCCCCACCGGCGCGGCCTGGTGCTGTTCTTCACCGGGCTCTCCGGGTCGGGCAAGTCGACCGTGGCCCGGGGGGTGCGCGACGCGCTGCTGGAGAAGGGCGGCCGCACGGTCACCTACCTCGACGGCGACGTGGTCAGGCGGTTGTTGTCGAAGGGGCTGACCTTCTCGGCGGAGGACCGCGACCTGAACATCCGCCGGATCGGCTACGTCGCCTCGGAGGTCGCCCGGCACGGCGGCCTGGCCATCTGCGCCCCGATCGCGCCGCACGCCCACACCCGCGAGGAGGCCCGCGAGATGGCCGAGGAGGTCGGCGCCGACTTCCTGCTGGTGTGGATCTCCACCCCGCTGGAGGAGTGTGAGCGCCGCGACCGCAAGGGCCTCTACGCCAAGGCCCGCGCCGGGCTGATCCCCGAGTTCACCGGGGTCTCGGCCCCCTACGACGAGCCGGAGGACGCCGACCTGGAGATCGACACCACCGGCCTGCCGGTCGAACGGGCGGTCTCGCTGGTGATGAACGCCCTCACGACCGGCGGCTGGGTCAGGTAGGGCGAGCGCCCGAGCCGCCGGAACGCCTCGGCGGCCTCGGGCGTGGTGTCGAACCGGGTGTCGCCCCGGGGCGCCCAGGGCGAGTCGAAGTAGACCAGGGCCTTGATCTGGGGGTAGGCGGCTATCTGGCGGCGTACCGAATCGAAGAAGGCGGCCTTGAACCCGGGCCGTTCGAAGACCCCCCATTCGGCCACCATGATCGGCTTGGCCGGGAACCGCGACTGGGCCCAGCGGTAGAAGCCCGGCCACCCGGGGTGGTCGGGGCGGCGCTTGTCGACCAGCGAGGCGAAGTCGGTGACGCGCTCGTCGGCGTAGGGGTCGACGCCGATCCAGTCGACCACCGCGTCGCCCGGGTAGAGGCGCTCGAACCACGACGCCGACGACCAATTGGGCGCGCCCATGTAGGTCATCACGGTGACCGCGTTGGTGACGCCCTTCTCGCGCAGGCGCAGCACGACGTGGCGGAACATCGCGGCGTAGTCGTCGGCCGCCATGCCCTCGACGGGCCGGACGTCGTTCTCCGGTTCGTGGTGGATCGTCAAGAAGAACCGCTGCGGGAAGGTCGCCGAGATGTGGGCGGCCAGCTTGTCGATGCGCCGGTCGAGCGCGCCCGAGGCGATCTCGGCCCAGGTATGGCGCAGTGACGGCTTCCAGTTGACCAGCAGCAGGCGGTCTTTCGCGAGCGCGCGCTCCTCGTCGGTCGGGAACAACTCGCCGGCGCGGTGGTAGACGTGCAGGATGTCGGCCCGGCGGCCCATGCGCTGCTCGGCCCGCTGGAGGCCGCGCGCGGGGCCCCGGCCGGTGAAGACCTCGGGGGCGATGCCCCACCAGGCGCCGCAGGTGGGGATCAGCACGCCGGTGACGGCGCAGGGCGCGGCGATCGGCGGCTCCGTCTTCGGCACCGTCTTCGGCACCGTCCGTTCGGCGGCTCCCGAAGCCAGGGAGCAGCTCGCCACCATCAACACGACCACCGTGATTGCCCAGCGCATGGATTCACCTTTCCACTGCCGGGGGAGAACATGTGGCCTCCTTTTCCAGAACGCAGCTCCGACATGTCCGGCGAATCGCCGTTATTGTTCCGTGATTCGCCAGCAGAAATTCTGTAATTAGCACCGGGGTAATCACCGCACCCGGCTAGGGTTCGTAGTCGCTTCACCCCCACCGGAGACCGACATGAGCCTGCCACCGCCGCACAGCCGGGACCTCGCGGAGTACGGCTCCGTGTTCCGCCGCCGCTGGATCATCGCCTTGACCTGCCTGTTTCTCGGCGTCATGGGCGGTGTCGGACTGCTGTGGCGGGCCCCGACGGCCTATCTCGGGGTGGCCGAGGTGCAGGTGGCCCCGACCGGGCTCGGGGAGCCGCAGAACGTGGTGACCGCCCGGCAGCGCGAAGCTCTCAATCTAGACACCGAGGCGCAGATCGCACAATCGTCCGTGGTGGCGACGAATGCGTCACGTGTTATTGGAGGCGACCCCGAGGACCTTCGGGGGCAGGTTTCCGTTGATGTGCCACCCAATTCGGGAATTCTTCGGATTTCGTTCACCTGGCCCGACGCCGCTGGGGCCGCCCGGGGCGCGCAGGCCTTCGCCGACGCCTACCTGGCCCACCGCCTGGCGGCGGCCGAGGCGCTGCTGACCGAGCAGAAGCGGGCCGTCCTGGCCAAGCTCCGCCTGGTCAACAGCCAGCTCAGCACCGCGCTCGTCACCATGTCCCGGCACCCGAAGGGCACCCCGCAACGTGCCCTGGCCGCCCACCAGCAGACCGTGCTGACCCGTCAGGCGACGGCCCTCACTCTCCGGTACGACGTCCTGAAGACCACCGCGGTCACCCCCGGGACCGTGATCACCCCCGCGTCTCCGCCGGAGACGGCCAGCGAACCGCGCCCCTCCCTCTACGTGGGCGGCGGCCTCTTCGCCGGCATCCTGCTCGGCGTGGGAGCGGCCTTCGCCCGGGACCGCTCCGATCTGCGCCTCCGCACCCCGGCCGACGTCGAACGCCTGACGAACCTCGCCCTGCTTCCCCAGGGCGAGGAGTTCGCCGCGGTGGTCACGGCGGCCGGGCACCGGAGCGTGCTGGTCGAGGGCCTGGGCGTCGAACCGGCCCACGTGGCGTGGACCCTGGAAGAGGGCTTCCCGCCGGGCGGCGGCATCCTCCTGGTCACGGCCGGGCCGACCGACGCGGCCGTGCTGGCGGTGGCCCTGGGGCGCATCCGCGCGCCGTGGGTCATCCGTTCGGCCAAGTCGCTGAAGCGCCGGGGCGTCGACGTCCTGGGCGTGATCGCGGTCGACCCGGCGGGCGCTCCCGGGACGCTGGCGGTCGACGCGTTGAGGTCGCAGCAACCTCCGACGGTGGACATCCCCCAGCAACGCAGGGACCTGCTGTGACCGGGGGATCCGCCACCTGCCCGGCCCCTGTGGACCGCCGGCCCACGGCCCCGGCCCGCGGCCAGGCCGGGAGCACCTCTGCTCCGCCGGCGGCATGCTCCGCGGCGACCGGGACCCGCTCATGACCTGGCGGTCGGCGCCCGCCGCGTGGCCGATCGCGGCGTTCCTCGTGGGATACCCCGTCTGGTGGGCCCTCGGGTTCGGCGGGTTGTCCATCGTGGTCGTGGCCGTCCCCATGGCCGTCGTGTTGTGGTTGCGGCGGCCGATCCTGATCCCCCGGGGTATGGGCCTGTGGGCGCTGCTCATCGTCGGCTATCTGATCAGCATGGTCATGCTCGACGCGACGCCCGCCGGGACCTACGGCGAGTTCGGCACGGGCCGCGTCGTCGGCTGGGCCATGCGGCTCACCGTCTACGTCGCGCTCTTCGTCGTCGTGCTCTACCTGGGGAACCTCACCAAAGAGGAACTCCCCCAGCTCGCCCTGGTCAGGATGCTGGGGGTGCTGTTCCTCACCACCGTCGCCGGGGGCCTGCTGGGCGTCCTCGCGCCGGCGTTCGAGTTCACCGCGCCGATGGAGCACCTGCTCCCCGACCACGCCTTCGTCACCAACCTCGTCCACCCGACCGCCGCGCAGATCCAGTACGTGCTCGGGCATGCCGCGCCCCGCCCGGAGGCGCCGTTCGAGTGGGCCAACGCCTGGGGCGGCAACGTCTCGGTCCTGCTGGTCTGGTTCGTGGTCGGCTGGTGGGTCTACGGCGGCCCGGCGCGGAAGGCGGTGGCGGCGGCGGCCGTCGCGGTGGCGGCGGTGCCGGTCGTCTACTCCCTCAACCGGGGGCTCTGGGCCGCGATCGCCGTCGGGATCGCGTACCTGATCGTCAGGAACCGCAACCGGGCGGCGATGCTCACCCTCGCGGCCGTGACCGCCGCGGCCTTCGTGTTCTCGCCGCTGGGCCAGGTCGTGGCGGCGCGGGTCGACCGGCCCCACTCCAACGACATCCGCGCCTTCACGGTCGCCACCACCGTCGAGGTCGCCGCGACGTCGCCGGTCATCGGCTACGGCAACACCCGCAACGCGTTCGGGAACCACCGCACGATCACCACCGGCCGGACCGACTGGTGCCGGTCGTGCGGGCATCCGCCGCTGGGCTCCGACGGGCAGCTCTGGCTGCTGCTCATCACCCAGGGGTTCACCGGGGCGGCGCTCTACGTCGCCTTCTTCGCGGGGGCGGTCAGGCGGCACTGGCATGATCGGTCGCCGATCGGGCAGGCGGGGAGCCTGGTCATGCTCCTCGTCCTCTTCTACATGTTCATCTACGACGGCCTCGTCAGTGCCCTGACCCTCTACCTGATCTCGTTCGCGGTCCTGTGGCGGAACGCGACGTGAAGGACTCCCGCATACGTCTGCGCTACCTGGATGAGGTGATCTCCTTGCTGTTCCCGCCGTCCACCACTTCTTCGGCCCGGACTCTGGTGCCGAGCCGGCTCGTCCCCCGGCGGCTGGTGCCGCGCGCGCCATGGCATGTCGGCGGGCGGGTGCTGATCCCCGACGGGCCCGACACGATCGAGACCCACCTCGGCGACGTGCTCGGCCGCCGGGTGCGGGCCACGCTGCACGTCCGCCCCGCCCGCCGCGCGAACCGCAAACCCGTCCTGGAGCTGTACGGCGACGCCGGCCTCCTGGCCTTCGTGAAGATCGGCGACCAGCCGCACACCAGAGACCTGATCCGCCACGAGACCGACACGCTGCGCGCCATCGCCCGCCACGCGTTCGACGTCGTCGTCGCGCCCAAGGCCATGCACCACGGGGTGTGGCGCGACCTCGACGTGCTGGTCCTGACGCCGCTCCCGGTGACGAAGGGGCGGCCGTCGGCCGACCTGCTCGCGGCCGCCGCCCAGGAGATCGCCGCGCTCGGCAAGGGCGCCTGGCACGGCGACTTCTCGCCGTGGAACGTCGCCCCGATGGGCGACCGGCTGCTGGTCTGGGACTGGGAGCGGTTCGGCACGGGCGTGCCGGCGGGCTTCGACACGCTGCACTACTTCTTCCAGACGGCTCTGCGGCGGATGCGCCCGGCGTCGGCGGCGAAGGCGTGCGTCGCGCGGTCGGGGCGGCTGCTGGAGCCCTTCGGGATCTCCTACGAGGAGGCGCGGGTGACCGCCGCCGCCTACCTGATGACCCTGGCCGAACGCCACCGCGCCGACGGCCACGAGCCGCTGGGGTCGCCCGCGACGTGGCTGAACCCCGCCGTCGACGGGCTGGAACCCCTGACGTGAACGCCCTGAAGACGACCGCCCACGCCGTGTCGATCACGGCGGGGCGGCTCACCGGAGGCGCCCGGATGCTCCCGTCGTTCCTCATCGTGGGGGCGCAGCGCTGCGGCACGACCTCCCTCTACCGGGCGCTGTCGCGACACCCGATGGTGGCCAAGCCGGTGCTGCGCAAGGGCGTGCACTACTTCGACATGGCCTACGGCCGCGGCCTGGCCTGGTATCGGGCGCACTTCCCGCTGCGGCGGCCCGGCATGCTGGCGTTCGAGTCCTCCCCCTACTACCTCTTCCACCCGCTGGCCGTGCCGAGGATCGCCTGGGACCTCCCCGAGGTGAAGCTGATCGTGCTGGTCCGGGATCCGGTGGAACGTGCCATCTCCGCCCACGCGCACGAACTGGCCCGCGGCTTCGAGTCGGAGCCATCGTTCGCCCGCGCCGTCGACCTGGAACCCGAACGCCTGGCCGGGGAGAGCGCCCGGTTGTGCGCCGCGCCGCTGTCGGCCAGCCACGCCCACCGCCACCACGCCTACCTGGCCAGGGGCCGCTACGCCGAACAACTCGCCCGCCTCGAACCGCTGATCGCCCGCGACCGCATCAAGGTCGTCGACAGCGGGCGCTTCTTCGCCGACCCCCTGCCCGTGTACGACGACGTGCTCTCCTTCCTCGGCCTCCCACCGGCGGCCGACCCGGTCTTCGACCGGCACAACTCGCGGACCTACGCGCCGATCCCCCGCGACCTGCGCACCCGCCTGTCGGAGCACTTCCTGCCGTGGGACGCCCTGCTGCTGCCGTGGCTCGACGCGACCCCTTCATGGCGCGCCTGAGGTCGGTGGCGGGCCTGGCGGGAGCCGGGACCAGCGCGGCCGCCCAGTTCGCCGTCACCCTGCTGATCACCCGCGCCCTGCCCCCGGCCGAGGCGGGCGCGTTCTTCACCACGACGGCGCTGGGGCTGATGCTGGCGGGGGTGTTACGCCTCGACACGGGCAACGGCCTGATCTACTTCCGGGCCCGCCGGCCACCCGAAGAGCCGATCGGCGACCCCCCGACCACCCGTCCCGAGGCCGGCGACCGGAATCCACACGCCACCGTCGACGACCGAACCGAGACGATCGGTGGCCGCCGAGCCGCGGCGCAAGCCCTCGTCCCTGTTCGGCGCACGACCGGCGGGCGGCATGAGCCACGCCCATCCGGAGATTCCGGGGCAACCGCCCGGCCGCTCCTGACCGTGGCGCTGGTGCCCGTGGCCCTCGGCGCGCTTGCCGCCTCCGTCGTCCTCACCGGCGCCGAGCCCGCCCTCGCCCTCGTGTTGCCCTTCGTCGTGGTGGCCGATGTTCTGGTGGCCGCCACCCGCAGCACCGGAGGGATGCGGGAGACGCTGCTGCTCAGCGGGCTGGTTCAACCGGTCGGCCAGCTTCTTCTCGTGGGCGGCGCGCTGGCCGCCGGGCTCTCCGCCCCCTGGCTGATCGTCGCGTGGGGCATCCCGGCGGTTCCGGTGACGATCCTGGCCGCCGTCAGGTTGCGGGGTACCGGCGCCCGGGTGTCGTGGCGGGAGTTCTGGGCCTACACGTCGCCCCGGTCGCTGGCCGCCGCCTTGCAGGCCGTCTTCCAGCGGCTCGACGTCGTGATCGTCGCGCTGCTCGCCGGGCCCGCCGAGGCCGCGTTCTATGTCGCCGCGACCCGCTTCAAGGTGGTCGGGCAACTCGTGGGGCAGGGGCTGGCGCAGGGCGTACAGGCCGAGCTGGTCAGGGCGTTCATCCGGGGAGAGCCGCGGGCGGCGCGGGCCCTCCATCGGCGGGCGGCCCGCACCCAGATGGCCCTGACCTGGCCGTTCTGGATCGGGTACGCCCTCTTCGCACCGCAGGTCCTCCAGGTCTTCGGCGACGGCTACGCCCACGCGGCCGACGTCGCGATCGTGCTGGCCGTCACGATGATGGTCGCCTCCGCCTGCGGGATGGCCGACGTGGTCGTGATCGCCTCGGGGCGGACCAGGGCCAGTCTCGGCAACGTCGCCGCCGCGCTGGCCGTCACGGTCGGGCTCGATCTGCTGCTGGTCCCGGCCTATGGCGCGTTCGGCGCGGCGCTCGGCTGGGCGGGCGGGATGCTCGTGAAGAACCTGCTGCCATTCGCCCAGGTCGCCAGGGCGACGGCATGATCCTCGTCACCGGGCTCCCCCGCAGCGGCACCTCGTGGGCCGGCCGCATGCTCTGCGCCTCGGGCGAACTCGTCTACGTCAACGAGCCGCTCAACCCCGAACGGCCCTACCGGGGGGTGCTGAACGCGCGGGTCGAGCACCGGTTCCAGTACATCTGCCGCGACAACGAGGCCGCCTGGCTGAAGCCGTTCCAGGACACGCTGCGCCTGAGGTTCCGCTGGCACGCCGAGCTCCCCTGGCCTCCGTCGCCCGCCCGTTTCCTGAAATACGCGACCTCGTTCGCCCACGGCCGCCTGACCGGCCGCCGGGCCCTCGTCGACGACCCGTTCGCCCTCTGGTCGGCCGAGTGGTTCGCCGACCGGCTCGACTGCCGGGTGGTGATCCTCGTCCGCGATCCGGTCACGTTCGTCGGGAGCTGGGAGCACCTCGGCTGGACCGCGAACCCGGCCGACCTGCTGGACCAGCCCCTCCTCGTGCGCGACCACCCCCACCTGTCGGCGCTGGCGGGCACGCCGCCCGACCGGCTGGCCAAGGCGGCGGCCCTGTGGAAGGCCGCGCACGAGTCGGTCGCCCGGATGCGCCACCCCAACATCCGCGTGGTCGGCTACGAGGCGCTGGCCGCCGATCCGCACTTCGGTTTCCGGAGCCTGTACGAATGGTGCGGCATCCCCTGGACCGACCGATCGGCCGCCACGATCACCCGGTCGTGCACCGGCCCGGCCCGGGAGGCGGGCTTCGCCTGGCGGGGCGCGTCGAAGACGGCGTTCCGCCCCACCGACAGCAGAACGGCGGCGGCCAAGTCGCGCCTGTCCGCCGCCGACGCCGAGAGGGTCAGCCGGTTGACCCTCAGGTGAAGAGC
This sequence comes from Herbidospora yilanensis, assembly GCF_001570565.1. GTDB lineage: Bacteria > Actinomycetota > Actinomycetes > Streptosporangiales > Streptosporangiaceae > Herbidospora > Herbidospora yilanensis. The sequence goes on along the minus strand of NZ_BBXE01000015.1, from coordinate 231,931 downwards.
CGCCGCACCGCGCACACCGTCAGCAGCCGCACCGCGAACGGCAGGTCGTCGACGAGATAACGACGGGCCAGCCGCGACGGCTCGCTGAGCAGCCGGAACAGCCACTCCAGCCCCCGATCGCGCATCCAGACGGGCGCGCGCGCCACGGCGCCCCCGGCGAACGCGATGGCCGACCCGCACCCGACGAACCACGTCTCGGGCAGGTCGCCCCGCAGCCGCTCGATGAGCAGGTCCTGCTTGGGGAACCCGAGCCCGACGAACACCAGCAGCGGACGCGCCGAGGTCAGCGCGTCGCGCATGGCGGCGAACTGCTCGGCGTCGTCCTCGAACCCCCACGGCGGCGCGTCGACCCCGGCGATCGACAACCCGGGATAACGCTCGCACAACGCGCGGGCGGCCCGGTCGCCCACCCCGGGCGGTCCGCCCAGCAGGTAGATGGGCACCCGATAGAAGGCGGCCGCCTCGGAGAGCGACCAGATCAGGTCGGCGCCGGTGATCCTGGCCGGCACCGGTTTGCCGAGCAGCCGGGCCGCCCACACCAGCGGCATCCCGTCGGCCACCGCGATGGAGGCCCGCAGGACGAGGGCGCGCAACGCGGGGTCACGCGCGCACGCCCGGCAGATGTCCACGTTGGGCGTCACGAGATGCCCGCCCGACCCTCGGCGGATCGCGCCGATCACCCGGTCGACCACCTCGATCTCGGTCAGCCGGTCGATGACCACCCCGCCCACGGAGACGCGCCGCCGTTTGGGCGGCGCGACGATGCGCGTGCGCATCAGATTCCGTGGCCGCGGGTATGCAGCGCGCTCAACACGGCCGGAGCCGAGACGAGCCCGGCCGCCACGGCCAGCGCCAGCGCGGCCCGGGGCTCCCGGTGCCGCGAGTGGAAGGCGAGCGCGGCGAACCGCCGGGCCTCCTTGCGCCGCCCGAGCGCGGCGTGGTGGAAGGCCAGTTGCCCGTAGACGCGGGCGGCCCCCCGGGCGTCGTCGGCGATCTCGGGGTGCCGGGCCAGCATCCACTCCAGGCCGCTGATCCGGTCGGCCCAGCGGGTCGCGTAGTGGGACCTGCCCCACCGCACCCGCACGAGCGGCCGGTCGACGTGGGCGATCGGCCGCCGTTTGGCCGCCCGCAGGGCCAGGTCCCAGTCTTCGTTCTGGCCGGCGGGCGCGCTCTCGTCGACCCACAGGGCACCACGCCGGAAGACGTAGGTGGAGGCGTGCACCATCGCCATGCGCGAGCGGGTCAGGTCGGCGGCGGTGATCTCGGCGGCCCCGGCCAGCCGGGTCACCCGGCGCGAACCGTATTCGACCTCGATGCCGCAGCTCGCGAACTCGGCCCCCGTCTGCCGGAGCAGGCCGGCCTGGGCGTCGAGTTTGCCCGGCAGCCACACGTCGTCGTCGTCGCAGAAGGCCACCAGGTCGGTGTCGAGCGCCGCGATCCCGGTGTTGCGCGCCCCCGGCAGACCCGGGCTCAGGCAGTTGGGCAGCACCTTCACCCGGTCGTCCACCCGGTCGTCGTCGACGGAATCTAACGGCGCCCCGTCGACCACGACCACGACGGCGGCCGGGCGGTTGGCGAGCACGCCTTCGATCGTCGCTCGCAGGGGACGGTCACCACGGGTGGGGATGACGACGCCGACGGTCGAGGTCATCGTTGCCTCCGATCGGTAGGTCAGTAATTGAGGCGGTAGCCGTACCAGAGAAGAAGGGGGAGAGTCAGCGCGGTGACCGCCCAGCGATGGGGGAAGGGCAGGTCGGGGCGCCGGTCGCGGAAGCGCACGCGGCCCACGTGGAAGCGCATCGGGTTGCCGGAGACGGTGTGGGCGACGCCGAGCCGGGCGGTGCGGCCGGTGATGAAGGCGAGCGCCTCGTGGTCGGCGGGCAACCCGAGCTTGCCGGCCAGCACACGGAGCGTGTCGGCCGGTTCCTCGACGAGGTCCTCGTAGTGGACCCGCACGATGGGCACGCCCTTGCCACGCAGCACCTCGTAGGCGAGGTTCTGCACGAACCAGTGGACGGCGGTGCGCGCCGGCGACCACCGGGCCATCGGCCGGCCGTCTTCCGGCCGCGCCACCTTGCGCCGCCACGACGCGGCCACCGCACGCGGATCGCGCACGACGTGGACGACGGTCAGGTCGAGGATGGCCGACAGGCAGTAGGCCAGCGAGGCGTGCTTGCTCGAATCGATGACGACATGGCCGCGGACGACCTCGGCCGCCGCCGCGTAGATGCGGTGGTATGCGGCGACGTACTCGGTGAGCTGGGCTTCGCGGCTGATCAGGCCCAGCACGAAGACCGGGACGCGGCGGGTGCGGTCGACCTTGTGGCGCAGTTCGAGCAGCCGGTCGGCCTTGGCCGGCCGCCAGCCCCCGAAGGCGCGGTCGCCGACCTCGTGCCAGAACCGGCACTGCGCGAACGGCCGCCCGCAACCGCACGGCTCGTTGGCGTGCACCCCCCGGTGCCACAGATGGACGACCTCGCCGAGCGGCGCGACACCGGGAAGCTCCCCCAGAAGGCGCTCCAGCAGCGTCGTCCCGCTGCGCCCCAGCCCTCCAACAAAGATCATCGGCTGAGCGTCAGACACGTGCACGACCCCCGAAGTGAATACGGAACGTGCTGACGCTACAGCGGAGAGTAACTAGGCGTTCACCGAACGCCCAAGGATCTACCTAGGCCCGGGTTCAGAGGATCATGCCCGCGCCGACAGTGCCGTTGGTGGCCTCGTCGATCAGGATGAAGCCGCCGGTCTGCCGGTTGCGGGCGTAGTCGTCGACGAACAGCGGCTGGGTGATGCGCAGCGACACCCGGCCGATCTCGTTGAGCGACAGGCTCGTGGCGGTCTCGTCGCGGTGGAGGGTGTTGACGTCGAGCCGGTAGTGGAGGTCTTTCACCAGCGCGCGGGCGGTGCGGGTGGTGTGCTTGATGGTCAGCTTGGCCCGGGGGCTCAGCTTCACGGTGTCGGCCATCCAGCAGATCATCGCGTCGACCTCCTGCGCGACCTGCGGCTGGTTGTTCGGCCGGCAGATCATGTCGCCGCGCGAGATGTCGATGTCGTCTTCGAGCCGCAGGGTCACCGACATGGGCGGGAACGCCTCGGTGACCGGGCCGTCGAAGGTGTCGATCGAGGCGATCTTCGTGGTCAGGCCGGAGGGCAGGTGCATGACGTCGTCGCCCGGCTTCAGCACGCCGCCCGCGACCTGACCGGCGTAACCGCGGTAGTCGTGGAACTCGGTCTTGTGGGGGCGGATGACGTACTGCACCGGGAACCGCACGTCGACCAGGTTGCGGTCGGAGGCGATGTGGACGTGCTCCAGGTGGTGGAGCAGCGACGGGCCCTGGTACCAGGGCATGCTCTCCGAGCGGGAGACCACGTTGTCGCCGTGGAGGGCCGAGATCGGGATGAAGGTCAGGTCGCTCGCGTTCAGCTTGGACGCGAACTGGGTGAACTCCTCGCGGATCTCCTCGAACCGCTCCTCGGAGTAGTCGACCAGGTCCATCTTGTTGACGGCGAGCACCAGGTGGGGCACCCGCAGCAGCGTGGTCAGGAAGGCGTGGCGGCGCGACTGCTCCAGCACGCCCTTGCGCGCGTCGATCAGGATGATGGCCAGGTCGGCGGTCGAGGCGCCGGTCACCATGTTCCGGGTGTACTGGATGTGGCCCGGGGTGTCGGCGATGATGAACTTCCGCTTCGGCGTGGCGAAGTAGCGGTAGGCCACGTCGATCGTGATGCCCTGCTCGCGCTCGGCGCGCAGGCCGTCGGTCAGCAGCGACAGGTCGGTGTATTCGGTGCCCCGGTCGCGGCTGGTGCGCTCGACCGCTTCGAGCTGGTCTTCGAAGATCGCCTTGGAGTCGAACAGGAGGCGCCCGATCAGGGTGGACTTACCGTCGTCGACACTGCCCGCCGTCGCGAAACGAAGGATGTCCATTAGAAGTAGCCTTCCTTCTTGCGGTCCTCCATGGCGGCCTCGGACGCGCGGTCGTCGGCGCGGGTCGCGCCGCGCTCGGTGATCCGGGTGGCCGCGATCTCGGCGATGATCTCGTCGACCGTCGCCGCGCTCGACGAGACGGCGCCGGTGCAGGTCATGTCGCCGACCGTGCGATAACGCACCAGCGACTCGAACAGCGGCTCGTCGTCGCCGCGCTGTACCACGTCGGCGTCGGGCAGCAGCATGCCGTCGCGCTCGAAGACGCTGCGGGTGTGCGCGAAGTAGATCGACGGGATCTCGATGCCCTCGCGGCGGATGTAGTCCCACACGTCGAGCTCGGTCCAGTTCGACAGCGGGAAGACGCGGATGTGCTCACCCTTGCGGATCTTCGCGTTGTAGAGGTTCCAGAGCTCGGGCCGCTGGTTCTTCGGGTCCCACTGGCCGAAGTCGTCGCGGAAGGAGAACACCCGCTCCTTGGCGCGGGCCTTCTCCTCGTCGCGGCGCGCGCCGCCGAACACGGCGTCGAACTCGTGCTCCTCGATCGCGTCGAGGAGGGTGGTGGTCTGGAGCCGGTTGCGCGAGGCGCGCCGCCCGGTCTCCTCGACCACGCGTCCGGCGTCGATCGAGTCCTGTACGGACGCCACCACCAGCCGCGCCCCGAGTTCGGCCGACCGCCGGTCGCGGTAGTCGATCACCTCGGGGAAGTTGTGGCCCGTGTCGACGTGCATGAGCGGGAACGGGATCGGCGCCGGCCAGAAGGCCTTCTCCGCGACGCGCAGCATGACGATCGAGTCCTTGCCGCCGGAGAAGAGCAGACAGGGTCGCTCGAATTCGGCCGCGACCTCACGCATGATGTGGATCGCCTCGGCTTCGAGGACGTCAAGCTGTGACGTCGTGTAGTCATGCTGAAGCAAAACGGTTCCTTATCGAGTTACTGGTGAAGATCACGGATCCCGGCGAGCAGGGTCGGCGCCAAGTCCGGTAGGGAAACAAGAATATCCGGCAACGAGGGGTCGGCCTGGTTGTAGATCAGTTCCGACCCGTCGATCCGGCTCGCATGGGCTCCGGCGGCCAGCGCCACGGCCACCGGGGCGGCCGAGTCCCATTCATACTGCCCGCCCGCGTGGACGTACGCCTCCACCTGACCGGTCAGCACGGCGGCGATCTTCGCGCCGGCGCTGCCGATGGGGACGAGGTCGGCCCCGACCAGGTAGGCGAGCTTCTGCACGAACTCCGGCGGGCGGGTGCGGGACACCGCGATCCGGATGCGCTGGTTGCCGGCGACCGGCAGCTTCGGCGGGTTGGCGGTGGTCAGCGTCGCGCCCTGGGCCGGGAGCGCGATGGCCCCGGCGGCCAGCCTGCCGTCTTCCCACAACGCCACGTGGACGGCCCAGTCGGTGCGGCCGGCCTCGGAGAACTCGCGGGTGCCGTCGAGGGGGTCGACGATCCAGACCCGGTTGGCCGACAACCGCGCCGGGTTGGTGCGCTCGCCCTCCTCGGACAGGATGTGGTCGCTCGGGCGCAGCCGTTCGAGCGATTCGACGAGGAAGTCGTGGGACGAACGGTCGCCCGCGTCCTTCAGCGCCTTGGCGTCGTCGAACCCGAATTGGGCGCGCAGGCGGAGCAGTTTCTCACCCGCCTCCGTCGCGAGGTCTCCGGCGAGCGAATGATCGTCTCTGATCGTCATCACTGGTTAGTAGGCTCCCGATCCGCGTGCCACGGCCGACCACGTCTTCCACATGATCTGGAGGTCGAGGGTGAGTGACCAGTTTTCCATGTAGCGCAGGTCCAACCGTACCGCTTCCTCCCACGACAGATCCGATCGGCCGCTGACCTGCCACAACCCGGTCATGCCCGGCCTGACGAGAAGTCTCCTCCGGACGTCGTCGCCATAGCGGGCGACCTCCTCGGGCAGCGGCGGGCGGGGGCCGACGAGGGACATGTCACCCTTGACCACGTTCACGAGCTGGGGCAGCTCGTCGAGCGAGTGACGGCGGAGGAAGGCGCCGACGCGGGTGACGCGGGGGTCGTGTTTGACCTTGAACAGGACGCCGTCGATGTCACTGGTCAGCTCGACCTTGCGGCTCTCGGCGTCGACGCCCATGGTGCGGAACTTGACGATGGTGAACGTCGCGCCGTCCTTGCCGACCCGGGTCTGCCGGAAGAACGCCGGCCCCGGGCTGGTCGCGCGCACGGCGACCGCGATGAGCAGGAACAGCGGGGAGACCAGCAGCAGGCCGAGCCCCGCGACGACGCGGTCGAAGACGTTCTTGACGAGCCGTCGCCCGCCGGCCAGCTCGGGGTGCTCGACGTGCAGCAGCGGCATGCCCGCCACCGGCCTGATCGTCGTACGCGGCCCAGCGACCTCCATCAGCGCCGGGGCCACCACCAGATCGGTGCGCGACTTCTCCAGCCGCCAGGCGAGCCGCCGCAGCGCCGAACCGTCGAGCTCGGGACAGGCGAGCACCGCGACCGTGTCGGCCTGGGCCTGCGCCACCACGAGGGGCACGTCGGAGAACCCGCCGAGAACCGGCACGCCCACCTCCTGGGCGGAGGCGCTCTCGTCGGGGAGACAGGCCCCGACGATGTGCATGCCGTGGTAACGCTCCTTCTGCAGGAGGCGCACCAGGTCGGCGACCGACCCCTGGTGACCCACCGCGATGACCCGCCGCATGCACTGGAGCCTGGTCCGTTTACGGTGCAGCCTGCGCCGCAGGGCATATCGGGCAAGCAACGTTAAAACCGTCATCAGTGGTAACGCGATGATAACGTAACCCCGTGCGACGTCGATCTTGGTCACGTACGCCAGCACGGCGACGGCGGCGGTGAGCATCACCCCGGCCCGCGCGACCCGCCGGAACTCCTCCGACCCGACCCCCGCGAAGCGCGGTTCGTAGGCCCGGCTCAGCCCGACGACGACGACCCACAACAGTGGCAACGCCGCGCTTGACAATGCGTAAGGCTCGACGTAGGGAGTAACCTCACCGAACCGGACGACGACCGCCAGACCGCCGGCGAGAAGGGCACACAGAATGTCGGAAACGATCACCGTGGCCCGATATCGCGCCGCCCACCCCGGACCCACGCGCTTCACGGCCGTTCTCGGCCGATCGACGACTGTCACCCACAAGCCCCCTTTACCGAACGTTTACCGACCGCAGGAATGCTAGCGCCCGCTCCTGGGAGAATTCAGTGAAAGCCGAGACGTACATTTCCGTCGACATCGAGGCGGACGGCCCCATTCCCGGCCCATATTCCATGGTGAGTTTCGGGATGACGGTCGCGGGCCGGCGGCTCGGGCGTGAGTTCACCCGGCACGATCCGACCCAGACCACCTTCTACGCGGAACTGCGCCCGATCAGCGACGAATTTGTGCCGTCGGCGCTGGAGGTCAGCGGCCTCGACCGTGACCTGCTGCTACGTGAGGGCCGCGACCCCAAAGAGGCGATGGAGTCGGCGGCGGCGTGGGTGCGTAAGGTATGCGAGGGGACGACTCCGGTGCTGGTCGCGTTTCCATTGTCCTTTGACTGGATGTGGATGTACTGGTACTTCATCAATTTCGCGGGCGATTCACCGTTCGGGCATTCGAGGGCACTCGACATCAAGACCTTGTATGCCGCGAAAGCGGGTGTTCCCCTCACCTGGTCGTCGAAACGACAGATGCCGAAAGAGCTACGTTCCACGCATCCGCACTCACATCACGCCTTGGATGACGCGATCGAGCAGGCGGAGCTGTTCCAGAACATCATGGAATGGAGAGGATGACACCATTTGATGGCGCATGCTCCGCACGCGCGGCCCGAGCGCTTTGACCCGGCGTCTTCCCTCCTCCGCTCTGGTCGCTGCGCTCCCGGCGCTCCGTCAGTCCAGACGCCGGCGCGCTCGGGCAGATCATGAGTAGACGTGACACCTGCGTCTGGCGGGGTTGCTTACTCTTCGCCGGAGAAGCGTTCCCAAGCCGACTGGCGGGTGATGCCGAGAGACTCGCCGATCTTGGTCCACGTGACGCCTCGGCGGCGGAGTTCGCGCACCCAGGCGACCAGGTCGGCTTCGGTTGCGTCTATGTGGGCGGCCACTCTGGGGATGTGGTTCAGCATCTCGTCGTCCGACAGGGAACTCCACATCGGGAGCTTCGGCTTCGTCTCGCCCTCCTCAGCCAGGGCGGCGCTCTGTTCGATCACTGTCACGGCCAGGCCGACGCACTGGTCGCAGATGTAGACGCCGGGACCGGCGACGATCCGTTCGACCTCGGTGTCGGGCTTTCCGCAGAAGGAACACCGGAGGCGGGCTTCCACTGTCATGGGACGCTCCTACTCGTCAGGGATTGCCTGACAAATTAATGCGTCAGGGCTTCCCTGACAACCCGGTGAGCAGAATGAGCGCCCCGGCTGCGGCGATGGCCTCGCGGGGGCCGACGGCGGCGGCCAGCAGGCCCCAGATCGCGGTCAGGCCCGCGATGGCGAGGCTGCCGGTGACCGACCAGGCGGTCAGGGTGCGGGCGACCCGGTCGGGGGCGATGTGCTCCAGCCGGTACGTCGCCAGCACCGGCGCGAACACCGCGCAGCAGAACACCAGCCCGAACTGGACGACGATCACCAGCACGATCCCGGGCACGCCCGGCTGGACGAACGCCAGCCAGACCGGCCAGCACGTCCGCAGCATCCCGGCGACGCGCAGCACCCGGGCCTGGCCGAACCGGGCCGCGAAACGCCGGGCCAGCCTCGCCCCGGCCAGGCCGCCCAGGCACGGAAGCGCGAAGACCAGCCCGTACTGCCACGGGGTGAAGCCGAGCCGGTCGAGCAGCAGCACGGCCAGCAGCGGCTCGGTGGCCATCAGCAGGCCGTTGAACAGGACCGTGGCGCAGAACAGCCGCCGCAGCGCCCGATGGGCCCAGATCTCGCGCCACCCGTCGAGCAGGTCGGCGGGCCGCAGCCGCACGGGACGCGGCGCCGGAGGCGGCTCGCCGCCGCCGATCGCCCGCACGCACACGGCCGACACCAGATAGCTGACCGCGTCGGCCAGCACCGTCACCACCGGGCCGAACAACCCGATCGCCGCCCCGCCGAGCGGCGGGCCGACCACACTCGCCGACCACATCGTCGACTCCAGCCGCCCGTTCGCGACGAGCAGGTCCCGCGGCGAGAGCAGGCCCTTCAGGTAGGCGCCGGCGGCGGCGTTGAAGGCGATCTTCGCCGCCGCGGCGACGACCGAGACGACCACGAGCTGCGCGAAGCTCAGCCACCCGAACACGAACGCGACGGGCACGCTCACGAGCGCCGCGGACCGGACCAGGTCCGCCGCGACCATCACCTGCCGCTTCCCCCGGAACTCCACCCACGGCCCGAGCGGCACCGCGACCACCGCGCCCACGGCCAGCCCGGCGGCCGACAACGCCGACACCCACGCCGGCCCGACATCGAGCACGAGCACCGCGATCAGCGGAAACGCCCCGAACCCCAGCCACGTGCCATAGGCACTCACCGCGTACGCCGCCCACACCCACCCGAACCGCCGATCCACGCTGAGCATCGAAGCGGATCGGCCCGAACCGGCTCAAACAACCATCGATCCCGAGCCGCACAACGGAACGTTGTGGCCGCTACCCTGCGGGGGTGGATCTGGACGTCGTGCGCAGCTTCGTGGCGGTCGTCGACGCGGGCCGCTTCCAGGACGCCGCCGACGACCTGTCGATCACCCAGCAGGCCGTGTCCAAGCGCATCGCCGCGCTGGAACGCACGCTCGGGGTGCGGCTGTTCACCCGGACCGCGCGGGGCGCCCGGCTCACCGTCGACGGGCAGGCGTTCCTCCCCCACGCGCGTGACCTGCTGCGGGCCGAGGAACGGGCACTCGCCAGCGTCCGCCCCGGCCGCCGGGCGCTGCGGGTCGACGTGATCGGCCGGCGGCTCGCGCCCGCGTCGGTGCTGGGCGGGTTCCATCGGGCGCGTCCCGAGGTCGAACTCGACGTCGTCACGCTGTTCGACGTCGGCGCGGCCGTCGAGGCGCTCGCCTCGGGCTCGATCGACGCGTCGTTCCGGGCCGTCGACCCGTCGCGGCTCTCGGGTGACATCGCGGCCGCCCGGGTCTTCGACGAGCCCATCCAACTGCTCACCGGGCCCGGCCATCCGCTCGCCGACGCCGCGTCGGTCACCCCCGCCGACCTGGCCGGGCACCGGATCTGGATGCCCGGCATCGTGGCCGGGACCGAGTGGGCCGCCTACTACGACGCGCTCGCCGCCGCGTTCGGGCTCGGCATCGAGGTCACCGGCCCCGGCTTCGGCACCGAGCCCCTGCTCGACACACTCGCCGGGTCGCCGTCGCTGGCGACCTTCGTGGGCGAGCTGACCCGGCTGGTCTGGCCGGCCGACCAGGGGTTGCGCCGCATATCCGTACAGGATCCGACCCCGGTCTACCCCCACTCGCTGATCTGGCGGCGCGGCAACCCGCACGCCGCGCTCGGCGACCTGCGCGACCATCTGGGCACCGTCAGGCCCGGAGCCGGCACGTGGACGCCCGAATGGGCTAGCGCGGCGGCTTGACCGGGTTGAGGTCGGCGGCGTGGAACTTGTTCTGCGTCGGCTCCAGCCCGTTGACCATCAGCGACTCGACCATGTCGGCCGCCCGGTCGACCAGGAACGGCAGGTCCTTGCGCTCGGCGGTCGCGAAGTCCTTCAGCACGTAGACGGCCGTGTCCATGCGCCCCGGAGGCCGCCCGATCCCGAACCGCAACCGCAGATATTCGGCGGTCATCGCCTTCGTGATCGACTTCAGCCCGTTGTGCCCGTTGTCGCCGCCGCCCTTCTTGGCGCGCAGCGCGCCGTAGGGCACGTCGAGCTCGTCGTGGACGACGATGAGGTTCAGCCCGGTCTTGTAGAAGTCGGCGAGCGCCTTCACCGGCCCGCCGGAAAGATTCATGTACGTCATGGGCTTCGCCAGCACCACCGGCATCCCCGCCAGCCGCCCTTCGAGCACCTCCGCGCGCGACCGGTGGGCCTTGAACCGCCCGCCGACCCGCGCGGCCAGCTCGTCGGCCACCATGAAGCCCGCGTTGTGCCGGTTCCCGGCGTACTCGGGCCCGGGATTGCCCAGCCCGGCGATCAGCCAGCGGTCCACTGCATGTCTCCTCACACGGAAAGGTCCCCCACAGGATCTCCCTGTGGGGGACCTTACAGAAACGCCTTACTCGGCGGCGGCAGCGGCCGGCTCGCCCTCGGCGGCCTCTTCGGCGGCCTCGGCGGCGGGAGCCTCGGCGGCCTCGCCCTCTTCGGGCAGCTCGGCCGTCGGCGCGGCGATGACGTGGAGCACCAGCGTGTCGGGCTCGACCGCGAGGGTGGTGCCCTTCGGCAGGTCGAGGTCACCGGCGTTGACGGTGAAGCCGACGTCCTTGCCGTCGACGTCGATCTCGACGCCGCTCGGCAGGCTGGTGGCCTCGGCCTCGACCGAGATCTGCACGAGCTGCTGGTCGAGGATGGCGCCGTTGACGACGTCACCGGTGACGGTGACCGGCATCTCGATGGTGACCTTCTCGCCCCGGCGAACCAGGATCAGGTCGACGTGCTCCAGGAAACCCTTGATCGGGTCACGCTGCACACCCTTGGGCAGAGCGAGCTCGTTGACCGCGCCCTCGATGCGGATGAGAACGTTGGGCGTGCGGAGCGCGAGGAGCAGGTCGTGCCCGGGCATCGTGAGGTGACGCGGCTCGGTCCCGTGCCCGTAGAGGACGACGGGCACCTGGTTGGCGCGGCGGATCTTACGAGCGGCGCCCTTGCCGAACTGGTCACGCAGCTCGGAAGCGATCTTGACTTCGGACACGACGATCTCCTAGGGATCTCGATTCGGATGTAGCGCCACCCCTCACCCGCCCTAGCGGAAGGCGTTACAGGCACTCATTCCAGCTTAGTGCAACCTCCGAGACCCCCGGCCCATCCAAACCCGCCGCCAGCCACGAAAACGCGCCGATAAACGCCAGACACCCTGATAACCACGCCAGACGCGCTCATAGCCACGCCAGACGGGCTAACCACGTCTAGTCATGCCTTGCCCGAGCGCGCCGGCGTCTGGACTGACGGAGCGCCGGGAGCGCAGCGACCAGAGCGGAGGAGGGAAGACGCCGGATCAAAGCGCTCGGGCCGCGTGTGCGGAGCACACGCAAATCGAACTACGAATCGCCTTCGAACAGGCTTGTCACCGAACCGTCCGTGAAGACCTCGGTGATGGCCCTCGCGATCAGCGGGGCGATCGACAACACCGTCAGCTTGTCGAAGCGCTGCTCCTCCGAGATAGGCAGCGTGTTCGTCACGATGACCTCGGAGATCGCCGAGTTCTTCAACCGGTCGACGGCCGGATCGGAGAAGACGGCGTGCGTCGCCGCCACGATCACGTTGGTCGCCCCGTGGTCGTAGAGCGCGTCGGCCGCCTTGCAAATGGACCCACCCGTGTCGATCATGTCGTCGATCAGCACGCAGGTGCGTCCGCGCACCTTGCCCACGACCTCGTTCACCTTCACCTGGTTCGCCACGTCCAGGTCCCGCCGCTTGTGGATGAAGGCCACCGGCGTGCCCAGGGCGTCGGACCACCGTTCGGCCAGGCGCACCCGCCCGGTGTCAGGCGAGACGATCGTCGTGGTGGCGGGGTCGATCTTGTCGCGCAGGTAGTCGATCAGGATCGGCATGGCGAACAGGTGGTCGACCGGGCCGTCGAAGAAGCCCTGGATCTGCGACGTGTGCAGGTCGATCGACATGAGCCGGTCGGCCCCGGCCTGCTTGAACAGGTCGGCCATCAGGCGCGCGGTGATGGGTTCGCGGCCGCGGCCCTTCTTGTCCTGACGGGCGTACCCGAAGAAGGGCATGATGACGGTCACGCGTTTGGCCGACGCCCGCTTCAGCGCGTCCACCATGATCAGTTGTTCCATGATCCACTGGTTGATCGGAGCCGTGTGGCTCTGGATCACGAACGCGTCGCAGCCCCGGACCGATTCGAGGTAGCGGACGTAGATCTCTCCGTTGGCGAAGTCACGCAGGGAGGTCGGGGTGATCTCCACCCCCAGGTTGCGCGCGACCTCCTCGGCAAGCTGTGGGTATGCCCGGCCCGAGAAGAACATCAGGTTCTTCTGGCCCATGGTCTGGATCCCGCTCATGCGACTTGCTCCTCCTGGCCCCGGGGAAACCGAGTGATACGCGGGTCTACCCGCGCCTTGAACTGTTATGAACCTTCTTCGAGGGCCCGCTGGGCCGCCTCGGCCGACTTGCTGCCGGACCTGCGGCGGATCACCCAGCCCTCGACGTTGCGCTGGCGGCCGCGTGCCACGGCCATCGCGCCGGGGGGAACGTCGTTGACGATCACCGAGCCGGCGGCCGTGTAGGCGCCGTCGCCGATCGTCAGCGGCGCGACGAGCATGGTGTCGCTGCCCACGCGGGCGTGGTCGCCCACGGTGGTGTGGTGCTTGTCGACTCCGTCGTAGTTGACGAAGACGGTCGCGGCGCCGATGTTGGCGCCCTCGCCGATCGTCGCGTCGCCGACGTAGGTGAGGTGGGGCACCTTGGAGCCGGTGCCGATGACCGCGTTCTTGGTCTCGACATAGGTTCCGATCTTGCCCTTCGCGCCCAGCCGCGTGCCGGGGCGCAGGTAGGCGAAGGGGCCCACCGACGCTCCGGGGCCGATCTCGGCCGAGTCGCAGACGGCGTTGCGGACCACGGCGTCCGCGCCGACGACGGTGTCGGTCAGGGTGGTGGCCGGGCCGACCTCGGCGCCGGCGCCCACGGAGGAAGATCCGTGGAGCTGGGTGCCGGGGTGGATCACGGCGTCGGCCTCCAGCGTGACGTCGGCGTCGACCCAGGTCGAGGCCGGATCGACGATCGTCACGCCGTTGATCATGTGTTCGTGGAGGATGCGGTCGTTGAGCACCCGCCGGACGAACGCGAGCTGGGCCTTGTTGTTGACGCCCTCGACCTCGACGTGGTCGGCGGCGACGTGGGCGCCGACGCGGTGGCCCTCCTCGCGGAGGATCGACAACACGTCGGTGAGGTATTCCTCGCCCTGGGAGTTGGCGGTCGACACGCGCTTGACGGCATCTGCCAGGAGGGCGCCGTCGAAGGCGTAGACGCCGGAGTTCATCTCGTCGATGGCGAGCTGCTCGGGCGTGGCGTCCTTGTGCTCGACGATCGCGAGGACCGCGCCGTCGTCGCCGCGGACGATGCGGCCGTATCCCGTCGGGTCGGGCACGTGGGCGGTGAGCACGGTGACGGCGTTGCCGTCGGCCGCGTGCCGCTCCAGCAGCCCGGCCAGCGTGGAGCCGCGCAGGAGGGGCGTGTCGCCGTACACGACCAGGACCGTTCCGTCGATCACGCCGACGTTCTCGAGAACCACCCGCACGGCGTGGCCGGTGCCGTTCTGCTGTTCCTGTACGACCGGGACGACCCCGGGGAACACCGAGGACAGATGGCCCTGGACCTGCTCCCGGGCGTGTCCGACCACAACGATCAGGCGCTCGGGGTCGAGTTCCCGAGAGGCGTGGAGCATGTGGCCGACGAGTGTGCGGCCGCAGACCTCGTGGAGGACCTTGGGTGTGGCCGACTTCATCCGGGTGCCCTCGCCGGCGGCGAGGACGATGACGGCGGCCGGGCGCGGCGCACTCACTGTGGGAGCTCCCTCGGATCCGCGAACGAAACGGTCAGCTGACGGATGCCGCACGGTCACCCGCTCGACAACGTGAGCTTACCTGAGACCCGATTTGGTTCCGGCGCCTGGACTCGAACCAGGACAAACCAACTCCAAAGGTTGGCGGGCTGCCAATTACCCAACGCCGGATCGCCACCAAGCTTACCGGGCACACCCACGGAAAGGGTGGTGGTTAAGCGTCACTTCCGGAACGTGCCACGCCATAGCAGACCAGCGGCTTTTCCCGCAAGACAGTTTCGCGCCATGAGATGGCCGCCCACGATACACCTTCTCCCCATTCTCGACTTAGGACTTCCTAACTTACGATGGCGTAGGTTACGGTGGCGTAACCGGACCACTTATCACAGATCGCGAGGTACTTCATGACCGTAGTCTCGGAGCGCCCGGGCCCCAAGCAGCCCAAACCTGACATGGATCCCGAGAGGAAGACCACCCCCGAGATCATCACCTTCGGCGCGGTGGTGGGCCTGCCCCTGGTGGCGCTGGCGCTCGCGGTGCCGGTGGCCTGGGCCTGGGGCTGGCTGAGCTGGGTCGACATCGCCATCGCGTTCGTCTTCTACATGTTCACCGGTCTCGGGGTGACGGTGGGCCTGCACCGCTACTTCACCCACGGCTCCTTCAAGGCCAAGCGCCCGCTGAAGATCGCCCTGGGCGTCGCGGGCAGCATGTCGCTGGAGATGTCGGTCCTCGACTGGGTCGCCACCCACCGCAAGCACCACAAGTTCTCCGACAAGGACGGCGACCCGCACTCGCCGTGGCGTTTCGGCACCTCGTTCTGGGCGGTCACCAAGGGCCTCCTGTACGCCCACATGGGCTGGTTGTTCGAAGCCGAGCGCGCCAACCGCGAGAAGTACGCCCCCGACCTGGTCAAAGACCCGGACATCGTCAAGTTCCACAAGATGTTCCCGGTGCTGGCGATCACCTCGCTGGTGCTGCCGGGCGTCCTCGGCGGCCTGATCACCTGGTCGTGGCAGGGCGCCGCGACGGCATTCTTCTGGGGCACCCTGGTCCGCATCGGCCTGCTCCACCACGTCACCTGGGCGATCAACTCGATCTGCCACGTGTTCGGCGACGAGGCCTTCGAGTCGCGCGACAAGTCGCGCAACGTCTGGTGGCTGGCGCTGCCCTCGTTCGGCGAGTCGTGGCACAACCTGCACCACTCCGACCCCACCTGCGCGCGGCACGGCGTGCTGAAGGGCCAGATCGATCTCAGCGCCGGTCTGATCAAGATCTTCGAGCGCTTCGGCTGGGCCTATGACGTGCGGTGGCCCAATCCAGAGCGACTGGCGGCGAAGCGCATTGCCTAGCCCATACCGAGGGCCGTGCGAGGGCGTGCTTGTGCCGTCACTCTCACGGCCCGCCATTATGGTGCCGTGACCGAATCCAGATCCCGCAGGCGAATGACGGGCGCGGAACGGCGCGAGCAGCTGATCCAGATCGGTCGCTCCCTCTTCGCGGAGAAGGGCTTCGACGGCACTTCGGTGGAGGAGATCGCCGCACACGCCAGCGTGTCGAAGCCCGTGGTGTACGAGCACTTCGGCGGCAAGGAAGGCATCTACGCCGTGGTCATCGACCGCGAGATGCAACGCCTGCTCGTCCTCGTCACGCAGGCCCTGTCGGCCACCCACGCGCGAGTGAAACTGGAGCGGGCCGCCCTGGCGCTGCTCCAGTACATCGAGGAGAGCAGCGAGGGCTTCCGGATCCTGGTCCGCGACTCCCACGCCGCCTCCGGCACCGGCACCTTCGCCAGCCTGATCAGCGACATCGCCAGCCAGGTGGAAGACGTGCTGGCCGACGAGTTCGCCGGCCGGGGCTACGACCCCAAGACCGCCCCCATGTACGCCCAGATGCTCGTCGGCATGGTCGCACTGACCGGCCAGTGGTGGCTCGACGTGCGCAAACCCAGCCGTGAGGCGGTCGCCGCCCACCTGGTGAACCTGTGCTGGAACGGGCTGAGCGACCTCGACGCGGCCCCGGCGCTGACCAACGCCTCCCGGGGGCTGGTGCTGGCGCCCCCACTGCCCGCCGGCCCGCTGACCGATCCCAAAGAGCTCAGCCGTCAGCGCAAGGAGCAGGAGAGGCTCTGGCGCGAGGCCGAGAAGCAGCGCGAGCGCGAGGCCAAGGAGGCCGAGAAGCTCCGGCGGGAGCAGGAGAAGATCCGCGCCCGCGAGGCGAGGGAGAACGAGAAGCTAGCACGTGCCCGCGAGAGTGAAGGCTGAGACTGGCGATTTCGTTGCGGGGAAGTTAACACGTCGTTCAACAAACTCGGGCATATTCAGGACATGTCCGCCGAAATTTCCGTGCCCATCTCCCCGGAGGAACTCCCCCTCCCTCATGAGCGATTCCTCAACCGAGAGGAGAGCTGGCTCCAGTTCAACGAACGTGTGCTCGAACTCGCTGAGGACGCCCAGCTTCCCCTGCTCGAACGGGTGCGGTTCCTGGCGATCTTCGCGAGCAACCTGGACGAGTTCTTCATGGTGCGGGTCGCGGGCCTGAAACGGCGGATGGCAACGGGACTCCTGCTCAGAGCGCAGAGCGGGCTGAAGCCCAGTGACGAATTGGAGCGCATCAACGGGATCGCCGACGTCCTGGTGCAGCGCCATTCGGCCCTGTTCCACAAGACGATCGTGCCCGAACTGGTGGCCGAGGGCATCGAGATCGTCCGCTGGGCCGACCTCGGGCGCGACGAGCGCACGGTCATGCGGAAGTTGTTCCGGGAGCGCATCCGGCCGGTGCTGACGCCGCTGGCCGTCGACCCGGCCCACCCGTTTCCCAACATCTCGGGGTTGTCGCTCAACCTGGCGGTCACGGTCCGCAACCCCGTCAACGGCAACACGGTCTTCGCACGGGTGAAGGTGCCCCAGCAGCTCCCCCGCTTCGTGAAGGTGGCCAAAGACCGGTTCGTACCCCTTGAGGACGTCATCGCGGCCCACCTCGGCCAGCTCTTCAAGGGCATGGAGATCGTCCAGCACCACGTCTTCCGGGTCACCCGCAACGAGGACCTCGACGTCGACGAGGACGTCACCGAGAACCTGATGCAGGCCCTCGAACGCGAACTGCGCCGTCGCCGGTTCGGCTCGCCGGTGCGCATCGAGGTCGAGGACACGATCACGCCCGAGGTGCTCGACCTGCTGGTCGAGGAGCTGGGCGTACAGGACCACGAGATCTACCGGGTGCCCGGCCCGCTCGACCTGTCGGGGCTGCACACCATCGCCGACCTCGGGCCCACCCACAACCGGGGCGAGCTCAGCTACCGGCCGTTCGTGCCGGCCGAGGTGATCCACGCCGACGACGACATCTTCGCGATGCTGCGGGAGAAGGACATCCTGCTGCACCACCCCTACGACAGCTTCTCCACCAGCGTGCAGCGGTTCATCGAGCACGCCGCGGCCGACCCGCAGGTGCTGGCGATCAAGCAGACGCTCTACCGGACCAGCGGCAACTCCCCGATCGTGGACGCCCTCATCGACGCCGCCGAGGCGGGCAAGCAGGTCGTCGTGGTCGTCGAGATCAAGGCCAGGTTCGACGAGCACGCCAACATCTCGTGGGCCAGGAAACTGGAGAAGGCCGGCTGCCACGTCGTCTACGGCGTGCTGGGCCTGAAGACCCACTGCAAGCTGGCCCTGGTCGTGCGCCAGGAACAGAACGGCGAACTGCGCCGCTACTGCCACATCGGCACCGGCAACTACAACCCGAAGACCGCCCGCATGTACGAGGACTTCGGCCTCCTGACGTCCGACCCGCTCGTCGGCGAGGACGTCACCGACCTGTTCATCCACCTCACCGGCTACTCCAACCACTCGGCCTACCGGCGGCTGCTGGTGGCGCCCCACTCGCTGCGGCACGGCCTGCTGGCCCGCATCGACCGGGAGATCGCCCACCACAAGGCGGGCCGCGCGGCCCGGATCCGGATCAAGACCAACTCGCTCGTCGACGAACCCGTGATCGACGCCCTCTACCGCGCCTCGCAGGCGGGCGTGCCGATCGACCTGTGGGTGCGCGGCATCTGCACGCTGCGGCCCGGCGTACCGGGTTTGTCCGAGACGATCAGGGTCAGAAGCCTTCTTGGGCGCTTCCTGGAGCACTCCCGCATCTACGAGTTCGGCGGCGGACGACGGCCCGAGATGTGGATCGGCAGCGCCGACCTGATGCGACGCAACCTCGACCGAAGGGTGGAGGCCCTGGTGAAGGTGACCGGAGCACAACACCGGTCCTACATCGCCGACCTGCTCGACCGCGCGTTCTCCGACGGGACGGACACATGGTGGCTCACCTCAGATGGCCGTTGGCTTCGCCAAAATGGCGGCGCCGATCTACAACAACACCTCATCGGCACACGACGCTGGCGGACCGTGGACGACGGCAAATGACCGACGTGATCCACGCCGCCGGCGCCGTGATCTGGCGCGGCGACGAGGCCTCCCCCGAGGTCGCGGTCGTGCACCGGCCCAAGTACGACGACTGGTCGTTCCCGAAGGGCAAACTCAAGTCGGGCGAGCACGTCATCACCGGCGCGCTGCGCGAGGTCCGGGAGGAGACCGGCCTGTCGGTCGTGCTGGGCCGCTCGCTGCCGCCCGTCCACTACCTGAAGGACGGCCGCCTCAAGCGGGTCGACTACTGGGCCGCGCGGGTCAGCGGGAAAAACGACCTGACGGCGGTCGACGAGGTCGACGAGGTCGTCTGGATGTCTCTCGGCGAGGCCCGCGACCGGCTCACCTACGAGTGGGACGCGGGCCTGCTGCGGGCACTGACAGCGGCCCCACTGGCGACGGTGCCGCTGATCCTGGTCAGGCACGGCCTGGCGGGCAACCGCCCGGAGTGGAAGGGCCACGACGACCGGCGTCCGCTCGACGCTCTCGGCCTGGCCCAGGCCGAGACACTCGCCGAGGCCCTGGCCGCCTACGCGCCGCGGCACCTGGTCAGCTCCCCCAGCCGCAGGTGCACCCAGACCCTCAAGCCCTACGCGACCGCCTCGGGCCTGCCGATCCGCAAGGAGAAGCTGCTCTCCGAGCCCGGCTACGACCCGAAGGACACCCTCCGGCTGGTCCGCAAACTGACCGAACCGACCGCGGTCTGCAGCCACGGCAAGGTCCTCCCCGACCTGCTCGACGCCCTCTCCGACGGGCGCATCGGCGACACTCACCTACGAAAGGGCGGTTTCGCCGTCCTCCACCACGCAGAGGGCGAACTGGTCAGCGTCGACCGCTACGTCACGTAAATTTTTTCCACAACTTGGGGAAGCGGTCGCGGGCGCGGTCGGCGGCGGCGCGCTCCAGGCCGGCCAGCACGCCGTAGGTGAAGGTGTCCTCGCCGGCCTCCCGGGCCTTGGCGGCCTCCTTCTCCAGGGTCTCCTGGGCGACCACGCCGTCCTGGTAGAGGCCCAGGGCCTCCTGGATCGCCTCGGCGCGGGCGGCCTCGTCGCCCATGCCGGCCGCCTCGGCGGTGTAGCGGGCGCGCTTGGCCGCCTTGCGCACGTCGTGCATGGCGATCTCGCGCTCGTGCGGGTCGTCGATGGCCTGGGCGGTCGCGTGCCTCCGGAGGACCCGCTTCCACTCCTTGCCCACGATCTTGGCCAGCTCGGGCCCGGCCTCGCGGGTCGCCCGGCCGGTGAAGACGTAGGGCTCGTCGAGCGCGTCGAGCAGGGCGAAGTAGCGCTCCCCGTTCATGGCCTCGCGGGCCCGCTCGTACCCCTCCTGCTCCTGGAGCTTGAGGTCGTCGAGCAGCCGGGCCCGGACCGGGCCGACGATCAGGTGGTCGTCGAGCCCGTCGAGCTCCTTGCCGAAACGAGCCTGGATGACCTCGAGGTCGCGCACCTCGCCGAGCACCGCGCCGAGCCAGCGCAACTCCTCCTGGATCGCGTCCGACTCGGTCACGATCGAGGAGAAGGCCTTGAACGCGCTGCGCATCCGCCGGCACGCCACCCGCGCCTTGTGCACGGCGTCCTCCTCGGCCCGCCGCACCCGGCCGTCCTGCGCGATCAGCGCGTCGGTCTGGCTCCGCAGGTAGGCGAACACCGCGGCGCCGACCGTCCCCTCGGCAGGCGACTTCGGCAGTTTCTGTACGGCTTCGCCCAACAACCGCCCCAGCTTGTTGGCGGAACCGCCTGTGGCAGCCCCCGCCTTGATCACCCGCTTGCCCACCCGCTTCAGCAGCGCCTCGTCACCCTTGACGAGCTCGACCTCGACCTCCCGCCACCGCTCGACGCGCGGGGCGTCGCCGTAGACGGTCCCCTTGACGCGGTCGTCGGCGACCTCGGCGAGCACCTGCTCGTCCCCGTCGAGCAGCCGGGTCACCGACCGCTTCGTGTCGAGTTCGGCGACCGGCACGAGCGCGTGGCCGCGCGTGTAGACGAGCACCTGCGCGGCCAGGTCGGCCGGCACCACCTTGGCGCTGCGGGTGAGCGGTAGCTGGATCTCCTGCCGCACTCCGGCGGCCTTGGGCAGTTTCAGGTGCCAGCCGGGGTCGTCGCCGCCGCGGCGCCGCCGCAGGGTGATGCCGCGAGCGGCGAGCCGCAGATCGGGAGTGTCGAAGTAAACGGCCACGAGCTGGTGGGATTTGGGCCCGGAGATCGCTTCGACGCCTTTCACGCCGAGCAGATCTGGCACCACGAACTCGTCTGGGACATCGAACTTGTCCTCGATCTCGATCGCCACCAGCACCTCCAGGTAAACGTGACACGGCCGAATTGCGGCCATGATGCCACCTGAAGGTGAACAAATCGCCTATTCGATGGCCGCGCCTTCGGCACGGCGGTCCTCGCGCTCATATCCGACGCCTTCCCTCCTCCGCTCTGGTCGCTGCGCTCCCGGCGCTCCGTCAGTCCAGGCGTCGGCGCGCTGCGGCCTGCGATTTCCCCGATCCAGGACACTTGGGCGTGTCTGCGTCCATCACCGATGAATGCCCTTAATACGAATACTGGTGATCATTTGTGTGCCACGGTGAATATGCGGCGGAACTCGAACGGGGTGCCGTAGTCGTGGGGGGGATAGGCCTCGGCGAGCGCACGGCCGGCGTCGGCGAGGAAACGTTCGCGGCGTTCGGGGTTCAGCCGGGTCAGCATGGGCCGCAACGCCGTGCCGGTGACCCATCTGAGCACCGGGTCGTCGCCCTGGAGGACGTGGACGTAGGTGGTCTCCCAGGCGTCCACGATCAGGCCCGCGCCCGCCAGCAACTCCAGATACTCCCCGGCGGAGTCGACCGGGTCGCGCCAGGCGAGGTCGGCCAGCTCGGCGGCCCATTCGGGGCTCCGGCAGAGCTCCCTGACGACCTGGTGGCTGGGCGCGGCGAAGTTGCCCGGCACCTGGAAGGCCAGCCAGCCGCCCTGGTTCAGCTCCCCGGCCCAGTCGAGGAGCAGTTCCCGGTGCTCGGGCACCCACTGGAGCAACGCGTTCGACACGATGACGTCGACCGGCTCGGCCGGACGCCAGTCGCGCACGTCGGCGACCTCGAAGGTGGCGCCCTCGGGGGCCTTGGCGATCATCTCGGGCGAGGAGTCGACCCCGTGAACGCGCGCGTCGGGCCAGCGGACCGCCAGCGACACGGTCAGGTCTCCGGTGCCGCAGCCGAGATCGACGACGTAGCCGGGATCGTCGGCCCTGATCCGCGCGGTGAGCTCATAGAAGGGCCGGGAACGTTCATCGGCGTACCGACCGTAGACGGCCGGATCCCACTGTGTCATTGCCGCGCCTCCGGCGCGGCGGTCCTCGCGCTCATATCCGCTGCCACATTTCTCTCGACATAGAGATACTTGATATCAAGAGAGATGTCTTGACGTCAAGGAAAGCTAGACTCGTCATCCATGAGCTCAGCCGAGGATGAAGTCGACCGGCTCGTCGCGGCCTGGCGGCAGGAGCGCCCCGACCTCGACGTGACGCCGCTCCAGGTGCTGAGCCGCGTGTCGCGGCTGAGCCGTCATCTGGAGCGGGCCAGGCGGGCCGCCTTCGCCGAACACGGGCTGGAGCCCTGGGAGTTCGACGTCCTCACGGCGCTGCGCCGCGCCGGTTCCCCCTACGAGATGAGCCCGGGGGCGCTGCTGCGGGCCACCCTGGTGACGTCCGGGACCATGACCAACCGCATCGACCGGCTGGCCGCCGCCGGACTCGTCACCCGCAACCCCGACCCCGACGACCGGCGCGGCGTGCTGGTGCGACTGACCACCAAAGGGCTCGGACGCGTCGACGCGGCCTTCGCCGACCTGCTCAGGCGGGAGCAGGACCTGCTCGCGGCCCTCGGCCGGCAGCAGCAACAAGATCTTTCCGGGCTCCTGCGCACCCTTCTCGTGCCGTTCGACACCAGCGACTCCGCGTAGTCGTGACGGACTAAGACGGGGTTGACCCTCTTTCCGGTTCCCTTCAGGGCTGTGTGATTTACATCACACGCCAGAGCTGGATCGATCCATGAAGTGACCGATCGGCATGCCCCACGATCAGCGGAAATAACGGAATCTTCACAGGAACCCCACAGGTTTACAGCAACTTTCCACACCCCAACGGCCTCGGCCAGTTGGTCTTTTTGCTTTCACACCCTCATTCCGTCTTATAGCTTCTTGAACGTTCCTTTCCTGACGCATGGGGCGCAAGTGACGTCCCACGACAGACCTGGGAGTTCCACATGAAGCGCACGCTCATTCTGGGCGGTCTGAGCGCGGGGCTGCTTGCCTCCGCGGTCGTGGCCGCTCCGGCGCAGGCTGCTGGCGACGTCGCCTCCGACAGCCTGGCCAGCACCAACCTCGCCGCGCAGCAGGTCGCTGCCTTCTGGTACGGCGAGATGAAGGCCAACCTGATCGGCGCCACGCCCTACAACGTCGAGACTCAGGTCGTCGGCAAGCACGTGTCGACCGGTGGTCCCACCGCCGACACGAAGCCTGGCGTCGTCCCGGCCATCGGTGACGAGAAGAAGACCACCAGCGTCTCGAAGAACGTCAACCTGCCCAAGACCACGGGCAAGGTGTTCTTCATCGGCGCTGACGGCAAGCCGCACTGGTGCACCGGCACCTCGCTCCAGAGCAGCTACAAGAACCTCGTCGCCACCGCTGGTCACTGTGTCTACGACACGGCGTCCAACAAGGCCACCCTCGACAAGTGGGTCTTCATCCCCGGTTACTACCAGGGCAAGACCCCGTGGGGCATCTACGTCGGCAAGCAGGCCTTCACGCACTACGACTTCGACGTCTACGAGGACGGCGACCGCAACTACGCGTTCGTGAACGTGTACAACGGTGTGCTCCCCGTCGCCGGCGGCACCGACGTCGACTGGGTCTCCAAGCCTTACCCCACCAAGGCCCAGGCCGAGAAGGCCAAGGCTGAGCTGGAGGCGAAGAAGGAGACCGGCTACTCCAAGCTCGAGATCATCGAGTACCTGGACCACTGGAAGGTCGTTCCGGTCGGTACCCCGGAGAGCAAGAAGGTCGACGTCGACTGGGACGCCTTCAAGAAGGCGAACTGGCCGAAGCAGGGTCTCGACCCCAAGGCGCCCGCCAACAGCTACAAGGCCGGCACCGGCGTGGTCGACGCCTTCATCACCCAGAACGAGTTCCGCGCGCCGGCTGGCACGCAGAACGACGGCGACAGCTACTGGCTGAACGACAAGACCTTCGTCTTCTCGTACAAGATCGGCAACACCTGGAAGTACGTCAAGCGGACCTTCTGGGTCAACTACGACCTCGACTACAAGGTCAAGGGCATCGTTCTGTCCATCGGCCTCAAGGACGTCGGTCGCCTCGGTGACAACGTCGGTGGCCAGGGTCTGGCGTACAACCAGAAGGTCGGCCAGTCGGTCTACGTCTTCGGCTACCCGAGCGGGAAGCACCCGGACGGCAACCACGCCTTCACCGGCCACACCCTGAAGTGGACCTACGGCAAGACGTTCGCGGCGAAGGCCTCGGACATCAAGGCCGAGGAGATCATCGGGGTCAAGTCGTCCTTCACGGGCGAGGGCTCGCTGGGCTCGTCGTGGCTGTCGCAGTACAAGAGCGCCCGTCGCCTCGGCTACCTGAACGGCGTGACCATCGGTGTCGCTGACACCGACGGCAACAAGCGCTACGACACCTCGGTTTCCCCGTACTTCGACGGTGAGACCTTCGGCGTCTACAAGGTGGCGGCGGCTCTCTGGTCCGGCAAGATCGTCTGATCTTCCAACCACGTAGTGCTGAGATGACTCGGTTGGTGCCCCAAGTCATCTGAAGCAAAAAGAAGGAGCCCGGTCGGCCAACCGGGCTCCTTCTCATTTGTGGCGCTATTCGCCGATGCGCTCCGCGAGCTCCATCCATTCGAGCTCGGTGGCCTCCTTCTGGGCCCCGAGGTCGCGCAGCTCGGCGTCGAGCTTGCCGAGCTTCTCGAAGTCGCTGGCCGCCTCGGCCATCTGGGCGTGCACCTTCGCCTCACGCTCGGAGAGCTTGTCGAGCTGCCGCTCCAGCCGGCTCAGCTCCTTCTGGAGCTCCCGCAGCTCCTTCTGGGAGACCTTCTTCTCGGCCGGAGCCTCCGCGGCTGCCACGGGCTCCGCCGACGCGGCACGGGCCGACACCGCGGTTCCGGCGGCGCGGCGCTCCAGGTATTCGTCCACACCGCCCGGCAACATCGACAACCGGCCATCGCCGAGCAGCGCGACCGTGCGGTCGGAGACGCGCTCCAGGAAGTAGCGGTCGTGGCTGACCACGACGAGGGTGCCGGGCCAGCCGTCGAGCAGGTCTTCGAGCTCGGTCAGCGTCTCGATGTCGAGGTCGTTGGTCGGCTCGTCGAGCAGCAGGACGTTGGGTTCGTCCATGATGAGCCGCAGGAGCTGGAGCCGCCGCCGCTCGCCGCCCGACAGGTCGCCGACCACCTTCCACTGCGCCTCGCCCTTGAAGCCGAGGCGTTCGAGCAGCTGGGAGGCGGTCCATTCCTTCTTGCCGACGGTGATGTACTTGCGGACCTCCTCGACCGTCTCCAGCACGCGCCGGGTCGGGTCGAGCTCGGCGAGCTCCTGCGACAGGTGGGCCAGCTTGACCGTGCGGCCCTGGACCAGCCTGCCCTCGTCGGGTGTGACCGTGCCCGACAGCAGGCGGAGCACCGTCGACTTGCCCGAGCCGTTGACGCCGATCAGGCCGATGCGGTCGCCGGGGCCGAACTGCCAGGTGCAGTGGTCGAGCACCAGCGGGCCCGTGTTCGGGCCGCCCGCGTGGAGGGTGACGTTCTCCAGGTCGTACACGGTCTTGCCGAGGCGCGCGGTCGCGAACCTGAGCAGTTCGACGGTCTCCCGGGCCGGCGGCACGTCGGCGATCAGCGCCTCGGCGGCGTTGATGCGGAACTTCGGCTTGGACGTGCGGGCGGGCGGGCCGCGCCGCAACCAGGCGATCTCCTTGCGCATGAGGTTCTGCCGCCGGTCTTCGGCCGCCTGGGCGATGCGCGCCCGTTCGGCCTTGGCCAGCACATAGGCGGCGTAGCCGCCCTCGTAGCGTTCGACGGTGCCGTCGACGACCTCCCAGGTGCGGGTCGAGACGGCGTCGAGGAACCAGCGGTCGTGGGTGACCACCAGGAGGGCCGACTTGCGCGCCGACAGGTGGCCGGCCAGCCAGGCGATGGCCTCGATGTCGAGGTGGTTGGTGGGCTCGTCGAGCACGATCAGGTCGTGGTCGCCGATGAGCAGTTTCGCCAGCGCGGTCCGGCGGCGTTCGCCACCGGACAGGGCGCCCGCGTGGGCCGACAGGTCGAGGTCGCCGAGCAGGTTGGCGAGGATCTCGCGGACCTGCGCGTCGCCGGCCCACTCGTGTTCGGCCTGCTCGCCGAGCACGATGTCGCGGATCGGCGCGTTCGGGTCGAAGAGGTCGCGCTGGGCGAGCACCCCTACGCGCAGGTTGCGCGTGTGGGTGACCCGCCCGCTGTCGGGGGTGAGCTCACCGGCGATGATCGAGACGAGGGTGGTCTTGCCGCCACCGTTGCGCCCGACGACACCGATGCGCTCGCCCGCTTCGACCCCGAGCGACACCCCGGTGAGCAGCGCCTTCGGGCCGAAGGCATGGGAGACGGATTCGAGATTGACCAGATTCATCGCCTGCCAAGCCTATCTAGACGATCGCGGCTCCCGGCACCGGTCCGGAGGCGATGACGGCCTGGCGGCAACTGGTGAGCGCGACGGCGAGTTCCCGCGCGTGCATCTCGTCGGCGGCCAGGAACGCGCACGTCGGCCCGGACCCCGACACGAGCGCGCCGAGCGCGCCCAGCTCGCGGCCCTCGTCGAGGGTGCGGTGGAGGGAGCGGCGCAACATGATGGCGGCGGGCTGGAGGTCGTTGACGAGCGCGGCCCCGAGGGCCGCGGCGTCGCCGTCGGCCAGCGCCCTGGTCAGCGGGTCGCTCAAAATCGGCCAGGCGGCCTGCTCGCCGGTGGCCTCCCTGATGCGGTCGCACTCGCCGTAGACCTGCGGCGTCGACAGCCCGCCGTCGGCCAGCGCGAACACCCAGTGGAAGGTGCCCGAAGTCTCCATCGGCGTCAGGACCTCGCCCTTGCCGACGCCGACGGCGGTGCCGCCGAGCAGCGCGAACGGCACGTCGCTGCCGAGCGTGCCGCCGATCTCCATCAGTTCCTCACGCGTCCTGCCGAGCTTCCAGAGGGCGTTGCACGCGACGAGCGCGGCGGCGGCGTCGGCGCTGCCCCCGGCCATGCCGCCCGCGATCGGGATGGTCTTCTTGATCTCCAGCCGGACGCCCCTGCCGGGCGCGAGCGCGTGGGCGGCCCGGACGGCCAGGTTGTCGGCCCCGAGCGGCACGTCGGCGTGGTCGCAGACGACCTCGACCCGGTCTGACTCCGCCGCGGTGACCTCGTCGAACAGGGAGACGGCCTGGAAGACGTTGACGAGGTCGTGGAAGCCGTCGTCGCGCAGCGGGCCGACGGAGAGCTGAAGATTGACCTTGGCGGGCACACGCACGGTAATCACGTGACGGGAGCCTAGCGGCGGTGTTCGGCGATTCGGGCGAAGTCGGCCACGTCGAGCTGCTCGCCCCGGGCCTGCGGGTCGACGCCCGCCTTCACGAGCGCCTCCTCGGCCAGCGCCGGGGAGCCCGCCCAGCCCGCCAGGGCGGCGCGCAGGGTCTTGCGCCGCTGGGCGAACGCGGCGTCGATCGCGGCGAACACCTCTTTCCTGGTGGCGGTGGTGGCCGGGGGCTCACGGCGGACCAGGGAGACCAGGCCCGAGTCGACGTTGGGGGCCGGCCAGAAGACGTTGCGCCCGACCGGGCCCGCGCGGCGGACGTCGGCGTACCAGGCGGCCTTGACCGACGGCACGCCGTAGACCCGGGAGCCGGGCCGGGCGGCCAGCCGGTCGGCGACCTCCGACTGCACCATCACCAGGCCCCGGCGCAGCCCGGGCAGGATCTCCAGCAGGTGCAGGACAACCGGGACCGACACGTTGTAGGGCAGGTTGGCGACCAGCGCGGTCGGCCGGGCCGACAGGTCGTCCGGAGTGATGCGCAAGGCGTCGGCCTGGACGACCCTCAGCCGGTCGGCGTAGTCAGGAAGCATGACCGTGACCGTCTCGGGGAGCTGTCCCGCCAGCACCGGATCGATCTCGACCGCGACGACCTCGGCGACCTCCGACAACAACGCCAGCGTCAGCGACCCCAGCCCCGGGCCGACCTCGATGACCACGTCGTCGGGCGACACCTCGGCGACTCTGACGATCTTGCGGACGGTGCCGCCGTCGATCACGAAGTTCTGCCCGAGCTTCTTGGTGGGCCGGATGTTCAACTTCTCCGCAAGCGTGCGCACCTCAACGGGCCCGAGCAGACTCATGCAACCAGTGTCGGGCATGCGAACGCGTCGATTTACCTGTTCGCGACCCCCGCGGGCAATCCATGCTGGCGATCGCTTCGAAGTGTTCACGAACCTGCACAGGCCGTAGGAGAGCCCCCAGATGGAACCGACCGGCGCCGAGCCGCTCCGCCCCGACGATCCCGCCACGATCGGGACCTACCGGCTTCTGGGCCGCCTGGGCGAGGGCGGCATGGGCACGGTCTACCTGGCCGTGGCCGACGGCCGTCTGGTGGCCCTCAAGGTGGTCCGCTCCCAACTGGCCGACGACGCCTTCGCGGCCCGCTTCCACGGCGAGGTCGAGAACGCGCGCAAGGTGGCGTCGTTCTGCACCGCCCAGGTGCTCGACAACGGGAACACCCCCGACGGGCGGCCCTACATGGTGACCGAGTACATCGCCGGAACCCCGCTCAACCGGCAGATCGTCCAAGAGGGCCCGCTTGAGCCGGGACCGCTCCACGGTGTGGCCCTGGGCGTGGCGGCGGCGCTGGCGGCCATCCACGTGGCGGGCCTGGTGCACCGCGACCTGAAACCGGCCAACGTGATCCTGTCCCTGTCGGGGCCCCGCGTGATCGACTTCGGCATCGCCCGGGCCCTGGACGCCTCCCACGACTTCACCCAGGCCGGGGAGCTCCTCGGCAGCCCCGGCTGGTGGGCGCCGGAACAGGTGCGCGGCGAGCCGGTCAGCCCGTGGACCGACGTCTTCGCCTGGGGCTGCCTGGTGGCCTACGCGGGCACCGGCCGTCACCCCTACGGCCAGGGCAACATGGTGACCCTGGCGGCCCGCGTCCTGAACGGCCGCCCCGACCTGGGCGCGCTGCCCGAGCCGTTGAACGAGCTGGTCCGCCTGGCGACCGACCCCGACCCGACCCGCCGCCCGACCGCCCAGGACCTGCTGATCGCCCTGGTCGGCGGCGCCCTGCCGGCGGTCTCGGCCCGCGACCCGGAGGTCCGGCGGGCCGAGCCGCTGATGCCGGTGGAGGAACTCAACCGGACCCTCCAGCAGAGCCTCCCCGAACCCGCCGACGAGATCCCGGCTTCCGGCGAGCGGATCGACCGCACCGCCGAACCGGTCACCGTGGTCGCCTCAAGCGGCCCCGACACCTCCACGGGACCACCGATGAGACCACCACGGTCGCGTTCGGACCGGTGGCTCGTCGCGGCCGTGGTGATCTTCGTGGCGTTCGTGGTCAGCGTCGGGGTGCTGGTCGTGTCGGGGGACAACGAGCCGCGCACCGCCGTGCAGATCGCCGCGCGGGAGGCCGCCGGCGGCGACGTCGCCAAGCGGATCAGCGTCGGCGCGGGGTTCGGGGTGGACCTGGTCATCACCAGGGATCCACGGTGCGGGCTCCCCGACTACGAAGGGGTCACGGCCTCGCAGGGGGCGTTCTGCGTGATCCCGTGGAGCATGGTCAACACCGGCGGCGAGCTGGTCGCGATCAACGCCACGCCGGTGCTGCTCGACACCTCGGGCACGGCCTACCGGGCCCATCGCCTCTCCACGCCGCTGCCGAGCGGGCTGCGGCCCGGCGGGCGCTCCGACGGCAGGCTCGTGTTCGACCTCCCCGGCGACCGCGTTCCCGCCCGGCTCCAGTTCGGCGGCGGCCTGGAGGTGGCTCTGTGACCCGGCTGCTCACCGCTCTCCTGCTCGGGTCGGCGCTCGTCCCTTCCGGTACGGCCTCCGCCGCCCCCTGCCCCGCCGCGACCCACGCCGTCGGCGACCCCTTCGCCGAGACCGTGACCTTCGGCGGCCAGACCCTCAGACCCCCGGGCGGCGAGAGCGGCACCGGCTTCGGCTGGGCCGTGGCCACCGCCCACATCGACGGCGACCGCTGCCTCGACGTCGTCGTGGGCGCCCCCTATGCCGGCGCCGACGACGAGGGCGCGGTCTACGTGTTCTCAGCGGGCGGCGTGCGGACCCTGACCGCACGGGACCCGCAGAAGGACGCCCACTTCGGCTGGTCGCTGGCGGCGGCCGACCTGCCGGCCGGCTGGGTGCTGGCGGTCGGCGAACCCCACGCCGACGACCCGCTGACCGACGCCGGGGCGGTACACCTGTTCTCCCCTCGGGGGCGGACGCGGCTCAACCAGGAGTCCGACGGCGTGATCGGCAACGGCGAGGTCGGCGACATGTGGGGCTGGTCGCTGGCCTTCCACGGCGACCCCGCCCGGCCCGACCTGGCCGTCGGCGTGCCCTACGAGGACAACGACGGCACGGGGGTCCAGGTCGCCAGCGGCATCGTCGACGCCGGGACGGTCGTCGTCGTCAAGGACGTGTTGTCGGGGGCGCCGTACACGACCAGGAAGTGGGACCTCGGCCAGGCCACCGAGGAGGTGCCCGAAGAGGCGGGCAACCGCTTCGGCTGGACGTTGGCGGCCACCCGGATCGGCGGCACCTCCTACCTGGCCGCGAGCGCCCCGCTCGCCGGGCCGCGCGACGCCGGCATGGTCCAGCTCTGGGCCGGCCTCGCCCCCGTCAAGGCGATCACCGTGCCCGGCACGACGGGCCTCGGCTGGTCGCTGGCGTTCACCGGCGACGGGAGGCTCGCCATGGGCCACCCCTATACGAAGGGAGCGACGGGGGGCGTGCACACCAGCACCGTCGACGGGACCGTGGCCCCGCTGCCGGTCCCGCCCCAGCCGGGCCAGCGTTACGGCTGGTCACTGGCGGCCGACGGGGCAGCCGGACTGCTGATCGGCGCGCCCGACCGCGACGGCGTCGGCGCGGTCTACACCTCGGCGGCCACCCCCGCCCCGGCGGGAGCGGTCGACTACGGCCATGCCGTCGGCTGAACGGTCAGAGGCGGTCGCCGCAGTCCGGCCAGGCGCGTTTCCAGTCGCCCGCCAGCCGCTGGTAGAGGAGCTGCGCCCGGTAGGTCTGCTCGGCCTCCGGCCAGTCGACCGGCCGCTTCTCGCCGCCGACCGCGCGCCACATCTTCAGCCCGAACCCGTAGAGCCCTCCCGGCGCCGACTTGGCGTCGTTCCCCGACACGCATCGCGCCAGCGCGTCCCAGTTCAGCGCGGCCACGTCGGCCGAGATCGGGATCGTGTGGGGCGGCAGGCCGGGGGTCACCCGGATCACCGTGTCCTCCGGCGGGAACGTCGACAGGCCGGGCGACACCTTGTCGCCCTCGCCGAGTTCGATGTTCGACTCCTTCAGCACCTCTTCGACCGTCCGGCCGATCGTCGTGGTCTCGATGCGCATGCTGCCGGCCACGATCGTCACCTTGCGCTGGGAGCGCGCGTCGAGCTCGAACCCCTCGACCGGGATCTGCCGCAGCCGGGTCGTCGAGAGCTGCAGCTTGTTGGGGTTCATCTTGAGCTCTAGGAGAGCGTCCTGGACGTTGAGCGCCGTGGTCAGATGGGTGCTGGAGGTCCCGTCGAGGTTCAGCGTCAGCGGGCGGGCGTGCCTGACCACGATCGTCATGTCGTCGCCGATCTCGGCCGACGGCGGGGGCGAGACCATGTCGCCCGTCTCGTAGGGCACCCCCGCGGCCTTCAACGCGCCGCGCACGTCGGCCGCGAACGAACGGTGGGTGGTCAGCTTGCCGTCGACGTCGAGGGTGATCTCGCGGGCCAGCCCGACCCCGATGACCACCCCGACCGACACCCCCAGCGCGGCGGCGCACAACACGGCCAGCCACGGACGGACCAGCGCCCTCAACCGGGACGGCGTCTCAGCGGGTTTCTCGACCGGGTGTTCCCAGCCCGACAGTTGGCTGCCCGTGTCGCGCGCGGGGCTCTCCAACGTCGGGGAATACACGGATGCGTCCTTCCGGAAGCGCCATGGTCAACTCACACCGTACCGTGACACCGCATTACCAATCACCGAAAACGCGCGGACCGTTCGCGTTAATGATCTCCGCGAGCGCCTCGGGTGCCGTGTCCTTCACCTCCGCGAGGCAGCGCAGCGTCAGCGGGATCAGGTAGGGCGCGTTGGGCTTGCCCCGGTGGGGCGTCGGCGGCAGATAGGGCGCGTCGGTCTCGACCAGGATCAGCTCCGCCGGCGCGACCTTCGCGGCCTCGCGCAGGTAGGCGGCGTTCTTGTAGGTGACCGGGCCCGAGAACGACAGGTAGTAGCCCGCCTTGACGCAGCGCTCGGCCATCTCGGCGTCGCCCGAATAGCTGTGGAAGACCACCACGTCGGGGGCGCCCACCTCGTCGAGCACGTCGAGGACCGCGTCGTGGGCGTCGCGGTCGTGGATCACCAGCACCTTCCCGGTGCGCTTGGCGATCTCGATGTGCGCCCGGAACGAGGCGTGCTGGTCGTCCTTGGACGCCCAGTCGCGGAAGAAGTCGAGGCCGGTCTCGCCGACCGCCCGCACGTGCGGAAGCCGGGCCAGTTCCTCGATGCGGTCGAGCACCTCCGGAGTCGCCGCGTGGGCCTCGTTGGGGTGGATCGCCACACCCGCGTAGACGCCCTCGTGGTCGCGGGCGATCTCGGCGCCCCACTCGGAGGAGCGCAGGTCGTAGCCGATCGTCACCAGGCGCGTCACCCCGACGGACCTGGCCTCGTCGACGATGCGGTCGACGCTCGCCCCGGCCGCCTGCGCGGCCAGGGCGACGGGGTCGCCTGACGACGCCTTGCGCTCCCCGACCATGATGTCGAGGTGGCAGTGGCTGTCGAACACCTCGGCGCCGAGCGCCTCGGGGAGCGGGACGGACATCAGCTTTCCAGTCTGGCCAGTTCTTCGTCGACGATCTTCGCGTCGAGCTTGGCGAACAGCGGCTTCGGCGGGGCCAGCGGGGTCCCCGACTGGATCGGCCGGTGCTCCCACTGCGCCGCGCCCTCATAGGAGCCGGTGATGACCGGGTAGGAGCGCCCGCCCGGCTCGTCGACCTCGCGGATCTCCGGCATGCCGGACCAGACGCCCTGGCCGCCGAGCATCTCGTGGATCTTGTTGGAGGAGTTCGGCAGGAACGGGGTGAGCAGCGTCTTCGCGTCGTCGACGACCTGGAGCGCCACGTGGAGGATGCTGCCCTGGCGCACCGGGTCGTCCTTGATCTTCCAGGGCTCCTGCTCGGCCAGGTAGCGGTTGGCGTCGCGCACCACGTCGAACGCCTCGGTGACCGCGTTCTTGAACCGCGACCGCCCGAGTTCGGCCCCGACCGCCGGGAAGGCCGCCTTCGACCGCTGGAGCAGCGCCCGGTCGGCGTCGGTCAGGTCGACCGCGTCGGGGATCTTGCCGAAGTTCTTGGACGCCATCGAGATCGACCGGTTGACCAGGTTGCCCCAGGCCGCGACGAGCTCGCCGTTGTTGCGGTTGAGGAACTCCGACCAGGTGAAGTCGGTGTCCTGGTTCTCGGGCCCGGCCACCGCGATGTAGTAGCGCAGCGCGTCGGCCGAATAGCGCTCCAGGAAGTCGCGGACGTAGATCACGACCGACCGCGAGGAGGAGAACTTGCGCCCCTCCATGGTCAGGAACTCGCTCGACACCACCTCGGAGGGCAGGTCGAGCCGCCCCAGCGACCCGGCCGCACCACCCCGGGCGCCCTCTCCGTTGTAGCCGAGCAGCATCGCCGGCCAGATCTCGGAGTGGAAGACGATGTTGTCCTTGCCCATGAAGTAGTAACCCCGGGCGTCGGGGTTCTGCCACCACGCCCGCCACGCGTCGGGGTCGCCCGACCGGCGGGCCCACTCGACCGAGGCGCTCAGATAGCCGATGACCGCGTCGAACCAGACGTAGAGGCGCTTGTCGTTGCGGTCGCTCCAGCCGTCGAGCGGGATCGGCACCCCCCAGTCGAGGTCACGGCTGATCGCGCGCGGCTGCAGGTCGCCCAGCAGGTTGAGCGAGAACTTCAGCACGTTGGGCCGCCACTCGCCCTGCTTGCCCTGCAACCAGGTGCCGAGCGCGTCGGCGAAGGCGGGCAGGTCGAGCATGAAGTGTTCGGTCTCGATGAACTTCGGCGTCTCGCCGTTGATCTTCGACTTCGGGTTGATCAGGTCGATCGGGTCGAGCTGGTTGCCGCAGTTGTCACACTGGTCGCCACGCGCGCCGTCGTAACCGCAGATCGGGCAGGTGCCCTCGATGTAGCGGTCGGGGAGGGTGCGCCCGGTGGACGGGGAGATCGCACCCATCGTGGTCTTCGGGAAGATGTAGCCGTTCTTGTGCAGCCCGAGGAAGATCTCCTGGGCGACGGCGTAGTGGTTGAGCGTGGTCGTGCGGGTGAACAGGTCGTAGGAGAGGCCGAGGGCCGTCAGGTCTTCGGCGATGATCCGGTTGTAGCGGTCGGCGAGCTCCCGGGCCGAGAGGCCCTCCTTGTCGGCCTGCACCTGGATCGGCGTGCCGTGCTCGTCGGTGCCGGAGACCATCAGCACCTTGTTGCCCGCCATCCGCTGGTAGCGGCTGAAGACGTCGGACGGCACGCCGAACCCGGAGACGTGCCCGATGTGGCGTGGCCCGTTGGCATAGGGCCACGCGACGGCGGTCAAGATGTGCTGAGACATGCCTCCAAGCCTAGAGGCATCCGACTACAGGCTTGGCTGCTTATTGACGGCCTCGGCGGCCTCCTCCGCGGCCGAGGCGGCGATGTCGACCGGGGTCTCGCGCGAGCGGCGGATGCCCAGGATCGAGATGAAGAGCGAGGCGAAGATCGTCTGGAAGCTCATGATGAACGCGGTCGCCGACGGCACGACCAGGCGCAGCGACTCGGCCGGGATCAGCTCGCCGAAGCCCTTGCCGCCCCAGTGGGCGAGCGAGGCCACCAGGCCGAGCAGACCGGCGAGGGCCAGCAGGCCGCCGATGATGAGGCCGCGTTCGAGGGTGACGATGTCGATCAGTTTCCTGATGCGCGGCGACTCGGGCAGGAAGCCCTCTTCGGCCGCGTACACCTTGGTGAACAGGGCGAACAGGACCGCTTGGAAGCCGATCACCACCATCGCCGACGCGCCGACGAGGGTGTCGACGTCGAAGGCGAGCTGGCCGATGCGGACCTGGCCGAAGGTCAGGGCGGTGCCGACGACCAGGCCGAAGATCATCAGGGCCAGGCCGGGGATGAAGAACAACCAGCGGGGGCTGTAGAGGAGCAGGAAGCGCAGGTGGCGCCAGCCGTCGCGCCACGAGCGCAGGTGCGGCGGACGGGAGCGGCCGTCGGGCGACAGGGTGGTCGGCACCTCGCGTACGTCGAGGCCCTGGAGGGTGGCCTTGACGACCATCTCGGAGGCGAACTCCATGCCCCCGGTCTGGAGCCCCAGCTTGAGGATGGAGTCGCGGCGGAAACCGCGCAGGCCGCAGTGGAAGTCGCCGATCGCGCTGGGGAAGAACAGACGGCCCACGAACGACAGGACCGGGTTGCCCAGGTAGCGGTGGAGCGGGGGCATGGCGCCGGGGGCGATGCCGCCCTTGAAGCGGTTGCCCATGACGAGTTCGCCGCCCTTGCGCAGCTCCTCGACGAACGGCATCAGGTTGGTGAAGTCATAGGAGTCGTCGGCGTCGCCCATGATCACGTATTTGCCGCGGGCGGCGCGGATGCCGCCGATGAGGGCGTTGCCGTAGCCCTTCTGGTCGATGTGCACGACCCGGGCGCCGGCGTCACGGGCGAGCTGCTGCGAGCCGTCGGTGCTGCCGTTGTCGGCGATCACCACCTCGCCGTCGATCCCGTTCTCGCGCATGCAGGCCAGGGCCTTCGTTACGCACACCTCCACGGTCTCCGCCTCGTTGAGGCACGGCATGACCACTGTCAGTTCCACGTTCGTTACCCCTGCCGTTTACACCTGTGATCACCGGTCAGTAATCAGACCATGATGCCGTCTGCCCCAAGGGGGGCGGGTCAAGTCCCGAAAACCCCTGGCATTCTGTAACCATGGTCGCGGTCGCGGAACCCGCCGTCACAGGCGCCCCCCAGGTCACCTGGAAGGAGCGTCTCGTCGTCACGCTGCGCAATCATCGCTGGTTCGCCGCCGCGCTCGCGGCCGGCGCGCTTCTGCGGCTCGTCACGATGCTCGGCTTCGGCCCGGCGATGTGGTTCAACGACTCCTACGACTACGTGTCGGTCGCGCTCCACCCGAGGCCCCACCCGATCAGGCCTGATGGCTACGCCTTCTGGCTCCTGCTGCTCCGACCCTTTCACAGCTTCAGCCTCGTTGTCCTCACGCAACACCTGATGGGCCTGGCGACGGCCGGGCTGATCTACGCGCTGCTGGTCAAAAGGTTCGCCATGGCCGGGTGGGCGGCCACCCTGGCCACCCTGCCGGTGCTGTTCGACGCCTACCAGATCCAGCTCGAACAGCTCATCATGAGCGACGCCATGTTCACCCTGCTGGTCACCGGGGTGATCGTGCTGGTGCTCTGGCACCGGTCGATGACCTGGAAGGTCGGCGCGGCCGTCGGCGGGCTGCTCGCGCTGACCGCGCTGACCCGCAGCATCGGGCTGCCGATCCTGGCCCTCGTGGTGGCGTTCATGCTGATCAAGCGGGTCGGCTGGAAGCCCGTCGCGGCCATGCTGGTCGCGTGCGTGATCCCGGTCATCGGCTACATGGGCTGGTTCAAGGCGGTCAACGGCCCTTTCGCGATGACCCAGAGCGACGGCGTGATCCTCTACATGCGCACCGCCCTGTTCGCCGACTGCGACAAGATGGGCCTCGACCCGCGTGAAGACCTCGACCTGGCGCTGCTGTGCATCAACACGCCGGTGGCCGAGCGCGAGAAGTCGGCGCAGGCCTATCTCTGGTGGGACAACGAGAACCAGCTCCACGTCTTCGGCGCGGGCCGCAAGTTCGACGCCGAGACCAACCAGATCGCCAGCGAGTTCGCCAAACGCGCGATCATGGCCCAGCCGCTCGACTACCTGGCCGCCATCGCCAAAGACTTCTTCCGCGCCTTCCAGTGGGGCCGCCCGGTCTTCCCCGACAACAAGACCTTCGGCCTCTACGAGTTCAGCAACAACACCACCACGAAGCTCCCCCAGTGGAGCTCCTACCGGGGCACGACCCACGGCGACGCCACGCGCTACGAGAACGGCGAGGCCGCGACGGTCAAGGTCGCCCCGTTCTCGACGTTCATGATGAGCTACCAGTCGGTGGCGCGGCTGCCGGGCACGATCCTCGGCCTGCTGCTGCTGGCCGGGCTGGTCGGCGTGGTGCAGCGCTGGCGCACCCTGGGCGGGCCGGTGCTGCTGCCGTTCCTGGGGGCGGCCGGCCTGGTGCTGGCCCCGGCGGCCACGGCCGAGTTCGACTACCGCTACCTGCTCCCGGCCGTCCCGCTGGCCTGCCTGGCGGCGGCGATCGCGTTGCGGCACGTGCG
Source organism: Herbidospora yilanensis (assembly GCF_001570565.1). Taxonomy (GTDB): domain Bacteria; phylum Actinomycetota; class Actinomycetes; order Streptosporangiales; family Streptosporangiaceae; genus Herbidospora; species Herbidospora yilanensis. The sequence goes on along the minus strand of NZ_BBXE01000015.1, from coordinate 194,311 downwards.
GATCAACCGGAAGCACGCGGGGGAGCCGTCGGCGGCCGAGCCGGTCGTGTCCTGAGTCGGGTCCTAGCTGGAGTGCACCGCGTTGTAGAGGTCCCGCTTCGACACGCCCGCGTCGCGGGCGACGTCGCTGATCGCCTGCTTGCGGGTCACCCCGGTCGCCTCCAGGCGGGCCACCTCGCCGAGCAGGTCGTCGACGGAGACCTCTCGGGGCGCCGCCCCGGCCACCACGATCGTGATCTCGCCCTTGGCCTCGGGCGCCCACGCGGCGAGTTCGGCGAGCGTGCCGCGCCGCACCTCTTCATAGGTCTTGGTCAGCTCCCGGCACACCGCGGCGGGCCGGTCGGCGCCGAACGCCTCGGCCATGGCCAGCAGTGAGGCCTCCAGCCGGTGGGGCGCCTCGAAGAACACCATGGTGCGCTCCTCGCCGGCGAGCTTCTCCAGCCGGCGTCCACGATCACCGGCCTTGCGGGGCGGGAACCCCTCGAAGCAGAACCGGTCGCTGGGCAGTCCCGAGACGGCCAGGGCGGTGGTGACGGCCGACGGACCGGCGAGCGCGGTCACCCGCACCCCGGCCTCGACCGCGAGCCGGGTCAGCCGGTAGCCGGGGTCGGACACGCCCGGCATGCCGGCGTCGGTGATGACCAGCACCTTCTGCCCGTCGAGCAGGTGGCCGAGCAGTTCGCGGGCGCGGGCGGCCTCGTTCTGGTCGTAGTAGGAGACGATCCGGCCGGTGATCTCCGCTTCGAGGTCGCCGGCCAGGCGGCGCAGCCGCCGGGTGTCCTCGGCGGCGATCACGTCGGCGCTCTCCAGGGCGGCCCGCAGCCGTGGTGAGGCGTCGCCCGGCTGCCCGATGGGGGCCCCGGCCAGCACGAGAGTTCCGTAGTCCGTCACCCCCTCAGTATGAAAGCTTCAGGAAGTCGTGCCGCGCGGGTCTATTGGCCGCGCCTGCGGCGCGGCGGTCCTCGCGCTCATGTCCGACGCCTTCCCTCCTCCGCTCTGGTCGCTGCGCTCCCGGCGCTCCGTCAGTCCAGGCGTCGGCGCGCTGCGGCGTTCCGCGTCTCCGCCGTACCCTCGCATCCGGCGTCTTTCCTCCTCCGCTCTGGTCGCCGCCCTGCCGACTTCCTCAGTCCGGGCGTCGGCGCGCTGCGGCGTTCCGCTCTCCGGCGTGCCCTCGCATCCGGCGTCTTGTCTTCTCCGGTCTGGTCGCCGTGGTGGCGGTGCTCCGTCAGTTCGGGCGGCGGGGTCAGGAATCGGGGTGTACGTCGTGTTCGTGACGGCGTGTCGCCAGTAGTGTGTCGCCGTGGCCGTGACAGATTTCACTGACAAGGCGCCCGAACAGCCCGAGCCGAAGGAACAGGTGCTCTCCGTGCGCGAGCGGCTGTTGCCGCCGATGCCGGCCGACGGGCTGTGGGCCTGGCTCGGCCCCGCGCTCCTCGCCCTGTTCGGCGGGTTCCTGCGGTTCGACCGCCTTGAGGTGCCGAAGGCGGTGGTCTTCGACGAGACCTACTACGCCAAAGACGCCTGGTCGACGCTGAAATACGGCGTGGAGACCCAGTTCCTCGACGGCGACGCGGCCAACCAGGCGATGTTGCGCGGCGACGACAACATCTTCAAGGTGTGTCAGAACGTCGTCGACTGCGGCTCCTACGTCGTCCACCCGCCGCTCGGCAAGTGGATGATCGCCCTCGGCGAGTGGATGTTCGGGCTGAACCCGTTCGGCTGGCGGTTCGCCGCCGCGCTGGTCGGCACGATCTCGATCTTCCTGCTGGCCCGCCTGGCCCGGCGGATGACCCGCTCGACCGTCCTGGGCTGCCTGGCCGGGTTCCTGCTGGCGGTCGACGGCCTCCACTTCGTGTTGTCGCGCACCGCCCTGCTCGACATCTTCCTGATGTTCTGGTTGCTGGCCGGGTTCGCCTGCCTGGTCGTCGACCGCGACAAGTCGCGCGAGCGGCTGGCCGACTGGTACGAGAACTCCCCCGTCAGCGATCTGGGCCCCAAGCTGGGCCTGCGCCCGTGGCGGCTGGCCGCCGGGTTGTGCCTGGGCGCGGCGCTGGCCACCAAGTGGACCGGCATCCTGTTCATCGCCGCGTTCGGGATCATGACCGTCCTGTGGGATCTGGGCGCCCGCCGGGCGGTCGGGCTGCGCCGCCCGGTGCTGGCGACGCTGAAGCTCGACGTGCCGCTCGCGTTCGCCTGGGTGGCGATCCTGTCTCTGGTCGTGTACGTCGTCTCGTTCGCCGGCTGGTTCGCGGGTGAACGCGGCTACGGCCGCAACTGGGCCGAGGCCACCACGGGCGGCTGGCAGAACTTCGTGTTCAGCTCGATGCGGTCGTGGATCGACTACCAGACCCAGATCCTGTCGTTCCACACCGGGCTGGAGACCACCCACCCCTACCAGTCGCAGCCGTGGCAGTGGCCGCTGCTCACCCGCCCGGTCGCGTTCTTCTACGAGTCGCCCTCGGGCTGCGGCGCCGACAGTTGCTCGTGGGCGGTGCTCGGCACCGGCACCCCGATCATCTGGTACGCCGGTCTCGCCGCCCTCATCGCCATGATCGCCTGGTACGTCGCCACCCGCGACTGGCGGGCCGGGGCGGTCCTGCTGGGCTACGCGGCGGGCTGGTTGCCCTGGTTCTACTTCGCCTGGGCCGACAACCGCACGATGTTCCTCTTCTACGCCATCCCGATGGTGCCGTTCATGATCTTGGCCATCGTGCTGGCGGCGGGCCTGCTCATCGGCCCGGCCACCGCCCCGTCGCAGCGGCGGCGCGCCGGCGCGATCGCGGTCGGCGTGTTCGCCCTGTTGTCGCTGCTGAACTTCTGGTGGCTCTATCCGGTGTTGTCGGCGGAGCTCCTGCCGTACCAGGACTGGTACGACCGGATGTTGTACAAGAAGGGCTGGATCTGACCTCTGGCGGGGCGGTCCGTATCGTGAGTCACTAGGGGGGTGGTCCCGAGTGTCTCTCGGTCGTCGTCAACGGTGGGTGCCATACGGCAGACTGCGGGTCATGCCCGCACCTGACGTGGCGGCCCTCCTCGCCGAGCTGGAGCGAGCCGAGCCGGATGTCGCCGACTCGGCTCGTGTCGCCGTGGAGTGGCTCACCGGCGGTGAGGCCCTTGAGACGATCAGCCAGCTCGACGTCTGCGAGTTCCTCTGGTACGCCCTCCCGATCAAGGTGACGGGCGACCGCCACGGGATAGCCCGCGCCCTCGGGCGCCTGTTCGAGCTGGGCGGCATGGAGCGATATGCCGCCCTCTGCGACTCGCCCACCACCACCCGGATCCTGCGCGTCTACGCCCGCGAGGGCGAGGAGGCCGGCACCGCCGCCTACCAGGACGCCGTGGAGGCGACCGGAGTCCTCCCTCCCGACGTCCCGGAGCTCAGTTGGAGCTCCATCATGGGTCCGGAGGAACTGGGCGCCCACGTGGCCTGCGCGGCCGCCCTCGAACTGGCTTTGGTGTCGGGCGAGTTGCCGCAGCCCGGCGCGAAGGCGTTCATGAAGGGTCGACTCGACCTCACCCGGCGCTGGCTGACCAGCCCGCGCCCCGAGCTCGGCGGCGACTGCTGGCTCCACCGCGTCCACGGCGAGCGCCTCAACCGGTGGGTGCTCGGCCGCGGCCGGGCCCGCCGGGAGCTCGCGCAGCCGTTCGAGGTGCGGCTGCACGCGCCCGTCCCGGCGCCCGAGGAGCCCCATCTGGCGTCGTTGTGGTGGCTGCTCGACTGGGCCGAGACCGGCGGGGTGCCGCTGACCCAGAAGTTCAACGTCGCCCGCGCCCTGGTGGTCGAGTCGGTCGAGTTGTTCGGCTGGGACACGCTGACCTCGGGCACCGTCCGGGGCGAGGCCGACGTGCCGACCCTGACGATGCTGCGCGAGATCATGATGAGCGAGTTGAAGGCGGTCCGGCGGACCGGCCGCAAGCTCGTGCTGACCTCGGCGGGCCGCAAGCTGGCCGACAACCCCGACGTTCTCTGGACGGCCGTCACGGCGACCCTGCTCACCCCGGCCAAGGGCGAACACGACTTCGAGGTGTCCATCCGCGAATCGGCGCTGATGCTGCTGGCCGACGGGGCGGCGTACAGCTATCCCGACCTGTGCGAGAGCGTCGCCGAGGTGGTCAACGGCGAGGGCTGGCGCTCGGCGGCGGGCGCCCAGGTGAGCGCCCGCGACCTGGGCGGCCCGATGGGCGAGTTCCAGCGCCGCCTCGACGCGCTCGACCTGCGCGTGTCGTGTGACTGGCGGTCGACCTGGCAGCTCACCCCGGTGGGGCAGGCGGCGGCATTGTCGGCGCTGCGCACCCAGGCCCTGCGGCCCCGGCGGTACGCGGGGCTCGGCTGAAATAGGAGCCTGACCCCGCGCAGCGGATGCGGGGGGTCGGGCGTTCTACAGACATGACGGGTGACATGCTCCAGGGGTCGGGCGCTGCCCTGGTCACCCTCTATCGCGACAACCGGCTCGAACTCATCCGGCTCGCGCTGCTGCTGGTGGGCGACCGGGAGACCGCGGAAGACATCGTGCAAGACGTCTTCGCCCGGCTCCACGGCCGCCGGCCAGACGTGCTGACCTTGGCCTATGTCCGGTCGAGCGTGCTCAACGGGGCACGCTCGACGTTACGGCGCCGCAGGGTGGCCCTGCACAAACCGCCCCCGGCGCCGCTTCCGGCGGAGTCGGCCGAGGCGGCGGCGCTGCTCGGGGAGACCCGCCAGGAGGTGCTGACCGCGGTGACCCGGCTGCCCGCCCGGCAGCGGGAGACGCTGGTGCTGCGCTACTACCTCGACCTGTCCGACGCCGAGATCGCGGACGTGACCGGCCTGCGCCAGAGCACGGTCCGCTCGACTGTCACGCGGGCGCTGAACCGCCTCGAACGGGAGCTGAGGGCGTCGGGATGAGCGACATCGAGGACCTGCTGAAAGACGCCTTCGCCGCGAAGGCCGCCACCGTCGCCGACGACGGCCTCACCCGTCCCGTGCCGCCGCCCCGCCGGTCGTTCCCGGTGCGCTGGCTCGCGCCCCTCGCCGTCGCGGTCTGCCTCGTCGTCGTGGCGGGCGGGATCATGCTGGCGGTACGCGGCCTCGCCGACCGGCCGGCGCCCGCCGGGCCGTACGCCACCCCGCCGGCCGCCCCCATCGAACGGGTGTGGCCGAGGGCCGTCCACCAGGTCCCGGCCGAAGGGCCGGGCGGGGTCGCGTTCACCCCGGCCGACGTCGTCGGCGACCTGGTCGTCGGCAAGGGCGAACAGGAGACGATCCTCCTGTACGACCTGACCCGCCGCGCCTTCAGCGTGGTGGCGACCGTGAACGCGTACACGACCTATCTGGTCGCGGGCGACGGCCACGCCGTCTGGTGGAGCGCGGGGGCCCTCTGGTCGGTGCCGCTGACCGGCGGCGAACCCCGGCGGCTCGTCACCCTGGAGCCGTCACCCGTGTCGCTCACCGGGCTCGGCATCGCGGACGGCCTGGTGGTCTGGTCGACGGTCGACGCGGCCGTCAGGCGGGTCCCGCTGACCGGCGGCGCGGTCAGCGAGGTGCCGGATTCGACGGGATACGTCCTGATGGAGTGGCCCTGGGCCGGCCGGGGACGCGACCGGCTGCTCGACCTCCGCCACGGAACGCGGTCGACGGCGCCCGTGCCGCCCGGCCGGACGGACTGGTTCGGCTGCGGCCCCGAATGGTGCGCCGACCTGGTGGAGGCATGGCGGCGCGACGGCACCGCCGCCCGCCCCTTCCCCGGCCGCCCGTCGGCCCGGTTGTGGGGCTGGCACGTCGTCCACCTCATCCAGCCCGACTCGAACGGCGAACCCGGCTCGGCCCTCTACGACCTGGCCAGCGGCCGGGCCGGGCACATCATCCTGGACCGCGGCCCCGACGGCGGCCTCCCGAGCCTCGTGCTCGGCGACAGGGCGAGCTACTACCGGCAGGGCGACACGGTGACCGTCATCGACATGGACGCCCTGCGGTGACCGGTCAGGGCACCGCCGCCAGGAACAGGTAGCTGCCGCACAACGCGAGGTGCACCCCCGCCTGCAGCAACGTGGCCCGCCCCAGCAGGACGGTGAGCGTGCCGACGACGGCCGTGAGCATCAGCAGCACGATGTGCACCGCGCCCAGCCCGAGCATGAGCGGCCCCGAGAGCCAGATCGAGGCCACCGCGATGGTCGGGATGGTCAGCCCGATGCTGGCCATGGCCGACCCGAGCGCGAGGTTGAAGCTGATCTGCGTGCGGTCGCGCCGCGCGTTGCGGGCGGCGGCGAGGGTCTCCGGCAGCAGCACCAGCAGCGCGATCACCACCCCGACCACCGAGGGCGGCAGCCCCGCGAAGGCCACGGCGTCCTCGATGCTCTTCGACTCGACCTTCGCCAGCCCGACGACCGAGACCAGCGCCAGGATCAGCAGGCCGAGGCTGATCAGGGCCGTCTTCTTGGCCGGAACCCAGGAGTGGAGTTCGTCGTCGCCCTCCGGCAGGAAGTAGTCCCGGTGCCGGACGCTCTGCACGAAGACGAACAGGACGTACAGCCCGAAAGACACCACGGCGGCGAAGACGAGCTGCGGCCCCGAGAACTCCGGCCCGGGGTTGCTGGTGGTGAACGTCGGCAGCACCAGCGACAACGTCGCCAGCGTGATGACGGTGGCCAGCGCCGCACCGGTCCCCTCGGGATTGAACGGCGCGGTCCCCCTCTTCAGCGCCGAGACCAGCAGCGACAGCCCGACGATGCCGTTACAGGTGATCATCACCGCGGCGAAGACGGTGTCGCGGGCCAGCGTGGCCACGCCGGGACCACCCGCGAGCATCAGCGTGACGATCAGCCCGACCTCGATGACGGTGACCGCCACCGCCAGGATCAGCGACCCGAACGGCTCCCCCACCCGGTGCGCGACCACCTCGGCGTGGTGCACGGCCGCCAGCACACTCGCGGCCAGCAACAACACGATCACGACCTCGACGATCACGGGCAGCCCGCGCCCCCACACGAGGACGAGCGCCAGCATCGCCACGGCCGGGACGATCGACGCAGCCAGCCGCAACCGGGCGTTCATCGAGGCCCCCACGTCGACTGCGCGGAGTGATGGACACGGCCTCTTTGAACACGGATAGTCACCATTGCAGCATAAGAAGCCGACACCGCCCGGGACGGGAACGGGTGGCCTCCGGATTTCCACAGGCCGGTTCTTCACCGCGACCGGTCAAGTTCGGTGTTGGGTAGTGTCGGCGGCCGAGTCGTTGATCCGACCGGGATCCAACCGGGCAGGGGGCCAGTTGAGACACGCAGGCGGAGACAGGCGCGGACGCAGACCCAACCGCCCCGACCCCGACTCGGGCCCGGTCGAGGCCTTCGCCGACCGGCTGTGGCAGCTCAAGATCGCCGCAGGTGACCCGTCGTTCGCCGAGATGTGCGCCCAGGGCGCCGCCGCCTCGAAGTCGTCCCTCGCCGCGGCGGCCCAGGGGCGGACCTTGCCGAGCTGGGGCGTGACCTGGGAGTTCGTCCGCGTTCTCGCGGTGGCGCGGCTGGGGCACGATCCGGCGGCAGCCGAACGCGAGTGGCGAACCCACTGGACCAGGGCGAAGGCCCTCGCCGACCTGGCCCTCCTCCTTCCGGAGGGCGGCCAAGACCGTCCGGACGACACCATCGCCCCGCCGTATCCACGCACCTCTACCGGCTCGGGCCCGGCTTCGGCCCAGTCCGGCACATCCGCTGCCACCCCGCCCTCGTGGCGCCATCCCGACGACGCCGCCTCGGGTGTCTCCGCTCTTTCCACGCCGCTCTCCGCAGGCACGACCGCCCGCGACGGCCACGCCACGTCCTCGCCGGAGGGGGACCTGCGCGAGCCGGGGTCGCCAGGCCCGCGACGGTTCCGGCCGAAGGTTCTCGCCGCCGCCCTCGTCGCGGTCGCGGTCGCCGTCGCCGGGGCGGTCCTGTTCAACGGCGGGTCGCCGAAGCCGCGGGTGGTGACCCCCATCGCCCTCGACGAGTCCGTGTTCGAGGCAGACGTCACGATTCCCGACGGCACCCTGGTCGGGAAGGGCGAGTCGTTCGAGAAGGTCTGGCGGATCAAGAACACCGGCGGGGTCGAGTGGGCCGGGCGCTTCCTCATGCGCGTCAACGACACCGTCTGCGCCGCCCCCAGAAGGGTCGAGATCCCGCACACCCCGCCGGGACGCTCCGTCGACATCCGGGTCACGGTGGAGGCGCCGGAGAAGCCGGGCGCCTGCAAGATCTTCTGGAAGATGGTGGACGCCGAGGGCCGCCTCCTGTTCCCCGACAAACGCCCGATCTTCCTTGACGTCCGAGTGAGCTGACCTGCGAATTCATTTGTCCAATGTCCAACGGACAAATGCTGGACGGAGATCGCTACCGGTTGGGCGGAAGCCCGTGCCAGCGTGAAGCGCACCGACCTCTCAACGGAAAGGGATCTCTGTCGTGCGCATCCTGAGGAAGGTCGCCGCGCTGGGAATCACCGCCGCGGCGGCCGCCGCCACGGTCATGGTCTCCGCCTCGCCGGCGGCCGCCGTGCTCTACGGCAACCAGTGCGGCTCCGGCTACAACGTCGTCAACGTGCGCGTCTTCCCCGACGGCCGAGGCACGGTCTACCTGACCTACAACGCCTCCACCAAGAAGAACTGCGTCGTGACCCTGCGCGAGACCCCGGGCGCCGCCACGTTCATGGAGGCCTACATCCGCCGCTCCGGCACGACCACCTGGCTCAAAGACAGCGGCAACTTCACCACCTACGCCGGCCCTGTCTACCTCTCGGCCCCGGGCTCCTGCGTCGACTGGGGCGGCACGATCGGCACCCACAGCGTGGGCCGCGACGGCACCAACTGCGGCTGACGCCGGCATCGAAGCATCCGTTCTCGAAGGCATTGGAAGGGGACCAATGAAACTCGTCAAGAAGGCCACCGTCACCGCCGCGTGCGCCACCGCCGTGCTCGCCGCGACCCTCACCTCGGCCCAGCCGGCCCTGGCCGCCTCCTACGGCGGCGAGTGCGGCGCGGGCTACGGCGTCGTCAACTCGGCCCCGATCGGCACCAAAGGCACCGTCTTCCTGACCTACAGCTCCTCGACGGGCAAGAACTGCGTCGTCGCCAAACGCAACAGCGTCGGCTCCCGCGTCCTGATCGAGGCGGGCCTGGGCCTCAACCCGGTCGGCACCCACTGGCCGCAGTACGACGGAGGCAACTACACCTCCTACGCGGGCCCGATCTACATCTCGGCGGCGGGCCGCTGCGTCGACTGGATGGGCCGCATCACGGGCACCGAGGGCGGCAAACGCGGCACCAACTGCGGCTGACAGGGGCAGTCGCAGGGGCGGCACGGCCCTGAGGGAACGGCCCCGAAGTCGTCGGGGCCGGGCCCGAAGGGCGCGCTCGTAAACCGATGGCCGGAGATCAGGTGATCCGAGAAGCTGGTGGGCATGCAGGCCACCGTCACCGTCACGCCGGCCGCGCTTCCCGAGGTGTTGCTCAACGTCGCCCTGGTGCGTCCCGTCTTCCTCTGGGGCGCCCCAGGCATCGGGAAGAGTTCGCTGGTCAGAGCGTTCGCCGAGTCTCTGGGGCGCTCTGAGGCAGGGGTAAACCGCTACTTCAGCGGTGGAGGTGGCGGGTACGGTGTGGCTGTGGCCGGTGATCGCGTGCAGCGGCGGCTCACGGAGACAGACGCGCGGACACGAAGGAGCGAATGGTGCCAGGCGCTGTACTGCGAGGGGTGACTCTGGACTGTGCCGACCCGCAGGTGCTGGCGGGCTTCTACGGTGCACTGACCGGGATGCGCGAGCTATTCAGTACGGACGAGTTCGCCGCTCTGACGGACGACTCCGGCTGTGATCTGGGATTCCAGAGGGTCGACGGATACCGGGCTCCGCAGTGGCCGGGTCAGGACGTGCCACAACAGTTCCACTTGGATTTCCGCGCTGACGACCTCGATGCGATGGAAGAGCTGGCGCTGGAACTCGGCGCGGCCAAACCGGCCCATCAGCCCGGCGACGGACGCTGGCGGGTACTCCTGGATCCGGCTGGCCACCCCTTCTGCCTGACGTCTTCCTGACTGAGCTTGTTCCGCTTTGACGGACACCGTCGTTGTGGTGGTCAGGCCGCGAGAGTTTCCTCGTAAGCGGCGGGGCTAACGTAGCCGAGACTGCTGTGCAGACGGCGCAGGTTGTACCAGCTCTCGATGAACTCGAAGATCGCGCTGTGAGCGGCGGCCCGGGTGGGCCAGCGGCGTTCGTCCAGGAGTTCACCCTTGATCGTGGCGAAGAACGACTCGGCCAAGGCGTTGTCCCAGCATTGGCCTGTGCGGCCGACCGACAGCCGAACCCCGAGCCGCTCGGCCAGGCGGGCGTAGGCGGCGCTGCCGTATTGACAGCCGCGATCGGAGTGAAAGATCACCGGGCCCCTCGGGCGGCGGTTGCGCCACGCCTGCCGCAGAGCATCACTGACCAGTTCGGTGCGCAAATGGTCGGCCGTGGCCCAGCCCACCACCCGGCGGGAGGCGATGTCGATGACCGTCGCCAGATACAACCAGCCCTCATCGGTTCTGACATAGGTGATGTCGCCGCACCAGCGCGCGTCCAGCTCACCGGCGTCGGGCTCGAAGTTTCGGCCGATCAGATCGGGCCGCTCCGCGGCGGCCGGGCCGGGGATCGTGGTGATCTGCCGACGTCGCCGGTGCCTGCCCTGTAACCCCAGCGTGCGCATCAGCCGGGCCACCCGCCGGCGCCCGCACCGCTCATCCTCCTGCCGCAGAGCGGCATGGATCCGGGGCGCGCCGTAGGTTCCGCGCGACTCGCGGTGCACGCCGCCGATCCGCTCGCTCAGTTCCTCATCGCGGACGGCGCGAGGGCCGGGAACGGCCTCGCGGCGTGCGTAGAAGGCGGTGCGGGAGACCTCCAGCAGCTCACACGCCCGTTTGACGCTGTGGCCGCCCTGCTTCTCCGCCTCGATGAACGGGTCCACGTTCACCGGGTCTCCCGCACGAAGAAAGCCGTGGCCCGCTTGAGGACGTCGACGTCCTCGCGCAGCCGGCGGTTCTCCCGCCGCAGGGCGGCCAGTTCCTCCCGCTCGGCGCTGGTCAGCCCTTCCCGCGCTCCGGTGTCGACCTCGGACTGGCGGACCCAGGCCCGCACCGCGGTCTCGGTCAACTCGAAGTCTTTGGCCACCTGGCCGACCGAACGGTCACCGCGCCGGCACAGCTCGACGATCTCGGCTTTGAACTCCGGCGTACACGAGCGGCGAGGACGCTTTTTCTTCCCCATGCTCTCCATAATGGACATCCTTCCGGGGACGAACCCGTGATCTCAGATGTCCGTCAAACCGGATCAAGCCCATTCCGCGCCATCATCAAGCGGGCGAACCTTGAAGGTGACTGGGTCCCCCGCGAACTCCGTCACTCGTTTGTCTCGATCATGAGTGACAACGACGTGCCCTTAGAGACGATCGCCGATCTCGTAGGCCACGCTGGCACCCGCGTCACCGAACAGGTCTACCGCCACCAGTTGAAGCCCGTCATCGCCACGGGCGCGGGCACCATGAACAAGGTGTTCGGCACAGCCAAGAAGAGCAAGCGTAAGTCTGCGTGAGGTGGCTCCCCGTTTGGCTCCCCACGGCCTCAAAGATCGAAAAAGGGGCCTCGGATTATCTCCGAAACCCCTTCTGACCTGCTATCACGTGGTGGAGCTATGGGGATTTGAACCCCAGACCCCTTCGATGCGAACGAAGTGCGCTACCGGACTGCGCTATAGCCCCGTGAACGAGATCTAGGCTACCAAACTCCAGCACCCCTTCGCGCCATCCGCGCTCTAGTCCCCAACCGCTCGCCGGTGATCCGCGTACTGGTCGAACACGCCACCGCGCTTCTTCTCCAGCTCGATGATCTCGGCCTCAAGTGCCGCCGCAGCCGCCTGCCTGGCCTCCGCACGAGCCCGCCGGAGCCGGTCGGCCCGGACCCGGGCCGCCAGGTCCTGCTGTTCGTGTTCCAGCTTGGACGCCACCCGCAGCAGCGTCACGTACAGCCCGAGGAGGAGCGCGGCCGGAGCGGCCCCCCACCACGGCACCGCGCCGAGGAAGGCGGCGATCGAGGAGACGAGGACCATGGCCACGCACCACAACAGGGTGCGGCGCCGGCGGACCCTGATGCGGGCGCGGCGGCGGTTGGTCGCGAACTGGGGGTCGGAGGCGGCGGCGGGTTCGGACACCGATGCCTCCTCTTCCGACGTCGCGGGCGAGGGGGTGGCTTGATCGGGGGTTTCGATCAAGGTGTCGCCCTCGGTGTTGTCCTTGTCTTCGTCCATTAGGACATAGCGGTCGCGGCGTAGCCACATCGGGACGAGGACGCCGAGCCACATTGCGACGATGGCGAGATATAGGAGGACGCTGCTCATCGGCTGCTCTCCTCCCGGACTCGGCCCGCCTGCATGCTCACGTCACGCACCGTAAGGCGGCGTGTCACTGATTGACGAGCATTCGGTCCGGTGTGTCGCGAGATCGTCGAAGCTGTTGTCGCCTACGGGGACTCGCCGTGACGTGCGGCCGATGAGTCACGGGCCCGGCGCCACTGGACGAGCAGGCCTCTCGGCACGTCTTCCACGGTCAGGGCGTAGCAGATGTGGTCTCGCCACGCTCCGTCGATGTGAAGTTGCCTTCGGCGTACGCCCTCCTCGCGGAAGCCGAGTTTTTCGACGACTCTGCGGCTGGCGTGGTTCTCGGGGCGGATGTTGGCTTCGAGGCGGTGGAGGCCGGTGGTGAAGAAGCAGTGGTCGACGGCCATGGCCAGGGCCGTGGGGATGATGCCCTTGCCGGCGAGGGCGCCGTCGACCCAGTAGCCGACCTGGGCGGAGCGGGCCGAGCCCCAGACGATGGCGCCGACGGTGAGCTGGCCGGCGAAGGCGCCGTTGTACGTCACGACCCACGGCAGGGCCAGGCCCTGTCTGGCCTCGCGGCGGAGGGTGCCGACCATGGAGACGTAAGGGCTGAGGCCGGTGCGGAACAGGGGCGTCTCGGGGTTGCTGGGTTCCCAGGGGCGCAGCCAGTCGGCGTTGCGCAGGCGGGTTTCCCGCCAGACGCGCACGTCGCGGAGCCGGAGCGGCCGGAGGCCGGTCGGGCCCTCCGCCAGGGTCGCGGGCCAGCCGCGAAGTCGATCCACTTGTCAATCATCCCTCTTGTTCACCGAATCGCGCCATCAGACGCGATGGTCACCGCCGCGGATCTGGTCGACCACGTGCCTGAGGACGGGGCCCAGGACGGCCATTCCGTCGCGTACGCCGCCGGTCGATCCGGGCAGGTTGACGACCAGGGTGGCGCCCGCCTGCCCGGCCAGGCCGCGGGAGAGCACTGATGTGGGTACTTTCTCCCGGTTGACCTGCCTGATCGCCTCGGCGATGCCGGGGATCTCGCGGTCGAGGACACGCCGGGTCATCTCGGGGGTCAGGTCGGTGGGGGTCAGCCCGGTGCCGCCGGTGGTGACGATGACGTGGTACGCCGACTCAAGGCCCTTCACCAACGCTTCATACACCGGTTCACCGTCGCGGACCACCACCGGGCCGTCGACCGTGCAGCCGTGCTCCTCCAGGAGCGCGGAGAGGATCCGGCCCGAGCGGTCTTCGTACACCCCCTCGGCGGCGCGGTTGGAGGCGGTGATGACCAGGGCGCGGATCACGGGCGCCGCCAGTCGCCGGTCTTGCCGCCGGTCTTCTCCTCGACCCGGACGTCGGTGATGACGGCGGCGGGGTCGACGGCCTTGATCATGTCGATCAGGCCGAGGGCGGCCACGGTGACGGCGGTGAGGGCCTCCATCTCGACGCCCGTCTTGTCGGCCGTCTTCACCCGGGCCGTGATCTCCACGCCCTCGTCGACGATCTCCAGGGAGACCTTCACGCCGTGGAGGGCGATGGGGTGGCAGAGCGGGATCAGGTCGGGGGTCTTCTTGGCGCCCATGATCCCGGCGATGCGGGCCACGCCGAGCGCGTCGCCCTTCGGGGTGTCTCCCGACCTCAGGATCGCCACGGCCTCCTCGGAGAGCAGGACACGACCGGAGGCGGTGGACGTGCGGACGGAGACGGGTTTTTCTGACACGTCGACCATGCGGGCCTGGCCCGATTCGTCGAGATGGGTGAGATTCACAGCGGGATCACCTCAACAGTCGTCCCTTCCGGGACCTCGGTCACGTCTTCCGGTATGACGATCAGCGCGTCGGCCGCGGCCAGCGCGGCGAGCTGGTGGGAGCCCTGGCCGCGCGCGGGGGTGACCGTGCCGCCGGTCAGCACGGCGCGGAGGTAGGAGCGGCGGCCCTGCGGGGACCGCAGCCTCGCGCCGCAGACGGCCTGGACCGTCGAGGGGAGCGAGGCGGGCAGGCCCTGCATCCGGCGGAGGGCGGGGCGCACGAACAGGACGAAGGAGACATAGGACGAGACCGGGTTGCCGGGCAGGGTGAAGATCGGGATCTGGTCGTCGCCGACCACGCCGAAGCCCTGGGGCATGCCGGGCTGCATGGCGACCTTCTCGAACCGGACCGTGCCGAGCGGGCTCAGCCCCTCTTTCACCGGCTCGTAGGCGCCCATCGAGACGCCGCCGCTGGTGATCACGGCGTCAGCGCGAACGAGCTGCGCGTCGAGCGTCTCCATGAAGACGCGCGGGTCGTCGGTCACCGAGCCAACGCGGAACGCCTCGCCGCCGGCCTCGCGGACCGCGGCGGCCAGCATGAAGCTGTTGGACTCCCAGATCTGGCCGTAGCCGAGCGGGGTTCCGGGCTCGGCGAGCTCGGCGCCGGTCGAGAGCACGGCCACCCGGGGCACCGGCCGGACCAGCACGCGCCGCCGCCCAACCCCCGCCAGGATGCCGATCTGGGCCGCGCCGATGCGCGTGCCCGCGGCCAGGACCACATCTCCCACCCGCACATCTTCACCGGCCCGGCGGATCGCGTTGCCGCGCTCGACCTGCTTGTGGATAACCACATTGGCGGTGCCGCCGTCGGTGTATTCGACCGGTATGACCGCGTCGGCGCCCGCCGGCAACGGCGCCCCGGTCATGATCCGTGCGGTGAGACCGGGCCCTATGGCGCGGATCAGCGGGTCGCCCGCCGCGACGTCCTCGGTGACCGGCAGCGTGACCGGCGCGTCCGCGACGTCGGCGGCGACGACCGCGTAGCCGTCCATCGCCGAGTTGTCGAAGGGCGGCAGGTCGACCGGCGCGGTCACGTCTTCGGCGAGCACCGCCCCCAGCGCCCGCTCTAGGTCCAGTTCGAGGGGCGCGAGAGGGCGGACGGTCGCCAGGATGTCGGCGAGGTGCCGATCGACCGGTTTGAGATCGCTAGGGCTGTGCCTCATTGAGGAATTCTCGCAGCCAGGGCAGGAACTCGGGCGCGAGGTCCTGCCGCCGCGCCGCGAACTCCACCACGGTCTGCAGGTATTGCAGCTTGTCGCCGGTGTCGAAGCGGCGGCCGCGGAACAACACGCCGTAGACGGGGCCGCCTTCTTCGGGGGTGCTCGACGCGAGCGTGCGCAGCGCGTCGGTGAGCTGGATCTCGCCGCCTCGGCCGGGCGGGGTCTTCTCCAGCACCTCGAAGACGGCGGGGTCGATCACGTATCGCCCGATGATGGCCCAGTTGGACGGCGCCTCCTCTTTCGGGGGCTTCTCCACCAGGTTGGTGATCCGCACGACGTCGTCCTCGTCGGTCGCCTCGATGGCGGCGCAGCCGTACTGGGAGACCTGCTCCTCTGGCACCTCCATGAGCGCGATGACGCTGCCGCCGCGCTGCTGGCGTACCTCGATCATGCGCTTGAGCAGCGGGTCGCTCGGGTCGATGATGTCGTCGCCGAGGAGGCAGGCGAACGGCTCGTCACCGACGTGCTGCTTGGCGCAGAGCACGGCGTGGCCGAGGCCCTTCGGCTCGCCCTGGCGGACGTAGTGCATGGTCGCGAGGTCGACGGGTTCCTGAATCTGGGAAAGGCGCTTCTCGTCGCCCTTCGCCCGGAGGGCGCCCTCCAGCTCCGCGGCCACGTCGAAGTGGTCTTCAATCGATCGTTTGTTGCGCCCGGTGACCATCAGCACGTCGAGCAGCCCCGCGGAGACTGCCTCCTCGACGACATACTGGATCGCCGGTTTGTCGACGATCGGCAGCATCTCCTTCGGAGTGGCCTTGGTCGCGGGCAGGAATCGCGTCCCGAGACCGGCGGCGGGGACAACGGCTTTGGTCACGGAGTCGAAGTCAGCACCCATGGATGAAGGCTAGTGGAGGCCTCTTTGGACAAGTTCGAGCTGAGGCGTGAAATTCTGCGTGAACGTTCCATCATGGACGTCGATGACCGCCGTGAGAGCGCTCGCCGGATCAGGGAAAACCTGCTTGACCAGCCATGGGTCCAGATGGCCGGCCTCGTCGCCTGTTATTGGTCGACCGGAACGGAACCCGCCACCGAGGGCCTGGTGTTCGCATTGTGGAAACACGGCGCGACCGTGATCCTGCCGGTGCTGCGCGACGACGACGACCTCGACTGGGCGGTCTACGACGGTCCCGACACCCTCGCGCCCGGCCGCCACGGGATCATGGAACCGGTCGACACCAGGCGTGGCGTCGACACGATCCGCACGGCCGCGCTGGTCATCGTCCCGGCGCTCGCCGTCGATCCCCATTCGGGTGTACGCCTCGGGCGAGGCGGCGGCTCCTACGACCGCGCCCTGGCCAGGGTGGGCCCCAACGTCCCGACCGTCGCCCTCCTCAACGAGGGCGAACTGCGTCCGGGCGTGCCCGCCGAACCGCATGATCAGCGGGTGAGGTATGCGGCGTTGCCGTCCGGGATCCGTGTTATTCCTGTGAAAGAATCTACATAAATCACGAAAGGGGACCTGGTGCGCCTGGACATCGACGGATGGCTCCTCCTGTCCGCCGTGATCGTCCTCGCGGCCGTGGTATCGGTCAGAATCGCGCACCGCACCGGTCTGCCGTCACTGCTCCTCTACCTCGCTCTGGGCGTCGCCCTCGGCGAGTCGGGCCTGGGCATCCACTTCGAGGACGCCGGGCTGGCCAAGCAGATCGGCATGATCGCGCTGGCGATCATTCTGGCCGAAGGCGGCCTGACCACCAACTGGGAACACGTGCGCACGGCCGTGCCGACCGCGCTGGTCCTGGCGACGTTCGGCGTCGCGGTCAGCATCATCGTGCTGGCCCTGGCCGTGTTCGGCTTCCTCGGCATGGACTGGCGCACCGCCATGCTGC
Source organism: Herbidospora yilanensis (assembly GCF_001570565.1). Lineage (GTDB taxonomy): Bacteria > Actinomycetota > Actinomycetes > Streptosporangiales > Streptosporangiaceae > Herbidospora > Herbidospora yilanensis. The sequence continues at coordinate 177,118 of NZ_BBXE01000015.1, read as the reverse complement.
TGGGCGCGATCCTCGCCTCGACCGACGCCGCGGCGGTCTTCAGCGTGCTGCGCCGGCTCCCGCTGCCGCCCCGCCTGGCCGGCACCCTGGAGGCCGAGTCGGGCTTCAACGACGCCCCCACGGTGATCGTCGTCGTGATGCTGAGCCAGGTCAGCGCGCCCATGCCGTCGGCGTGGAACGTTCTGGGCACCGCCCTGTGGGAACTGGCCGCGGGCGCGGCGGTCGGCTGCGCCGTGGGCCCGATCTCCGCCTACGCGCTGCGCCGGGTCGCGCTGCCCGCCTCGGGCCTCTATCCGATCGCGGTCCTGGCGGTGTCGTTCATCGCCTACAGCGGCGCGGTCCTGCTCCACGCCTCCGGCTTCCTCGCGGTGTATCTGGCCGCGCTCATCATCGGCAACAGCCGGCTCCCCCACCGGGCCGCGACGAGAGGGTTCGCCGAAGGGGCGGCCTGGCTGGCCCAGATCGGCCTGTTCGTCATCCTCGGCCTCCTCGTCAGCCCCGGCGAGTTGCCCGGCCAGATCATCCCCGGCCTGGTCGCCGGCCTGGCGCTGGTGCTCCTGGCCCGCCCGATCTCGGTCGTCCTGTCGTCCCTGGCGGTACGGGTGACCCGCGTCGACCGGGTCAGCTGGCGAGAACAGGTCTTCCTGTCATGGGCCGGGCTGCGCGGCGCGGTGCCCATCGTCCTGGCCACCATCCCATGGGCGGCCGGGGTCCCCGGGGCGAAGGCGCTGTTCAACGAGGTCTTCGTCATCGTGGTGGTCTTCACCCTGCTCCAGGGCCCCACCCTGCCGTTCCTGGCCCGCGTGCTGCGCCTGTCGAACGAGGGCGAGGCCCGCGACCTCGACGTGGAGGCCGCCCCCCTGGAGGAGCTGAACGCCGACCTGCTCCAGGTGCGGATCCCGGCCGAGTCGAGGCTGCACGGCGTCGAGGTCTTCGAGCTCCGCCTGCCGTCGGACGCCGCGGTCACCATGGTCGTCAGAGACGGCCACTCGTTCGTCCCCGACGGCAGCACCCGCCTGCGCCGCGACGACCAACTGCTCGTCGTGACGACGGCCGCCCAGCGCCGAACCGTCGAAAAGCGCCTGCGCGCGGTCTCTCGCAGAGGCAAACTCGCAGGCTGGTATGGGGAGAGAGGGGACTAAACTCCCCTGCGGCAACGTTGCAGCTTGCCGATTGCCTTATCATTTAGCAGTCACTTGGGTCGAGTGCCAAGTCACTGAGGAGGACCGCGTGCCCACCTACCAGTACGCCTGCACCAATTGTGGTGAGCAGCTCGAAGTCGTCCAGAAGTTCACCGACGACGCCCTGACCGAGTGCCCCGCGTGCCAGGGCCGCCTCCGCAAGGTCTTCAACGCGGTGGGCATCGTGTTCAAGGGCTCCGGCTTCTACCGGACCGACAACCGCTCGTCGACGTCGTCGTCCACGACCTCGTCGTCGCCGTCAAAGCCGGCCACCGAGAGCAAGCCGGCCGAGACGAGCACCCCGAGCACCCCCGCGAGCCCCGCCCCCGCGAGCACTCCAGCGGCCTGACCTGCGACGAAGCGGGTTGTCCACAGGAAGGCGTATGGGGCCTCACCGGGTGGGGCCCAGGGCGCTAGTGTCGGCGCCATGGTCAATCGTGTGGACATCGGTGTCATCGGCGGTTCAGGGTTCTACTCCCTGCTCGACGACGCCGAGGAGATCGATGTCGCGACCCCCTACGGGCCCCCCAGCGACAAGGTGACGGTCGGGCGCATCGGCGGCCGCACCGTCGCCTTCATCCCCCGCCACGGGCGGGACCACGGCTTCCCGCCCCACCGCATCCCCTACCGCGCCAACCTGTGGGCGCTGCGCTCCCTCGGCGTGCGCCAGGTCCTCGCCCCCAACGCCGTCGGCTCCCTCCGCCCCGAACTCGGCCCCGGCGCGCTGGTCGTCCCCGACCAGTTCATCGACCGCACCTCCGGCCGCGTCCAGTCCTTCTACGACGCGGGCGGCGCGGTCCACGTGTCCCTCGCCGACCCCTACTGCCCCGACGGGCGCTCGGCCGCCGTCTCCGTCGCGAGCGCATCCGGATGGGACGTGACCGACGGCGGCACCCTCGTCGTGATCGAGGGCCCTCGGTTCTCGACCCGGGCCGAGTCGAAGTGGTTCGCCGGCATGGGGGGCTCGATCGTCGGGATGACGGGCTTCCCCGAGTCGGTGCTGGCTCGGGAACTGGCGCTCTGCTACACGTCGATGTCCCTGGTGACCGATCACGACGCGGGGGTGGAAACCGGCGAAGGGGTCACCCATGAAGAGGTGCTGGCCTTCTTCGCGGCCAACGTGGAACGCATGCGGTCACTGGTGGGGCAGGTGGTGCAGGCGTTGCCGGAGGAACGGGCCTGTTCTTGCGGGAACGCGCTGGACGGGATCAAGCTGCCGTTCGAACTGCCCTGACCGTGCGGTCCCATCGCCGTAGATCTTCCCCCGGGCTGACGACTTCACTGGGCCACTTCTTGCCGTAGGGGTGCGGGCGAGCGCGATCTGTCTGTTCTGCGGGAGCCGCTCGCTTCTTCCCGCGATGTTCGTTACGCCACAGCGAGAGCTCGCCGACCCGGTGCTGCTCCCCTTCTGCCCTTGGAGATGCGTCATGCGTGTCGCGGTGCCGGCGCGGTGGACTCGTGTGCTTGCCCGGCGTCGGCGGTTGATCTCGGCTGTTCTGCTGGGGCTGGCGGTGGCCGGGGTGCTCGTTTCCGTACGGTCTCCGTCGGGTGTGGCCGTTCTCGTGGCGGCTCGCGACCTTTCCGGCGGGCGCCTGGCGGCTGAGGACCTTTCGACGGTCCGGGTGCCCGCGTCGGCGCTGCCTGATGGCTATCTGGCGGCCGGTTCCCCTGTCGTCGGGAAGGTGCTCACCGCGCCCGCGCGGCGGGGGGAGGTGCTCACCGATGCCCGGCTGTTGGGCGGTGGGTTGCTCGCCTCGGATGCGCGGGGGGTGGTGGCCACGCCGGTGCGGGTCGAGGACGCGGATGCGGCCGGGCTGGTGACGGCCGGGGATGTGATCGACGTGCTGGCCGCCTATGAGACGCATGCCGAGACCGCGGCCGAACGCGTGACCGTGTTGACCAAGGCACAGTCGGAGGAGGGCGGGTTGCTCGTGCTGGCCACGACGACCGGTCAGGCCGCGTCGCTGGCTCGGGCGCAGGCCGGGGCGCGGTTGTCGATCGCCATTCATCCACGTTAGACGCGGGTTTTCGCGGCGTCGCGGCGCGGATGGAGCGCGGCCGGTTGGCGCCGGGTGCGGGGCGGGGGCTCGGCGGCGGGCGGGGTGGGGTGGGCGGAGCCGTAACGGAGCAGGAAGGTTTTAGAGGAGGGAGCCGATCTTGGGGTCGTATTCCCAGTGCCAGGGCTCGAACGGGCTCACGTAGGCCCAGGCGGGATGGATCCAGCCGAATTTCTTGCCGTTCTGTTCGAGCCAGACGAATTCGGTGGATTTGTACACGCGGATCGGGCCGCAGAAGTCGATCGCCAACCCCAGGCCGTGGTTGCTACGGCCGGGGATGGCCGCCAGGCCGGGACGCTGGTAGTAGACGATCTGCTGGTCACGGAGGCTGCGGTAGCTGTCGACGACGCAGAGGGGCTGGCCGAAGCGTTTCTTGTACGCCAGATTGAGGTCGGCGAAGGCGATCGCGGCATCGGCGCGCAGTTCCTCACCCTTGAAGGGCAGCGGGCAGAGCACGTTCGTGGGCAGCAGGCCGTTCGCGTACTCCTCCGCCAGCACGACCCGCGTCGGGTCGCACGCGCCCCCACCCCGCTTCACGCCGAGCTTGGCCAGGGCGGTGGTGAGCGATTTGACCGTCTTCTGCGACTGCTTGCGCAGCGTGTCGATCTCGAACGTGAGCTGAGCCTCCTGCAGGAGCTTCGTGGCCCGCAGCTCCTGCGCCTCCGCGGCCAGCTGCTCCCGCTCCTGGAAGAGGCGCGTGGCGTCGACGACCACGATGTTGCGCCCGGCGATGAGCTGGTTGGCGTCACTCATCGCCCGCAGGGACGCCTCACCGTTCGAGCTGGTCAGGAGCGACCCGAGGTTCCGGCTGGCCGGATTCTGGTACATGACCTCGATCAGGTCGGACAACGGCTGCCGGATGCGCGCGAGCTGCTGGTCGGCCACCCGAAGCTGCGTCAGCTTGGCCTCAAGCTGCTTGTTGGAGGTGTCGAACTCCTTCTGTCGCGCCACGAGCGCCTTGGTGGCGGCCTCGATGCCCTTGGCCGCCTCTTCGGCATCCCGTCGGAGCTCGGTCAGCGTGGCAGGATCCTTCTTCGGCGCGGTCTGCGTCGGCGCGGCCTGAGCCGGCGCGGTCATAGAGAGCGCCAGCATGACGGCCGCGACCAGTCCCGCTGATCGCACGCTCGACTCCTCCGTTTGCGAATTCGTGACCTCGGTCAGGGACGCACGTTACTACAGCAGGATGCGTGGTCGTGGCCGAGTCGTAGGAGCCGTTACATACCGATTCACGTGTCTTGTGCCCTGTGCGCCTTGTGGACCGTTCGCAGGGGTTTTCAGGCCGGCTTGCGGGCCTCCTCCTGGCACATCTCCCAGAGCCACGTGTCGGTCCATTCGTCAGGGCAGGCTTGCCTGGCTGCTTCTCTTGGGTCGGGTCCTGGGGTGACGGGTCTCCTGGGGGGTGTGTTCGCCTCCCCTTGTGGGGTTTGGGGGGCTCGGGGGGTTGCCGCGGCCGCTGCCTGGATGGGGGGCGGTTTTCTGGGGCGTGGCCGCTTTTCCGGG
>NZ_BBXE01000015.1:81588-171892 GCF_001570565.1 Herbidospora yilanensis | reverse complement strand
CGCAGGTACGGGGGGACGCCGAATTCGGTCAGTTCGGCGACGAGTAACCCTAAGGCCAGTACGGCGGGGGCTAGTAGGGCGGCCAGCAGGACTACGGGGCGGAGTGCGCGACTGCCGGGGTGGCGTCCTCGGTTCACGGGGGCGAGCCCATCACCCTTCCCTGGGGGGTGGGGGCGTGGTTGTCTTTGCTTTACCTTCGGGCGGGGGGACTTTGGGGTGTGGTGGGTGGCGCGCGGGGGGCTGTGGTTTCGCTAGGCTTGGGGGGTCGGCTCCCGTAGCTCAGGGGATAGAGCACAGGTTTCCTAAACCTGGTGTCGTAGGTTCGATTCCTACCGGGGGCACCAAACACAAGAGCCCTCACCAGCGGGTATGCCGGTGGAGGGCTCTTTCTTGTGTACGGGTGTGATCGGCTAAAGCTGATCGTTTGCGGGTGTTCTTACCCAGTTCTTACCCACAGTGCAGTCCACTGCGAGTGCCTCCGCGACGCGCTGACGTGCGACGGCGTCTTGCCCAGCTAAGCATTTGGCGCAGATCCGGAGCAGGACCTCGACGCCGTGGCCGGCCCACAAGGCGACTTGGGTTGCGGAGACGCCCGCGTTGAGCCAGGTGGGGACGCAGGCGCCTGGCAGTGAAGCGACCCGGGTCTGGCGGAGGCTCTGATGTTCTCCGGCTTTCGTGGAGTCGCCCTGCGCGACTCGTGTGCCATAGACCCCTCGAGAAGAGGTTGGCATACCGCGCAAGGGCTCCCCTCGAAGTTTCGCTGCAAGGTATTGGCCCTGGTCGCGACCGGACGGCTGTCAGGGACATTGCCCGCAGTCTGGGGATCAGTAAGCAGACGATCTACGTCTGGCCTCTACCCCAACCGCCTACCGCATAGAGTCCAGCAATCCGACTCCACCCAACGCAGGGAACATCGTGATAGTTCTTAAGAACAGAGACGACTTCGTGCTCCCCGGCTAGAGTCAGTGATCAGCTACCTTCCCCCCCACTTGTAGGTGATCATGGCTGCGATGCTATTCAAGGACTCCAGCTACTCCGTTAGCTTTCTGGTCCAGGCCATCGATCTCGGACAGATCGCACTACCCGACATCCAGCGCCCGTTTGTCTGGCAGGCAACCAAGGTCCGATCACTTTTCGACTCGATGTACAAGGGATTCCCAGTCGGATTTCTTCTGTTTTGGGAAACCGATGCTGATCCGGGTGCCAGACAGATCGGCACAGGAAAAGCCATCCCCCGCTATCTAATTGTCGATGGCCAGCAGCGATTGACCTCGCTGTACACGGTGATGCAGGGCAAGGAGGTCCTACGCGAGGACTACTCCACAACCCGCATCCGGATCGCCTTCCGGCCGGCGGACGAGACCTTCGCGGTCACCGACGCGGCCGTCGAGAAAGATCCTGAGTTTATCCCGGACATCAGCACGCTTTGGACGGCAGGCAACTTCCTACAGATAGTGCGGGAATTTCTTGACCGACTGTCAGCCAAACGCAGTCTCGATCAGACTGAGAGTGACCGCCTCGCAGGGAATCTTGGAAAACTGCATGGCATGGACGGATACATATTTAAAGTGATGGAGCTGTCCAGCAACGTCGACGAGGAGCAAGTGGCCGAGGTCTTCGTCCGCATCAACAGCGAGGGCGTGACCCTGAACCAGGCCGACTTCATCCTCACTCTCATGAGCGTTTTCTGGGAGAAAGGGCGCCGGGAACTCGAGGACTTCAGCAGATTCTCCAAGGCGCCAACGCCCAATACCGCCTCCCCCTTCAACTGGTACATCCAGCCGCAGCCCCCGCAAATGCTCCGCGTAACTGTTGCCCTCGCCTTCAGGCGAGCGGTGCTGAAGAATGTCTACACCCTGCTCCGAGGCCGAGATCTGGAGTCAGGGAACCAATCTCCCCAGGGAAGGGAGGCGCAATTCGCGAGACTCGAAGAGGCCCAAGCTCATGTCCTTAACCTCACCAACTGGCATGAGTTCCTTCTCTGTCTGGAACGTGCCGGGTTTCGCAGCAGCAAGATGATTTCCAGCGACAACGCCATCCTGTTTACCTACGCAATGTGGCTCTTCGGCAAGGTCCACTATGGCGTGCCGATTCCGAGGCTTCGCGAGGTCATCGCGCTGTGGTTCTTCATGACGCACACCACCAGTCGCTACTCGGGCTCATTCGAAACCCAAGCAGAGCGTGACTTTGCCCTATTGGACGGCATCGATCCAGGAGACGCGGACGGCTTCTGCGAAGCTCTCGACAGCTTGATCAATAACACGCTGACCAACGACTTCTGGACAATCACACTTCCCAACGGCCTAGCGACCTCAGCCTCGAAATCACCGGCCCTCATGGCCTACATCGCGGCTCTCAACATCCTCGACGCCCCTGCACTCCTCTCTCACATACGAGTCCGCACCCGGCTTGACCCCGCCGTCATCGCGAAGAGAGGAATAGAGCGACATCATCTCTTCCCGCGTAAGCATCTCCGCGGAACACTCCAGATCACGGACACCAGCAAGATCAACCAAATCGCCAACATGGCGCTTGTGGAGTGGCACACAAATATCGCCATCTCCGACAAGGCACCCTCTGAGTACTGGCCTCAGGAGATCGCCGAGGCGAACCTGCCCTCTAACGAGTTGGCCAGGCACACCTACCTGCATGCCCTACCCGAGAACTGGCATGAAATGGACTATCAATCGTTTCTAGCGGCACGTCGTCATCAGATGGCCCAGGTCACGAGGGATGCTTTCATGCTGCTCCGAGACCCGTCCTACCACCCCGAATACCCTGCCCCTGGCAAACTGGAAGCCACGCCGAAGCCGAGTGGCGTCTTCGGGGTCAAGATGTCCGACCTTATCGAACTCGGCCTGCTGGACGTTGGTGCCACTCTCATCGACTACGAGCGCGGAACAGGTGCGACAGCGGTCGTTACTTCAGAAGGAAGGATTGAGCTCGATGGCAAGGTCTTTGATACGCCATCAGGTGCCGCCTGCGCCGCGCTTGATGTGAAGAATTGCAATGGCTGGGAGTTCTGGTACGCAACCACCCCCGAGGGCGAGCTGAAACTCCTCGCTGACTTCCGCGAAGAGTTCGCACAGCACACTGCTCAGCCGGAACCGTCGGATTGATCAGGGGTAGGGAGCGGCCCACCAGGTTCGCTGAGCGCGTCCAGCATGTATGCACACCACGCAATCGCGGCGCGTACAGCGAGACGGCTGTCTCTCGCCGCGATACCGGTCACGGCAGACGTGCTGCCATGACCGTCGCCAACCTTGTTTCGCAAAGTGCCGATCTTGAGTGCGATGTCTCGCAGGTCACCCAAGATGTCTCGCACGATAGGCGACGTGGCCGTGTCGACCTGATCGGGATGTACGCCGAGTACCTCCATGGCCTTCTTGACCAAAGTCGGCACGTTCTGATTACTACCCACAGGCTGCCCCTTTTGAGCGAGAACCGCCTTAGCCGTCGCTTCGATAAGGTTCTTTGCCTTGCCAATCGCCAGGCTGGGATCGCCATCCAGTGACCTTTCTAAACGAGCCAGTTCCACGCGGATCGCCGAAGCATCCAGGAGAACATCCAAGGCGGCTGCGCCCAGAGCGCGGATGGCCGCCATTGGGTCCCCACTGGCATCGAGCGGAAACCCATCAGCGGCCAGACAGTGGCGAAGCCGCACCAACCTGCTCTTGTCCGCCGAAGGCGCCGATTCGTATATCTCGGCCAACGCCACGACTGCACGTAGTACGGCGCTCACCACCCGGGGCTCATCAAGGTCAAGGCCGCGAAGGGTTCGGGACACGTGACTCGCCGTACTGGGAATGATCGTGGCGTCACCATGCCGCATGGCTGGCTTCCTCTGCAGGGTGATGCCAACTGCAGAGAACGCGCGTTCCGCATCACGAGTTGATCGTGCGATGTCCGCGATAGCACCGATGGAATCAGCGCTGAGCAGGGGTAGCTTCGTGTCTTTCATCGGCTTGTATCTTCCTTAGCGTGGCGCAGGGGCTGCGCTCGGGTCGGCTTACCATTGCTATGGTCACGGTCATTCAGCACGAGACATGTGCGGAATGATCTTGCGAACTACATGACCCTGTCAAGCCGTTTACGCAGATCAAGTCATACAACCGGAGCGTGCGACCACCGCACTCCTAACCTGAGTGTCATTGACTGATGCCGTAACGATCACAGACTTCGATGCACGCCGTTCGCGGCGAGGCGCACCGCACGGCCGCATCCAGCGAATTGGTGTCAGAGACCGACTTTCGAGTAATCTTATTTGCGCCAATGCAGAGGAGATCTTGATGTCCCGAGAAAGATGACAACAATCTCCCACGCACACGGACCCACCTCTGCCGTGGCATAGGAAATGATCAGCTCAACCGAGGCCCAGACTCAGCCCGCTACGGCAGGTCAACGGCATAAATCTGCATGAATTGCTCAGTCTTCCTAAACCGGTGCCGTAGATTCGACTCCTACCGGGAGCACCAATCAAAAAGAGCCCTCACCGGTGGTTATACCGGCGAAGGGCTCTTTCTTGTGTCTGACCGTGATCGGCTAACGCTGATCGTTTGCGGGTGTTCTTACTCAGTTCTTACCCACGGGATTAGTCCGCTGTGAGTGCCTCCGCGATGCGCTGACGTGCGACGGCGTCTTGTCCGGTGACGCACTTGGCGTAGATCCTGAGCAGTACCTCGACGCTGTGGCCTGCCCATAGCGCGACTTGGGTTGCGGGGACGCCCGCGTTGAGCCAGGTGGAGACGCACGCATGGCGGAGGTCGTAGGGCCGCTTGGCCAGGGCCGAATCGGACTGGGCCGGGGTCAGGGCTTGCGTGCGGGCTGCGCTCCACGCTCGCCGGTAGGTGACTTGCGACAGTTCATTGCCGCGCACGCCGAAGAAGATGCGGTTATTCGGCCCGTTCGGAAACTCGGTCAGATGCGCGCGGAGGATCGCGGTGAGCGCGGGCGGCGTCGGAACGGTCCTTGAATGACCATCGGGGCGGTGTTTAAGTGAGCGTTCCTCTCGGATTGTGCGCGTGTCGGTCCACTCCCGCCCGGCATAGGGGGCGGCCTTTCTGAAGTGGAGTTCGCCCCAGCCTTCTTCCTCTCCCTCTTTGAGATCGGGGAGGATCACGTTGTCGGTGCGGAGGTTGACCGCTTCCTCGGGACGCAATCCCGCGTAGTACATGACAGCGAAGAACGCCACGAGGCGGGGACCGCTCGGCTGCTGTTGGCGTACGGCGTCCAGGAGTTGGCGGGCCTGGGCGTGATTGATCACGCTGGCTCGGTCGACTTCGTAGGTGCTTTTCGGGGGTTTCCAGTTGAGGGTCTTGAGCGGGTTGTTGTCCAGGAGCTTCAGTTCCACCGCGTAATCGAGTGCGTTGGAGACGATCAGGCGGTGCTTTCTCACGGTGTTCGGCGCGGCGCGGGTGCCGGCCACGGTGGACGTTGCCTTGTCGAGTACGTCACGCATGAGACCTGAGTCGGTCAGGGCTGATATCGGTTTGCTGTGGTCGGCCAGCCATTTCAGCGTGGTGGCCACGTCGCCGGTCGCGGTCTCCCGCTGTTGGGTGTTGAAGGCGTAGCGGTGGAGCGCCGAACGGAGAGCTTTGTCATCCGGCTTGCCCTTCTGCGTCGTGTACATGGCTGGCGTGGCGGCCGTCAGCGCACGGGCGATGACCTGCCGGTAGTTGGCCGATGCGCCTTTCCACTTCATGTCGACGTACTTGCAGAGAAAGGCGTACCAGGTCATTTCCTGCGTCCGTGTCCGGCTCCACGAAACCGGTTCTCCGGTCACCAGGCTGAATGCCTCGCCATTGCGCGCCGCAGTGATCAGGGCGCTGCGGTAGGTCTCGGCCTGGGCCGCCAGAGGAAAGGACTTCCTCCAGATCTTTCGTCCATCCGTCTGCCACTGGACTCGGTAGGACGTGGCCTTTCCTGCCGGGTTCTTCCTGACCTCGGTCTTGAAGACGCGGACCTTGTACGTGGTGTCGGTCATCAGGCGTTGTCCTCTCGGGTGTCGAGCCAGCGGTCCAGGTCGGCACGGCGAATGCGCAGGTCACCGTTGGGGAGCTTGAGGCACTTGGGAGCGCGACCCTTGGCGCGCCAGTCGTAGAAGGTCGAGCGGCTGATCTGGAGTTCGTCGCACAGGTCGGCCAGGGTGAGCATGCGAGGCATCAGGGCGGCTCCTCAGGCGGTGCGGTGCAGGTCAGGGTGCACGGCGTAGCGGGGTGAGGGGTTGCCCCTGCTCGTGGTCGGGTCGGGCTCACGGCGGATCCAGCCAGACTGCTCCAGCAGGTCGAAGGCCGGGTCCAGGTCGACGGCCTTCTTGAACTTGCGTTGGAGCGCGCGGTGGGCGTCGCGGCGGGTGAAGTGCTCGGGCCGGGCTTTGGTGAGCCAGGCGTGGACGGTGCGGGCGGCTTCGACGCCGGGGTCCTGGCCCATGGCGTCGAAGGTGGCCAAGGCGTGAGCGGTGAAGTAGTCGCCCAGCTCGATCGCGGCGGTCATGGTGTCGGCCGCGATGGGCTTGCGCCAGCCGTCGCCGATGTGGGCGGCCAGGTGGAGCAGGCCGGCGATTCGGGCGACCGCGCCGTCGAACTTGGCGGCCCAGTCGCTGATGTGGGCCAGGTCTCCAGCGTCGGGGCGGAGCCGTGGTTCCGTGCGCTCCCGTTGAGCACGGAACAGGTCGGCCGCCTCGGGCGACAGGACCAGGCGGGCGGGGTCCTGCCAGCCGTACATCTCGGTGACGAGCCGTCCCAGGCTGGCTGCGTACTCTGCTGCGACCTGTTCGGGGACGGCGGGCGGGTCGATCAGTCGGTAGCCGACGTTGCTTGTTGGCAGGCTGTAGAGGATGCGCCCGAGCAGGCCCTTGCCGCGAAAGCCGGGTGAGCTGGCGATCTCAGTGACGATGTCGGGCTGGACGGCCAGGCCCAGGGTGAGCGCGGCGTGGTCGACGCGCTCCCGGCGGCTGCGCCGGTCAACGATCAGCAGGTCTCCGGCGTGGCCCTTGAGAAACAGGTCCAAGTTCGCGACACCGGAGTACCGTCCGGCCAGCGTGGCGAAGATGCCGCCCTCTGCCGACAGGACGGCCAGCCGTCCGCCCTGCTCGGCCAGAAGACTCGCGGCAGCTTCCGGTGTGATGTCGTCGGCGATCAGTCGTGGTTCGGCCGGGACGGTGATGCCGTCGACGGCCAGGGCGGCGCTGGTCGCCTCAGCGAGGGCATCCCCGGCGGAGTCGCCGCGTGCTGAGGCAGCCATGCGGGCGGCCTTGTCGGCGGACTCTTGGGCGACCTTGCGCGCCAGCTCGGCCTCAGTGATGAGTGGGCGGACCTGTTCCTGAAGTGCCCGCTCGGCGGCCTGGAGGGGCGCGACGATCGCCCGGAAGACCGGTGACTTGCGAGAGCCGGGCGGCATCGCGACGACGACGAACAGGTTGACCGGCTCGCACCAGCTACCGCGCACGTTGACCAGCGCCCGCCCTCCGGCGGCCGTCGACAGCGCGGCGAGCACGATGCATCCGGCCAGGTCCACCGGCGTCTGTGTCTCCTCGGCCAGGGCGGCGGTGAACTCGCCAGCCCAGGCGGGGAGAGCGTGAGCGGGGAAGGTCGGCAACGTGCCGCGCGCGGCCAGCGGGACCGGGGTGTCCCAAGGTTGGGCGTGCATCGCGGTGAGGACCTGGTCGGCGTTGAGCGTGGAGAGCAGGGCCGTTGCGCGCTCTGCGGGTGTATTGGTCATCGTGCGTCCCGGCGTGGCTGGCGGACTCCGGCGGTCAGGCCGGAACGGATGGTCGTGGCGGCTTCGTGCGCGGGCAGGCCGATGGTCTCGGCGGCCTCCTGGAGCGCGGACTCGACCAGGTGGCGCGGGAGCAGGCCGTTCGCGATGAGCTGGCCCAGGGCGAACGCGGCCTGATTGAGCGTGTTGTTGCGGGTTCCGGGTCCAGCGCTGAACAGGCGTTCGGTCTCGCCGTGGAGCGCTCGCCAGGCGTAGCGCGTCACCTGATCTCCTCCTGGGGGCGTGTTGGTGACGCGGACGGAAGGCTTGTCGGTGAGCCGTGCGGCCAGCCAGGGCGGGAGCTCGGCCGGGGCGATGGCGTTGGTCACCTCGTATTCGCCGGTCTCTCCCGGCGTGCTGACGTGGCTGCCGGGGCCGACCACGTAGCCGCCGTTGGCGCGGGTGTCGATGAGCCAGCCCAGCCGTCCGGCAGTGTTGCCGAGGGCGGAGCCGGTAGGTGCGGTGAAGTACAGGTGCGTTCCTCCGTTGCGGGTGCGGACGGTGAAGGTGTCGAACGGGAGCGGCTGACCGGCTCGTTCGCAGAGCAGGGCCAGGGCGTCGGCGCCGTCGGTGACGCCGGGTTCGTCGAACGGCTCCGGCGGCGAAGCGCCGGGCTTGGGCCGGTCCAAGTCGACGACCACGAGCCGGGACGGACCACAGGCGATGCCGATGTTGAACGGGTTCGCGGCCCAGCACCGGCCGATCAGGTCGCGGTCGGTGGTGGCGTGTTTCTCCCAGGCCGTGAAGCCGCGGAGCGGGGTCTTCGCGTTCGGGGTGAGCGGGAAGACGTGCCAACCATGCGAAGCGGCGGCGAGAGCGTAAGCGTGGCGGTTGGTCATCGGGTGCGCCCGAACCGGGTCAGGTAGACCCAGACCTGCCAGCCCGCGCGTTGGCGCAGGCCGGTGCCGTTGCAGGCGCGGCAGTGACGGGACCGGCGCTTGTTGCGGCACCGGATGCACGGCTTCCACGGCGACGCGGAGCAGAGACCGATGTAACCGAGCGTGACACCGAACAGGCAGAGGACTAGCAGGGCTATGGCGATGGCCACAGGTGGCTCCTAGGGATGTTTCCCGGGCTGACGCAGATGGGCTGCTAGCGCGCTAGATCACGTACAGGCAGGGCTTTGAGGCGCTAGCAGGGGCGCTAGGTCTAGCGGGGGTGACCGCTAGACCTAGCGGCGAGAGCGACGGCTACGAAGCGTCAGATGAGCGGTCGGCGAGTGCCTTGGCGATCTCGTCGCGGGTGATCCCCCGACGGTTCGCGCCGCGTCCGTCCTCGGTGTTGCCCCAGACCTGGCCGGTACGGACGCCGTAGGGCTTGAGTGCGGTGGTGAGCTGGGCCGCCCGCGCTTCGGGCTCCAGGTCGGCCCATGGGCCGTAGACCGCCGGGCGGAGTTCGGCCAGTCGCGTTACGACGGTCTCGTTCCAGACCTTCGGCTCCCCGACCACGCCCAGGATGTCGGCCAGCAGGTCGAAGGCCGGGGCGGCGTCGGCCTCGAACCCGTCTCCCAGGGCGTGGCCGGACAGCGTTCCCGCCTGAACCCGCAAAGCACGCGCCCGGAGGGCGATCTTCTCGGCGGCCGGGGCGTCGATGTAGACGGACTTGGTGATGCGCGGAGCGTCCCCTTCGCCCGCGTAGTAGCAGATCCCCTTGTCGGAGAAGCTGAACATGGTGGCCCTGACGCCGTTCTTATGCGCGGACGTGCCGAGCACCATGTCGTTCTCGGTGTGGCCCATCACCTTGAGGCACAGGCGCAGGACCGCGTTCGCGCTGATGCCGGTCGGGAGTGACTTCGCGTCCGGGCGCTGAGTGGCGACGATCAGGACGATCCCCAGCGCGGGGCCGCGCTTGACCAGGTCGGTGCAGATCGATTCGAACTCGTCACCGTACTTGGCGTGCTCGAACCAGACCTGGCACTCGTCGACGGCGATCACGATCGGGTGCAGCCCGAGACTCTTGTTGCTGGCCAGTTCCGGCGTGACCTTCGACTCTGGGCAGACGTCCTTGGGCAGGTTCCGGATCACCTTGGCCCGGCGGCGAAGCTCCTCCTTCAGCGCCCGCATGTCGGAGATCGCATAGGCGACGTCCTCGTCTTCCTCCCCGGCGCGGTACCGGTGAGCGACCGATTCCAGCGGCGACAGGTCGCCGGTGCCCTTGAGGTCGTACAGGTGCAGTTCGGCGCGCGGGTCGAGTGCGGCGATGAGGCAGAGCAGGCGGAGCAGGAACGTCTTGCCCATGCGCGGGATGGAGCCGATGATCACCGAGACGAACATCAGGGTGATGGACGCGAACCGTCCTCGCTGGTCGGTGCCGAACGGCTGAGCCTTGAACAGGTCGACGGCGCCCGACTTGAGTAGCGGCCAGGCCGGCTGTTTGGCCTTGTTCATGTCCTGGTCGCCGACGAACAGGACCATGCGGCCGGTGTGCTGGTCGGGAACCGCCTCCGGCCACACGCAGCCCAGCGGGCGGCGCAAGCCGGACGCGAGCTTCTCCCGCCGATCCATGACTTCGGCGACTGTGACGCCGTAGGGCAGGTCCAGGTCTGCCCGGTAGCCGGTGCCGCCGTCACGGGTGATCGGGGCGACGAAGTTGATCCCCGACCCGCCCCGGGCGAGGGCCTGGTTGATGGCGGGCACACCGAGTGCGCCCAGGGCGCGGATCACGATGTCGCTGGTCAGCTTCTCGTGTGCGGTCGGCACGACCGCCCGATCGATCAACGGCCGGTCCGCCGGACGACCGGCGACGCCCAGGACGACCACCAGGACCACCAGCGCGCACAACTGAGCTCCCGGCGGGGTGAACGCGACCACCAGCCCGGCGGGCACGACGACGCCGAGCGCGAGAAGCGCGATCACCACGCGCAGCCGGACGCGGGCGTCCCGCTGGCGCGACAGCTTGAGGTAGGCCTCGGCGTCGGCCCGGCGGACCGCGTCCAGGCGGACGGGCCGCCCTTCGAGGTCGAACGTCCAGGACAACGAGCTGTTGACGACGCGGGCCAGGCCGACCGGGGCGCGCATGGCCAGCCGTCCGGCGTACTTCGGTGACCGGGTGACGTGGTACCCGGCCACGTAGGTGTAGTGGGCCGCGACCCACTTGACGGTCGCGGTACGTTCCGGTCCCGACCGCATCCATGACGGGACGATCGGGCGGCGGTCCTTCGACCGCTCGGCCAGGGCGGTCAGCCAGTCCGGGCCGTCCGCGTCGGGCCGGTCGACGCGGACGACGACGCCCTCGACCGGTCGGTCTTCAGCAACCGCCCGGCGTTCCCGGGCGGCGTCGATCTGGACGACATCAGCAGTGGGCTCGTGATCCGTCATGAGGTCACCTCGTGAGCCTTGAAGCGGGCGGAACGGCGGGGAGGTGTCTCGGACCGGAGGCGGGCGAGCAGCGCCCCCGCCCGGTCGGTGGAAATGGACTGACCGGTCTCGCGGACCGCGTCCCGGAGCCGGTCACGAGTGAGCGGCGTACCGACGGCGTCGTGGTCGGCGAGGATCTGCCAACCGAGCGGCATGAGGTCGTCGACATCAGCCCGGCGGCCGGTCGGCGGAACAGGAACCACGGCCGGACCTGCGGCGGGCGTGAGCTCACCGAGCCGGTAAAGCGCCCGCTCGCGACGGCTCGCCTTGAACCGCCACAGGCGGCCATACCGGTCGTGCAGATCGATCGTGGCCAGGACGCGCTCACGCTCACGGTCGAGCGCATCCCCATAGCTGCGGATCTCCCAGAGCACCATGCGCCGCCAGAGCAGGCCGGTCGAGATCGGAGCCAGCACCCAGCGAGAACTCCGGATGCGGTCCATCCGCGCCGGGTTGGCCAGGTTGGCGCGCTTGCGGATGACGTGGGCGCCCACCTCGACGGCGACCACCCACAGCAGCGGTAGCACCGCGTGGGCGACCATGCCGAACACGTCGGCCTGCGTGGCGACGTTCAGATAGACGGTGGCGGCGGTGAGCGTCCACGGAATCAGGCGCAACCAGCGCACCCGCATGTCCAGCCGGGCAAGGACGATGTCCAGCGCGGCGAACACTCCGATCCCGAGGTCGACACCGAGCGGAAGTAGGAAGGCCAGACGGCCGAAGGCCGGTTCGGCGGCCTGTGCCACGGTGGCGAAGGAGATGACGAATCCGATGAGGCCCAGCGCACCGACCGCCGCCGTCACGACGGAGACGGCCGTGTGCTCGCCTTCGGTGAGCGGGCGCATCATCGGTTCCGGCTCCCTCCGCAGCGAGGGCATTCGGGTTTGGCGCAGCCGCGTCCCAGGTCTCGGGACCAGAAGTGGGCCATCAGTTCCCAGGACCCACCGAGCTTGCGCTGATCGTTGAGCAGTTGCTGGGCCTTGATGCGGGCGATGAGGCCACGTAGACGAACGAACACGGAGCCTCCTATCGGCCGGACTGGGAGCGGACGAGAACGCGGCAGGACCGGCAGCCGGCCACGCAGCGCATGGCGTGCATGACGCACATCTGGATCTGCGGGTACGGCGTGCCGCATCGGCACCCGAGGGCCGAACCGTGGCGATGTCCGCAGTCGGGACAGGCGAACCGCATGTCAGCCCTCGATCCCGCTGAAGTCTGCCGACACGCCGGACTCGCGCAGCGTGTTCATCGCCTCGGCGACGGCGAGGGCGTTGCAGGAGGGGCAGATGGCGGGGGTCGGAGCCTCGTCACCGGGCTCGCACTCCTCGGCACCGTCGCAGACGAGGCAGATCCATTGGACGCCAGCGAAGGCGTCGTCCCGTCCGAAGTCGAGTTCGACGCGCAGGACGGGAAGGTTGGGCAGGTTGGACCCGTAGGTCATGATGAGTACACCTCTCTTAGGGGTGCCGGGGTGCGGATCTGGTTTGGCGACTTGGGCCGCGTCCCGGCTTTTCTGTGTTCGGAGGCAAGTCCGCTTGTACGTTGAGTACATACTCACCTCTGTGTACGTACAGTGCTACCCAGCGTGACCAATGTCAAGCACGTTGGTACGGTGAGTACGTACACCGACACAGAGAGTTGAGAGGGGTGCGCCAACGTGCCTGCGGGAGCGGACACACGCGCGCTGTACGAGCGCGTCGCAGACGACCTCAGAGCCGCCATCGTGCGCGGCGAGTTGAAGCCCGGGGACAACGTCCCCGCAGAACAAGAACTGGCGGCGAACCACCAGGTCAGCCGCCAGACCGTACGCCAGGCCTTGCAGCAGCTCACGAACGAGGGGCTGCTTTCCAGTGGACGGGGCCGCGGGCGTGTCGTCCGTTCACAGACCCGTCTCCGCTGGCAGTTGTCCAGCTTCGAGAGCACCGCCCGCCACAACGCGGACGGCGACGCGTGGAACAACGACGTCCGCACCCAGGGTCACGAACCCCGACAAGAGGTCACAGTCGGGATCGACACGGCGTCACCGAAGGTCGCCCAGCGGCTCGGGGTCAGTGAGGACGACCTCGTTGTGGTGCGTCGGCGTGTCCGCTACGTCGACGACATGCCGTTCCAGCTCTCAGACAGCTACTTCCCGATGGACATCGCCCAAGGGACCGTGCTGATGAAGCCGGGCGACATCGCCGTGCCCGGCGGCATCCTGTCGTCCATCGGACATCCGCAGGTGAAGACGCTCGACGAGATCCAGGTTCGGATGCCGACCAAGGACGAGACCACGCGCCTCGGTCTGCCTGCCGGAACACCCATCGCAGAGCACACCCGGACCGGCTACGACGCGGACGGCCGACCCGTCCGGGTCATGGTCTCCGTACTCCCCGGTGACAGACACGTCATGGTGTACGAGCTGGACGCCACGTGAGCGCCCCCGAGCTCGACGTCGACGACCTATTCGCTGACGACCCCATGACACAACCGCTCACCTATCCCGGCCGGATCCCCCCGGCGTCCGGCCTGTTCGCCGACGGCCAGTACACCCGCCTCGACGTGGTCGACGGGGAGCCGGCCGAAGCGTGGGTTCTCGACACCGACCTCGGCCGCCTGGACGACCACCTCGACCAGCTCCGCGTCGCGCCGATGTCCGAACGGCATCGCGTGATCGCAGTCGGCTCCAACGCGGCCCCCAGCCAACTCCACCGCAAGTTCGTCAACCACGACGTCCGGCCAGTCATCCCTCTGACCATCGCCGACGTTACCGGCATCGCCCCGGGCGTGTCGGCCCACATCAACCGGAACGGCTACATCCCCGCAGCCCCCATCGCCGTACCGGGTGAGACATCACGCCTGTTCGTGCTGTGGCTCGACGACCCACAGTTAGAGATCCTCGACGCCACCGAACCCAACTACGACCGGCGGCTACTCCCCCTCGACAGCTTCCCCGTGGTCCTGACCTCGGGCGTCCCGCTCGAAGCCTGTTTCGCGTATGTCGGCAAGCACGGCTGTCTCAGCGACGAGGGCCAGACCCTCCGGCTCACCGAGCAGCGAGCCTTGATCAGTCGGGTGCTCGGGCTATCCGCTGAGCTGCGAAATCTGTGCGGAAGCACCGTTGCCGAGTTCATCACGCAGGTACAAAACCCGGCGGTCCGAGAGGCCGCGTACGAGATATTCCGGCTGGAGGGCTGGGCACGCCCGCAGCCCGAGTTCACCGAGACTCCTGCGCCGAGCATGTGAACGGAACGGCGGGGTGGAGAGCACGCCAGACCGTACTCGGCCACCCCGCCGCATACCGCCAGACCAGGGCGTCCACGCTGTGGGGGCAGTACGCGGACGACCTCACTCCGAGCCACGGATTCCCGGAGCTCACCAGCCCGGCGGCAGCCTCATTGGCCTGACCACTCGACCCACTCCTCGTCGGTCATCAGGACCACGTTCTCCTCGACAGACCGCGCATCGATCCACTCGCGGTCGAGCCGTCCCAGCACGTTGACGCACTCCCTGAACAGCCGCTCCCGCACCACGGCGGCCACGGCCTGGGCAGAAGCAGCCAGCGCCCGCGTGACGCTGCACCTGTAGGCGGTCCCGTCGCACGAGGGCGAACCGCAGCCCTTGGGCCCAGAAGCCAGATCCACCCTGCTCACGGAGCCTCCGTGATCGTGGCGTAGACGACCTTGCCCCCGAAGATCACGGGTCGGTGGTATCCCCACCCCTGCGCCAGCGCCGCCACCAACAGCAGCCCCCGGCCCCCTTCCGCATCCTCATCAGGGCAGAGCACGCGGGGTGGCTCGCGGGAGCAGTCCCAGACCGACACCACGATCCCGGCCGCGTCCGACCTTGGGAGCCGGTAGGCGTCCAGGCCGATCACTTCGGTGGGTGAATCCACCGCCCTCTCTGTCGCCGTGATCGCGTTGGTGGAGAGCTCGCTCACGACGAACTCGGCCGTCTCGCTCAGACCCTCATGTCCCCATGCCGCCATAAGGCCACGAACATGCGCCCGCGCTTTCGCGACGGACTCAGGATGGGCCGCAAGGCGTAGGTAGTTCCCAGGTGGAATTGCCGCGCACGAATTCAGCAGGGAAAAGCGAGTGCTTCCCATCGCCGCCAAATCCGCAGTTCCGCCGGCCTGCCCGTGATCATCTCGCCTAGTCGCTCTCCCGGCCTTATCGTGTGCCACGGGTCGCACCTCCGAGTGCGATCAATGGGACCCGTAGGACGTGGCGACGTTTCTGCGGGTCCCGCTTATGTTCGGGGAAGAACTGCGGTGCAGTGACATACTTGGGCCACGGGTAGTAACCGAGAAGACTCAGCGCGTGGCAAATCTCGTATGCCACATGGCGACACAACCGGAGATGGTCGATGACCGAGCCCGAGATCTCAGCCGAAGTCTCCGATATTTGGGAACTCTTCGGCCGCCACATCCGTCACGCGCGTAACACTAAAGATCTCAGCCTACGCCAGCTCTCAGACCGTCTGAGCTGGCATTTCTCCCTGATCGGCAAATGGGAACGCGGCATACACCGCCCACCGCCGGAAGCCATCGAAAGGCTTGAGCACGCACTAGAGACGGATGGTCGACTTGTCAGTCTCTATGCCCTAATCGTCGAACTTGACCAGTTCCGCAGGCGTATGCTCAAGATTCGCCCAACAACCTCAGTACGCGACGAGGATGACGATATGGACCGCCGTGCAGCCCTGCGACTCATGAGCGCGTTAAGCGCCGGAGTGACAGTTCCCGCAGGAACGCTGGAAACCATTCTCAGCAGCGTCGAACGATCCTTCGGCCTGCGGGACGACCATCACATGGACGACTGGCACAGAACCGTCCAGACGTATGGCCAGCTCTATTACGCCCAGCCGCCCAACGCGTTGATCGCGGACTTAACGGCTGACTTGCTGGAGGTCGGCCGGCTTCTCCAGGACCCCCGGACCGGTCTCCCGCGCAATGAGCTGCTCCGCGTGGGGTCGCAGCTCACGGCCCTGATGGCGACCGACTTCAACGACGCCGGGAACCGGCGTTCCGCCCGCCTGGCCTGGCAGACCGCCCGCCGCACCGCCGACGTGTCCGAAGACAGGAACCTCTCCGTCTGGGTGCGGGCCAGAGAGGCCGACTGCCTGTTCTGGCAGGACCAGCCGCGATCCATGATCGCCGCTCTCCTCGACGACGCCTTGGGCCAGGCCCAGGGCACTCCCAGCACGGGACGCGCGATGGCCCTGGAGGTCCGCGCCAAGCTCGCCGCCCTCGACGGCCGATCCGCGGACGCCATCCAGGCACTCAACGAGCTGGCCGACACCTACGAGCGCCTTCCCGACCACGCCACCACGGCCGGAGCGATCGGTTCATCGGTGGGGACCAGCTACCCGGAAGCTTCGGTTCACCGAAGCGCGGCCTACGTGTACGCCTTCCTCGCCGACACGAAGAAGGCACCCGCCGCGATCGATCGGGCTATTGCCACCTACCCGTCGAACCTCGTGGGCGGCAACCTCCGCCTGATCCAGGCGCTGTCAGCCATACACGGGGGTGACCTAACGCACGCCCTTCAGGATGCTCTGCACATCGCAGAAGGAGTTCGCCAGCTCACCCCCATGAGGCAACTCCTCATCCGTCGCATCGTCGACGCGGTGCCTCGCGAGTCCGCGAATCTGCCGACGGTCAGAGAGCTACGTGCGCTGGCTCACCCGGTCAGCGCTTGAACAACGTCTTGCACACCTGCGCTCTGTAGCCGTCGAAACGGGCGCAGGGGTGGTGCCGGACGGAGCGGTGGCGTTTCGCTTCTGGCCGCTTGGCCTTCTTGCTCACCCTGACGAGTGGCGTCCGGTGCTGCTCAGTCGGCTTGGTCGGCGCCGCGCTCTTGTCCGCCAGAGGGGCATGAGGCACGCTCACTGACGCGACTCTGAGCGCCACCGGAGCGGGTGGGGCCGTTTGCGCTGCGGGAACCGGCGCAACCGCGAGTACGGGTCGCGCGGGCGCTTCCGCTTGCACGATGACCCCCATGGAATAGCCAAACCCCACACCGACCCCCACGGCCAGGGCCAGCGTCACGGTTCTGCGAAACAGGCTGTGCCGGCCCCAGAGGAACCGGCCGAAGGGCTTGGTGGGCGGACGACGCTTGTAGGCGGACGGCGGCAGCTCGTTCATGGAAACCCCCCGATATCCAGTACGACCGGTCAGCCAAACGATCGCTGAGGACGGCGGTGTTCCCTCGCTGTCGAAACTTGGCGATCTTGCGCGGACACAGATGACAGCGGTGACAAACATGCCTGTCCATAAATCCACAAGGAGTTTCGTGGGACACCGCTGGCGCTGACCCACGCTGACAGCCGTTGACACGCTCGCATCGTCAGCGCCTGTCACGTTGTGTCAGCAGCCACGCCATCCCCTGAACAGATCATGCGAGAAGGGCTTACCTACGTCACGTCAACGCCGTCATCGCTGTCAACAGGCCAGGGTGCAGCAAGAGAACTCCACCTGGCTCAGCGTGCCGCGCTTCCATATTCCCCAGATAGACCGCTAAATCTCCGATGTCCAGAGACATAGAACAGCCAACTGTAGGATGACTGTATGTCCGAGACAAAAAATTCATGGGCATCGAGTGATGCTGCACGAATCCGCATGCAGGCGAATAAAGGCCGAGACACCAAACCAGAACTGGCGGTAAGACGGGCCACTCATGCGCTGGGGCTGCGATACCGAGTTTCCTACCGCCCAATCAAATCGGTTCGAAGAACAGCCGACATGGTTTTCACTAAAGCGAAGGTTGCCGTATTCATAGATGGGTGTTTCTGGCATGGATGCCCTGAGCATCACACTAGCTCAACCAGTAACGCGACATTCTGGGCCGAGAAAGTCCGCAAAAATCGTGACCGAGACCGCGACACAGATCGAATTCTTCTAGAAGCCGGCTGGCGCATCCTTCGAGTATGGGAACACGAGGATCCGGTCTCTTGTGCACTCAAAATTGAACGCCTCGTGAGAGGGATCGAATCCATTTAACCGGATGAGCCACTAAGGCGCAGATAAATCGGCTGGCCCACGAGCAGGAGGGCGGCGTCAGGAGGGAGTCTGGCCGAGCCCAAGCGTGAGAGGCCAGCGCGACTGCACAGTCGGAGGGCTGAGAGGCCAAGCAACGCGCTGAGATGGACCGTGGCGCCATCAGGCCCTCAGCGGTCCCAGATCTTCAAGGTAGCGACACGCCGGTGAACGTAACGGTCTTCATAGTTTCCCCAGAAAGCCGAGCGTGATGTCCCATACGCTGACCTACCGGATCTTGGGCGATTCCCAGGCCTGCTCCTACAGTGATGCGATCAGGCGCTAACCGCCCACCGACAGCGGCAGCCGGTTAGATGAGGCGATCGCTGCTGACCTGCACCAGGACGGCTGGCGAGCCTCTTACACCACCTCCGTGGACGTAACTAAGCCTCACGAGGCCAACGCTCAGAACCATGTCTCGACACTTTCAGGGGATTGACATTCGAGACAGGTCATAGGCCGTTGGCTGAGCTGCAAGGACTCCGAGATTGCGGCAGCCAACACATTCATCCCCGTTCCCGTTCTCAAGGACCTGGACAGGAGCGCTGCCGCTGCCACCCAAGGATCAGCGCGAGAATGAGCTCGTGTCGCCCTCCCCTGCCCGTCGACGAGGAGGGGTGGTCTAGGCTAGGTTTAGCCGTATGGGCGACGTGGCAAGGCGCATCTCAGCGATAGACCTCTTCTGCGGAGTGGGAGGGCTGTCGCATGGCTTGATGCAGGCTGGCCTGAACGTAGTCGCCGGTTTTGATATAGATCCTCGATGCAAATACCCATTCGAGAAAAACATAAAAGCTCCATTCGTTGAGCAAGATGTCCGGACAGTCTCCAAAGAGCAGCTTTTGTGTCTATGGGAGCCGGGCTCCATACGCCTCCTGGCGGGATGCGCACCATGTCAGCCCTTCTCGCCCTATAGACGAGGCGTAGATACGTCTTCAGAGCCGCAGTGGTCCCTCCTTGGTGAATTTGCGCGACTCGTTGAAGAGTCTCGCCCCGAGCTAGTGACCATGGAGAATGTCCCTCGAATCATGGGCTCCCAGATCTTTAAAGATTTTTCTAGCTCTCTCGAAAATATTGGCTACGAAGTTTCTTTTAGGAGCTGCTACGGCCCGGAATATGGCCTTCCGCAAGAACGCCGTCGACTCGTGCTGATTGCGTCCCGAATCGGACCCATTAAAGTCCCTGGAGGTGAACGCAAGCCTGAAGAATTCATGACGGTAAGAGACGCGATTTCCAGCCTCCCAGCAGTCCATCAAGGGAAAACACATGACCTAGATGGAATGCATAAGGCAAGGGCCTTAAGTCCTCTGAACCAGAAGCGAATCAAAGCATCCAAGCCGGGAGGGACATGGCACGACTGGCCAGAAGAGCTGCTATCTCCTTGCCACACCAAGCCTTCTGGCTCCACGTTTAAGAACGTATACGCTCGCATGGAATGGGACAAGCCGTCTCCAACCATTACGACCATGTCATACAATTTCGGTACCGGGCGGTTCGGTCACCCGGAGCAGGATCGCGCGATCACTCTACGGGAAGCAGCGATACTCCAAGGCTTTCCAGAGAATTACGAGTTCGTCAAGCCAGGAGAACCCGTGGAATTCAACTCAATCGGTCGAATGATCGGAAATGCCGTCCCTCCCGCGATCGCACGAGCAGTGGGGAACGCTCTCCTATCGGCAGTTAGCTAACGAGGCCTACAAAGGCATTGGCGGATGCTGGCGCAAGCAGTGGCTCTTGCGGCTTTTAGCGATCTTCGGCATTCCGGTTATCGAGCTTCCCGGAATCAGGACTACAGCAACGCTTGTCCAGGCTGGCATAAAGCTCTCGATCGAATAGTCGGCCGCAGCTTACCAGATGCATTATCGCTGACAGCCCATGACAGGAAAGGCTCACCCTTAGGTCAGGATGCGGATCCGGCAAAGCTCCCCACAAAGGCAATCGCGAAAACCAAGATCAAATATGGTAGTCATACTTCTGGGTTGCCTTGGTCGACGCCAAGAGTTTACCCCCACAGTTCGATAGGGCCTAGTTTCCCTAGGCACCACTCATTCACGTCTTACCATCTACGCTTGTCTCGCATAAATGACGTGACGCTCGTGACAGTTCTACGTCTCACTTGCCGACATCACAGGCATTCCGAATAAGGTCGTCAACGACCAATCGCGCGATCGCTGCAGCTACCCAGAGCCACCAAGACCCACGGACACGGACCTTAAACGCGCTCTCAGCCAACATTGACTTCCCCATCTCCACAGATGATGATCAATGCTTCGCGAGGTCTCCACAGTCACACAGCGTGAACCAGGCGTACTCCGGCTCTCGGTAAGGGAACGATCTACAAGTGACGGTCTCTGTAGCTAGAATTCCACAGCGCTCTAGACTCGGTCGACGAAGGACAGCAGCATGCCGCTAGAGATCAACAAACACGTCCAACGGATACGTCGTTACCAGCCGTTCGACGTTGAGACCTCTGAGATGGTCTACGAGCTGCAGACAGACCAGCAATCCTTGTACCGCGTCGTGACGCTGGACTACCTGCTGGATGCCATTGAGCGACAGACTACGAAAACCATCGTCTTAACCGGAGACGCCGGCCATGGCAAGACAAGCCTGTGCGCCAGCCTTCTGGAAGCGCTGCAGGTCGATGCCGTGCCGATCACGCCAGAGATCCAGAAGACGGTTTTCCGTGAGTTATCCGATGCTGGCGATGCCAGCCGCCCTATTGGTTGGACCCGTAGCCGACGCCCGCTGTACATCCTCAAAGATCTCAGCGAGTTGAGCGTGTCGGCTGGTGCGCGCAAGCTCGTTGATTTGCTCGACCCTCCGGATGGCGGTGTCGCAATCATCTGTGCGAACGAGGGCCAACTACGCAAATGCGCTGCCGAAGACAGCAATCTCGACAAAGGCGGCACGGGGCGCGCCAAGATTCTGGTTACAACTCTCACGGAAGGCATCGTCCGCGGGCAGGTGAGCGACCCCGATGGCACGATCATCGTCATCAACCTCAACTACCAGTCCGTAGCGGCCGAGGGCTTTAATTCCAACGGCGGGCTCATCCCATGGGTTCTGAAGCAGTGGACAACGTCGCGATGGTCTCGATGGAAGCCCTGTGAGACCTGCGATGCTCGGGAAGTCTGCCCCATCCTGGCCAACCGCAACGAGCTCACCAATCCCACCCGCGGGCCTCAGCGCCAGGCTGCGATCCGAGACATATTCGCTGCGGCGGAGCGTACCGGAGCGGTGGTCACGACCCGTCAGGCGTTATCGGTAACCAGCTACATGCTTACTGGCGGCCTCTCATGCGAGAACGTTCACGCGAAATACCAATGGTCGCACTCGAACAGGTTGTGGCAGGCCCCCCACTTATACCACCAAGCTCTCTTCGGTGACCGGCTGACCCAGCAACAGCGTCATCTGGT
Organism: Herbidospora yilanensis; assembly: GCF_001570565.1. Lineage (GTDB taxonomy): Bacteria > Actinomycetota > Actinomycetes > Streptosporangiales > Streptosporangiaceae > Herbidospora > Herbidospora yilanensis. The sequence continues at coordinate 150,347 of NZ_BBXE01000015.1, read as the reverse complement.
ACCTACCTTCTTCGCACTAAGAAAACTGGACCCAGGCAAGGTCTCTCGCCGTCAGGTTGACGACCGGCTGGACCCGGACACAGCTGGCGACTTCCCTCCCGCGGACGCCGGCAGCTACCTCCAGAAGGTCCGTACGAGTCGGGAGGTCCAAAAGCAAGCTGAACAGTTGCGAAGCGTGTACACGTTCCTGCGGCGGGCTGATTTCTTCAACAGCGACGACGACAAGGACCGGTTCGCTCGCATGGGCCTACTTGCTGGCGACGACTTCGTCATTGTCCAAGACAAGAACCGGGATCCGGCAGACACCAGGGTACGAGACCGCTTTCTCAAGGGCCTGGAGGCCGTCCAGGGTATCCACCGGGCAGGAAGCAACCCCGACTTCTTGATACTCGACCCGGCCTTCTTCACACACCGTGGCCGTGCGGCCGTGATCTCTCGGCGAGTGCCCAGCAAGGGCGTCGAGGTTGTCGACCAGGTCACCCAATGGCAAGAGACAGGCAGGACGGGCGTCGCCCCTGAGATGCAGAAGGCCGTCGAGTGGCTAAACCGGGCCATCTACATCCGCATCCCGGCTGTTGAGCCTGACCAAGGCGCAGTCTCGGTAGAAGCGGACCTGTTGCGCTTTGAGTTGCTCACGCGGTGGGCTGCGGGCCTGCGAAGCGAGGTCCAGCATGAGGCAGAAATCCGTGGCCTAAGTGGATCCCTGGCAGAGCTAGCCGATTCGTCAACCAAGGACGACGAGATCCAAGTACTGGTGGCCAACGCCATGAGAAAGCTCATGATCGACGTCGGGGATAAGATCAGGTCGGTGCGTGCCTGATGGCCGATCGTTCCAAGGCTGAAGTCGTTCTTCGTCTCTTCGGGGTGAACCTCGAACGGCAGGGTCGCGGCTTCTACGTCCCGCTCGAAATGCTCGCAATCGCCCGTGGCGTCTACCTGGCTCATCAAGAAGATCCGGACAAGTTCGCAGGGCTCCTAGACGGCGAAACCGACCCTGCTTATAAAAGGACCTCACACGACCTGGCTCGGCGGATCGCGACCAAGACCCCCATCGTCGAGGGCGACGAAGAATTAAGCAAGGCCGTCGAATTGGACTCCCCCGAAACCATGGCAACGCTCCACGCCCTGTTCTCCTCACTATTGGTTGAAATCCCTGGGCGCCGTAGCCAACCAAGTTGGTTCGGCGTGCACATCTATCCGTTCGTCGGTGAACTCATCCACTACGACGCAGTCGAACGCCGAATCAAGCAAGCTGACGCCTCCTCGAAGAACAGCGAGAAGAAACGCAAGCAGGCCGGCAAGGTAACTGCTCGCGTCCATGCTCCGAGTATCGAGCGATACCTCTTCCGCGATGGCGGAGGATGGGCCTACAAAGTCCTACGCAGCGACCCTGATTCTGACCGCAAGGAAGCGAATCGAAAGGGTCTAGCCGACCTCGTACAGGACAGCGGCACGCCCTTGGGAAGCCTCGCCAAGGCCCTCAGCGCGCACGACTTCGATTACGACGAAGCGCCCGTGAAGGGCGCAGACGAGGGAATCACGCTGCACGAGGATCTCAGCCCTTGGCCCGATCTGTTGAGGGAAGGAACCCGTAATATCGTCAGTCGGATCGCGACGGTCCCCAAAGCCAAGCGCACCGAGAGCCTCATGCATTGGGTCCCCTACTGCTTGGCACGCCACCAGCTGCGTCTCGCACGCAGGAAGCTCGGTGTCACTCATCAGGAGTCAATCCTGTTGGACTTTGGCAATGAGGCGACGCCGCTACGCAGAGAGTCACAGAAGAGCCTAACCCGGTTCCGTAATGACATCGTAAATGCGCTCAACGTCCAAGCGCGGGAAATGATCGACGAAGCTGAAGGCGACGAGGCTAGAAGGCGCCGCTTCGAAAGACTCGCCGAGGAGGTCGGTAAAGCGGCTGAATCCCCCCGCGCGTTCTTCAGCGAGACTCTCGCCGCCGTGGGGGCCCTCAATGCGCCTGTCGGGCGCCGACACTTCACGATGAAGCCACCGATGATCGAGGGCCTGGTATCCGCCACCGTTCCGCAAGGAACGGAGATGGAATTCGACCAGTTCTGCGAACTGCTGTATGAGAAGTATGGGCTAGTGATGGAGAACAAGGTCGCGGCTGCGAGTCCGTTGGCCTACGAAGTTGACCCATCGTTCCTCGACCACAACGGCAAGGCGTTCCGGGAAAGGCTGGCCGCTATAGGCCTGCTCACTCAGTATTCAGATGCGACCAGCATGGTGCGAGGGGAGCCCCGGTGACCGACAGTAGTATAAGAGCTCTCGGTCGCTTCGTCGCCGACGAAGCGCTTCGCAAAGTCACCGACGTCAGTGAAGCCCGTGCCGTCCTGAGAGTCAGCGGATTCGATCGGCTAACCGTGGCCGAGGCACTCCGTCGCACCGCCCAGAAGCTGTCGGAGTCGCCGGACCGTCAGATCGTCGTCAAGGTCGGCACCTCGGATCCAATCGAAGGCGTACCGGTTGACTACCTGCTGAACCCGCAGGATCAACTGACCAAGTGGCGAAATTCGGGACGGGGAGCGGCGGTGCTGCTCTTCGAATGGGGAGAGTCTCCGGACGCGCAGGGGCTGGCGGCGATGAACGCCCTTGACGACGCCGCAATCCTGGGGGACCACCACGACACCTCTGGCGAGCGCGGGTTCGAAAGACTCATGGCAGAAGCATGGCGGGAGGCTGGGGGCGTTGGCACCGTTCCGGCCCTCATGGCCACCCATTTACCGGAAATCTGGTGTGCAGTCACCGATGAGGACCCACGGACCCTGCACCGTTGGGCGACCTTCCTTGTCGAAACTGCACAGAAGGTCGCAGCAACTCACGTCCACACCCCTGAAGCGGTCTACTCGGAGATCTCCGCAGCCCTGCCTGCTCTTGACCTCTTTCCGGACCGAGAACTCTTTATCAGGCCAGCCACTCTGCCCGCCCGAATCAAGAAGAACGTTTGGGTCAGTGCTTTCAAACAGCCCACCGGCAGGGAGATCACCGAAGACGACCTCATAGACCGCATCGCCACCACCGAGTTCAGCGAGGTGTCCCTAGAGCACATTGGCATGGATTCCGAGACTGCCAAAATGCGCATGCGCGATCTCGTGCTCAATCTCAATCGCAGTGATTCTACTTCGCAGAATCCTCGGGAGCTTCGCCGCGATCAAGATCTGACCCTCTGGCTCGAAGTATTCGAGCAGAAGTCGAAAAAGATCGGCGTGGGTCAGCAGATCCGCCAGGAGATCGAACGGACCGCCGCAGAGCGGGTCAACGAGTACGACGCCATGATGATCGAAGAGCTGCTCGACCGCGGAGACCAGGAATCCGCGCAGCGCTTCCTTGACGAGATTCCCTCCGGAGGAACCGAACCGCTAGCCGACCTGCTGTCCAAGCGATCTCGCCGCAAGGTCGAAAAGCTCGCTTTCCCGGATTCTCAATTCGTCCATGACCCACTGCGTGCCTTGCTGCGCGAGCTGACCTACTTTTCCGACGAAGAGGAAGGCACCGTTGTCGTCGGGCTTGAAGGAAACCAGGAAACCGGACAGTGGAGTCGCTGGCTGTTCGCCTTCCTATACGCACGCACTCTCCAGGATATCCAGGAATCCACCGGACTTCGTCTGACTCTCGATGTCAAGGATTGCCTGCTGCAGTTGACCCAGCCGTGCCTGCCTAAGGAAGACGAGCCGTTTGACTCGAACATCGAGTGGGCCCCACTCCGCATAGTGGTCGAGATGGACGGTGCCGCCCAGCGACGCTTCCGGTGGGACCCTCTGGGCATTCCCGGCCAGATCGCTCTAGCGGCCCTCATCCACGGCCGGAGACCTTTCCCTGGCTATGCCAGCGATCTAACCTTCGACACCTTCCTGCAGAGGCTCATCGAACCCAGGCATTGGGAAATTGACTGGCCCGGTCTCGAACCCACATCTGATTTTGCCAGCCAGCTGCAGAGCCTCAAGCGCGAGCACTTCGGGCGAATGTCCGGCGGGCTCGACGCCGAAAACATCAACGAATACGTACGCGGCTGGGAAGGCATACTCCGAGCAGCTCGCACCGCTTTAGTCCCCAACAACGCCCCGGACACGGACCTTGAGGCGGTGGTTCTGACCGATGTCGTGGGGCTGGCCGATCACCGCATGATGATGCTGGCCATCCACCCGCTGAAGCTACGCTGGCTGGCGAAGAACTACGCGGAGGTCGCCGGCAGCATCAAGACCGCCCTGAACAAGGAGGGAGGGCTGAGCCTCAATCAGGAGAATGAGGACCTCTTCTTCGACGCCATCGACCGTATCTCCCCTCATGGGACACCCGCGATCCTCGTGGGTCCGGGCGGCACAATCGCCATTCCGATGCGGGAATCGGCCGGACACGAGGAGTACGCGCCGGTCCGCTATGGCGGCAATGAGTCAAAGGACTGGCTCTCCAGCGTTGACGAGACCGCAATCGATGAGATGGTCCGCGTCGTCACCGACTATCTGACGACCTACCCCCACAAACTCGATGGCCTACGCTTATTGCTCTTGGACCGCAACGGCGACCCCGTCCTTCCCATGCGCGTGGCAAAGCAAATGCGGGCCAAGAACCCTCGTCTAAAGGTCGACCTGGTCGTGCTGGCTCCCCAAGCAACCCATCACGAGATCATCCAGGGTTTCGATCTGCAATTCGCCACCGCAGAGATGTCCGAGGACAGTTTCCTGCCCGACGTTCAACTAATCCTGCAGGCATGGGAGCCCGACCAAAAAGCAGACCTCTCAGGGTTGGAAGACACCATTGATCTCGCCCTGGCCCCGGCGCTGTTCGGCACCCAGACCAGTATTAAGGAGAGCACCAAGAAGGAATCCTTATCGGGCTCCTTCAACTCCTGGAAGCACCCGGCCTCTCACAATTTGGCGCAAACTAGCGAGAACGTCGTAAGGGCGCTTTTACCCGAGACCTCCGACGAGACACTTGAGTCCTGGTCTACCCTGTGCGTTCGCTACGACCGCCGTTCCCCGGTCTCAAGAGAGAGCGTCGACGGCATCGACTACTTCGAGATGCAGGTGCAGTTCGACCAGCACCAAGACTTGTTCACCACCCTGCATCGCGTGGCCCACTGGGTCGTCACCCTCGACAGCTTCATCGGACGCGAGCAGATCGATGCTCTGCGTAACCGCCCGGACGTCATCCTCGTCAAGCCAAGCGTCGGCAAGAACGAGTCCTACACCCTTATCGTCAGCTCACAGACCGGCCAGCAGTTCGTCGTCCAACGACTGCGGCGTCGGCTGGAGCAGATCGGCGTCGTTTCTCCGAAGGACTCCGAGAGTACGGCTAAGCGGATCTACGAGGTAGGCCGCAATGTGGCCCCTGGCGCTGTGCTGCGCTCACTCGGCATCGGCACCACGGTCAACGAAGTCGTCGGCCTGGTCGCCACCCGATTCGTCATTGATCAGCAGTTCCCCGTCCCTCAGCAGGGCACGAGTCTGGTCACATGGATCAGCTTCGATGAGCACCACCGCTGGTTCGGCCGGGGACACAAGACTCGTGCCGATCTGGGCCGCTTCGTGCTGACCGTTCAGGATGACGGCACGGTTCGCCTGGATATCCTGGTCGCCGAGTCCAAGTTCCGCCAGACCTTCGACGTCGGGTCGGCCGAGGAACAACTTAACCGCACCACTGACCTGTGCCAGGATGCCTTTCGCTCGGACGGCGAGGTTCGCCACGACCGGCCCTTCTGGCTGGACGAGCTTGCCGCCGCGATTGCTCAGACCAGTGGAAACGTCCTGAAGAGTGCCGATCTACCGGCTCGCACCGTGATCGGCAACGACGAGCACCGTCGGATTGAGGCGAAGGTCCTTGACGCCCTCCGCTCCGAGCATGTCCGACTCGGCCAGGTCACTGGCGTTGCCGTGGCTATCTCAGCCGAGGACGACCAGCCGGCTCCCATGGTTGGAAGCCTCGGCAAGCACATCCTGGTGAGGCTGAACAAACACGAGCTGCTGAACCTCATCGGCGCTCTGCGAGCAAATCAAGACCCTGTCAATGCAGACCCCCTTGTTTCCTTTAGGGGCCCCAGTAGGATCGTGCAGGTCTCTGGCTCCGCCGCTCTGACCACCTCAGAAGAAATGCCAACGCCCGGAGAACCGACGGCATCTGCCGAGGTTGGCGAAACGGTTGCTCCAAGGACCTCGCCGAGAGTAGTAGTTGCGCGCCACTCTGCCACAGAGGCGGATTTGATCTCTTCGAAAGCTCATCACGGTGGGCTCTCCGAGGAGGAGCTGCGGCTCCGATACAACAAGGTCCTTGACGTCTTCGCCCGTCACAAGGTCACGGTCATCTCCCCGGAGGTCGGTCGGTGGCAGGAAGGGCCCGGCTTTTACATCTTCCGCTTCATCCCGAATCCTGGGGTCACCGTCGACAAACTGACCAACCGGCGAGACGAGATCTTCCTGGCTCTCGAGCTGCCCTCCGGGTTCAGCATCCGGACCCGCAGCGATCGCGGCTCCGTACTTTTCGAAATCCCCAAGATCGACGACGAAATGTACGGAGTCAGCGCAAAAGCGCTGTGGCAGCAAGTCCCCATTGATTCCGAGAGCCTCATCACCCCGCTGGGCGCCGACATCGAAGGCAACCCGGTCACCATTGACCTCTCGTCCGCGGACTCACCGCACTTGCTGGTGGCCGGCACCACCGGATCAGGAAAATCCGTAGCCCTGGACACGATCCTCAAGGGCTTGATCCGGTACGACAGGAGTGCCCTGCGACTCCGTCTCGTTGATCCCAAAGGCACCGAGCTCGTGGACTTCGAGGACGACCCTCACCTTGATGGCATGATCGGCATGGATGCCGCCGATGCGATCGAGATACTTGAGGAAACCGTTGGAGAGATGGAGAAACGCTATAAGGACATGAAGGAGATCCGCGCACGCAAGCTCGTCGAGTACAACTCCAAGGTCGACAGAGTAGACCGAAAGCCATGGATAGTCGTCGTCCTGGACGAGTACGCCGACCTCACGAGCGACCCCGAAGAGAAGAAGCAGATTGAGGCGCTCCTCAAGCGCCTCACGCAGAAAGCACGCGCCGCGGGCATCCACGTCATCGCAGCCACGCAGCGCCCGAGCGCCGACGTCATCTCGACGACAATCCGCTCCAATTTTCCCGCCCAGCTCGCCCTACGGGTCAAAACTGCGACCGATAGTCGTATCATCCTGGACGAGACCGGGGCCGAAGCTCTGGCCGGACACGGCGATGCTTTTCTGCACACGGCTAAAGGCACCATACGACTACAAGTGGCCTACGACGGAAGCTAGGGCGGCTTCTGCAACTACGACGAGAAGCGTCGCCAACCTGACCGTCTAGCGATCCAAACACAACGCGATCCAATCAGGAGAGCGCACACGACACCACCTCGCTAACGCTCGATCGCCTGCCCTAGATCATTTGCGTGATCACGGGCTGGCTCTGCAGCAACCAGGCTTTCCTCCGCTGACGAGTGAGGGACTTGTCTATTTGCTGCTACCTGAAGGTGTGCAATCGTCTCCGAAATGCCGATGATCGTAATCACTCCGTTAAGGCTTAGATCTTCGATTGACCCTACTAACCTCTATAGAATCCCTCAGACCTAGCTGAAGGTTGAGGGCAGACATGGGATCTCCAGGGTTCTTCAGGCGGATGAGAAATCGCCAATGGGAGAACGCCATAGAACGAAGCTTCTGGGCAGCCGTGAGGCAACGCGGCCAACTGAAGCAAAAAGCGACACCCGCACAGGTCCTCGAAATACGAAACTACGCCTGGAATATTGCAATACAGGCAGCCATGCCCTTACAGCCAAGAGACCTGCATGACTACGAAACTATCGGAATAAAGCTACGCGAGACATACGCGATACAGCTTGCAGGATTAAAGGGTGTCACACTAGAGGATCTAGCCAAGGCAGCCTCAGAAATTCGCGACTTACAAAGTCTCGAAATGGAAGCATCAAGGGTGAAGCAGGAATGCTCGAGGCTGCTTGACGAATTAGATGAACTTGAAGAGCAGGGCCAAGAGAACAGCCTCGAATACCAAACCAAGTGGGACTTGTATCAAAAAACGGACGGCCTCTACAAGGAGATCAGCCGTGAAGCCCACAATAGAAGATATCCAAGGATGGACTAGACGAAGCGGGATGCGTCCAACGGCAGCCCTAGAAGCACATCGCTGCATAACGCATGTGGTGTCGCGGCCATCGGGAAAGATCACCGTCAGGCTGAAGGTGCGATTTCCCCATGTCTTCCCTCATAGGCGTCCGCCCATGAGGGGCCGAGCCGTATCCGCAGGTCAGCGGTAGCACCCCGCCTGCATGTCGGCCTGCTTCCTAAACCTGGTGTCGTAGATTCGATTCCTACCGAGGACACCGTAATCAACCAGCACAAATACCTCCATCGGCATCCAGCCAAGGCGCAGATGACAGCGACGGGGCCTGCAACGCCCCGTGCGGAGATATTCGGAAGAGCGCAGGCATCATGCCGCGCTCTCTTCCCACTCCCCGTCGGCCCGGCGACGCAGAGTTCATAAACGTCTATTGACCTCGTCGGCAGGAGTCGACTCGGCGCCATCCCGGCGAGATCGAGCCCCCGAGGCCCACGCCCAAGAACGTCAGCCATTCTCTCCCGTAGAGCGTGAGCCAAGGCCCAAGCCCAAAGCCGCCTCGCCCTCACGTAGCTGCAGCCTCAACGGCCGCCTCCGCCGCTCGCCGGATGTCGTAGGCCACCCCCACCCGATCCGCCGCCCGCCCCGCCTCACGAACCGCCTCCCGTACGGCCATCCCCGCCGTAACCCGCACCAGCACTTCCCCCCACCCCAGCCGCGCCGCCGCCCCCGGATACCGCGCCACATACCGGCGCATCCCCCGAAGCACCGCCCGCAGCGTGGCAGGATGACGCCATCGCAGCTCCCACAGCAACTCAGCCAACCCCGCCCAACACTCCACCATGCCAGGCTGCGCCGACGGCAACCTCCCGGCCAGCGCCACGATCTCCGGTACGGCCGATGCAGCCCGCTCGGGCCGCCGATCGAGCAGGTCCGTCCGGGCAAACCCCGTGAGCAGCCGCATCCGCTGGATCACCTCGACGATGGGCCCGTTCCGCAGCCCGAACTCCTGCTCCAGCGCACGGCGCCGGTCCGTGGCGGCAAGCGCGGCCGTCAGCACCTCCCGTATTCGCGCCGACGGCACCCCGTCCAGACGCAGCAGCGCCTCCGCCTGCCCGGTCAGGCACCAGTAGCGGCCGATGTCGTCGCCGCCGACCCGGCGGGCGGACAGTTCGCCGGTCACCACGAACAGTTCGGCGGCGCGGCCGAACTCGCCTCGCAGGACCGAGGCTTCCGCGAGCAGGCCCGTGCAGACCTCGGCCAGCCTCGGTTCCAGCGTCCGCGACCGGGCTTCGGTGAAGGAGCGCCACGCCGCCTCCAACGCCCCGCAGGAAAGCTGGTCGACACCCCGTGCCAGCCGGGCCCGGTTCGCGGCCTCGCTAACGTGCGTGCGGGGGAGCGAGGCCAGCGCGTCGTCGGCTCGCCGCGCGTAGCGGCCGGCCAGGCGTGATCGGCCGGCGATCCGTACGGCGGTGGCGACGTTCGCGTAGGCTTCCGCGCGCAGTTCGGGGACGCCGGCTCGGTCCACGGCGTTGAGCTGCTGCAACGTGGCCGACAACATCGTGGGGAGGTCCTGCCGGTAGTAGGCGAACACGGCGATCATGGACAGGGCCTGGGCCACCTCCGCCTCGCGCGGGTCTCGGCGGGCGGGTGAGAACATCTGCCCGATCCGGCGTACGAGCGCGCGACGCCATCCGGACGGCAGTGGCCGGCCCAGTGCTTCGAGTGCCTCTTCGGCGAGGCGCAGGGCGCGCCGCTCCTTGGCCAGTTGGTAGTAGCTGACCGCTGCCATGCGCAGTCGTCTGGCTCGCGGTTCCCCGGTGAGGGAGTCACCCGCCAGGCTGTCTTCCACCACGGCCGCCGACTCCTCGTACAGGCCGAGGCGCAGGCACAACGTCCAGTAATGGTCGAGGAAGTCTGGCTCGGGGGCGTGTGCCCAGGCCAGGCGGATGTTGTCGAGCTCGGCGCCCAACAGGAGGGGGGCGCGGTCGTCGGTCGCGTCGCGGATGCCTCGGGCGTGCGCGTCGAGCAGGGCGGCGAAGTAGCCGGCGTGACGCTGGCGTACGGGCTGCTCTGCCGTGAGGTGCTGGGCCGCGAAGGCCTGGATGAGCGGGTGCATGAGGTAGCGGCCCGGCGGCTGGAACGTGATCATGCTGTGGTCGACCAGGTGGACGAGCACCTCGGGCGTGGTCTCGGCGACGTCGAGGGCGGCCTCCAAGGTGAAGCCGCCGCCGAACGCGGACAGTATCGGCAGGACGCGGCGTCCCTCCTCGGTGAGGAGCGTCCACGACGTCTCGAACACCCGGCGCATCGTGGCGTGCCTCGGCCGGGGGGCGGGGCCGTCGGCTCCGAGCAGACCGGTGTCGAGATGGCCGGCGAGGTCGGCGCAGGACAGGGCGCGCAGCAGGCTGGCGGCCAGTTCGATCGCGAGCGGCAGGCCGCGGGTGGCGGCGCAGATTCCGGCCACCAGTGCGGCCTCGTGTCCGGGGTCGAAGGCCGGCTGGACGGTCCGGGCCCTGACGGCGAACAGTTCCTCGGCCGCCGGGGCGGTGAGGCCCTCCACCACGACGCTGGGGCCGGGCAGGCTCAGGCGCCGCCTGCTGGTGGCCAGGACGCGGACGTCGGGGCAGGCGGCGAGCAGGTCGCCGATCACCGCGTCGAACGCCGGCAGATGCTCCAGGTTGTCGAGCACGAGCAGGAGACAACGTTCGGCGAGGGTCTCGAACAGCACCTCTCTGGCGGGGCGGGGCGACGACAGATCCATTCCGAGCCGCCGGGCCACGGTGGTGACCGCGGCGTCCGGGCCCACGCCGGCGAACGTGACGAACGCCGCGCCCGGCACGCGCGCGGCGGCGGCCAGCGCCAGCCGGGTCTTGCCCACTCCGCCCGGTCCGAGCAGCGTGACGATCCGCTCCCGTTCCAGCAGGGCCGCCACCTGGTCGACTTCCGCCTTGCGGCCGACGAGCGGTGTGCTGGGCACGGGCGGGGCGGCCACCTTTCTCTGCGGGCCCAGCGCCTCACGTGTGGCCCGTGTTTCGGCGGAGGGCTCCACGCCGAGGTCGGCCGCCAGGCGGTCGCGCAGCTCCGCGTAGACGAGCAGGGCGGCGGCGCGGTTGCCGGTCCCCGCCAGGGAGGAGATGAGGAGGCGGTGCACCTCCTCGTCGTACGGATCGAGTTCGCCCAGCAGCCTGGCCAGCCTGACGATCTCGTGGGCGGAGCCCGCCTGACGTACCAGAAGGTCTCGGAAGAGTGAGCGGACCCGCAGGCGTTCGGCGGCGAGCCACTCCGCGAAGGCCGGGGCGTCGACGAAGGCGACGCCGTCGAGGAACTCCCCGCGCCACAGCGGCAGCGCGTCGCCGATGGTGGTGGCCTGGGCGAGCCGGTCGTGGTCGACGTAGCGGGGGCGGTCGGCGCGGAAGCCCACCTGCTCACGGGTGATGTCGAGCCACCCGCCGACCTCCTTGCGCAACTCCGACAGCGCCAGCCGCAGGCTGCCCCGGGCATGCGCGTCCGGGCGCTCACCCCACAACAACCCGGCGAGTTCGGCCCTCGGCCGCGGCCCCGGCACGGCGGCCAGGTAACACAGCAGCGCCCGGCTCTTGGCCGACCGGACCGCGACAGGCGTCTCCCCGATCGCCAGGTACGGAGGGCCGAGCAACAGAAGAGTGAATTCGTCCCCCATGACAGGGGGAGCGTACGTCGGGGCGCCCCGGCGGTCCATGCGTGAAAGTGCGCGTAGCTGGGCCTTAACGGTGTGCTCACGGTGGTCCCCGCAGCCTGGGGCGGCGCTCGCGACGGTCGCGGGCGTCCAGTCCCAAGGAGTGACCGATCATGCGCAAACTCTTCGGCGTCCTCGCCCTGAGCACCGCCCTGGTGGCCCCCGTCGCGGTCGCGGCGCCGGCCCACGCGGCCGTCCCCTGCCGCGTGGAGCTCTATTCCATCTACGCCAACAACGTGGACGAGACGGACGGCAGGGACGAGCTCCGCTTCCTGGTCGGCGGCAACCTCTACCCGAGGGTCAACTCCAACCACGTGAAGATGGTCACCGGTGACATCGCGTACGGGGCCTCCTTCGAGAACCCGAGCTCGGTGATCACCTCCACGGGCGGGTCGGTGTCGTTCTCCCTGCGCGAGGTGACGCTCCCGTCCCCCGGCTCGGGCACGGCTCTGGGCTCGGCGGTCGCCACCGGCAGCAACTGCTCGGGTCTGAACGTGGGCCAGTCGCTGATCCTGCCGACCCAGTTCATCAGCGGCTCGAACTCGACGTGGTACTCGTACGAGGTCAAGCTTGAGGTCACCGCGATCTGACCGGGGCACAGGGCCGCCCGAACCGCCCCGGGCGGCTTTCCTCGACGCCTGTTCTGGCCCTGCTCCCAATATGGGCGGGGCAGGCGTTATTTGCTCGGAGCGGTCAGGGATCGGCGGAGCACTAGATGAGAGCCGATGTAACCGGAGACGATCGTTTCTCGGATTGCCTGAGGAGCGATTCCCATTCCGTATCCAAGGCCTGATTGATTCGGTGGTCACGCGCGATGGCTTCTTTGAACCAGGCGATGGTGGCGGGCGCCATGGCGAGAATCTGGTTGTAGTTGAGAGCTGCCGGGTTCATGCCGAACAGCAACCCCGTCTTGAGAAGAGTGCCTGACGTGGCGATGGTGTGCCCAAGTAGCAGCATGGAGGTGAGTTTGGCGTGCTCCAGTTTCCGTTGCGCCGCGGTGCCGCCGGTGGCATAGCTCTTGAGCAGCCAGTATCCGCGGATGATCGCGGACACGACGCCAGGGGTGATGCCCATCGTGAAGAAATGCCGCAGGTCGTAGCCGTTCATATACATGTAGCGGGCGACGTCGGTCCAGGGCACTTTGACGCCTGAGCTATCCAGTGCGAACGGGGAGTCGAGCCGGCCGAGCTGGAGCAGGCTGAACAACGGGGGCGGGAGGCCGGCAGGGGTGTAGACGTCCGAGAGCAGATGGCGTATCTGGGTGATGAGAGCGGTGATCAGGCCTTCCGGGGTCGCGTCGGTTGCGACCTGGACCAGTCGCCCTGCCCCGTCGATGTAGGTGCCGCTGCCGTGCATGAGATCCGCCACGCCGATGAGGAAACCGAGGGCCGGATCGTGGCCGGGGCTCTGGAGCCGATGGGTCTTCGGTCCCATGCCGCTGACCAGGCCCTCGGTTGCCCAGGTGGTAGGGGCGTCGTAGGGCACTTTGGACCGCTTCTCAAACCCTTTGAAGAAACGCTGGTAGATGCGTTTCGCGCGGTCACGGTCCTGGAGCCACTTGGTGAGAGGTGATCCCGGGTATTCCTCGCCCAGGAACGTGGAATCCTTGGGGATTCGGACGAGGGTGACATCAAGGAAGGTCGCGACGACTCCGGCCATCAGAACGACCGTCCAGTCGGTCTCATCCCAGCTGACGTCACCGTGTTCCGCGGCGTATCCGCGCAGGCTGCGAGCTATCTGGCCGGTGGGAAGGACCTGCTGGAGCGGGTCACGGGTCAGATCGATCCCCAGCCGATCCAACCGGGCTCCGGCGAGTCTGGCGAGCTCATCGAAATCGCCGTCAGCCGGAACGACGGGCACGGCGTAACGCGGACGGCCCGGTGTCTCGGCACCCACGGTGGTCACCGTGTCCGACGGTGATTCTTGGGTGGATATGAGCACGCCCATCGCTTCGAGACGGGCGCGCACCACGTCGAATTCGGATTCGACCGAGTCCAGGGTGTGGCTGACCCGAAGTTCGCGTTCCAGGACGTCCTTGAGGTCGAATTCCACCTGGTCGAACAAATCCCGAAGTTCGGTCAGCGTGACGGCCTGGTAAGCCACGACTATGGCGGCAGCCGAAAGCTGGTCATCCGGCACTGAGCGGCTCCCGCCGTTCGAAGGCCTCCTGACTGTTCTGCAGGTTCACCAAGGCGAGCTGGAAGGCGGCCAGCTCAGCCCGGAGTGCGGCGAGTCGCTCTTCGTTCCTCGTGGTCTGGCTGAGGTGGGACTCCATCCGGTGCGCGAGCCCCGCGATGTCGTCGGTGAGCTCGGCCATCGCCTCCTGGTGATTCTTGATGACCTGCTGGATCAGATGCTCGCGCCGGTTCTCCCGTTCACGCTCGTTGGCGGTCAGCATGTAGCGCGCCCCCTGATGAACGACGACCCCGAGAATCACCACGGTGCCGATGCCGGTGACCATCGCGCTCAGTCCCAGCAGGCCGCCGAACCCCAGGGCCGCCAGACCCGAGGTGATTCCCGCCGCGCTGAGGCCGGAGACGCTTCCGGCGAGACTGACCGCGGCGATCGGGACGCCGAAAGCAGCCGCCTTGGCAGCGATGTCTTTGGTAGTGGTCTCAAGCTGGCTGGTCGTGATATTGCCCGAGGCGAATTCCTCTTCGGCGACCACAAGCCGTTCGGTCGCCTGTACGACCTCGTCAGCCGACTCGGGAAACACGAGTTCGGCGACCAGCACGATTCGCTCACGCTCGATATCCGCAGCGTGCCTGTCAGCACGCGAGATTCGCACCAGATCGCGTATCAGCGCCGTGAACACCGGGTCCCGCTTATCTTCTTCGAGGAGGTCGCGCAATTCCCCGGCCAGCTCCACCGTGGCGTCGAGTGCCCCTGCGCCGCTCGCCGCATCGCGTCGTGCGCCGGTCATCTCACCGCGCAGCTTGGATCGTGCTTCACCATCGAGGCCGATGGTCGATGCGAACAAGTACAGATTCGCGATCTCGCGAGGATCGAGAAGTCCGTCGACCAGTGCCAGGCTCACCAACACCCGGCAATAGAGCAACTTCGCATCGGGACTGAGAGCGGACAAGTCAGCGGAATTGGCGTCGCCGGGGGACGAACTCGCCGACAGGCTGTCCTTTACTTCTGCGACCTTCGCCCTCACCTGCTCGGCGGACTGCCTCACTATCTCCTCGGCATCGCCGGCGGCATCGGCCACGAGTTTCATCGCGGCGTTCGTGCTGTCGGCAACCATCCGTCCAGCCGCGTCGGCAACGCTCTTCAGCCGCCCAAACCCAAGTTCACGAGGGTCCATTGCCATCCTTTTGACGTCCTTGGGCGGAAGGCTACCGGCAAACATCGACAAGATGATGTTTTTCCGGCAATTGGCCACGCCGGGAGGCCGAAACAGGGCGATTACCTCGAACCCGGAATTCGGGTGACCGGAATTGACTGCGGTCGCGTACGGCGGTGGCAACGTCTGCCCCGCCCGGTCTAATTGGCGAGGTTCGGGCGATGCTGGGTATCGAGGTGCTAAACCCATAACGAGAAGGTCGTGGGGTAAATCAGCGGCAGGATTAAGGCCCTATATGGAGTTCGGGGTCGTAAGAGGAAAACGGCATATCCACGCAACCAGGACGCTCGCGTCAAGGCGTGTACGGCGGCGCGACCCCCCACCCCCAGCGAGGCACCGGCGCCTTGGCCGGTGGTGTCGCGCCGGGTGCGGAGTTCTCCACCGCCAGGCGGCTGCCCCACTCGACGTAACTCGCGAACGCCGCCCGGAATTCGGGGTCGCGGGGCAGTCCGGCCTCGTCGGCGGCGTCCATCAGCAGGCTCACCCATCGGCGCCGCTGGGCCTCCTTGATGTGCTTGCCGACGTGCTGGGCGAGCATGTGCGGGTAGCCGCCGCGCTCGCGCGTGTAGCGGTCGGGGCCGCCGAAGACCTCGCTCAGCCACATCGCCACGAATCGGGGATGTTCCCCGTCCATGTGGGCGAAGATCGGTCCGAGCAGGTCGTCTCTGATCACGTTGTCGTAGAAGACCTCGGTGAGCCGCTCGAACGCCTCGCTTCCCCCCGCCCAGTCGTACATCGTGGGCTCGGTCTTGGTGATCACCTGCTCGTAGTGGCGCATCTCCTCGATGCCGGCCGCATACGGCCTGATCTCGGCGAAGAATTCCTGGAACCGCTCACTGTTCCGGAAGCCCTGCAGGTGACCCTGCGCCGACGTCCATTCGATGCGCAGGATGTAGCACTCCGGCTCGTCGACGCACCGCGACAGCTCGAAGTCCAGGCATTCCGGCGCCGCCCCGAGAGGCACCGCGGCCCGGCGGTAGGCGGCCTCGAATCCCTCCGGGTCGGGCACCCGATATCGAACGTACTCAACGATCACGACTACCTCCGTAATCATGTAATCATCAAGTGGACCCATGGGCGAGTCCGGCAGGCAATTCGATTGGGTGTACGACGATCCGCACCTATCCTTCTCCCGTGGCACTGCGGTTCGACATTCGCGCGTCCGACTCGCCCTGGGTCGACTCCGTCTGGACCTGCACCAGCCGGCGCGTCACCGAGATGACCTCGGTGGCCACCCCGTGCTGGGGCCTGGTGTTCTGGGAGCGCGAAGGCACGGCACACGTGAGCGTCACCGGCCCCGAGACCGGAACCGCCACCGCGCCGGTCCCCGAGGGCGCCAGCTTCGTCGGCATCCAGTTCGCCGTGGGCACCTCGCTCCGGGTCGTGCCCACGGCCGATCTCGTCGACGGTGGTCTCGTGCTTCCCGACGTCACGCGCGGGAGTTTCGAGCTCGACGGTCTGCGCTGGGAGACGCCCGGTCCTGACGACGCCGAGGCCCTGGTCGAGCGGCTGGTGCGGGCCGGGGCCGTCGTCCGTGACCCGCTCGTGGCCGAGGTTCTCCGGGGTGGGCGTCCAGACGTGTCGGGGCGCACGGTCGAGCGCCGGTTCCGGGCGGCGACCGGGTTCACTCAGGGGGCCGTGCGGCAGATCGAGCGGGTCCGCACGGCCTCGGCGCTGCTCGCTTCCGGCACGCCGGTCGCCGAGGTCGTCACGAAGCTCGACTACTTCGACGAGCCGCACCTCGCGCGGGCGCTGCGGAGATATGTCGGGCGGACGGCGCGGCAGTTGCGCGAGGGGGCCGGTGGGGCGATCGCGCTGGATCTCGATCAGCCGACGACGTCGTAGATCATCTTGACGATGCCGTTCGGGTAGGCCTCGGAGGTCCGGAGGCGGAGGGTCTGCTTGTCCTTGTCGGCCCTGCTGAACAGGCTCTTGCCGGCTCCGAGCAGCACCGGGAAGACGAGCAGGTTGTAGCGGTCGATCAGGCCCGCGTCGGACAGGCGCCGGGCGAGTTCGGCGCTCCCGTGGATGAAGATCGCGCCGCCTTCGCCCTTCTTGAGCTCGGCGACGTCTTCGGTCGAGCGCAGGATCGTCATCTCGCCCCAGCCGTCGACGAGGGCGTCGTCGGACAGCGTGGACGAGACCACGTACTTGGGCAGGTCCTTGTAGGAGGCGTGGTCGTCGGAGCCGGGCCAGACCGGCGCGAACGCCTCGTAGCTGTGGCGGCCGAACATCAGGGCCGTCGTGTCTTCGAGTTCCTCGCCCTTGAGCGAGAACGCCTCGGGGAGGAACTCGATGTCCTTGACCACCCAGCCGCCGCTGCGGTGCCCCTCGGCCGGTCCGCCCGGGGAATCGAGAACGCCGTCGAGCGAGACGAACCCGGTGTAGACCAACTCACGCATGTGCTGTTCTCCTCATTGCCGGGCGACGGGGGTCGCCGCGTCGATCGACGAAGTGTTGGGCCACACCCATGCTAGGAGGCCCCGCAACACCCGTCTTGTACGGAAACGACGGCCCGCGCCCGGCTCAGCGGCCGTTCGCCCAGATCACGCCGTTGCCGCCGGAAGGCGTCGCGCCCACCGCCCAGATGGAGCGGCTTTCCACCTGGATCGCGAGGTCGCGCACGGACTGCTTCGAGGGAGCCGGGAAGGTGCCCGTCTCGACGTTGTCGGCGCCGATGTGCAGGTATGCGCTGCCGCCGCCCTTGGCGGGGTGGACGATCCAGGCCCCGCCCCTTCCGTCGGGTTCCGCCTGGGCGCGTGGCTGGACACCCAGACCGGCGCGGAGCTCGAAAACGAACCCGCCCAGATACCCGGACAGCAGCAGGGTCTCACCGCAGTTCCCCGCGCCGCACGGCCAGGCGACCCAGCCCACGGCCATCACCCTGCCGGTCTCCCCGTCGACGGCCACGTCCGTCAGCTCCGAGATCTGGCCCGGGTGCGCGGCCGGGATCGCGGGGAGTGCGACCGCGCGCCAGGCCGTGCCGGTCCAGCGGGCCAGAGCCGCCTTGCCGTGCGCCGAGCCGGCCGCCCACGTGCCGTCGAGGCCCTTGACCACGATCGGCGTCGGGACCTTGCGCCACGTCGACCCGGTCAGGCGTCGCAGCGTGGACCGGGCCTTCCAGCCGGCGCCGCCGGCCGTGGAGAAGGTGTTCGTGTTCTCGACGACCCACAGGTTCTTGCCGATGGAGTAGGCCCGGTCGACCCGGCCGTGGCTCCAGGGCTTGACCTGCCAGCGTTTGCCGTCCCATCGGGCGTACTTCGACGTGCCGAACGCCCACACCCTGGTGTCGGACGCCGAGGCCAGCCGTTTCACCCGGAAGCCGGGGCCGGTGACCCGCCTGAAGGTGGTGCGGCCCTTCAGCAGGACCGGCTTGGTGCCGCTCGTCCCGGCGACCCAGACCGCTCCGCCGGGTGTCACCGTCACCGCGTCGTAGGTGTCGCGGCGGTCCTGACGGACCACCTTCCACTGATCGGCCGACGCCGCGGCGGCGGCCGGTTCCGCGGCGGCGAACAAGGCGACGGCCGCGGCGGTGACTCGAAGCAGAATGCCCATGAAGGTGAGACGCGCCACCGGGTCGGGAAGTTGGCGGCGATCCTCACCGCCGGCGCCGTGCGCGACGACACTCCGGGTCAGCGGCAGAAGCCCGGTGATGGGTCATGACTGCTTCAGCGCCATCCCGCCCAGGGCCAGGGCGACCAGCCCGAAGACCAGCGCCACCAGCCCGCCGACGATTCCCGCCCCGGTGCCGGGCCCGCCCTCGGCGACGGCCACGACCCACCCGCCGCCGGCCACCCCCACCGCCCCGGCGGCCAGTGCGATGACCGCTCGCCGCCGGACGAAGCGGAAGAGGGCCATCCCGCCGAACCCCACTCCGGCCAGTGCCGCGAGCGCGGCCACCAACGACACCACGCGCCCGCCGGTGAGGCCGTAGACCGGCGCGACCTCAGTGACCATGATCGGGACTGACATGTGACACGCTCCTCCGAAACGAACTGGATGAGCCGGATCATGTCCGCGGAGACCACCTCCTGTCGTCCACCCCCCGCAGGCCACCCGCCCTGCCGCCGACGCCTCGGAAACAGGCGCGAATACCGCAGACGCCGTAGTTCCCGGTCATCCGTCCGCAGGAGTCGCCACCGGCGGCAACCGGGTTAGGGTGCGCGCATGGACACACGGCGGGCCGCGGTCGTCGACGGGGCGATCGCCGTCTGCGTCGCGACGGCGCTGCTCGTCACCGGGTTGTCGGAGCAGGACGCGGCCGGTGTCGGTTACGTGCCGCTGGTGGCGGGCGGGCTCGCGCTGGCCGCGCGTCGCCGCGCGCCCGTCGCGGTGCTGGTCGTCACGGGGGTGTGCGCGGTCGGTTACCAGGCGGCGGGTTTCGACGTGCCGGCCGTCGCCTTCCTGTTCGCCGTGTACGCCGCCGTCCGGGCCGGGCACCGTGCCGTCACCGTGGTCGCCAGTGTGCTCATGCTGGCCGCGCTTCCCCTCGCCGCCCTGGCCTCGGGGCTGCATGACACGGGCGAGGCCTTCGCCCAGGCGCGGGGCGCGCTCGAACTCGCCTGGCTGGTCGCGGCCGGCGCCGCGGGTGAGGCGTTGCGGCAGGCCGAGCGGCGGGCCGACGAGGCGGAGCGCACCCGCGAGGAGACGGCGCGGCGGCGGGCCGACCAGGAGCGGCTGCACATCGCGCGGGAGCTGCACGATTCGCTCACCCACCAGATCTCGGTCATCAAGCTGCAGGCCGAGGTGGCCGTGCACGTCGCGCGCAAGCGCGGTGAGCAGGTGCCCGAGTCGCTGCTGGTGATCCGGGAGGCCGGTCGTGAGGCGTCGCGGGAGTTGCGCGCGACCCTGGAGGCGCTGCGCGACGACGGGAAGAGTCCGCCGCGCGGGCTCGACGACGTACCGGAACTGGTGGAACGCGCGCGCACGACGGGCCTGGACGCACGGCTGACGATCGAGGGGCGGCCCGCGGACGTGCCGGTGGCGGTGGGGCGGACGGCCTACCGGATCGTCCAGGAGTCGCTGACCAACGTCGCCCGGCACGCCGCCGCGGCGACGGCGTCGGTGCTGATCGACCACCGGCCCGGCGCGCTGGTCGTCCGGGTCGACGACGACGGCCGGGCCACCCCCGAGACCGCGCCGGTTCCGGGGGTGGGGCTGCTCGGCATGCGCGAGCGGGTCACCGCGCTCGGCGGACGGTTGCGGGCGGAGCCGCGTGGTGGCGGGGGCTTCACCGTCCAGGCGGAGCTTCCGGTGGACGAGTCGTCGTGATCAGGGTGCTGCTGGTCGACGACCAGCCGTTGCTGCGCGGCGGGTTCCGGGCGCTGCTCGATCTCGAAGACGACATCGAGGTCGTGGGCGAGGCCGCCGACGGGCTGGCCGGGGTGGCTCTGGTCAGGGAGTTCGTGCCCGATGTCGTGCTGCTCGACATCCAGATGCCGGTACTGGACGGCATCGAGGCGACCCGGCGCATCGCCGCCGACCCCGCCCTGGCGGGGGTGCACGTCGTGATCCTGACCAACTACGGCTTCGACGAGCACGTCTTCGCCGCGCTGCGCGCCGGGGCGGCCGGGTTCCTCGTCAAGGACATCGTGCCGGAGGACTTCCTGCACGCCGTGCGGGTGGCCGCCCGGGGTGACGCGCTGCTGGCCCCGTCGATCACCCGAAAGCTCATCGACAACTTCGTCACCCAGCCGCCCCCGGCCCAGGTCGCCACGCCGGACGAGCTGACCAACCGGGAACGCGAGGCGGTCGTCCTGGTCGCGCGGGGCCTGTCGAACGACCAGATCGCCGAGCGGATGGCGATCAGCCCCCTGACCGCCAAGACCCACGTCAACCGGGCCATGACCAAGCTCCACGCGCGCGACCGCGCCCAGCTCGTGATCGTCGCCTACGAGTCGGGGCTGGTCGCCCCGCGCGGTTCTCAGCCGCCGATCCGGTCGGCGTAGTCGCGGGCGAACTCGGTGAAGGTCCGGCCCGGCCGTCCGGTCACGTCGCTGAACGTGGGGGTGGTGTAGTCGCCCCAGCCCGCGTCGTAGGCCTTCAGGTATTCCGCCGTGACGGCCGCGTCCCACTCCTTCATCCCGGCGTTCACCAGCACGGGGTAGGCGTCGTCGGGGCTCATCGGCTGGTAGGCGAGCGGCCCGCCGGACGCCTCGGCGAGCGCGCCGGTCACGTCGCGCAGCCGGAGCGACTCCGGCCCGGTGAGGGTGTAGGTCTGGCCGTGGTGCGGCGCGGGGTCGCGGAGCACGGTGGCGGCGAAGTCGGCGATGTCGCGCACGTCGATCATGCCGACCCGGCCCTCCCCCGGCGCCCCGTAGAAGGTGCCGCCGCCGACCGAGCCGAGAATGTTCTGCATGAAGTACGCCGGGCGCAGGACCGTCCAGCCGAGGCCGGAGGCCGCGAGTTCGAGGTCGGACAGGGCGTGCAGCCGCCCGTTGCGGGTCGGGGCGTCGTGTCCGGCGCCGATGGCCGACATGCGGACGACGTGGCCCACCCCCGCCTGCCTGGCCGCCCAGAGCGCGTTGCTGCTGGCGTGGGTGGCGTCGGGGCCCATGGCGGTGAGCAGCCACACCGTGTCGACGCCCTTGAACGCCGGTTCGAGCGTCTCGGGGTGGTGCAGGTCGCCGACCACCGCCTCGACCCCCGCCGGCGCCCTGTCGCGGTCGCGCACCAGCACCCGCAGGTCATCGGTGCCCTGGAGCGAGTTCAGCACCTCCCTGGAGACGGTGCCGGTGGCTCCGGTGATCAGAATGGTCATCGCGATCTCCCCCTGTTCCTGCGAACGTTGTCGTGCTCGACCATATAGTAAGAAATAGTGACGGTCAAAATAAGTGACTAAATTGGAGGCCTGTGGTGCGACGGAGTGAGCGCAAGCGCGAGCGGCCCGACCTGGGGATCCTGTCCGGCCGCACGCTGTTCAGCCTGCAGAAGGAGCTGTTCACGCGCCTGTCCACGATGGGCCACGCCCAGGTCAGGCCGCGGCACGGCGCCGTGCTGGCCTACCTCGACGTCGAGGGCAGCCGGGCCTCCGACCTGGCCGCGCAGTCGGGCCAGCACAAGCAGGTGATCGGCACCCTGGTCGACGAACTGGTGGCACTCGGGTACGTCGAACGCCGCCCCGACCCGGCCGACCGCCGGGCCAAGCTCGTCGTGCCCACCGAACTGGGCCTCGACCACATGGAGAAGTCCGACGCCGTCCTCGTGGAGATGGAGGCCGAGCACGCGCGCGCGGTGGGAGAGGAGGCGTACGCGGAGTTCAAGCGGGTCTTCCAGCTCGTCGCCGAACGGCAGACGGGCGTCAGGTAGCGTCCCGTCCCATGTTCTCCTTAACAGCACGGGCTCTCGGCGCGATCACCCTCGCCGCCGTGGCCCTCGCACCCGCAGTCCCGGCGAACGCCGACCGCGACCACGAGGTCACGGTCACCGTCATGGCGAGCTCCGACATCCACGGGAACGCCCTCAACTGGGATTACTTCAAGAACGCCGAATACGACGACAACGCCCGCAACGACGTCGGCCTGGCCAAGATCTCCACCCTGGTGAACCAGATCCGCCGTGACCGGGGAGCGGACAGGACACTGCTGTTCGACTCGGGCGACACCATCCAGGGCACCCCGCTGGCCTACTACTACGCCAAGGTCGAGCCCATCACCGAGACGGGGGCCGTCCACCCGATCGCGAAGGCCATGAACGCCATCGGGTACGACGCCGTGACCCTCGGCAACCACGAGTTCAACTACGGCATCCCGCTGCTCGCCACCTGGGTGAAGCAGATGAAGGCCCCGGTCCTGGCGGCCAACGCGGTGTCGGCGACGACGGGCCGGCCCGCCTACGAGCCCTACGTCATCAAGACGATGAAGGTCCGCGGCGAGAAGCCGGTCAAGGTCGGCGTCCTCGGGCTCACCAACCCGGGCAGCGCCATCTGGGACAAGGCCAACGTCGAGGGCAGGCTGAAGTTCCTCGACCTGGTCGAGACGGCCAGGAAGTACGTGCCGGTCCTGCGCGCCAAGGGCGCCGACGTCGTGCTCGTCACGGCCCACGCCGGCGACAACGGCCTGTCGTCCTACGGGTCGGAGCTGCCGGTGGAGAACGCCTCGGCGATGGTGGCCGAGCAGGTGCCCGGCATCGACGCCGTCCTCTTCGGGCACGCCCACAACGACGTGCCGCAGCGGTTCGTGACCAACAAGGTCACCGGCGAGCAGGTGCTGCTGACCGAGCCGGGGCGGTGGGGGCAGCGGCTCTCGGTCGTCGACTTCACTCTGGCCAAGCAGCGCGGCGAGTGGCGGGTCACCGGCAAGGCGTCGACCACGCTGAACGCCAACACGGTCGCCGAGGACCCGAAGATCGTCAAGCTGATTAAGCCGCAGCACGACACCACGGTCGCCTACGTGAACCAGGTCGTCGCGCAGTCGAAGGAGCAGCTGGCGGCGGTGGAGTCGCCCTACAAGGACACGCCGATCCTCGACTACATCCAGAAGGTGCAGACCGACGTGGTGAAGGCGGCCGTGGCCGGCACGCCCGACGCGGCGCTGCCGGTGTTGTCGATCGCGGCGCCGTTCAGCCGGAGCGCGGTGTTCCCGGCCGGGCCGGTGAGCGTGCGCGACATGGCGGGCCTGTACGTCTACGACAACACCCTGCTCGGCATCAAGCTGACCGGCGCCCAGGTGAAGGACTTCCTGGAGTACTCCGCCAAGTACTTCGCCCAGGTCGCCCCCGGAGCGCCGATCGACCTGGCCGCGCTGACCAACGCCGGCGGCACGCCCGACTACAACTACGACCAGCTCGCGGGCGTCGACTACGACGTCGACATCTCTCAGCCGGTCGGGTCGCGCATCGTCGGCCTCAGCCACGACGGCAACCCGGTCACCCCCGACCAGCAGTTCGTGGTGGCGATCAACAACTACCGTCAGTCGGGCGGCGGCGGCTTCCCGCACGTCACCACGGCCCCCGTGGTCTACAACGGGCAGGTGGAGATCCGCCAGGCGCTGATCGACGCCGCGACGGCGTCGGGCACGATCGACCCGGCCGACTTCGCCGACGTCAACTGGAGGCTGGTGCGCGCGGGCGTGCCCGTCTTCTAGGACGGCGTCTTCGACGGCATCGTGCTGGAGGACCGGCACGGTGCCGTCTTCGTCGTGCATGACGCACGATTTTCCAGATCATTGACAGGTGTGGTCATTTGTTAGGAAACTTTCTTAAGAAAATGGCCACGCGGCGCCGGCGGCCACCCCCCACGGTTCAAGGCAGGTATCCCGTGAAACGTCTCTTCGCCTCCTTACTCGGCCTCGTACTGATCGCCGTGCTCAGCCCGCCCGCGCAGGCCGCGCCGTTCAAGGTGCTCGCCTTCTACAACGGCACGTGGGACGCCGCCCACATCGACTTCACCAAGGACGCCAAGGAGTGGTTCCCGTCGGCCGCGGCCCAGAACGGGTTCACCTGGGAGGCGACGACCGACTGGTCACGGCTGAGCTCGTCGACGATCTCCCAGTACAAGGTGGTCATGTTCCTCGACGACGCCCCGCCGGTCAGCCAGCGCCAGGCGTTCCAGAACTACATGAACAACGGCGGGGCGTGGCTGGGCTTCCACGTCAGCGCCTTCACCACCGACCCCAACTCCTGGAGCTGGTACTACAACACGTTCCTCGGGTCGGGGGCGTTCGCCACGAACACCTGGTTGCCGACGGCGGAGACGCTGAAGATCGAGAACCGCGACCACCCGTCGACCGCGGGGCTGCCCGCCACGATCCAGTCGTCGGTCAGCGAGTGGTACTCGTGGAGCCGTGACCTGCGGCAGAACCCCGACATCAACATCCTGGCCTCGATCGACGCCGCCAGCTTCCCGGTCGGCACCGACCCCAACCAGCAGTGGCGCAGCGGGTTCTACCCGATCATGTGGACGAACACGAAGTACAAGATGCTCTACACCAACTTCGGCCACAACGGGATGAACTACTCCACCAACACCCGAACCTCCTCGACCTTCGCCAGCGCCCAGCAGAACCAGTGGCTCATCCAGGGCATCCGCTGGCTGGCCGGAGAGGGCGGCACCACCCCGCCGCCCACCGGGCCGATCTCCCCCACCACCTGGTACACCGTCGTGAACGAGAACAGCGCCAAGTGTGTCGACGCCCGCGCGGCCGGCACGGTCAACGGCACCGCGATCCAGCAGTACACCTGCAACGGCACCGCCGCCCAGCGCTACCAGTTCACCCCGACCAGCGGCGGCTATCACCGGATCTCCGGCCAGGGCAACCCCGCCCAGGCCCTCGACGTGACCAACGTCTCGACCGCCGACAACGCCCCCGTCCAGACCTGGACCTACGGCGGCGGCAACAACCAGCAGTGGCTCCCGGTCGCCGAGGGCGACGGCTACTACCACTTCGTGAACCGGGGCAGCGGCAAGTGCCTGGACGTCCCGGCCGCCTCCACGGCCGACTCGGTGCAGCTCGTCCAGTACGCCTGCAACGGCACGGCCGCACAATCGTTCCGGTTGGTCCCGTAAGGACTGGGCAGGGGAAGAGTCCGCACCGCTCAGAGGGGAGACTGACATGCTCGAAGGCAAGACCATAGCCTTCCTCGCCGCACCGGCGGGCGTCGAGCAGGTGGAGCTCACCGAACCCTGGAAGGCGATCAAGGACGCCGGTGGCACGCCGAAACTGATCTCCACGAAGGAAGGGGAGATCCAGGCGTTCGACCACCTCGACAAGGGAGACAGGTTCCCGATCGACGCCACCGTCGGCCAGGCCCAGGCGGCCGACTTCGACGGACTGGTGCTGCCCGGCGGGGTCGCCAACCCCGACTTCCTGCGGATGAATCCGAAGGCGGTCAGGTTCGTGCGCGAGTTCTTCGACACGGGCAAGCCGGTGGCGGCGATCTGCCACGCGCCGTGGACGCTGATCGAGGCCGGCGTCGTCCGTGACCGCACCATGACCTCCTGGCCGAGCCTCCAGACCGACCTGCGCAACGCGGGGGCGACCTGGCAGGACAAGGAGGTCGTGGTCTGCACCGAAGGCCCGTCGACCCTGGTCACCAGCCGCATGCCGGATGACCTGAAGGCCTTCTGCGAGGCCACGCTCGACGCCTTCGCCTGACCGATCCGCCTTTGAGGATCCGGCGGATTCGCCGGGTCCTCAAATCATGGGCAAGTGAGGTCCAAGTCGGGGCTGCCACGATCACGAAAGTGAACGTGAGAGTACCGGTCCGCCTCCAGTCGGGCCTGGCCGAATGCGGGGCCGCCTGTCTGGCCATGGTGCTGAGCCACCACGGCCGCCACACCGGGGTCCGCGAGGTGTCCGAGCAGTGCGGGGTCGGCCGCGACGGACTCTCGGCACTGGCGATCGTCAAGGCGGCGCGCGGCTACGGGCTCACCGCGACCGCCTACAAGGCCGAGACCGTCACCGACGCGCCCCTCCCGGCGGTCGCCCACTGGCGGCGCAACCACTTCGTGGTCGTCGAACGGCAGACCGCCCGCCACGTCGACGTCGTCGACCCGGCGGCCGGCCGCCGCAGGCTGACCCGGGACGAGTTCGCCGAGGGCTACTCGGGCGTGCTGCTCACCTTCAAGCCGGGCGAGACCTTCCAGCCCCGGAAACGGGCCCGCCGGACGTGGGTCGGCCCGCTCGCCAGAACCGCGCTGCAGAAGGGCCTCATCGCGCGCATCCTCCTGGCGTCGCTGCTGCTGCAGATCCTCGGGCTGGGGGTGCAGACGTTCTCGGGCATCCTGGTCGACGGTGTGCTCCCCACCAAGGACTCCTCGCTGCTGGCCTCCCTGGGCCTGGCGCTGGCGGCGGCCGGCGCCGTCCACCTCGGGCTCACCTATTTCCGCGCGGCGACCGTGCTCAAGCTGCGGTTGCGCGCCGACCGGCTGCTGACGTCGGAGGTGGTCGGCCATCTGTTCCGGCTCCCCTACCGCTACTTCGCCACCCGGGGCGCCGGGGATCTGGCCCAGCGCAGCGCCAGCGTGAGCCGGTTGCGGCAGCTCATCTCCGGGCCGATCACGACGGCGCTGCTCGACGGGCCGCTCGCGATCGGCTACGTGACGATCGTGTTGTGGTCGTCGGTGCCACTGGGGTTGTGCCTGCTCGCGCTGGCGGCGGTCCAGGCCGTGCTGCTGCTCCTCACCCGGCGGCGGCGGGCCGACCTGAACCTGGCGGCGCTGTCGGCGCAGGTGCAGACGCAGGGGCAGCTCATGGAGGCCATCAAGGGAGTGGAGATCCTCAAGGCCGGGGCGCTGGAGGACGCCGCGCTGAGCCGCTGGTCGCAGCTCTTCCTCGACCAGTTGAAGGCCGACGCGCGGCAGGGGCGCATGGAGAACCTGGTCACCTCGGTCCTCGACAGCATGCGCCTGGCCGCCCCGGCGGCGCTGCTCTGGACCGGCGGCTGGGAGGTGCTGGACGGCCGTCCGCTCGGCCAGACGCTGACGCTGGTCGCGCTGGCGGGAGCGGCCCTGACGCCGATCCTGTCGCTGGTGGGGACGGTCCGCGTCCTCCAGGAAGCGGGCACCCACATCGAACGGCTGGCCGACATCCTGGAGTTCACCCCCGAGCCCTACGGCGAGGTCCAGGTCGGCCACCTGCGCGGGCAGATCGAACTCCGCGACGTGTCGTTCCGGCACGCCCCGAAC
The DNA here is from genome assembly GCF_001570565.1 of Herbidospora yilanensis. Classification (GTDB taxonomy): domain Bacteria; phylum Actinomycetota; class Actinomycetes; order Streptosporangiales; family Streptosporangiaceae; genus Herbidospora; species Herbidospora yilanensis. Next base: position 122,549 of record NZ_BBXE01000015.1, on the reverse strand, counting down.
GGGCCGTGGATCCTGTGGAAGATCTCGCTGACCATCGGCCGGGGCCAGAAGATCGCCCTCGTCGGCGGGAGCGGCTCGGGCAAGAGCACCCTCGCGCGCATCATGGTCGGCCTGTACGAACCCACCTTCGGCACCGTCAGCTACGACTCGGTCCGGATGGAGGCCCTCCAGCGCTCCTCCCTGCGGCGCCACTTCGGGGTGGTCACCCAGGAGGCCCACCTGTTCACCGGCACCATCAGGGAGAACATCGCCCTGGGCCGGCCGGGGGCCACGCCGCAGGAGATCGTGCGGGCGGCGAAGACGGCCTGCGTACACGACGAGATCATGGCGATGCCCATGGGCTACGAGACCAACCTGTCGGAGGGCATGGGCCTGTCGGGCGGGCAGAAGCAGCGGCTGGCGCTGGCCAGGGCGGTGCTCGGGCGGCCGAAGGTGCTGCTGTTCGACGAGGCCACCAGCCACCTCGACACGGTCACCGAGGCCGCCATCGAGCGCAACCTCGCCGCTCTGACCCAGACCCGCATCGTGATCGCCCACCGGCTCAGCACGGTCCGCGACGCCGACCTGATCGCGGTCGTCGACGACGGCCGCGTCGTCGAGCAGGGCACCCACGACGAGCTGGTGGAACTCGGCGGCCATTACGCGCGCTTGGTGGCGCACCAAGCGAACGCCCCAATCAGCGCCAAGATCCCGCCAAGTCTCCCCTGCGACTCTTGATTCGCAAGGTTCACGAACGAAGGGGGTTGTCATGAACAACTTCGAGAGCACCGCGAACGAGCTCACCGAGACCGAGCTCGCCGACGTCACCGGCGGTCTGCCCTGGAACTACGACTGGGCGAACTACGACTGGCGCGACGCGGTGATCGAGGCGCTGCCGTAACCACGGGGTGAGATTCGGGGCCGTCCCTGCGGGGCGGCCCCGACGCGTATCCGACTTGGAGACCGCTCGGAGTCGCGCACAAGTGATAGCCAAGTGCCCCCTGCGACTGTGTTTCCGCAAGGTTCACGAACGAAGGGGGTTGTCATGAACAACTTCGAGAGCACCGCCGAGGAGCTCGCCGACACCGAGCTCGCCGACGTCACCGGCGGCATGTACCCGAACTACGACTGGATGAACTACGACTGGCGCGACGCCGTGATCTACTCCCTGCCGTAACCAGGGGGTGGAACGGGGCCGTCCTTCGGGACGGCCCCTTCTCGCATGTCAGGCTGTACGCATGATCGAAGCAGTCGTTTTCGACCTCGACGGAGTCGTCATCGACTCCGAGCCCGTCTGGGAAGAGGTCCGCCGGGGCGTCGTCGCCGAGTTCGGCGGCACCTGGATGCCCGACACCCAGAAACGCCTGATGGGCATGAGCACCCCCGAGTGGGCCGACTACCTGACCGGCGAGCTGGGGGTCTGGCTCTCCCCCGACGAGACCGCCGCGACGGTCGTCGAGCGCATGGCCGAACGCTACCGCCACCACCTGCCCCTGCTCCCGCACGCCGCCGCGACCATGCGCGCCATCGCCGACCAGTGGCCGATCGGGGTGGCCAGCTCCTCCCCCGCCGCGCTGATCGACACCGTCCTGACCGCCCTCGACGTGGACGTCCGGGTGGCGATCTCCACCGAGACCATCAAGCGCGGCAAGCCGGCCCCCGACGTCTATCTGGCCGTCGTCGAGCGGCTCGGGGTCACCGCCGGACGGTGTGTCGCGGTGGAGGACTCCAGCAACGGGCTGCGGTCGGCCGCGGCGGCCGGGCTGATCGTGGTCGCCGTGCCGCAGGAGGCCTATCCGCCCGACGACGACGCGCTGGCCGGGGCGTCGCTGGTGCTGACCGACCTGGCCGAGCTCACGCCCGAAACGGTGGCGCGGCTGGCCTAGTGGCGGGCCTAGTGGCGGGCCAGGCCCGGGATGACGATTCCGGCCTGGGGCGGATATTCGCCGACGAACTTCTCCTCTTGCCCGATCTCGTAGAGGCGCTGCGCCTGGTTTCCGGGCTCGACCACGACGTATCCGGTCGCGGTCGGGCCCACCGCGTAGCGGCCGTCCGGGAGCCCCAGGTAGGCGTCGGCCCGGCCGTCGGGGCTGAACATCTGGACGACGGGCTTCTCGCCGTATTCGTGGAGGTAGAGCTGATCGCCCCGGGACTGGACCCACAACCCGTGGTCCTCGTCGGCGAACGGGCCGGACTGGGCGCGGAAGACGACTGAGCGTCCGGCGACGGTCAGGGTGAGCTCGTCGGTGACCTTCTGGGGCGGCAGGAGGATCAGGTCGCCGCCGCCGGTCAGGCCGACGATCTCGTTGCCCTCCGGGACGACCGGACGGGTCACCTGGCCGGTGCGCAGGTCGACGTCGAGGTAGTGGAAGACGTCGCCGTCCCGGTGGTTGGCCAGGATGATCCGGCTTGAGTCGGCCGCCCACACCCAGGGGCCGTAGACGCCGCTCAGTTCGGCGGGGATCCGGAGGTCCGGGCCGCCGAGCAGGTCGCTCAGCAGGTAGCCGCCTCCGTCGGGGACGCCGAGCCAGCGGCCGTCCGGGGAGATGGTGTAGTTGCCGGGTGGGTGGATCGTGTCGATCCCGATCTCGATGTCGCGGCCGTCGGTCAGCCGCAGCATGGTCGAACAACCGGTGCGGCAGGCGGAGTAGAGGGAATGGGCCCGCGCGCTCGCGTACGGCGGCTTGTGGAAGACGGTCGCCGGCTCCGGCTGGGGGCGGAGCCACGTGAACACGGCGATCACCACGGCCGCGACGGCCACGGCGCTCCAGCGGGCGGCCCGGCGGCGTCCGGCGGTGTCGATGGCCCGGTCGGGGTCGCCGTAGTCGCGGGCGTCGTCGGCGAGGTCGCGGTAGGCCTCACGCGGGTTCATGGATGCCTGCCTTTCTCAGCCGCTTCAGGGCGTCGTGCGTGTGCCGCTTGACCGTGCCGACCGAGCAGCCGAGCCGGGCGGCGATCTGCGCCTCGGGCAGGTCTTCGTAGAAGCGCAGGTAGAGGACGATGCGCTGTTTCGCGGTGAGGGTGGTCAGGGCGTGCCGGAGCACGATCTTCAGTTCGGTGTCGGGCGGGGGCGCGGCGGTGTCCGGGGGCTGGGAGGTCGGGAAGAAGACCAGGCTGCGGGGGCGGTGCCAGGTCCGTAACTGGTTGATCATCATGGTCTTCAGGTACGCCTCGGGGTCGTCGGCGGCCGAGATCCGCCGCCACTTGGCCGCGGCCTTGGCCAGGGTCTCCTGCATGAGGTCCTCGGCCTTGGCGTGGTCGCCGGTGAGGAGGTAGGCGGCACGCGACAGCGCGCGGCCGCGTACGGCCACGAACTTCCGGAATCCCTCTGCGTCGTACATCGCCCTAAGGACTCCGGCGGGGGACGGAAGGTTGAGACGCCGGGAACTCCGCAAGATGGACGGCGGATCCGCGGCAGGCCGCGTCTTCGACCGTGCCCGGCCGGGGTAGGTCCCTACGACTTTCCGGGCAAAGGTACGCCATGACAGTCATTCCGACGATTCGCTATCACGACGCCGACAAGGCCCTGGCGTGGCTGACCGCCGTCCTGGGCTTCACCTCGCCGGAGGTCTACCGCTCCGACGACGGCGTGGTCGTCCACGCCCAGCTCAGCCGGGGAAACGGCATGGTCATGCTGGGCTCCGTCGGGCACGGGCTCGACGTGGTGACCGGGCCCGCGAGCACGTATGTCGTGGTCGACGACATGGAGATCGACGCCCTGTACGAGATCGCGAAGGCCGCCGGCGTGGAGGTGATCCGGGAACTCCGGTCAGAGGACTACGGCGGGCGGGGGTACACGATCCGCGACCCCGAAGGGCACGTGTGGAGCGTGGGCAGTTACGACCCCGTCAATACGGCGTAGGAAATACGCGAGAACGACATATAGATCCCTATTTATAGCTATTTGGGTGCTTAGTGTCGTTTTATGGATTTGGCTGATATCGCCCGTCGATTCGGGACCCCCGCGTACGTCGTGGACGAGGACGCCGTCCGGGCCCGCTGCCGCGAATACCTCGCCGCGTTGCCGTCGGCGACGGTGGCCTACGCCGGGAAGGCGTTCCTCACCCAGGCCATGGCGTCGTGGGTGGCGGAAGAAGGGCTCTCCCTGGACGTCTGCTCCGGCGGAGAGCTCACGCTCGCCCGGTCGGTCGGGTTCCCGGCGTCCCGGATCATCTTCCACGGCAACGCCAAGACCCCCGGCGAACTGCGCGACGCCGTCGGGGTCGGGCGCGTCGTCACCGACAACGTGGCCGAGATCCACCGGCTGGCGGCGCTGGTGCCGCTCGGGCCGCGGCAGGACGTCTACCTGCGCGTCACGCCGGGGATCGAGGCCGGAGGGCACGCGGCGATCCGCACCGGCTCGGAGGGGCAGAAGTTCGGCATCCCGCTCGCCGGGCTCCCCGACGCCGTCGGGCGGGTGCTGAGCCGGCCCGAACTGCGGCTGGCCGGGCTGCACTGTCACATCGGATCGCAGATCACCTCGGTCACGCCGTTCGAGACGGCGGCCCGGATCATGGTCGACCAGCTCGCCATGGTCCGGGAGCGGTTCGCGACCACACTGCCCGAACTCGACCTCGGAGGCGGCCACGGCGTCGCCTACCTCGACGACGAGCAGGGCCTCGACCTGGCACACTTCGGGACGTCCGTGCCGAAGGTGGTCGCCGAACGCTGCCGCGAACTCCGGCTGCCCGAACCGAGGCTGGTGGTCGAGCCGGGCCGGGCCATCGTGGCCGCCGCCGGGGTGACCCTCTACCGGGTGATCTCGGTCAAGCGGCAGGGCGGCCGGACCTTCGTCGCCGTCGACGGCGGAATGAGCGACAACCCCCGCCCGGCGCTCTACGGGGCACGCTATTCGGTCTCGGTGCCCGGACGCTCCGGGGAACCCGTGACGATCGTGGGGCGGCACTGCGAGGCCGGCGACGTGATCGCCGAGGACGTGCCCGCCGGGGACGCCCGGCCCGGGGACCTGGTGGTCGTGCGGGTGACCGGGGCCTACCACCACGCGATGGGGTCGTCGTACAACCTGACGTGCCGTCCTCCGGTGGTCGCCGTGCGGGGCGGGGCGGCGCGGTTGATCGTCCGGCGCGAGGAGCCCGCCGACCTGATGCGGCGCGACGTCGGCCGCTGACGGCGGAACGCCGTCCCGCGTGTCACGGGACGGCGTTCCACGGTTCTAGAGGGCGGTGACGCAGACCGCCCTGGGGACCAACTCCAGCGGCAGCAGGCCGCCGTTGAAAACGGTCACGTCCCACGAGAGACCCGACGGGTTCGGGCCCGTGTTGACGGCCGGCTGGCCGGCCGACTCCAGCGAGTAGCCGCCGCCGACGGCCCGCTTGCCGAGCGGGCAGATCGCCTGACCGGCGCACTCGGTGCCGGGCTCACAGGTGACGGGCAGCCCGTTGACGATCTCGTAGCCCGAGACGCCGGCCAGCCCCGGCGCGCCGGCCGGACCGGTCGCGCCCAGCGGGCCCATCGGACCGGGGACGCCGGGGAACCCGGGCGGCCCGGGAGGTCCGGGCGGCCCCATCGGGCCACGCGGACCACGCGGCCCCTTGCAACACGGATGAGCCTCGGCCAGTCCCGCCGCGACCTGAACGGCGGACAGCGCCTCCTCCTGAACCGGAGCGGCCTGCACGGGAGCAACCTGGGCGGAACGGATCTGCGCCGGAGCGGCCTGCGCGGAACCAGCCTGCACTGGAGCGGCCTGCACCGGAGCGGCCGGGGCGACGGCGGGGGCGGGCTTCTTGACCTGCGGGGTCGCGGTCTTCGTCGGAGCAGGGACCGGCTTCGCCACCTGGGCGGCGGGCACGGCGGCCTTGACTGCGGCCGGGGCGGTGGCCTTGGCGTCCGGGGTGTCGACGGTCGCCATCGGAGTGAGGCCCCTCGCGGCCAGAGCGGCCTTGATCGCGGCGGCCGCGCGCATCTCGGCCAGCTTCCGCATCATCTCGGTCCGCTTGGCGGCGGCCTTCTGCATCATCTCGGCCCGCTTGAGAGCGGCCTTCCGCATCATCTCGACGCGCTTGACGGCGGCCTGCTGCATCGCCTCGGCCCGCTCGGCTCCGGCCTTCTCGACCAGCACGACCTGCGCGGCGACGGCCTCAGCCGAGGCGGCAGGCTTGGCCAGAGCGGCCGAGGCGACGGGCGCCGAAGCCGCAACCGGAGCAGCCGGGCCGGCAACCTCCGCCGGCACCGGGGCGACAGGCTTGGGCGAAGCCGGAGAGGCAACCTTCGCCGGAGGCGGGGGCACAGGCTTAGCCGAAGCCGAGCTGACAGGCTGAGCCAGAGCCAGAGCCAGAGCGGCGACCTTCGCCGGAGCCGCAGCGACAGGCTTGGCCGGAGCCGGGGCGGCGACCTTCGCCGGAGGCGGGGGCACAGGCTTAGCCGAAGCCGGGCTCCCCGGCTGAGCCGGAGCCGGAGGGACAGGCTTCGCTGAAGCCGGGGTGGTGGGCTTAGCCGGAGCCGAGGCGGCAGGCTTGGCCGGCGCGGCCGGGATGGGGTCGTCGCTCTTCGTGGCCTGGGTCGCCGAGGCGAGGGCCAGGAGGGCGGTGGCCTTCTTGGCGGCTCTGGCGGCGGCCTTCTTGGCCGACTTCTCGGCGCCCGCCGTGCCCGGGACGGTCTGCGCCGCCGGGACCGGCTGGATGGGTGGGTCGATGGGGTTGACCTGGGCCGAGGCGGTCGCCCCGGTCAAGGTCACCAGGGCGGCGGCGAGTACACCCGTCAGCCCCAGGCTCCATTTGTTGGCACGCGTATGCATATGCACTTCCATGCGAGTTGTAATTGTGAAACGACCGAACACCACGGAGGTGTCCGGTCGCAAAATACCCGCATGGATTCTGACGTCAGCCCCGGCCAACGCTAATTCAGGACAAAGTCTTATGATGCGCAAATCGGTCTATACGCCGATATTCGGTGACGACCGGAATCCTCGCGGGGGCAGAAACCCGCAGCGGCATCGGCAGCCGCATCGCCGCGCCCACCGGCCCGGCCCCGGTCAGCAGCCCCAGCCGCAGCCAGTCGGCCGTCGTGAACGTCAGCTCGCCGAGCCCGTTCACCAGGAATCCCGTCGTCAGGAACCACCCGATCACCCCGGCCGCCCCCGCCGCCACCGGACGCCGCACGACCAGCCCGATCACCGCCGTCAGCCCGGCCATCGCGGCGACCCGCCCAGACACGTCCGGTACGGCCACGGCCACCACGGCCACCGCCCCGACCGCCATCACGGCGGCACACGGAATGAGCAACTCCAATGGCGCGCCATGCCGAGAAACCATTTCCCGCCCCCTTCCGCTCATATCCAACAAGCACAAGGGGCCGCGACGGGCCATATTGATGTCATTCCTACGCCGCCTTGACGCGATGACCACGCGTAAAGGCGGCGTCAGCATTCGCGGCGCACGCGTCGGATCGCCGTAGGGAAACCCCCACGGCCTTTCTCCGGCCCCTAACGTCGATGCCGTGAACGTGGAAGGGAATACGACGATGGACGTGCCGCTATTCGTGCCGGTCCGGAAGACCGGCTGCGCCGACGCTCTCCGGGTCTTCCGCACCCCGGGCGGAGCCCGCACGGCGGTGGCCTTCACCTCTCCGGTCCGGCTCGCCCTGGTGCTCGGCGCCGACCAGCCCTGGATCCGGCTCAGCGAACCGGCCCTGCGCTCCCTCCTGGGGGACGTCGGCGTACCGGGCATCGTCGTGGACCCCCAGGCCGCCTCCACCCGACCGGCCCCGCACGCCGCGTAACCTCACAAGACCGCCTCGCGGAGACCGCACAGGCGAGGCCCACGGCATGCGGTACCGCGCCGGCCTCAGAGCGGGGTCTCGCTCGGCGCCAGGGTGAAGGTCACCTCGTAGTCGGCGTCGCCGGTCCTCATGCGGATCGTCTGGCGGGAGAAGCCCTCTCTGGGGGTCAGCCGGACCGAGCCGCCCAGGATCAGGTCGTCGGGGTCGAAGTCGTCGATCTCCCACAGGTCGATGTACGCGAGAGCGCCCGTCGCGGGGAAGGCCGGGCGGTTCGGGGTGCCGCCGCCGTTCGTCTGGACCGGCATCCCCGGCGGGCAGGCGACGTTGTCGGGGCTGTAGCAGACCCCGGTCCGGACGCCCACCGGCGGATACCACTCGTTGGCGGGCCAGATCTGCACCGTACGGCTGCTGAACGGCACGATCCCCGGCCCCTTGACCTTGAGTCTGATCTCGTCCCCGCCGCCCTCCTGGGTCGAGTGGGCGACGATCGAGTCGAGGATGACCCGCACATACGGGGCGGGCTCCGCGAGCGCGGGGGTGGCGGGTAAGACCGCGGACGCGACGAGGGCCACCCCGGCGAGACCTCTGAACAGGCGTGAGTTCATGAGGCCCAGCGTCGGGCGGCCCTCTTGTGCCCGCCTTGCGGGCGGCTGCAGCGCTAGCGCTCCAGGAAGTCGAGGAGTTCCTTGTTGACCTCTTCCGGGTGGGTCCAGCCGATGTTGTGCGGGCCGCCCTCGATGGTGACGAAGGTCAGGTCCTTGATCAGGCCGGGCAGGCGCGCGGCGGTGCTGGCGTAGGGCAGGATGCGGTCCTGGTCGCCGTGGACCAGCAGGATCGGCACGTCGATCTTCGGCAGGTCGTCACGGAAGTCCTCCAGCCAGGTGTCGACGCACTTGTACGCCGAGTAGGGGCTGCCCAGGCAGGCCGCGATGAAGCAGTTCTGGTAGGCCTCCCGGCTGATGCGGGTGCCGTCGTACATGTCGACGTTGAAGAAGTCGTCCAGGAACTTCCGGAAGTAGGCCGGGCGGTCGTGGGCGACGGCTTCCTTGATGCCGTCGAAGACCGACTTGTCGACGCCTTCCGGGTTGTCGGCGGTCTTGAGCAGGAACGGCGGGATCGCGCCCAGCAGGACCGCGCGGCGGACCCGGTCGTTGCCGTATTTGGCAAGGTAGCGGGTGACCTCGCCGGTGCCCATCGAGAAGCCGACCAGGTCGACCTCCGGCAGGTCGAGGTGGTCGAGAAGGATCTTGAGGTCGTGGGCGTAGGTGTCGTAGTCGTGACCCTGGGCGGGCTGGCTGGACTTGCCCCAGCCGCGCCGGTCGTAGGTGATGACCCGGAAGCCGGCGTCGAGGAGCACCCGCTGCTGCTTCTCCCAGGACGCGCCGTTGAGCGGATAGCCGTGGATCAACACGACGGGCCGCCCGGACCCGTGGTCTTCGTAGTGGATGTCGATCGTGTCGCTGTTCTCCCGGCCTACGGTGACCTTGCCCATATCGTCCCCCTGACATCGACTGGACCCGGCCACGCTAGCAATACGCCATTTGTTACGTTTTGCCGCTGAAAATCCCGTTCATGTATGGACTAAAGCATGATCCCGCCGCCCACTCGCTTGACCTGGTTGGGGGAGACTTGTCCCATGGCGAACGAACCGGTGGTGCTCGACGGCGGCGATCGGCGCTGCGTGCTGCTCCTGATCGAGCTGCGCGGGCTCGTCGACTCGCTCGACCCGGGGACGGTCGTCCACCTCCGCGCCACCGACCCGGCCGCGCCCATCGACCTCCCGGCGTGGTGCCACCTGACCGGTCACGGCTACCTCGGCGTGGTCGGCGACCACGTCTACGGCGTCCAGGTCGCGCGCGGCACCACGCCGACCCAGCCCGACCGGCCCTGGCACGTGAAAGATTCATCGCGCTGAACTGCGGTGACGTGCCCTTTCGTTGACCGGGAACGGTCCTCGCCGGACCATCCGCCCATGAGGATCCTGACCGCCCTCGCCGTCGCCGCAGCCCTCGTGCTCGGCATCTCCGCTCCCGCCCGCGCGATGACGTACTCCTGCGACGTCACCTACGACACCAGCGTCTGGACCGGCGGCTTCGTCGCGTCCATCACCGTCGAGAACACCGGCACGTCCACCTTCTCCCCCTGGCTCCTGCAGATCGTCTTCGCCGGGGACGAGACGATGAGCTCCGGCTGGTCGGCCACGTGGACCCAGACTCCCCCGAGCCTCCAGGCGGTCAACCCCGTCTGGGCGCCGTCGATCGCGCCGGGCACCACCTCGGCGCCCATCGGCTTCGTGGCGACGTACACGGGGACCTACGTGAACCCGACCGGCATCACCCTCAACGGGGTGCCCTGCACGGTCACCTACATCTGAGCGGTTCCCCGATAATCGGCGGAATGACGACCATCGAGGCCGCCGTCGCCGACGTGGCAGGGGTGAACACCTTCTTCGCGCTCGGCGTCGGCGGCGGGGTCCCGCTCGTCGAGCGGCTGGCCGACGACGCGGTCATCGACGCGACGGCGAAGCGGCTGCTCACCCTCGACCGCAGGGCGGCGGCGTCCATCCTGTTCCAGGGGGCGCTGGCGCGGTTGTGGTCTCCGTACGTCGGCCTGCGGGCCGCCCACGGCATCTCGATCGACCTGTCCGACGCGCGCTGGGACGACGACGGGGTGCGGGTGCCGGAGCTGCGCGAAGGGCCGAGGTTCGCGCTCGAACCGCTGGTGGCGGCGTTGCCGTGGGTGTCGCCCAAGGTCCTCTACGGCAACGCGGCCTCGGCGCTGACCGGAGCGGCGGGCGTGTTCTCCCGGGCCCGGCCGGAACACGCGTCGCGGGCCGAGGCGTTGCGGCGGGAATATCTGAACGACGGGCCGCTGACCGGCACGCTCGACCGGCGGGGCGTCCGCCGGTCGTGTTGCCTCTACTACCGGGTGGGCGGCATCTGCGGCGACTGCGTGCTCACCGCCGTGCGCTGACCCGGGGCTCAGCCCTTGACGCCCGGCCAGCGGCCGTCGGCCTTCGCCTCGTCGACCTGCGCCTGCCCGGCGGGGCGCATCCGGCCCTCGTCGATGAGCCGCTGCGCCAGGTCGCTGTTGCGGGGCGACCACTTGGAGGTCTTCTTCCTCGGCTGGTAGCGGAGGATGTAGTAGTCGTCGTCGTAGCGGTACATCTTCGAGTCGACCCAGCCGTAGCAGGCCGAGGTCTCCAGGGCCTCCTCGAAGGTGATCGTCGGGATCCCGCGCCCCTTCTTCGCGAACTTCAGCCACAGGCCGGGCTCGTGGGCGTGGTTCTTCTCCAGCCAGTCGTCGAACGCCTCGGCGGAGGCGAACGGGATGATCAGGAATCCGTCGGACTCGTTCCGCTCCATGGCGGGGAGTCTGCCTCCAGGGAGGGCGATCTAACGGGGTGTCCCTTTTACCCGATATTGAAGGTTGGCGAAGGTTAGCCTAACCTAAGTGCACGTGACCGAAACTCTCGCGTTGCGCGGCTCCGGCCTGTCCCTCGCTTACCAAGGCGTCCCCGTCGTCCACGACGCCGGGATCGTGCTGCGTGCCGGCCGGGTGACCGCGCTCGTCGGCCCCAACGGCAGCGGCAAGTCGACCCTGCTGCGCGCGCTGGCCCGTCTCCACGAGCCCGTTTCCGGTTCGGTACGGCTCGGCGACGACACCTCGGCCTTCGACCTCGCCCCCCGCGAGTTCGCCAGGAAGGTCACGCTGCTCTCCCAGTCACGGCCGACGCCCTCCGGCGTGCTGGTGCGGGACGTGGTGGCGTACGGCCGCCACCCCCACCGGGGACGCTGGCGGGCCGCAGACGCCGGGGGCGCGGCGGCGGTGGCGCGTGCCATGGACCTGACCGGGACGACCGCGATGGCCGACCGTCCCGCCGACGAACTGTCCGGCGGCGAACTCCAGCGGGTCTGGCTCGCCACCTGCCTGGCGCAGCAGACCGGCGTGCTGCTGCTGGACGAGCCCACCACGTTCCTGGACCTGCGCTACCAGGTCGAACTGCTCGACCTGGTCCGCGATCTGGCCGACCACCACGACGTCGCCGTCGGCGTCGTGCTGCACGACCTCGACCAGGCCGCCGCCGTCGCCGACGAGGTCGTGCTGCTGCACGGCGGCCGGGTCACGGCCGTCGGCGCCCCCGCCGAGGTCCTCACCGAGGCCCTGCTGACCGAGGCCTACGGCATCCGGGTCGAAGTGACCCACGACGGCGCGACGATCCGGACCCGTCCGGTCGGCCGTCATTCGAAAAGCACCATTTAAGGAAGACGTTCAATGAAGCCCCTGCGCACCGCGCTCCTCATCGCCGCCGTCCTGGGATTGGGCGCGTGCGGCACGACCGAGCCCGCCGCAGCCCCCGCCCCCGCCGCCGCCTCCGGGAGCCCGGCTCAGGCGATCACCATCACCGACTCCCTCGGCCGTGAGGTCACGCTGGCCAAGCCCGCCACCCGGGTGGTCGGCCTGGAGTGGGGCGAGATCGAGATGCTCGTCGGCCTCGGCGTGATGCCGGTCGGCGCGGCCGACGTCAAGGGATACGCCACCTGGGTCACCGCCGCGCCGCTCGACCCGTCGGTCAAGGACGTCGGCACGCGCGGCGAGCCCAGCGTCGACTCCATCGTGGCCCTGCAGCCCGACCTGATCGTGATGGAGGCCGCGGCCAACAGCCCGCTGGTGGCGCAGTTGGAGAAGTTCGTCCCGGTGCTGGTGCCCAAGGGTTCGTCGGCCACCGACAACCTGGGCCGCATGCGCGCCGACCTGAAGATGATCGCGACCGCCGTCGGCAAGGAGGCCGAGGCCGACAGGCTGCTCGCCGACATGGACGCCGGGTTCGCCACCGCCAAGTCGGCCATCGAGGCCGCCGGGCACGCCGGCAGCCCGTTCGCCATGGCCGACGGCTGGTCCGAGGGCGGCAGCGTGTCGATCCGCATGTTCGGCAAGGGCGCCCTGGTCTCCGAGACCGCCGAGGCCATCGGCCTGCGCAACGCCTGGACGGGCGAGGTCGACCCCGACTGGGGCCTGGGCACCACCGACGTCGAGGGCCTGTCGCCGCTCAAGGACGAGAAGATCCGCTTCTTCTACAACGCCAGCGACGGCGCCGACGTCTTCGCCGACGACCTCAAGAACAACGCCATCTGGACCTCCCTGCCCTTCGTGAAGAACGGCCAGGTCACCAAGTTGCCCGACGGCATCTGGACGTTCGGCGGCCCCCTCTCGGTGGCCCAGTACGCCGACGCGCTCGTGAAGGCCTACACGGCTTGACCACCACCGTCGTGACCCCCGCCGTCCCGCGCCTCGGGGTGGCGGGCGTCTTCACCGCCGCCGTCGCCGCGATCGTCGTGGTCGCGGCGGTGCACCTCACCCAGGGCACCTCCTCCGTCGGCCTGTTCGACCTGCTCGACACGGGCGACGAGGCCATGCGCGTGCTCCTGGCCTCCCGGTTGCCGCGCCTGCTCGCCGCGATCGCGGTCGGGCTGGCGCTCGGCACGTCGGGCGCGCTGCTCCAGTCGATCTCGCGCAACCCGCTCGCCTCCCCCGACACCCTGGCCGTCTCCTCCGGCGCCTATCTCGCCGTGGTGGCCGCCGCCGCGCTGGGCCTCAACCTGCCGACCCTGCCGTCGGGCGGGCTGGCGTTCCTCGGCGGCCTCGCGGCGGCCGGGCTGGTCATGGCCGTGTCGGCGGGCGGGCGCAGCGGCACCACCCGGCTGATCCTGGCCGGTCGGCGGCGGCGCTCGCGTTCACGGCGCTGACCAACCTGATGATGATCCTGTTCCAGCAGGAGACGACGGGCCTGTACGCCTGGGGTTCGGGCGCGCTGACGCAGAAGGACCTGTCGGTCGTGACGCAGGTCGGGCCGGTCATCGTGGTCGCGCTGGCCGCCGCGGTGCTGCTCGGGCCCCGGCTCGACGTGCTCGGGCTCGGCGACGAGGGCGCGACCGTGCTCGGCGTGAACGTGCGCCGGCTGCGGTTCTGGGTGACCCTGCTCGCCGTGCTGCTGGCCACGGCGGCGGTCGTGATCGCCGGCCCGATCGGGTTCGTCGGGTTGTGCGCGCCGGTGGTCGTGCGGCTGGCCGGGCGGTGGGCGCCCGGCCTGCTGGCCCACCGGCTCCTGGTCCCGCTCTCCGGCCTGGCCGGAGTGCTGGTGGTGCTGGCCGCCGACGTGTCGCTGCGGGCACTGTTCGGCGGCCAGTCGGGGGTCGACGTGCCGCCCGGCGTGGTGACGGCGCTGGTCGGGGCCGCGGTCATGGTCTATCTGGCCCGGCGGCACCGCGACGGCTGGCCGGCCCGCCGCCCGCCCGGCGTCCGGGCCGCCCACCGGTCCCGCGCCGTCTTCGCGGCCTTCGTCCTCGGCGGCACGGCCCTGCTCGCGGGGGCGGTCGTGCTCGGCATGCTGCTCGGCGACACCTTCCTGCGGACCGGCGACGTGGGCCTGTGGTTGCGGGGCCGCACGAACATGGGCATCACGTTCGTGCTCGACCAGCGTTACCCCCGCGTTCTGGCGGCGGTGCTGGCCGGGGCCGCGCTCGCGGTGGCCGGCACGATCATCCAGGCGGTCTGCCGCAACCCGCTGGCGGAACCGGGCGTGCTCGGCATCACCTCGGGCGCCGGGGTCGGCGCGATCTCGATCATCTCGTTCGCCCCCGCCGCCGGGTTGTGGGCCGTCACCGGCGCGGCCGGGCTGGGCGCGCTCGTGTCGTTCGCGCTGGTCTACGGCCTGGCGTGGAAGGGCGGCCTGAGCTCCGACCGGCTGGTGCTGATGGGCTTCGCGGTCGCCTCGGCCGGCACGGCGCTCACCGTGCTGATCATCGTGGAGACCGACCCGTGGAACACCGCCACGGCGCTGACGTGGTTGTCCGGCTCCACCTACGGCCGCACCCCGCTGCAACTGCTGCCGGTGGCGGTCGCGCTGGCGGTCGTCGTGCCGCTCGTGGCCGCGCAGCGCAGGGAACTCGACCTGCTCTCGCTCGACGAGCACACCCCGCGCATCCTGGGGGTGCCGGTGGAACGGGCCCGCCTCACCGCCCTGGCGGGCGCGGTGCTGCTGACCGCGACCGCCGTCTCGGCGATCGGCGTGGTCGGCTTCGTCGGCCTCGTCGCCCCGCACGCCGCCCGCGCCCTCGTGGGCGGCGGGCACAGCCGGGTCCTGCCGGTCGCCGCCCTGCTGGGCGCGCTGCTGGTCAGCCTCGCCGACACCCTGGGCCGGACGGCCATCGCGCCCGCCCAGATCCCCGCCGGACTGGTCACCGCCATGCTCGGCACACCGTATTTCGTCTGGCTGCTGTGGCGGTCACGAGCGGGACAGGAGTCCTGACATGCACGACCCGTGGCACGTCTTCCAGGTGCGCGTCCGCCGTGTCGAGCGGCTGAGCCCGGCGTTCCTGCGCGTCACCTTCACCGGCGACGACCTGGCACACTTCGCCGACCCCGGCTACGACCAGCGGATCAAACTGGTCGTCCCGATCCCCGAGCACGGCACCCTGCTGTTCCCCGACGGCCCCGACTGGTACGCCCGCTACCGCGCCCTCCCCGACGACCGGAAGAACCCGATCCGGACCTACACCGTCCGCGCCGTGCGCCCCTCGGTGGCGGAGGTCGACGTGGACATCGTCCTGCACCCCGACGACGGCCACCTGGGCCCGGCCGCCCGCTGGGCCGCCGACGTGCGGGAGGACGACCGCTGCGCCCTGTGGGGCCCCGACTCCCGGCACGGCGGCCCCTACGGCGGGCTGGAGTTCAAGCTGCCCGCCGACGGGGGGACCCTGCTGCTGGCGGGCGACGAGACGGCGGTGCCCGCCATCACCCGCATCCTGGAGCAACTCCCCCCGCACTTCACCGGGGAGGCGCTGATGGAGGTGCCGGAGACGGCCGACGTACAGAAGGAGACCGCGCCCGCCGGAATGCGGGTCACCTGGCTCCCCCGCAACGGCGCCGTCCACGGCTCCCTGCTGATCGACGAGGTGCGGGCCGCGGCGGCCCGCCTCATCCCGCCGGCCGCCCCCGCGCAGGTGGAGGACGTCGACGTCGACGAGGACATCCTGTGGGAGATCCCCGAGGCGCCCCCGGCGGCCTGCTACGTGTGGCTGGCCGGGGAGGCCGCGGTGGTCAAGACGCTGCGGCGGCACCTCGTGGGCGAGCGAGGGCTCGACCGGAAGGCGGTGGCGTTCATGGGCTACTGGCGCAAGGGCCGGGCCGAGTCCGTTTGAGGACATGACCTGGCCGCATGGATTCCCAGGGTCGGCGGCATGACACGCATCCTGGTGACGGTCGCCGCCCGCGCCCTGACGGAGGACGGCCACCAGGGCAGGGAGTACTGGCTCACCGGCCCGGAGGCGCTGACCGCCCCGGAGAAGGTGGCGGTGTTGTCGAAGGTCCTGGACCGCGAGATCCGCTTCGAGGAGCTCACCACCGACCAGATGTCGCCTTCATGCTCCAGGTCCGCACCGCCCCCCGATCCAGGGGCGGACGGTGCTGCCGACGGTGGAAGAGGTGACCGGGCGGCCCGCCCGCACGTTCGCCGACTGGGCACACGAGCACGCCGGGGCCTTCACAGCCTGACAAGTCTTTGCTCACTGCTTTGCCGCATGGCAATGCGCTGTGCTTAACTGAGGGTAGAAAATTCTTCAGGTGCCTAGGGGAAACCCGAACACCACATCCTAAGGCCGCCCCGGTGGGGCGGCCTTAGCGCTATTGTGACCCGGGTGCAATTCTGCTACCTCGACGAGGCCGGCGGTTGCGAGCCTCCCGACCTTTCCCCCGCCGCCACTCCAGCCATGGTCATTCTCGGACTGGTGGTGAATGCCGCGTCCATTCCCCTTCTGACGCGGGACTTTCTCGCGCTGAAGCGGCAGTATTTCCCCAACCGGTTCGATGGGCGCCGGGCGCTCGACCACATCCTGGTGGAGATCAAGGGCAGTGAGATCCTCCAGATGACGCGCAGCGATTCGCGGAACAAAAGGCGGGTCGCGACCCGCTTCCGGGGCGCGCTGCTCGATCTCGTCGAGGCTCATGGCTGCCGGTTACTCGGGCGGGTGTGGATCAAAGAACCCGGCCGGTCGATGTCCCCCGATGGGAGTTACTGTTCGGCCGTTCAGCTCATCACCACGCACTTCAACCAGTACATGCAGGTCAGAAGCGATATCGGCATGGTGATCGCGGACAGCCGTCAGTCCCACACCAATCGCAGGGTGGCTCATTCGATCTTCACTCAGAAGTGGCGGTCGGCGGGGGACCCCTATCCTGCTCTGCGCGACGTCCCGTTGTTCGCCTGCAGCGACAATCACGCCGGGCTGCAGATCGCCGATCTGATCGCCTCGACCCTCGTCTTTCCCATGGCCATCGGCGCCTATTGCGCCCGCGATCCGCGCAATGCCCACACGGCGGCCGTCAACCGCTATGCCGGAATAGGGAGCGAGACGATCGGCGAATCCGCGCGCCGTTCGGCCGAGAGAATCAAGGATTTGCAATTCCGATACCGTGACGAAATGGGACATTGGCGTGGCGGTATCACCGTGAGCGACGCCATCGGCAAACGTCCGGGTTCATTGCTTTTCGCCCCATGAAGGCGGGTCACCGGTGACCTTGTTGAAGCTGGTGCCTCGGTGCTCATGGTGCCGCGGGCCATCTTCTGGCCTTGACCTTCACCTCGGCGGTTCGTCCTGACATGGATGGTGATGACGACGTTCATGTTGTCACCGACCCGATGCCCTGTCTTCGGCGTCGGCTGGTCGCACTGACGGTGAAGGTTTCATCGAGCGGCGGGGAGGCGAGCCGGGGCCGCCCGCCTTCCTTGTGCGTCCGACCGCATGTCCGATGATGAACGGCCAGGCTGTCCGTCGCGTATCTCCGGGCGTGAGCCCTTGAGGCCTTGCCTCTCTGATCGTTTCTGGGAGCATTGCGGTCGTGGACATCGGCGGGCCCGGATTACGCGTCGCACGCGCGGCGCTGTTCGCCGTCGTGTGCGTGCTCGCGTCCCTCGCCATGCACCTGCTGGCCGGGGGCTCCCCGGTCCGTCTCCCGCTGGTCGGCGCCGCCGCCCTCGCGACCGGGTGCGTCGCGTTCGCGCTGGCCCGCCGCCGTCTCTCGGGCCCGGTCCTGCTCGGGTTCTGTTTCCTGTTCCAGTACGGCATGCACCACCTCTTCGCCCTGGGAGCGGTGACCCCGCCGGCCGACCACCACACCGGCGGCGCGGCGGCCGTGTTCGGCATGGTCGTCGCCCACGGCGTGGTGGCGGTGCTCTCGGCGGCCTGGTTGTCGCGGGGCGAGAGCGCCCTGGCGGAGCTGCTCCACCTGCTGGCGGCGCGGCTCCTGGTGTTGTCGCGGCCCCGGATCCCGGCCGTCGGGGTCGTGCGGTTCCGGGGCGCGGCGGAAGCCGTCCCGGACGAGCGGTTGCTCACCTCCGTCGTGCGGCGGAGGGGTCCACCGGTTCAGCCCGCCCGCTGAACCCGTCGACCTCTCACCCCGGAGAAAAACGATGACCTCGATCGACGTGCGTCCGACGACGCCCGATTCCGACCCCAAGGCGTCAACGCACAACTACCGTCTGTTGTGGCGGTGGCACTTCTACGCCGGGGTGTTCGTCGCCCCGATCCTGTTCGTGATGGCCGTGACCGGCTCCGTCTACCTGTTCAAGCAGCCCTTCGAGGCCTGGTCGCAGCGGGACGTGCGGGAGGTGGCCGCGGTCGCGAACCCGGTGCCGCTGGCCGACCAGGTCGCCGCGGCGCAGGCGGTCAAGCCGGGCGTCGACATCAGGGCGGTGATCCCGCCCTCGGGGCCCGAGCGGTCCACGCGGATCATCTTCCAGGGCGCCGACCCGGGGCCGTTCGCCGACGGGATCTCCGTCTATGTCAACCCGGGCGACGGCGAGGTCCTGGGCGTGGTCGACGACGCCGGCACGTTCATGGCCGCGATCCGCAAGATCCACGGCGAACTGATGGCCGGGGTCGTCGGCGACCGGATCGTGGAGACGGCCGCGTGCTGGTCGCTGATCCTGGTCGCGACCGGCGCCTACATGTGGTGGACGACCAGGAGACGCGCCGCCCCGAAGAAGAGGACCCGCGCCTCGCTGCGCCGCCTGCACATGTGGACCGGCGTCGGCGCCGGGGTGGCGATCGTGTTCCTGGTGTTGTCGGGCCTGCCCTGGTCGGGCTTCTGGGGCGACTACGTGAACAAGGCCCAGGCCTACTTCGACTCCGGCTACCCCGAGGTGACCTCGACCTCGACGCTCAGCGGCGACCTGTCGCACCACCCCGACGCGAAGGTGCCGTGGGCGGCGGCCAACCTGCCCGTGCCGGAGTCGGAGGCGCACCACGGCGGTGGCGGGGGCGTGCTCCAGCCGGGCGCGATCGCGCTGGAGGCGGCGCTGGCGGCGGCCCGCCCGGCGATCCGGGACTGCCCGCCGGGCCAGTGTGACCTGAAGATGCTGCTACCGGCCGAGCCGACCGGCGTCTACACGGTCGTCACCGACCACTACCGCGACCCGTCGGCCGGGCAGACCCTGCACGTCGACCAGTACAGCGGGAAGATCCTCACCGACTACGGCTGGAACGAGTACGGCGTGCTGGCCAAGGCCGTCGAACTGGGCATCGCGATCCACGAGGGCCGCCGATACGGCGTGCTGAACCTGCTGGTGATGCTCGGGGCGTGCCTGGCGCTGATCGCGCTGATCGTGACCGGCGTCTGGATGTGGTGGAAGCGGCGCCCGAAGGGCTCGGTCGGCGCCCCCCGCCGCCCGGCGAACGGGCGCACCACGTGGGGCGTGGTGGTCCTGCTCGCCGTGCTGGGGATTCTGTTCCCGCTGGCCGGGCTGACGATGGTGGCGATGCTGGTGATCGACCGGATCGTGCAGAAGGTGACCGCTTAGGCGTCAGGCCGCCGGGGTCAGTTCCGCCTCGGCGGCCTTCGTCTTGCGGTGCTCGCCGACCGAGTAGACGATCGACCCGACCCAGACGAGCGCGAGGACGACGTACACGACCGTCTGGACCGGACCGGAGGCGGCGACCCACTCACTGCGCAGCAGAGTGCGCACGTTGGTGATGATGATCAGGCCGCCGACGGCGGAGCCGAGGATGCGCGGCGGCACGTGCCGCACCAGCCAGGCGGCGATCGGCGCGGCGATGACGCCGCCGAGGAGCAGCACGCCGACCCAGGCGAAGTCGATGTTCTCCGAGCCGATGCCGAACAGGAAGCCGAGCGAGGCGGCGATGGCGACGAGGAACTCGCTGGCGTCGATGGAGCCGATGACCTTGCGCGGCTCCATCCGGCCGCTGGCCAGGATCGCCGGGGTGCCGACCGGCCCCCAGCCACCGCCGCCGGTCGCGTCGACGAATCCGGCGAACAGCCCGAGCGGGGCCAGGAACCGCTTGCGCATCGGCTTGCCGAGTTGCCCCTTGGGCAGGCCGAAGGCGGTGAAGCGGATCAGGATGTAGAGGCCGAGCGTGAGCAGGATCAGCGACATGATCGGAGCGCCCGACTCGGTCGAGATGCTCGACAGGAAGGTCGCGCCCGCGAAGGCCCCGATGGCGCCCGGGATGCCGATCTTCGCGACGACCTTCCAGTCGATGTTGTTGAACCGCCAGTGCGCGACGCCCGAGGCGAGGGTGGTGCCGATCTCGGCGAGGTGCACGGTGGCCGACGCGGCGGCGGCGTTGGTGCCGATCGCCAGCAACAGAGTCGTGGAGGTGACGCCGTAAGCCATGCCGAGGCTGCCGTCCACGAGTTGAGCCGCGAACCCGACGAGCCCGAGCAAGATCAATGACCGCACGGCATCTCCCTTCGATTCCTACTTTGCCCCTAGGTTAAATGATGAGCTTTCCGCGATGAAACCGCCGTTCTGTGCCATCCGCATAAGGCCAGGTAGAGGTAAGGGTCTCGCCACTAGCCCGGCTCGTGGTCCCGCGCCTTCCTAATGTCGGCCGCGTGAACGCATTGACGAGCGGAGACCTCGCCCTCGGCGCGGCGGTCGGGGTCGGCGGGCTGGGCCTGAGCATGGTCGGCCTGTGGGTGAACCGGCGCACCCTCGACGAGCCGGGCCCGCCCCCGGTGGCGTGGCGGATCGCACGGGTGCGCGGCACCCAGTCGTTGTGCTGGCTGACCAACACCGGCACCGACCGTGCCCTGTCCGTGACGGCCGACTGGCGCAAGGCCGGGCCCGGCCTCGGCGACCTGCCGGCGCAGGTGGCGATCGGACCGGGGTCGAGCTGGCAGTTCCTGCTGCGCCCGGCGGCCCGGCACCCGTCGGTGATCTGGTTGACCTGGGAGGGTCAGCGGGAACCGGTGGCCGTGCCCCTGCCTTGACCGGACGTTGACGGCTCACTCGCTACTTTCGGAGCCATGACCGTTAAAACGCCTTTTGGGGCTGATTCCACGGCGAGTGAGGTCATCGAAGGCATCGACCTCGGCGGCAAACGCGCCATCGTCACCGGCGCCAACTCCGGCATCGGCCTGGAGACCGCGCGGGTGCTGGCCGACGCGGGCGCCGAGGTCATGCTCGCGGTCCGCGACGTCGACGCCGGCATCCGCGCCGCCGACGAGATCGGCGGCAAGGTCGCCATCGCCCACCTGGACCTCTCCGACCAGACCTCGGTCCGCGACTTCGTCGCCGGGTGGGCCGGGCCGCTCGACATCCTGGTGAACAACGCGGGCATCTCGGCGATCCCGCTGACCCGGACCCCCGAGGGCTGGGAGCTGCAGTTCGCCACCAACCACCTCGGCCACTTCACGCTGACCACGGGCCTGCACGAGGCGCTGGCCATGCGGCCGGGAGCGCGTGTGGTGGTGCTGAGCTCGGTGGCGAACCTGCGTTCGCCGGTCGTCTTCGACGACATCCACTACCTGCGCCGCGAGTACGACCCGATGGAGGCCTACGGCCAGTCGAAGACCGCCAACGCGCTGTTCGCGGTCGGCGCGGCCGGACGCTGGGCGGGCGACGGGATCATGGTGAACGCGGTGATGCCCGGGGTGATCCGCACCGGCATCCAGCGTTACTTCACCGACGAGGACTTCCAGACCCTGATGGACAACACCGGCCGCCCGCAGGGCAAGACCATCCCGCAGGGCGCCGCGACCAGCGTCCTGGTGGCGACCTCTCCACTCCTCGACGGGGTCACCGGCCGCTACTTCGAGGATTGCAACGAGGCCGAGCCCTACCCGGGCACCGGCCCGAGGCGCGGCTACGCGCCCTATGCGGTCGATCCGGAGCTCGCCATGCGGCTCTGGTACGTCTCACAAGAGATGCTGCAAACCTGATCTACTGAGCCGTATGTCCTCTCTCACGGAGAAAGCACGTCTCTTCCGGTCGCTCCACGTCTCCGGCGACCCGCTGCTGCTGCCCAACGCCTGGGACGTGGCCAGCGCCCTGCTGACCGAGGCGGCGGGGGCCAAAGCGGTCGCCACCACGAGCGCGGGCGTGGCCTGGAGCCTGGGCGTGCCCGACGGCGACCATCTCGGCCGCGACCGCGCCGCCGAGGCGGTCAGGCGGGTCACCGAAGTGGTCGGGGTGCCGGTCACCGCCGACATCGAGGGCGGGTTCGGCGCCACGCCCGACGAGGTCGCCGTGACGGTCACCCGGATCCTCGAAGCGGGCGCCGTGGGCGTCAACATCGAAGACGGCCCCCGGGACCTCGCCGACCAGTCGGCCCGGCTGGCCGCGGCCCGGCAGAGCGCCGACGACTTCGGGGTCCCGCTCTACATCAACGCGCGCATCGACACCTACCTCCGGGGCGGCGACGACCTGGCCGACGTCCTGCGGCGGGCCTCGGCGTTCCTTGAGGCGGGCGCGACCGGGATCTTCGTCCCGGGGGTCCGCGGCCCCGGCCTGGCGGCCCAGCTCGTCAAGGAGATCGACGCGCCGGTGAACATGCTGCTCGGGCCGGGGGCCCCTCCCGTCAGGGCGTTCGCCGACGCCGGGGTGGCCCGGATCAGCCTGGGCTCCTCGGTCGCCTCGGCCGCCTACGCCGTGGCGCAGGCCGCGACCAGGGAGTTGCTCGGCGAGGGGACGTACACCTCGATCGCCGAGGGTCTCCCCTACGGTGAACTCAACAACCTCCTGCAAAAGGGGTAGGACGCCAGTTATGGGGATCATTTCGCGCGCCTTCCAGGGCCGCCCGAGAGACCACGACGAGAAGCTCCCACCGGGGCAGTACCTCGTCCACGACTTCCCGGTCCTGTCGGCCGGGCCCACTCCGCGGGTCCCGCTCGACCGGTGGGAGTTCGCCATCGACACCCCCGAGGGCGAGGTGCACCGCTGGTCGTGGGAGGAGTTCCAGGCCCTGCCGCAGGAGACCCCGACCGTCGACCTGCACTGCGTGACCAAGTGGTCGAAGTTCGGCACCGAGTGGAAGGGCGTCAGCCTCGACGTCCTGATGGAGGACGTCGAGTCGGCCGCCGAGTACGCCCTGGCCTACAGCCACGGCGGCTACACGACCAACCTGCCGCTGGAGGACCTGCTCGACGGCAAGGCCTGGATCGTGTACGAGTTCGACGGCGAGGAACTGGCCCCCGCCCACGGCGGCCCGGCCCGGTTGCTGGTGCCCCACCTCTACCTGTGGAAGTCGGCCAAGTGGGTCAAGGGGATCCGGTTGCTGAACGAAGACTGGCCGGGCTTCTGGGAGACGGCGGGCTACCACAACTACGGCGACCCGTGGCGCGAGCAGCGCTACCAGGGTGATTAAGCGGCTGACCTGGCGGGTGGCCACGGTCACCGAGATCCGCCAGGAGACCCCGACGGCCCGCACGCTGGTCTTCGACGTGCCCGGCTGGCCCGGCCACCTCCCCGGCCAGCACGTCGACGTGAAGCTCACCGCCGACGACGGCTACAGCGCCCAGCGCAGCTACTCGGTCGCCAACGGCGACGACGGCGAACGCGTCGAACTCACCGTCCAGCGGGTCGGCGACGGCGAGGTGTCGCCCTACCTGACCGAGGTGCTGGAGGTGGGCGACCAGATCGAGCTGCGCGGCCCGGTCGGCGGCTGGTTCGTGTGGCGTCCCCACTCCTCCCCGCCGGTGCTGCTGATCGGCGGCGGGTCGGGCATCGTGCCGCTGATGGCGATGATCCGG
Source organism: Herbidospora yilanensis (assembly GCF_001570565.1). Taxonomy (GTDB): domain Bacteria; phylum Actinomycetota; class Actinomycetes; order Streptosporangiales; family Streptosporangiaceae; genus Herbidospora; species Herbidospora yilanensis. The sequence goes on along the minus strand of NZ_BBXE01000015.1, from coordinate 98,783 downwards.
TCGCGCGGGAAGTCCGACACGCCGTTCCGGCTGCTCTACTCCCTGCGCGACCCCGGCCAGCTCTTCTACGCGGGCGAACTGGAGAAGGTGATGGCGGGGGTCGAGGTGGCCTACCTCTACACCCGGACCGCCCCGCCCGACGCGGGCCGGGCCCCCGGGCGGATCCGGGCGGCCGACCTGATCGCCTACGGCTGGCCGCCGGAGACCGCCCCCGACGTCTTCGTCTGCGGGCCGACGGGCTTCGTCGAGGCCGCCGCCGACCTGCTGACCGGGCTGGGCCACGACCCGGCGAAGATCAAGACCGAGCGTTTCGGACCGACCGGAGGCTGACCCATGGAACACCTGGACTACCAGGACGGCAACGCCCTCGCCGGTCCGCTGAGCGAGATCTTCACCTTCGACGTCACCGTGGCACAGGGCACCTGCGCGGGCTGCGGCCGGCGCGGCGCGCTGGCCGAACTGCGCGTCTACGGGCCCGAACCCGGGCTGGTCGCCCGCTGCCCGGGGTGTGAGGAGGTCGTGCTGACCTTCGTGCGCGGGCCGAAGGACGCCTGGCTCGACCTGCGCGGCTCGGTCTCGCTGAGAATCCCCATCACCGAGTAGCCCCCCGGAACGGCTCATCACTCTGAGTGTCTGCCGATGTCCTGATGTAATCACGCCCTAGCATGCGGAACCGGACTGCTTGTCTTTCCCGGGGGGGAAATCCAGTGACGCATGCGCTCGCTCATCAATATGTGTTCGACAACGACGGAGACCACTCGGCCGACCAGCATCGATGCCTGGCCGACCTGCTCGACCCGCTCACGTTCGGCCGGCTCGCCCAGACGGGCGTCGGCGACGGCTGGAACTGCCTGGAGATCGGGGCGGGCGGCGGCAGCGTCGCGCGGTGGCTGGCCGACCGGGTCGCGCCCCGCGGCCACGTCTTCGCCACCGACATCAAGCCGGGCCGCATCCCGGCCCACGACGGGCTGACCGTCACGAAGCACGACATCGTGCACGACCCGCTGCCGTCGGCGGCGTTCGACCTGGTGCACGCCCGGCTGGTGCTCAGCCACCTGCCCGAGCGGGCGGCGGTGCTGGCCCGGCTGCGCGACGCGCTGCGGCCCGGCGGCTGGTTGCAGGTCGACGAGATCGACGTCACCCACTGGCCCGCCCTGCTGACGCCCGACCACGGCTCCCGCGAGCTCTACGAGACGTTCCTGCACGCGATGGCCTCGGTGCTCGTCGGCGTGGGCAGCGACCCGACGTGGGGACGCTCGGCCGCGCAGGAGATCGCCCAGGCCGGGTTCACCCAGATCGACCCGTGGTGCCACGTCGAGGTGTGGGGACCGAAGTCGCCCGGCCTTGAACTGCTCACCAGCAACAGCTTCCACCTGGAAGACCACTTCCTGGCCACCGGGCTGACGAAGGACCAGCTCGACGAGGTGCGCGCCGTGATGGCCGACCCGGGCTTCCGCGCGGTGTCCTTCACCGTCCACTCGGTGCTGGCGCGCCGGCCCGAGGAGACCTGATGGAGCTGGTGCGGACGGTTCCGATCCAGGATCCCGGCCCGCTGATCGCCGCCGCGCCGTTCGCCGACAGCCTGCTCTGGCTGCACGGCGACGAGGGCATGGCCGGGTGGGGCATCGCGGCCCGGTTCGAGGTGAGCGGGCCCGGCCGGTTCGAGCACGCCCGCCGCTGGTTCCGGCGCTGGCTGGCCCAGCGCAACGTCGACGACCGCGTGGGCCTGCCGGGCTCGGGGCCGGTCGCCTTCGGCAGCTTCACCTTCGACCACGGGCCCGGACGGTCGGTGTTCGTCATCCCGCAGGTGCTGATCGCCCGGCGCGGCGGCGCGTCCTGGATGACGACCGTGGGCGACCCCTGCCATCCCGATGGAACGGTCCCAGACCCGCTGCCGAACGTGCGGTGGCTGGCCGAGCCCGACGCCGAGGAGCGCTGGCACAAGCAGGTGTCCCGGGCGGTCGACGACATCAGGTCGGGACGGCTGCACAAGGTCGTGCTGGCCAGAGACGTGCGGGGGCTGCTCGGCGGGCCCTTCGACCCGCGCATGGCGGTCTCGCGGCTGCACGACCGCTTCCCCGGCTGCTGGACGTTCGCCGTCGACGGGCTCGTCGGCGCCTCGCCCGAGTTGCTGACCGGCCGGTTCGGGCGGATGGTGAAGTCGCTGGTGCTGGCCGGCACCGACTGGCCCGGCGGCGCGATCGGCCTCGGCACCGAGAAGACCGCGGTCGAGCACGAACTGGCCGCCGACTCCGCCGAGGACGTGCTGCGCGCGCACTGCTCGGAGCTCGACGTGCACGAACCGCACGAACTGCAACTGGCCAACGTCACCCACCTGGCGACCCGCATCAGCGGCACGCTCCGGCACAACGTCGACGCGCTCACCCTGGCCTCGCGGCTCCATCCGACCGCCGCCGTCTGCGGCACCCCGTTCCGGGAGGCCCTGGCGCTACTGCGCGAACTGGAGAACCTCGACCGGGGACGCTACGCCGGCCCTGTCGGCTGGCAGGACGCGCGCGGCGACGGCGAATGGTGCATCGCGCTGCGCTGCGCCGAGGTGACGGGCCCCAACCTGCGGCTGTTCGCCGGATGCGGCATCGTCGGCGACTCGAACCCGACCTCGGAGTGGCACGAGACCGAGGCGAAGCTCGGCGCCATCCGGGATCTGTTCGCCGAACCCACCTGCGTAAAGTGAGACAGCATGGTTTCTGAACTGTTCGACGAGAAGGCGTGGCGCCCCGTCGAGGGCTTCGACTTCGCCGACATCACCTACCACCGCGCGGTTGACCAGGGCACGGTTCGGATCGCCTTCAACCGTCCCGAGGTGCGCAACGCGTTCCGCCCGCAGACGGTCGACGAACTCTTCCAGGCGTTCGACCACGCCCGGCAGCAGGTCGACGTCGGGTGTGTGCTGCTGACCGGCAACGGGCCCTCGCCGCGCGACGGCGGCTGGGCCTTCTGCTCGGGCGGCGACCAGCGCATCAGGGGCAAAGACGGCTACCAGTACGCCGACGGCACCCCGGCCACCGGCCGCCTCCACATCCTGGAGGTGCAGCGGCAGATCCGCTTCATGGGCAAGGTCGTCATCTGCGTGGTGCCGGGCTGGGCGGCGGGTGGCGGGCACAGTCTCCACGTGGTGGCCGACCTGACCCTCGCCAGCCGTGAGCACGCCCGGTTCAAGCAGACCGACGCCGACGTCGCCAGCTTCGACGGCGGCTTCGGCAGCGCCTACCTGGCCCGCCAGGTGGGGCAGAAGTTCGCCCGCGAGATCTTCTTCCTGGGCGACACCTACGACGCCGAGGCCGCCCACCGGATGGGCATGGTCAACGCGGTGGTGCCCCACGAGGAGCTTGAGGTCGTCGCGCTCGAATGGGCCCGCAAGATCAACGCCAAGAGCCCGACCGCGCAGCGCATGCTCAAATACGCGTTCAACCTCATCGACGACGGCCTCGTGGGCCAGCAGGTGTTCGCCGGGGAGGCGACGCGGCTGGCGTACATGACCGACGAGGCGGCCGAAGGCCGCGACTCGTTCCTGGAGAAACGTTCACCCGATTGGAGCCCGTTCCCATGGCACTTCTGAGCGGGAACGGCTCCACCGCGCTGGCCGGGGTGGTCGTCGACGAACTGGCCCGCTGCGGGCTGGCCGAGGTCGTCCTCTCACCCGGCTCGCGGTCGACGGCCCTGGCGCTGGCCTTCCACAACAACGAGCACGTGCGGCTGCACGTCCGGGTCGACGAACGTTCGGCCGCGTTCCTGGCGCTGGGCCTGGCCCGGCGGTCGGGCCGCCCGGTCGCTCTCGTCTGTACGTCCGGCACCGCCGCCGCCAACTACCTGCCCGCCGTGGTCGAGGCCGCCGAGTCGGGCATCCCGTTGCTGCTGCTGACGGCCGACCGGCCGCCTGAGCTGCGGGCTACCGGGGCCAACCAGACGATCGACCAGATCAAGCTCTACGGCGGCCACGTGCGCTGGTTCTGCGAGATGGGCGCGGCCGAACCGGGTCAGATGCCCTACTGGCGGACCACGATCGACCGGGCCTGGTCGGCCATGCTGCACCCCGACCCGGGGCCGGTCCACGTCAACCTGGCCTTCCGCGACCCGCTGATCCCGTCGGGCGACGCCGACAAGCTGCTGGAGGGCCGCGCCGACCGCCGCCCGTGGACGGCCATGACGCCGCCCGCGCCGGTCCTCGACCCGGTCGAGCTCCCGGCCGAGGAGCGCGGCGTCATCGTGCTCGGCGACGGCGCCGAAGACGACGACTGGGAGGGCCTGGCCGAGGCCACCGGCTGGCCGATCCTGGCCGAGCCGACGAGCGGTCACCGCAGCGGCCCGGCGGCCGTCTCGACCTACCGCAGCCTGCTCGGCGACCCGGCGTTCGCCCGGGTGTTCCGGCCCGGCCTGGTCGTCACCTCCGGCCGGGTGGGGTTGTCACGCGCGGCGCTGGCCTACATCCGGTCGGCCGAACGCCACGTCGTGGTCTCGCGTGCCGCCCGCCACCCCGACCCGACCCGCACGGCGATGGCGGTCGTCCCGTCGGTGCGCGCCGGCGAGGCGACCGGCCCGACCGACTGGACGGCCACCTGGCACGAGGCCGAGAAACGTGCCCGCGACGCGATCGACCTGCTGCTCGACGCCATCCCGGTGAGCGAGCCGAGGCTGGCCCGCGACCTGGTCGCGGCGCTGCCGTCGAACGCGCTGCTGTTCGCCGGTTCGAGCATGCCGATCCGCGACCTCGACCTGGCGATGCGGCCGCGCGAGGGCGTGCGGATCCTGGCGAACCGGGGCGCGTCGGGCATCGACGGCCTGGTGTCGTCGGCGATCGGCGCGGCGCTGGCCCACGACGGCCCCTCCTACGCCCTGATCGGCGACCTGTCGCTCATCCACGACCAGAACGGCCTGGTCATGGGCCCGATGGAGCCCCGGCCCGACCTGACGATCGTGGTCGTCAACAACGACGGCGGCGGCATCTTCTCGACCCTCGAACCGGCCGGCCGGCCGGAGTTCGAGCGCCTCTTCGGCACACCCCACGGCGTCAGCGCCCGCGACGTCGCCGCGATGGCCCAGATCCCGTACGCGCGCGTCAACGGCGTGAACGAGATGCAGCCCAGCACGGGCCTGTGGGTGGTCGAGGTCGTCACCGAACGCGACGAACAAGCGGCGGTCCGGCGGCGAATCCAGGAGGCGGTGTCTCAGACCTTGGCGACCGGCCGCCTGCTGTGACCGCGGGTGCGACGAACAAGCGGCACCTGTCTGATGGCCGCATCCAGGAGGCGGTGTCTCAGACCTTGGCGACCGGCCGCCTGCTGTAGGCGTGCTGGACGAGGGTGATCAGCACTTCCTTGCCGGAGGCGCGGCGGCGGGCGTCGCACAGCAGTACGGGGATGTCCGGCGGCAGGCTGAGCGCCATCTTCACCTCGGCCAGGTCGTAGACCGGGGCGCCCTCGAAGCAGTTGACGGCGACGACGAACGGGGTGCCGCGCCGCTCGAAGTAGTCGACCGACGGGAAGCAGTCGGAGAGACGGCGGGTGTCGGCGAGCACGACGGCGCCCAGGGCGCCCTTGGCCAGCTCGTCCCAGACGAACCAGAAACGCTCCTGGCCGGGGGTGCCGAACAGGTAGAGCACGTAGTCGTCGCCGACGCTGATCCGGCCGAAGTCCATGGCCACCGTGGTGGTGGTCTTCCGTTCGACGCCCGACAGGTCGTCGACGCCGACGCTGCGGTCGGTCAGCACCTCTTCGGTCCGCAGCGGCTTGATCTCGGAGACCGCGCCGACCATCGTCGTCTTGCCCACCCCGAAGCCGCCCGCGATGAGCAGCTTCACGGGGGTGGGCATGCGGACCTTGTCAGAGGGCACGGAGGCCATCGAGCACCGCCCTATACATTCGCTCGTCGAGTACATCCACCTCGGGCTGCGGGTCCTGGACCGCCACGAAGCCCGAGTCGAGGAGGTCGCCGAGCAGCACCCGGACCGTGCCCGCGGGCAGGTCGAGGGCGGCGGCGATCTCGGCCACCGACAGCGGCCGGCGGCACAACCGCACGATCGCCAGGTGCTCGGGGTCGAGCCCGACCTCCAGCCCGGTCGGCTGCCTGATGGCGACCGCCAGGGAGATCAGGTCGAGGTTCGCGCGGGCCTCGGTCCGGCCGCGCGAGATGACGTAGGGACGGACGACCTGCTCGTCGTACAGCTGCTCGTCTGGATTCACGGGTCGCTCCTGCCCGTAGAAGACGCCGCGGACCGTGCGGGAGACGTCAGATACTGGCCGACGCGGACCACCAGCATCGCCATCTCGTAGGCGACGAGGCCGACGTCGGCGTCCTCCTCGCAGAGCACTGCGAGGCAGGCGCCGTGACCGGCGACGGTGACCACCAGGTAGGCCGACCGCATCTCGATGATGGTCTGCCGGACGGCTCCGCCCTCGAACCGTTCGCTCACGCCGCGGGCCAGCGACTGCACGCCGGCGGCCACCGCCGACAGGTGCTCTGCGCTGGATATCTCCAGGTCTCGTGAGCTCGCGAGCAACAGCCCGTCGGAGGACAACACGATGCCGTGCCGAACCTCCCGGACGTTGCCGACCAGGTCGTCGAGGAGCCAGGCGAGGTCGGCGGCGGTCACCGATCGTCCCCTTCTTCGTTCTGTTGGAGTTTGCGGGCCGCATCGGACCGGCCCCGCCGGGTGCCCGACTGGAACGAGCCCATGATGCGCATGATCTCTTCGGGTGACCGTTCGTCGTCTTCTTCCTCCGGTTCGGCGAGGTCGTCGACCGAGTCGCGCAGCGACGGGGCGATGCTCGCCTGGGGAACACGGAAGGGCAGACCAGACGGGGTGAACTCGGTCACGGTGGCCTCCGGGACGCGCGGAGCGACAGGGGTGTCCTGCTCGGGCTCTGGGCGGCGCTGGGTGAGCTGCGCCACGGGCGCGGCGAGCATCGTGACCTCGGCCAGTCTCGGGAGGGCCTCGGGCAGTTGCTCGGCCGGGGGGATGTCGGCGGGCCGGTCGTCGATGACCAGCTCGGTCGGCAGCAGCACGACGGCGGTCGTGCCGCCGTAGGGGGAGCTCTTGAGCGACACCCGGATGCCGTGGCGTTCGGCCAGGCGGCTGACCACGTAGAGGCCGAGCCGGGCGGTGCTCGACAGGTTGAACTCGGGCGGGTTGAGGATGCGGGCGTTGGCCTCGTCGAGGTCTTCCTGGGTCATCCCGAGACCCCGGTCTTCGATCTCGATGGCGTAGCCGCTGGCGACCGGGTGGCCGCCGACCTGCACGACGGTGTAGGGCGGCGAGAACGACACGGCGTTCTCGATCACCTCGGCGAGCAGGTGGATGACGTCGCCGACGGCCCGTCCGGTGAGGTCGACCTGGCCCATCGGCATGATCGTCACCCGGGTGTAGTCTTCGACCTCGGCGAGCGCGCCGCGCACCACGTCGACCATCGGGACCGAACGCCGCCAGGCGCGGGCCGGGGTGGCGCCCGACAGGACGATCAGGTTCTCGGCGTTGCGGCGCATGCGGGTCGCGAGGTGGTCGACCCGGAACAGGTCCTTGAGCTCCTCGGCGTCGGTCTCGCGGCGCTCCATGACGTCGAGCAGGGTGAGCTGGCGGTGCACGAGCGACTGGGTGCGCCGGGCCAGGCTGAGCAGGATGTCGCGGATCGACTGCCGGAGCTCGGCCTCCTCGACGGCCGTCCGGATCGCGGTCTCCTGCACGGCGTTGAACGCCTGGCCCACCTGTCCGATGACGTCGCCGCCGAACTCCAGGGGCGGGGCCTCCTTGGCGACGTCGACCTTCTCGCCGTGGGCGAGCCGTTCGACGACGCCGGGCAGCCGCTCGTCGGCGAGCTGGTGGGCGGCGTCGCGGAGCTTCTCGAGCTGCGCGACCAGCCGCCGGGCGGTGGTGATCGACAGGATGATCGACGCGATGACCGCCACGAGGCCGAGACCGCCGGCCAGGACGAGCCGCACGATGACGCCCACCGCGACCGGCGTGGCCCGCTCGACCACCCGGTCACCACCGGCGAGGACCTCGTCCATCATCCGGCCGAGCGCGACCGAGGTGGTCTGCTGCCACTGGTCGGCGGTGACGGGCGGCGCCTCCAGGGTCCGGCCGCGTTCCATCACCGCGTTCTCGGTCTGGCGGAGCCGGGTGAACGCGTCGCTCTTGAGCAGCGTCTCGAAGTAGCCCCGGTCGGCCTGCCGCAATTCGCTGACCTGCTCGGCGGTGTGGAAACGCTGGACCCCGACGATCTGAACGAATTTCGCGTGTTCCCCGGCGCCGAATCGGCCGGCCGCGATCGCACCCGCCAGCAGCGCGTCCTCTTGCGAAAGAACTTCACGTGCGCGCTGAAGACTGATGTAAGTGCGAGCATCCTTCGCGATTTCGTCGTCGTCGAGGGTGGCGACCGAGAAATACGTGCGGAAGATGGCGTCGAGGACCCTGGTGTAGCCCTCGGCGGCCTGGTCGCGGTTGATCCGGCCCTGGTCGACCGCCTTGCGGATGTCGGTCAGGCCGGCCAGGAGGCCGAACAGCTCGTCGAGGCGCTTGACCGTGTCGGGGCTGGAGGCGAACCTGACGTCGTCGCCCCTGGCCAGGCTCTCGAAGTGGGCTCTGGTCTGGTCGGTCTTGACCCGCAGCCCGGCCATTTCGGCCGACGGGCGGCGGGCCGCGAGCTGGACGACCGACGCGCGCCGCTCGTCCTGGAGAGCCAGCACGAGCGGGTCACTGGGTTGCGCGACACCCTGGTCGAAGGTGTTCACGAACAGGAGGTTGACGCCTTCCCGGAGCGTGACCCAGGCCGCGAACCCCCAGAGGGCCGCGAGGGACAGCAGCAGTGCCACCACCTTGGTGCGCACTCGGGAATTGCGGAAGCGCATATCAACCACCTTGGGACGTTTCCCGGCGATTACTAACCCGTCACCGCTTAGCGGGGATTTCCAGGGCGCAAGCCGCAGGCGCCCCGGGGAACCTTAGCAATGCCGGGAAACACACTCAACACGTGTCCCTTTATGTACTCATATCTGAAGATAGGCCGCTGCATTCCGTCGCGTGAGATGACGCGCCGCGATCATGGCTGCTCTGACGATGGAAACGGGCAGGTACAGATCCTTGTCGTGCCACAGCGGCGGCCATTCCGGGATGTCGTCCTCGTCGGTCAGAAAGGCGTGCCCGCGGGCCGCCGCCTCCCGGTGCCGGGGGCCTCCGGCGAGCAGGAGGATCTGCAGCGCGTAGGCGGTCTCCTCCTGGGTGCCGGCCCACCTGCCCCACGATCCGTCCTCTCGCTGGTTGGCGAGCGTCCAGCGCAGCGCCCGGTCCACGCTCTCCTCGGCCGCCGGCCCGCCGTACTCGTGCAGGGCCAGGGCGGCGCAGGCGGTGGCGTAGAGGGGGCTGGCGTGCCAGCGGTCGTGCCACGAGCCGTCGGGGAGCTGTTTCCCGACGAGCCACGCGACGGCCTTCTCGACCCTCGGCCGATAGCGGCGGGCGTCCGGGACCAGCCTCAGGTGATGCCCCAGGGCGTCGAGCACGTGGGCGTTCGTGCTGATGGAGGCCCCTTCCTCCTCCCGCCAGGTGCAGAAGTGCGTGTCGAGTTCGTAGGCCAGCAGGCACTCGGGGTCGTACGGGATCCCGAGCAGCCCCAGGGCGTAGAGGGCCACCGAGGTGGTGTCGCAGTCGGGCGGCAGGCCGGGACCCGCCGGGGTGCCCGTGGGACCGATGGCCGCCACCAGATCCGCCAGCATCTCGGCCGGCGGGTCGATCGGGACACCGGCCCTGACCAGTGTGCTCAGCACCCACCCGCGCTCGAAGACGGTGATCGGCAGGCCCACCGGGACCGGCCCGCCGAACCGCCGGGCGACCGCCTCCAAGTGCAGGCGGGCCGGGTTGCCGGCGTCCATGAGCCCCCGGTCTCCGAGGTAGGCCGCGGTCGCCGCGGGCGAGGCTCCGACCGTACCAATGGAAGTAAGGCCCGTTTGCGCAAAAGTCGCGGAATCCCCAGCTATTTCCAGGGCATGGAGCAATTTCTCTGGAACTTGCACACCGGATTTCAACCAGCCGCGAATTCGGCCGAGCGGGGCCGTGCTCATGCCGGGCGGGAGCGGCAGGCCCGGGTCGCCGCCCCGGGCGTTGATCAGGCCGATCAGGTGCGGCACGATGAGCTCGATCGCCGGCATGTCGGGCAGCGGCCGCCACGGCTCGTCGACCAGCCGGCGCGTCAGCACGGCCAGGCCGCGCCGCGCGGCGGCCCTCGGATCGCTCCGGCCCGACACCGGATCCCCCCGGTCGGCGGCGGACAGCAGACCCTCGGTCGCGGACAGGGTGGGCACCAGGTCATAACCGTCGGGCAGGCCCCAACCGCCGTCGGGCCGCTGCACGGCGCACAGGTAGTCGACACGTTCGGCGTGCCCGACCAGCCAGGGCGCGAGGGTGACCAGGCGGCCGGTCTCGTAGACCGACGGCGACACGTCGCCCCACGGCCGCGACATCAGGTCCCGGACGAGCCGGTCGGCCGTCACCGGTTCCCCCAGTAGTCGGCGACCCCGTAGAAGCCGGAGCTGTAGCCGATCTGACGGCCCAGGTAGTCGGCCTGGGGACCGTCGCCGATGAGCTTCCTGGCGCCGCCCGCCAGGGTCTCGATGTGGGCGCGGACCTCGTCGGGCGCCGGGCCGAGCATCAGCGCGTTCAGGTCGCCCCAGCTCACGTCCCGGTGGTGGGTGGCCAGGTCGTTCAGCAGGCGCAGCACCTTCTGCACCTCGTCGCTGGCCGGGAGGAGGTCGGGCACGCCCTCGACCCCGTTCCTGGTCCAGTGGGCGACGTTGACGAAGGTCGACCCGAAGTTGGCCGCGTTGTCGAGATAGGCCTCCAAGGTCGGCAGTTCTCCGCTCGCCTTCCAGGCGAACTCGCGGCGCATGGCGTGCAGCATCCGGGCCAGTTCGGCCTCGAACAACCCGGTGGCGTCGGCCACCTCGTCGCGGATCTCGCCGAGGAACGCGGTCAGCGGGCTCTCGGCCGTCCCGGTCAGGCACTCCTCGACGATCGTGTCGACCTCGGCGAGCTCCGTCGCCCGGTGGTCGATCAGCCAGTCGACCGCGAAGATCCACAGGGACAGCCGGTTGGCCACCCGGAGCTCGGCCACGGTGGCGTCGGGCGAACCGAACGCGTTGGCCAGCGAGACGGCGTTGAACAGCGTCGCGTCGAACGGCTTGGCCGGGAACAGGGCGGGGTGGGCGGCGGCGCGGGCGGTCAGATCGCGCGCGGAACCCGCGGCCAGCCCGCTCACGCGGCCGGCGGCATGGGCGTCGATCACGTGGTCACCGGACGCAGGATCATCTTGATCTTCTTGCGGCTGCGCAGCGTGCCCGCGGGCTGCACCGGGAACGGCCCTTCGGTGACCAGCTCAGGGCGGAACCGCTTCAGCAGCCCGGCGATGAGCAGCGGCGCCTCGATGTAGAACAGGTGCTGCCCGAGACAGAGGTGCGGACCGGCGCCGAACGGCAGGTACGAGTAGCGGTGCCGGCGGTCCTCCCGCTCGGGGTCGAACCTCTCCGGGTCGAAGGTCAGCGGGTCGGGCCAGAAGGCGTCCAGGCGATGGGTGATGTACGGGCTGATGAGCACCTGCGACCCGGCCCTGATGGTGACCCCGCCGAGCTCGTGGGTTCTGGTCACCAGGCGCGGCATGGCCCAGCCCGCCGGGTAGAGGCGCAGCGCCTCGCGCAGCACCATGGTCAGGTAGCGCAGCTTCGGCAGCGCGTCCGGGCCCACCGGCCCGTCGCCGGTCACCTCGTCGATCTCCTCGTAGAGTTTCGCGGCCACGTCGGGATGGTCGTGCAGGATCGGCCACAACCAGGTCAGCGCGACGGCGGTGGTCTCGGTGGCGGCCCCGTAGATGCTGGCCAGGTCGTCGCGGAGCTTGCGGTCGGTGAGCTCGCGACCCTCGTCGTCGCGAGCGCGGACCAGCGCCGAGATGATGTCGGGCCCGTCACTCCTCTCCTTGCGGGCCTGCCGGATCAGCGGGTAGATCACGTCGTCGATGACCTGCCGCGCGCCCATGAACCTCTTGTCGCCGGGCAGCGGCACCCGGTCGGGCACGAACGGCAGGGCGATCCGGAAGCCCATGGAGGTGTTCGCGGTGGCGTACGCCGGCCCGAGGACCTCGGCCTCGCGGGGGGAGATCCGGTCGCCGAAGAGCACCGAGATGACCGCGCGGGTGGCGATGCGGTTCATCTCGTCCATCGCGTCGATCGGCACGCCGGGGGTGAGCTCGTCGAGACCCTCGTCGATCGTGGCGGCCATGTCGGCGGTCAGCGAGGCCACGTATCGCGACGTGAAGAGCGGCTGGAGCACCTTGCGACTGGCGGCCCAGCCCGGCCCGTCCGCGATCACGCTGTCGCCGAGCAGCCGCTCGACGGGTTTCCAGAACATGCCCTTGCGCAGGTAGCTGGTCCAGTCGCCGCGCAGCGCGTGCTGGAGGTGATCGGGGTGGCTCAGCAGGTAGGGCCGGAACGGCCCGACGTCCAGCCGGACGATCTCTCCCCCGGCGTCCCTGGCCACATCGGTCAGGCCTTCGAGCGGAGCCCGGACGACCATGGGCAGTAATCGGTGTATCGGCAGGTTGCGCGGGGTCCGGGCGGGTCTCGCGGGTGTCTCGACGGCCATTTTCTTGGTGCTCCCACACTGATGTATTTGCGCAGCACAAACAGCGCCCACGGCGGATGAGCGCTTGAAGGTCCAAGAGAGCGTGCGTACGTGACGGAAACGGTGACCGGTTTCTCCGGTCCGCACAGTGCCGGTTACCTCCCAATTTTTTACTTCACTAGCCATATGTCGCAACTGTGATGATTTGCCGTAACTTCGGCATCACCGGCGCAGTATCACATGATCAAATGACGTTGATCAAGATTGCAGTGGAGTGACACTTTTGTAGGCACCTGACCGAAATACGTGGATCGGTCCTAATTGCAGTGACATATGACAGATTGCGACTCTAGTCGGAAGCCCTGTGGGGCTGGTTGGATCGCGGGGTGCCCCGTCATGTCACCGTGGACCGCACCGCCCTCCGCGCCGCCGGGGCCGGATCCGCCGTGCTCGCCGGGCTGCTCCTGACCTTCGACCTGGCCGACCCGACCGGCCTGCTCGCCCCGGGACGCGCCGAGGCCGCGCTGACCGTGACGGCCTTCTTCGGCGCCTCCTACCTGCTGCGGCGCGGCTTCCTGACGACCTGGGGCGTGCTGGTGCTGGCCGCCGTCACGGGGCGCTTCCTCGGGACCGTTCCGGTGGGCGAAGGGCCTTTCACCACCGCCTGGGCCTCCGGCTTCACCGGCGTCTACCTGGGACTTCTCTGCTGGCCCGCCGCGATCCCGGCTTGGATCGTGACACGCCGCAGCCGGCGGCCCCGCGGGCGGGCGGTGCCCGAGTTCACGGTGATGGCGGCGTTCGCGGGCGTCGGAGGGCTGCTCGTGCTCGGGCAGGAGTGGTGGACGCACTCGCCCGTCGGCTACGTGTTCGGGGGCGGGTGGTGGTTCTTCGCGCCGACCGCGAGTGCCGGGGTCGTGGGCGGGCTGATCGGCCTCGGGGTGTTCCTCGCCGTCGTCCACGTCGCCTCGGCGCGGCTGGTCGCCGGGCCCGGCCGGTTCGTCGGGTGCTGGCTCGCGTGCGTGTGCGGGGGCCTCTTCCTGGGCTTCGTCCAGAGTGTCGCGGCCCTCTTCTCGTACGGACCCGCCGACGCCCTCTCGGGCGACCTGTGGCCGGTGTTCGCCCTGTTCATCAGGCTGGCGGTGGGGGCCTCCTACGGCGCGGTGATCGGGTTGTTCGCCGCCACGGCCACGATCCTGCTGCCCGGCCGGAGGAAGGCGGCCGTCCCCGTGCTCGCCCTGGCGATGACGTTGGCACCCGAGGCCGCCGCGGCGCCCGACCGGGCGATCACCGACGGCCACGGCCGCCAGGTGTTGTTACGCGGGGTCGGGGTGAACCAGCTCGTCGACTACTGGAGCGGCGACTCGACCAGGGAGACCGTGCGCCCGCTCACCGACGACGACTTCCGCCGGATGGCCGAGATGGGCTTCTCGGTGGTCCGGCTGGCCGTCTCGTGGTCGCTGCTCGAACCCACACCCGGCACGCTCGACACCGGCTACGTCGCCCGCATCCGCCGGGCCGTCGACCAGGCCGCCGCCAACGACATGGTCACCGTCATCGACCTGCACCAGGACGCCTGGGGCCGGGGCGTCGTCGCCCCGATGGGCTCGACCTGCCCGACCGGCACCACCCCGCTGACCGGCTGGGACGGCGCACCCGGCTGGGCCACCCCGTTCGACGGCAGCAGACGCTGCCAGTTCCTGGTGAAGGAACTGGCCCCGGTGGTGAACCGCGCCTTCGGCAACTTCTACGCCGACCGCGACGGCGTCCAGACCCGGCTGGTCGCGACATGGGGACGGCTGGCCCGCGAGTTCGCCCACTCGACCGCCGTCGCCGGGTTCGACCTGATGAACAGCCCCGGCCTCGGCGAGACGCCGCCGCTGACCTCCTCGGCCGCGCTCGGCCGCTTCTACGCCCGCGCCGTCGCCGCCATCAGGGAGGCGGAACGTTCGGCGGGCGGCCACCGGCACCTGATCTTCTTCGAGCCCGGCCCGCTGTGGGCGCCCTGGCCCGGCTTCGCCGCCGACCCCGGCCTCGTGCTGGCCGTCAAGCCCGGCGACCTGCCGATCGACCCGGCCCGCGCGGTCGCCCTCTCGGCCCGGATGGCCGAACGCTACGGCACTCCCCTGTGGACCAGCGCGTGGGGCGGGGGGCGGCTGGCGGCGTACGCGAAGGCGGAGGACAGCGCCATGATCGGCGGCGCCTTCTGGGTGTGGAAACAGGCCTGCGGCGACCCCCACCTGGCCGGGACCCACCCGGCCACCGCGGGGAACCTGGTGACCGTCGACTGCGCGACCGGCGCCGAAAGGGGTCCGTCACGCTCCGTGAGCAACGTGGTGAGCAGGGCCTACCCGAGGGCGGTGCCGGGCCGGCTCACCTCGTTGTGGTCGGATCCGGAGCGTCGCCACCTGCGGCTGACCGGAACCAAGGGAACCGGACGGTGCGATCTCGACGTCTGGGCGCCGGGCGCGACCCGCCCGGCGGTGACGACCTCGGGGATCTCCAGCGTGGCGTTCCGGCAGGTGCCCGGCGGGTGGCGGCTCTCAGGCTGCCCGGCGGGCGACTTCGCGCTGGAGCTGCGCTGAGGACTAAGCCGTCGCGGTGACCAGCCAGGCGAGACCCAGCAGGATGACGACCGGGATCAGCCAGACGACGACCTCGATCGCGAACTCCTTGTACATGAGCCTTCCTTCCGTAGGTCCGCGGTTTTGTTCCGCAGCATATTGGGTGACCCGAAATCCGCCGAAGTCGATATTCCACGGTCACGGTGCCAGAACTCTCCGTGACTGTAAAGCCGGGCAGAATCGGGCGCATGCGCTACGTCATCATCGGGGCCGGCGGCATCGGGGGCACCATCGGCGCCCGCCTCTTCCAGAGTGGCCACGACGTCACATTGTCCGCCCGAGGGTCTCATCTGGCCGCGCTCCGCTCAACCGGCCTGCGTTTCATCACTCCCAACGGATCGGAAACACTTCGCATCCCGGCCGTCGGCGACCCCGCCGACCTGGAGTTGCGCGAAGGCGACGTGCTGGTCCTCGCGACCAAGACCCAGGACAGCGCGGCGGCCCTGAGCGCGTGGGCCCCGCACGCCGACGGCCTGCCGGTGGTCTGCGCGCAGAACGCGGTCGAGAACGAACGCCTGGCCCTGCGCCTGTTCGCCGACGTGTACGGAATGCTGGTCTGGATGCCCGCCCTGCACCTGGAGCCCGGCACGATCGTCGCCTACGGCACTCCAAAGTCCGGCATGCTCCCCCTCGGACGTTATCCACAGGGTGTGGACAAACTCTCCGAGACGATCGCCGCCGACCTCGGCCGCAGCGGCTTCGCCTCCTGGGCCGACCCCGCGATCATGCGCTGGAAGTACGGCAAGCTGCTCGGCAACCTCGGCAACGCCGTCGAAGCCCTGACCGGCCCCGACCCGGCCCGATTCGACCTGGCCCGGCGGGCCCGCGAGGAGGGCGTCGCCGTTCTGGCCGCCGCCGGCATCGACGTGACCACCCCCGACGAGGAGAGGGCCCGGCGCGGGCGGCTGGTCGAGCACGGCGAGATCGACGGCGTGCCCCGGCCGGGCGGTTCGTCGTGGCAGAGCCTGGCCAAGGGCAGCGGCACCATCGAGGCCGACTACCTCAACGGCGAGATCGTGCTGCTCGGACGCGCCCACGGCGTGGCGACCCCGGTCAACACGATGTTGCGACGTGAGGCGAACCGGGCCGCGCGGGAGTCCCGCCCGCCCGGCTCCCTCCCGGTCGCCGAACTCACCGCCCTGTTGTGAAACGTACATGCGTCAGCCCAGGTCAGGCCCCTGAGTCAGAACAAGTTTCTAGGAGCTGACCACCCCGTCTCCTTACCATCCGCCCCGTGAAGACGTCGAAGATGAGCGCCCTCGTGGCGGCTCTGGTGCTGCTCGCCGCGTTCTTCGTCACGCGGCCCGCCGAGGCGGCCACGGTGCGGATCATGCCGCTGGGCGACTCGATCACCGGCTCTCCCGGGTGCTGGCGCGCGTTGTTGTGGCAGCGCCTGCAGCAGACCGGCTACACGTCGGTCGACATGGTCGGCACCCTCGGCCCGCAGGGGTGCGGGGTGAGCCACGACGGCGACAACGAGGGCCACGGCGGCTACCTGGTGACCAACGTGGCGGCGCAGAACCAGCTCGTCGGCTGGCTGAACGCCACCAGCCCCGACATCGTGCTCATGCACTTCGGCACCAACGACGTCTGGAGCAACCGCTCGACCCAGCAGATCCTCGACGCCTACTCGACCCTGGTCACCCAGATGCGGGCCAAGAACCCCGCGATGAAGATCCTGGTCGCCAAGATCATCCCGATGAACCCGTCGACCTGCGGCGAGTGCGCCCAGCGCACGATCAACCTGAACAACGCGATCCCGGCCTGGGCCGCCGCCCGGACCACGGCCCAGTCCCCGATCGTGGTCGTCGACCAGTGGACGGGCTTCAGCACCGCCACCGACACCTACGACGGCGTGCACCCGAACGCGTCCGGCGACCAGAAGATGGCCAACGCCTGGTACCCGGCCCTGGCCGCCGCCATCAACGGCACCACCCCGTCCCCCACCCCCACCCCGA
>NZ_BBXE01000015.1:0-81289 GCF_001570565.1 Herbidospora yilanensis | reverse complement strand
GCACCACCCCGTCCCCCACCCCCACGCCGACCCCCTCCCCGACACCGTCGCCCTCGCCCTCGCCGTCACCCTCACCGTCGCCGCAGCCCGGCGGATGCACCGCGACCTACACGGCGGGCGGCCAGTGGGGCGGCGGGTTCCAGGGCGAGGTCACCGTCAAGGCGGGCAACACGCCGATCAGCGCGTGGACGGTCCGGTGGACCTTCGCCGACGGCCAGCAGATCACCCAGATCTGGAACGGTTCCCACACCCAGTCGGGCAACCAGGTGACGGTCCGCAACGCCGGCTACAACGGCAACCTGGGCGCGGGCGCCACCACCACTTTCGGCTTCCTGGCCTCCTGGAACGGCGCCAACACCGCACCCGTCCCCACCTGCACGGCAGGCTGACCCCGGGAACGTCGCGGGGCCGGCCCGAGAGCGGCCCCGCGCGCTGAGACGAAGCCCGGTCGCGCCTACCCCCCTGGGCGCGGCCGGGCTTTGCTCCTCCACCCGCCGCGGATCGGCCTCAGCTCCTCACGACGACCTTGAGCGCGGCCGGGCCTTCTAGGGCTGGAAGCGGTAGCCCATGCCCGGTTCCGTCACCAGGTGGACCGGGTGCGCCGGGTCGGCCTCCAGCTTCCGGCGGAGCTGGGCGAAGTACTGCCGCAGGTAGTGGGTCTCCTTGAGGTAGGCCGGGCCCCAGACCTCGGTCAGCAGTTGACGCTGGCTGATGAGTTTGCCGGGGTTGCGGACCAGGATCTCAAGGAGATGCCATTCGGTGGGCGTCAGCCGCACGCCACCCGAAATGGTCTTGTCGGACAGGTCGACCACGTGGTCGCCGATCTTCACCGTCACGGGTTCCGCGCCGGCGGAGGCGCTGCGGCGGGTGACCGCGCGGATGCGGGCCAGGAGTTCGTCGATCCCGAAGGGCTTGGTCACGTAGTCGTCGGCGCCCGCGTCGAGGGCGCCGACCTTGTCGAGGCTGCCCGACCGGCCCGACAACACGATGATCGGCACCTTCGTCCAGCCGCGCAGGCCGTGGATGACCTCCACGCCGTCGAGGTCGGGCAGGCCGAGGTCCAGCACGACCAGGTCCGGGTGCCAGTCGGCGGCCAGGCGCAGCGCGGCGGCGCCGTCGGACGCCACGGCCACGTCGTATTCCCGGGCCGCCAGGTTGATCCGCAGCGCCCGCAGCAACTGAGGCTCATCGTCGACAACGAGGATCCGCGTCATGAATGCGAGGCTACGCCGCTCTTGGGCAGACATATCCCGCTAGGGTGCTGATCGCGTATCTGAGGAGGAAATCATGAGCGAGTACGCTCCCACCTTCGCCCTCGTCGACGCCGATGGCGACGGCCTCATCTCGGCCGAGGAGCTGACCCGCCTGGCGGATCTGCTCGGCCAGCCTCTCGGTGAGTCGGGCGCCGCCGCGGTGATCGCCAAGGTCGACGGCGACGGCGACGGCCTGATCAACCTGTCGGAGTTCGGCGCCTGGCTGGAGTCCTCCCGCTAGGCGATCGACGCTTCACCACCGGGGTGCGTGCGCTCACCCCGGTTCTTCTCCGTTACGGCTCCGCCCACCCCGGCGCCGCCCGCCACCCCCGGTCCGCGCCGTATCCGGCGCCGGCCGCCCGCTTCCGGCCGCGCCCCGTCACGGACCATCGACGATCTTCCCGGTGAAGGGGTCGATCAGAACCGCGTCATAAGGGGCGACGGCGCAACCCTCACCGGTGCAGACCTGGTCTTCCTCCCGGTAGCCCTCGGGGAACGGCGACGTCCCGTCGCCCAGTTGGCCGCCGTCTCCGGCAGGGCAGCCGCCCTCGCAGACCAAGTCGACCTCGGGCGCCCGCATGGGCGTCGCGCCTTCCAGGCCCGGTGAGGTCGCGGGCACTGCGGGCACTGCGGGCGCCGCCGAGGCCGTCAGGACCGCCGCCGCCAGCAGGGCCATCACGATCTTGCCGAACGCCGCGACCCGTCCGCCCGGTGTGTCCCCTTCGACCGCGAGCTCCTCGGCCGCCCCGAAATCCCCCATGCCGGGCAGTAGATCACGTCTCGCCGCTGGTCCGCAGGCCGCGCGCGTTTTCCCTCGGGTGCAGGCCGAACCGCGGATCGACGGCCGCCTCGCCGTTCAGGACCGAGGTCACGTACGCCGACAACACCGGCGCGTGTTTGAAGCCGTGGCCGCTGTCGCCGCCCAGCACCCAGACGCCGTCGTCGATCTCGGCGATGACCCACTCGGCGTCGGGGGTGACGGCGTACTGGCAGACCTGGGTGAGGCTCAGCGGGACCCCGGCCAGTGACGGGAAGCGGCGGGCCAGGTAGTCGCGGGCCCGGCGTTCGCTCGCCGCCAGGACGTCGCCGCGCGGCGTGTCCGGGTCGAACCCGGGCTCCCCCTCGACGTCGCTGGTGATCTTCATTCCGTGGCCGCCGACGTCGCCGTGGCCGTAGGCCGAGCCGCTGTAGTCGCAGAACGCGGGCACGTCGGTCCAGCCGGCCGCGAAATGGGTGGTGTCCTGCCGGGTCACCGTGATCGGCAGCCCGTCGAACAGCCCGGGAAGCCAGGCCCCGCAGGCCCAGACGACCTGGTCGGCGCCCAGCACCTCGCCGTCGACGGCCACGCCGCGCCCGGCGGGCCGGGCTTCACCCCTGACCAGGGTCACCCCGGCGTCCTGGGCCAGGCCCGTCACCACCTCGGTCGCACGCCGGGCCCGGACCACGCCCGCCTCGGGTTCGTACAGGACCGTGGCCAGGTCGTCGTGGCGCATCTCGGGGTAGAACATCGCCGCCTCGGCGGGGTCGAGCAAAGTACAGGGGATGTCGAGGGCTTTCAGGACCTCGGCGCTGCGGACCTCCCATCCGTCGGCCTCGCGGCCGAACCACATCACCCCCTGCGGCAGGAAGAGCGGCTCGCCGGCCCGCTCGTTGAGGGCCAGCCACTCCCGGGTCGACTCCCAGGCCATGCGGGCGTAGAACTCCGACGTCCCGTGGGCCGACCGCACCAGGCGGGTCTCCCCCGCGCTGGCCCGGCGGGGGTCGGCTCCGTCGAGGCGCTCGATCAGGGTCACCCGGCGGCCCGACTCCGCCAGCCGGAGGGCCAGCGACGCGCCCCAGATACCCGCGCCCACCACAATCACGTTCTGCACCGTTTCATAATCGTCCCCATGGCTGTTGAGTCGGCACAGACCCTTGAGCGCGGGTTAAGGCTGCTCCGTCTCCTCGCGGAGACGCCGGGCGGGCTGACGCCGACGGAGCTGGCCGCCGCCCTGAACGTCAGCAGGCCGGTCGTCTACCGGCTGGTCGCCTCGTTGCAGAACGAGGGGTTCGCGCGGCGCGACGCCGCCGGGCGGGTGCTGCTCGGGTTCGGGGTGGTCAAGCTGGCCCAGGCGGTCCAGCCGTTGCTGATGGCGGCGGCCGTCCCGGCGCTGCGGCGGCTGGCCGAGGCGTCCGGGGCGACCGCCCATCTGACCGTGGCCGAGGGCGGCGAGGGGCTGGCCATCGCAGTGGTCGAGCCGTCGTGGACCAATCTCCACGTCGCCTACCGGACCGGATCCCGGCATCCGCTGTCGAAGGGCGCCGCCGGGCTGGCGATCCTGTCGCTGCGGGAGGGCAAGCCGCGTATTCATGCCACCGAGGGGCACCTTCAGGAGGGAGCCCGTGGCGTGGCCGCGCCGATCACGGGGCTGGAGTGGCTGGAGGCGTCGGTCGGGATCATCTCGTTCGGCGATCTCGACGTCTCGGTCGCGGGTCCGCTCGTGTCGGAGGCCGCCAAGGAGCTCGGGGAGGCGCTTGACGTATAGTGGACGTCAGCGTCCGGTATGCGTACAGGGAGGCGACGATGCCGCACTATCGCACCGTGGGAGAGGTTCCCCGGAAACGTCACGTCCAGTTCCGCCGCCCGGACGGTGGGCTCTACGCCGAGGAGCTGATGGGCGAGGAGGGCTTCTCCTCCGACGCCTCGCTGCTCTACCACCGCCACGCCCCCACGGCCATCACCAAGGCCGAAGCGGTGCGGAGCGGCCACAACACCCTCGAACCCAACCTGCCGCTGTCGCCCCGCCACTTCCGCACGCAGGACCTCGCCCCCGAAGGCGACCTCGTCTCGGGGCGGCGGCTGCTGGCGGGCAACGGCGACGTCCGGCTCGGATACGCCGCCACCGACCGGCCCAGCGAGCTCTACCGCAACTCCATGGGCGACGAGTGCGTCTACGTCAAGTCGGGCCGGGCCCGGTTCGAGTCGGCCTACGGGGCGCTCGACGTCGGCGAGGGCGACTACGTCGTCATCCCGACCGGCACCATCCACCGCTGGGTGCCCTCCGGCCACGTCGAGGCCCTCACGATCGAGGCCTCCGGGCACATCCGGCCGCCGAAGCGCTACCTCTCCCAGTTCGGCCAGTTCCTGGAGCACGCCCCCTACTCCGAGCGTGACCTGCGCGCGCCGAGCGAGCCGCTGATCGTCGAAGGGGAGGACGTGCCGGTCCTGGTCCGCACCCGCGGCGGGCTGACCCGGCTCACCTACCGCAACCACCCGTTCGACGTGGTCGGCTGGGACGGGTGCCTCTACCCGTACGCCTTCAACATCGACGACTTCGAGCCCGTGGTGAAGAAGACCCACGCGCCCCCGCCCGTGCACCAGACGTTCGAGGGGCCGGGCTTCGTGGTCTGCTCGTTCTGCCCCCGGCCGCTCGACTTCCATCCGGAGGCGGTGCCGATCCCGTACAACCACCACAACGTCGACTCCGACGAGTTCATGTTCTACGTCGGCGGCGACTACTCGGCGCGGGCGGGCTCGGGCATCGACGTCGGGTCGGTCTCGCTCCACCCGGCCGGCTTCACCCACGGGCCGCAGCCGGGCGCGGTCGAGGCGATCATCGCCTCCGGGGCGACGCACACCTCCGAGCTGGCCGTGATGGTCGACACCTTCCGGCCGCTCGACCTCGGTCCCGGCGCGCTGGCCTGCGAAGACGGCGACTACGCCTGGACCTGGGCCCGGTGAACCCGCTGTTCGCGGCCCTCGTCGACGACGCGGGGCTGTTCCCGCCCACCTCACTGCCGATGGCCGACGCGCTGGCCCGCCACGCGGCCGACCGCGCCGCCGGCAGCGGGGTGCTCACCCACCGGTTCCTCTGCCTGGCCAGCCGCCTGCACGAGATCACCTCGCCCCGGCCGGAGCGGATCGGGGTGATCGTCGACGACCCGCTGGTCGAACTGCCCGACGTCGATCTCATCGAGGTGCGGCTCGGCAAGCCCGTGCCCCGTTCCGGCGCCCGGCTGTTCGTCGAGGTGACCGCCGACGAACTCGACGGGCTCGACGCCGTCGCGCATCCGCATCCCTCGACCGGGGCCGGGTTCAAGATCAGGTGTGGCGGGCTCACCCGGGAGGCCTTCCCCTCCCCGGAGGAGGTCGCCCGGTTCATCACCTTCTGCGCCCGGAACAGCATCCCGTTCAAGGCCACCGCCGGGCTGCACCACGCCGTCAGGCACTACGACCCCGCGTTGGGCGTCTGGCGGCACGGGTTCCTCAACCTGCTGCTCGCCACCCACGCCGCTCTCCATGGGGGTGACCCGCTGCCGATCCTGGAGTCGATCGACGCGGACGGTCTGGCGCGTGCGGCGGTAGCCGTAAAAAAGGAAGAGGCTCTGAGAACGCGGGAGACCCTGGTCTCCCACGGCTCCTGCAGCACCTCCCAACCCCTCAAGGACCTGCGGGAACTCGGCCTGATCGGAGAAGACGCGTGAGTTTCGGGCTCGACAACCTCCCTTATGGCGTGTTCTCCGTCGACGGCGGACGACCCCGCGTGGGCGTGCGATTCGGAGACCAGGTCCTCGACCTGGCGCCCCTGCTCGGCGACGACGTGTTCCGCGAACCGACCCTCAACCCGTTCATGGCGCGCGGGCGCGGCGCGTGGCGGGCCACCCGGGGCCGCGTCCAGGATCTGCTCGCCGACGACCGCGGCGCCGAGCACCTGATCCCCCTCGATCGGGTACGGCTCCACCTCCCCATCGACGTCGCCGACTACGTCGACTTCTACGCCTCCCTCGAACACGCCTCCAACCTGGGCCGCATGTTCCGCCCCGACGAGGAGCCGCTGAAACCCAACTGGCGGCACCTCCCGGTCGGCTACCACGGACGGGCCGGCACGGTCGTCGTCTCCGGCACCGACATCCGCCGCCCCCGCGGCCAGCGGCCCTCGTTCGGCCCGTCGGCCAAACTCGACATCGAGGCCGAGGTGGGCTTCGTCGTCGGCACGGGCAGCGAGTTGGGTCAGCCTGCGGGCGCGTTCGACGAACACGTCTTCGGGGTCGTGCTGGTCAACGACTGGAGCGCGCGCGACATCCAGGCCTGGGAGTACGTCCCCCTCGGCCCCTTCCTCGGCAAGTCGTTCGCCACGTCGATCTCCGCCTGGGTGACCCCGCTCGACGCCCTCGACCACGCCCGCGTCGAAGGCCGCCCACAGGACCCGGCACCCCTCGACTACCTGCGGCGCGACGCCGAATGGGGCCTCGACCTCGCCCTGGAGGTGCGGCTGAACGGCGAGGTCGTCTCCACCCCGGCCTACCGCGACATGTACTGGACGCCCGACCAGATGCTCGCCCACATGACCGTCAACGGCGCCGCCCTGCGCACCGGCGACCTCTACGCCAGCGGCACCGTCTCGGCCGAGGACGCCCCCGGCTCGCTCATCGAACTCACGTGGAACGGCGCCCGGCCGATGAAGACCGGCCGATCGTTCCTGGAAGACGGCGACACGGTCACCATCACCGCCACGACCCCGTCAGGGCTGTCCCTCGGGGAGGTAACCGGGCGTATCCTGCCCGCTACCGTTCGGTAGCGTTGGCGTGGTGCCGCGCCTCTTCTGCCTGCTCACGGCCCTCATCACCCTTCTCGGTTGCTCACCCGTGACCGCCCTGACTCCCATCGGCGTCGCGATCTCCCCCGCCCTGGGCGAGAAGAGGGCGGTCCCCGACCGAGGGCTGACGATCAGAGCCCTCGGCGGCACCCTGAAGTCGGTCACCGTGACCGCGGCCGGCCACCCCGTCCCCGGCCGCTACGACCGGACGCGCACCGAATGGCGCTCCTCGTGGTCGCTGCGCCCCGGCACCGACCACCTCGTCACCGCCGTCACCACCGACCGCCGCGTCAGCGGCCGGTTCCGCACCCTCACGGCCACCCCCGCCACCCCGCCCAAGGTCGACCCGCTCCCGGGCGAGACGGTCGGCGTCGGCATGCCGATCGTGGTCGAGTTCAAGGTCCCCGTCCCCGACCGCGCGGTGGTCGAGCGCGCCTTCGAGGTCGTCCCCGACCGCCCGGTCGAGGGCGGCTGGCACTGGTTCTCCGACACACAGGCCGTCTGGCGCCCCCGCTACTACTGGCAACCCGGCACACGGGTCCGGTTCACCGCCCACCTGACGGGCCTGCGCTTCGCCCCCGGCGTGTACGGCACCACCGACCCCTCCGCCACCTTCGTCGTCGGCCGCAACATGAGCAGTCACATCGACACGGCCACCCACCGCATGACCGTCCACCGCGACGGCCTGCTCGCCCAGGAGATGGCGATCAGCGCCGGCATGGCCACGACCAGGGAATACACCACAACGAGTGGCGTCCATCTGACGATGGAGAAGAAGGAGAAGGTCCGCATGGTCTCCCCGCGCCGCAAACCGGGCGACCCCGAATACTACGACCTGATGATCGACCACGCCGTCCGCATCTCCAACAGCGGCGAATACGTCCACGCCAAGGACAACACGTGGGCGCAGGGCCGCCTGAACGTCAGCCACGGCTGCGTGAACGCCCGGCCGGACCAGGCGAAGTGGTTCTTCGACAACTCGCTGCGCGGCGACCCGGTGGTGATCGTCGGAACCGACAGACCACTCGAACCGGCCAACGGATGGGGATTCTGGCAACTCGCCTGGAACGCATGGAAGGCGGGCAGCGCACTCGTCTCCTGACGGGTAGGTTGATATTAGGAACCCCCTATCGATAGGGCGGTGCAATGGACTCGTGGATCGTGTGGCTGATCCTGGCGGCGGCCCTGGGAGTGGCCGAGCTCTTCACGCTCACCGCCGCCATGGGGATCATCTCGGTCGCGGCCCTGCTGACGGCGGGCGTGGCCGTGATCGGGCTGCCGCCCGGCCTCCAACTGCTCGTGTTCGTCCTGGCGTCCGGCGGCGGCCTGCTCGGCCTGCGCCCCCTGGCGATGCGGCACCTACAGCAGGCGCCCGCCCAGAAGTTCGGCGTCTCGGCACTGGTCGGCAAATCGGCCTACGTGACCCACGAGGTCACCGGCCGAGGCGGCCGGGTCAAGATCGGCGGCGAGGAATGGTCGGCCCGCGCCTATGACGAGACCCTCGTCATCCCGGTGGGCGCCACCGTCGACGTGTTCGAGATCGAG
Source organism: Herbidospora yilanensis (assembly GCF_001570565.1). Taxonomy (GTDB): domain Bacteria; phylum Actinomycetota; class Actinomycetes; order Streptosporangiales; family Streptosporangiaceae; genus Herbidospora; species Herbidospora yilanensis. Next base: position 72,915 of record NZ_BBXE01000015.1, on the reverse strand, counting down.
GGCGCCACAGCGCTCGTGTATCCACGGGAGTGATCATGGAAGTCGCCCTGCTCGTCATCCTGATCCTGGTCGCGATGTTCGCGGTCGTCACCGTCTTCAGAACGGTGCGGATCGTGCCTCAGGCGCGCGCCGCCAACGTCGAGCGCCTGGGCCGCTACAGCCGTACCCTCGACCCCGGCCTGAACTTCGTGATCCCCTACATCGACCGGGTGCGCCCGCTGATCGACCTGCGCGAACAGGTCGTCAGCTTCAAGCCGCAGCCCGTGATCACCGAAGACAACCTGGTCGTCGACATCGACACGGTCCTGTACTTCCAGGTGACCGACCCGAGGGCCGCGGCGTACGAGATCGCGAACTTCATCCAGGGCGTCGAGCAGCTCACCGTAACGACGCTGCGCAACGTCGTCGGCGGCATGGACCTGGAGAAGACGCTGACCAGCAGAGACATCATCAACAGCCAACTGCGGGGCGTGCTCGACGAGGCGACCGGCAAGTGGGGCATCCGGGTCAACCGGGTGGAGATCAAGGCCATCGATCCTCCCAGGACCATCAAGGAGGCGATGGAGAAGCAGATGCGCGCCGAACGCGACAAGCGTGCCGCCATCCTGACGGCCGAGGGCCTCCGGCAGTCGCAGATCCTCACGGCCGAAGGTGAGAAGCAGAGCGCCATCCTGCGCGCCGAGGGTGAACGCACCAGCCAGATCCTCAGGGCCGAGGGCCAGTCCCAGGCGATCGACGAGGTCTTCCAGGCCGTGCACCGCAACGACCCCGACCCGAAGCTGCTGGCCTACCAGTACCTCCAGATGTTGCCGCAGCTCGCGTCCGGCCCGGGGAACACGTTCTGGGTGATCCCGTCGGAGGTGACGTCGGCGCTCCAGGGCGTCTCGAAGGCGTTCACCGAGGCGCTGCCGCAGTCGGCGGCCACCCGCGAACAGCCGGACCGCGACCGGCCGGCCGGTTCTGAGGCGGTCCGCGAGGCGGAGGCCGCGGCGGCCGAGGCCAAGGCGGAGGCGGAGGCCGATTCGGTGCCGAGGTCGATCGAGCGCGGCCAGGCGATCCCCGACCCGCTGAGCGACCTCGACCGGTCACGAGACCGCGCCTAGCTGCTAATTCTGCTCTGATTAGCAGCTAATTAGCTGCTAACTTCGCCAGAATTAGCTGCTCGCCGTCTTGGCCTGCTTGACGAAGGTCCTGTAGCGGATCTGTTCGTGTTCGATCGGCGTGATGATCATCCGGTCGGCCACGCCGGAGATGTTCTGGCGCAGGACCCTGGCCGACTTCCGGGCCTTCCTGCGGCTGCCGATCCAGGCCAGGCCCCGCGTCAGCAGGGCCACCACCACCCCGAGCACCGCCGCTCCGGCCAGCAGCGTCGTCGGCCAGGGCACGTCCCCGGCGGTCGGCGTGTAGAGGCTGGGCAGGCGCAGGAAGCCCAGCACGTACAGGACCACCAGCCAGCCGAGCCCGGCCAGCAGGGTCACGAACAGCAGCCATTGGAGGGCGTTGACGGCGCGCCACCACAGGGGGCGGCGTTCCATGCCGAGGTCGCTGCCGGCGACCGCCTGGTCGAGGGCGTCGGCCAGGGTGTCGTGGTGTTCGCGGGCCGAGCGGCGGATCGCGGCCGCCCAGGGCTCCGGGACTCCTTCGGCCGCTTCCAGGCCGACCGCTCTGACGGCCGAGTCCATCTGCGAGGTCTGCACGGCCGACGCCTGCGGCAGGGAGGTGCGGCCGGTCGTGGGGCGGTGCAGGTGGAGGCGGCGCAGAGGGTCGGGGCGGAAGCGGCGGAGCCAGCGGGTGACCGGCCAGCCCATCGCGGCGACCGCGCGGTGCCGGTGGGCCTTCGCCACCGCCCGGACCACCAACGGGACTCCGGCCGCTTCGGCCAGGGCTTCGTCGAGGGCGTCGTGGTCGGGCACGCGCGGGTCCGACTTCGGCAGGCCGCCGGAGGCGGCGATCAGGTGGTCGGCGGCTCCTGCGCTGTCGGCCTCCAGCCGCGCCGACCACGCGTGGCGGCGGGTGACCAGTTCGGTGAGCAGGTCTCTCAGTTCTTGTACGCCCTCTCCGGTCACCGTCGAGACGGGCAGGATCGGCACGTCGCGCAGGCCGTCTTCGGCCAGCAGGCGGCGCAGGTCGTCGAGGCAGCGGCGGACGGCGCCGGGAGGCAGGCGGTCGACCTGGTTCAGGACGACCATGGTCACGTCGGCGTGCCTGGCCAGCGGGCGCAGGTAGCGCTCGTGGATGGCGGCGTCGGCGTACTTCTGGGGGTCCATGACCCAGACGAGCTGGTCGACGACGGCGACCAGGCGGTCGACCTCCAGGCGGTGGGAGAGCTCGATGCTGTCGTGGTCGGGCAGGTCGAGCAGGATCAGGCCGGGCAGGTCGTCGGAGTGCACGACGTGCCGGGTGGGCACGTCGAGCCAGTCGAGCAGGGGGCCCGAGCCCTCCGGAGACCACAGGGCTCCCTGGGCCTTCGAGGTGGTCGGGCGGGTCACCCCGACCGTGGCGACGTCGCCGCCGGCGAGCACGTTGAACAACGACGACTTGCCGCTGCCGGTGGCCCCGGCCAGGGCGACGACCGTGTGGTCGACCGAGAGGCCCGCGCGGGCGCCGGCTCTGGCGACGACGACTCGCGCGTGGTCGACCGGCTCCCTGGCGACCCTGCCCTCGGCCAGGTCGGCGGCGGCGCCGAGGGCCTTGAGGCGGTCGTCCAGGGAGATGTGCGAGCGGCGCCGCAGGAGCTTCACGCGACACCGCCCGGGATGTCGCTCTTGCGCTGTTCGACGGCGTCGGCGGCGGCGCGCAGGGCGTGGGTGTCGGTGGACTCCATGCCTTCGAGCAGGGTGTAGAAGCGCCCGGCCTCCTCGTCGAACAGATCCCTGACCCGCGTGTGGAGGTCGGCGCGGGCCGCGTCGGTGAGGCGTCGGACGGCCTGGTCGCCGAAGACCGCCTCCAGGAGTTTCTGGCTGAGGACCGTGGTGCCCCCGGCGACGCCGACCTCGATGCCGGTCAGGCCGCCCGTGGACGCGAACACCGTCAGCATGATCAGCAGGCCCAGGCCGTTCACCCCGAACGAGGCCGCCCTGGCCATGCTGCGTTTGTCGGCGCCCTCGTCGCGGACGAGGTCGAGCACGTAGCCCTGCCAGTCGCGGACCGCCTTGGCGGCCTTCGGCGGCAGGTCGGCGGAGACCCGGCCGAGCTTCCCCGCGGTTTCGATTCCGGTACGTTCCAGCAGGTCACGCCCCTGTGGTGTGGACAGCCACGCGTCCACGGAGCGTTCGGCCGACCCGTCGGCGGTGGCCCGGATCAGCGACTCGACGCCGCTCTCCAGGGCCACCCTGAGCCGTTTGTCGGGGGCCGGGCGGCCGGTGAAGGCGGCGACGATCGTGTCGCGCAACCAGCCGACGCGGGTCTCCAGGGAGCGCATGAGGTCGCCGGTGCCGATGAAGTCCTGCCAGCGGTTCAGCACCTCGCCGCGCAGCAGGGTGCCGTCGCGCATGGCCTCGTCGAAGTCGGCCATGCCGACGTCGTAGCCCTTTTCGACCAGGCCGCGCAGCTCGTTGGCGCCGAGCAACTGCCGGTCGGCCGCCTCGGCGAGGGCGGGCACCCGCACGGCCAGGCTGTCGAGCGCCCCCGACAGGGTCCGGCGGACCACGTCGGCGCGGGCCTCGTGGTCGGCCGACAGGCCGTCGAGCCACTTCTTGATCGGCCGGACCGCCATCTCGGGCAGCCGGGCGCGTTCGCTCGGCAGCGGCAGTTCGGGCACCTCGAACAGCGGGGTGCCCGCCAGGCCGTTCTCCTTGAGCAGGCGGCGCAGGTCGGCGGCGACCGGCACGCGGGCCTCGTCGGGCACCCTCTGGAGGATCACCGCCATGGCGGTGCTGCGTTCGCCGGCGATGCGCAGGAAGCCCCAGGGGACCTCGTCGGCGTACCGGCTGGCGGTCGTGACGAACAACCACAGGTCGGCGGCGGCCAGCAGTTGGGCGGCGAGCTCGCGGTTGGCGGTGACCACCGAGTCGATGTCGGGGGCGTCGAGGAGGGCCAGACCCGGCTTGACCTGCGGAGACATGACGATCTTGAGGGTGCCGGGCTGGCCGTCGCCGGTCGAGCGGGGCAGGCCGGGCAGCACGTTCGCCGAGGTGAACCACGGCACGTCGGCCGGGCTGGCGACCAGGGTAGGGGCCAGCGTCGTCGGGCGGAGCACGCCCGGCGCGGTGACGTCGTCCTGGACGAGGGAGTTGACCAGGGTCGACTTGCCGGCCCCGGTGGAGCCGCCGACGACGGCCAGCAGGGGCGCGTCGATGGCGGCCAGGCGCGGGATGAGGTAGTCGTCGAGTTGCCCGGCCAGCTCCTTCTGGGCGTGCCGGTCGGCCTCGACGTTCCCGATGGCGAGCGGGAACAGGTCACGGCCGAGCTGCGCACGCAGGCTCTTCAGCGCGGTCGCCAACCCATCGGACATATGGTCCGACTTCCCTCAAAGAAGCGTGCGCAACGTGGCAGATGGGCCAATTCACCGCAAAGATCTACGAGGTGGACGGCATCAAGGGTCGGCACTTCTCCAGCGCCTTCTTGACGGCCGGATCGTCCTGGTTCGCATCGCGGGGGCTCCGCACCTCCGCGCCGTTGTCCTTCATGCAGGTACGGAAGGCGTTGAAGGCCGAATCGTCCATCTGACGCCGGTTGCCGCCGCCGCAGGCCTGGAAGGCCTCACGGGTCCGGTCGTCCATGGACGGGAAACCCGACGGCCGCGGTCTGGGCTCGCCCGAGGGCCCGTCGCCCCACTGGCCGTCGCCCGGCCGGCCGCCACCGGGGGGTGCGCCCGACGGCCGGTCGCCCAACTGGCCGTCGTTGTTCCGGAAGCCGCCCTCGGGCAGAGTGACCCCGTGCTCCTTGAGGCACTCGGCGAGGGCCGTGCGGTCGCGAGGTCCGCCCGACGGCGCGGGAGCCGCGGCGGTCTCCTCGACGCCGCCGCAGGCGGTCAGGGACAGGAGCAGGGCCGCCGTCACGGCGGCGAAGACGGTCTTGGGCACGGCTCCCATCGAAGGACCCCGGAATATGAGGCCGTTGAGTCACCCCTGAGAGGATGCTGGCAAATCCACCCGGAAGACCGCGCCCTTCTTCCCGTTCTCCGCGCGGATCCTTCCCCCGTGGGCCTCGACCAGGGCCGCCGCGATCGACAGGCCGAGCCCCGCGCCGCCCTTCCTGGTCCCCCGGCTGCGGGACGGGTCGTCGCGGTAGAAGCGCTCGAAGACCCTTTCGGGGTAGCGCAGCCCTGGTCCCTCGTCGGCGACCTCGATCACGACGCCCGGCCCGTCAGAGCCGACCGCGACGGTGAAGCCCGTCCCCTCGGGGGTGTGCTTGAGCACGTTGCCCACGAGGTTGCCGAGGACCTGCCGCAGTCGTGCCTCGTCGCCGACGATCATCAGGGGGTGGTCGGAGTCGTCGAGCCGTACCAGCTCGATCTCGCGCTCCGGAGCCAGGAGGCGGGCGTCGAGGACCTCCCCGGCGGCCAGGCTGAGCACGTCGACCGGTTCACGTTCGAGGGGGCGCTGCTGGTCGAGGCGGGCCAGCAGGAGCAGGTCGTCGACCAGGACGCCCATCCGGGAGGCCTCGCCCTCGATGCGGCCCATCAGCTTCTCGGTGTCGGGGTCGGCCTCCTGCCGGTAGAGCTCGGCGAAGCCCCTGATGGAGGTCAGCGGGGTGCGCAGCTCGTGGGAGGCGTCGGCGACGAAGCGGCGCATCTTCTCCTCCGAGCCGCGCGCCTCGGCGGCCGACCTCCGCGCGGCCGCCTCCGACTGCTCCCGGTCACGGAAGGCCAGCTCGATCTGGTGCAGCATGCCGTTGATCGCGCCGCCGAGCCGGCCCATCTCGGTGCTGCGGGGTTGTTCGGGCACCCGCTGGGACAGGTCTCCCCCGGCGATGGCGGCGGCGGTGTGCTCGATCTCTCCGAGGGGACGCAGGCTGCGGCGTACCAGCCAGTGGCAGGCGACGCCGAGCGCGACCAGCACGGCCGCGCCGACCCCGGCCACGATGGTGGTCAGCCGGGCGACCGTGTGGTCGATGTCGCCCATGCTGACCGCCACCACGCGGCTGCGCCCGTCGGGCGTCGGCACGGCCACGGCCCGCCACTCGGGGCCCGTCCCGTCGACCGACTCGACGGTGAAGGGGTGCCCGGCGAGCGCCGCCACATGGGTGTGGTCCAGGCCGGTCAGCGCGGGTTCCTCCGACGCGGTCGACGTGGCGATCTGGTCGGCCACCCTGCCGTCGGCGTCGAGGATGAGCACGTGGAAGAGGCCCGGAAGCCGCTGCGGCCGGGCTCTGGCCAGCTTCGACAGGGGCTTCAGGGTCACCTCGCGCAGCGGCTGGCCGGCCGCGATGAGCTGCTGGTCGATGCGGTCGACCAGGTAGCCGCGCAACAACCTGACCGCGAACACGCCGGTCAGCGTGATCGCCAGGGTGACCAGGACGAGCGTCCCGGCCACCAGCCGCGCCCAGAGCGGCACCCGCCTCATCGGCGGGGCGCGCGCAGCACGTAGCCGACGCCGCGCAGAGTGTGGATCAGTTTCGGGTCCCGGGTGTCGATCTTCTTGCGCAGGTACGACACGTACGACTCGACCACGTTCCGGTCGCCGCCGAAGTCGTAGCGCCAGACGTGGTCGAGGATCTGCGCCTTCGACAACACCCGGCCCTGGTTGACCATGAAGTAGTGGAGCAGCTTGAACTCGGTCGGCGACAACCGCACCGGGCGGCCCGACCGCCACACCTGGTGGGCGTCCTCGTCCATCTCCAGGTCGGCCACCCGCAGTCGCACGGGCGCGGGGTCGGCGGCTCCGGCGCGGCGCAGCACGGCCCGGATGCGGGCCAGCACCTCGTCGAGGGAGAAGGGCTTGGTGACGTAGTCGTCGCCGAGGGCCAGACCGGCGAGCTTGTCGTCGTGTGACTGGCGGGCCGTCAGGAAAACGACCGGAACCCGCCGTCCGGCTGCGCGGAGGCGGGTGGCGACGGCGATGCCGTCGATGTCGGGGAGCATGACGTCGAGGATCATCAGGTCGGGTCTGAAGCGTTCGGCGGCCTCGACCGCCTCCCTGCCGTCGGAGGCCGTGATGACCTCGAATCCGGCGTAGCGGAGGCTGGTCGACAGCAGCTCCCTGATGTTCGGTTCGTCGTCGACGATCAGGAGCCTGGCCTCACTCATTGGTTCGCTCGCATTCTCGGCACGCCACCGCCCTCGGTCACGCTGGTGGCCGCGACGTTCCCGTCGGCGTCCCTCTCGCCCTGGACGACGACCGACGCGCCCGGTTTGAGGTCCGACAGCTTGCCCTCTTTGGAAATTCGCACTTCGGTGTCGTCGCCGGTGGTGACGACCGTGGTGGTGCCGTCGGCGCCCTCGACGTAGACCTTGGCGCCGTCGACCAGCTTGACGGTACCGGCCGTGCCCGGCCGGCTCGCCTGGCCTGCCTGGCCGGGCTGGCCGCCGCGACCGGCCATGAGCTGGCCGATCAGGGCCGCCCGGTCATCGGCGGCGCCGAAGGTCTTCTGGGCCTGGATGCCGACCAGGATGCCCGCCACGAGCACCACCCCGGCGGCCAGGAACAGGGTCAGTCTGGGGAGTTTCGCCCGCTTGGGGCGGGCGGTCAGCTCCTCGGAGAGGTCGCCGCGGAACGGCGAGGTCTCCAGCAGTTCGTCGGCGGGCGTACGCCTGGGCACCGTGACTCCTAACTCGAAGCTACTCGAAGCGCAGGGCTTCGATCGGCCGCAGCTTGGCGGCGCGGTTGGCGGGATAGCTGCCGAAGAACAACCCGATGGCGACCGAGACCCCGAGCGCCAGCACGACCGAGCTCGGCACCACGACGGGCGTGATGCCGGCGATGGTGAACTGGGCGCCGGTCACCGCGATGGCGACCCCGAGCAGGCCGCCGATGAGACTCAGCAGGGTCGCCTCGACGAGGAACTGGCCGAGGATCGCGCCGCGCGGCGCGCCGATGGCCTTGCGGATGCCGATCTCGCGAGTCCGTTCGGTGACCGTGACCAGCATGATGTTGGTGATCCCGATGCCGCCGACCAGCAGGCTGATCGCCGCGACGGCCGCGAGCAGGACCGTGAACGTCGAGGTCGCGGCGCTGACGGTCTCCTGGAGGGTGGCCTGGTTGAGGATCTGGTAGTCGGCCGCGACCGCGCCGCCGACGCCGTGCCGCTGGTCGAGCACCGAGGTGACCTCGGCCTGGGCGGCGGCCACGTCGTCGGCCGACCCGGCCTTGACGAGGATCTGGTCGAGCGGCCCGAACCCGGTGAGGCTCTGCTGCACCGAGGGCAGCGGCGCGATGGCGACGTCGTCGGCGTCCTGGAAGCCGCCGGTCGCCCCGGCCTCCTTCAGCACCCCCACGACGGTGAACGGCACCCCCGTGATGGTGATCTGCCGGCCGACCGGGTCGAGCGCGCCGAACAGGTTCTCGGCCACGGTCTGCCCGATGACGACGACCTTGCGGGCGGCCAGCACGTCGTCGTTGAAGAAGTACGTGCCCTTGGCGACGGGCTTGTTGGAGGCCTCGAAGTAGCTCGGATAGGTGCCGACCACCTGCTGGACGGCGTGGGAGGCCCCTTCGTACGACGCCGCCTGCGAAGTGGCCGAGACGACCGGCGACACCGAGCTCACATGGGGCGCGGCCGTCCGGTCGGCGAGCGCCCTGGCGTCGTCCACGGTCAGCGGCCTGGCCTGGGTGCGCGGCCCGCCGTCCTGCTGCGGCCGGGCCATCCGGAAGCCACCGCCGCCGCCGGTCGAGGAGCTGACGGTGAGCGTGTTCGCGCCGAGTTGCTGGATGTTCCGCTGGATCGACTGCGAGGAGCCCTCGCCGACCGCGACCAGCAGGATCACCGCCGCGACCCCGATCAGAATGCCGAGCGTGGTCAGCGCGGAGCGCATCTTGTTGGCCGCCAGCCCCCGGAAGGCGAACCGGACGATCTCGACGGCGCTCACGCGGTCACCTCCTTGAGCCGCGGCGGCAGGCCGTCGACGGGGGCGAGCCGGGTGTCCTCGATGATCCGCCCGTCGCGCAGCCGGACCACCCGCTTGGCGTGCTCGGCGACGTCGGCCTCGTGGGTGATGACGACGATCGTGCGGCCCGCGGCCGACAGCCGGTCGAAGATGCCCAGCACGTCGAGCGTGGAGGTGCTGTCGAGCGCACCGGTCGGCTCGTCGGCCAGCAGCAGGGCAGGCGAGTTGACCAGCGCGCGGGCGATGGCGACCCGCTGCTGCTGGCCGCCGCTCAGCTCGTTCGGCTGGTGGTTCACCCGGTCGGCCAGGCCCACCAGTTCGAGGGCGGCCAGCGCCCGGCGGCGCCGCTCGGCCGGCCTGACCCCGCCGTAGGCGAGCGGCAGCTCGACGTTCATCACCGCCGTCATGCGCGGGATCAGGTTGAACGACTGGAAGACGAACCCGATCTTGCGGTTGCGGAGCACCGCCTGCCGACGGTCGTCGAGCGCGCCGACGTCGACGCCGTCGAGGTGGAACTCCCCGGCGCTCGGGACGTCGAGGCAGCCGATGATGTTCATCAGGGTCGACTTGCCCGAGCCGGAGGCCCCCATGATCGCCACGTAGTCGCCGGGCTCGACCTGGAGCGAGACCCCGCGCAGCGCGTGCACCGCCGTCTCGCCCGCGCCGTAGACCTTGGTGGCGTCCCGTACGTCCAGCACGAGACTCATTGCCGCCCACCGAACCCGCCGCCACCGGCCGGGCGGAACCCGCCACCGCCGCCGAACAACCCGCCGGTCTGGCCGGTCGGGGTGACGACCGGCCGCACCACCTGGTCGCCCTCGCCGACACCCGAGACGATCTCGGTGCCCGTGGTCCCCTTGACCCCGATCTCGACCACCCGCACGGTCTGCCTCCCGTTCTCCAGCACGGTCACCGTGCTGCGCCCGCCGGCCGTGGTGATCACCGCCGAGGGCAGCGTCAGCACGTCGTCGGCCCGCTCGACCACCACGCTGACCGAGGCCGTCTGCCCGAGCCTGACCTGGTCGGGGATGTCGGTGAGCTCGATCGTGGCCGAGTAGGACACCACGTTGTTCTCCGTCTGCGGTCGCGCCCCGATGAGCGCGACCTCGCCCGTGGCGGTGACGCCCGGGATGGCGTCGAAGGTGATCTGGGCCTCCTGACCGACCTTCAGCCTGGTCACGTCGGACTCGGTGAAGTCGCCGACGATCTGGAGCCGGCCGGGGTCGGCGACGTCGACGAAGCCGCCTTCCTGAACCTGCGAGGGCCCGCCGACCGTGCCGCCGACCGCTGTGACGGTCCCGGCGAACGGCGCCTTGAGGACGGTGCCGGCGAGGGTCCGCTTCGCGGCCTGGTAGGCGTTCTTCGCGGCGACGTACTGGGAGTGGCCGGAGGCGCTGCCGGTGTCGCCGTCCTCGGCGGCCTCCAGGCTCGCCCTGGCCGCGTCCACCCCCTCACGGGCGCTCTCGTCGTCGAGCCGGGCGAGCACCTGACCCTTCTTCACCTTCTCGCCGGGTTCGACGGAGACGGACTCGACGGTCCCCTGGGTCGCGAACGTGAGCGAGCGGCTGCGGGAGCTCTGCACGGCCCCCGACGCGGTCACGGCGGACTCGACGGTCCCGCGGGTGACCCTGGTGGTCAGCACGTTCCCCGACTCCGCCGGCTCGCCCCCGCCCCCGAGGGAGGCCCACGCCGCCCCGGCCCCGCCGAGCAGCAGCACCCCCAGCGAGGCGTTCAGGATCAGCGCTCTGCGCTTCGTCGACAACTTCACAGGGATGGACACTGCCGGTCCAGGTTTGGAACGCCCTCCGCCGGTCCTGAACGTTTCCTGTCAAGGGTCCACAGGCAACTCGCAGTTTCGGCTCAGCCGAACATGACCCGCGGTCACCAGGATGACGTGCCATGACTCGTACCCGGCTCCGCGCCGGCGGCCTGGTCCTGGCCGCCGTCGCCCTGGTGACCACCGGCGTGATCCTGCTCTCGGAGGACCCGCCGGCCCTCCCTGACGTGGAACTCGTCGCCGCCCAGCGCGGCGACGTGACCTCGGTCGCCTCCGCCGCCGGGAACACCGTCGACGACGGCATCCACGACCTGGCCTTCTCGACGGCCGGAACGGTCGAGAAGGTGTACGTGAAGACCGGCGACAAGGTCCGCAAGGGAGACCTGCTGGCCCGCGTCGACGACACGATCGCCCGCGAGGACTACGAGGCGGCGAAGGCGGCTCTGGCCGCGGCGGAGGAGCAGCTCGACACGGTCGAAGGCGCGGGATCGACCGGGGGCTCCTACGCCGCCCCGGCCCAGCCTGACTGCCCGCCGACACCGGCTCCGTCCCCCTCCCCTTCCAGAGGCATGCGAGCCGCAGCGGTGTCGTTCACCAGACCCCCGTCGCCGGGTGACCCGGAAGTCCACCTCGACCCCACGAGTGAGCCGTCCCCATCGCCCTCCCCGACCCTCACCCCGACCCCCACCCCGCAGCCGGAGAGCCGGCCATGCGACCAGGTTCAGCAGCAGCCGCAGCCGCAACGCCCCCAGGGCGGCGGCACCCGGCTCCCCCAGCAGCAGGGCGGCGGCCCCCAGACGACCGAGGCCGAGGCGGAGGCCGCCCTCACCCGGGCCAAGAACGACCTGAACGCCGCCAGGGACGCCCTGAAGGGCGTCGTCATCAAGGCCCCCTCGGCCGGCACGGTCCTCCAGGTCAACGGCGTCGAAGGCGACCCCTACACCGAGGGCGTGTTCGTCAGCCTGGGCGACCTCGACGACCTCCAGGTCAGAGCCCTGTTCACCCAGTCGGACATCGGCACGCTCAAGACCGGCCAGCAGGCCGTCATCACCCTGGCCAACCCCGGCGGCGCTTACAAGGGCACGGTCTCCCACATCGACCCCGTGTCCACGACGACCGGCCTCCTGGTCCGCTACGGCGTCACCATCACCTTCGACGACCAGCCCGCCGGCCTCCTCCTGGGCCAGACGGCCACCGTCCAGGTCGTCACGGGCCAATCCCCGGACGTCGTCCACGTCCCGGCGCGGGCCGTCCAGAACGACACGGTGACCCTCGCGGACGGCGCCAAGCGCAAGGTCACGACGGGCGTGCGCGGCGACACCACGGTGGAGATCACCGGCGGCCTGACCGAGGGCGAGAAGGTGGAACTCCCGGGCGCCTCCGCCCTCAACGGCGAGTTCCCCGACAGCACCTTCCCCGGCCTCTAGTCGTGCTCCGGTTCCAGGCGTAACACCACCCGGAACGCCGCCCCGGCCCCCGGCGACGTCCGCACCGTCACCGTCCCCCCGTGGGCCTTCACCAGGGACGACACGATCGACAACCCGAGCCCGGCGCCCGACGACTCGTCGTGGGTCCGGGCCGGGTCGGCGCGGTAGAAACGCTCGAAGACCCGGGCCGCCTCGTCGGACGTCATCCCGGGCCCCTTGTCGGCGACCTCGACGAACGCCTCGGCGCCGGTCGCGCCGACGGTCACCATCACCGGCACCCCGTCGGGCGTGTGGGTCAGCGCGTTGGACATCAGGTTCCCGACGACCTGCCGTAGCCGCACCTCGTCGCCCGACACGATCGGCGCGGTCGTGCCCTCGACCGCGAGGGAGATCGCCCGCCCGGGGGAGAGGATCCGCGCGTCCTGGACGGCCTCGCCCGCGATGGCCAGCAGGTCGACCGGCTTCGACTGGAGAGGGCGCTGCTGGTCGAGGCGGGCGAGCAGCAGGAGGTCGTCGACGAGCAGGCTCATGCGTTCGGCCTCGTTCTCGATGCGGCGCATCAGCCGGGTCACGTCGGTCTGCGGGGCCTGGCGGTGGAATTCGGCGTACCCGCGGATGGAGGTCAGCGGGGTGCGGAGTTCGTGGGAGGCGTCGGCGACGAAGCGGCGCATGCGCTCCTCCGACTCGCGGGCCGCCGCCTCGGATCGGGAGCGGTCGTCGAAGGCCTTCTCGATCTGGGCAAGCATCCCGTTCAGCGAGCGGGCCAGCCGGCCGACCTCGGTGCGGGGGTCGCGGTCGGGGATGCGGCTGCTCATGTTGCCGGCGGCGATCGATCCGGCCGTGCGCTCGATCTCGGCCAGGGGACGCAGGCTGCGCCGGACCAGCACGATCCCCAGCACGCCCGCCAGCGCCAGCACCACCGCCCCGCCGAGGATGACGATCAGGCCCAGCCGGGTCGTGATCTGGGTGACCCCGCCGAGCGCGATCGCCGTCACCAGGGTCCGGCCGCCGGGCAGCGACACGGTCTTGACCCGCCACGAGACTCCGTCGGACGACCGGGTCGCGACGTCGCCCGGCGGCGGCAGGTCGGCCGGGCTCGGGCCGCCGGTCACCGATTCACCGGCCGCCGACGGGCCGATCGTGCCGTCGGCCTCGACGACCCGCACCAGCCCCTCGGGCGGCAGCCGCTGCATCGAGTAGGTCACGTCGCCGCTGTGGGCGAGCCGGGCGAGCGTCTGGACGCTGAGCTTGGCCACCTGCTCGTCGACCCGGTCGATCAGGTAGCTGCGCAGGAGGGACACGCTGGCCGCGCCGATCACGAGCAGGGTCCCGGCGACCAGGGCGAGCATCGCCGCGATCAGTTTGGTACGCAGCGACACCCGGCTCATGTCATCAGGCCGAGGTTCGCATCACGTAGCCGACACCGCGCAGGGTGTGGATGAGCCTCGGCGCCGACCGGCTGTCGATCTTCCGGCGGAGCACCGACACGTAGGACTCGACGATCCCGGCGTCGCCCCGGAAGTCGTAGTCCCACACGTGGTCGAGGATCTGCGCCTTCGACAACACCCGTCCGGCGTTGGCCATGAAGTAGCGCAGCAGCTTGAACTCGGTCGGCGACAGCGGCACCGGGTTGCCCGAGCGCCAGACCTCGTGGGACTCCTCGTCGAGTTCGATGTCGGCGAAGGTCAGCCGGGGCGGCGGCGCGGTCGGGTCGCCGGCGGTGCGGCGCAGCACGGCCCGGATGCGGGCGATGACCTCTTCGAGCGAGAACGGCTTGGTGACGTAGTCGTCGCCGCCCAGCGTCAGGCCGCGGATCTTGTCTTCGGTGGCGTCGCGGGCGGTCAGGAAGACGACGGGGGTGAAGGTGCCGCCGCCGCGCAGCCTGCGGACGACGTCGAAGCCGTCCATGTCGGGCAACATCACGTCGAGCACGATCAGGTCGGGCCGGTGACGGGTGGCCGCGGCGACTCCCTCGGTGCCGCTGGAGGCGGTGCTGACCTCGAAGCCGGCGTACCGCAGGCTCGCGGCCAGCAGTTCGAGGATGTTCGGCTCGTCTTCGACGATCAGCAGTCGGGCTTCGGGAGTCACCATGAGCATCTTCTCGGACGATGGGGGGCGTACCTGAGCACTTTATGAAGAATCGCTTAAGGTTGCCGTCAAATCAGCCACATGCCGGGCGATCGCGAAGCTCGACGTCGCGGCCGGGGAGGGCGCGTTGCGCACGATCAGGACCCGCCCGTGGCGGTCGATCGCGAAGTCGTCGACCAGCGTGCCGTCGCGGCCGACGGCCTGGGCCCGCACCCCGCTGCCCGCCCGCACCAGGTCGCCCTCGGCGAGCGCGGGCACGTAGCGGCGGGCCGCCCCGAGGAACGCCGAGGGCCGCAACGAGCCGTTCAGCTCGCGCAGGCCGGTCAGCCAGTGGCGGCGGGCCATCTTGCGGGTGCCCGGCCAGGCCAGGACGCGGGCCAGCTCGCCGAACCGCACGTCGCGCCACGAGTAGCCCTCCAGGGCCAGGGCCATGATCGCGTTGGGACCGACGAGCACCTCGCCGTCGACCCGTTTCGTGAGGTGGACGCCGAGGAAGGGGTAGCGCGGGTCGGGCACGGGATAGATCAGCCCTCTGACCAGGTCTTTCGCCGTGCCGGTCAGGCGGAAGTACTCACCGCGGAAGGGGACGATGCGCACCTCGCCCCGGCCCGCCAGGGCGTCGGTGCCCAGGCCGGCGCAGACCACCAGGCGGTCGAAGATCAGGCCGCCCGCCGCCACACCCGTGGCCGACTCGTGGATGGCGGGGACGGGGTGCGAGAGCCGTACGTCCAACGACGCGGCGAGGTGCCGGGCGACGGCGGGAAAGTCGGCGACGGCGGTGTGGGGAGAGTGCACGGCCCCGACGCCGACCGCGTCGGGTTCGATCTCGCGCAGGCCGAGGGCGTCGAGCTCGGCGACGTCCGGTACGCCGTTCGCCCGCGCCCTGGCCGCGATCTCGCGCAGCCCCGCCCGCTCGGCCCTCGTCGAGGCGATCACGAGCTTGCCGACCTCGTCGTAGGGCAGCCGGTGTTCCCGGCAGTAGTCGCGCAGCAGCGCCACGCCCTCGCGGCACAACCGCGCCTTCAGCGATCCCGGCCTGTAGTAGATCCCGGCGTGCACGACCCCGCTGTTGTGCCCGGTCTGGTGGGCGGCGACGCGGTCTTCCTTTTCGAGCACCGTCACCTCGGCGCCCCGGGAGGCCAGCTCACGCGCCACCGCGAGCCCGAGGATGCCGGCTCCCACCACGCCGATCTTCATGCCTTCGATAATATCGAACACGTGTACGTTCCACCGGGATGGCCACCCGAAGTACGCCCACCGGGCAGCCCCGACTGGCAGACGTCGGCGGTCGACTGGCTGCTCGACGCGGTGCCGCCCGACTACCGCGCCTACGGGGTGCTGCGCCGCCATCCGCTCGCGCTGGCCCGCATGGCGGGCCACACCGTGCGCGCCCAGGTCGAGGGCGCGCGGGCGGGCTACCGCGACGCGGCCGTCGACCTGAAGGAGCACCTGCCGCCCCACGTGGTCGAGGCGGTGCTGGAGGTCTACCGCCGCGAGGGTCCCCGGCTCGTGGCCCTGGCCGAGTCGATCGCCCTGGTCGAGCGCGCGTTGCGGGGCGAGGAGTTCGTCGAGCGTTTCACCGCAGACCCCGGATCGCCGCGCCGACCCGCTTGACGTCGCGGATCCGGCTCTCATAGGTCGCGCCCACGAGCAGCAGCAACAGCCCGCCGACGGCCATCGGCACCCACCGGGGGACCATGAGCACCAGGTCGGCCACCCAGGGCGCGATCTCGTGCACGACCACCGCCGCGAGCGTGAACCCGCCGAGCACGGCCGGAGCCTGGAGGCGCTTCAGCGAGCCGGCGACCAGCACCACCAGCGCCACGACCCCCAGCGCCAGCGGCCTGACCCACCCTTCGGGCTGGTCGTAGAGCACGAACAGGCTGGGCAGCAGCGTGAACGTCAACCCCGCGCCGTAGGCCCGCCACGACGACCCGGCCCGCGCCTTCCACCATCCGATCACCAGCAGCACCACCGAGAACGGCGCGGTGTAGGCCTCGACGAGGGTGACGTCCTCGGCGTAGAGCCGCGACCACGAGGCGAGCAGCAGCAGCGCGGTCGCGAGGTAGCCGGCCTTTCCCCGCCCCTTCCGCAGCGAGACCCCTGCGGCGATCACCCCCGCCGTGGCGGCGGCGAGACTGAACGTCTTCAGATCCGGTACGAGAGCCAGCCCCGCCAGCCCGGCCAGCGCGCCCCCGATCTCGGTAGACCGCCACGGCGCGGCCGAGGCGGCCACCGCGAGCAGCACGAACGGCAGGAACCGGGCCTGCTGGCCGGCCGCCAGCCAGACCGCCACCGCGAACCCCCCGGCGAGCACGACAGCCACGTTGGCGGCCCAGACCCGCATCTTCTCGTCCCGGTACGCGACCCACGCCGCGATCAGCGCCAGCACGGCGAGCACGACCAGCGTGCCGGTCTCACTGATCAGCCCCCACAGCAGGGCGACCACGCCGATCCCCAGCGCGAGCCGGGCATACGACGGATGCATCACTCTGGCGGCCCCGACGGTCATCGCGAGCAACACCGCGATCATGACCGGATAGGGCAGGTCGAACACGGGCGGCACGAACGCGACGGCCACCGCGCCCGAGACGACCGCGACGATCTTCCACTTGACGGTCAGCGCCAGCGCGACCGTGACCAGCACGACCAGCACCAGATCGGGCCCGCCCGGAGCCCAGGCCGAACGGGCGAGATAGTCCCCCGCGCCCGCGCTCAGCCCGCCGGACCAGACGACCCCGTGCGCCTGCTCAAGAGGCCCGCTCAGCACGGTCACCACCGGCGCGACCACCCCGATCGACGCCACTGCCCCGACGACCAGCGCCGCGGTCCTGGCCTGGCCGCGCAGCCCCAGCGCGAAGATCGCGGCGGCGACGGGGGCGACCAGGACGACCCATTCGATCGGCAGGACCACCGCGAGCGGCGCCCGCACCGCGCACACCCCCGCGACGACGCCCCCGACGATCGGGACCAGCGGGAACTTCTTCGCCCCGCGCGCCATGAACGCCGCCTCGGCGGCGGCCACGGCCAGGATGACGGCGTAGGCGAAGGACCAGGCCAGGTCGTCGGGATGGGCCGTGGACTGGAAGAAGGCGATGTACGTGCCGATGACCCACGTGGCGATCAGCCCGACCAGCGCGACCTTCCCCCGGGTCCGGGCCCGGACGGCGACGTCGAACGCGGCGGTCAGGATGAGTGCCCCGGCCGCGTGCGCGGCCGTCTCGTCGGCGACGAAGACGATCAGCGGGAACTGGGCGAGCCCGACGGCGATCGGGACCGGGAGCGACAACCGGGCGTAGCCGCCATAGAGCGCGAACAACCCCGCCGCCAGCGCGATCAGCACCGCCGTGTACGGCAACGAGTCGACCCTCGGCTCGAACCAGACCTGGTAGGCGGCGTAGCCGTCGAGCAGGAACAGCGCGAGCCCGAGGATCGCGACCGTCTCGGCGGTCGCTTTGAGATTGCGCCTGACCAGCAGGAAGGGCGCCGCGAAGGTCAACGCGCTGAACCCGGCCAGAATCGCCGCCCGCCCCCCGATCCCCACGGAACCCCAGCTCACGATCGTGAACACGAACGCCGCGACGACGAGCAGCAGCCCGCCGAGGCCGAGCAGCAGGTTGCGGACTGCGGAGGGCGACATCTCCCGCTTCGGGGGCACGCTCCCCGGGAAACCGGCGGGCGCCGGGCCGCCCACCGGCGTTTGGGCTCCCCCGGCCCAACCGCCGGTGGGCTGGTGCTCTCCTGCGGCGCGGAGCGCGGTCAGCAACTCCGCCCTCCTGCCGAGCAGCCGGGCCTCGCGCCCCCGTAGTTCGTTCAGGGCGAGGTCGAGCTGCCACAACTCAGCCGCGACCGGGCCGTGGAGCGGAAGCTCGCAGGCCGGGCATCGGCGGGGTGACCCGTCCAGCGGGGCGCCGCAGTCGGGGCAGGCAGGAGAGCCGGCGGAGTGCATACGGGAACGATCCCGCTCAACCCCTCGTGGGCGCTATGGAGCACCTACTCAATTCGCGGTGAGTATCCCGGTATGTGGCTGACAAAAGGCCTATCGCCCGGCCCAGCGCGCGATGCCGACGATGATCCCCACCGCCCCCACCGCCACGCCCAGCCACAATGCGATCATGAGCCCCGTGTCCGGCCCCTGCGACTCGGAGGCCACCGGCCGCGCCGCCGGGCTCGCGGTGGGGACGTCGGCGGCCTTCGGCGTGGGCGATGGGCTGGGCACGGCGCTCTCCGGCAACGGCACCCGCACGACCGGGCTGCGTTCGCCCTCCGACCCGGTCAGCAGCGACTTCCCGTCGGCCGTGTAGGTGATCGACTCCGCCTGCCGCAGCATGGGCATCGCCACCCCCGAGATCTCCTCGTCGATCTTCCGGTAGAGGGTCGCCGAGAAGTAGGTGCGGATCACGAAACTCGACCCGTCCGGCGCGAAGGCCGCGTCGGTCGCCATGGTCGGGGCGGATCCCACGTGCTTCAGCACGTTGACCCGGTCGGTCCGCAACTGCTTGGGGGCGGCGTAGACGCGCCCGTCGAACTCCTTGGTCACCACGTAAAGACGGCCCGTGCGGGGGTCGACCATGAGACCTTCGGCGTTCCGCGCCTGGTCGGCGTACCGGAACCGGTATCTCACCGCCGAGACGGTCCCGCCGCGCAACCGGGCCGGCTCGGTCACCTTGTAGACGGAGATGTCCGGCCACGCCCCATCGAGGTTGTCGCCGATGTCGCCGAAGAACAACACCCCGCGCCCCGACGGATCACGGTAGGCCGCCATGCCCTCCCAGTCGCGGGCCTCGGCGTTCGCGATCGTGTACGCCGCCTTGGTCCGCCCCGTGGAGGAGTCGACGGCGTAGAAGACGGCCCCGGCGTCGCTGTCGTTGTGGGTGTAGACGATCCCCGGGTGCGTCGGCGAGACGGCCAGGCCGCTCGACTCGGTGATCCGGGGATCGGTGAACTCGAAGAGCTCGTCGTCGCCGGCGTGCGCCGGAACCGCCCACAGGACCACGACCAGCAAGGCGAGCCCGAACCCCCGAAATGTCCACCCCATGGACACATCCTGCCCTGTTTGATGGCCGCGCCTCCGGCGCGGCGGGCCGGGGCGCTCAGATCCGACGCCTTCCCTCGTCGCTCCGGTTCGCTTCGCTCACCTGCGCTCCTCAGTCCAGGCGTCGGCGCGCCCCGGCGTGCGTGAGAGGGCTGGCCTGGAGTCCACTCCAGGTTCCTAAGGTGGAAGCATGGACTACGCGCAGCTCGGTCGTACCGGACTCAAGGTCAGCAAGCTCTGCCTGGGCACGATGAACTTCGGCCCGCAGACGTCGGAGGAGGACTCCTTCGCGATCATGGATCGCGCCCATGAGCTGGGCATCAACTTCTTCGACACCGCCAACGTCTACGGATGGGTGAAGGGAGAGGGCGTCACCGAGCAGATCATCGGCCGGTGGTTCGCCCAGGGCGGCGGCCGCCGTGAGAAGACCGTCATCGCCACCAAGCTCTACGGCTCGATGGGCGACTGGCCCAACGAGACGTTCCTCTCGGCGCTGAACATCCGCCGCGCCTGCGACGCCTCGCTGAAGCGCCTGCAGACCGACTACATCGACGTCTACCAGGCCCACCACGTCGACCGGAACACCCCGTTCGAGGAGTTCTGGGAGGCCATGGAGGTCCTGCGTCAGCAGGGCAAGATCCTCTACGTCGGCTCGTCGAACTTCGCCGGCTGGCACATCGCCAAGGCCCAGGAGACCGCCCGCCGCCGCAACTTCCTCGGCCTGGTGAGCGAGCAGTCTAAGTACCACCTGCTGGAGCGCTCGGTCGAGCTGGAGGTGCTCCCGGCCTGTGAGGACTACGGCCTGGGCGTCATCCCGTGGAGCCCCCTGGCCGGCGGCCTGCTCGGCGGCGTACTCAGGAAGATCGACAAGGGCCGCAGCGCCACCGAGGACATGCTCCAGAGCCTGGAGAAGGTCCGCCCCCAGATCGAGCAGTGGGAGGCCTTCTGCGACGACCTGGGCGAAGACCCGGCCAACGCCGGCCTCGCCTGGCTCCTCCACCAGAAGGCCGTCACGGCGCCCATCATCGGCCCCCGCACCGCCGACCAGCTCAACGGCTCCCTGCGCGCCCTGGAGATCAAGTTCGACGACAAGGCCCTGGCCCGCATCGACGAGATCTTCCCCGGCCCCGGCGGCACCGCCCCCGAGGCCTACGCCTGGTAGCGGAAGGTCCGGTGCGGCGACCCGCCGCACCGGACCTCTCCCGTTACGGGTGAGCCGGGGCGCGCCGACGCCTGGACTGAGGAGCGCAGGTGAGCGAAGCGAACCGGAGCGACGAGGGAAGGCGTCGGATCTGAGCGCCCCGGCCGCCGCGCCGGAGGCGCGGCCATCAAACGAGCGCGCCCACGACGACGAGCAGCATCAGCAGGCCGAGCACGGTCGGCAGCAGCCAGCGGCGGGGACGGTCCACGCCGTCGAGCCTAGCCAAGCCCATGGGGTGCCACTGACCATCCTCAGACCGCGATCGGTGCGGTGGCCGGGTTCAGGGCCACGGCCCTACGCGCCGCGACCAGCCGGGTGATCAACACGGCCAGCGCCACCCCGGTCAGGCTGAGCAGGCCGGAGACCATGATCCCGACCCTCGGCCCGGCGAGTTCGGCGATCCACCCGATCAGCGGGGCGCCGATCGGAGCGCCGGCGGTGAAGACGAGAACGTAGATCCCCATCACCCGTCCGCGCATCTCGCTGGAGGCCCCGAGCTGCAGGGTCGAGTTGGCCATGGTCTGCACGGTGATCATCGCCAGGCCGGCCGGGACGAGCACGATCAGGAAGGCCCAGTACGCCGGCGTGACCGCCGCCGCGATCTGGGCGGCCCCGAAGGCGACGCCCGCGGCGACCATCATCCGCCGCGACGGGGTGACCCGGCGGGCCGCCAGCAGCGCCCCCACGACCGCGCCGATGGCGAACGCGCTGCTGCCGATCCCGAACGCCGACGCCCCCGCGTCGAACACCTCGGTCGCCATGAGCGCGATCGACGTGGTGAAGCTCTGCGCGAAGACCGCGACGAAGCCGACCATGAGGACCGGCAGCAGCAGTTCCGGCTTCCCGATCACGTATCGCACGCCTTCCCTGGCCTGCCCCTTGCCGCGTTTGACCGGCTCGGGGGTGCGCAGTTCGGACGTCCGCATCAGCAGCATGCCGCCGATGGTGAAGGCGAAGGTGAGGGCGTTGACCAGGAACAGCGGGCCGGTGCCGCCCAGCCAGTTGATCAGGAGCCCGGCGACGGCCGGGCCGACCACGCGGGCCAGGTTGAACGAGGAGCTGTTGAGGGCGATGGCGTTGGACAGGTCGTCGCGGCCGACCATCTCGACCACGAACGACTGCCGGGTGGGCACCTCGACACAGGCCAGCAGCCCGAGCGTGAAGGCCATGACGTAGACGTGCCAGACCTCGGCGTGCCCGGTGACGGTCAGCACACCCATGGCCAGCGCGAGGGCCGCCATCAGCGATTGAGCGGTCATCAGGAGCGGCCGCTTCGGGAACCGGTCGGCCAGCACGCCGCCCCACATCCCGAACAGCATGATCGGCAGGAACTGGAGCGCCACCGTGATGCCGAGCGCCGTGCCCGACCCACCGGTCAGGCTCAGCACGAGCCAGTCCTGGGCGGTGCGCTGCATCCAGGTCCCGACGTTGGAGACGACGCTGCCGGACAGGAACAGCCGGTAGTTGTGGTTCCGCAACGACCGGAACATGCCGGACTTCTCCGACGTGCCACCGGCGGCCTCGGGCGCCGGAGACGGCGTCTCGGCCGCCAAGAGCACATCCGGGCCCGGCTCCGGGCGCCCGTCCGAGACGCTACCGCCGTTCAGTCCGTCTCCGGCTTCGTCGATCAGGGCTGGGCCGGGCTCCCGAACCGGCCCGGCACCCGTCCACTTCGCCAGGTCGGCCGCCGTCCGCAGCCTTCTCACATTTGGGAGAGCTTTTCCAGGATGGGGGCGGCCCGGCGCAGGGTCGCCTTCTCCTCCGCCGTCAGCTCGCCGAGGCGCTGGGCCAGCCAGGCCTCCTTGCGGCGGCGTTCCTCTTTGAGCAGGGCGGCGCCCGCCGGGGTGACCGACAGGGTCACCTGACGACGGTCGGTGGGGTGGGGGGAGCGGGTCAGCAGGCCGCGTTCCTCCAGATGGGTGACCACCCTGGTCATCGAGGGCGGCTGCACCTTCTCGTGCTCGGCCAGCTCGCCGGGGGTCATCGTGGTGTGCCGCTCGACGGCGGCCAGGGCCGCGAGCTGTGTGGGCGTCAGGATGTGACCCACGGCCTGTTTGCGCAGGCGACGGGTCAGCCGGGCCAGCGACACGCGCAGCGCGGACGCCAGACCGGCGTCGCTGCGCAGGTTCGCAGCCGGATCCGTGTTCTGAGGATTCGTTAGCATGAGTCATTACCTTTGCTAACTATATGGCACACCTTGGCATTCCTGCTCAGGGATACCTTCCCCGAAAAGGCCGGGCACGGCCCCCGCGGGAGGCCGTGCCCGGGTCAAGAATCAGGCGCAGGTGTATCCCGACGCCGTCGAGGTGTCACTGTTGGGACGCGCCACCTGGAAGCCGAACGTCGTGCTGGCGCCGGAGCCCAGGTTGCCGTTGTAGGCGGCGTTGCGGGCCGTCACCGTGTTCCCGGACACCGTGAGGGTGGCGTTCCAGGAGCCGACGATGGTGTGGCCGGAGGGCAGGGTGAAGGTCACCGTCCACGAGGTGCGCGCGGAGCTGCCGTTAGTCACGGTCACCGGCTGGACGACGTACCCGCCGCCCCACTGGGTCTGCACCGTGCCGGTGGCCGAGCAGCCGCCGGAGGTGCCGCCCGTGGTGGTGAAGGTGACCGAGGGCGAGTTGGACGACAGGTTGCCCGCGCCGTCCCGCGCCCGGACGTAGACCGTGTAGTCCGTCGACGCCGACAGCCCGGTCAGGGCCACCGAGTTCGTCGTGGACGTCGCGATCTGCGTACCGCCCGAGTTGTAGACGTTGTACCCGGCCAGGC
The DNA here is from genome assembly GCF_001570565.1 of Herbidospora yilanensis. GTDB lineage: Bacteria > Actinomycetota > Actinomycetes > Streptosporangiales > Streptosporangiaceae > Herbidospora > Herbidospora yilanensis. Next base: position 49,635 of record NZ_BBXE01000015.1, on the reverse strand, counting down.
CCGAGCCGCCCGAGTCGGTCGAGGCCGTCCACGACAGGGTGGCCCCAGACGAGGTGATGTTGGAGGCTGTGGGGGTGCCGGGGGTGGTGGGGGCCGTGGTGTCGCTGGTGCCGCCCGTGGTGGTGAAGGTGGTGGAGGTCGAGTTGGACGACAGGTTGCCCGCGCCGTCCCTCGCCCGGACGTAGACCGTGTAGGCCGTGTTGGCCGACAGGCCCGTCAGGGTCACCGAGTTGGTGGTGGACGTGGCGATCTGCGTACCGGAGGAGTTGTAGACGTTGTATCCGGCCAGACCCGAGCCGCCCGAGTCGGTCGAGGCCGTCCACGACAGGGTGGCGCCCGACGAGGTGACGCCGGACGCGGTCGGGGCGCCCGGTGTCGAAGGTGGTGTCGTGTCGGTCGTGCTGCCGTTGTCGAGGGCGTTGTGGACCGCCGTGTACGCCGGCTTCTGCGAGTAGTTGTTGTCGTAGATCAGCGCGAAGCCCTCACCCGGGAAGGTGTCCGGGACCCACGAGTACTTGTCGGTGAAGCCCCAGATCGTCACACCGGCGCAGGCCGTGACGGCGAGACAGGCGTTCACCACGTTGCTGTAGTAGGTCGCCTGCTGGGTGTCCTTGGCCGAGGTGCGCGAACCCTGGATGCGGACGTCGAGCTCGGTGATCCTGACCTGCACACCGAGGTTGGCGAAGCGCTGGAGGTTCTGCTGGAGGTCGTTCGGGAAGCCGTACTGGGTGGAGAGGTGCGACTGGAAGCCGACGCAGTCGACCGGCACGCCCTGCGACCGGAGCTGCGAGACCAGGTTGTACATCGCGGTGCTCTTGGCGTTGATGCCTTCGACGTTGTAGTCGTTGATGCACAACCGGGCGTCGGGGTCGGCGGCGCGGGCGGCGCGGAAGGCGTCGGCGATGAAGCCGGAGCCCAGCGTGTTGTACCAGAACGACGAGCGGAAGCTGCCGTTCTCCTCGAACACCTCGTTCACCACGTCCCACGAGACGACCGTGGGGTTGTTGGCGTAGCGGCCCACGACCGTCGCGATGTGATCGTTCATGGCGTTGCGCATGTTGGTGGCCGACAGCCCCTGCACCCAGCCGGGGGTCTGCTGGTGCCAGACGAGGGTGTGGCCGTGCACCTGCTGGTTGTTCGCGGTGGCGAAGTTGACGATCTGGTCGGCCCCGGAGAACGTGTACTGGTTGTCGTTCGGCTCGGTGTCGCTCCACTTCATCGCGTTCTCGGCCGTGATCTGGTTGAACTCGCTGCCCGCGATGTTCCGGTACGCCGTCTCGTTGGCCAGCGGCGAGGTCGCCAGAGCGGTGCCGATGAACTTGCCGCGCGCCTGGGCGTGCACACGCAACGCCGCGCTGGCCGAGGCCGGCGTGGCGACGAGCACCGTCGCGGCGGCCGTGGCGAGGGCGCAGGCCGCCGCCGCCAGAGATCGCCATTTGAAGGTACGCACTGGATCTCCTGTTCCGAAACTTTTCGGTAACTCCCGTGTCGCACGGAAGGCTAGAATTGGCCGCAAAACGCGGTCAATGAGCCAGCCGTGCGACGCGGGGAGTCCTGCGGAGATCCAGCAATCTATCGGCAGATAGTTGAAAGTTTCAGAAGCCGAAGAGAATCTTGATCGGGCCGAGCGCGAAGTAGATCGTGAACAGCACGGCCACCAGCCACATCAGCGGGTGCACCTCGGACGCCTTGCCCTTCGCCGCCTTGATCAGCACATAGGTGATGAACCCGGCCCCGATGCCGTTGGCGATCGAGTAGGTGAACGGCATCAGCACGATCGTGAAGAACGCCGGGATCGCGATCTCCAGGTCGGTGAAGTCGATCTCCCGGATCGAGGTCATCATCAGGAAGCCGACCACCACCAGCGCGGGCGCCGCGGCCTCGTACGGAATGATGTTGACCAGCGGCGCGAGGAACATCGACGCGAGGAACAGCAGCCCGGTCACCACCGAGGCGAGCCCGGTCCGCGCGCCCTCGCCGACACCCGAGGCCGACTCGATGTAGGTCGTGTTCGACGACACCGACGCGGCGCCACCGGCGGCGGCGGCGATCGAGTCGACCAGGAGGATCTCCTTGGTCTTCGGCAGCGTGCCGTCGGCCTGCACCAGGTCCGCCTGCTTGCCGACGCCCACGATGGTGCCCATCGTGTCGAAGAAGTCGGTGATCAGCAGCGTGAACACCAGCAGCACGGCCAGCACGACCGACAACTTGGTGAACGCCCCGAACAGGCTGAACTGGCCGATCAGCGAGAAGTCGGGCAGCGCGAAGATCTGGTCGAGCCCCGGCAGCGCGGGCACGTTGAGGCCCCAGCCCTGCGCGTTGGTCTTGTCGCCGTCGACGGCCGGGCCGATGTTCCCGATCGCCTGGACGACGATCGCGAAGATCGTCGCGCCGACGATGCCGATCAGGATCGCGCCCTTCACCTTGCGCGCCACCAGCAGCGCGGTGCCGAGCAGGCCGACCACGAACACCAGGATCGGCCACGACGTCAGCCCGCCGCCGATGCCCAGCTCCAGAGGCGGCGCCGGGGCGGCCGTCTTGCGCACGAACCCGGCGTCCACGAAGCCGATGAGCGCGATGAACAGGCCGATGCCCACCGAGATCGCGGTCTTCAGGCTCGCCGGGATGGCGTGGAAGACGGCCGTCCGGAACCCGGTCAGCACCAGCACCAGGATGACCAGGCCTTCGAGGACGACCAGGCCCATGGCGTCCTCCCAGGAGACCTGGGAGGCGATGCCGTAGGCGACGAACGCGTTGAGACCCAGACCCGCCGCCAGGGCGAAGGGCACGTTCGCCACCACGCCCATCAGAATGGTCAGCAGGCCGGCCACCAGCGCGGTCGCGACGGCGATCAGCGACAGGTTCGGAGCCGACCCGTCGCCGAGGAACTGGCCGTCGGCGTCCTGGACGAAGCCCAGGATGATCGGGTTGAGCACGACGATGTAGGCCATCGTGAAGAACGTGGCCAGACCACCACGAACCTCCGCGCCGACCGACGAGCCCCGAGCCGAAATCTTGAAGTAGGTGTCGAGGAAACTACTGCTTTGGGGGGTTTTGACGTCACTCACGTGCGCAGAGTGACACCCCTTACCACCAGGGAAAAGACCCAGGTCGCCGACGTGACTTTTTCGTTGCGGTTTCGTACGCGACCCGCGTCGAATCTCACGTGGGCCAGTTGTGACCTGCCGGATTTAGGGTGACGTTTAGGCTGACAGGGTGACCCAGCAGCGGCGGCCCGATCCAGAGCCCCTCAAGACCAACGACTCCGCGACGATCACGGTCGGCATCGTCGTGTGGGCGATCGCCCTCATCGTCTTGCTGATCGTCCGGCCCGACCAGAGCTGGTACTCGTGGACCTGCGTGGCCGGGATCGGCATGGGCTTCTTCGGGCTCTGGTTCGTCCGCCGGCGCGATCGGAAGATCAGTTCGTCCGCTTCAGCAGGAGCGTCACGAAACCCAGCACCCCCCGGTAGCCCTTGAGCCACATGTCGCGGTGGGCCAGCGCCGCCGCCCGCGCCGTGTCGCCGTCGGGGCCGGGATGGTCGACCGCCCAGCGCAGCAGGCTGCCGGTCCACGACCACTCGTAGTCGTCCCACTCGGACAGTTCGCTGGTGTAGGCGTAGACCGTCGCGTAGCCCGCGCTCTCGGCGCGTTCGACGGTGCCGGCCAGGTCGGCGTACTCCCCCGGTTCGGCGCCCAGCGTGATCAGCGTCTCGGCGTTCGGCGGGACCTCCCAGAAGCCCTCCCCGATCAGCGCGAGGCCGCCCGGCTTGAGGTGCTGCTTGACGGCGTTGGCGGTTTCCACCAGACCGCCGTAGGCGTGCGTCGCGCCGACGCACATCACCAGGTCGTAGAGGCCGTTGCGGTAGTCGGCGGCCGGCGTGTGGTGCAGGGTGAGCTGGTGGTCGAGGCCCTGCCGCTCGGCCATGATCCGGCACGACTCCAGGCCCTCGCGGTGCACGTCGACCGCGTCGGCGGTGGCGTCCTCGTGCATGGCCAGGGCGCGGAGCGTCCAGACCCCGTGGCCGCAGCCGATGTCGAGGACACGCGGCTGGGCCCCGAGTTTGGCCCGGCGCAGGATGCGCGTGACGGTCTGACCGCTCACCGGAGCGGCGATGGGGTGGTCGGTGTGCGCGATGTGACTGATCAGGTGACGTTCCACCCTGGCAGTGTTTCAGCCGTCGAGGTCGGCCTCGGCCAGCAGCAGCGGAACCCGGTCGGGATCACGCAGCAGCGCCTCGACCGCGAGCCGGTCGCCCCACTGCCCGGCCGCCCACGCCAGCCCGCGCGCCAGCCCCTCGACACCGGACGCGTGCACCCGGCCCTCGAAGAACCGCCACGGCACCGGCCTGCCGTCGACGAGCAGCTCCTCATGCCGCACGTACGAACCGGGCGTCCCCGGCAGCAGCCTGCGCACCTGCGGGGGAACCGGGGTCTCCTCGCCCGACGAGGTGACGTCGCCGGTGACGACCTCGCCGACGAGCGGCAGGTCGAGCACCTCCGACAACGCCTCGGCCTGGTCGAACCCGACCAGCACGAGCGGCCGGTCGGCCACCAGCGCGAGCAGGTCGGGCGCCTCGACGACGACCGGCTCCAGCTCTCCGTCGACGTCGGCGACCACGATCTCGCCGTTCTGCACCGCCCGGACCGCCGCAGGAGGGCTCACCCGTTCGGGGCTGACCTCCGCCAGCGCCTTCCACAGGGCGCGGAGCTGGGCCCGGTCGACGGGCCGCGTGGCGTCGGCCATCAGGTCGAGCAGCTCCTCGGGGCCGCCGTGGGAGGCGAGCAGGTCGGCCAGGGTGGAGCGCACCCCGATCATCGTGAGGGCGGCCTCGTCGGCGACGGGGGGCGCGTCGGCGTACAGACCGAAGAGAAGGGGGTCGGCCGACGGCAGCCGCAGGGAGGTCGGCGGCTTCCCGTCGATCACCGGGTGGTGGGCCAGCCACCAGCCGGTGTAGGAGGGCACCTCGTGGACCTCGCCGTTCGCGACCACCCGCATCGGCTGCAGCGCGGCACGCAGCGGCGGCCGGGCCAGCAGCGGCAGCGCGGCGGCCCAGTCGGCGACGTATTCGAGGTCGCGCACGGCGGTGAACTCGCGCGCCACCGGCGGCACGTCGAGGTCGGGCAGCAGGTCGAGGACCGCGTCGAGCCACTCGTCTTCACGGTCGAGGTCGTGGTCGCAGTCGTCGGGGTCGAGGACCACGTCGGCGTCGTTGACCACGGCGAACCCGTCGAGCACGCCCGCGGCGGCCAGCACCCGCGAACCGAACTTCTCCACCAGGTCGGGCGCCGCGAACGGGGCCTCCTGGTCGATCAGCCTGGCCAGGTCGCCGCCTTCGAGCAGCAGGTCGCCGGCGGCGTAGACCTCGCCGTCGGCGCCGCGCAGCGCCAGCGCGGCCAGCCAGGGCGCCTCGCCGGCGGCCAGCCCGGCGGCGTCGACCAGGGCCAGCACCGCCTGCGCGACCGGCTCGGGGTCGGCCGACCCGGCCGACTCGGTGACGGCGGCGTGGGTGAGCGGATCGTCGAGGACGGTCCGCGGCGTCGCCTCGGCCGCCCCCAGCCGCAGCAGCAGCGGGTGGGCGGCGTCGTGGTGGACGATCCGCAGGCCCAGCGGCGCCAGCAGCGCCGCGTCCAGCGCCTTCTCGCCGTCGGTCATGACGAGCGTGCCCCGGGCGCCCCGCACCAGCCGCCCGTCGGCCAGCGGCACCCCGACCGCCCCGATCGCTTCGAGGTCGTCGGCCGGGAGCACCTGGTAGAGCGCCCGCCACCAGGCCGGCTCGCGGTCCTTCACGGCGTCGCCGGTCAGCATGTCGATCACGTCGGCCAGCTCGACCTTGCGGATGCCCAGGCCGGGCAGCGCGTGGTGGCGCACCGGCCATCCGGCCGGGAGCAGGCCGGGCACCATGTCGGCCACCATCGTCAGGAACTCGCCGGGCCCGGCCACCACGCGGGCGTCGCGCCCGGCGATGACCAGCTCGTCGTCTTCGGCGAAGGAGACCGGCACCAGCCCGTCGGCCGCGCGCCGGGCGTTGACGATCTCGGCGTAGCGCTCGGAGGGCTCCTCGGGCGGCGAGATCGCGGGCAGCAGCGGCAGGTCGGGCAGCAGGGCGAGGATCTCGCCCCGGATCGCCGCGTCGAGCTCGCCCTTCGCCAGCACCTGCGGCACCAGATCGAGCAGCCGGGGCGTACGCGGCAGCGACCGCAGCAGGTCGCAGTAGACCTCGGCCGAGCGGCGCACCAGGAAGTCGGTCAGCGGCCCGGTCGCGACGTGACGCCGGTCGGTGGCCAGCGGGAACGTGGCGATCAGCAGGGCGGGCAGGTCGAGCGGTTCGTCGGAGGGCGTCGGCGCGTGCACCGACGACGGCACGTCTTTCGGCAGCGGCAGCGCCTCGCCGTCGCGCCGGGCCTGGTCGCCCCACGCGCGCGCCTGCCCGTGGGCCACCGCCCCGGCGATCGGGACGGCCCAGCGCACCTGCCAGAACGGACGCGCCCGCTCCTCGGTCGGCCGGTCGGCGAACAGGTCGCCCACCTGCTCGGGCGTGAACTCGCCCGACGCCTCGACGACGTGCCACCCGGCGGCGGTGACGCTGCGCCAGACCCCGTCGACCTCGATGTCGATGGCCGACAGCGCGGGCATGACCAGCGGCAGCGCCGGGCTGGTCTCTTCGAGCATCCGCCGGACGGCGTCTTCGGCCGCGGCGTCGCGCAGCGGCAGCCGCACGATCGAGTCGAAGCCCTCGGGCACGGTCAGCTCGGCCGGGAACGGCAACCGCAGCAGCGGCACGTGGCCCTCACGCCCGGCCAGCTCGGCCTCCAGCGCGGGGATCGCGGCGACCAGCTCGGTGGTCAGCACGCGCGACCAGCGCACCCCGCCGGTCGCCCGGGAGGCGACGGCGGGTTCGTCGGTGACCGAGACGACGGCCGCGAAGCCGACGCCGAACCGCCCGGCCGCACCGGCCTCGTCGCGCTTGCCGGAGACCCGGAGCGTCGACAGGCCCTCGACCCCGGCGGCGTCGAGCGGCCCGCCGGTGTTGGCGGCCTCGAGCACGCCCTCGCGCAGGGTCAGCCGCAACCGGCCGGGCACCCCCGCGCGCAGCGCGGCGTCGGCGGCGTTCTGGGCCAGCTCGACGATCAGGCGGTCGCGGTAGCCGCCGAGGGCGAAATCCTCCTCGGCATTGGCGTCCTCGCGGAACCTGGCCGGCGAGGCCGTCCAGGCGGCGAGGACGTTTTCACGCATGCGGGTGGTGCCGAAGAAGTCGTTCATCACACGCTTCCGGGAGTAAAGGGAGGTCAGCCTTCCGGCATGGGGTCGTAGCCCAGGTCGTCGAGGATCGGCTGTGGCGCCTCGCCCGCCGCCGACGGCGCGGGGGCCGCCTCGGAGTGGGCGCCGCAGCCGTGGTCGGCGGCGACGACCTTACCGTCGTCGGGGGCGAACTCGTTGGCGCACACTCCGAAGCCCAGACGCAGCGCGCCGGCGAGGGGCCAGTAGAAACCACAGGTGGAGCACTGGGCGGGGGCCGCCGTCGCGAGCGGCGAGTCGGGGCCGGATTCGCCGCTGTGCCAGCGGTTGACCGCCAGGTCGCGGCCGATGGCCGACAACACCCGAGCCCGGCCGAGACCGTATTCGAAGAGCATCTGGTGGTCGGTCTCGTCGTCGGGGTCGGTGTCGGCCGTGAAGCCGGGCGCGAGCCGGTCGTCGTCGGCCTCGGCCGGCAGCAGGTCGCCGGGACCCAGGTCGCCGGGGCGCAGACGGCGGCTCCACGGCACCCAGGTCGGCGCCAGCAGGGCGCCCTTGCCGGGCAGCAGCACGGTTTCACTGACGGTGACGGACTTCGCACGCGAAGCGCGGGCCACTGTGATCGCCCAGCGCCAGCCCTCGTATGCTCGATCGAGACAGGCGAAGTAGTGGGTGACCACCCGGTCACCCTCCGCGTCGAATCCCAGGTGTTCGCCGACCTCGCCCGGCCTGGCCATCTCCTCGGCCGCGGAGCGAGCCAGGTCGACGGCGGCGGCGCAGGCCTGGTCAGCGGCGGGGGTTCTCACGCGGGTACGGCTCACACTCCATTTTCACCTACCTGAGGAGCGATTTTCACCCTCCTCCGGAGCGGACAGCACCCAAGTGCGTCGGTAAGACTGGAAATTCGACACGAGAGGAGCAGATGGGGTGGCGGGTGCCTGGGGCAAGGTCCGTGACGCGGGCCGCGCAGTCATGTCCGCGACCGCCAGGACCGGCCGGTCGATCGGCCGCGGCGCCGCCGGTGTCGGGCGGGCCAGCCGCCGGCTGACCCACGCGAAGGGCGCCGACCGAACCGGCCTCGGCCGTCTCATCGAGGTCACCGCGGTGCACAGCGCGGGCGACGCGTTCATCACGGTCTCGCTGGCGGGGGCGCTGTTCTTCGGCATGCCCGTCGGGCAGGCACGCGGCCAGGTGGCCCTCTATCTGCTGGTGACGATGGTGCCGTTCACCGTCGTCGCCCCCTTCGTCGGCCCGGTGCTCGACCGCTTCCGGTCGGGCCGCCGCTACGTCATCGCCGGAACCCTGTTCGCGCGCGGCCTGCTCTGCTGGGGCATGGCCTCCAGCGTCGTCTACGGCGACACGCTCTCGCTCTTCCCGGCCGCCCTGGCGGTGCTGGTGTTGTCGAAGGCCTACAACGTGTCCCGGGCGGCGATCATGCCGAGCGTGTTGCCGGCCGACATAGGGCTGGTCACCGCAAACGCCCGGGTGGCCCTGTTCGCGCTGGTCGCCGCCGGTGGCGCGGCCGGTCTGGGGGCCGGTCTGGTGGCCTGGCTGGGCGCCGAATGGGTGTTGCGGATAGCGATGGTGCTCTTCCTGGTGGCCGGGGTGGTGGCGATAAGGCTGCCCCGCCACGTCGACTCCCCCGACGAGGAGGAGACCGCGAAGCCGCCGGGCGTGCGGGCCCTGCTGAACGTCGGGCCGATCGTGGCCGAGTCGATGCGGGCCAACGCGGCGATCCGCATCCAGGCCGGGTTCCTGGTCTTCTTCCTTCTGTTCCTCGTCCAGGACGAGCACCTGCCGGGCCTGGCCCCCGAGATCACGCTCGGCCTGCTCGCGGCGGCGGCCGGGGGCGGCGGCCTGTTCGGCGCGGCCGTGGCGTCGTGGGTGAAGTCCTACTCGCCGCAGCTCATCGTGTTGTCGACGCTGGCGCTGACCACGATCACCACGGTCGTGACGGCCTTCTTCTTCAGTCTGTGGACGGCCGTCGCGGTCGCCCTCATCGGCGCGTTCGCGCAGGGCCTGGGCAAGCTGGCGCTCGACGCGATCGTGCAGCGGGAGATCGGCGAGGAGGTCAGGTCGTCGACCTTCGGGGTGGTCGAGGCGCTGCTCCAGATCGCGTGGGTGTTCGGCGGCCTGATCGGCCTGATGTTGTCGCTGTTCGCGCAGGGCACGGCCGGGCTGGCGGTGATGGCGACCCTGCTGGCGGTCTCGCTGGTCTGGCTGCTGGTCACGCGCCGTCAGCGGAAGGTCATGAGCACGTCGACCGCGGTCACGGTGCCATTGCGGCCGGTGGCTCAGCCACCGGCCGCGACGGGGGACACGAAACCGCTGACAAATCCCTTTTAGGCATCAATGTCGTCGGCAATTGCGCGAATCACGGTCGCGACCTTCTTCGCGTGGGCGGGCTCGGGGAGTTTGCCCTTCTGGTAGGACGAGGTCGACAGTTCGTCGAGCAGCTTGATCAGGTCTTCGACGATGACGACCATTTCGTCGGGCTTTTTGCGCTTCCCCTTCGGCCGCGGCGCCTTCGCCAGGGTCGGGGGCTGCTCCAGCACCCTGACCGACAACGCCTGCTGGCCGCGCCGCCCCTCGGCGACCCCGAACTCGACTTTCTGGCCGGGCTTGAGGGCTTCCACGCCTTTGGGCAGCGCGGATGAATGCACGAAGACCTCACCGCCGTCGTCGCGGGTGAGGAAACCGAAACCCTTGGTTTCGTCGTACCACTTGACCTTGCCGCTGGGCACAGGAGTGACCTCGTTCAAACTGTCGTGGAAGGGAATGGATGTAGGTTATGCCCACTAGGGCTCCCGGGTGACCGCCGAAAGCCCGTCAAATTACGCGGGAATCGACGTCCGGGTGGCATACCAGGAGACGAACTCCGTGAGGTCGCCGACGACCACGTCGGCGCCCCGCTCGGCCAGTTGCGCGGGGGTGCAGCCGCCCGTCGCGACCGCCACGCTGATCGCGCCGCCCGCGCGGGCCGCCTCGACGTCGGCCACGTGGTCGCCCACATAGACCGCCGCCCCGAAGGCGGCGATGGCGGCGCCCTTGTCGGCGCCGAAGACCGACCCGGCGACGTCGTCGACGTCGAGCCCGAGCGCGTCGACCGTGCGCCGGGCGTCACGCGGGTTCTTCCCGGTGACCACGATGATCCGGCCCCCGACGGCGCGGACGGCCGCCAGGGCCTCGTGGGCGCCGGGCATGGCGACGGTGGCGGGCAGCGCGATGCCCGGGTAGAGGGAGCGATAGAGCGCCACCGCGGCCGGGATCTCGTCGACCGGCAGCCATTGGGCCAGTTCGTCTTCCAGCGGCCAGCCGATCCGCGACACCGCGACGTCGATGTCGATGGGGGTGCTGAGCGACGGCACCAGCGCCTCGTAGACGGCCGCGATCGCCGCGCGTGTGTCGGCGAGCGTCAGGTCGAGGTCGAAACCGACGTTGATCCCCATGCTGTGCACGGATCAAGGATGCCAAAGCGCGCGATCCGCCGCGAAGTGGATCTTCCTTTTATAGCTGGGCGGTCTACGCTGTCCCTCTCGGGAGGTACAGATGAGCACACGGGGTCGCATCATCGAGGAGGCGCTACGGCTGTTCGCCGAGCGCGGCTACAACGCGACCTCGGTGGCCGAGATCGAGGCCGCCGCCGGCCTGTCCCCCGGCGCCGGCGGCCTCTACCGGCACTTCAAGTCCAAGTACGAGGTCCTCGCCGCCGCCGTCGCCGACCGGGCGGCCCGCAACGAGATCAGCCTCGACGTGGCCCAGACCGAGCCGATAGAGGTCCGGCTGGCCGCGATGTGCCGCGCGGGTCTCGGCAAGATGGACGAGGAACGCATGCTCGCGCAGGTCTTCTTCCGCGACCTGTCGCAGTTCCCCGACCTGGTCGCGGTGGTCACCGCCGGCCTGCTGCAGCCCATGTTCGACGCGCTCACCGAGTGGTTCGCCTGCCAGCCCGAATACCTCGACGCCCAGGTCGACTGGGCCGGGGTCGGCTCGGTGCTGGGCGGCTCGATCATCAACTACCGGCTGATCGAGTACACCACCGGAGAGGCCCCCGGCCGGGTGGCCACCGACCGGTTCGTGTCGGCCTGGATCAGGCTGGCGCTCGGCCTGCTACCGCCGGGCGTGTGTGGAGACGGGTGGGTCGAAGAGACGGTAGAGCAACCACGTGAGCCCGGCGGCGGTGCCGACGATGAACGCGACGCCGGCGACCTCGTTGAAGCGCGCTAGCAGCCCCTCGACGGAGGTGCGCCCCGGCCCGGTCAGCGCGAGGATCCCACCGCCGAAGATCCAGGCCAGCGCGGGCGCCCCCAGCCCCGCGAGCCGGTCGGGCATGTTCCACCCCTGACACGACAACGTGACGACCGCGCCGACGGCCCACACGATCCCCGGCACCGGGAAGATCACCACCGCCGGGAACCTGATCGGCACCAGCAACGCCGCCGACGCCAGCAGGGCCAGCGCCACGACCTCCCGGCGATGCCCGTGGAAGATCGACCACGCGTCGGACGCCGGCCTCCGCCGCCACCGCGGCACCAACCGGCCCCCTGGCGCTCCGGCCCGCCAGACCCGGCGCGTGGGACTGATCACGACCGGCTGCGGCAACGCCGATCGCGGGGGGCCAGATCGCGACGAACCTGACTCAGGCCGGCCCGAACCCGGTTGGCCTGGTCGCGGCTGGCCTGAGCCCGACGGTCCTGCCCCCGAACGGCCCGCAGCCGACCGGCCCGACCCTGCCGAGCCTGAACCGGACCGGCCCGCGCCCGGCTGGCCCGAACGTGACAGGCCCGACCCCCCTGAACCCGGTAGGCGGAGGCCCGATCCCGGTGGGAACGACCGGCGCAGGGCGCTCATCGGGCGGGTCTGCTGGGCCGGGGGCTCCGGCGGGGGTTCGCCGCGTAAGCGGCGGACCTCGCGGTCGACCATGTCCTCCGGGGTGCCGAAACGGGCCAGGAGGCGGGCGACCGATTTGGGGTTCTCGTCGCCTTTGCGCTCTTGGTCGACCCGTTCGCGGACCCGCCGGACGTAATCGAGGCGTTCCTCGGGGCGCATCCGGCCGTGGGCGGCGTCGGCCACCCGGCTCACGAATTCCAGCACGAGCTGGTCGGCTCGCTCGATCACTCCGTCATAGTGCCCCAGCGGGGCAGTCCATGCATGCTCCTACGATGGAAAGGATGAGCGAGGGGTTCACCGAGTGGCTGCGCAGCCGGAGCGACGAGCAACTGCGCGTCCTCGCCATGTCCCGGCCTGAGCTGATCACCCCGGTTCCGGCGAATGTGCCGGGTTTGGCGGCACGAGCCGGAACCCCGTCCGCGGTCGGCCGGGCCCTCGACCGGCTCGACGGCTTCACCCTCGCGGTGGCCGAGACCCTGGTCGTCTTCCCGCCCGACGAGTTGCCGGCGGCGATCCACCGCGCCACCCAAGACGCGCCCGGCACCGACGAGGCGATCGGCCGGGCGCTGGCCACGCTGACCGAGATGGCGCTCATCGACGGCGAGCGCAGGCTCGCCCCCGGCGTGCAGGAGGCGCTCGACCCGCCCGCCGGGCTCGGCCAGCCGGCGGCCCGCGTGTTCCGCCACGACGAGCGCGCGATCACGCTGGCCGATCCCCGTGCCGTCCGCGAGCTGATCGCGCAGGTCGGCCCGCAGGCCCGCGCGGCGCTCGACGAACTGGCCTGGGGGCCGTCGTCGGGGCGGGTGCCCAACGCCCGGCGCGAGGTGTCGGTCGAGACCGCCCAGTCGCCCATCGAGCAACTGCTGGCCCGGGGCCTGCTCGGCGCGATCGGCGACGACACGGTGACGCTGCCGCGTGAGGTCGGGCTGGTGCTGCGCGACGACCGCCTCCACCGCGACCTGTCGCCGGCCGCGCCGCCGCTGGAGGGCGCCACCCGCCGCGCCGACCTCGCCGCACGCACCGCCGCCGGTCAGGCCTTCACTTTCGTACGGTCCGTCGAAGAGCTCTGCGAGATCTGGAGCGTCGACCCGCCGGGGGTGCTGCGCACGGGCGGCCTGGCGATCCGCGACCTGCGGCGCGCGGCCCAGCAGCTCGACGTGCCCGAATGGACGGCCGCCCTGGTCATCGAGGTCGCCCACGCGGCCGGGCTGGTCGCGACCGGCGGCCCGGCCGACGCCGAGTGGTTGCCGACACTCTCCTACGACCTGTGGCGGGCCCGCCAGACCGAAGACCGCTGGGAGGCCGTCGCGCGGGCCTGGCTGACCCTCGACCGGGTGCCGGGCCTGGCGGGCGGCCGCGACGACCGCGACCGGCTGCTCAACGTGCTCCACCCCGACCTGCGCCGGGGGGCCGCCGCCGAGATCCGCCGCCGGGTCCTGACGGTCGTCGCCGCGACCGAGCTCGCGCCGTCCCAGGAATCGGTGCTGGCCCGGCTGACCTGGGAACGCCCCCGCCGCCGGGGCGCCCACCTGGCCCGGCTGGCCGAGTTCGCGCTGCGCGAGGCCGAGGTCATGGGGCTGACCGGGCTCGGGGTCATGTCGCCCCACGGCAGGGCGGTGCTCACCGGCGTGAAGGCGGCCGACCTGCTGGCGCCACTGCTGCCCGAACCGGTCGACCACGTGGTGCTCCAGGCCGACCTGACCGCCGTCGCCCCCGGGCCGCTGACCGGCGAGCTCGACCGGTGGCTGGGGCTGGCGGCCGACGTCGAGTCGAAGGGCGGCGCGACCGTCTACCGGTTCGCCGAGGCTTCGATCCGGCGGGTGCTCGACGCCGGGCAGAGCGCCGAGGAGATCCTCGCGATGCTGGCCCGCCACTCGACCACGCCGGTGCCGCAACCGCTGACCTACCTGGTGACCGACGTCGCCCGGCGGCACGGCCGGCTGCGGGTCGGGTCGGCGTCGTCCTATCTGCGGTGCGACGACCCGGCGGTGCTCGACGAACTGCTGGCCGACCGGCGGGCCGGGGTGTTGCGGATGCGGCGGCTGGCGCCGACCGTGCTGGTGTCCAAGGCGTCGCGGGCGACCATGCTCGACTCGCTGCGCTCGATGGGCTACGCGCCGGTGGCCGAGTCGCTCGAAGGCGACGTGCTGATCACCCGGGCCGACGCCCGGCGTACCGAGGCGCAGCCGGTCCGGCAGGTCAACGGGCTGCTCGCGCCGGAGGCCGAGGTGGTGACGGCGGCGATCAGGGCCCTGCGGGCCGGTGACCACGCGTTGTTGTCGCGGCCCGTCCCGGCGAGCCAACCGGGCGGCGCGGTCCCCCGCACCCCGGCGACGGCGACGATCTCGGCGCTCCAGGAGGCCATCAAGCAGGGCTCCCGGGTTTGGATCGGTTACCTAGACTCACAAGGTCAGGCCACGAGCCGGATCCTCGAACCCGCGAGGATAGAGGGTGGCTACCTGACGGCGTACGACGAGACGAGGGCGGCCATCCACCGCTTCGTACTCCACCGGATCACCGGCGTCGCCGACGTCAACTGATTAGGGGGCTCCACCCGTGAACGACGGGCCGCTCATCGTCCAGTCCGACAAAACCCTGCTGCTGGAAGTCGACCACGAGCGCGCCGACGAGTGCCGACGGGCCATCGCGCCATTCGCCGAGCTCGAACGCGCGCCCGAGCACGTCCACACCTACCGCGTCACCCCGCTCGCCCTCTGGAACGCGCGGGCCGCCGGGCACGACGCCGAGCAGGTGATCGACGCCCTCATCGGGTTCAGCCGCTACCCCGTCCCCCACGCGCTGCTGGTCGACGTCGCCGAGACGATGGCCCGTTACGGGCGGCTGCGCCTGGAGAAGCACCCCGTCCACGGGCTGGTGCTGACCAGCAACGACCGGGCGGTGCTCGAAGAGGTGCTGCGCGCCAAGAAGGTGCAGCCGATGGTCGGCGAGCGGCTCGGCGGCGACTCGGTGGCCGTCCACCCGAGCGAGCGCGGCAACATCAAGCAGCTTCTCCTGAAGCTCGGCTGGCCGGCGGAAGACCTGGCCGGCTACGTCGACGGCGAGGCCCACCCGATCGCCCTCACTGAAGAGGGCTGGTCGCTGCGGCCCTACCAGAAGGAGGCCGCCGACGCGTTCTGGCACGGCGGCTCGGGCGTGGTCGTGCTGCCGTGCGGCGCGGGCAAGACGATCGTCGGCGCGGCGGCCATGGCCCACGCGCAGGCGACCACGCTGATCCTGGTCACCAACACGGTGAGCGTCCACCAGTGGAAGACCGAGCTGATCAAGCGGACCAGCCTGACCGAAGACGAGATCGGCGAATACACCGGGACGAAGAAGGAGATCCGCCCGGTCACCATCGCGACCTACCAGGTGATGACGTCCAAGCGCGGCGGCGTCTACCGGCATCTGGAGCTGTTCGACGCACGCGACTGGGGTCTGGTCGTGTACGACGAGGTCCACCTCCTGCCCGCCCCCATCTTCCGGATGACCGCCGACCTCCAGGCACGCCGCCGGGTGGGCCTGACGGCCACGCTGGTGCGCGAAGACGGCCGCGAGGGCGACGTGTTCTCCCTCATCGGCCCGAAGCGCTACGACGCGCCCTGGAAGGAGATGGAGAACCAGGGCTACATCGCCCCGGCCGACTGCGTCGAGGTGCGGGTGACGCTGCGCGACGACGAACGGCTCGCCTACGCGATGGCCGACACCGACGAGCGTTACCGGTTCGCCGCCACGACGCCGTCGAAGCTGCGTGTCACCGAGGCGCTGGTGAAGAAGCACGCCGGCGAGCAGATCCTGGTCATCGGGCAGTACATCGACCAGCTCGACGAACTCGGCGAGCACCTGAACGCGCCGGTCATCAAGGGCGAGACCAAGGTGAAGGAGCGCGAGCGGCTGTTCCAGGCGTTCCGCGACAAGGAGCTGCAGGTCCTCGTCGTGTCGAAGGTGGCGAACTTCTCCATCGACCTGCCGGAGGCGGCGGTCGCCATCCAGGTGTCGGGCACGTTCGGGTCGCGCCAGGAGGAGGCGCAGCGCCTCGGCCGGGTGCTGCGGCCGAAGGCCGACGGCGGGGGCGCCCGGTTCTACTCCATCGTCAGCCGCGACACCGTCGACCAGGACTTCGCCGCCCACCGGCAGCGTTTCCTGGCCGAGCAGGGCTACGCCTACCAGATCATCGACGCCGACGACGTCTTGGCGTAAACAAAAGACCCGGCGGGACAACTCCCGCCGGGTCCACTTAGAAAACATGCTTAAGTCCACGAAATTCCGTAGGCCCGAGACAACCTCATCACCCCCTCGCGCCCTTGGCCCCCACAGCCAAAGATGGCATCAACGCCCAGGTTCGGGCATACCCCCATTGTCCTGGGCAATCACCTGATTTGCCGCGCCTTTCTAGGGCTTTTCCCATACCGATTGATTAAGACTTCGGAGGGTATTCGCGAGATTACTGCGCGACCAGACCTCCGACGAATAGTACGCCTTCCGCGCCCATCCATGCGGCGATTGCGTACACGAGAAGACGCGCGCGCCAGGTCAACCACGCGCCGATCGTGAGCGCCGTCGCGACGACCGCGAACAACGACGAGACGGCCGTCACGAGGGCCATGCGGCCGCCGCAGTCGTCGGCCGGTTCGCCGCTGGCGCAGAACGCCTCCAGACCCCAGCCCGCGTACACGGAAAGACCCCAGAGCGCGGCGAGCAGCACCATGACGGCGGCGGGCAGCGCGGGCGGGAGCGGGATCGGGCCACGGAACACCTCTGCTGCCCTACCCAGCCACGACGCGAGTCAGTCGGCCCATAAACCTTTTGGCCTGGCCCGGAGGGCCGACTAAGCTGGCCCGTTCGCCCACCCGAACCACTCCGGCAGGAGGCACTCCGTCATGCCCCAGCACACCCTCGCCCCCGACATACCGCCAGCCGACGACCTCGCGGACGAACGGCGGCACCTCGACGAGTCGCGGGCGGCCCTGCGCGCCATGCGGGAGCACGCGCAGTCGTTGTCGTCGGACATGGCCGGCGACTGGGTCTCCCGGCAGGTGCTCCAGGGTCTGCTCGACCAGCGCGTCGCGGCGCTCGCCGACCACCCCGACACTCCGCTGTTCTTCGGCCGCCTCGACCGCGACGGCGCCGACGACCTCCCGCCGGTGCTGTACGTCGGCCGCAGGCACGTCCACGACGGCGGCGGCCGGGCGCTCGTGATCGACTGGCGCGCGCCCGTCTCGCGGGCGTTCTACCAGGCCAGCCCGGCCGAGCCGATGGGCGTCGACCGGCGTCGCCGGTTCGGCTACCAGGGTGGCGAGCTCACCGCGTTCGAAGACGAGGACCTGGCCCACGGCGGCGACCTCGGCCCCTCGCGCATCCTGACCGACGAGATCGAGCGCCCGCGCACCGGCCCGATGCGCGACATCGTGGCGACGATCCAGCCCGACCAGGACGAGATCGTGCGCGCCGACCTCGGCGTGACCGTGTGCGTCCAGGGGGCGCCGGGCACCGGGAAGACCGCGGTGGGTCTGCACCGCGCGGCCTATCTGCTGTTCACCCATCGCGAGAAATTGTCTCGCGCCGGCGTGATGATCGTGGGCCCTAACCGCGCGTTCCTGTCCTACATCTCCTCGGTGCTGCCCGCGCTCGGCGAGGTGAAGGTCGACCAGACGACCGTGGCGGGCATCCTGGGAGAGCACGCCCACCCCGAGGAACCCGCCGTGTCGGCGGTCAAGGGCGACGCGCGGATGGCGCGGGTGCTGAAGCGCGCGTTGTGGCTCCACGTGGTGAAGCCGGTCGAGGGGGTGCTGGTCACCAAGGGGGCCAACCGCTACCGCGTGGCCGACTACGAGGTGCGCGAGATCGTGGCCGCGCTGCGGGGCGCCACCCGCTACAACCCCGGGCGGGCGACGCTGGCCCAGCGGCTGGCCCACCAGGTGCTGGTGCAGATGGAACGGCGCGGGGAGTCGCCCGACGACCGGGTGCAGGACGCGGTGGCGCGCTCGAAGCCGGTCAAGGCCGTCGTCGACCAGGTCTGGCCGAAGCTCGTGCCGGAACAGGTGCTCTTCCGGCTGCTGGCCGACCCGGAGTTCCTGGCCAGGGCCGCCAAGGACGACCTGACGCCCGAGGAGCAGAGTGCGCTTCTCTGGACGAAGCCCTACAAGTCCCACAAGAGCGCGAAGTGGAGCGGCGCCGACGGAGCGTTGCTCGACGAGCTGGCCGACCTGATGGACCGCACCCCCTCCCACGGCCACCTGGTGGTCGACGAGGCGCAGGACCTGTCGGAGATGCAACTGCGCGCGCTCGGCCGCCGCTGCCGGACCGGTTCGGCGACCATCCTGGGCGACCTCGCGCAGGGCACCACGCCGTGGTCGGCGCGTTCGTGGCAGACCGTGCTGACGCATCTCGGCTTCGCCGAGGGTCTGGTGACGGAGCTGACCCTCGGTTTCCGCGTCCCGCGCGAGGTGCTCGACTACGCCGCCCGCCTGCTCCCCGGCATCGCCCCCGAACTGGCCGCGCCGCGCTCGCTGCGTCCCGGCGCGGGATCCCTGAGGCTGGTGGAGACCTCCGATGTCCTCGGTGCCGTGAGAGACGCCGTGAGCGCCGCGGGCGAGGGTTCGGTGGGCGTCATCGTCCGCGACGCCGACGCCGAGGCCGTCGCGACCGCCCTGGGCGCGCCGGTCCTGGGCCCCGACGGCGACGGCGCGAGGGTGCTCGTCGTGCCGGCGGGCCTGGCGAAGGGTCTCGAGTACGACCACGTCGTGGTGGCGGAACCGGCCGACATCGTCGACGCCGAACCGAGGGGCCTGGCCCGCCTCTACGTCGTCCTGACCCGAGCGGTCACCACCTTGACCGTGGTGCACGCCAAGCCGCTCCCGGAGGCGCTGTGATCCGCCCCGCCACCCTGGCCGACGTCGAGGCGATCCTGAAGTTCTGGGTCGCCGCCGCCGAGGGCACCGACCGCCACGACGACCCCGCGAAGGTGGCCGCGCTCATCGAGCGCGACCCCGAGGCGCTGCTCGTGTACGAACTCGACGGCGTCGTCGCCGGCACCGTCATCGCCGGCTGGGACGGCTGGCGGGCCCACCTCTACCGGCTCGCGGTCGCGCCCGAAGCCCGCCGCAGGGGCATCGCCCGGCAGCTCATCACGGCCGCCGAGGAGCGATTCCAGGCGTTCGGCGCGTTCCGCGTCGACGCGATGGTCCTGCACGACAACACCGAAGCCCACCCCGCCTGGGCGGCGACCGGATACGTCCTGCAGGAACAGTGGGGCCGTTGGGTGCGGCACTTCTGAAACAGAAGAAGGCGGCCCCGGAAGGGACCGCCTCATCTGTGGTGCGAGATGGACTTAGAAGTCCATGTCTCCGCCGCCGGGCATGCCGCCGCCCGCGGGAGCCGGGTTCTTCTCCGGCTTCTCGGCGATGACGGCCTCGGTGGTGAGGAACAGGGCCGCGATCGAAGCGGCGTTCTGCAGCGCGGAGCGCGTCACCTTCGCCGGGTCGATGATGCCCGAGTCGAACATGTTGACGTACTCGCCGGTCGCGGCGTTGAGGCCCTCACCCGGAGTCAGGTTGCGGACCTTCTCCACCACGACGCCGCCCTCAAGGCCGGCGTTGACGGCGATCTGCTTCAGGGGCTCCTCAAGCGCCTTCTTCACGATCGCGGCGCCGGTCGCCTCGTCGCCCGACAGCTCCAGCTTGTCGAACGCCTTGGCCGAGGCCTGCAGCAGGGCCACGCCACCGCCGGGGACGATGCCCTCTTCGACGGCCGCCTTCGCGTTGCGGACGGCGTCTTCGATGCGGTGCTTGCGCTCCTTGAGCTCGACCTCGGTGGCCGCGCCCGCCTTGATGACGGCGACGCCGCCGGCGAGCTTGGCGAGGCGCTCCTGGAGCTTCTCGCGGTCGTAGTCGGAGTCGGTGTTGTCGATCTCGGCGCGGATCTGGTTGACCCGGCCCGCGATCGCCTCGGCGTCACCGGCGCCGTCGACGATGGTGGTCTCGTCCTTGGTGACGACGACCTTGCGGGCGCGGCCGAGCTGGTCGAGCGTGGTCGACTCGAGCTTGAGGCCGATCTCCTCGGAGATGACCTGGCCGCCGGCCAGCGTGGCGATGTCGCCCAGCATGGCCTTGCGGCGGTCGCCGAAGCCGGGGGCCTTGACGGCCACCGAGCGGAACAGACCGCGGATCTTGTTCACGACCAGGGTCGCCAGGGCCTCGCCCTCGACGTCCTCGGCGATGATCAGGAGCGGCTTGCCGGCCTGCACGACCTTGTCGAGCAGCGGCAGCAGGTCCTTGTTGGCGGAGATCTTCGAGTTGACGACGAGGATGTAGGGGTCCTCCAGGACCGCCTCCATGCGCTCGGGGTCGGTCACGAAGTAGCCCGAGTTGTAGCCCTTGTCGAAGCGCATACCTTCGGTGAGCTCAAGCTCGAGCCCGAAGGCGTTGCTCTCCTCGACGGTGATGACGCCTTCCTTGCCGACCTTGTCCATCGCCTCGGCGATGAGCTCGCCGATCTCGACGTCACCGGCGGAGATCGAGGCGGTGGAGGCGATCTGCTCCTTGGTCTCGACGTCCTTCGCGAGCTTGGAGAGCTCCTCGCTGACGCGCTCGACCGCGGCCTCGATGCCCTTCTTCAGGGACATCGGGTTGGCGCCGGCGGCGACGTTGCGCAGGCCCTCGCGCACCAGCGCCTGGGCGAGCACGGTGGCGGTGGTGGTGCCGTCACCCGCGACGTCGTCGGTCTTCTTCGCGACTTCCTTGACGAGCTCGGCCCCGATCTTCTCCCACGGGTCTTCGAGCTCGATCTCCTTGGCGATCGAGACACCGTCGTTGGTGATGGTGGGGGCGCCCCACTTCTTCTCCAGCACGACGTTTCGGCCCTTGGGGCCGAGGGTCACCTTGACGGCGTCGGCGAGCTGGTTCATGCCGCGCTCGAGACCGCGCCGGGCGTCCTCGTCAAACGCGATCATCTTGGCTGCCATAAGGCTGGACCTCCCAGTAGAGGGTGGCTTCGAAAAGAGGGACCGAGCCGACGCCCGCGACGGCAAGGCCCGCACACCCTTGGCAGGCCCCATCGCCTCGATCCGTGTTGTTGGCACTCCCGGCCGGGGAGTGCCAACCAACTGTTTAGCACTCTACCCACGCGAGTGCAAGCCGAAGACCGGGAGGGGCAGGTCAGGCGAGGTCGGGCAGCAGAAACCCGGCCCGCAGGCTGCGAGCCGGGTTCCAGGTCGCTGGGGTTGTGGGGTTGGGGGTTACAGCCGATCCCTTCTCAACCGCTCACGCGGGAGTGGCCGAAAAGGTTCGCGGTCGGGGGATCAGACGGTCCGGACAGCCTCCGCCTGCGGGCCCTTCTGTCCCTGCGTGATGTCGAACTCGACACGCTGGCCCTGCTCGAGGGCCTTGTAGCCGTCCATCATGATTGCCGAGTAATGGACGAAAACGTCCTTACCACCGTCTACCGCGATGAAGCCGTAGCCCTTGTCCGCGTTAAACCATTTGACGGTGCCCTGCGCCACTTTCCGACTCCTCTTGCTGGGCCTGGCAACGGACCCGCCCATTCCACCGCTGGGTCCGTGACCTTTCGCACCGGAAGAGTGACGCCCCTTTAAGGGCAGGTTCACAGCGCCCGGCCACGTCGATCGTTCTCGACCATACACATGGCAAGGCGTGGGACAACAGAGTCAATCGGCCCCTGACTCGCTGTCGTTCGCCCAAAGCGAGAGGGCTTCTTTTTCGGTTAGAGATTGGTTGGTTGAGAATTGCACCATATGCCATGGCACTCATTAAGCTTCGATAACGATAGAAGTGCAGGTAAACATAGAAACACCCACGCACTGTAGGAGTACGTGGGTGTGGGAAAGGCTGCGGAAGGTCACCCTCCGGCTACGGCGGGGATCACCGAAATCTGTACCCCCGCAGGGGTTGGAGTGTCCAAACCTTCGGAGAATCGGACGTCCTCTTCTCCGACGTAGACGTTGACAAAACGCCGCACCTTGCCCGATTCATCGAGGATCCTGGCCCCGATGCCGGGGTAGTCGGCGTCGAGTTTCTCGAACACCTCGCGCAGCGTCGCCCCTTCGCCGGCCACCTCGGCCGCGCCCCCCGTGTACGTACGGAGAATCGTCGGAATCCGCACAGAAACACTCATTGTTGACTCTCCTTAACGAACCGTTAGTTCAGTTGGCGAAAGCGGTACGGAAGGCGTCCAGAGACGGACGGATGACAGCCGTCGGGCGGGCCTCCGACTGGACGGCGTCGAGGGTCTTGAGCCCCTCGCCCGTGTTGAGGACGACCGTGGTGGCGTCGGGGTCGATCACCCCGGCCTCCGTGAGCTTGCGCAGCACCCCGACCGTCACGCCGCCCGCCGTCTCGGCGAACACGCCCTCGGTCCGGGCCAGCAGGCGGATCGCGGCGACGATCTCGGGGTCGGTGACGTCCTCCACGGCGCCGCCGGTCCGCCGGGCGATGTCGAGCACGTAGGGCCCGTCGGCCGGGTTGCCGATGGCCAGCGACTTGGCGATCGTGTCGGGCTTCACCGGGCGGACGACGTCGTGCCCGGCCTTGTAGGCGGCCGACACCGGCGAGCACCCGGCGGCCTGCGCGCCGAAGATCTTGTAGGGGGTGTCCTCCACCAGGCCGAGCGCGATGAGCTCCTTGAAGCCCTTGTCGATCTTGGTGAGCTGGGAGCCCGAGGCGATCGGGATGATGATCTGCTCGGGGATGCGCCAGCCGAGCTGCTCGGCGATCTCGTAGGCCAGGGTCTTGGAGCCCTCGGCGTAGTAGGGCCGCAGGTTCACGTTGACGAAGCCCCACTTCTCACCCAGCGGGTCGCCGATGAGCTCGGAGCAGAAGCGGTTGACCTCGTCGTAGGTGCCCTCGATGCCGACGAGCCTGCCGCCGTACACGCTGGCGACGACGATCTTGGCCTCTTCGAGGTTCGACGGGATGAACACGCACGAGTCGAGCCCGGCCCGCGCGGCGGCGGCGCCGACGGCGCCCGCGAGGTTGCCCGTCGAGGAGCAGGAGAGCGTCGTGAACCCGAAGTTGCGGGCCGCCTCGACCGCGATCGACACGACGCGGTCCTTGAACGAGTGGGTCGGGTTGCCCGAGTCGTCCTTCACGTAGAGGTCGCGCAGCCCGAGCTCGGCGCCGAGGTTCCCGGCGTGGTGGAGCTTGGTCCAGCCGGGCTGGAGGTTGGGCTTGTCGGCGACGTTCGCCGGCACGGGCAGCAGCGCCCGGTAACGCCAGATGTTGGCCGGGCCCGCGGCGATGTCCTCGCGGCTGACGGTCCCGAAGTCGTACGCCACCTCAAGTGGCCCGAAACAGTCCTGACAGGCGAAGATCGGGCCGAGGTCGTAACGGGCGCCACACTCGCGGCAGGAGAGGGCGACGGCGGGTCCGAAGTCGTGGTTGAGCGCCATGAAGCGAGGCCTTTCCCTCATCTTCGCCTGCGACCGCCTTGATCACAGGCCGGAATTGGCACCTGTTCCGACCGGCCTCGCCCCGTAGCGAGTTGAGTCGGAAGGGTTGCCGGGGCTTCGCAGGGCCGGTCCCTCCACCCCTCTGGATGAGCAAATATTCAGTTGTCCTGAAAACTGTACCTCGGGCCCCTCAGAGTCCGAATCGGCATCTCATCTACCGAGATAACCGTCACCGAGCGAGGCCTGGATGTGCTTCCTGGCCTGGTGGATGCGGCTCTTGGCGGTGCCGAGCGGGATGCCGAGCTGCGCGGCGATGTCGGAGTAGTCGAGCTGGACGATGTCGCACAACACCAGCGCGCGGGCCAGATCGGGCTTTTCGGCCTCCAGCGCCTCGATGGCGTCGAGCAGGTCGAGCCGGGCGCCGGCGATCACGCTGACCCGGTGGGGGTCGGGCCGCTGCTCGGCCAGTTCGTCGCTCGACTGCTCGGCCGCGCGCCGTTTGAGCGTGCGGTAGGTGGTGCGGGCGCAGTTGGCGGTCACGATGTGGAGCCAGGTGGAGAACCGGGAGCGCCCCTCGAAGCGGCCGATGTTGCGGGCCACCGCGAGCAGCGTGTCCTGACAGGCCTCTTCGGCGTCCTGGCGGTAGGGGAGCAGGCGTTCGCAGTGGCGCAGCACGTCGGGTTCGACGCGGCGCAGCAGTTCGCCGAGGGCGACGTGGTCGCCGGTGGCGGCGGTGCGGGCCAGTTCCTCGGTGGTCTCGTCAAGCGGCATTGACTGCCCCGATTCTTCGGCGGCCGGGGGTTTCCTGACATCCTATTGCCGACGACATCTTTCCTTAGTCCTCCGGCCATCTGGGGTGTGCCCACCGTGAGTTCAACGCTGATCGCCTCCAACCGCGGGCCCGTCTCGTTCATCCTCTCGGATGACGGCGCGCTGACGATGCGGAGAGGCGGCGGCGGTCTGGTGTCCGGATTGTCAGAGGTCGCCCGGGGTGACGACCATCTGTGGGTCTGCGCCGCGCTCACCGACGGCGACCGCAGCGCGGTCCGGCTCGCCCCCGAGGGCCGCATCGACCGCGCGGGTTACGACACCGGTCCGGTACGCATGCTCGACATCGCCCCGGCCGTCTTCCACCGGGCCTACAACGCGGTCGCCAACTCCACCCTCTGGTTCGTCAGCCACCTGCTCTACAACACCCCGTTCGCGCCCACCTTCGACACCCGCTTCCACCGCGAGTGGGAGTCCTACCGCGAGTACAACGGCGCGTTCGCGCTGGCCCTGGCCGAAGAGGCGGCCCACGGCGCGAAGGTGATGATCCAGGACTACCACCTGACGCTGGCCCCGGCGATGCTCCGCGTCGACCGGCCCGACCTGCGGGTGGCCCACTTCTCCCACACCCCGTGGGCCCCGCCCGAGTACTTCTCGCTGCTGCCCGACGGCATCGCGGCCGAGATCCTCCAGGGCGTGCTGGGCGCCGACCACGCCGGGTTCCTGACCGACCGGTGGGCGGCGGCGTTCATGGACTGCTGCGAGGCGGTGCTCGACGCCCGGGTCGACCGGGCCGCGAAGACGGTGGAGTTCGAGGGCCGCCTCACCCGGATCGGGGTGCACGCCCTGGGCGTCGACGGCGACGCGCTGGTGGCCCGCGCCTTCGAGCCCGACGTCGAGTCGCACATGCTGGCGATAAAGGAGCAGGTGGGCGACCGGCGGCTGATCGTGCGCATCGACCGCACCGAGTTGTCCAAGAACATCGTGCGCGGCATGCTCGCCTACCGCGAGTTCCTGGCCGAGCATCCCGAGTGGCACGGCAAGGTCGTCCATCTGGCCTTCGCCTATCCCTCGCGCCACGACCTGCCCGAATACCGCGAATACACCGCGGCCGTGCAGCGCTGCGCCAAGGAGATCGAAGACGAGTACGCCACCGACGACTGGGACCCGCTGATCCTCAACATGCAAGACGACTATCCGCGCTCCCTGGCCGCCTACCGGATGGCCGACGTGCTGCTGGTGAACCCGATCCGCGACGGCATGAACCTGGTCGCCAAAGAGGGCCCGATCCTGTCGCCGCGCTGCGTGCTGGTGCTCTCGCGCGAGGCGGGCGCGGCGGCCGAGCTCGGCCCCGACTCGCTTCTGGTCAACCCCTACGACGTCTCGGGCACCGCCGCGGCCCTGCACGAAGGCCTGGTCATGCCCGACAAGGAACGGGCCGAACGCTGCACACGGCTGCGCCGGGCGGCCACCGCGCTGCCTCCGGAGCGGTGGTTCGCCGACCAGTTGGCCGCCCTGACGTGACGTTGTACGGTTCCCCATATAACGATTCATATCGGGGGAAATGCCGGTGTCCACGCCTGCGATCACGTTCACGAGGGACCGGCCCACCTGGTTCGTCTACCTGATGCTGGCGACCTTCGCCACCTACCTCTACGGTCTCTCGTCGGCGCTCCCCACCCTGCGCGCCGAACTCGGCGTCACCCAGGCGGTCGCCGGGCTCCACGGCACCGGCATGGCCGTCGGCAGCATCCTCACCGGCCTGGCGCTGCCCTGGCTGACCCGCCGCCACGGCCGGCGCGCCGCCGTATGGATCGGGATCGGCGGCATGAACGCCGGCATGCTGCTGGTGGGCCTCGGCCAGACACTCCCGTTCACCCTGGCCGGCTACACCATCGCCAGCGGCTTCGCCGCCATCGCCCTGTACGTCTCCATGGCCGCCCTCAGCGACCACCACGGCCCGGCCGGACCGGCGTCGATCAGCGAGGCCAACGCGGTCGGCGTGCTCGCGGGCATCCCGGCGACCTACGCGTTCAGCCTGCTGGCCGAGTCGGTGCTCGGCTGGCGGGCGGCCATGTTCATCCCGGTCGTGGCCACCGCCGTGCTCGCGTTCACGATGGGCCGCAACTGGTTCCCCGAGGCCCCGGCCGAGCACGCGGCGGCCCGGACGAAGAAGCCCTTCAGCTGGCGCTTCCACTTCGCCGGCGCGGTGCTGCTCTGCTGCGTGGCCACCGAGTTCACCTTCAACCTCTTCGCCGCCGAGTTGTTCTCGCAGCGGACCGGCCTGACCCTGGCCGAGGCGGCCACCGGCCTGACCGCCATGCTCTGCGGCATCGCCGCCGGACGATTCGGCGGCGCCGCGCTCACCCTGCGCTACCCGGTCTGGCAGGTCTTCCTCGGCACCATGGCCGTCTCCCTGGTCGGCTGGGCGATCTTCTGGTCGACGACCGTCGTGGCCGTCGGCTACATCGGCCTGGCGATCAGCGGCGCCGGGATCGGCATGTTGTTCCCGCTGGGCCTGACCCGGATGATCGAGACCTCGGGCGGCCGGCCCGACCAGGCCAGCGGGATCGCGTCGGTGTGGGCGGGGGTCGGCTCGGGCACCGGGCCGTTCGTGCTCGGCGCCCTCGGTGACGCCTTCGGCACCCACGCGGCGTTCCTGCTGGCCCCCGCGCTGCTCGGCCTCGCGGCCGGCGGCCTGCTCAGTTCCAGGTCGAGTTTCTGAGGATGGACGCCAGGCCCGGCGTCTTCCACTGGTCGACGATCAGGATCTTGGACGTCGGCAGATACCATTCACGCTGGGTGAAACCGCCCGCGAAATCGTACTTGGGCGGCCCGTACATGCAACTGCCCTTCCACTCGCGGTAGTGGGCGTTGTGGCCCGCGCCGACGAGCCGGTAGCCCTTGACGACGGGCTTGGTCTTGAACGAGCCCATCCACAACTTCTTGTCATAGACGCACGGGCCGACGTCGGTCGCCGGGCTGTAGGGGCGGCTCGGCTCGTAGGCGTTGAAGGTCTCGTGGCCGACCCTGATCGCGGCCGGGCCGAACACCCAGAAGCTGCGGCACCCGGAGTCGCGGTAGCCGAAGTTCCTGGTGCCCGCGGTCGGGCAGGCGCCGGTGACCACCCGCGTGTAGTCCTTGGCGACCTTGTAGACCTTCCAGGTCGCCGGGATCTTGACGGTGAGGCCGTTGCGCAGGTGGACCGATTTGGTGCCGGGGGCAGCGGCGGCGGCCGGGGAGGGGACGAGTGCCGCCAGCGTCAGGCCGGCGGCGGCCACCGCCAGTGTTCTGGAGATCATGGCGCCGACGCTACTGCTCGCGGCTTGCAATCGACTTGAGGACCTGTTCCAGGAACGCCACGACGCCGTCGGGCCCGTCGACCACGACGTCGGCCTGCTCGGCCAGCGCGGTCACCTCGGCGGAGCCGGAGCAGACCCGCACACCCGGGATGTTCACCGAGGCGACCGCCTCGAAGGCGGCCAGGTCGCCCAGGTCGTCGCCGACGAACATGACCGAGCGGGCCCGCTCGGCGATGAGCAGTTCCTTGAGCGCCTTGCCCTTGTCGACGCCGGGGCCGCGCAGCTCCAGCACCTTGCGGCCGGGCTCGACCACCAGCCCGTTGGCGGCGGCCAGCTCGCCGAGCGGCTGACGCAGCGCCTCCAGCGCCGCGTCGGGGTCGGGACAACCGCGGGTGTGGACGGCCAGCGCGCGCCCCTTGTCTTCGATCGTCACGCCCTCGTGGCCCGCCAGCAGGCCGGGCAGCTCGGCGCGGATCCTCGTCAGCCCGGCGGGCGGCGGCGGGGAGGTGATCTCCCCGCCCTCCCAGCGCTCGATGCCGTACTGCCCCAGGATGACCAGGCCCGGGACCTCGACCAGGTCGGGGCCGTCGGGGGTGTCGCCCAGGGCGAGCGCGGTGCCCGGCGGGCGGCCGGTGACGACCGCGACGCGGCGCACCACCTCGGCCAGCCGGATCAGCGCGGCCGGCGCGGCGGGGTGGATCCAGGCGGCGGAGGGGTCGGCGACGATCGGGGACAGGGTGCCGTCGAAGTCGAGGCCGATGACCGCGCCGCCCGGGTCGTTCACCATCGCCTCAAGGCCGGCCCGGCCGCTTTCGGTCCGGACGTCCGGCATGTCCCCCACGTTTCGCCCCTTTCGTCGCGCGATGGTCACTCTGTCAATCGCAGGTTAACGCGATCTGAACTCAGACCGACCGGCCGCGTCCACGGCGGCGGGCGTCGCGGCGCTCGCGCAGGCGGTTGACGAGCGCCGGATCGGCGGCCAGCGCCTCGGGGCGGTCGATCAGACCGGCGAGCACCTGGTAGTAGCGGGTGGTGGACATGCCGAAGGTGTCTTTGATCGCCTGCTCCTTCGCCCCCGGGTGACGCCACCAGCCGCCCTCGAACGCGAGGATGTCCCTGTCTTGAGGGGAGAGACCGTCCACACGGGCCATGCTAACTGTCGCCATCTTCCGGGGCGGCAACGTAATGTCACCAGGTGTGACGCCTGTTATCACTCTCCTGACCGACTACGGTCTCGAAGACGGTTTCGTGGCCGCGTGTCACGGCGTTATCGCCGGCATCGCCCCCGAGGCCCGGATCATCGACGTCGGCCATCTCGTCCCGGCGGGCGACGTGCGGCGCGGGGCCGCGATCCTCGCCCAGACGATCCCCTACCTGCCCCGTGGAGTGCACATCGCGGTGGTCGACCCGTCGGTGGGGTCGAGCACCCGCCGAGCGGTCGCGATCGAGGCGGGCGGGCGGGTGTTCGTGGGGCCCGACAACGGGGTGCTCTCGTGGGCGGTGCACGCCGTCGGCGGCGCGACCGGGGCCTACGAGCTGACCAACGAGGACGTCTGGCTCAAGCCGGTGTCCCGGACCTTCCACGGGCGTGACATCTTCTGCCCGGTCGCCGCCCACGTGGTGGCGGGCCGCGAACTGGCCGGGCTCGGCACTCCCATCCCCCCGCGCGAGCTGGTGACGCTGCCCGAGCCGACCTCCCGGCTGCGCGACGGCGCGTGCGAGGGCGAGGTGCTGTCGGTCGACCGCCACGGCAACGTCCAGCTCTCCATCACCGCCGCGGACCTCGGTTTCCTCGGCGTGCGCGACGGCGACACCCTGGCGGTCTGGCTGGGCCGCCGCCAGCTCGCCGTGCCCTACCGCGACACGTTCGCCGCGGTTCCGCCGGGCGACCTGGTGGCCTTCACCGACTCGGCCGGCCTGGTGGCCGTGGCCGTCAACGCCGGCGACGCCGCCCAGCGGCTGGGCCTGCCGCCGGGTGCGCACGTACGTCTTTCTCCCGCCCGGACATAACGCACTGTATTTGAATGTTCACGGAAAGGTCAGATTCGCGGGCGTGAGCGTGCCAGAATAGGCCGCCGTGACCTTCCTGGCCAAGCCGTTCGTGCTGCTTGCCGCGGTCTGCCTGCTCGCCGGATTCGTCGTCGTGCCCCCCGCGCTCGGCGACGACGCGGGGGCGGCGGCCCGGGAGCGGCAGTGGCCGTTGGAGGTCATGGGCGTACCGGCCGCATGGGAGCTCAGCCGGGGCGAGGGCGTCACGGTGGCCGTCCTCGACACCGGCGTCGACGCCCGCCACCCCGACCTGGCCGGCGCGGTCGTCGAGGGTCCCGACCTGACGGGGGCCGGGACCACCCGCATCGGCCATCACGGCACGTCGATGGCCGGCCTGATCGCCGGGCGCGGCCACGGCCCCGGCGGAGACCTCGGGGTGGTCGGGGTGGCCCCCCGCGCGACGGTGCTCTCGATCCGGGTGACCCTGGAGACCCACGACCCGGCCCGCGCCGACCCTCACGTCGCGCGGCGGGTCAGGGGCGCGGTCGCCGCGGGCATCCGGTGGGCCGTCGACCACGGGGCCGACGTGGTCAGCATGTCTCTCGGCGGCGCCGACGGCAGCTACCAGGGCAACGCCGACGAGGCGGCGGCGGTCCGCTACGCCCTGTCGAAGGGTGTGGTCCTGGTGGCGTCGGCCGGCAACGACGGCGCGGGAGCCAACCGGCCGACCTATCCGGCCGCCTACCCGGGGGTGATCGCGGTCGGCGCGGTCGACCAGAGGCTCGCCCCGGCGCCCTTCTCCAACCGGCGCGGCTACGTCTCGGTGACCGCTCCCGGCACCGGCATCGTCAGCGCCGACGCCCACGGCTCCTATGTGGTCGGCGACGGCACCAGTTCGGCCGCCGCGTTCGTGGCGGGCATCGCCGCCCTCGTGAAGGCCCGGCATCCGGGCATGGGCGTGAGCGACGTGCGCCGGGCGATCCTCCAAGGCGCGGTGTGGCACAACACGGGGCGGCGCGACGACGCCTACGGGCACCGGGTGGCCAACGCGCGGCGGGCGCTGCTGGTGGCCGGGGCGCCCCGGCGGGCGGCGATGGTGGCGCGACCCCGGCAGGCGAGCGTCGCGAGCCCTTCGGAATCTACCGGTTTGGGGCCCTTGATCTGGTCTGCCCTGTTGCTCCTTGTCGCCGCGTTGGTGGCGAGGCTGGCGCTTCGCGCCTGACCATTGCGGCTTCCTTGCCGCTCCCTGACCGGATGGGGGGTCCTCCCCTTACGAAAGACCGGGTAGACATGTCTCTGACTACACAGAGTAGTCATCCGCGTGCTCAGCCGCCCGGACTTACCTCAGGGAGAAACACATATGATCCGCCGCATCGTCGTCACCTCGGCCGCCGCTGGTCTCGTCGTCGTCGCCCCCGCCAGCATGGCGCACGCCGACACGCCCGTCACGAACCTGCTGAACACGCAGTGCGTGTCGTCGCCCGAGCACCTCACCGGCCTCCCCGTGCTGGCCACCCTGCTCGCGCCGGTCTGTGGCCTGGTCAAGAGCCTGCCGGGCGTGGTCGGCCAGGTCGTCGGCGGCGCCACCGCCGGCCTGCCGGTGCCCTCGGTCCCGAGCGTCCCGGGCGTCGGCTCCGTCACCGGCCTGCTGCCGGTCAGCGCCGTGTCGGTTCGCTAGTTCTCACGCGCCACTTGCGAAAAGGCCCCCGCCTGGATCCAGCGGGGGCCTTTCCCATTACTCACGGTGATTTCCTACGACGCGTGCACCACGTCGTGGACCTCGGCGAAGTGGCAGGCGCTCTCGTGGTCCGTACCGGGACGGATCTGGAGAAGCGGCTCCTCGACGGCGCAGATCTCCTGCGCCTTCCAGCACCGGGTCCGGAACCGGCAGCCCGACGGCGGGTTGGCCGGCGACGGCGGGTCACCCTGGAGGATGATCCGCTCGCGCGTCTCCCGGCCCTCCGGGTCGGGCACCGGCACGGCCGACAGCAGCGCCTGCGTGTAGGGGTGGCTCGGCTTGTCGTAGATCTCGGTGTCCTTGCCGATCTCGACGATCTTCCCGAGGTACATCACCGCCACGCGGTCGGAGATGTGCCGCACCACCGACAGGTCGTGCGCGATGAAGATGTACGCCAGCCCGAACTCCGACTGCAGCCGCTCCAGCAGGTTGATGACCTGAGCCTGGATCGACACGTCGAGCGCGGAGACCGGCTCGTCGCAGATGATGATCTCGGGCTGCAGCGCCAGCCCCCGGGCGATGCCGATGCGCTGCCTCTGACCACCGGAGAACTGGTGGGGGTAGCGGTTGATGTGGTCGGGGTTGAGGCCGACCACCTCCAGCAGGTCCTGCACCTTCTTGCGGCGGTCGCCCTTCGGCGCCACCTCGGTGTGGATCTCGTAGGGCTCGCCGATGATGTCGCCGACCGTCATACGCGGGTTCAGCGACGTGTACGGGTCCTGCATCACCATCTGGATGTTGCGCCGGAACCGCTTCAGGTTGCTGCCCTTGTGGACGTCGACGAGCTCGCCGTTGACCTTGACCGACCCCGAGGTCGGCTTCTCCAGCGCCATCAGCAGCTTGGCCAGCGTCGACTTGCCGCAGCCCGACTCGCCGACCACGCCGAGGGTCTCGCCCCGGCGCAGGTCGAAGCTGACGCCGTCGACCGCCTTGATCGCGCCGATCTGGCGCTTCATCACGATCCCCTGCGTCAGCGGGAAGTGCTTGACCAGGTCGCGGACCTCGAGGATGGGGTCACCCTGCGGTGCCATCGAGGACCTCCCTCCAGTAGTGGCACGCGCTGCTGCGCGTGCCGCTGATCTCGTGCAGCGCCGGGACGTCGGTCACGCAGTCGTCCTGGCGGAACGGGCAGCGGGGGTGGAAGGCACAACCCGTCGGCATGTCGAGCAGGTTGGGCGGCAGGCCCTTGATGGCGTACAGCTCCTGGCCCTTCATGTCGACCCGGGGGATCGACTCGAGCAGGCCCTTCGTGTACGGGTGCGCGGCGTTGCGGTAGATGTCGTGCACCGGGGCGTTCTCGACGATGCGGCCGCCGTACATGACCGCGATCTTGTCCGCGACGTCGGCGACGACGCCGAGGTCGTGGGTGATCAGGATCAGGCCCATGTTGCTCTCGCGCTGGAGTTCGGCCAGCAGCTCCATGATCTGGGCCTGCACGGTGACGTCCAGAGCGGTCGTGGGCTCGTCGGCGATGAGCACCTCGGGGTCCAGCGCGATCGACATCGCGATCATGATGCGCTGGCGCATGCCGCCGGAGAACTGGTGGGGGTAGTCGTTGACGCGCTGCTTGGCGGCCGGGATGCGGACCCGGTCCATCAGCTCGACGGCCTTGGCGTAGGCCGCCTTCTTCGACATGCCCTTGTGGACGCGGAACATCTCGGCGATCTGCCAGCCCACGGTGAAGACCGGGTTGAGCGCCGAGAGGGCGTCCTGGAAGATCATCGCGATCTGCTGGCCGCGGATCTGGCTGCGCTGGGCCTCCGACAACTGGAGGAGGTCGGTCCCCCGGAAACGGATCTCGCCCTTGGGGATGCGCGCCGGCGGCATGTCGAGGATGCCCATGATCGCCTGGGCCGTCACCGACTTGCCGGAGCCCGACTCGCCCAGCACCGCGAGGGTCTCCCCGGCGTTGAGCGCGTAGGACACGCCGTTGACCGCGCGGGCCACGCCCTGCCGCGTGGAGAACTCCACGTGCAGGTTGTCGACCGCGAGCAGCGGCTCGGTGCCGATCGTGCCGCTGTCGGCCGGAAGCAGGTGCGTGTCGACGGACGGGTTCTTCACTGACCACCCCTCCTATCGAAGCTTCGGGTCGAGAGCGTCGCGGACGGCGTCGCCGAGCATGACGAACGCCAGCACCGTGAGGCTCAGGAACAGGGCCGGGAACAACAGCGCCTCCGGTGCCTGGAGGAACCGGTTGCGCGCGTCGGCGATCATCAGACCCCACGAGATGTCGGGCGACTGGATGCCGACGCCGAGGAACGACAACGCGGCCTCGGCGGCGATGAAGACGCCCATGTTCATGGTGGCCACGACGATCACCGGCGCCAGGGCGTTCGGCAGGATGTGCCGGCTCATGAGCCGGCCGGGACCGGCGCCCAGCGCCCTCGCCGCGAGGACGTAGTCCTGGCTCTTGGCCGACATGACCGCCGCCCGCATGATGCGCAGCACCATCGGCCAGGCGAGCACCGACAGGGCCAGCACGACGGTCCAGATGCCCGCGTTGTCGCGGCCCACGAGCGCCAGGATCAGCAGCGCGCCCAGGGTCGAGGGGATCGCGAAGAAGACCTCCGCGACGCGGGACAGGATCGTGTCGGTCCAGCGGCCGTAGAACCCGGCCAGCAGGCCCAGGATGCCGCCGATGAGCGTGGTCACCAGCGTGGAGAACACGCCGACCATGATCGAGATCCGGGCGCCGTAGATGACCCGCGAGTAGGTGTCGCAGCCCAGGTTGTCGGTGCCGAACCAGTGGGCCCCGCTCACGCCCTGGCGGGCCTTGGTCAGATCGCACGTGCTCGGATCAAATGCGTTGACCGAAGAGAACAGACCCGGAATGATCGACATGACCACGAGGATCGCGATCATGACGGCGGCGATGATGAAGACCTTGCTCCGCCGCAGGTCGTACCACGCGTCGGACCACAGGCTCGCCGGCTTCCTCTGCTTCGGCGGCTTGACCGATTTGGGCTTCTGCTCGGTGAGCGTGTCACTCATAGCGGATCCTGGGGTCGAGGACGGCGTACAGGAGGTCGACGACGAGGTTGGCGGCGATGAAGATCAGCACCAGTACGGTCACGATGCCGACGACCACCGAGTTCTCCGACAAGTAGACCGAGTCGACGAGCTGGCGGCCGATGCCGTTGAGGTTGAAGATGGTCTCGGTGATCACCGCGCCGCTCATCAGGGTGCCGAGATCGGCGCCCAGATAGGTGACCAGCGGGATCAGCGAGTTGCGCAGGGCGTGTCTGCCCAGCACTCTCCGCCGCGGCATGCCCTTGGCGACCGCAGTCCGCACATAGTCGGCCCGCAGTGTCTCCATCAGGCTCGTCCGGGTCAGCCGGGTCAGGTAGGCGATCGACGTTCCGGCCAGCACGATGCCCGGCAGCAGGTAGCTGCGCCAGCCTTCGGAGGTGCCGGCCACGGGGAAGAAGTCGATGCCCGTGGAGGTCTTCAGTTGCAGCCCCAGCACGAGCTGGAGCACGAAGCCGCTGACCAGCGTCGGGATCGACACCAGCAGCAGCGTGAAGGCGAGGATCGCCGTGTCGGCGGCCTTGCCGCGGCGCAGGGCGGCGACGAGGCCGAGGCCGATGCCGACGATCGCTTCGATCACCAGGGCCGTCATGGCCAGGTTCAGGGTGATCTGGAACTTGCCCTCGAAAATGGTCGAGACCGGCAACCCTCGGAAGGTTGTTCCGAAGTCGCCGGAGAGGATGCCCTGGACGTAGTAGCCGTACTGGACTACCAGGGGTTCGTCCAGGTGGAACATCTCACGCATCGTGGCCCGGAACACCGGGTCGACCGCCCGGTCTCCCGCGAGAGCCTGGATGGGGTCGCCGGGGAGCCAGTAGACGAGCGTGAAGATGAGAAACGTGGTGCCAAGCAGCACAGGGATCGCCTGGAGCAGGCGCCTGACAACGTAGCGGCCCATTCGGTCTCCCGATCATGACGAAGGGCAGCCCCACTGCAACCAAGTAGGGCTGCCCCAAGAGTGAAGGTCCATCCCGGGCGGCTCAAGGGGTTCGGCCGCCCGGGTTGGATGCCGTCTTAGGCCCTTTCGACGTTCACGATGTCGATGCGCTCGAACGGGTCGATCTTGACGTTCTTCACGTTCGAGGAGAAGGCGCCGTTGGTCTGGTAGAAGTAGACCGGGATGTACGGCAGTTCCTTCAGCAGGATGTCGTCAGCGGCCTGGTAGGCGGCGATGCCCTCTTCGACCGTGGGAGCCGAGTCGGCCTTCTTCAGCAGCTCCTCGAACTCCTTGTTGTTGAAGCCCGAGTAGTTGGAGCTGGCGTTGGCCGCGAAGATCGGCTTGAGGTAGTTCTCCGGCGACGGGTAGTCCATGATCCAGGCCATCCGGAAGAGGCCCTTCCACTTGTCCGCGCCCAGGTCGTCGAGGATGGTGGCGAACTTCTCGACCGGCTTCGGCTCGACGTTCACGCCGAGGTTGGTGCGGAGGTTGTTCGCGACGGCCTCGATCCACTCCTTGTGGCCGCCGTCGGCGTTGTAGCCCAGCTCGATCGTGCCGGCCTGCGCGCCGCCGTTGGCGTCCCACAGTTCCTTGGCCTTCACCGGGTCGTAGGTGCAGGCCTCGCCGCAGGCGCCCTGACGGTAACCGGCGACGACCGGGGAGATGAAGTCGTCGGCCGGCACACGGGTGCCGGAGAAGACCTGCTCGGTGATGGTCTTGCGGTCGATGGCCATCGAGATGGCCTTGCGCAGCTCGGGGCTCTTGGCGTAGTCGGCGCCGACCTTGGTCGGGAAGCCCAGGTAGCCGATGCCCGAGGAGGGCTGCTCGATGTAGCGGTCGCCCAGCTCGGCCTTGGCGGAGGCGATGACCTCGGCCGGGAGCTGGTCCATGATGTCGATGTTGCCGGCCTGCAGGTCGCGGTAGGCGGTGTTCAGGTCGGTGTAGATCGCGAAGTCGACGGCCTCGACCTTGGCCTTGGCCTCGGTGTAGTCGTCGTTGCGGACCAGCGAGATCTTGGTCTCGACGCCGCGCTTCCACGGCTTGGCCATCTTGAAGGGGCCGTTGCCGATGGGCGACTCGCCGTAGGCGGCGGTCACCTTGCCGTCAGGGCCGAAGGCGGCCTTGGGCATCGGGTAGAAGGCGGTGTAGCCCAGCATCGTCGGGAAGCCCGAGAAGGGGTTGGTCAGCTCGACCGTGAAGGTCAGCGGGTCGACGACCTTCAGACCCGAAAGGGTGGTCGCGGTGGCCGCGGGGGCCTCCTGCGGGCCGTCGCCGTCGGGGTCGGCCGGGTTCATCTCGGCGTAGCCGGCGATGGAGCCCATGAAGTAGTTGGCCTCGTACGCGTTGGCGCCGTTGGCGGTGTAGTTCCAGGAGTCGACGAAGCTCTGGGCGTCGACCGGCGTGCCGTCGTGGAACTTGTAGCCGTCCTTCAGCTTGATCGTCCAGTTGATCTGGTCGTCAGAGGTGATGGACTCGGCGATCTGGTTGATCGGCTTCTTGTCAGCGTCGTAGTTGACCAGGCCGATGAACAGGGCGTTGAGCACCTCGGCGCCGCTGGTCTCCGCGGTGTTGCCCGGGACGAGCTCGTGCTGCGGCTCGGCGATCTCAATGACGATCGGCGCGGCGGCGGATCCCTCGCCACCCGCGGCAGGGTCGGGGGCCTCGTCGCCGCCACCACAGGCGGCCAGGCCGAGCGCCAGCACGGCAGTGCCGGCGATGATCTGTGCGCCCTTGAATACGCGCATAGTGAGTAGATCCTCCCTCAAAGGATGGGCGTTGGCGCTGAGCTGCGAGATGTCCAGGCCGGCACCCCCTCGGCCCCTCGTGAGGACCTCGGATTTGCAGACACGGTCAAACGAGCTGACGCCCTGCCAGTCGTCCGCGAGCATCCCTCACCACACACCGCAGTGTTGTCTCTGCTGCGTTGCAGTTCGGTCACACGTGCGTCAGTCGGGCGTCACACGCATACCAAGAAGGTCGCCTCAAACCTCTTAAACGGCTCCAAAACTCCCACAAAGGTACACATGTCCCGGTACTGGTGGAGCCACGGTACGACCTTTGCGGTACCGATCGTGGCGTTGTCCCCATATCAGGACCTGGTGGGCTACCTTTGACCAAGCCGTGGCACCCCCGCCACCGGCGGCTTCGCCCGAACCCACGAGGAGCCAACGGATGACCATCGCAGGCTTCTCGTTCACCAGCATCCAATAGAGTCCTTGCCATGAGCCAGCCGGATTCCGCCGTCGCGGACGCGCAGGGCGGCGCAGCGACGGAATCGCTGGCCGCGCTCGCCAAGCGTCACGGCCTCCGTCGCGCGATCGCGCGCCCGAGCCTGCCTTTCTACGTGGGGCAACTCTGGGCCCGCCGGCACTTCGTGCTCAAGTACGCGACCTCGCGCAACGTCTCCAAATACAGCCAGTCGATGCTGGGCCAGCTCTGGCAGCTCCTCACGCCGCTCCTGAACGCCGGCGTCTACTACCTGATGTTCGGCGTCATCCTCGATCAGAAGAAGGACATCTCCAACTACACGGCCTTCCTGATCACCGGCGTCTTCATCTTCACCTTCACCCAGCGGACCGTCAGCGGCGGCGCCAAGTCGATCTCGAACAACCTGTCGCTGATCCGGGCGCTCCACTTCCCCCGGGCCGCGCTGCCCCTGGCCTACGCGGTGCAGGAACTCCAGCAGTTGTTGTGGTCGATGCTGGTGCTCATCGGCATCGTGCTCCTCACCGGGGAGCCGCTCACCCTCTACTGGCTGCTCATCCCGGTCGCGCTGCTGCTCCAGCTCACCTTCAACATCGGGGCCAGCCTCTTCATGGCCCGCGTCGGCGCCTTCGCCCGCGACATGAACCAGTTGCTGCCGTTCATCATGCGAACCTGGCTCTACGCCTCGGGTGTCTTCTTCAGCATCCCCGACCGGGTCGCCGACCTGCCCGAGTCCCTGGCGTTCGTGCAGTACATCATGGAGCTCAACCCGGCCGCGGCCTACATCGAGCTCATGCGTGACCTGCTCATCCAGGGCCACACCCCGCCCCAATGGGCCTGGACGACTGCCATATTCTGGGCCGTGTTCGCCCTTGTCATCGGATTCTGGTACTTCTGGCGCGCCGAAGAGAGGTACGGACGTGGCTGAGGCGAAGCCGATGGCGATGGAAAGGGTGTGGCCGTTGACCGCCGAAGAGCAGGAGGCGACCAAGAAGTCGTCGGCCACCGGCACTCCGACCGTCATCGTCGACGACCTCCACATCGTCTACAAGGTCTACGGCGCGACCTCGGCCGAGGAGAAGGGCAACGCCGCCACCGCCCTGCTGCGGCTGGTCAAGCGTCAGGGCCGCCCGCAGATGCGCGAGGTCCACGCCGTGAAGGGCGTCTCCTTCGTGGCCCGCCACGGCGACGCCATCGGCATCATCGGCCGCAACGGCTCGGGCAAGTCGACCCTGCTGCGCGCCATCGCCGGCCTGCTGCCACCCCATTCGGGCGCGGTCTACACCGACGGCCAGCCGTCGCTCCTGGGCGTGAACGCCGCCCTGATGAAGGAGCTCACGGGCGAGCGCAACATCACCCTCGGCTGCTACGCGATGGGCATGACGCCCTCGGAGGTCCGGGCCAAGTACGACGAGATCGTCGACTTCTCGGGCATCGGGGAGTTCGTCCAGTTCCCCATGTCCACCTACTCGTCGGGCATGGGCGCCCGTCTCCGGTTCGCCATCGCGTCGGCGAAGGTCCACGACGTGCTGCTGATC
The DNA here is from genome assembly GCF_001570565.1 of Herbidospora yilanensis. GTDB lineage: Bacteria > Actinomycetota > Actinomycetes > Streptosporangiales > Streptosporangiaceae > Herbidospora > Herbidospora yilanensis. The sequence goes on along the minus strand of NZ_BBXE01000015.1, from coordinate 10,603 downwards.
GACGAGGCGCTGGCGACCGGCGACCGCGAGTTCCGCAAGCGCTCCCAGAAGCGCATCATGCAGATGCGCGAGTCGGCCGGCACCGTCTTCCTGGTCGCCCACAACCTCGACGTCATCGAGGAGACCTGCAACCGGGTCATCTGGCTGCACAAGGGCAAGATCAAGATGGACGGCGACCCGACCGAGGTGATCGGCGCCTACAACAAGGCATGAGTGGTAGAGGATAGGCCCGCAGGAAGATCGCGACCTATCCCGAGCGGAGTGCGCCATGCCGACGCCAGCACCCATTCCCTACGACCACCTGCCGGAGGTCCCGGCGCTCACCGTCGAGGCCCCCGGGCTCGCCGACGGCGCGACGCTGCCCGACCGCCACGTCTTCAACGACTGGGGCTTCTCCGGCGAGAACGTCTCGCCGCGCCTGACGTGGTCGGGCGCCCCCGAGGGCACCCAGAGCTTCGCGGTCACGTGCTTCGACCCCGACGCCCCCACCGGCAGCGGCTTCTGGCACTGGCTCGTGTTCGACATCCCGGCGTCGGTCACCGAGCTCCCCGAGGGCGCCGGCACCGGCCCCGGCTTCGCGGGGCTGCCGGAGGGCGCCGTGCACGCCAAGAACGACTACGGCCTGAAGGAGTACGGCGGCGCCGCCCCTCCCCCCGGGCTGCCGCACCGCTACCTGTTCGCGGTGCACGCCCTCGACACCGACAAGCTCGGGGTCGACCCCGACGCCAACCCGGCCGTGGTGGGCTTCAACATCACCGCCCACACCCTCGCACGGGGATTCATCGCACCGGTGTACGAAAGCTGATGCCGCTGCGCCCGGTGTTCCATTATGATTCGAACGGGGATTCGATCTAAGGAACGCCGATGCACTGGGAGGGCGGGATGAGTGAGCTGGTGACGGCCATCGATCATCTGGCCGACGAAGACCCGTCTGAACTTCCACCTGCCCTGCTGACCGAGCAGCTCATCGAACTGCACTGGCAGATGGCCAGACTGCAGGCACAGATCGCCAGGCGCACGTCGGTGCGCCCCTGGGCAAACTGAGAACGGCCGGTGCCTCCCGAAGGCACCGGCCGTTCTCATGTGTCAGAGGTACGGAAACGTTGACGTGGCCACGCCAACGTGTCCGAGAGGCACTTAGCGGGTGCCCGAGACGACGTTCCTGACCGCACCCGACAGGTTCTGGGCGGCCTTGCTCACCTGGGTGGCCGAGCCGGTCAGGTCCTTGCTGGCACCGCTGATCTGGTCGGCCCCACCGACGACCTGGCCCGCGGCGCCGGTGAGGGCGTCCAGCGCGGGGGCGAGCTGGGTCGAGACGTCGTTGCCGCGCGCGGTCATCGGGGTGGCCTGCACCAGCTCGCTCCAGCCCGCGACAGGGGCGGGGGCCGGCACGGCGCCGGCGACACCGGCGAGGTCGGCGCCCGGAAGGGCCGGGAGCTGGCCGCCGACGAGCGGAATGCCGCCCAGCAGGCCCGAGATCGGGTTGTCCGCGGCCTGAGCGGGCGCGGCGAACATAGCCGCGACGCCAAAGGTCGCGACGACGAGTGCTGCCTTGATCATGCGCTTCATGTAAATGCCTCCTGAGCCCCGTCCCAGGTCAGGGAACGGGAACCGAGAACCCCCGCGTAACCGGCGCGGGTTCGCGCCGGCCGATTGGCTAGGCCGAATTTCTATCACCATGGGAAACGGCCCGGTGACCGGGAGTCACAACGCCGAAGGGCTGGAGGGCGCCCGACTTGGCGGCACATGATGGGAATTCACATCCGGCCCGGGAGAAAGGCACGGTAAACGCGGCTCCCGGGCCGAGGGCAATTGTTTTCCGTCTCCTTGGGGTCAGGCCGCGACCGGAGCCGCCGACTCGAACGGGAACCGGTCGGCGAACGCGGGGCGCAGATCGGTCAGCCAGACGGCCCTGGGGTCGTAGCGGGCGAAGAAGGGACGGCCGACCAGGGCGGGGTCGCGGGCCTGGATGAAGTGGAGCACGAACACCCGCTGCCCGTTGATCTCGGTCACGCCGTCGACGCAGACCTTGCCGGGGGTGGCCGACATCGAGGGCCCTCTGACCGTCCGGCAGAGACCGGAGACCTGGGCATAGGCGTCTCTGAAGGTCTCGTACGCGTCGGCGAGGGGCACCGCGAAGTAGTCCTGCGGCCCGGTGTCCCGCTCGACGAACATGTAATAGGGCACCATGCCCATCGCGTTCTGCCGGCGCCACATGTGCGCCCACGTGGCCGCGTCGTCGTTGATCGTGCGGATGAGGGGGGCCTGGGTCCGGACCGTGGCGCCGGTGTCCAGGATGCGCCGCACCGCCGAACCCACCGCCTGGGGTTCGAGCTCCCGAGGGTGCGAGAAGTGCGCCATGAACGCGAGGTTCTTGCCCGACCTGACCACCTGCTCGAACAGCTTGAGCGTGTCGTCGGCGTCGGGGTCGGTGACGAACCGGCCGGGCCAGTAGGCCAGCGACTTGGTGCCGATGCGGATCGAGTCGATCTGCGGCAGGTCGAGCAGCGGCTCGACGTAACGGCGCAGCACCGGCTCTCCCATGATCATTGGGTCGCCGCCGGTGAACAGCACCGACGTCACCTCGGGGTGGCGGCGGATGTAGCCGACGAGGGCGTCGACGTCGCCGGAGGCGAACTTCAGGTCGGGCTCGCCGATGAACTGGGCCCACCGGAAGCAGTAGGTGCAGTAGGCGTGGCAGGTCTGCCCCTGCTTGGGGAAGAACAGCACGGTCTCGGGATATTTGTGCTGCATCCCCGGCACCGGCTCGTCGCCGATCTTGGGCACGTTCAGGTCGAGTTGCCCGGCCGGATGGGGGTTGAGGCCCATGCGCACCTCGTTGGCCGCCGCGGTCAACTGCTTGACCGGGGCGTTCGTCCTGATGAGGTTCGCCAGACGGGAGACATCCGCTTCGGGCAGCATGTCCTCTTGTGGGAAGACGAGCCGATAGATCGGGTCGTCCGGGACCGCGGACCAGTCGATGAGCTCCTCGACGACATAGGCGTTGGTGCGGAACGGCAGCACCGTCGCCACCGCGCGGATCCGCAACCGCGCCTCCTCGCCGAACCCGGCCTTCTCGCGAAGCAGGTCGTCGAGATGTTTCGTCGTGTAAGCCCGGAAGCCGCGGGTTCCCTCGTTAAAGATCACTCGGCCTTCCCTTCTCGGTAGTTTTTCCGATCTCGTGTAAACCAAGGAGGCCTGTCAGGCGTCTGGGCATCCTCTATACCGGTATCGGACCGTCCCGACAGCCGAATTCAGGATTTGGTAAAGACCGTAGTCATGATTTCCCCTCTCGCGACATATCTCGAATAGGGGTAATCTGAGACATGTGACAACAGAAGACCCAGGTCAGCGCGCCTCCGACGCCGACCGTGACCGGGTCGCGGCGATCATCGCCGAGGGCCTGGCCACCGGCCGCCTCACCACGGCCGAACACGCCGACCGCCTTGAGGCCACCTATGGCGCGGTCACCGTGGGCGAACTGGTCCCCATCACCGAAGACCTGCCCTCCACCATCGCGAACGCCGCCCCGGCCGACGTCGGCCGCAAGAGCATCACCGCCGCGTTCAGCAAGGTCATCAAGAACGGCCGCTGGGTGCCCGGCCGCCACCTCCGGCTCCGGGCCCGCTTCGGCGCCCTGATCATCGACCTGAGCGACGCCGTGCTGCCCGGCCGGGAGATCACCGTCGACATCGGCGCCGCGTTCAGCAAGGTGATCATCCGGGTGCCCGACAACGCCAACGTCATCGACGACGGCAACGCGGTCTTCGCCAAACGCATCGTCTCGGGCGGCGAGAAGGACGACGGCCCGGTGATCCGGGTGACGGGCAACGCGGCCTTCTCCAAGGTCATCGTGTCCCGAAAGGTGTGGGACTCGAATCTGCGCCGATAGCGCGAGCCGACGGACGGCGCATCAGCCCGCCCCGCCTACCATTCACTGAGATTCCCGGATCGATTGGATGGCGCTGTGGCCGTATCGTCGCCGGTCGCGCTCGACGCCATGGGCGGCGACCACGCGCCAGAACAGATCGTGGCGGGGGCCGTGGCGGCCGTCAGGGAGCTCGGCGTCCCGGTCGTGCTGGTCGGCGAGCCCCGCCCGCTCCACGACCTCCTGTCCCGGTACGGCGCCGCCTCCGAGATCCCCATCGTCCGCGCCGAAGAGGCGATCTCCATGGACGAAGGCGCGCTCGCCAGCCTCCGCCGCCCTCGCTCCAGCATCGCCGTCGCCTGCCACCTCGTCAGGAGGGGCGACGCGTCCGCCGTCGTGTCGGCGGGCTCGACGGGCGGCGTCGTCGCCACCGCCAAACTGCGCCTCAAGACCCAGCCGGGCGTGCTGCGCCCCGCCATCGCGGTCGCCCTGCCCACCGTCCCCCACCCGACGATCCTGCTCGACGCGGGCGCCAACGCCGACGCCAAGCCCGAGATGCTGGTGCAGTTCGCCCACCTGGGCGTCGCCTACGTCGCCACCGCCCTCGGCCACGACAACCCCCGCGTCGGCCTGCTCACCATCGGCGCCGAGGCCGAGAAGGGCAACAAGGTCGTCAAACGGGCCCACGAACTGCTGGAGACCGCCCCCGGCATCCACTTCGCCGGCAACGTCGAGGGCCACGACCTGCTGTCGGGCCGCGTCGAGGTCATCGTCGCCGACGGCTTCACCGGCAACGTGGCGCTCAAGACCATGGAGGGCAGCGTCCGCTACGCCTTCGGCCAGCTCCGCCAGGCCGTCGACGGCAGCGCCGTGGCCAGGATCGGCGGCCTCCTCCAGCGTCCCCGCCTGCGCGGCCTCTACGAACGCCTCGACCCCGAGGCCCACGGCGGCGCGGTCCTGCTCGGCCTCAACGGCTGCGTGGTGATCGCCCACGGTTCCTCCCGCGCCAAGGGCGTCGCGGCCGCCTGCGAGCTGGCCGCCCGGCTGGCCGCGGAGGGGGTCGTCGGCAAGGTCGGCGAGCGCATCGCGGCCATCCCCAGGTCCCACCGGTTGTGGTTCTCCGACCGGCGGTAACCCTGGCGACGACGGCGGTTGCGCGTCGCTAGGCTTTGTGTATGACCGACCCACAACTCGTGCTCGCCGAGCGTGTCCAGCAGGCGCTGGCCACCGCGTTCGGCCAGGAATACGCCGCCGAGGATCCGCTGATCAGGCCCTCCCAGTTCGCCGACTACCAGGCGAACGTCGCGATGAGCCTGGCCAAGCGACTCCGACGCGCGCCGCGAGATGTGGCCCAGGAGATCGCCGCCAACCTCGACCTGCCCGGCACCGTCGAGGTGAGCGGCCCGGGGTTCCTCAACCTGCGCTTCCACGACACCTGGATCGCCGCCGAGGCCGGCGCCCTGCTCACCGACGACCGGCTCGGCGTGGCGCGCGAGCTCCCGTCGAAGACGGTCGTGGTCGACTACTCCGCGCCCAACGCCGCCAAGGAGATGCACGTCGGCCACCTGCGCACCACCGTCGTGGGCGACGCGCTGGTCCGCGTACAGGAGCATCTCGGCAACCGCGTCGTCAGGCAGAACCACCTCGGCGACTGGGGCACCCCGTTCGGCATGCTCATCGAGCACCTCCTCGACATCGGCGAGGAGGCCGCGGTCGCGCAGCTCGAAGCCGGCAACGGCAACGACTACTACCAGGCCGCCCGCGCCAAGTTCGACACCGACGCCGAGTTCAACCGCAGGGCCCGCGCCCGCGTGGTGACCCTGCAGGCCGAAGACCCCGAGACGATGCGCCTGTGGCGCATCTTCATGGACGCCACGGTCCGCTACTTCAACAAGGTCTACACCCAGCTCGGCGTCACCCTGACCGACGACGACATCGCCGGTGAGAGCATGTACAACCACGCCCTCGCCCAGGTCTGCGACGAGCTCCAGGAACGCGGCATCGCCGAGATCAGCGACGGCGCGCTGTGCGTCTTCCCGCCCGGCTTCACCGGTCGCGAGGGCGCTCCGCTCCCGTTCATGATCAGGAAATCCGACGGCGGCTACGGCTACGCGACCACCGACATGGCCACCATGCGCTACCGGGTCCAGGACCTGAAGGCCGACCGCATCCTCTACGTCATCGGCGTCACCCAGTCGCTCCACATGCAGATGTTGTTCGCCTCGGCGAAGATGGCCGGCTGGCTGCCCGACCACGTCTCGGCGGAGCACATCCAGATCGGCAGCGTGCTCGGCAGCGACGGCAAGATGTTCAAGACCCGGGCCGGCAAGTCCATCAAGCTGCTCGAACTCCTCGACGAGGCCGAGACCCGGGCCGCCGCCGTCCTGGGCGACCGCGACTACGACGAGGCCACCCGCACCGAGATCGCCCACGCCGTCGGCATGGGCGCGGTCAAGTACGCCGACCTGTCGGTCAGCCACGACAGCGAATACGTCTTCGACTTCGACCGCATGCTCGCCCTGACCGGCAACACCGGCCCCTACCTCCAGTACGCCACCGCGCGCATCCGCTCCATCTTCCGGCGCGGCGGATACGACCCGGCCGCCTCCTACGGCCCGATCGTCATCACCCACCCGGCCGAACGCGCCCTGGCCCTCGAACTGCTGGGCTTCGGGCCGATCGTCGCCGAGGTGGGCGCGCGCAACGAACCTCACCGCCTCTGCGCCTACCTGTTCGACCTGGCCAGCGCGTTCACGACCTTCTTCGAGAACTGCCCGGTGCTCAAGGCCGGCTCCGAGGAGGAGCGCCAGTCACGGCTCGCGCTGTCGCAGCTCACCCTCCGGGTGCTGCTGCAGGGGCTCGACCTCCTGGGGATCGCCGCGCCCGAGCGGATGTGAAATCCACGGATCGGCGCGCCTCAGAACACGAACAGGTCACGGCCGTCTAGTGTGGGCGCGGTCAAGGGAGCGTCTGCGGAACGCAAAGCAGACGTCCACCTGCCGTGGGGGAGTCAGCGCGTGAGCATGGATGTAACAGCCCTGCCGGAGTCGTCCGGCAGCGCCGACGCCACCGAGCTGCACCGCTACGCCGAGGCGCTGCTCGTCCACCTCACCGCCGACGGCGGCGCGCCACCGCCACCGCCCGGGGCCATCGACGTCCCGGGCTACTGGCTCTCCCCGGCCGTGCGGGCTCTGGCGCTGATCCTCAGCGGCGACGACGCGATGGAGCCGCTGTCGGAGGCGGCCCAGCTCGACGGCGCCAAGACGGCGCTGTTCCTGTGCCTGGCCTTAGCCGTCTGCGGCCACGGCGACCGCATCCACGCCTCGTGGCTCGGCACCGCCTTCGGCGACCTTTCCTCCGAGCGCCCGGTGACGGCGGGCCAGCGCGCGTTGTGGCTGGCCGCCGCCCGCGGCGCCTACGGTCCGGCCGGGAAGATCTTCGTGCTGCGCAAGCTCGACGCGGTCGAGGTGCTCCACGACGACGACGTGTGGCTGAAGGCGCTCGTGCCGGCCGAACCGGGCCTGGTGGTCCCGCCGTCGCTGGCCGACTTCCCCGAGCTGGCCCAGATCCCGGCGCTGGGCGGCCCCGTGCAGGCCGCGGCCCGGCTGGCCAGGCTCCGGCACCGCTGCGAGGAGATCACCTCCGTACCGCCGCCCACGGGCGCGCTGCCCCAGTCGCGCGCTGTGTGGCCCGACACCGAGCCGATGGCGGTGTTGTCGGCCCTGGTCGGCTCCCCCGAGGCCGACGGTCCGCTGAGTTCGCTCAACGGCCACCTGCTCGACGACCTGAAGCCCGGCGCCGACCCCTACCTCGCCGCCCTCGCGCTCCACGTCGCGGCCCCCGCGATCAGCACGGCCGCGGCACACCTCGCCGACCGCACCGACGCCGAGCAGCCCGAGGCGCTGGTGCTGCCGATCCTGGGCCACTCGATCACACTGCGCCCCGACGGCCCCGACGGCGAGGCGATGGCCGACGCGGAGCGTCGCATAATGGCGGGCTACATCCCCCGGCGGCCCTCACCCACGCCCGGCTATCTGGCCGCGCTCGGCGGCCTGGTCGTCTTCACGCTCGGTTTCGTGTTCTCGATGATCCTGGCGGTCGTCGGAGTGGGAATGGGCGCTTTGGGGGCGTGGTTGTTGTGGCGGTTCCGCGGCCGGGAGAAGGCCGATCTGGCGTTGGTCAACGCCCAAGTCGCCGAACTCCACGAACTCGCCACATCGGCGGTCTGGGCCCTGCACGAATATGCCCGTGAGGCCAGAACACGCCGAGACCAGGCGATTTCCGACGTCGCCGAAGTGGGACGACTGCTGAAGCGCGGGCCACGCGCCGGATAAGCGAATCCGGATTTTCCGGGAAAAGGCCGGGGAAATGAGAGACCCGGCCTGCGGAATCCCTTCGCAAGCCGGGTCGAAATGGTCGGTCGGGGCTGGTCGGAACATGCCCTGGTGTCGGACGGACGTACGTGTGCGGCCGGCGGAGGGGCCGGCGAGGGGTGGGTGGTGAGAGGCCTCGGCGTCGCCTCTCCACCCGCTCGGCGAAGTGACCGTTAAGCGGTGGTCACTTCGACGTTCGACGGCGTGAGCAGGAACACCTTGTCGGCGATCCGCTCGATGCGACCCTCACAGCCATAGGCGAGGCCGGCCGCGAAGTCGACCATTCTGGTCGCCTCCAGGGTCGACATCGTCGCGACGTCCATCACGATCGTGTGGCCGTCGCGGAAGTGACGGCCCACGGTGAGCGCGTCGTCGTACTTCCTCGGACGTACCATCACGATTCGCGACGGTTCGCCCGCCGGCTGCCAGCGTTTCGCGGCCCTTTCGGAGGCCGGCATCCAATCGTCGTCGTATTCCTCTTCCCCATAGGGCTCTTCCGAATATTGCTCGGCTCCGCCCAGGCCAAGGTATGTCGCTACCTTGCGCACTGCCCCCATCGGCTTCGTCCTTTCCGGGTTTGTCCCGACACAAGGGACGCTAACCGACCATTCTCTTATGGCGACTCGACACGCCTATACATGGGATTCTCTTTGTCGCGGGTCGTCAGTAGCCCCGTGACATGCGCGCCCGCACCGTAGATTCGTTTACCGACCAGCCATTCAAGGGTAACCCGACGAGCTTCCGCCTGCTGGAAGGTCAGATAACCAGATCGACGATGAGCACCATTGTGGCGGAAATGCGGCATTCGCTAAACGGATTATTCGAGCGCCGAATCAATTCGCTGGACAACGAACTTCGACCACAGAGCGTGACCAACCGGATCCCCCGGACGAATTGCGTGGATCATGGGGACTACCCATGCCCGCCGGAGCGCCATATATGCAGGAATGCCCGAATGAGCACCGAAGGCGAAGACTGCGGGGGCACCTCATACTCCCCGCCACTTTCAACCTATAGCGGACGCCCCGGCTTGCCGCAAGACCCCCGTGACCCCTCACAATCGGTGGCCCGAACCACTTCCAGGGGGAAGACACCCATGCGCGTACTGCTGTCCACCATCGGCTCACGGGGCGACGTCCAGCCGCTGGTGGCGCTCGCCACGCACCTCCGTGCCCTCGGCCAGGAGGTCCACCTGTGCGTCCCACCGGACTTCCAAGGCTGGATCGAGAGCCTCGGCATGCCGGTCACCCCGATCGGCCCCGAGCTGCGCACCCTGACCGCCGCCACTCCGCCCGCCAACGCCACGCCGCCGTCGCCGGAGCAGCTCCGCCGCCTGGCCGAGGCCTCCGTGACGGTCCAGTTCGAGACCGTCATGGCGGTCGCGAAGGACTGCGACCTCATCGTGGCCGCCACCGCCATCCAGGTGGCCGCCCGCTCGGTCGCCGAGGTCCTGAAGATCCCATACGTCTTCACGGCCTTCTGCCCGATCGTCCTGCCCTCCGTCCACCACTCGCCGGCCCCCTCCCCCGGCCGACCGCCCGTCGACGGCGACAACCGGGCGCTGTGGGACCAAGACGCCGCCCGCTTCACGGCCGGCTTCGCAGCCGCGCTCAACAACCACCGCACCGCCCTGGGCCTTACCCCCGTGTCCGACGTACGCGGCCACATCTTCGCCGACCATCCCCTGCTGGCGGCCGACCCGACCCTCGGGCCGTGGCCCGAGCCCGGCAGCGGGGTCGTGCAGACCGGGGCGTGGATGCTCCCCGACCACCGGCCCCTGTCTCCCGAGTTGTCGGCGTTCCTGGACGCCGGGGACCCGCCGGTGTACTTCGGCTTCGGCAGCATCCGCGCTCCCCGAGGGCTGGCCGAGGCGATGCTCGAAGCGGCCAGGGCGACCCGGCGGCGGGCGATCCTGTCCCGGGGCTGGGCGGACCTGCTGCCTGCCGAGCCCGGCTCGGACGTGTTGTCGACGACGGCGGCCGCCCTGGCAGGTGCGCCCCAGGTGGTGGTTCCTCAGATGTATGACCAGTACTACTGGGCTCAGCGGGTGCACCGGCTGAGCATCGGCATCGCGCACCCGCCCGGTGTCCCGACGGCCGAATCCCTGACCGTGGCCTTGAGCGAAGCACTGTGGCCTGACATCGCGAGCAACGCGGCGGGGCTGGCCGGGGAGATCCGGACCGACGGCGCGAAGACCGCGGCGCACCATCTGCTCGACCTCGCTCGCGCCTGACCGGAGCCGTCTAAGGCCATGGAACGACAAAGCCCGGCCATACGGCCGGGCTGGGAAAGACATTGTTTCCAACGAGAGGGCCGGACGGCCGGCTACCCCGGAAACGCCGAAGGCCCCGATCAGATGATC
>NZ_BBXE01000014.1:438522-458011 GCF_001570565.1 Herbidospora yilanensis | reverse complement strand
GCCGCCCTCCTGACCGCCTACGACGATCTCCACATCGCCGCCACCAACAGCCCCAACGCCACCGTCATCGCAGGCGACGCCACCCAGCTCGACCACCTGCTCAGCACCCTCGACGCACGAAGAATCCCCGTCGACTACGCCTCCCACAGCCCCCACGTCCACCGCCTCCGCGACGAACTCCTGGCCCTCCTCGACGGCATCCGCCCCCAGCCCGCCGCCATCCCCCTCTACTCCACCGTCACCGGCAGCGCCGACCTCACCCCCGAGTACTGGTTCGACAACCTCGCCAACCCGGTCCGCTTCCACCAGACCCTCACGAAGCTCCTGGCCGACGGCCACACCACCTTCGTCGAGGCCAGCCCCCACCCGGTCCTGACGACGGCCGTCCAGGACACCCTCGAACACCCGTCGCTGCTGGTCACCGGCACCCTGCGGCGGCACAAGGGCACCCTCGGGCAGTTCCACCTCAACCTGGCCGCCCTCCACGCCGACGGCCACCCGGTCACCTGGCACCTGCCGGAGGAGGGCGTCACCGACCTGCCGACGTACGCCTTCCAGCGCGAGCGCTACTGGCTGACCGGACCGTCGGTGGGCGGCGACGCCGGGGGCCTGGGCCTGGACGCCGCCGAGCACCCGTTCCTGAGCGCCGCCACCGTGCTGGCCGAGACGGGGGCGCTGGTCGTCACCGGCCGCGTCTCCCGCGACTCCCACGGCTGGCTCGCCGACCACTCCGTGCGCGGCACGGCGCTGCTCCCCGCGACGGCGCTGCTCGAACTCGCCCTCCAGGCCGGGCAGCTCTCCGGCGGCGTGTTCCGCGTCGAGGAGCTCACCCTCGAAGCCCCGCTCCACCTGCCCGAACGCGGCGGCGTGCGCCTCCAGGCGGAGGTGAGCGCCGCCGACGAGTCCGGCCGCCGCCGGGTGACCGTGCACTCCCGCCGGGGCGGCGACCCGGAGTGGACCCGGCACGCCGCCGGAACCCTGGCCCCGCCCCCGCCCGGCGAACCGGCCGCGGTGACCACCTGGCCGCCACCCGACGCCGTCCCGCTGGCCGTCGACGACCTCTACGACCGGCTGGCCGACCTCGGCTACGAGTACGGTCCCGCCTTCCGCAACCTCACCGCGGCCTGGCGGGCGGGCGACACCGTCCACGCGGAGGTCCGCCTGCCCGAAGGCCACGAGGACGACGCCGCCCGCTTCGCCCTCCACCCCGCCCTGTTCGACGCGGCCATGCACGCCATGGCCCTGGGCGGCTTCCTCGGCGAGGGGGTGCGGCTCCCGTTCACCTGGTCGGGCGTCGACCTGTTCGCCACCGGCGCCACCACCCTCCGCGCCACCCTCACCCCCGCCGGCGACGACACGGTCGCCGTCACCCTCGCCGACCCGACGGGCGCGCCGATCGCCCGGGTGGAGTCCCTGAGCCTGCGCGCGGCGCCCACGGCACGGACCACCGAACCCACGTCCCTGTACGAACCGACCTGGGCCGAGGTCCCCTTGGCCGCGAGCCTCCCCGCTGACGTGACCGTGATCGAGTGGCCCGCCTCCGGCGCCGACGGCGAGGTCCCCGAGGCCGTGGCCGCGAACGTGCGGGCCCTGGTCGACCGGCTGACCGCCTGGCTGGCGGAGCAGGCCGACCCCGCGTCGCGCCTGGCGATCGTGACCAGGAACGCGGTGGCCGTGCGCCCCGGCGACCGCGTCGACCTGGCGGCGGCCCCCCTCTGGGGGGTGGCGAGGTCGGCCGCGACCGAGAACCCCGGCCGGATCGTGGTCGTCGACGTCGACGACGACTCGGCCGCCGCCCTCCCGGCGGCCCTGGCCGGCGGCGAGCCCCAGATCGCCCTCCGCGACGGCGTCGCCCTGGTCCCCCGGCTGGCCCACGTGGGGCGGTCGACCGCGCTCGACCTCCCCGACGGCCCTTGGCGGCTGGCCACGCCGGGCGGTTCCCCCGACGACCTGCACGCCGCGCCCTTCCCCGAGTCCCTGGCCCCGCTGGCCCCGCACCAGGTCAGGATCGAGGTCCGGGCCGCCGGGCTGAACTTCCGCGACGTCCTCACCGCGCTCGGCATGGTCCCGTCGGCCACGCCGCTCGGCGCGGAGGCGGCGGGTGTCGTGCTGGAGACCGGGGCGGCGGTCGCCGGTCTGGCCGTCGGCGACCGGGTCTTCGGTCTGGTGCCGGGTGCGGTCGGGCCGGTCGCGGTCGCCGACCACCGGCTGCTCGCCGCGATCCCGGACGGCTGGTCGTTCGCCGAGGCGGCGAGTGTGCCGGCGGTGTTCACCACCGCCTACCACGGGCTGGTCACCCTGGCCCGGGTCCGGCCGGGGGAACGTGTGCTCGTCCACGCCGCCGCGGGCGGGGTGGGGCTGGCGGCGCTGCAACTGGCCCGGCATCTGGGCGCGGAGGTGTACGCCACGGCGAGCCCGGCCAAGTGGGCCGCGCTGCGTGCCCTGGGCGTGCCGCCGGAGCGCATCGCCTCCTCCCGCACCGACACGTTCGCGGCGAGGTTCGGCGCGGTCGACGTGGTGCTGAACTCGCTGACCGGCGACCTCCTGGACGCCTCGCTCGGCCTGCTGCCGCCGGGCGGCCGGTTCGTCGAGATGGGCATCGCCGACCCGCGCGACCCCGGCGTGCTGGCCGGGGAGGGGATCGTGTACCTGCCGTTCGAGCTGCTCGACATGCCGGTCGAGGAGGTGGCCGGCGCGTTCCGGGGGGTGCTGGAGCTGTTCGCGTCGGGGGCGCTGCGCCCGTCGTGGGTCGCCACCTGGGACGTGCGGCAGGCTCCGGCCGCGTTCCGGCACTTCGCCCAGGCGGCCCACGTGGGCAAGCTGGTGCTCACGCTGCCGCCCGTACGGGAGGGGACGGTGCTGGTCACCGGCGGGACCGGCACGATCGGCGCGGCGCTGGCCCGGCACCTGGTGACCGCGCACGGTGTGCGGCACCTGCTGCTGACGAGCCGGCGCGGCCCGGACGCGCCGGGCGCGGCCGGCCTGGCCGCCGAGCTGACCGAGGCGGGGGCGGAGGTGCGGATCGCGGCGTGCGACGCGGCCGACCGCGCCGCGCTGGCCGGGTTGCTGGCCGGCGTCCCGGACGACCGGCCGCTGCGCGCGGTGGTCCACACGGCCGGGGTGCTCGACGACGGCGTGCTCGCCTCGCTGACCCCGGAGAAGATCGAGGCGGCGCTGCGCCCCAAGGTCGACGCCGCCTGGAACCTGCACGAGCTCACCGGCGACCTCGACGCGTTCGTGTTGTTCTCCTCCGCGTCGGGGCTGCTCGGCGGCGCGGGCCAGGCCAACTACGCCGCCGCCAACGTCTTCCTCGACGCCCTCGCCGCGCACCGCAGGGAACGCGGGCTGCCCGCGACCTCGCTCGCCTGGGGCATGTGGCGGGAGGCCAGCGGCATGACCGGGCACCTGGGCGCGGCCGACCTGGCCCGCATCGCCCGGGGCGGGCTCACGCCGATGCCGGCCGAGGAGGGGCTCGCCCTGTTCGACGCCGCCGTGCGGGCCGACCGGCCGCTGCTGGTCCCGGCCGTGCTCGACGAGGCCGCGCTGCGGGCGCGGGCCGAGGCCGATGAGGTGCCGCCGGTGCTGCGCGGGCTGGTGCGCGCGCAATCGGTGCGCAGGGCCGCCCGCCACGCGCCCGTCTCACCCGCCGGCCTGGCCGACCGGCTGGCCGCGCTGCCGGGGCCCGACCGGGAGCGGGCGCTGCTGACCCTGGTCAGGGAGCAGGTGGCGGCCGTGCTCGGGCACTCCGGGATCGACGGGGTCACCGCCGACCAGGCGTTCAAGGAGATCGGTTTCGACTCGCTGACCTCGGTCGAGCTGCGCAACCGGGTGGCGGCGGCGACGGGGCTGCGGCTGCCCACCACGCTGGCCTTCGACTTCCCCACCCCGGCCGCGCTCGCCGCCCACCTGCGCGGCCTGCTCGCCCCCGGCACCCCTGACGACAGCCCTGACGACACGGCGGCCGAACTCGACCGGCTGCTGGCCTCGGTGACCGCCGGCGGACCCGGCTTCGCGAAGATCAGAGACCGGCTGCGCGCGGCGTTGTGGCGCTGGGAGGAGGGCTCCCGCCCCGCCGAGGAGCCCGGCGACGACCTCGCCGCGGCAACCGACGAGGAGCTGTTCCGCACCCTGGACGAGGAACTCGACCCGCTGTGACCCCTGGAGACGACATGACCAGCAACGAGGACCGGCTGCGCGAGTACCTCAAGCGGACCACCGGCGACCTGCGCCAGGCCCGGCGCCGCATCCGCGAACTGGAGGACCGGGAGCACGAACCCATCGCGATCGTCGCCGCCGCCTGCCGCCTGCCCGGTGGCGCCGACAGCCCCGAGGCGCTGTGGCGGCTGCTCGACGAGGGCGTCGACGCCGTCGGCGGCTTCCCCGCCGACCGGGGCTGGAACCTCGACGCGCTGTACGACCCCGACCCGGACCACGCCGGGACGGCGTACACGAAGGAAGGCGGTTTCCTGTACGACGCCGCCGGGTTCGACGCCGCCTTCTTCGGCCTGGGCCCGCGCGAGGCGACCGCCACCGACCCGCAACAACGGCTGCTGCTGGAGACGGCCTGGGAGACCGTCGAACGGGCCGGGATCGCGCCGGGATCGCTGCGCGGCAGCCGGACGGGCGTGTTCGCCGGAGTGGTGTCGCAGGCCTACGTGCCGCCGCCCGACCGGGTCCCGGACGGCTACGAGGGCCACCTGATGACCGGCAACGCGACCAGCGTCGCGACCGGCCGGATCGCCTACCACCTGGGGCTGGAGGGCCCGGCGGTGACCGTCGACACGGCCTGCTCGTCGTCGCTGGTGGCCATGCACCTGGCCGCCCGGTCGCTGCGGAGCGGCGAGTGCGACCTGGCGCTGGCCGGCGGGGTCACGGTGATGGCCACGCCGGTGCTGCTGGTGGAGTTCAGCCGCCAGCGCGGGCTGGCCCCCGACGCCCGCTGCAAGGCGTTCGCCGCCGCCGCCGACGGCACCGGCTTCGCCGAGGGCGTCGGCCTGCTCCTGCTGGAACGCCTCTCGGACGCCCGGCGCAACGAGCGGACCATCCTGGCCGTGCTGCGCGGCTCGGCCGTCAACCAGGACGGCGCGTCGAACGGCCTGACCGCGCCCAACGGCCCCACGCAGGAACGGGTGATCCGGGCCGCGCTCGCCGACGCCCGTCTCACCCCCGAGCAGGTCGACGCCGTCGAGGCCCACGGAACCGGCACCCGCCTGGGCGACCCGATCGAGGCGGGGGCGATCCTTTCGACGTACGGGCGGAACCGGGACGAGCCCCTGTGGCTGGGCTCGGTGAAGTCGAACATCGGCCACACGCAGGCCGCCGCCGGGGTGGCCGGGGTCATCAAGGTCATCGAGGCGCTGCGGCACGAGAGACTCCCCCGCACCCTCCACGTGGACGAGCCGACCCCGCACGTCGACTGGGAGAGCGGCGCGGTCCGCCTCCTCACCGAGCCCGTGCCGTGGCCCCGGGGCGACCGGCCGCGCCGGGCCGGGGTCTCGTCCTTCGGCATCAGCGGCACCAACGCCCACGTCGTCATCGAGGAGGCGCCCGCGCCGCCGCCGCCGGAAGACGCCGGACCCGGTTCCCCCGCCGCTCCGTGGCCGTTGTCCGGTCGCACCGAGACCGCCCTCCAGGCCCAGGCGGCCCGCCTCCTCGACCACCTGACCACCCGCCCGGACCTGGACGACAACCGCGTCGGCCGCACCCTGGCGCTGGGCCGGACCCCGCTTCGGCACCGGGCGGTCGTGCTGCCCGGCGACCGCGACCAGCGCCTGCGCGCCCTGGCCGACCTCGCGGCGGGCCGCACGTCGCGGCACGTGGTCCGCGCGGTGGCCGCCGAACGCGCCGGGACGGCGTACCTGTTCACCGGCCAGGGCAGCCAGCGCCCCGGCATGGGCCGCGGCCTCCACGAGGAGTGGCCGGTCTTCGCCTCCGCACTGGACGAGGTCGCCGCCGCGTTCGCCCCCCACCTGGACCGCCCGCTCGAAGATCTGCTGTTCGGCGGCGACCCGGCCGCCCTCGACCGGACCGAGCACGCCCAGCCGGCCCTGTTCGCCCTGGAGGTCGCCCTGTTCCGGCTGCTGGAGCGGCTCGCCCCGCCGCCCGCGCGGGTGGCCGGGCACTCGCTCGGCGGGCTGGCCGCCGCGCACGCCGCCGGGGTGTTGTCACTGGAGGACGCCTGCGCCCTGGTCGCCGCGCGGGCCCGGCTGATGCAGGCCCAGCCCGGGGGCGGCGCGATGACGGCCGTCGAGGCGACCGAGGCCGAGGTCGCCGAGGCGCTGGAGGCCTACCGGGGGCGGGTCGACCTGGCCGCCGTCAACGGCCCCACCGCCGTGGTGATCTCCGGGGACGCGGACGCGGTCACCGAGATCGCCGCCGGGTTCACCAGGCGGGGCCACCGCACCCGCCGGCTCCGGGTCGGCCACGCCTTCCACTCGCCCCACATGGACGGGGCGCTGGCCGCCTTCCGCGCGGCGGCGGCCCGGGTGACCTTCCACGAACCGGTCATCCCGCTCGTGTCGGAGGTGACCGGGCGCGAGGCGGCGTACGGGGAACTGAAGGACCCCGGCTACTGGGTGCGCCACCTGCGCGGCACGGTCCGGTTCGGCGACGTGGTCGCCTCCCTGCGCGCCGCCGGGGTGACCACGTTCGTCGAGGTCGGCCCCGACGCCGTGCTCACCCCGATGGCGGCCCGCGCGCTGCCGGACGACGCGCTCGTGCTCCCGGCGCTGACCAGGGACAGGACCGAACCGGAGGCGGTGGCGTCGCTGGTCGCCCGGCTGCACGCGGCGGGCGGCGAGGTGGACTGGTGGGCCTGGCACACCCCGGGCCCGCCCGCCGACCTGCCGCCCTATCCCTTCGAACGCGAGCACCACTGGTGGGGCTCGGAGACCCGGCCCGGCCGCCCGGAGGCGCCATCGGCCGAGACCTCCCTGCTCGACCTGGTGCGGGTGCACGCCGCCGAGGTGCTCGGCCACGCCGCGCCCGACCTGATCGGCCCCGAGGACAACTTCCTGCACATCGGCTTCTCGTCGTTCAGCGCCCTGGAGGTGCGCAACCGGCTGTGCGAGGCGACCGGCCTGACCCTGCCGCCCGTGCTCCTGTACGACTACCCGACCCCCGCCGCCGTGGCGGGCTTCCTGGAGGAGCGGCTCACCACGTGACGGGCAACCGGTGGATGCCCTGAACCGAGCCGCCCGGCTTGACCCCGAGCGCCTCCACGGGCTCGGTGAGGCGCAGGCCGGGCAACCGGGTGACCAGCTCGCGCAGCCCGATCTCCAGTTCGGCGCGGGCCAGGTTCTGCCCGATGCACTGGTGCACGCCGTGCCCGAAGGCCAGGTGCCCGCGCGCGTCGCGGCCGAGGTCGAGCGTGTCGGGGTCGGCGTAGACGCGCTCGTCCCGGTTGGCGGCGGCGTTGGGCAGGTAGACGGCGTCGCCCGCGCGGATGGTCACCCCGCCGACCTCGATGTCGGCGGCGGCGACCCGCTGCAGTTCGTCGGCGACCGACAGGAACCGCAGCAGCTCCTCGACGTGGTCCTTGGTCCGGTCGGGGTGGTCGCGCAGCACGGCGAGCTGGCCGGGGTGCTCCAGCAGGGTCAGGATGCTGAGGGCCATCATGTTGGCGGTCGTCTCGTGCCCGGCGACCAGCAGGAACATCGAGATCGAGGAGACCTCGGCGCGGGTGAGCTGCCCGGTCGCCAGCCGCTCCGTGATGAGGGTGTCGACCACGCCCTCGCCCGGCTCGGCGAGCTTCAGGTCGATCAGCTCGTCGAAGTAGGCGGTGAGCGCCACGGCCGCGTCGGCCGCGTCCTGGGCGCTGCTGGTCGCCATCAGCATCTTCCTGGTCTGCGCCTCGAAGAAGTCGTGGTCGCCGTACGGCACCCCGAGCAGCTCGCAGATCACGGTCGAGGGCACCGCGAGCGCGAAGTCGGGCACCAGGTCGGCCCCCGGCCCCTTGTCGAGCAGCGCGTCGATCCGCTCGGTGACGATGCGCAGGATCACCGGCCGCAGCTTCTTCAGCCCGTTGACGGTGAAGCTCGGCGCGAGCATGCGCCGCTGCACGTCGTGCTCGGGCGGGTCCATGCCGACGAGGGCGACCAGCTTGGAGGCGGCCATCCGGGGCACCAGCACCGGGAAGTCGGCCCGCGACCGGTCCGACGACAACCGGGGGTCCAGCAGGAGCGCCCGCGTCTCGGGGTGCCCGGTGATCACCCAGGCGATCCGGCCGTCGTACAGGCGGACGGGTGCGGCGACGCCGGTGGCCCGCAGCCGCTCGTATCCGGCGGGCGGGTGGTAGGGGCAGCCGCGGTTCATGGGGAAGTCGGGGATCTCACTCATCCGTTCCTCGCACAGTCTCGGTAAGTGGCTCGGTGGGTGGTGCGACGGAGTATGAACGGCGGCGCTGAAGTCGTGCTGAATTCAGCCGCGCTTTAACGGGAGCGGAGGGTCCTCGTGATGGGGTTGGACTGTGGGAGCCGAGACGATCTCGCGGGTGCGGGCGCGTCCGGTGGTCGTCCCGATGGCGCGGCCGTTGCGCACCGCGTCGGGGTCGGCCACGGCCGCTCCGCTGGTCCTGTTCGACGTGGTCACCGACGGCGGCGTGACCGGGCGCTCCTACGTGTTCGCCTACGATCCGGCGTTGCTGCCCGCGCTCACCTCCGTGGCCGGGGAGCTGGGCCCAGGGCTGACCGGGAAGGCGCTCGCGCCCGGCGCCCGGATGCGGGAGTTCCAGGCCCGGTTCCGGCTGCCCGGCATGCAGGGCGTCGCCGGCATGGTGGTGTCGGGGATCGAGATGGCCCTCTGGGACGCCCTCGGCCACCTCACCGGCCTGCCGGTCGCCACGCTGCTCGGCGGGGAGCCCGCGCCGCTGAGGGCCTATGACAGCTACGGGATGATCGACCCCGTCCAGGAGGAGGAGGCCCTCCGGGGCTCGGTCGAGAGCGGGTTCCGGGCGGTCAAGATCAAGCTCGGCCACCCCGACGCCGCCCGCGACGGCGGCCTCGCTGCCCGTCTCCAGCCACCTGTTCGTCGAGGCCAGCGCGCACGCCATGACCGTCACCCCGACGGCCGGCTGGGTGGAGCACCTCGACCTCGCCGGGCCGGTCGTGCGGGAGCCCCACCGGCCGGTCGGCGGCCGGATCACGGCGCGGGGGCCGGGGCTGGGCATCTCCTGGGACGAAGAGGCGGTCGCGGCGTACACGCCGAGGTTTTGACCGTTTCTGGATTGTGGCGAAAAACGTATTCTGCCTACGTTTTTGGGATGAAGATCCTGGTCGTGGGGGCAGGAGCGGTCGGCGGATTCTTCGGAGGCCGCCTCGTTCAGGCGGGCCGCGACGTCACCTTCCTGGTCCGCCCCAAACGGGCCCGGCTCATCGAGGAGCGCGGGCTGCGGATCGTGGGCCTGGGCGAGGACACGACGCTCCACCCGCACACCGTCCTGGCGAACGAGATCACCTCGACGTTCGACCTGGTTCTGGTCTCGGTCAAGGCCGCCGCGCTGCGGTCGGCCATGGACGACTTCGCCCCGGCGGTCGGCCCCGGCACGCTGATCCTGCCCGTGCTCAACGGGATGCGGCACATCGACGAGCTCGCCGGGCGGTTCGGCGAGCGGAGGGTGCTCGGCGGGGTCGTGATGGTGAGCACCACCCTCGACGCCGACGGCGACATCCTGCGGCTCGCCGACGTGCAGAGCCTGACCTACGGCTCCCGCGCCGGGCCCGCCCCCGACGAGCTCGTCGGCGTGCTCGGGGGCGCGGGCTTCGAGACCCGCCTCGCGGCGGACATCATCGGCGACATGTGGGCCAAATGGGTGTTCATCGCCGCGACCGGCGCGGTGACGTGCCTCATGCGCGCGACCGTCGGGGAGATCGCGTCCACCCCCGGCGGGGTGGAGTTCGCCCGCGCGGTCGTGGCCGAATGCGCCGCCGTCGCCGAGGCCGCCGGCCATCCCGTGCCGCAGGAGTCGCTCGGCGGCACCCGCCGGACGGTGACCGCGACCCACTCGTCGCTGACGTCGTCGGCCTACCGCGACCTGATCCGCGACCGGCCCGTGGAGGTCGAGGAGATCTTCGGCGACCTGGTGCGGCGCGCCCACCGGTCCGGCACGCCGGTCCCGCTGCTCAGCCTGGTCACCCTCAACCTCCGCGTCTACCAGAGACGACGAGCGTGAACCCGCGGTTCGGCGACTACCAGAACGAGATCTACGCGGACGGCCTGCGCGGGCGGGTCCCGCCGCTGCCGATGGCCTTCGCCGACCTGGAGGCCAGGGCCGAGGCCGCGCTGCCGCCGTCGATCTGGTCGTACGTCGCGGGCGGCGCCGGCGACGAGCACACCCAGCGGGCCAACGTCGCCGCCTTCCGCCGCTGGGGCCTGCTCCCGCGCATGCTGGCCGGCGCGGTCGAGCGCGACCTCCACATCGATCTGTACGGCATGCGGCTCCCCACCCCGATCTTCCTGGCCCCGATCGGGGTCGTCGGCCTGTGCGCCCAAGACGGCCACGGCGACCTCGCCACCGCACGGGCCGCCGCCCGGACCGGCGTCCCGATGATCGCCTCGACCTTCTCCGTCGACCCCCTGGAGGAGGTGGCCGGGGAACTGAACCCCGCGCCCGGCCTCTTCCAGCTCTACACCCCCGCCGACCGCGACCTCTCCGAGAGCCTGATCCACCGCGCCGAGGCGGCCGGTTTCCGCGCCCTCGTCGTCACCCTCGACACCTGGGTGACCGGCTGGCGTCCCCGCGACCTGAGCACCGCCAACTTCCCCCAGCTCAGGGGCCACTGCCTGGCCAACTACACCACCGACCCGGTCTTCCGGTCCAAGCTCCCCCGCACGCCGGAGGACGACCCTCAGGCCGCCACGGCGTACTGGGCGAGGATCTTCGGCAACCCTCTGACCTGGGACGACCTCCCGTGGCTCCGCTCGGCCACCAGCCTGCCGCTGCTGCTGAAGGGCATCTGCCACCCCGACGACGCCCGTCGCGCCCGGGACGCCGGAGCCGACGGCGTCTACTGCTCCAACCACGGCGGCCGCCAGGCCAACGGCGGCCTGCCCGCCCTCGACGCCCTCCCGGAGGTGGTCGAGGCCGCCGGGGACCTGCCGGTGTTGTTCGACTCGGGCGTGCGCTCGGGGGCCGACGTGGTGAAGGCGCTGGCCCTCGGCGCGACCGCCGTGGGCATCGGCCGCCCTTACGCCTACGGGCTCGCGCTCGGGGGCGCCGACGGGATCGTCCACGTGCTGCGGACGATCCTCGCCGAGGCCGATCTGATCATGGCCGTGGACGGTTACCCGGCCATCGCCGACCTGACCCCCGAGACGCTCCGGCCGGTAGCACCCTGATCATGACGCTGCACTGGTCATTTGCCGCCAAATCCGGATCCCCATCGATAAAGCCGGAAAAATCACTCTTCAGGGTGAAAAACACCCAAGCCGGCGGGGAATGGTCAGGACCAGGGGACCGGACTCAAGGGCGGCGTCGATGAGACCGTGGGCGCAGATCAAGGAAACGCACACCGCTGCGGTGATCTTCCTCGGCGACCGCGTCTTCAAGATCAAGAAGCCGGTGGATCTCGGCTTCCTGGACTTCACCACGCTCCAGGCCCGGCGTGCCGGCTGCCAGGAGGAGGTCGCGCTCAATCGGCGGCTCGCCCCCGACGTCTACGAAGGCGTCGCCGACGTGGTCGGCCCGGACGGCCGGATCTGCGACCACCTGGTGGTGATGCGGCGCATGCCCGACGACCGCCGCCTCGCCGCACTGGTCCGCTCCGGACAACCGGTCGAGGAGCACCTCCGGCGCATCGCCCGCCTGCTCGCCAACATGCACGCCCACTCCCCGCACCGCCCCGAGATCGACGAACAGGGCGGACGGCAGGCGCTGCGCGCCCGGTGGACGGCGAGCTTCGACCAGGTACGCGCGCTGCCCGACGTGCCGGCCCTCGACACCCTCGACGAGATCGAACGCCTCGTGCTCCGTTTCCTGGACGGCCGCGAACCCCTGTTCGAGCTCCGCGTCGAGGAGGGCCGCATCGTGGACGGCCACGGCGACCTGCTGGCCGAGGACGTCTTCTGCCTGGACGACGGCCCTCGCATCCTGGACTGCCTGGAGTTCGACGAGCGGCTGCGTTTCCTGGACGGCCTGGACGACGCGGCCTTCCTGGCCATGGACCTGGAGCGGCTGGGCGCGCCCCGGTTGTCGGAGCTGTTCCTGGCCTGGTACGCCGAGTTCTCCGGCGACCCCGCCCCGCCCGCGCTCTGGCACCACTACCTCGCCTACCGGGCCTTCGTCCGCGCGAAGGTGGCCTGCGTGCGGCAGCGGCAGGGGGACTCCGGCGCCGGCCGGCAGGCCCGCGAGCTCGCCGACCTCACGCTGCGTCACCTGCGGGCGGGCGCGGTCACGCTGGTCCTTGTCGGCGGCCCGCCCGGCACCGGCAAGTCGACGCTGGCCGCCGAACTCGCCGACCGGCTGGGCTACGTGCTGCTGAGCAGCGACCGGATCAGGAAGGAGCTGGCCGGCCTCGCCCCGGAGGAGTCCGCGTCCGCGCCCTTCGAGGAGGGCCTGTACAGCCCGGAGTGGACCGAGCGCACCTACGCCGAGCTGCTGGCGCGGGCCGACCTGCTGTGCGCGCACGGCGAGCCGGTCATCCTCGACGCGTCCTGGACCGACCCCGCCCACCGGACGGCCGCCGGACAACTCGCCGAGCGTATCCGCGCCGACCTCGTGGCCCTGCGGTGCGCCGCGCCGCCGCAGGTCGTGGCCGAGCGCCTGGCCCACCGTACAGGCGGGGTCTCCGACGCCGACCGGGCGATCGCCACCGCGATGGCCGCGCGGACGGCGCCCTGGCAGGGCGCGGTCGAGATCGACACCGGCGCGTGCCCGCCGCGGCCGGTGGAACGGGCGCTGGCGGCGGTCCACGCCCGCTGGGACACGGCTCCCCGGCGGTTCAGGCGTCCCCAGATGGAGCCGGGCTGATGCGTGCCACTGTCGAGCAGGTGCTGAGCCGGCCGTGGTGAACATGGCCGGCGTCGACGTGACCAGAATCCACGCCGTCGTCTTCGACACCGACGGAGTCGTCACCGACACCGCCAGAGTGCACGCCGCCGCCTGGAAACACGTGTTCGACGCCTTCATCCAGGACAACTGCGGGCGGGGCGCTCCCCGGTTCGACATCCGCGCGGACTATCTGCGCTACGTGGACGGCAGACCACGATCGGACGGCGTGCGCGCCTTCCTGGCCTCACGCGGGATCACCCTGCCGGAGGGCGGGCCCTCGGATCCGCCTGGTGCGCCCACGGTCCACGGTCTGAGCCGCGCCAAGGACGAGCTGTTCGTCCGGGAGCTGGACCGACGGGGAGTCACGGTGTTCCCGTCCACCGTCGCGCTGGTCGGCGCGCTGCGGCGGAGCGGATGCCGTACCGGGGTGGTGTCGGCCAGCCGGCACTGCCGTCAGGTGCTGACGGCGGCGGGCGTCACCGGCCTGTTCGACGTGCTGGTCGACGGCGACGACATGGCCCGGCTCGGTCTGCCCGGTAAGCCCGACCCGGCGCTGTTCCTGGAGGCGGCGGCGCGCCTCGGCGTCGCTCCGGCGGAGACCGCGGTCGTGGAGGACGCGCTGGCAGGGGTGCGGGCGGGGCGGCGGGGCTCCTTCGGGCTGGTCGTCGCGGTCGATCGGGGAGGGCAGGCCGAGGCGCTCAGGGCGGCCGGGGCGGACATCGTCGTCACCGACCTGGCCGCGCTGACGATCACGCGATCCTCGGCGGGCGCCTCGTGAACCCCTGGAAACTGGTCTACGACGGATTCGACCCGGCCGCGGAGGGCCTCCGCGAGGCGCTGTGCACCCTGGGCAACGGCTACTTCGCCACCCGGGGCGCCGCTCCGGAGGCCGCGGCCGACGCCGTGCACTATCCCGGCACCTACCTCGCCGGATGTTACGACCGTCTGACTTCCAGGATCGCCGGAAGGGACGTGACCGACGAGTCATCGGTCAACGCCCCGAACTGGTTGCCCCTCACCTTCGCCACGCCGGACTCCGACTGGTTCGCCACCGGGGACGCCGACCTGCTCGGTTATCGGCAGGAGCTGGACATCCGGCACGGGGTGCTGCACCGGGCCCTGCGCTACCGCGACGGGCACGGCCGTTGCACCGAGGTCCGGCAGCGGCGGCTGGTCTCCATGGCCGACCCCCACCTGGCCGCCCTGGAGACCACCTTCACCGCCGAAAACTGGTCGGGGACCATGCGGGTGCGCTCCGCCCTGGACGGCCGGGTGGCCAATCGCGGCGTGCGGCGCTACCGCGACCTGCGCGGCGACCATCTGACCGGCCACGCCACCGGCCAGGCCGGGGACACCACCTGGCTGCGCGCGCGGACCCGCTCTTCGGAGATCACGATCGCTCTGGCCGCCCGGGTGGAATCGGACGAGGGCCGCGGCGAGCCGGTCCAGGAGCCCGGCTGGATCGGGGAGCGGTACGACCTCCTGCTGGAACCGGGAGTGCCCCGGACGATCGTCAAGACAGTGGCGCTGGCCACCTCCCGCGACCACGCGATCGCCGACGCGCGCTCCGCCGCGCTGCGCAGGGTACGGCTCGCGCCGGACTTCGCCCCCCTGCTGGCCCGCCACCGCCTGGCCTGGGACCGGCTGTGGGAACGCGCCCGGCTGGACCTGGACGACCTGGAGGACACGCATCACCTGAACCTGCACACCTTCCATCTCCTGCAGACCCTCTCTCCGCACAGCGCCGACCTCGACGTGGGGGTCCCGGCGCGCGGGCTGCACGGGGAGGCCTACCGGGGACACGTCTTCTGGGATGAACTGTTCGTCCTTCCCTGGCTGAACGTCCGGTTCCCCGAGATCAGCCGCTCCGCGCTCCGCTACCGCCACCGCCGCCTGCCCGAGGCCCGCGCCGCCGCCCGTGAACTCGGCCTGCCCGGCGCCATGTTCCCCTGGCAGAGCGGCAGCGACGGCCGGGAGGAGACGCCGCTGCTCCATCTGAACCCCCGCTCGGGCCACTGGCTGCCGGACAACTCCCGGCTTCAGCGCCATGTCGGGCTCGCCATCGGCTACAACGTGTGGCAGCACTACGCGGCCACCGGAGACCTGGAGTTCCTCGCCGGGTTCGGCGGGGATCTGCTGATCGAGACCGCCCGGCTCGCCGCCGCGACGGCCCGGCTCGAACCCACGTCGGGCCGGTACGAGATCCACGGCGTCATGGGCCCGGACGAGTACCACGACACCTACCCCGGCGCCGCTCGCCCCGGTCTGGACAACAACGCCTACACCAACATCATGACCGTCTGGCTGCTCTCGCGCGCCCGGGAGACGCTGAGCCTGCTGCCCCGGTTGGAGCGCGACGAGTTGACGGCGCGGCTCGCGCTCACCAGCGAGGAACTCGCCCGCTGGGAGGACATCACGCGCCGGATGCGGGTGGACTTCCACGACGGCGTGATCAGCCAGTTCACCGGATACGCCGACCTGCCCGAACTGGACTGGGAGCGCTACCGGGGCGTACGGAGGCTCGACCGCGCGCTGGAGTCCGTCGGCGACAGTCCGACCCGCTACCGGGCCGCCAAGCAGGCCGATGTGCTCATGCTGTTCTACCTGCTCACCGCGGAGCAACTGCGGGAGATCCTCGACCGGCTCGGATACGAACCGCCACCGGAGATGATCCAGGACACGGTCGCCTACTACCTGGACCGCACCTGCCACGGATCCACGCTCAGCGCCGTCGTGCACGCCTGGGTGTTGTCCCGATCCGACCGCACCCGATCATGGCGCTTCTTCGCCGAGGCACTGGGCAGCGACCTGGCGGACGTCCAGCGCGGCACCACCGCCGAGGGCATCCACCTAGGCGCGATGGCCGGCACCCTGGACCTGGTCCAGCGCTGCTACCTGGGCCTGGAAGTCCACCACGGCGAACTCCATCTGAACCCGCTGCTGCCCGACCGGTTCACCCTGCTCTCACTGCCGATCCGGGTACGCGGCGCCACCGTCTCCATCGACATCGACCACGACAAGGCCCGGATCTCCCGCGCCGACGACGGTCCCGCCCATCTGAGCGTGACCGTACAGGGCCAGTCCGTCCTGCTCCGGCGCATGTGCCACCGCGTCTTCTCCCTTCGGGCGAGAAGGGGGGAGACCACCGGCCCACCGGACGGATGAGCCGGCGTCTTTACCGAGCCTCGACCTTTTGTGCCGGGAGTGTTCGGTTACGGGGTGGAAGGACTCGGTGGGAGACGCCGTTCACACCCGAAACCGGAGATGAGGAGTCATGGTCAGACTCCGGGACTTCCTGCAGCGGTTCCGTCCGGCGGGAGCCCCGGGACCGGCCGCGCCCGCGAGTGTCCCGGCCGACGTCGCGGCGGAACTGGAGGCTGAGCTCACCCCGGTTTTCGCCGCCCTCGCCGGCACCGAAGCGGAGTGTCAGACCCTGCGTGCGGCCGCCGAGGTGGCGGGACGGCGGATCCGGGCCGCCGCCCGGGAAGAGGCCGAGGCGATCATCTCGGCGGCTCGCTCCAACGCCGCGGCCGAACGTGCCGGGGCCGCGACCGCGGCGGACGTCCGGCTCGCCGCCGAGAACCGGGCCACCGACGCCGAGGCCGAGCGGGAAGCCGCCCGGATCCGCGGTCAGGCGCGGGAGCGGCTGCCCGGCCTGATCGTGCGGGTCACCGAGATGCTGCGGGTCGTGGGGCGGCGGGCGTGAGCGCGTCATGGGTGGCCGGAACCACCCGTGCCAGGGCCCTGGTACGACGGCGGGTGGGCAGGGCGGGCGCGCTTCGGCTGGCCGGCGCCGGATCGGTCCCGGCGGCGGTGTCAGCCCTCGCCGGAACCCCCTATGGGCACGAAGTGCGCGCCGGAGACGGGCTGGAGGAGGCCCAGCACGCCGTTCTCGCCACCCTGCTGTGGCATGTCCGGGTGCTCGCCGGATGGCTGCCGCGCGACGGCACGCAGATGCTGCGCCTGCTCGCCCGATGGTTCGAGATCGCCAACACCGACGAACTGCTGCACGGCATGGCCGGAGGCGCGCCGGGACCCGAGTTCGACCTCGGCGCGCTCGCGACGAGCTGGCCTCGGCTGCGGGAGGCGGCCACACCGGGTTCCGTCGCCTCGATCCTGGCGGCATCGCCCTGGGGCGACCCCGGCGGGACCTGCCCGCAGGCCGTCCAGCTCGGGATGCGCCTGTCCTGGGCCGTCCAGGTGGCCGAGCAGATCGACGGGACCACGCCCTGGGCGGCGGGCGCGGTCGCGCTGTTGACCGCCTCGGAGCGCCACGTCGCCGGGCGCGAGCTCACCGGCATGGGGCGGGACCGAGCCGTCGCCCTGCTCGGGCCGGAGGCCGTGGGCGCGTCCTCCCTGTCGGCGCTGGCGGCCCGTCTCCCGTCCACCTCCCGCTGGGCGCTGGACGGTCTCGACCAGCCGGACCTGCTGTGGCAGGGCGAGGAACGCTGGTGGGCACGGGTGGAGTCGGACGGGCGGGCGCTGCTGGCCGACCCGGTGTTCGGCCCCGCGCCGGTGCTGGGCGTGGTCGCGGTGCTGGCGTGCGACGCCCACCGCGTGCGGGCGGCTCTGGAGCTGGCCTCGCGCGGCGGGCACCCCCTGGAGGCCCTCAATGGCCGATGAGAGAACGTGGCGGGACGCCCTGCGCCCGATCCGGATGGAACGTGTGGCTCTGGTCGCTCCGGTGACCGCCCTCCGCGACATGCTGGTGCTGGTCGCCGACGCCGGAATGGTCGAGCTCACCGTCCCGCCGCCGACCGGCCGCACCCGCGCCGACGGGCCGGAACCGGAGGCTCAGCTCCGGGAGTACGCGGGTGCGGCCGTGGTACACGACGGGGTGGCCGCGCTGGCCGGGTGGATGCCGCGGGTGGCCGTGCCCGCGCTGGCCGGACGCCTCGCCCCGGTGGGCGGGGCGGTGGTGCCGCTGCCCCGGCCACCCGGCGTGCTCGCCCCTTCCCTGCTGCGCCGCCAGGGGCTGCGCGGCTCCCTCGCGCCGCTGGTGGAGACCTACACGACGGTGCCGTACGAGGATCTGGACCCCACACCACTCGCCTTCCTGGCCTACGTCCTGATGTTCGGGATGATGTTCGGCGACGCCGGGCACGGGCTGCTGGTGCTGGCCGGGGCCGCGCTGCTGCGCTTCCACCCGCGTCTGGCGCGGTTCCGGCGCGCCTGGCCGTTCGCCCTCGGCGCCGGGCTGACCAGCATCGTCTTCGGCCTGCTGTACGGCGAGTTCTTCGGCCCCACGGGGGTGCTGCCCGTGTTGTGGCTGGAGCCGCTGTCCCACCCGATCCCGCTCCTGCTCGCGGCGCTGGGCGCCGGGGCCGTCCTGCTCGCCGTCGCCTTCGTGCTGGGTGCGATCAACCGGTGGCGGGAGGGCGGCTGGCCGTCCGCCCTGTACGCCCCGTCGGGGATCGCGGGCGCGGCGGTGTTCGCCGGGCTCGGTCTGGCGGCGGCGGGCTGGTACCGCCATGCCGGCGGGCTCGCCTGGACGGGGGCGCTGGTCGCGGCCTGTGGGCTGGTGCTGGCGTTCGCCGGGTTCCTGGCCGAGGGCGGGGGCGGGCCGAGCGGGGTGGCCCAGGCCGCCATGCGGCTGTTCGACGTGGTCGTCGGTCTGGGATCGAACCTGGCGTCGTTCGCCCGGCTGGCGGCGTTCGGGCTGATGCACGCCGCCATCGGGTGGGTCGTCTGGCAGGGCGCCACCGGGTTGTGGGGGCCGGCGCCGCTGGTCGCGGCCGGCGTCTTCGTCGCCGGGAACGCGGTCGCGTTCGCGCTGGAGGCGCTCGTGGTCGGTGTTCAGGCACTGCGCCTGGAGTACTACGAGCTGTTCTCCCGGATCTTCCAGGCCGAGGGCCGCCCGTTCCGGCCCTGGCATCTTCCGACCGCGTCCGGGGAGGACGAGGCATGCGCACCTGGTTCCGGCGCGCCGTCCTGACGACGAGCGGCCTCATCCTGATCGCCGCGACCGTCGTCCTGGTCATGGCGCTGATCGGCGGCCCCGCGTCCGCGACCGGGGCCGCCCCGCCGGTGACCGGCAACTGGGCGGCGCTGCTGGGCGCGGCGATCGCCGTCGCGGGCTCCTCGATCGGCGCGGGCATCGCCGTGGCGTACACGGGGGCGGCGGCGCTGGCCGCGATGAGTGAGCGCCCCGAGTTGTTCGGGCGGGCCATCGTCATCGTGGGGCTCGCCGAGGGCATCGCCGTCTACGGCCTGGTGATCGGCATCATCCTCATCGGGCGGGCGTGATGGCGCGGATCGCGGTGATCGGGGAGCGGGCGCGGGTGCGGGGCTTCGCCCTCGCGGGCGCGGTCGTGTCGCCCGCCGAGGATCCCGACGCGGCCCGCGCCGCGTGGGACGGCCTGGCCGCCGACGTGGCCGTGGTGATTCTCACCCCGCGTGCCGCGGCGGCGCTGCCCCGCGACGGCGGGCCCTTGCGGGTGGTGATGCCGTGACTCCTCTCTCTGGAGCGCTCGGCCCGGTGGCGGCCCGCCTGCTCTCCGACGC
>NZ_BBXE01000014.1:390797-438469 GCF_001570565.1 Herbidospora yilanensis | reverse complement strand
CCCGCCGTGACGCCGCGGCCGTGCGGCGGGCCGCTCGGGCCGAGGCCGAGGCCACGACCGCGGCAGCCCGCGAGCAGGCTCGGGCCGTGCTCGCCGAGGCCAGGGCGGAGGGAGCGGCGGCGGCGGAGGCACGGGCCCGCGCCGAGCGGGCCGGGGCCAGGCGCCGCGCCCGCGAGACGGTCCTGGCGGCGAAAGGGGAGGCGTACGCGGAGTTGCGCCGCCGGGCCCGCGCGGCGGCCCGCGCTCTCGGCGAGGACCCGGAGCTGATCGCGCGCCTCACCGAACTGGCCGGCGCCCGGGCGGGGGTCGGCGCGACGGTGGCCCGGCAGCCCGGCGGTGGGGTGATCGCCGAGGCGGCGGGCCGCCGGGTCGACGCCACGATGGAGACGCTGGCCGATCAGGCGGTGGACGCCCTGGGGGCGGAGGTGGAGATCCTGTGGGCGTCGTGACCCGGGTGAACGGGCCGCTGGTCCAGGTGTCGGGGTTGTCGGAGGCCGCCATGTACGACCTGGTGGATCTGGGGCCGGACCGGATTCCCGGCGAGATCGTCGGTATCCGCCGGGACGGCGCCACCGTCCAGGCGTACGAGTACACCGGCGGCCTCGCGCCCGGACAACCGGCGGCCGCCCTGGGCGTGCCGCTGTCGGCCCGGCTCGGGCCGCACCTGCTCGGCGGCGTCTTCGACGGTCTCCTTCGGCCACTGACCGGCGCCGCCACCTGGCTCGGGCCCAGGTCCGTGAACGTGGCCGGCGATCAGGAGTGGCGGTTCACGCCCCTGGCGGCCGAGGGTGACCATACCGAGCCCGGCACGCCCGTCGGGCGGCTGGACGACGCGGGCGCGTTGCCCTACCTGCTGCTCTCCCCGGGCGGGCAGGTCACGGCCGTACGCGCCGAGGGGCGACTGCCCATCGGCGCGGCGGTGGCGACGGTCGGCGGCGACCAGGTCGGGGTGACCACGTCGTGGCCGGTGCGCCGCCCCCGGCCGTTCGGCGACCGGTTGGGGGAGACCGTCCCGCTGATCACCGGCCAGCGCGTCGTGGACCTGCTGCTGCCCGTGGCCCGCGGGGGAACCGCGGCCGTGCCCGGCGGCTTCGGCACCGGCAAGACCGTGCTGCTCCAGCAGATCGCCAAATGGTGCGACGCCGACGTCGTCGTCTACGTCGGCTGCGGGGAACGCGGGAACGAGATGGCCGACGTGGTCCAGGAACTCTCGGAGCTGACCGACCCCCGCACCGGCGGCCCCCTGGCGCGGCGCACGGTGGTGATCGCCAACACCTCCAACATGCCGATGATGGCCCGGGAGGCGAGCATCTACACCGGGGTCACGGTCGCCGAGCACTTCCGCGACATGGGCTACCACGCGGTCGTCATCGCCGACTCCACCTCCAGGTGGGCCGAGGCCCGCCGCGAGTTCGCCTCACGCAGCGGCGCACTGCCCGCGGAGGAGGGCTACCCGGCGGACCTCGCCTCCGCCCTGGCCGCGTTCTACGAGCGCGCCGGGCTGGTACGCGCCCTCGGCGGAGCCGCCGGCTCGGTCACCATCATCGGCGCGGTCTCCCCACCGGGCGGCGATCTGACCGAACCCGTCACCACCCTCACCCAGCGCTTCGCCCGGTCCCTGTGGAGCCTGGACCGCGACCTCGCCTACGCCCGCCACTACCCCGCGGTGTCGTGGACCGAGTCCTTCGCCCGTGACGGCGACGCGCTGGCCGCCTGGCACGTACGCGACGGACGAGCCGCCTGGGCCACTCAACGGGCACGTACGGCGAGCCTGCTCGCCGAGGCCGACCGGATCGCGGCACTGGCGGAGATCGTCGGCACCGGGGCACTGCCCGCACATGAACGGGTCGTCCTGCTCGGCGGCCGGCTCATCAGGGAGGGGCTCCTGCGGCAGAGCGCCCTCAGCCCCGCCGACGCCTTCAGCGCCCCGGACCGCACCACCGCACTGTCCGGAGCCGTCCTCGATGTGATCGACCACTGCCTCGACCTCGCCGCGGGCGGCACGCCGATCACGGCCATCGAGGAGCACGACTACTCTCCCCTCCTACGGGCCAGGGAGCAGCCTGCCGCGCGCGTCCCCGGACTCCGCGACCAGGTGCTGGCGGCCCTGCGGTGATCGCGCCCGTCCTGGAGTTCGCCGAGGTGACCGAGCTGACCGGGCCGCTGGTCGTGCTGCGGGGGGTCGAGGGGGTCGGCTGGGACGAGTTCGCCCGCGTCCGCCTCGCCTCGGGGGAGCTCAGGCACGGTCTGGTGCTGGACGTGGACGAAGACCTGGCCGTCGTCCAGGTCCTCCAGGGGACCTCCGGCATGACCCGCTCGGGAACGCGGGTGTCGTTCACCGGGAGCCCGCTGCGCATCCCGGTGGGCCCCGGCTGGCTCGGCCGCGTCTGCGACGGCCGCGGCGGGCCCCTCGACGGCGGACCACCCGTCTTCGGTCAGGCCACCGCACCGGTCGGCGGCGTGCCCCTGAACCCGACGATGCGCCGGCCCCCGGCCGAGCCGGTCCTCACCGGGGTCTCGGCCATCGACACGCTCACCACGCTGGTACGCGGCCAGAAGATCGCGCTGTTCTCGTCGGCCGGGTTGCCGCATCTGGAACTCGCGGCCCAGATCGCCGCGCAGGCGCACACGGGAACCGAGCCGTTCAGCGTGGTCTTCGCCGCGATGGGGCTCACCCACGCCGACGCGACGGCCGTACGCGACACCCTGGAGGAGCGGACCGCGGCGGGCGAGTTGACGCTGCTGCTCAACCTGGCCGACGACCCGGTCATCGAACGCCTGCTCACCCCGCGCCTGGCCCTGACCGTCGCCGAGCACCTGGCCTTCGAAGGCGGCCGGCACGTTCTGGTGATCATGGCCGACATGACGGCGTACTGCGAGGCGCTGCGCGAGGTCTCCGCCGCCCGGGGCGAGATCCCGGCCAGACGCGCCTACCCCGGCTACCTCTACAGCGACCTGGCCTCGCTGTACGAGCGCTGCGGACGAGTGCGGGGACGGCCCGGCTCGGTCACCGTCCTGCCCGTCGTCACCATGCCCGCAGGCGACATCACTCACCCCGTGCCCGACCTGACCGGCTACATCACCGAGGGCCAGATCGTGCTCGCCGGGGGAGGCGCCTATCCGCCGATCGATGCCCTGCAGTCGTTGTCCCGCCTGATGCGGAAGGGCGTCGGCGCGGGCCGTACGGTCCCCGAGCACCTGGACGTCGCCGCGCAGCTCCTCGCCGCGCTGGCCCGCGAGCGGCAGGCGCGCGAGCTCGCCGAACTCGTCGGCGAAAGCGCGCTCACCCCCGCCGACCGGCGCTACCTGGCCTTCGCCCGGGCGTTCCGGGAGGACCTCCTGAGGCAGCGCCGCGACGAGCGGCGCGACCTGGACCAGACCTTCACCCGGGCCTGGAGGGTGTTGTCGGCACTGCCCCGCCGCGACCTCTCCCTGCTCGCCCCGGACACCCTGGACGTCCACTATCGGGAGGGCTCGTGAAACCACGCGTGCCGCCCGGGCGCACCGGCCACCTGTGGCTGCGGCACCGGCTGGAGATCGCCCGGCGAGGCCTCGACCTGCTCGACCGCAAGCTGCGGATCCTCCGCCGGGAGCAGGAGCGCCTGGACCGGGAGGCGGCCCGCACGGGCGAGGAATGGCGTGCCGCGTGCGCGGACGCGGAGGCCTGGCTGCTCCGGACCGCCCTGCTCGGCGGGCAGCGGGTGCTTCGCCTGGCCGAGGGCTCGCCCGACGCCGAGTTGGACGCCGAGGTGCTCGTGCGCCGGCGCGACGCCATGGGCGCCCGGTTCCCCGACCAGGTGACATGCCGCTTCCCGGAACCGCCCGAACCCGTCGGCGGAACCGCCGCCCTCGCCCCCACCCGCCGAGCGCACCGCGACGCCCTCCTCGCCGCCGCCCGGCACGCGGCGGCACTGGAGGCGGCCAGAGTCGTGACGGCGGAGGTGACGGCGACGCGCCGTCGAATCCGTTCCCTCCGGCGGAACTGGATCCCCCTGCTGGAAACGGAACTGGCCGCGCTCGCGACCGCGCTGGACGAGACGGAACGCGGCGAGAACGCACGGCTACGCCGGGCGGCCCGCACCGACCACGATCAGCCTGACTGACTCGCCGGCCCGGTTCCGGCAGCCGACTCCGGCCGAGGCCGGCAGGGAACGGGCGGTGGTGAGGGGCGCCTGCCGAAAACGCCCCGTGAGGCACTCCGGCAGCCGGGTGACGGCCCCGGCACCAGCACCGCGACCGTCGGACGGGTGCGCCCCCGCAGGGCACCCGCCTTGGGCGGCGTGCGGCGGGGAGAGCGCCCTCCCCCGCAGGAGGGACGGTGCGGAGGTCATCGAGCTCCTTGGGATGCGGAGATGATCTTTGGCATCGCGCGAGGACATTAACAAAATCCCCGAAATATCGAAATATTGACATTTCGGGGACGAAATTCAGAAGGACCGACAAACCCCGCCTATCAATCGAGCCGCCCGGTGCGCCCGGGGGGAGGCGCTCCCTGGGCCGTCAGGCCTGCACGCGGGCGCGGGCGACGATCGACAGTACGACACCGACCACCGCCAGCGCCGCGTTCGCCCAGATCTCGTAGCCGTCGAGGAACGCCGCGCGTTCGACGACGAGGCGGTTGAAATGGTCGAACAGGCGGAGCGGAATGGTGGGGTCGCCCGCGATGATCTGGTTCAGCACTCCCGTGAGGCCCTCCAGAATCGCGATGACGCCGACCAGGGCCACTAATTTCCGCATTCGATGCTCCTTATGAATCCTCCAGCCGGGTGGCCGCCACCATCACGACGATCCCGAGCACGGCGAGAATGAGGTTCGCGAAGATCTCGTAGCCCTGCAGCGCGTCGATGCGTTCCACGACGAAGCGGTTGAAGGCGTTCAGCACCAGGCCGAAGAAAGGCTGGACGGCGATCTGGTCGATCGTTCCGCTGATGCCCTCCAGGACCATTAAGAATCCCAGCCCCTGTAGCAATTTACGCATGCGTCCAGCCTAGCCCGGAGGCCGTCCGCTCGGATCGCCCATCGGGCTGGAACGGCCCGACGGAAGTCGTGCCGTCAAGGCGGCGTATCGGACGAAAGTTGGCAGGCACGGGCCACCACACCAGCACGCCGGGGTGTATGGCGGGGGCGCTCTCATACTTTGGTCGCGCCGCGCCGCGAGGATGCCGACTTCCGTCGGACGAGCCGATCCCCTCGGCCGATGAATTCGACCGGGTGTGGTCTCTAGCGTGAAATCAAGGCGGCGACCGTGTCCGCCTCATTTCATTATTCGACGAAACGCAGCCAGGAGAACAGGTGAAGAACAGAACAGCTGTGCTCGCCGAGGACACGACCGGGCCGGTCGCCGCTCGCGCGCAGGCCATATCGAAGCGATACGACACCGGTCACGTGTCGGTCACCGCTCTCGACAGCGTTTCGGTGAACATCCAGGCGGGTCAGTTCAGCGGCATCATGGGGCCGTCGGGGTCGGGGAAATCGACTCTCATGCACTGCATGGCGGGGCTCGACACCGTCGATTCCGGGCGGGTTTTTATTGGCGACGATGACATCACCGATATGTCGGACAAGGAACTGACACGCGTACGAAGGGACCGGATCGGCTTCATCTTCCAGTCGTTCAACCTGCTGCCGACGCTGACGGCGCTGGAGAACATCCTGCTGCCGATGCGGCTGGCCGGGCGCATCCCCGACCAGGGCTGGCTCGACACCGTCATCGAGATCACCGGTCTGGGCGAGCGGCTCGACCATCGGCCCAACCAGCTCTCCGGCGGGCAGCAGCAGCGGGTGGCGTGCGCGCGGGCGCTGGCGGCCAAGCCGCAGGTGATCTTCGCGGACGAGCCCACCGGCAACCTCGACTCACGGTCCGGGGCCGAGGTGCTGACGTTCCTGCGTGACTCGGTGCGGCAGACCGGCCAGAGCATCGTCATGGTGACCCACGACCCGACGGCGGCGGCGTACACCGACCATGTGATCTTCCTGGCCGACGGCCGGGTCGTCGACCGGATGGACGACCCGACGGCCGGCCGGGTGCTGGAGCGGATGGCGGAGTTCGAGCCGGCGGCCAAGCGCTCGGAGGGACGGGCCTGATGCTCGCGAAACTCGCCCTCCGGAACCTCATGGCGAACCGGATCAGGCTCGCGCTCTCGGTGCTCGCCGTCGCGCTCGGCGTGTCGTTCGTCGCCGGGACGATGATCTTCCGCGACACCGCCACCCGGAGCCTCGACCCCATCTTCTCGGCCCGCACCGAGAACTCGACCGTCATCGTGCGGGCCGGTCAGGCCGTCACCGGAGAGGGCGCCCCGGACGTGACCGTCCCGGAGTCCCTCCTGGCCGATCTGCGCACCAAGGTCGCCGGCGCGCAGGAGTTCAAGGGCTACTTCGACGGATACGCGGTGGTCGTCCGCGCCGACGGCCGGATCGTCGGCGAGGATCGGACCGGGCACATCGGCGCGGCCTACCTCCAGCGGCCGGGCACCGACGGCCTGAAGTTGTTGTCGGGCCGGGAGCCGTCGGGGCCCGACGACGTCGTGGTCGAGGAGCGCACCGCCGCCGAGGGGAACCTCAAGGTCGGCGACTCCGTCGAGATCGTGACGAAGCGAACGACCAAGCGCATGCGGGTGAGCGGGGTGTTCCGGCCGCTCAACGACCAGCTCGGGCGGGCCGCCACCTACGTGGCCTTCGCCCCGGAGACCGCGCAGGCGCTGCTCACCGGACCGGGCGCCTACTCGGCCGTCTTCGTGCGGCCCCGCGCGGAGGTCTCGCAGCAGCAGTTGCTCCAGCAGATCTCGGCCGTGTTGCCCAGCGGGTACGAGGCCAAGACGGGGGCCGACGAGACCCAGGAGGTCAAGAGCCAGCTCGACTCCGTCTTCTCGCTGATCAGCCGCTTCCTGCTGGCGTTCGCCGGGGTGGCGGTGTTCGTCGGCTCCTTCATGATCTTCAACACGTTCACGATCCTGGTCGTGCAGCGGATCCGTGAGCTCGCGCTGCTGCGGGCGGTCGGCGCCGCGCGGGCGCAGGTGACGCGCATGGTCCTGGGCGAGGCGCTCGGCATCGGGTTCGTCGGCTCGACGCTCGGCGTGCTGGCCGGGGTGGGCCTGTCGTACGTGCTCAGGCTGGGGTTCGAGCAGTTCGCCGGCGGGGCGCAGGTGCCGCTGCGCACCCCGGTGATCACCCCGGCGACGGTGGCGTGGTCGTACGCGGTGGGCATGGTCGTCACCGTGCTGGCCGCCTACCTGCCGACCCGCCGGGCGGCGAAGATCCCGCCGGTGGCGGCGCTGCGGCAGGACGTCACGCTCACCCGCCGGTCGACGAGGTTCCGCCTGGTCGCGGGCACGGTCGTCGCGCTGCTCGGCGTGCTCTCGATGGGCGGCGGCGTGGCGTCCGGCGAGCCGGACGCGGCGATCCTGGTCGTGGGCGGCGGCCTGCTGGTGCTGATCGCGCTGACCATGCTGAGCCCGTTCCTGAGCCGGCCGGTCATCGCGGTGCTCGGCTGGCCCCTCGCCCGGCTCGGCGGCACCGTTGGCGAGCTGAGCAAGGAGAACGCCCGCCGCGACCCCCGCCGCACCTCCGCCACGGCGACGGCGATGATGATCGGGCTCACCCTCGTGACCGTCTCGACCGTGGTGGCCGGGTCGCTGAGCGCCTCCGCCGACCGCAGGGTCGACGGGCAGTTCGCGGCCGACCTGTCCCTGGAGGCGCGAGGCCTGACCGGTTTCGGCCAGGAGACCGTCGACGCGGTGGCGGCGGTGCCCGGCGTGAGCTCGGTGACGCCGGTGCGCACCGGCGCGATGAAGATCGCGGGTGAGCAGGCGTCCGTCCTGGTCGCCGACGCGGCGGCGCTGGCCCGGCCGGCCAGTCTGACCCTTGAGTCCGGCGCCCTCCCCGGTCCGGGCGACCTGCTCGTGCAGTCGTCGCTCGCCGCCGAACGGGGGTGGAAGGCCGGTCAGAGCGTCGAGGCGCAGTACCCGGACCGCTCCACCGCCCGGCTGAAGATCGCGGGTGTGTACGCGGACAACGAGGTGGCCGGGTTGCCGATCATCGTCGGCACCGCCGCCTACCAGGCCCACGCCGAGGCGAGCCTGATCCAGCGGGCGTTCGTCGACCTCGACGACGCCGCCGCCGACCAGGCGCGGCAGGCGGTGCTCACGGCGCTGCGGGCCCACCCGACCGTGACGGCCAAGGACCGCGAGACGCTGCGGGCGGACGCCCGCCAGGAGATCGACCAGGTGCTCAACCTGATCGTGGTGCTGCTGGTGTTGTCGATCCTCATCGCCGCGCTGGGCATCGTGAACACGCTGAGCCTGTCGGTGATGGAGCGCTCGCGCGAGATCGGGCTGCTGCGGGCCGTCGGCATGGGCCGGGGCCAGGTGCGCGGGATGATCGGCTACGAGTCGGTCGTCGTGTCGTTGTTCGGCGCGGTGCTCGGGCTGCTTCTCGGGGTGGCCATCGGGTGGGCGTTGCAGCGGGTGATGGCCGGCGACGGCATGGAGGTGCTCGACCTGCCGTACGACCGGCTCGGGCTCTATCTGCTGAGCGCGGTGCTGATCGGCATCGCGGCGGCCGTCTGGCCGGCGCGGCGCGCGGCCGGGATGAACGTCCTGCGCGCCATCCACGAGCAGTGAGAAAGGCTCCGGTCGCGGCCGTGCGCCGCGGCCGGAGCCTTCGCGTGTCCGCTAGGCGCCCGCGCTCTCCAGCTCGGGCACGACGGCGTCGCCGCTGGTGATCTCCCGGGCGTAGGTCTCCAGGGCCAGCACCATCCAGTTGGCCAGGTCGCAGTTCTGTTCGCGCGCCGCGCGTTCCCAGCGCTCCAGTTGCTCCTGACTCGGATTGAGCTGGACCTTGACGCTCGTCTCCGAGGCGTCGTCCGGCACCTGGCCGTTCTTCAGCATCGCGGCCTGCCGGATCTCCTTGCGCAGGCGGTTCCTGGACCACGCCTGTTCCTCGGCCCGCTGGAGCCACGCGTCCTGGTCGGCGGGGGTCAGCGCGGCCACCTCGGCGTGGTGGGCGAAGCTCAGTTTGTCCCGGCGGCGGGACAACCCGAACCTGCGTGCCACCCAGGCGTAGTTGCGCAGCGTCTGGTAGTCGAGGGAGGTGCGTTCGATGGCGGCCCGGTAGCGGTCTCCGTACTGCTTCTCTCCGTAGACCAGCCAGTCACCCAGCCACCATGCCGAGGAATCGGCGATGAGGGAGAGTTGCCGGCCGATGCCTTCCCAGTTGGAAAGCGGGATATGTGTCGGAAACTGGAGACCCGTCCGCCGCGGAATCACCGCGCGGTCGAGACCCAGACCATGTGCGGGGCCGCCCGCCGCCTGCGGAATCCGCCTGTCGCGGCCGGGGACGGGTTTCTTTCTTGGCAGTGGGATTTCACTCATCGATGCCCTTTCATCAAGGGTACGAGCCAGGGCAGCTCGAATGATGGGAGGTCGGCGCCGATCACCGAAGAGGGTGGCCGGGTCAACGCCGCGGTCAGGTACCAAGAACGTGGGACGCATACATTCGGAACGTCATTCCCGAACGTTTCGAAGCGGCTCGGATCGTCGGCCCGTTAGCCCGACCGGTGGAGCGACTCCTATGATGGGTTGTTTGTACAACATTCGATGGCCCCCAGAGACATTTGTCGCCGTCGAGACCAGAGTGACTCTATAATTTCTAGAACTATGAGTAAAGGCTTCCGGGATGTACCCCCACATCCGCCCGCCCGCCCCCCGGGCGGCGACCGCCTCTGAGATCCCATGCAGCTGAGCATCGATCCCACGAGCGGGATCCCCCTGTTCGACCAGATCGCCGACGGGCTGCGACGCGCTCTGACCGAGGGAACGTTGCAAGTCGGCGAGCACCTGCCCCCCGCCAAGGACCTGGCCGCCGCCCTGCGGGTCAACCTGCACACCGTGCTGCGGGCGTATGCCCAACTGCGCGACGAAGGGCTCGCGGAGGTCCGCCGCGGACGGGGGACGGTGATCATCTCGGCGGGCACGCCCGGCATGGACCGCCGTCTCAACCACGCCGTCGTGCGGCTCGTCGCCGAGGCCCGGCGTCTGGGCCTCTCGGAGGATGCTCTCGCAACACTAGTGTCACGCGCCTTTCGACAGAACAGCGACTGTGACAGCATTTCTGACTGAACGTTTTAACGTGAGACATCATTTCATCGAGGGATGAAAACACTGGGGAGAAGCAGAAAGTAATCCGGGGGTCGCTGTGCGCATTCGCGTCGCACTCAAGCGAATATTCACGCGTTTCATTCTGGTGGTGGCCGTCCTGCCCGCCGCCATGCTCGTCCTGGTCGTCTGGGCCTTATGGGCGCTGGACGACCGGCTGCCCGACGTCGTCGCCGTGCACTTCCTCGACGGCCGTCCAGAGCACGCCGCGCCGCTCTGGCCGATGATCGGCGAGGTCACCGTCACCACCATCGAGATCGGCTCCACCCTCGCCCTGCTGGCCTACCTGCGGCCGCCCGGCTCGATCGGGCAGCGTCTCCTGGCCGGCGGCGTGACGGCGCTGACGGCGATGGTCATGTGCGGTGTGGTGGTGTGCCCGCTGGCGGCCAACCTCGACGTGACCGACTGGCGCCTGGCCAGGCCGATGTCCGGCGGGGAGTACATCACGGTCGCCGTCGGGGCGGCGGCCTTCGCGCTGGGGGCCGTCGCGGTCTACCCGCTGCTGCGGGACTCCGGGCCGCCCGCCGAGTTGTCGCCCGACCCGATCCCCTCCCAGATCGGCGCCTACCGGGGCCGTACGGCCTGGATCGGGCAGTCGCGCAATCCCGAGTTCGTGCGCAAGACGCTCGCGACCACCGGGGTGCTGGCCCTGCTGGCCCTGGTCAGCACGTACTGGCTGGTGCTGCCCGCGCTCGCGTCACTGGCGACGCTGAACCTGTGGGGCGGGATCCTGCTGACCTTCGACGGCAGGAGGTTGTCGATCCGCGGCCGCGTCTGCCCGTGGGCGATCTGGCGCATCCCCCTCCGGCAGATCGAGACCGCCGAGGTGATCGAGGTCGACCCCTCCGACTGGGGCGGCTGGGGATGGCGCGTCCGCAGCCTCAAACGG
This sequence comes from Herbidospora yilanensis, assembly GCF_001570565.1. GTDB lineage: Bacteria > Actinomycetota > Actinomycetes > Streptosporangiales > Streptosporangiaceae > Herbidospora > Herbidospora yilanensis. The sequence continues at coordinate 427,429 of NZ_BBXE01000014.1, read as the reverse complement.
CACGCGGTGATCATTCGCAAGGGGCCGGCGCTGCTGGTGGCGCTGCGCGGTGGCGGCGAGCTCATCGTGACCGTGGACGACGCCGCCACCGGCGCGGAGGAGATCCGGAAGGCCCTGAGGGGGAACACCCGGCCCCGCCTGCCCCGGCGCTCGCTGTCCGCGTACAGGCGCGTCGGCGCTCAGGACAGCGGCCGCCCTCCCGTGTAACGGACCAGGTAGACGGTCATGGCGGTGGTGACGATCGCGAGAAGCACCAGGATCGTGAACCCGAGCTGGTTGATCAGCCCGAACTGCAGGCCGATCGCGGCGATGACGAGCTCGGTGACCCCCCGGCAGTTCATCAGGACGCCGAGCTGGAGCGACTCGCGCCGGGGCAGCCCGGCCAGCAGCGCCGCGCCGCCCGCGCCGACGACCTTGGAGGCCTGGGCCACGACGAGGATGCCCAGGGCCGCCACCCAGTACCACGGGTGCGCGCCGATGAGCCCGACCGACGTCTTCAGCCCGACGCCCGCGAAGAACAGCGGAAGCAGGATCATCAGCGTGAACCCCTGAAGCTGCTCCCCCACCCGCCGGACGGCCTCCGAGCCGCGCGGCACGGCCACGCCGAAGAGGAAGGCGCCGATCAGGGGATGCAGGTTGATCATCTGGGTCAGCGCGGAGAATCCGGTCGCGCCGACCACCAGCACGATCGTCAGCACCCGCGCCGAATCGGTCCGCGCGGCCAGCGCGGCCAGCGCGGGCCGGACGCACAACACCGTGACGAGCAGGAGCGCCACCGCCAGCCCGGCGGTCTCGGGCACCTGGCCGAGACCTCCGGCGCTGCCGGCCGCCAGGATCAGCGTGAGCACCAGCCAGGCCGCGCCGTCGCCGATGGCCGCCGACGAGAGGGCCAGCACACCCACGCGGGTCTGCTCGATCCCGAGATCCACGAGGATGCGCGCCAGCACCGGGAGCGCCGTCACGGCCACGGCCAGGCCGAAGAACAGGTAGAACGCCCACTCCTCCCCCCGTGTCCCGGCCAGCATCGGGCCCGCCACCATCGCGATGCCCATGCCGCACAGGAACGGCAGGCCCATGCCTCCGACGACCGTGGCCCCGATGACGCGGGGCAGCTTGAGCCGGTCGGTGCGCAGTTCGCAGCCGAGCAGGAACATGAAGACCACCAGCCCGAGCTGCGCGGCCTTGTCGAGGGCGGCCAGCACGTCGGCGGGGAACAACCAGCCGACCGCCTGCGGCCACAGGGCGCCGAGGACGGACGGGCCGAGCAGCAGCCCGCCGAGGATCTCCCCGAGCACGGGCGGCTGCCCGATCTTGCGCACCAGCTCGCCGCAGACGTGACAGGCCAGCAGGATCACGGCCACGGCGAGCAGGAACTTGGTGACGGCGTCGGCGCCGCCGAGGCCGGGGACCCACAGCGCCACGGCGGCGCCGAGGATCAGCAGGCCGGCGCCCGCGCCGAGCGCGGCCCGCCAGCCGTTGCCGAGCCCGGTCCCCTGGACGCTCGTCATGCCCGGCTCACCGGCACCGTCGGCCGCTCCGCCGCCGCGAACCTCCCCATGCCGTACAGCAGGGGGTTCCCCTCGCCGCTCTCGATGTTGACCACCCGGCCGAAGACGACCACGTGGTCGCCGACGGGCACCGCGTGGCTGACCCGGCACTCGGCCACGGCCAGCGCGTCCTCGACCAGCCAGGGCAGGCCGGTCAGCGCCGTGCGCTTCCAGGTGACCCGGTCGAACCGGTCCTTCTCGGCGGAGGCGAACAACTCGGCGGTGCCCTGGGCGGCCTCGCCGAGCAGGTTCACCGTGAACGCCCCGCTGTCGCGCACCGCGCCGAGGGTGCCGCTGCGCACGTCCAGGCAGACCAGCAGCGTCGGCGGGTCGAGGCTGACGCTGCTCAGCGAGTTGCAGGTGAGGCCGTGCAGGCCGCCCGACTCGTCCACCGAGGCGACGACCGTCACCCCGGTGACGAACGAGCGCATGAAGCCGCGGAACTCCCCCGGCGTGGCCGGGCCGCCGGGCTCAGTCATTGATCTTCGCCAGATATTCGTGACAACTGGGCAAGGCCGCGACCAGCTCGTCGGCCTCGGCCTTGATCCGGGCGAACTCGGCCCGCGCGTTCGCGGGGTCCATGTGCGCCAGTGCGGGGGCCGGCGTGCGCGGGATCCGGCCGAGGCCGAGGTTCATGGCGTTCCACGAATAGCTCTCGAAGCCGTGGTAGCGCGGGTAGATGGTCTCCTCGTCCAGCAGGCGGGAGTCCGCGAGGTCGAGCCTGGCGCGCAGGCCCTCGGGCATGGCCCGGAGCTTGGCCTCCTTCCAGTACGGCGTGTCGTCGCGCCGGGCCGACTTGTAGTGCAGGACCAGGAACTCCTTGACCCCTTCGACGGCGTGCGCGACGCGGTCGTTGTAGGCGGCGATCGACACCGGATCCCAGCGCTCGTCGGGGAAGTAGCGGACGAGCTGCTCGATGCCGTGCTGGATGAAGAAGATGCCGGTCGACTCCAGCGGCTCGACGAACGCGCTGGACAGGCCGATGGCCACGCAGTTGTTGACCCACGAGTCGCGGTTGCGGCCGATGCGCATGCGGATGTGGTTGGCCTCCAGGTCGTCCCGCCCGGGGGCGACGGCCTGGCGCAGCTCGCGCTCGGCCTCCTCCGGGCTGATGAACCTGTCGGAGTAGACGTAGCCGTTGCCGTTGCGGCGGAACAGCGGGATCGTCCACATCCAGCCGGCGTTCATCGCCCGCGCCGTCGTGTACGGGTTCATGTCCGTCGCCTCGTCGCGCGGCACCCGCAGGGCGACGGCCCGGTTGTTGGGCAGCACGTCCTCGAACGACTCGAAGGCCGTGCCGAGGGTCTGGTTGATCAGCAGGCCGCGGAAGCCGGTGCAGTCGACGAACAGGTCACCGGCGACGTCGCCGTGCCCGGCGGTGCGGACGTGGGTGATCCAGCCGCGTTCGTCCTGCGCGACGTGCTTGACGTCGTCGACGATGTGGCGCACGCCGTTCTTGGTCGCGATGCCGGCCAGGTATTCGGCGACCTTGTCGGCGTCGAAGTGGTAGGCGTAGGGGAACTGGGCCCGCTGCTCGTCCAGGGTGCTGCGGCCGAGGGAGCCGTCCAGCCCGGAGCTGAACAACGAGCCGTCCAGCAGCCGGGGCGAGCGCTTGGCCTCGCACAACGCGGTGGTGATGAAGCAGGAGCGGTCGAACGACTCGCTCCGGTCGCCCAGCGCCAGCCACCAGTCGGCGACGGAGAAGCCGTCGACCACGCGCAGCCGCTCGAAGGGGTGGTAGAAGTGCTCGCCGTCCCCGGCCCAGTTCTCGAAGCGGATGCCGAGCTTGTAGCCGCCCGCGCACTTGGGCAACCAGTCGGCCTCGTCGAGGCCGAGGTAGTCGAAGAAGTGGCGCACGGTGCTGAACGTGGCCTCGCCCACGCCGATGCGCCTGACTTGTGGCGACTCCACCAGCGTCACGTCGAGCCGGTCGTCGAAGGCCGCCTTCAGGTAGCTGGCCGTCATCCACCCGGCCGTGCCGCCACCCACGATCACCACAGATCGAATCACGATGAAACTCCTCAGGCCAGTTCGAAGACGACGGAATCCGCGGGCACGTGGACGGGACGCGCGTTGAGGCACGTCCACCCACTCTCCTCGAACACGCTCTCCCATTCGGAGAGGGTCGGGAGGTAGACGCCCATCAGGTCGTGAGCCGTCTCGAACGCCAGAGTGAAAACGGGCTTCTCCCGGTCGGGGATACCGGTGGTCCGGGCGGTGTCGCCCAGCAGGAAGCGGCGGACGTTGGGGAACGCCTCGCGCAGCCGGCGCAGCGAGGCCACGCACTGCTCCCGGGGCCAGAAGTCGTGGCCCATCATGAAGCAGGTCAGCACCTCGACCTTCTCCAGGCGCTGGTCGGCGTCCATCTCCCGGACGTCGGCCTCGATGAACTCGAACCGCCCGCCGAACCCGTCGGCGGCCACGTTCGCCGCGGCGTCGCGGAGGGCGGCCGGGGCGATGTCGATCCCGACGCCGGTGACGTCGGGATAGCGGGCGGCGATCTGGGCCAGCCGGCCCCCGCCGCCGCAGCCCAGGTCGGCGACGGTGCGGAAGGAGAAGTCGATGGCCTCCATCGCCTCCCAGAACGCCGGGTCGAACGCCTGGCGGTTGATGTCCTTGCAGGCGTAGCTGATGGCCACCGCGTCACGGCGGTAGAAGGCGCCCGCCCGGTTCTCGTTGCGGACGATGCGCGGCATGTTCCCGAACAGTTCGGCGCAGCCGATCGTCAGCCAGTGGAAGAACGCCTTGTCCCGGTAGACGTCGGGCAGGGCGGGGCCGGCGTGCGCGGTGTCCTCGCCGTCCCGGACCACGACGCCGGCCGAGGCGAGGGCGGCGAACATGCCGCGCGCCGACGGCAGGTGCAGGTCGTGCCGGGCGCAGAAGGCGGGCACGTCGACCACGCCCCGCTCGTGCAGCTCGTCGAGCGCGCCCACTTCCCAGGCGGTGGCGATGGCGAAACCGGCGACGGTGGAGTTGAAGATCTCAGCGGATGTGGTGGCTTGCGGGTTCATCGAGCCCTCCTCAGGGATTCACACCGTCCGCACGCTGGGCACATACAAGATCCACTGGCCTCCGGAGTCGGTGAACGCCTGTTCCTTGGCCATGATCTCGGCGGCGTGGTTCCACGCGAACAGCAGCGCGTAGTCGGGGTAGGAGCGGGAGAACTCCTCCGGCGGCACGACCGGGATGTGGGTGCCGGGGGTGAGCCGTCCCTGCTTGGCGGGGGTGGTGTCGCAGACGAACTCGACCAGGTCGGGGCCGATGCCGCAGAGGTTGGTGACGGTGGCGCTCTTGGCCGTGGCGCCGTAGGCCACGACCCGCTTGCCCTCCGCGCGCAGGCGGCGCAGCAGGGCCGTCAGGTCGTCGCGGATGCTCAGCACGTTCTCTCCGAAGCGGCGCAGCGTGTCGAGCTCGCCGAGCCGCCGGGCGTCCTCCTCGGCCAGGAGTTCGGCCACCGCGGGCGAGGGTGGGCGGGCGCCGGCGTGCGCCAGCGTGTAACGCACCTCGCCGCCGTGCACCGGCAGCCGCTCGACGTCCACCAGTTCGAGGCCGTGCCCGGCGGCCATGGCCTGGACCGAGCGGACGGTGAAGAAGAAGAAGTGCTCGTCGTAGATCTGGTCGAAGGAGGTCTGCTCGACGATGTCCGACAGGTAGGGGTCCTCGAAGACGAACACCCCGGTCGGCGCCAGCAGGGCCGACACGCCCGACAGGACCGACCCGATGTAGGGGATGTGGCAGAGCGTGTTGGCCGCGTAGATGACGTCGGCGGGCCCGTCGGCGGCGAGGATCTCCCTGGCCGTCGACTCCTCGAAGAACGACTTGCGGACCCGGATGCCCTTCGCGGCGGCCAGGTCGGCCACTCCCCCGGACGGCTCGACGCCCAGGTGGCGCACGCCCGCCTCCGCCAGGGCCTTGATCATGACGCCGTCGTTGCAGCCCACCTCCACGACGAACGGGTCGTCGCCGGCGAGCTCGGTGGTCAGCAGCCGCTTGGCCAGCTCTTCGAAGTGGCCGCGCATGTAGGCCGATCCCGACGAGTGGTACGGGTACTCCTGGTGGAACATCCGCTCCCGCGGCACCTCCTCCATGAGCTGCACCATCGTGCACGACTCGCACAGGCCGGTGGCGAGGCGGTAGAAGAACTCCTCCCCCAGGTCCGCGCCGGGCGGAAGAAATGCGTCCGACAACGGCTGACGACCGAAATCGAAAAACTCACGGACCGTCCCGCCGCACACACGGCATAACGATTGGTTCGACATACGAGCTCCTGATCGACCGGGTCCCAGAATCTCTCCGACGCATTTCAGCGCGCCCTCTGGATTTGTGCAAACAATTCTCTCCGCAGTGTCCCGCCAGCGGGACGGATGGCCGTCTCACCAGTACTACGGCTAGCTTTTGGCCCGATTAATTGGATATCAATGAAGCGGGTACGGCGCCAGTGAATGCGGAGGAGAGCGATGATTACTGCCGGGCTCAAGCTGACCAAGGGCGGCGGAGTGGCTCTGCTCGGTGACGGCAAGCTCGAGTTCAATATCGAGATCCAGAAGCTGGATAACAACCCGCGGCACAGCGGCGTTCCGGATCTGGAAATCGTGCCGAGATTGCTCGCCGCGCAGGGATACGAGATCGGCGACGTCGACGAATGGGTGGTGGACGGCTGGGCGGGAACGACCCCCGGGCGGGTGCTCGGCGTGAGCGTGGCGCCCTATCTGGAGACCGCGGCGTCGCCCGACCCGGGCGCGCCCGGCCTGCGCGGCAGCATGTCCCTCGGCGGGACGGACGTCGTGTACACGAGCTATCCGCACCTGACCAGTCACATCGCCGCCGCCTACTGCACCAGCCCCTTCGCCGCCGAGGGCGCCCCGGCGACCGTCCTCGTCTGGGACGGCGACTCCTTCCCCCGCCTCTACCACGTGGGCGCCGACGGCCGGATCGAACCGGGCGGAGCCCTGTTCCCGCTGGTCGGCGACTTCTACGCGCTGGCCGCGGAGTTCTTCGGGCCGGCCCGCCGGGACGGCGGCGACGGCGCCCCCGACCCGCTGTCGGCGGGGAACCTGATGGCCTATCTCGCGCTGGGCGCGGCCAAGGACGAGATCCTGGCCGTGGTGCGGGAGGTGGTCGAGACCCACTTCACCGGCGGTTCCGAGGGGGCGCGCGGCTACCGCCGGTCGGTCGTGGGTTGCGGCGGCTCGGCCGAGCCCTCGTACCGGTTCGCCCGCGCCGCCCTCCTGGACCTGCGCGAGCGGGCCGACCGCATGGGGGCGGCCGACGCCGACGTGCTGGCCGGCCTGCACGCCTTCATCGAGCAACTCCTGGTGGAGCGGCTGGTCACCCGGGTGCGTGAGTGGAAGGGCGACGGGCCGGTCGACCTGTGCTTCACCGGCGGCTGCGCGCTGAACATCAAGTGGAACTCGGCCCTGCGGGCCGACCCGGCGATCCGGGAGATGTGGGTGCCGCCGTTCCCCGACGACTCGGGGTCGTCCATCGGGGCGGCGGCGGCGCACCTGGGCCGCGAGACCGGGCTGCGGCCGATCGAGTGGAGCCTGCGGCTCGGCCCCGCGCTGACCCGGCAGCCCCACCCGCCGGAGGACTGGTCGCTCTCGCCCTGCCGGCCGGAGGAGCTGGCCCGGCTCCTGCACCTGACGGGCCGGCCCGCGGTCGTGCTCAGCGGGCGCGGCAAGCTCGGGCCGCGCGCGCTGGGATCGCGCAGCGTGCTGGCCCCCGCGGTGCACGGCGGCACCCGGCGGCTGCTCAACGAGCTGAAGCAACGCGACGAGCACCGCCCGGTCACGCCGATCTGCCTGGCGTCGCGGGCCGCCGACATCTTCGACCCCGGCACGCCCGATCCATACATGTTGTACGAGCACCGCATCCGCCCCGAGTGGGTGGACCGCATCCCCGCGATCCAGCACCTCGACGGCACCGCGCGCCTCCAGACGGTCACCGCCGACGACGATCCGGTGCTGGCGACCATCCTGCGCGAGTACGCCACGTGGAGCGGGATCCCGGTGTTGTGCAGCACGAGCGCCGGCCCGAGCGGCGGCGGTTTCTTCCCCGACGTCGCCTCCGCCATGCGCTGGGGCCGGGTCGACGTCATCTGGAGCGACGGGGTCCTGTACCAGAGGAGGTCCAAGTGAACCGGGAACAGCGCGTCATGGTGATCTCGACGCAGAAGAGCGGCACCCACCTGATGCAGGAGCTAATGCTGGAGCTCGGCTTCAAGATGGTCGGCGTGCCCCGGCCGGGACCGCACACGGTGCCCCGGTTCGACGAGGAGCAGAGCCTGGCCATCGGGGCGCAGGTGTTGTCCAAGGTGGACTACGACGAGTTCGCCGGGCTGCGCGGCACCGGCGCGTTCGAGGAGCGGGCGCGCGAGGCGTGGGCGGCCATGGTCTGGCACTGGCAGCGCCAGCTCGGCCAGCGGGTCGTCAACCGGTACGGCCGGACCCGGTACGAGTACGCCGAGCACATCGCCACCAACCCGCACCTGTCCTACAGCCGCTTCGCCGACACCCCGCCCGGACTGTGCTGGATCTTCCACGAGCTGGACATCGAGCGGGTGGACGGCACCTTCCTCAGCGAATGGGTGGAGACCGGCTGCCCGCCGATCATCTTCAACTACCGCGACCCGCGCGACGCCGTCGTCTCGATGATCAACTTCCTGGAGGGGCGCACCAAGGAGGGCTACGGCAACTTCTTCGAGGCCGACATCTTCAGCGCGATCCTGCACAGCAAGCCGACCTGGGAGGAGAAGATCGACTACGCGCTGCGGGACCGGGCGTTCCTGGCCCGCGACCAGTTCGAGAAGGCGTTGTGGCTGCTCAACCACCCCAACGTGTGCAAGGTCCGCTACGAGGACCTGGTCGGGCCGCAGGGCGGCGGCTCGCGGGAGCGGCAACTCGACGCGGTGAACCGGGTGCTGCGCCACATCGGCTCGGGCCGCGACGCCGAGGAGGTCGCCGGCCGGGTCTACAACCCGGACGCGTGGAGTTTCTACAAGGGGCGCAGCGGCGGCTGGCGGGAGCGCTTCACCGAGCGGAACGTGGCCCGCTTCACCGAGCAGTTCGGCGACCTCATCGAACAGTACGGCTACGAGTAGGAGCCTCTAGGCTTCGATGCGATGGAGACACCCGGAGTGACGCGCACGCCCCGCCGCACCCTGCGCGACTGGCTGGTCGACACCCTCCTGTTCCTGTTCGCCGCCGTGCTGGGGATCGTGACGGCGGCCGAACGGCTCGGGATGCCCGACCCGGTGACACCCGTGTTGTTCGGGCTCGACCAGCTCGTCGGGGTGCTGGGCTGCGGCGCCCTGTGGCTGCGCCGGCGCTGGCCGGTCGAGCTGGCCCTGGTCCTGGTCGTGTTGTCGGCCTTCTCCGAGCTGGTCGGCGGCGCCATGCTGGTGGCGCTGTTCACGGTGGCGGCGCACCGGCCGGTGCGCACCACCATGACGATCTTCGGGCTCAGCATCTTCACCGCGCTCGTGTTCGCGCTGGTCCGGCAGGGCCCCGGCGAGACCCGCGAGACCCTGTTCCTGCTGGCGGTCGCCCTCCAGACGGCGGCCACCGGCTGGGGCATGCTCGTCCACCATCGCCGGCGGCTGCTGGAGACGCTGAAGGAGACCGCCGTCCGGGCCGAGGCCGAGGCGCAGCAGCGGGTGCGCGAGGCGATCGCCAGGGAGATCCACGACGTGCTCGGCCACCGGCTGTCCCTGCTCAGCGTGCACGCCGGCGCGCTGGAGTTCAATCCGGACGCCTCCCCCGACGACGTCTCCCGGGCGGCCACGGTGATCCGGCAGAGCGCCCACCAGGCGCTCCAGGATCTGCGCGAGGTCATCGGCGTGCTGCGCGCGCCCGTGGAGGAGCTCTCGCGGGCCTCGCTCGACCGGATCAGGGAACTCGTCGCCGAGTCGCGGCGGGCCGGCATGACGGTCCACCTGACCATGGACCTCGACGGCGGCGCCGTCCCCGGCCGGGCCGGGCACACCGGTTACCGGATCGTCCAGGAAGGGCTGACGAACGCCCGCAAGCACGCGCCCGGCGCGGAGGTCTCGGTCCGGGTGTCGGGCACCGAGGGCGAGTGGCTGGCCATCGAGGTCCGCAACTCCGTCGCCGCGCCCTCCTCCCCCGGCGGCACGCCGGGTCAGGGTCTGGCCGGGCTGGCCGAGCGGGTCCAGCCCGTGGGCGGCCGGCTGAAGTACGGCCCCGACGGCGACGACGCCTGGTTGTTGTCGGCATGGCTACCCTGGCCTCCATGACCGCCTCCGAGCCGAAGGTCGGCGTGCTCATCGCCGACGACGACCCCCTGGTCCGCATGGGACTGGCGCTGATGTTCCGGGGGGCGCCCGACCTCACCGTCGTCGCCGAGGCCGGAGACGGGCGGGAGGCGCTGGAGCTGACCACCCGGCACCGCCCCGACGTCGTGCTCATGGACATCAGGATGCCGGTCATGGACGGCCTGACCGCGACCGAGGCGATCCGGTCCCGGCCCGGCGCGCCCGAGGTCATCGTCATGACCACGTTCGACGCCGACGACCACGTCCTGCGCGCGCTGCGCGCCGGGGCGGCCGGCTTCCTGCTCAAGGACACGCCGCCCGCCGAGATCGTCGCCGCGGTGCGCCAGGTCAGGATGGGCAACCCGGTGCTCTCCCCCGCCGTGACACGCCGGCTGCTCGCCCGGGTCACCGACTCGCGCGTGGACGAGCGCCGCACCCGCGCCAAGGAGCGGCTGTCGGTGCTGGTCGGCCGAGAACGGGAGGTCGCCGTCGCGGTCGGGCGCGGCCTGTCCAACGCCGAGATCGGGGCCGAGCTCCACATCAGCCTGGCCACGGTCAAGACGCACGTGTCCGCCGTCCTGACCAAGTGCGGCCTGAACAACCGGGTCCAGATCGCGCTGCTGGTCCACGAGGCCGGCCTCCTCGACGACTGACCCGCCGGCGACTCCTCAGCGGGCCCGCTTGGGCTTCCACCAGGAGGGGTTGTCCTCGTACCAGCGGACGGTCTCGGCCAGGCCCGTGCCGAACGAGGTCAGCGGCCGGTAGCCGAGCGCGCGCAGCTTGGCGTCGTCGAGGGAGTAGCGGCGGTCGTGGCCCTTGCGGTCGGGCACCCGCTCGACCATCTCCCAGCCGGCGCCCACCGCCGTCAGCAGCCGTTCGGTCAGCTCCAGGTTCGTCAGCTCGGCGGTGCCGGCGACGTTGTAGACCTCGCCGGGCACGCCGTGCTCGGCGACGAGCCGGATGGCCCGGCAGTGGTCGTCGACGTGGATCCAGTCGCGGACGTTGCCGCCGTCGCCGTACAGGGGCACCTTCGCGCCCTCCAGGAGGTTGGTGACGAACAGCGGGATGACCTTCTCGGGGAACTGGCGGGGGCCGTAGTTGTTGCCGCAGCGGGTGATCGAGACCGGCAGGCCGTGCGTGATCGCGTACGCCGCCGCGATCATGTCGCTGCCCGCCTTGGACGCCGCGTAGGGCGAGCGGGGGGCCAGGGGCGATTCCTCCGTCCACGAGCCGGTGTCGATGGTGCCGTACACCTCGTCGGTCGAGACGTGCACGACGCGCGGCACGCCGGCCTCCAGGCAGGCGCGCATCAGCGCCTCGGTGCCCAGCACGTTGGTCCGGACGAACTCCGCCGACCCCCGGATCGAGCGGTCCACGTGTGACTCGGCCGCGAAGTGCACGACCAGGTCGTGGCCGGGCACGACCTCGGCCAGCAGGCCGGCGTCGCAGACGTCGCCCTCGACGAAGTCGTGCGGGACCCCCTGCAGGTTGGCGGGGTCGGCCGCATAGGTGAGGCGGTCGAGGACGGTGACGCTCGCGCCCCGCGTGGTGCGGACGAAGTGGGAGCCGATGAAACCGGCGCCGCCGGTGACGAGGATTCTCATGAGGAAAGGCACCATTCCAGGACGGCCGTCGCGCTGTGGAGTTTGTGCCGGGCCTGGTCGAAGGCGATGCTCGCCGGGCCGTCGAGCACCCCGGCGGTCACCTCCTCGCCGCGGTGCGCCGGGAGGTCGTGCATGAAGAGGGCCCGCGGATAGCGGTCCATGACCGCGCCGTCCACCTGGAACGGCGCGAAGGCGTCGCGCCAGTGCGGGTCGGGTTTGCTGGTGCCCGTGGTCTGCCAGCGGGTGGTGTAGACGACGTCCACCTCCTCGGGCAGCCGGTCCATGTCGTGGCGTTCGGCGACCCGCCCGCCGGACCGCGCGGCCAGGTCCTCGGCCTCCCGCAGCACCTCGGGGGCCAGGCCGTAACCGGCCGGGGTGTGGAACGACAACTCCACGCCCTGGAAGCGGGGCAGCGACAGGGCCAGGGCGGCGGCGGTGTTGTTGCCCTCGCCGACGTACAGCACGCGCAGGTCCTTGACCCGGCCGAACCGGGACGACAACGTCGTGAGGTCGGCCAGCGCCTGGGTGGGGTGTTCGTCGGCGCTCATCGCGTTGACGACGGCCGGGCAGTGGGCGGCGAACGCCCGCATCTCGGCGGGCGGCCCGGCGGTGCGGATCACCAGGCCGTCCAGCATCCCGCCGAGCACCTTCGCGGTGTCCTCGATCGACTCGCCGGTGTTGGCCTGGAGGTCGTTCGGGCCGTAGGCGATCACCTGGGCGCCGAGCCGCAGCGCGCCGGCGGTGAAGGAGGTGCGGGTCCTCGTGGACGTCTTGGTGAACAACACGCCCACCACTCGTCCGGCCAGGACGGGCCGGACGGCGGACGGGTCGGCGGCGATGCGGACGCCGCGCTCGACGATCTGCTCGATGTCGGCGTCGGTCAGGTCGCGCAGCGAGATGACGTGACGGGGGGACATGGTCACTCCTCTACGATTTCGGCCAGCGTGGCGGCCAGCGCGGACACGTGCGGCCGGCGCAGCGCCGCCCGGTGGTCGCCGGGGGTCAGGTGCACACTCACGTCGGCGGCCAGCCGCCGCCACTGCTCCAGGTAGTCGTCGAACCGCTGGGTGAGCACGCCGTCGAGGTCGCCGGAGGCCAGCTCCTCGCTCAGGATCAGCCGCACCCGGCCGGGGTGGCGGGGGAAGCGGTAGTGCAGCCGTACCTCCAGCAGTTCGCGCCAGGCGCGCAGCCGGTGCACCCAGGCGTCGTCGAGGTCCTCCTCCTCGAACACGATGTCGCCGTCGTCGACCACGCCGCGCAGCACGTTGACCAGCTCGGCGCGGGCCTCGCCGAGCCGCCGCTCGTCGGCGCCGTCCCGCAGGAAGGCGAACAGGTCCTCGGCGCGGCGGAACAGCTCGACGTTGGCCACCAGAGCCGCGTTGTCCCGCAGCGAGGTGTCGACGACCGGGTCGATGAGGATCAGCTCGGCCCGTTCCCCCGCGGCGGTGAGCCGGCGCACCATCTCCCAGGCGATGCCGCTGGAGCCGCACCAGCCGACCACGTGGTAGGGGCCGGCGGGCCGGGCCGCGCGCATCTCGTCCACGTACATGCGGGCGATCTCGGCCACGCTGCCGGCCGGGCCGTGGTCGCCGTGCAGGCCCGGATACTCGAACGCGGCCAGCGGGCGGCCGGGGGCGAGGGCGTCGGCGAGGTCGAGGTACCACCGGGCACTGCCGCCGCCGGGGTGGACGCAGAACAGCGGCGTGCCCTCCCCCGCGCCGCCCAGCCACAACAACGCGGGCGGCCGCACGGCCGGGGCGGCGCCGCCCGCCGTCGTCGCCAGGCCGCGCACCGTGCGGTGGGCCAGGAACTCGCGGAAGGTGAGGTGGACGCCGTGCTCCCGGCGCAGCCGCGCGATGATGCGCAGCGTGAGCAGGGAGTGGCCGCCGAGGGCGAAGAAGTCGTCGTCGCGGCCGACCTTCTCGATGCCGAGCGCGTCGGCCCAGACGGCGGCGATGGCGGCCTCGGTCTCGCCCTCCGGCGGCGCGTACGGGGTGGTCACCTCCGGGCGCAGCCCGGACGGCACCGGCAGGGCCCCGCGGTCGACCTTCCCGTTGGGCAGGCGCGGGAACGACTCCATGGCGACGAAGAGGGTCGGCACCATGTAGGCGGGCAGCCGGTCCTCCGCGTGGGCGCGCAGGTCGCCCAGGTCGGCCCGGCCGATGACGTACGCGGCGAGTTGCTTCTCGCCCTCCGGGCCGGGGACCGGGTGGGCCACCGCCGCGACCACGCCGGGGTGGGCCGCGAGGGTGTTCTCGATCTCGCCGAGTTCGACGCGGAACCCGCGGATCTTGAGCTGGTGGTCGCGCCGGCCGAGGATCTCGATGTGGCCGTCGGGGGTCCGGCGGCCGATGTCGCCGGTGGCGTAGATCCGCCCGCCCGGGACGCCGCCGTGCGGGTCGGGCAGGAAGACGTCCGCCGTGGCGGCCGGTTTGCGGAGGTAGCCGGCGGCCAGTCCGTCGCCGCCGATGTAGAGCTGCCCCGGCACGCCGGCGGGCACCGGTTCCAGGTGCTCGTCGAGCAGGTAGGTCGTGGTGTTGGCCGCCTGCGTCCAGATTCGGCCGCCGGACAGGCGGGTGCCGAAGCAGAAGACGGTGGCCTCGCTCGGGCCGTAGTTGTTCCACACCTCGGCGTCGGTGCCGACCAGGCGGCCGACGAGGTCGGCGTCCATGGCCTCGCCGCCCGACAGCAGGCGGAAGCCCTTCGGCGGGCGCCAGCCGCATTCGGCCAGCATGCGCCAGGTCGTGGGCGAGGCCTGCATGAACCGGGCCCCGCTGTCGCGGAGCAGCCCGGCCAGCGACAGCGGGTCCCGGGCGTAGTCGTCTCCGGCGAGCACGAGCCGGCCGCCTCCGGTGAGCGCGACGAACACGGCGAGCTGGGCCACGTCGGTCACCAGCGGCACCACGAGCGCCACGGCGTCGTCCTCGGACAGGCGCAGGTGGCGGCGCATGGAGGCGACCCGGTCGGCGAGCGCCCCGTGCCGGGCCATGACGCCCTTGGGCCGCCCGGTCGAGCCCGAGGTGTGCACGACGTAGACGATCTCCTCCGGGTGGGCCCCGGCCTCGGGGATCCCGGCGTGGTCCGGGCCGGGCACGAGCACCACGGGCCCGCCGGGCGGCAACGACCCGGCGATCCCGGGGGTGGTGACGAGGGCGCGGGCACGGGTGTCGGCCAGCAGCCCGGCGATGCGGGCGACGGGGTGGCCGGGATCGACCGGCGCGTACGCCGCGCCCGCCTTCAGCACTCCGAGCAGGGCCGCGATGGCCTCCGCCGTGCGGGGCAGGCACAGGGCGACGAGGTCGCCGGGGCGCACCCCGGCCTCACGCAGCCGGCCCGCCCAGCTCAGCGCCCGCCGTTCGAGCTCCCCGTACGTGATCCGCTCCGCCGCCGTCTCGACCGCGACCGCCTCGGGCCGGGCGGCGGCCCGTTCGGCGACGGCCCGGTGCACCGCGGGCGACGGCTTGGGCGCGCGGGTGTCGTTGCCCTCGGCCAGCAGCCGGGCCCGTTCGGCGGGCGGCAGCAGCGGCACGCCGAGCGGCCCGGCGGGGTCGGCGGCCATCAGGGTCAGCGCCCGCCGGTACATCCGGCCGAGCAGTTCGGCGTGGCGCCGGCCGACCCACGCCGACTGCGCCATGATCAGCAGCCCGCCGCCCTGGGTGGAGACGGCCAGCGGGAACTCGTTCGGGCTGACGTCGGTGCTGCCGGCGGTGTCCACCATGACGCGGTCGAGCACGTGGAAGTCGAGGAAGTTGAAGGCCACGCCGATCAGCCGCTCGCCGTCGCCGAACGCGCGCTGCATCTCCGGCAGCGGGAAGCGGCGGTGCGGCCACAGCTCCACCTCCTCGGCGAACACGGCCTTCACCAGGTCGAGCCAGGTCCGCGCGCCGGTGGGGGCGACGAACGGCACCGGGTTGAGGAACATGCCCCGCACCTGGTCACCACCCTCGGCCTCGGTCCGGCCGTTGCACACGAGCCCGCAGAAGAAGCGTTCGGAGTCGGTGAGCGCCCGCCACACGGCCAGGTGCGCGGCCAGCAGCACGCTCTTGAACGAGGCGCCGGCGGCCGCGGCCACGGCCCGCAGCGGCTCCTCCAGATCCCGGTAGGGCACCGTGATCGAGTAGGACTCGGGCCCGCCGGGGTCGGCCCAGCCCGCCGGGATGACGAGCGGGTCGGCGCCGGCCACCCGGCCCTGCCAGAAGGCCCGGTCGGCGGGGTCGGCGAGGCTGCGCCGCTCCTGCGCGATGAAGTCGGCGAACCGGACCGCGCCGGTGGCGGGGGCCGGAGACGTCCGGCCCGCGCGGGCGGCGCGGTAGGCGGCCAGCAGCTCGGTGACCAGCGAGTTGTGGCTCCAGCCGTCGAGGATGGCGTGGAACTCGGTCAGCGACATGTACCAGCGGTCGTCGGCGACCTGGTGGGCGTGCACCCGGATGAGCGGCGCGGTGTCGAGGGCGAAGACCCGTTCCCGCTCGCGCGCCCGGAACGCCTCCATGCGCTCGTCCTGTTCGGCGGCCGGCAGGCCGCGCAGGTCCCGGTGGCCGAACTCGGGGGTGGCCTCGCGGTGCACGAGCTGGAGCGGCTCGGTGTAGGAGCCCAGGTCGAAGGAGGTGCGCAGGATCTCGTGGCGGGCGACGAGCGTGTCGAGCGCCGTCGACAACGCGGCGGCGGAGAAGGGCCCGTCGTCGCGGATCAGGTAGCTGGTGACGTTGTGGTAGGGCCGGGCGCCGAGGTCGGCCAGCAGTTCGTAGGCCATGCCGGCCTGGACCTGGGACATCGGGTAGGCGTCCGCGACGCCGGGCGGCAGTTCCCGGCGGTCGTCCTCGCCGACCAGCGTGAACGGCGGCGTCGGCACGTGCGCGGCACCGTTGTCGCCCGCGCCGACCCGGGCCAGCTCGGCGATGCTCTGGTGCCTGAAGAGGTCGCGTACGGAGTGGTCGAACCCGTTCGCGCGCAGGAGGCCGACGAGCCGGACCGCGCGGATCGAGTCGCCGCCGAGCTCGAAGAAGTTGTCGTCGACGCCGACGCCGTCGACGTTGAGCGCCCGGCCCCAGATCTCGGCCATGGCCTTCTCCTCGGCGGTGCGGGGGGCCGCGCCGCCGCGCGCCGGGGCCTCCGGCGCGGGCAGCGCGCGCACGTCGACCTTGCCGCTCGTGGTCAGCGGCAGCGCGGGTACCAGCACGAACGCCGCCGGGACCATGTAGCCGGGCAGCCGGTCGGCCATGTGGGCGCGCAGGCCGGCGACCTCCGGGCGGGCCCCGGCGGCGGGGACGGCGTAGGCCACCAGCCGCCGCTCGCCGGGCGCGGGCTCGTCGGCCACGACGACCGCCTGGTCGACGTCCGGATGGTCCGTCAGGCACGCCCGCACCTCGCCCAGCTCGATGCGGAAGCCCCTGATCTTCACTTGGTCGTCGGTGCGGCCGAGGAAGGCGACCTCGCCGCCGGGCAGCACGCACGCCTTGTCGCCCGAACGGTACAGGCGCGACCCGGGCGGGCCGAAGGGGTCGGGCACGAACCGCTCGGCGGTGAGGGCGGGCCGCCCGAGGTAGCCGCGCGCGACGCCGGCGCCGCCGACGTACAACTCGCCGGGGACGCCGGGCGGGACCGGGCGCATGCCCTCGTCCAGGACGTACCTGGCCAGGTCGGGCAGCGGGCCGCCGATGGGGCTGCGGTCGGCGCCCAGGTCTGTGACGGAGAGCGGGCGGTAGGTCACGTGGACGGTCGTCTCGGTGATGCCGTACATGTTCACCAGGCGCGGCGAGCTGTCCCCGAACCGGTCCCACCAGGGGCGGAGCATCTCGACGTCGAGCGCCTCGCCGCCGAAGACGACCAGGCGCAGCCGGTCGGGCACGGGCTCGCCGCGCTGGGCGAGTTCGATCAGCGACCGGAACGCCGACGGCGTCTGGTTGAGCACCGTGACACCCTCGGCGGCCAGCAGCGCCGCCAGGTCCCACGGGGAGCGGGAGGTCTCGTACGGGACGACGACGAGCCGGCCGCCGTACAGGAACGCGCCCCAGATCTCCCAGACGGAGAAGTCGAAGGCGAAGGAGTGGAACAGCGCGTGCACGTCGCCGGGGCCGAAGCCGAAAGCGGCCTCGGTGGCGGTGAACAGCCGGACCACGTTCCCGTGCGTCACCTGGACGCCCTTGGGCCGGCCGGTCGAGCCGGAGGTGTAGATCACGTACGCGAGCGTGCCCGGCCCCACGTCGACCGGCGGGGCCTCGGCGGGTTGTGCCGCGATGGCGGCGGCCTCCGCCGGGTCGTCGAGGACGACCAGGCCGGCGTCGTACAGCAGGTCCGGCAGGTCCGGCAGGGTGCCCACGGTGACGACCAGGTCGGCGCCGGCGTCGCCGACGAGGAACGCGAGCCGGTCGGCGGGCAGGTCGGGGTCGAGCGGCAGGTAGGCGGCGCCCGCCTTGAGCACGCCCAGCAGGGCGACGAGCAGGTCCTCGCCCCGGGGCAGGCGGATCCCGACGAGCCGCTCGGGCCCGGCGCCGCGTTCGCGCAGCCGGTGGGCCAGCCGGTTGGCGCGGGCGTCCAGTTCTCCGTAGGTGAGGTGGCGGCCGTCCGCGGTGACGGCGGTCGCGCCGGGTGTGCGCCGCGCCTGGGCGGCGAAGCGTTCGTGCAGGCACGGGCCGTCGGGGGCGGCGGTCACCGGGGGCCGCACCAGCTCCGCGACCTCCGGCGCGCTCATCAGGGGCAACTCGCCGATCCGGCGGGCCGGGCCGATGACGGCCTCGCGCAGCAGGCGCAGGTAGTGGTCGGCCATGCGGCGGGCGGTGGCGGCGTCGAAGAGCGCGTCCGGGAAGGTCACCTCGCCCGCGAGGGATCCGTCCGGCTGCTCCTCCAGGGTCCAGCTCTGGTCGAACTTGGCCTGCCGCGAGGGCACGGCCAGCGGCTCGCCCGACACCGGCCCGGCGTGGAACCGGATCGGGTCGTAGGTCTGCAGCGCGAAGCTGACGCCGAAGAGCGGGTGCCCGGACAGGTCGCGACCGGCGCCGATCCGGTCGGCGACACGCTGGAACGGCGCCTCCTGGTGGGCGTAGGCGTCGATCGCGGTGTCGCGGGCCCGGCCCAGCAGCTCGGCGAAGGTCGGCTCCCCGGACAGGTCGGCCCGCAGCACGATCATGTTGGCGAAGTAGCCGATCATGCGCTGGGTCTCGGCCGTGGTGCGCCCGGCGATGGGCGAGCCGACCGCGAAGTCGGACTGGCCCGTGTAGCGGTGCAGCAGCGACCAGAACGCCGCCAGGTAGACCATGTAGGGCGTGGCCTGGTGGTCGCGGGCCACCGCCGCCGCCCGGCGCGCCACGTCGGCCGGGACCCGGAACCGCACGCTCCGCCCGGCGGGCCGCCAGACGGCGGGCCGGGGCCGGTCGGTGCGCAGTTCCAGCGCCGGCAGGCCGCGCAGGCGCTCGGCCCAGTGGTCGAGCTCCCGCTCCAGCGGCTCCTCGGTCAGCCGGGAGCGCTGCCAGGCGGCGTAGTCGGCGTACTGGAGGGCCGGTTCGGGCAACGGGCCGCCCGAGGAGAGCGCGGCCAGTTCGTTCACCAGCAGGCCGATGGACCAGCCGTCCATCGCGCTGTGGTGGACCACGACGAGCAGCACGTGCTCGTGGTCGGCCAGCCGGATCAGCCGGGCCCGCAGGATCGGACCGGTCGCCAGGTCGACGGGGCGCGCGGCCTCCGCGGCCAGCAGCTCCTCCAGCGCGCCGGGCGCGGCCCCGGTGAGGTCGTCGCGGGGCAGGTCGACCGGCGCGGGCGGGTCGATCACCTGGACGGGCTCGCCCCCGTCCGCCACGGCGTAGCGGGTGCGGAGGATCTCGTGGCGGCGCACCAGCTCGTCGAGCGCCCCGCCCAGGTCGACGGCCGACAGGTCGCCGCGCAGCCGGAGCGCGATGGGGACCAGGTAGTCGGCCCCGCCGGGGCGGAGCTGGTCGAGCACCCAGAGCCCGCTCTGCGCCGACGACAGCGGCAGCGGGCCGTCGCGGTCGGCGCGCGCGATGGCCGGTCCGGGGGCGGCGGGCCGCGGCGCCCGCCCCCGCAGGCGTTCGTGCAGCAACCTGACGCCGGCGCTCATCTCCTGGCCCGTCGCCTGGCCCGTCGCCTGGCCCGTCGCCTGGCCCGTCGCCTGGCCCGTCGCTTGGTCCGTCACTGCCGTCCTCCTTGCGTCGTCGCCGACGCGTCGGCGAGCCTCTCCAGTGCGGTGGCCTGGGCGGACACGGTCGTGGCCTCGAACAGGGTGCGCAGCGGGACGTCGAGGCCGAACAGGTCGCGCAGGCGGACCAGCAGGCGGGTCGCCAGCAGCGAGTGCCCGCCGACGTGGAAGAAGTCCTGGTCGACGCCCACGGCGGGCACGCCGAGCACCTCCGCCCACAACTCGGCGACGGCCTGCTCGACCGGGTTGCGGGGGGCGGTCCCGCCGCCGTGCGCGGTGAACGTGGCGAGGTCGGGCGCGGGCAGCGCCCGGCGGTCCACCTTCTTGCTGGTGTTCAGCGGGAGCTCGGCGAGGGTGGTCCAGAGGCCGGGCACCATGTAGTCGGGCACCCGTTCGCGCAGGTGGGCGCCGAGGTCGTCGGGTCGGCAGGCGGCTCCGGCGCGCGGCACGACGTAGGCCACGAGGCGGCGGTCACCGGGGGCCACCTCCGCCACGGTGACCGCGGCGGCCTGGACGTCGGGATGACTCGCCAGCCCCGCCTCGATCTCCCCGAGCTCGATGCGGAGCCCGCGCAGTTTCACCTGGGCGTCGACGCGGCCGACGTACTCGATCACGCCGTCGGCCCGGTGCCTGACCTGGTCGCCGGTCCGGTAGAGGCGGTCTCCGGGCGTCGGGCCGTACGCGTCGGGCACATAGCGGTCGGCGGTCAGCCCCGGCCGCCGGAAGTAGCCCCGGCTGAGGCGGGGGCCGCCGAGGCACAACTCGCCCACGACGCCGGGGGGCACCGGGTTCAGTGCGTCGTCGAGCACGTACGCCCGGGTGCCGGGAACCGGACGCCCGATGGGCACGCCGCTCCCCGGCGGCGCGGCGGCGGCCTCCTCCGGGGTCACCGTGTGGGTCAGGCAGACGATCGTGGCCTCGGTGGGGCCGTAGGAGTTGACGAACTCGCCGTGCCGGCCGGGGCCGAACCACCTCTTCGCGTCGTCGTAGGTGACGGCCTCGCCGCCGACCTGGAGCATCCGCAGGCCGTCGAGGTCCGGGTCGCCGTCCATGACCTCGCGGTGGTAGGCGGGGGTGAGGAACACGAAGGACACGCCGTTCTCCGCCAGCCGGTCGGGCGCCTCCGACGGCGCCCAGAAACGCTCGGCGTCGCTGATCGCCAGGGTGCCGCCGACCAGCAGCACGGCCGCGAGCTGCTCCATGGCCAGGTCGAAGGTGAGCGCGGACAGCAGGACGCCGCGGTCGCCCGCGCCGATGCGGTGCAGCCGGGCGATGACCCGGCAGTGGTGGGTGTAGGCGCGGTGCGACACCATGACGGCCTTGGGGCGGCCGGTGGAACCCGACGTGTAGATCATGTACGCCAGCCGTTCCGGGTCGCCCGGCGGAAGCGGCTCCCCGCCGGGAACCGCCGCGCCGGGCTCGTCGGCCGTCATGACCGGCACGCCCGGCTCGCCCAGCCGCCCGCGCAGGCGTTCCTCGGTCAGCAGCACCGCCGGGCCGAGGTCCGACAGGATGAGCGCCAGGCGTTCGGCGGGCTGCCCGGTGCCGAGGGGCACGTACACGCCGCCCGCCCGGAGCACCGCGAGCAGCACCACCACGACCGAGGGGGTGCGCTCCAGGTAGACCGCGACCGGCGACTCCGGCCGCACGCCCGCCGCGACCAGCCGCCGCGCCAGGTCCCGGCTGCGCGCGGCCACCTCACGGTAGGTCAGGCGCTCCTCCCCCGCGACCACGGCCACGGCGTCGGGGGTGCGGGCGGCCTGGTCGTCGAACGCCTCGTGCAGGCACTCCCCCACGCCCAGCCCCTCGCCCCAGGCCTCGCCGCGGCTCCACTCGTCGAGCAGCAGGCGGCGGGCGGGCCCGTCCAGGACGTCCAGCTCGCCGACCGGCCGGTGCGGCGCGGCCGAGGCGGAGGCGGCGAGGGTGCGGAAGTGATCGGCCAGCCGCCGGACCGTGGTCTCGTCGAAGAGCGCGGTGGCGTACTCGATCTCGCCGGTGAGGCCGCCGTCCGGCTCGGCGGTCAGCGTCAGGATGAGGTCGAACTTGGACGTGGTGCGCTCGACCGCCACCGGCTCCGCCGTCAGCCCGGCCAGGCCGGGCCGCTCCGCGGGTGACTCGCGCACCTCCATCAGCACGTCGACCAGCGGCGACCTCGACGCGTCCCGTCTCGGCGCGAGCTCCTCCACCAGACGGTCGAAGGGCAGTTCGTGGCCGAGCCCGTCGAGCACGGCGGCCCGGGCCCGGCCGATCAGCTCCTCCGTCGTGGGGTCGCCGGTCAGGTCCAGGCGCACGACGACCGTGTTGACGAAGAAGCCGACGACGTCGTCCAGCTCGGCGGAGCCCCGGTCGGCGACGGGGGTGCCGACGGCCAGGTCGGTGGCGCCGGTGTACCTGCCGAGCAGCGCGCCGAACAGGCCGAGGAACGTCATGAACGCGGTGGCCCCGTGGCGCCGGCCCAGTTCCACCAGCGGCCGGGCGACCTCGGGCGGGACGGCGAAGGTGATCGCGGCGCCCCCGTCGTCCCGGACGAGGGGCCGGGGCCGGTCGGTCGGCAGCTCCAGCGGCCGTAGCCCGGCCAGGCGTTCGCGCCAGTGCGCGAGTCTCCGTTCGACCACCTCGCCGGTCAGCCGGGAGCGTTGCCAGGCGGCGTAGTCGGCGTACTGGAGCGGCTCGGGGCCGAGGTCGGCCGGCCGGCCCGCCGTCAGGGCCCCGTAGAGGGCGGAGAGCTCGCGCGCCATGATCCCCTCGGACCAGGCGTCGCCGGCGATGTGGTGCAGGGTGAGGGCGAAGACGTGCTCGTCGGGGCCGACTCTGATGAGGCGGGGCCGGACGGGCGGCCGTTCCCGCAGGTCGAACGGCTCGTCGGCGAGCGTCTTGAGGACGTCGGGCAGTGGCCGTCCGCCGAGCTCGATCACCGGCAGCGGCACCGGCCGGGGCGGATCCACGATCTGGGCCGGTTCGCCGTCCGGGCCGGTCACATAGCGGGTCCTGAGCGCGCCGTGGCGGGCGACCAGGGTGGTCAGCGCGCCTTCGAGCGCCGTGCGGTCGAGCCGACCGGTCAGCCGGAACGCCCACGTCAGGTGGTAGCGGGAGCTCTCCGGGTCGAGCAGGTCGAGGAACCAGAGGCGCTGCTGGGCGTAGGAGAGCGGCGCCGGCCCCGGCCCGGCGGCGCGCGGGATCGCCTCGTCCGGGGTGCGCGCGCCGAGGGCGCCGATGCGGGCGGCCAGGGCGGCGGCGGTGCGGTCCTCGAAGATCGCGCGCACCGGCAGGTCGAGCCGGGCCGCGATCTTGATGGCGAGGAGGGAGTGGCCGCCGAGCGCGAAGAAGTCGTCGGTCACGCCCACGACGGCGAGCCCCAGCACCTCGGCCATGGTCGTGGTCACGGTGTGTTCGAGCGGCGTCCGGGCCGGCACCACGGTCTCCCCGGCGCGGGAGGCGTCGGGTTCCGGCAGCGCGGCCCGGTCGACCTTGCCGCTGGTGGTGCGGGGCAGCCGGTCCAGGGTGACGAACACCGACGGCACGAACGGCTCGGGCAGCCGCGCCAGCAGGAACTCGCGTGCCCCCGGGTCCGCGCCGTCGCGCGGCACCACGTAACCGATGAGCCGGGGCAGCCCGTCGTGGCCGGGCCGGGCCTCGACGACGGCCGCGGCGATCCCGGGATGGGTGCCGAGGACGGCCTCCACCTCGCCGAGCTCGACCCGCACGCCGCGGATCTTGACCTGGTGGTCGGCCCGCCCGACGAACTCCAGCACGCCGTCGGCCCGGCGGCGCACCACGTCGCCGGTCCGGTAGGCGCGGGCGCCCGGCGGCCCGTACGGGTCGGGCACGAACCGGTCGGCGGTCAGTCCCGGCCGCCCGAGGTAGCCCCGGCCGAGCCCGTCGCCGGCGACGTGCAGCTCACCGGGCACCCCCACGGGCGCGAGCCGGCCGTCCGGGGTGAGGACGACGGCCCGGGTGTTGTCGAGGGGCCGGCCGATCGGGACGGTCGCGGGCACCGTGCCGCGTTCGTACGCCCACGCCGTCACGTCGATCGAGCACTCCGTCGGGCCGTAGGTGTTGACCACCTCGGTGTCCAGCCGGGCCGCCAGCCGTTCGGCCAGCTCTCCGGGCAGCGGCTCACCGGCCGAGAACAGCAGGCGCAGGGTGGTGCAGCGCTCCAGCCCGGGGGCGTCGGCCAGGGTGCGGAAGAACGACGGCACCCCCTGGAGCACCGTGATGCGGGCGTCGGCCAGGACCTCGGCCATGCGGCGGGGGTCCCGTTCGATCCCGTCCTCCGGCAGCACGACCGTGCCGCCCGACACGAGAGGGCCGAGGAACTCCCACACCGACGCGTCGAACGTGACGGCCGTCTTCTGCAGCAGGCGGTCGGCGGGACCGAGGCCGTGCGCGGCGACGGTCCAGGCCACCCGGTTGCGGATGCCGCGGTGGGTGACGCCCACGCCCTTGGGGCGGCCGGTGGAACCGGAGGTGTAGATGACGTAGGCCAGGCCGTCGGGATCGGTGGGGAGCGGCGCCCGGTCGCCCGGGTGGCCGTCCGCGTCCGAGGGGGTCAGTTCCGGCACGCCGTGGCCGGCGGCGGGCGAGTCCGCGCCGCCGACGATCACCACCTTCGCGCCGGAGTCGCGCAACATCCAGGCCAGCCTGTCGGCCGGGTGGGCGGCGTCGAGGGGGAGGTAGGCGGCGCCCGCCCGCATGACCGCGAGCAGGGCCGTGACCAGTTCGGGCCGCCGGGCGAGGCAGACCCCCACGACGTCGTCGCGGCCGACGCCGAGGGCACGCAGGCGGCAGGCCAGCCGGTTGGCCGCCGCGTCGAGGTCGCGGTAGGTGACGGCCGTGCCGTCGTGCTCGACGGCGGGATGGTCCGGGGTCAGCGCGGCCTGCCGGGCGACCAGTTCGGGCAGCCCCGCGTCGGGCCGGGCGACGACGGGCCCGGCCGCGCCGCCGGTGAGCGCGTGCCGCTCGTCCCGGGCCAGGACCTCCAGCGTGGTCACGGGGGCGGCCGGGGTGCGGGCCGCCGACTCCAGCAGAGTGCGGTAGTGGCGGCCGATGCGTTCGGCCGTGGCCGGGTCGAACAGGGCGGTGGCGTACTCGATCTCCCCGGTCAGGCCGCCGTCGGGCCGCCGCGTCAGCTCCATCGTCAGGTCGAACTTGGCGGTCCGCCACGGCACCGGCTCCGCCGACACCTCCAGTCCCGGCAGGGCGAAGCGCTCCTCGCCGGTCTCCCGGAAGGCGAACAGCACCTGGAACAGCGGGTGCCGGGACAGGTCGCGCTCGGGCGACAGCTCCTCCACGAGCCGCTCGAACGGCACCTCGGCGTGGTCGAGGGCCGCGGTCGTCACCTCGCGCACCCGGTCGAGCAGGCCCTCGAACGACGGGTCGCCGCCCAGGTCGGCGCGCATGACGACGGTGTTGACGAAGCAGCCGGCCAGGTTCTCCGTGCCGGCGTGGTCGCGCCCGGAGACGGGCACGCCGACGGCCACGTCCGGCCGCCCCGCGTACCGGGCCAGCAGCGCCAGGAACCCCGCCAGGTAGGCCGTGAACGGCGTCACCCGTGCCCGGGCCGCGACCTCCTCCAGCCCGGCGGCCAGGCCGGGCGGCACGTCGAAGCGCGACACCGCGCCCCGGTGGTCGGCCACCGGCGGACGCGGCCGGTCGGCCGGCACCTCCGTCGGCTCCAGCCCGGCGAGCCTGTCCCGCCAGTACGCGAGCGACGGCTCCAGCGCCGGGCCGGTGAGACGCGCACGCTGCCAGGCGGCGTAGTCGGCGTACTGCACGCCGGGGACCGGCAGGTCCGCCCCGCCGTACGCGGCGGCCAGGTCGGCGGCGATGATGCCACTGGACCAGCCGTCGGTGGCGATGTGGTGGGTGGTCAGGACGAGCACGTGCTCGTCGGCCGCGACGCGGACGAGCCGGGCCCGCAGGACGGGGCCGCGTTCGAGGTCGATCGGCGTGGCCAGTTCGGCGTCGACGACGGCCGCCGGGTCGCCGTCCTCGACGGCCGGGAAGGGCGGCGGCGGCGGGTCGACGACCTGCGCGGGCTCCCCGTCGCCGGTCACGACGTAGCGGGTGCGGAGGATCTCGTGCCGGGCGACCACCGAGGCCAGCGCCCGGCCCAGCCTCCCGGCGTCGAGCGGGCCGCGCAGCCGCAGCGCCGTCGTCACGAGGTATTCGGCGCCCCCGGGACGCATCCGGTCGAGCACCCACAACCCGCGCTGGGCGAACGACAGCGGCAGCGGGCCCGAGCGGTCGGCCGGTCGGATCGGGGTGACGGCCGGTCCGGCGGCCTCGGGGACGGGCAGGTCCGGGCCGAACATCTCCTCCATCCGGGCACGCACGCGGGCCGCGAGGAGGTCGGCGAGCGCGGCGGCCGTGGGGGCGGCGAACACGTCCCGGATCGACATCGGCACCGGGAAGCGGTCGCGCAGCCGCACGACGGCGCGGGTGGCCAGGATCGACTGGCCGCCGAGCACGAAGAAGTCGTCGTCGCGACCGACCCTCGCGACGCCGAGCAGGTCGGCCCACACCTCGGCGATCGCCTGCTCGGCCGGGGTGGCGGGCGGGACGTGACCGGCCGTCTCGCCCGGGGTCAGCCGGGGCAGCGCCAGGCGGTCGATCTTGCCGTTCCCCAGCAGCGGGAGTTCGTCCAGGAACCCCCAGAGGGCGGGCACCAGGTGGGCCGGGAGCCGCTCGGCCGCGTACGCCCGCAGGGCGGGCAGCCGCACCCCCGGCCGGGCCGGCACGACGTGGGCGGCGAGCCGGGGCGCGCGCGGGTCGGACCGGTCGAGCCGGACGGCGGCGGCCCGCACGTCGGGATGGGCGGCGAGCACGACCTCGACCTCGCCGGGTTCGGCGCGGTGGCCGTCGACCTTGATCTGCTCGTCGGCGCGGCCGTGGAAGAGCAGCGTGCCGTCCGGGCCGCGCCGTCCCAGGTCGCCCGTGCGGTAGAGGCGCGCCCCGGGTTCCGCCGCGAACGGATCGGGCACGAAACGGTCGGCGGTGCGGCGGGGGTCGCCGAGATAGCCGCGCCCCACGCCGCGGCCGCCGACGTAGATCTCGCCCACCACGCCCGGCGGCACCGGGGACAACGCGTCGTCGAGCACGTGCACCGCGGCGCCCGGGATCGGGGCGCCGATCGGCACCGGCCCCGGTCGCACGTCACCGGCCCTGACCTCGTGCACGCAGCAGGCGATGGCCGTCTCGCTCGGGCCGTAGCTGTTCACGACGCGGGTGTCCGGCGCGTGGGCCGTCCACTCCGCGAGGGTCTCGCCGCGCAGTTCCTCCCCGCCGACCACCAGGCAGCGGGCCGCCCCGGCCAGCGTCGCGGCCGGGACGGTCGCGGCGAGCAGCCCCAGGTGGGTGGGGGTCAGCTTGAGCGTGCCGTAGGGGCCGCCGGGCAGGGCGCGCGCGAGCGCCTCGACGCCCGGCGACTCCTCCACCAGCCGGACCGCCGCACCGGCGGCCAGCGTCGGATAGAGGGAGGTGAGGGCCAGGTCGTAGGCGATGGACGTGTGCAGGGGCGAGCCCGCGCCGTCGCCGGGGCGCAGCCGGTCGCGCGCCCAGCGGGTGTAGTTGGCCAGGCCGCCGTGCGTGACCATGGCGCCCTTCGGCCGGCCCGTGGAACCGGAGGTGTACACCACGTAGGCCAGGTCGTCCGGGCCGAGGTCGGCCGGGGAGGCCGGCGGGCACGCGTCGATCGCGGCCCGTTCGGCGGGGTCGTCCGGGTTCAGCGTCCGCACCCCCGGCGTGTCCGCCGCGGTGATCAGCAGCGGCGCGCCCGAGTCGGCCAGCGCCTGCCGCAGCCGGGCCTCGGGGTGCGCCGGATCGAGCGGGACGTAGGCCGCCCCCGCCTTGAGCACCGCGAGCAGCGCCACGACGAGGCCGGGGCCGCGCGGCAGCCGCACGGCGACGAGCGTGCCGCGCCGGACGCCGAGGTCCCGCAGCCGCGACGCCAGCCGGCCGGCCCGGTCGTCGAGCTCGCCGAAGGTGAGGGCCGGGGCGCCCGTCGTGTCCCGGACCGCGATCCGGCCGGTCGCGGCGTGCCCGGCGATCAGGTCCAGGACGCCGCCGCCGGTCGCCGCCGGCCGTCGCTCGGCCGTCCGGACGGCGGAGGCGGACAGCGGCAGCCGGCGAATGGGGGTGCCCGGGGCGGCGACGGCCGCCTCGGCCAGCCGGACGTAGAGGCCGGCGAGCGTGGCCATGGACGTCTCGTCGAAGACGTCGGCGGCGTACTCCAGGCGGCCGGACAAGCCGCCGCCCGCCCGGCGGGTCACGTGGCAGACGAGGTCGAACTTGGCCTCGGCCGGGCTGACGCCCTCGACGCCGTGCGCGGACTCCTCGTGCCAGGCGAACATCACCGAGAACAGCGGTTCCCGGTGCGCCGTCAGCGCCTCGACGACCAGGTCGAAGGGCGTCTCGGCGTGGGCGTGCGCCCCCTCCACCGCGTCCCGGGCCGCCGCCAGGAGGTCCGCGAAGGAGGTGTGGCCGCCGACGGCCGCCCGGATCACGACGGTGTTGACGAACAGGCCGGCCACGTCGTCCAGCTCCGGGCGGTTCCGCAGGGAGATCGGCACGCCGGCGGCCACGTCGTCGCGCCCGGTGCAGCGGCCGAGCAGGGCGAGGAACGCGGCGAGCGCGGTCATGAACGGCGTCGCGCCGCAGGCGCCGCCGAGCCGGGCGAGGCCGCTCTCCACCGCCGCCGGGACGTCGAACGCCAGCACGGCGGCCCGCCGTCCGGCGTCGGCGCGCGGGTGGTCGGCGGGGAGTTCGAGGGGTTCGAGCCCGGCCAGGCGGTCGCGCCAGTAGTGCGGCGGCTCGGCGGGCCGCTCGTGTTGCCAGGCGGCGTAGTCACCGTAGGTCACCGCGGGGGGCGCGGGCTCGCCGCCGTCGTAGAAGGCGCGCAGGTCACGCGCCAGCACCTCGTGGGTGCGGTCGTCGGTGGCGATGTGGTGCAGCGTGAAGAGCACCCGGCGTCCGCCGTCCGGTCCGGGCTCAATGTGGACCCGGACGGGCGGCGCCCCGGCCAGGTCGAAGGAACCGGGCCCGCCCTCCGCCACCGGCACGGCGGGGTCGACCACCTGGCGCGGCTCGCCGTCCGGGCCGGGCACGTACCGGGTCCTGAGGATGGCGTGGCGGGCCACCAGCCGGCCGATCGCCGCCCGGAGGCGCTCCTCGTCCACCGGCCCGGGGAAACGCACCGCGAAGGCCTCGGTGTACGCGGTCCCGGCGGGGTCGAGCTGGTGCAGGATCCACATGCGCCGCTGTTCGTGCGACAGCGGGTGGGGCCCGGGACCGGCGGCCGGAATCGGCCGCAGGCCGCCCGCCTTCTCCAGCCGGGCGGCCAGCGCCTCCACGGTCCGCGCCTCGAAGAGCTCCGAGACCGGCAGGTCGGCCCCCCACTCGGCGCCCAGCCGCCCGGTCACCCGGACCGCCGACAACGAGTGGCCGCCCAGCACGAAGAAGTCGGCGGTCGCGGGGATCGGCGAACGGCCGAGTTCGTCGGCGAAGGCCCGCGCCACGGCCCGTTCGGCCTCGGTCCCGGGCGCACGCCCCTCGATCGGCGCGGACGGGGGCAGCGCGCGCAGCGCCGCGCGGTCGACCTTGCCGTTGGGCGTGACGGGGAACCGGTCGACCGTGATGAAGTCGGCGGGGATCAGGTAGGGCGGGAGGAAGCGGGCGCAGTGGCGGCGCAGCTCGTCGTCCGGGACCGGCCCGGCCGGCTGGACGTAGGCCGTCAGGCGGGGCTCGCCGTCGCCCGCCGCGACCGCCAGCACGACCGCGGCGCGCACCCCTTCGTGCCCGGTGAGCAGCGACTCGATCTCGCCGGGCTCGATGCGGTGGCCGCGGATCTTGATCTGGTCGTCGGCCCGGCCGAGGATCTCGATCCGGCCGCCGGGATGCGACCGGGCCAGGTCGCCGGTGCGGTAGAGGCGGGCCCCGGCGGCGGCGGAGAAGGGGTCGGGGACGAACCGGTCGGCGGTCAGCGACGTGCGGGCGTGGTAGCCCATCGCCACGCCGTCGCCGCCGATGTGGAGCTCGCCGGTCGGCGCGGGGCGCATCCGCTCGTCCAGGACGTGCAGCGTGGTGTTGGCGACCGGGGCGAAGTCGACGGTCCCGTCGCCGCTCAGGCGGGCGGTCGACGACCAGACGGTGGTCTCGGTCGGGCCGTACAGGTCCCACAGGACGACCCCGGCCGCGACCAGGCGGCGGGCCAGCTCGGGCGGCAGCCGCTCGCCGCCGCACAGGACGGTGAAGCCCTCCGGCGGTGTCCAGCCGGCGTCCAGCAGCAGCCGCCAGGTCGCCGGGGTCGCCTGCATGGCGGTGGCGCCGATCCGCGCCAGCAGCGCCGTCAACCGGGCGGGGTCGCGCGCGTCGGCGGCCGTGCCGACGACGACCGTGCCCCCGGTGACCAGCGGCAGGAACAACTCCAGGGCGGCGATGTCGAACGCCACGGTGGTCACCGCCGGGAACGCCGTCCCGGCGGGCAGGCCGGGGCGGGCCCGCATGGAGTCCAGGAAGTTGGCCAGCGCGCGGTGCGGCACCAGCACGCCCTTGGGCCGTCCGGTCGAGCCGGAGGTGTAGATCAGGTAGGCCGGGTCGTCCGGGTGCGCCGCCGCCATCGGGAAGGGCGCCGAGAAGGGCGCCGGGGGGAGGCCGTCCATGCGGACGACCGCCACGCCGGAGGGCGGCGGCACGGCCGCGCCCGTGGTGACCGCTGCGGTGACCAGCACCCGGGTCCCGGCGTCGGCCACCATGTACGCCAGCCGCTCCGCCGGGTGGCCCGGGTCGAGCGGAAGATAGGCCGCGCCGGACAGGTGGACGCCGACGAGCGCCGCGACCAGCTCGACGCCCCTCGGGACGGCGACCGCGACCGGATCGCCACGGCGCACGCCCAGCTCGCGCAGCCGGTGCGCCAGAGCGCCGGCCGACGCCATGAGCTCCGCGTACGTGAGACGCCGCGGGCCGCACTCGACCGCCACGGCGTCCGGGGTCCTGGCCGCCTGTGCCGCGATCAGCTCGTGGACGGGCGTGGGCGTGGACATGGGCCTCCCTTCAGCCGGACTCGGCCATGCGCAGCCGCAGGCTCAGCGGGCGCATGTCGGTCCAGACCCGCTCGATGTGGTCCAGGCACTCCTGGCGGGTGCCCTCGGTGCCCTCCGCCCGCCATCCGGCGGGCAGCTCACGGTCGGCGAACCAGACCGAGTACTGTTCCTCGTGGTTGACCACGACCAGGAACCTCTCCTCAGTGGGCATCTGTCCTCCTCAGGCGATGAAGTCGGGTACGTGCGTGCCGAGTCCCCGCGCGGCGGCTCCGTCCAGGACGTGGGCGGCCAGGGCGGCGTCGAGCGCGCCGAGGCCGAACGGCGAGAACACCGTCAGCGCCTCGGCGGAGTACGGCAGTTCGGCCGCGCCCGTCAGCAGGTCGCCGATCTCCGCGTCGACGAAGTCGCGGTTCCCCGAGCGGCGGGCGGCCAGATCGAGCGAGGTGGCCTCGCGGCACACGTGGTCGGTGTCGTCGACGACGTTGCGCGCGGCGAGGACGGCTTCCGGGGTGAGGTCGCGCAGCGACACGTGCAGGATGAGCGTGCCGGGGCGGCACGCGCCGGTGCCCAGATGCGGCTCGCCCGCCGTGGTGGCCAGCGCGATCAGGCGGTGGGCGGCCATGGCGGTGTCCGCGTCCCCGGCGACCGACGTCTTCAGGCCCAGCCCGGCGACGCGGTCGGCGAAGCCGGCGGCCCGGGAGGCGTCCAGGTCGTACAGGGTGACCTCCTCCAGTTCGGGCAGCCGCGCCCGCAGGAAGCGGAGGATCTCGAAGCCGATCACGCCGCAGCCGACGAGCGTGACGCCGCGCCGGACGTCGGCCGGAGCGCCGGCGGTCAGCAGGCCAGCCGCCACGGCGGCGCTCGCGGCGGTGCGCCGGGCGGAGATGACCGCCCCTTCGAGCAGCGCCTCCGGGCGGCCGTCGGCGAGCGAGTTGAGCAGGATCGCCGCCGAGGCCCGTTCACGGCCGGCGGCGGTGTTGCCCGGGAAGGAGGCCACCCACTTGAGCGCCGCGATCGGGCGCTCGCCGCCGACGTAGGCGGGCAGGGCGATGATGCGGTCACCCGGCCGGTCGGGGAAGCGCAGGAAGACCGAGTGCGGCACCGCGGTCTCGCCTCGGGCGTGCGCGGCGTACGCGTTCTCGACGATCGCGCACACCGTGTCCTCCGCGCCGTCCAGCAGGTCGAGCACGTCGCGCCGCCGCAGGATCAGCATGTGGTCTGCTCCTTCCACAGATGGGCGATGTCGCCGAACTTCTCCTCGACCCAGGCGTCGGAGTAGATCGTCTGGAGGTACCGCTCCCCCCGGTCGGGCAGCAGCAGGACGCAGTTCGCGCCGTCCGGGATCTCCGCCAGCCGCTGGGCGGCGGCGCTCACGACGGCCCCGGAGGAGCCGCCCGCCAGGATCGCCTCGGCCCCGACCAGCCGCCGGCAGCCGACCACGCAGTCCTGGTCGGTCATGCGCGCCACGGAGTGGGCGATGCCGTCGAAGTACAACTCCGAGCGGAACGCCGCGCCGTGCCCCGGGATGAGCCGCCGGCACGTCTGCTCGCCGAAGATGGCGCTGCCCTCGGCGTCGACGGCGACGATGTGGGTGCCGAGCCCGTGGTCGGCGATGTAACGGGCGCAGCCGTTGATGGTGCCGCAGGTGCCCGTCGCGACGAACAGGTAGTCCACCCGCCCGTGGAGCCGCTCGGCGATCTCGCGCATGATGGTCTCCTGCGCGCGGGCGTTGAGCGGGTTGGCGTACTGGTTGGGCCAATAGGCGTGCGGGATGCGCTCGACGAGCTCGCGCACCCGCCTGACCCGGGCCGCCAGGTAGTCGCCCATGTCGTTGTCCGGCTCGCGGACGATGTCGATCTCGGCGCCGTACGCGGCCAGGATCGCCAGGTTCTGCGGCGTCATCTTGGGGTCGCCCACGCAGATGAAGCGCAGCCCGAACCACAGGCACACCTGCGCCAGGCCGATGCCGAGGTTGCCGGAACTCGACTCGACGACCGTCGACCGGCCGGGGATCAGCTCGCCGCGGTCGATCGCGCCGAGCACCATCCCCATGGCCGACCGGTCCTTCATGCTGCCGCCCGGGTTCACCGCCTCCAGCTTGGCGTGGAACCGGGCCCCGGAATTCCCGAAAAGGCGGTCGAGCCGGACGAGCGGGGTCGCCCCAATGGTGGAGAGAATCCCCTCACTGATTTTCTCGAACATTCTTCGCCCGCCCATTCTGTGGCTATCGGGCCGAAACTCGCGGCAACCATAACCAGGGCCCGGCCGACCCGGCAACCACGTTCACATTGCCTTCGGATCAACGTTCTCCGCATGATAGGCATATTCTCCGCCAATAAAATGCGCATGTCCCGCCAGCGGGACGCGCGAGCAGCTTACATGCAGTTCAGCAGGCCGATCTCCGCTACCAGAAGGAGAATGCCAAAGATGACGACCGTTTCCCCCGCCACGGCCGGCCCATTGAATGACGTCCGGCCGATGACCGGCGCCGAATACCTGGAATCGCTGCGCGACGGACGCACGGTATATATCGGCGGAGAGCGCGTCGCGGACGTCACCAGCCACCCCGCATTCCGCAATAGCGCCCGCTCGATCGCCCAGCTGTACGACGCCCTGCACGAACCCGAGGCCGAGGGCGTATTGCGCGTCCCGACCGACACGGGAAACGGCGGCTTCACCCATCCGTACTTCCGCACGGCGCGTTCGTCCGACGATCTGCTGCTGGCCCGCGACGCGATCGTGGCCTGGCAGCGCCGCGTGTACGGCTGGATGGGCCGCACCCCCGACTACAAGGCCGGTTTCTTCGGCACCCTGCAGGCCAACGCCGACCTCTACGGCCCGTTCCGGGACAACGCGCTGCGCTGGTACAAGGAGGCGCAGGAGCGGGTGCTCTACTTCAACCACGCGATCGCCCATCCGCCCATCGACCGCGACCGGCCCGCCGACCGGACGGCCGACGTGTGCGTGCACGTCGAGGAGGAGACCGACGCGGGCCTGGTGGTCTCGGGCGCGAAGGTGGTCGCCACCGGCTCGGCCATCACGAACGCCAACTTCATCGCCCACTTCGGCCTGCCCATCAGGGACAAGAAGTTCGGCCTGGTGTTCACCGTGCCGACGAACGCCCCCGGGCTCAAGCTGATCTGCCGCTCCTCCTACGAGTGGGCGGCGGCGGCCCAGGGCAGCCCGTTCGACTACCCGCTGTCCAGCCGCATGGACGAGAACGACGCGATCATGGTCTTCGACCGCGTGCTCGTCCCCTGGGAGGACGTCTTCATGTACGACGCCGGCGCGGCCAACGCGTTCGCCGCCCGGTCGGGGGTGCAGGAACGGTTCACCTTCCACGGCTGCGCACGGCTGGCCGTGAAGCTCGACTTCATCGCGGGCTGCGTGCTGAAGGGCGTCGAGGCGACCGGGGTGTCCGCCTTCCGGGGCGTGCAGGCGCAGGTGGGAGAGATCCTCAACTGGCGCGACCTGTTCTGGGGCCTGTCGGACGCCATGGCCAAGTCGCCGCTCCCGTGGCACGGCGGGTCGGTGCGGCCGAACGTGAACTACGCCAACGCGTACCGCACGTTCATGGGCGTCGGCTATCCGAAGATCAAGGAGATCATCCAGAAGACGCTCGGCAGCGGCCTGATCTATCTGAACTCCCACGCCGACGACTGGCGGAACCCCGAGATCCGCCCCTACCTCGACCGTTATCTGCGGGGCTCGCGCGACATGGCGGCGGTCGACCGGGTGAAGCTGCTCAAGCTGCTGTGGGACTGCGTCGGCACCGAGTTCGCCGGACGCCACGAGCTGTACGAGCGCTCCTACGCCGGCGACCACGAGGGCATCCGGGTGCAGACGCTGCTGGCGTACCAGTCCAGCGGGCAGGCGCAGCAGCTCAAGGGCTTCGCCGAGCAGTGCATGGCCGACTACGACCTCGACGGCTGGACCCGCCCCGACCTGATCAACCCGGGGGCCGGCCGGTGAGCGTGACCGAACGCGAACCCGACACGGAGACCACGGAGCGGGGCGCCGCGCCGGTGGCCTGGTGGCCGGTGGGCGGCATCGCCGCGGTCACCGCCGCGCTGCTCCTGGCCACCATCCACCGTTACGGCTACAGCATGGACGAGTTGTACTTCGTCGCGGCCGGCCGCCACCCCGACTGGGGCTACGCCGACCAGCCGCCGTTCGTGCCGTTGCTCGCCGCCCTGATGGACGGGCTCTTCCCCGGTTCGTTGTTCTGGTTGCGGGCGCCGGACGCGCTCGTGGTCGCGGCGGGGGTCGTGTTGTGCGCGCTCATCGCGCGCGAGCTCGGCGGGCGGCGGCGGGCGCAGGTGATGGCGGCGGCGGCGTTCGCCATCGCCTTCCTCAACCACGGCGGGCAGATCGACACGGGCACCTTCAACCTCGTGGCGTGGACGTCGTGCACCTGGCTGGTGGCCCGGTGGGTGCGCCTGCACAACGAGGGCCGGACCGGATGGTCCGCCGATCTGCCGCTGTTGTGGGCGGGGGTCGCCACGGCGGTGGCGTTGCAGGTCAAGTACCTGATCCCGATCTTCTGGGCGGGCGTCGGCATCGGCCTGCTGGTGGCCGGCCCCCGCCGGATGCTCACCCGCCCGCTGCTCTGGGCCGGGGCGGCCTTCGCCGTGCTGACGGCGGCGCCCGGCCTGGTCTGGCAGGCGGCCCACGGCTGGCCGCAGGCGGAGATGACCGCCGTGCTCTCGGAGGAGACCGAGCTGATGTGGGGCGGCCGGCTGGCCTTCCTGCCCCAGGCGCTGATGACGATGGGCCTGGCCATCGGCACGATATTGGGCTGTTACGGCCTCTGGAAGCTGCTGCGCTCACCCGAACTGCGCCCGCACCGCTACCTCGGGTGGGCCGCGCTGGTCGTGATCGTGGCGGTGGTGGCCGCCAACGGCAGGTTCACCTACGTGGCGGGCGTGTTCCCGCTGCTGTTCGCGGCGGGGGCCGTGCAGTTGCAGGAGCGGCGGCCGGCCCGCTGGTGGCGCTGGGTGCCGACCTGGCCGGTGTTCGCGCTGTCCGCGCTGCTCACGCTGCTGGGCTTGCCCATCGACTCGCCGTCGGAGGTGCGCCCGGCGACCTCGCCGGACGACCGGCGCGCGCGGTTCGACACCCTGGTGCAGTTCGGCTGGCCCGAGTTCACCGACTCGGTCGCCCGGGTCTGGCGGACGCTGCCCGCCGGGCCGCCGGGCGGCGCCGCCGTGGTCACCAAGCTCTACTGGCAGGCCGGCGCGCTGGAGGTGCTCGGCCCTGACCGCGGCCTGCCGCGTCCCCACAGCCCGCACCGCGGCTACTGGGACTTCGGCCGGCCCGGCGACGGCGTCACGACGGTCCTGTACGTCGGCGGCACGGAGGAGAGCCTGCGCCGCCACTTCGGCGCCGTCCGGCGGGCCGGGACCGTGGAGGGCCGGATCGGCATCGCGATCGGCACGCCGATCTGGATCTGCGAACGGCCGCTGAAGCCCTGGTCGCGGCTGTGGCCGGAGATGCGGAGCCTGACCCTTCGCTGAACACGGTCGAAGGCCCCGGTCCGGCTGGCTGACGGACCGGGGCCTTCGTCACGCGCTCACCGGGGGACCGGGGCCGTCGCCTCGCGGAAGACCCCCGAGCGGATGTCGGCGTGCACGGCCGCGGCCCTGATGTCCTCGATCAGGCGGGCCTGCCGCAACGAGCCCTCCTGCTGCGCGGTCACGTCCTCGCCGGTCAGCACGGCCCGCGCGAACGCGGCGACGACGTTGGCGAACTGGTGGTCGGCGGGCAGCACGAGTTCCTCGCGGTTGTCCTGGCGTTCGATCCGCACCACCGGGCGGTGCGTCTCCGGCGGTGTGAACACCCGGTCGAGCAGGATCTGGCCGGTGCTGCCGATCAGCCGGTAGGCGTTGTGGTAGGAGTGCTCCATCCCGAAGGTGAGCTGGGCGGCGACCCCGTGGGGGGTGCTCAGCAGCACGTTGCCCGAGGTGACGACGTCCAGGTCGGGGTCGTGCCGGAAGACGGCGCCGACGACCTGGAGGTCGCCGA
>NZ_BBXE01000014.1:0-390755 GCF_001570565.1 Herbidospora yilanensis | reverse complement strand
CCGCGCCGTGCTGCGAGTGGTGCAGGAACATGTAGTTCTCCAGCAGGACCAGCCCGCGCGAGCGGGCCAGCGCCACCAGCCGGGCGGTCTCGGCGTGACTGCCCGTCATGGGCTTCTCGACCAGGACGTGCAGTCCCGCGCGCAGCGCGCGTTCGACCCACTCGGCGTGCAGCAGCGCGGGCAGCGGGATGTAGACGGCGTCGAGGTCGGTGCGCTCCAGCAGCGCCGCGTACCCTTCGACGGCCACGCCGCCGAACCGGTCGGCGAACCGCTCGGCCCGCTTGAGGTCGCGGCTGGCGATCGCCGCGACGTGTACGCGGGGATCGCCGGCCATCGCCGGCAGCGTCCGCCGCCACGCGATGTCGGCGCAGCCCATGACCGCCATCCGCAGCCCGTCGGGGGTCCTGGCACTCATCACATGAACTCCGCTCAACAACAGGGGTGATCGGGCAGGGGGCATCAGCGCCGCCAGGGGTCCGCCTTCAGCGCGGCGTAGTGGGCCAGGCAGTCCTCGTAGGTGGGGAGAATCCCCTTCGCCTCGGCCTCGTCCAGGGTGGGGGCGCCCGCGTCCTTCTCCGACATGATCGGAGGTCCGGTGAGCGGCCACGGGATGCCGATCCTCGGGTCCAGCGGGTCGATCTCGATCATGGTGCCCGGCACGTACGCCGCCGAGCACACGTAGTTCATGCAGGCGTCGTCGGTCAGCGCCAGGAAGGCGTGGCCGAGCCCGTCGGACAGGTAGACGGCGGTGCCGGAGTCGGCCTCCTGGCGGGTCAGCTCGTACTTGCCGTAGGTCGGCGAGCCCACCCTCAGGTCCACGACCACGTCGAGCACCGCCCCGCGCACGCAGGTGACGAGCTTGGCCTGGCCGGGCGGCAACGTGGTGCCGTGGATGCCGCGCAGGGTGCCGCGGCGGCTGGACGACCAGTTCACCTGCCCGGTCACGAACGGGTAGCCGATGGCCTCGGAGACGACGTCGCCGCGGAAGCCCTCCATGAAGTAGCCGCGCACGTCGTCGTACCGCTGCGGGGTCAGCCGGAACGCGCCCGGGATCGACAACTCGGTCATCAGATGCGCCTGGAACATCGGGGCTCCTCGCTTCGGTCCGGCGATCAGCTCGCCGGCTTCTCCAACAGGGTCACCACGTCGGCCGGGCTCGGCTGCGCGGCGATCTCGGCGGCCAGGCCGGCCGCGGCCTCGGCGTGCCGCCGGTCGCCGAGGAGCTCCCGGCACCGCGCGGCCACCGCCTCCGGGGTGGCCGCGCCGGGGTCCAGCCGCAGCCCGGCCCCGGCTCCGGCCACCGCGTCGGCGTTGTCGAACTGGTCGTCGAACTGCGGAATGACGAGTTGCGGGACACCGGCCGCCAGCGCCGTCAGCACGGTGTTGTGCCCGCCGTGGCTGACCAGCACGTCGCAGACCGGCAGCACCTGCGCGAGCGGCAGGCGGCCGACGTGGTCGGCGGCCTCGGCGAGCTCCGGCCGGGCGGCCAGGACCTGTTCTTCGGCGGCCACCACGATCTCGGCGCCGAGCCCGGACAACGATCGGAGCATGGGCAGGAGCAGGTCGTCCACCTGTCCGCCGCCGAGACGCGGCACGACGGTGCCGAACGTCACGCACACCCGGGGGCGCACGCGGGGCCGCAGCGCCCATTCGGGCACCCGGGCC
This sequence comes from Herbidospora yilanensis, assembly GCF_001570565.1. Lineage (GTDB taxonomy): Bacteria > Actinomycetota > Actinomycetes > Streptosporangiales > Streptosporangiaceae > Herbidospora > Herbidospora yilanensis. The sequence goes on along the minus strand of NZ_BBXE01000014.1, from coordinate 389,090 downwards.
TCCCCGCTGTAGGGCATGTCGCGGATGCTCTGGTGGTGCGCGGCGTGCGCCTGTCGTAGCCGGGCCGGCCAGGGGTCGAGCACCCGGACGGGCGGCGGCGGCCGGACCCCGAACTCCTCCGCCGCGGCCTCGGGGTACTCCTCCAGGGGCGCGATGCCCCACCGGTACTCCACCTGGGGCACCCCCGCGGCGGCCGCGGCGAGCGGCCCGGCGAACTCGGCCCGTTCGCTCACGATCAGGTCGGGACGCCAGTCGGCGACGACCCTGCGGGCGCCCGGCAGGACGTCGGCCGCGATGAGGGCGAACGCCCGGCCGTGCGCCCGCCTGCGGCCGGCCGGATCGGGCGTGGCCCGCTCCGCGCCGGCCAGTTCGACGAACCCGCCGGCGGGGCCGAGCGAGGCGACCGGCAGCCCGGAGGCGGCGACGGCGGCGCAGAACGCCTCCGCCGTCCCCACCAGGACCTCGTGCCCGCAGGCACGCGCGGCCCAGGCCAGCGGCACCAGGGGATGGAGGTGGCCGCGCAGCGGCGCGGTCGTGAACAGCAGGCGCATCAGGGACTCCGGGACGTCAGCACAGGCTGTGCAGGCAGGCGAGCAGGCTACGGGCCTCGATGTTCAGATAATGGCCGTGGTGGAGCAGGTCCAGGAGTTGCCGGACCGTCATCCAGCGGAAGTTCGGCGGAACATCGATGGGGATCTCGTCGCCCACCTCGACGATCTGGTAGCGCGTCAGCGCCCGGTAGAACCGCCCTCCCTCCTCGGAGAGCACCGTGTCGTAGCGGGTCACGCCGGTCCGGGAGAGCAGGACGTCGCGCAGGAACGCGTCCTCCACGTCATGGGGTTCCACGCCGGGCGGCAGGTGCACCGTCGGCGCCATCTCCACCATGTCCACCAGACCGTATTCGGGCCGGGCCTGGACGAGCAGGTGCAGGACGCCGTCGATCGGCCGGGCCAGGAAGACCGCGCGGCCCTGCCCGCACGGGTGCAGCAGCGGCTGCGTCCAGCGGGTCACCTCCCGGGTCCTGGCCTCCACCTCGACCGCGATGATCTCGAAGAGCCGGCCGTCCCGCTCGGACAACTCGTACTCGCCGCGTTCCCAGCCCTTCACCGAGTCGAGCGGCACCAGCCGGGCCGTCCAGTCGCAGCGGGTCTTGGCCTCGGTGAACCAGCTCAGCGCCTCGCCCGCCGTGTGCAGCGTGTCCTGCGGCCGCCGGTACGAGCGCAGCAGCGCCTCCCCGAACGCGTCGCGCGGCCGGCCGGGCCGTTCGGGCATCTCGAACGGAAGACAGGACAACACCGTCCTGGCGTCCATGTTGACGAGGTTCTCGATCCTGGTCAGCTCGCGGATCTGGGCCAGGGTGAGCCAGGCGAAGTCCTCCAGCACCGGCAGGTCTCCGGTGACCTCCACGACCATGTTGCGGTTGCGCTTGCGCCAGAACCAGGCGCCCTGCTCCGACTGGAGCACGTCGACCAGGACCTTGCCGCGCCGCTCCCCCATGAACAGGTCGAGGTAGGGGGGCAGCGCGCCGCGGTGCACCCGTGTGTAGTTGCTCCGCGTGGCCTGCACCGTCGGCGAGATCTGCAGGGTGTTGACGTTGCCCGGCTCCATCTTGGCCTGCATGAGGCAGTGCAGGACCCCGTCGAACCGTTTGACGACGATGCCGAGCACGCCGATCTCGGGCTGGTTGATGATCGGCTGGGCCCAGGTGTCGGCCCCGCCGTCCCGCACCCGCAGGCCCTCGATGGTGAAGAAGCGGCCGCTCGCGTGGCCGAGGTTGCCGGTGTCGGGGTGGAACGACCAGTCGTCGAGGGCGGAGAAGGGGATCCTGCGCACGTCGAAGCGGCCGGCGGCGAGCCGCTCGGCCCACCAGCCGTGGATCTCGGCGGTGGTCATGAGCGCGCCGTCGTCGGTGCCCTCCGCCGATGAGGCGAGTGCGGTCATGGTCAGAGCCCGGCCAGCACGTCGTGCACGGCGGCGATGACCCGTTCCTGCTCGGCGTCGCCGAGCGAGGGGTACATCGGCAGCGAGAAGATCTCCTTCGCCGCCGCCTCGGTCACCGGCAGGGACCCCTCGCGGTAGCCGAGGTGGGCGAAGCCCGACTGGGTGTGCACCGGCCACGGGTAGCTGATGTTCAGCGAGACGCCGTGGCCCTTGAGCGCCTCCATGATCCGGTCGCGTTCGGGGTGGCGGACCACGTACACGTAGTAGACGTGGGTGTTGCCCGGCGCCGTCTTCGGGGTGAGGAGCCCCGTGCCGGCGAACGCCTCGGCATAGCGGTCGGCGATGGCCTGCCGCCGGGCGATGTAGTCGTCCAGCCGGGTGAGCTTGCGGCGCAGGATCTCGGCCTGCACCTCGTCGAGGCGGCTGTTGTAGCCGGGCGTGCCGACGACGTAGTAGCGCTCCTCCATGCCGTAGTAGCGCAGCCGGCGTAGGGCGGCGGCCACCCCCTCGTCGCCGGTGACGGTGCAGCCGCCGTCGCCGTAGGCGCCCAGCACCTTCGTCGGGTAGAAGGAGAAGGCGGCGGCGCGGCCCATCGAGCCGGCGATCCGGCCGTGGTGGCGGGCGCCGTGGGCCTGCGCGCAGTCCTCCAGGATCGGCAGGCCGTGCTCCTCGGCGAGCGCCTCCAGCGGCGCCATGTCCACACACTGGCCGTACAGGTGGACGGGCAGGATGCAGCGGGTGCGCTCGGTGATCGCGGCGGCCACCTGCGACACGTCCATCAGGTAGGTCTCGGGGTCGACGTCCACGAACACCGGGACGGCGCCGACCGCGTCGATCGCCACCACCGTGGGCGCGGCCGTGTTGGAGACGGTGATGACCTCGTCACCGGCCCCGATCCCGAGGGCGCGCAGGCCGAGCACGATGGCGTTGGTCCCGTTGTCGACGCCGACACAGTGGGCGACCCCGTTGTAGGCGGCGAACTCCCGCTCGAAGCCCTCCACCGACGGCCCGAGCACGAGACGGCCCGAACGGAACACGGTGTCGACGGCGTCGAGGATGTCGTCGCGCTCTTTCTCGTACTCGGGCAGGTAACCCCAGACGTAGAGGGTCATCGGCACGCCACCTCTCAGACGATGTTCTTGACAAGGTCCACGCCGTGGTCGTCCCAGCGCTCGCGGTAGACCGCGAACACGTGGACGTCCCAGGTCCGGCCGTGGAAGTACGTGTGCCTGGGCAGGACCGCCTCGGCCTCGACCACGGCCGCGTCCGGCCCGGCGAAGCCGATGCCGGCCGGGGACGGGTCGATGGCGTGGAAGTAGACCTTCTTGATGCGCCACATCGCGAACGCGAAGTTGACCGTGAGCACCGCGGCGTCGCGCCTGATCTCGTCGGGCTGGCCGCCCAGGTGGACCTCGGCGGTCACGTGGCCGGCCACGGACGGCTCGGACAACGTGCTGAATCCGGCGACCTCGCCGGTGTCCTTCCGGTGCACCAGGAAACAGGCCGACAGGCCCTGGCCGAAGGAGTCGGCGTACCGGTCCAGCAGCGGCAGGCCGCCGTGTCCCAGGCGGAAGAGGATCTCGTAGACCCGGGCGGCGTCCTTGGCCCCCGCCGGGCGCAACTCGATCTGCCCGGACTCGGTGTGCGGAAACAGCATTTCTTGGTCACCCTCGTTTCACTCGAAATGCATTAGGGATTCACGAATGGAAGGCGGCGCGGACGCCCGGGTTTAGGCCAGGTGTACCACATCGGCGGCAACCGCAGGAATGCCGATGACATTCGCCGAGTGCGGGCTATTGTCCCCATTGTGGCCAGCTGACTACCGTCGTCGGCGTTTCGCCTTTGAACGTCGCCGCGACCGCACGAAAGGACGAAGTACATGCCGGACAATGACCACGCGACCGCCGTCGACCTGACCCTGGTCGACGAGGTGGAGCGCATGGTGCGGGGCACGGCCGAGATGATCTGCGCCGAGCAGCCGGACGTGCCGCAGCCCGACTCGCTGCGCGATCTCGACTCCTTCTCGATGGTCCAGGTCCTGCTGGAGCTGGAGAACACCACGCAGCTCAAGCTCCTGGAGAAGCTGGAGGGCTTCCAGGGCGAGACCTTCCGCGACCTGGCGGAGTTCATCGTCCAGACCACCGCGGAAGAGGAGGCCGCGCAGGCCGGGGCGGGCGAGGGCGAGCCGACGCGCGTCTAGCGCCGGACCTGCTGCGCTGTCCCGCTGGCGAGACAGCGCAGCGGGCGCCGACATTCGCCGCGAAAATTCCTTTCATTTGTCTCTCGGAGTTCCGGGACCCAGGATGACGACATGTCCGACACATTGCCCGCATTGAAGCCTCCGAGCCATCGGGTCGAACGGCGTGCGATTCTCTTGTGGACGCTGTACGCCCTGATCTGGGGAATATCCGTCGTCGGCGCGCTGGTGGCGCTCTACGTATTTCTGCCGGCGACCAGGCCGTGGATCCATCCGTTCCTGTGGATTCTGCCGCCGATTTATCTGCTTTATTTGACGCGGGTGCCGTACTGGCGTTATCGGGTGCACCGCTGGGAGATCACCGACGAGGCCGTGTACGCCCTGAGCGGCTGGATCGTCCGCGAGTGGCGGATCGTGCCCATCTCGCGCATCCAGTCGATCGACGTCAAGAAGGGGCCGCTGCAGAGCCGGCTGCGCCTGGCCACGCTGAAGATCTCGACGGCGGCGGCGAGCGAGGGCGGGATCAGCATCATCGGGCTGGACGCGGACGTGGCCGAGCGGTGCTCGGACCGGCTCACCGACCTGACCCAGATGGTGCCCGGGGACGCCACGTGACCGCGGTCGCCGTCGACGACGCCGGATGGCAGCGGCTGAACAGCCGGGTGGCCTGGGTGGACCTCGCCAAGATGGTGGTCACGTTCATCCCCAGCGTGGTGGCCGCGGTCGTCTTCGACCAGGGTCTCCAGGCCTGGCCGGTGTTCATCGTGACCGGCCTCGGGGTCGTCTCCAGCGTGCTGGACCTCAAGCGCTGGATGCACACCCGCTACCGGGTCGGCGCCGACCGGATGGAGATCCGCAAGGGCTGGCTGGTCCGGAGGTACCGGTCGGTGCCGCGCGACCGCATCCGCACCGTGGACACCAGCGCCAAGCTGCGGCACCGTCTCGCGGGGCTGCGGGTGGTGCACATCTCCTCGGGCGAGGCCCGCACGTCGTTCAAGCTGGACGCGCTGGAGTCCCGGGCGGCCGAGCGGCTGCGCGCGGACCTCCTGGGCGTCGGCCGCGCCGCGGAGACGGCGGAGACGCCCGAGGCCGAGGAGACGGTCCTCGCCCGGCTGCGCGCGTCGTGGTTCGTCTACAACATCGTCAGCGTCTGGGCGTTCCTGGTCTCGGGGCTGCTGCTGCTGAGCGCGTACCTGACCATGCAGACGTTCGGGGTCGACCTCCGGGAGGTCATCGAGCGGGCGGTCGACTGGCGGTCGCTGGGGCTCGGCTGGACGATCGTGGTGGCCACGGCCGGCTGCTTCGTCCTGGGCACCTTCGGGATGGCGCTCAACTACCTGCGGGAGAAGGCGAACTTCCGCCTCGTCCGCACCAGGACCGAGGGCGGCACGGCCCTGCTGACGCGCCAGGGGATGTTCCGCATCCGCGAGGTCTACCGCGACGACCGGCGGCTGCGCGGCGTCGCCATCAGCGAACCGCTGCTGTCGAGGTGGCTGCGGCTGGCCGAGACCGAGGTCGTGTCGACCGGCCTGAGCTGGACGCCGGGGAGCGACGCCGCCGCCGCCATCCTGCCGCGCACGTCCGTCGCCGAGGCGCGGCGCGTGGCGGCGCTCGTGCTCGGCGACGAGCACCGGCCGCTGGACGCCCCGCTGCGGCGGCATCCCCGGTCGGCGCTGCGCCGGCGGCTGGTGTGGGCGTGTTACGTGCCGGGTGTGCCGGCGGCGCTGCTGGCCTGGCTGGGCGCGACGGGCGCCGTTCCCGGCTGGGTCTGGGCGGTGCCCGCCGGGCTGGTGCCCGTGGCCTGCCTGCTGGCCGTGGTGGCCTACCACTCGCTGGGGCACGCCGTCGCCGGGCCCTACCTGGTGATGCGGTCCGGGCTGATCCGGCGCACGACGGTCGTGCTGCAGAGCCGGGGCGTGATCGGCTGGGGGGTGCGGCAGTCGCTGCTGCAACGGCGGCTCGGCCTCGCCACCCTGCGGGTGCAGACCGCGGCCGGCAACCGCCACTACGAAGTGCCCGACATCGCGGCCGGCGAGGCGGCGGCCTTCGCGCACGCCGCGACCCCCGTGATCCTGGCTCCGATCCTTGCCGAGGGGGCGGCGGAGGCCGTTACAGATCCCCAACCTGATGGGCAGGAGGCACAAATTGCGCACGACCCAGCTCACGGATGACCTGTCCGTCAGCGCCATCGGCCTGGGCTGCAGCTCGATGTCCCACGGCTACGGGCCGGCGAACCGGGACGACGAGGAGTCCGTCGCGGTCATCCGGCAGGCCGTCGAGCTCGGCATCGACCTGTTCGACACCGCCGACGTCTACGGGCCGTACACCAACGAGCTGCTGCTCAAGAGAGCGCTGGCCACGCACGGCGGCAAGGTGACGATCGCCACCAAGTGCGGCCTGATCGCGGGGCCCGACGGCAGGTTCCGCCGCAACGGCCGGCCCGACCATCTGCGGGCCGCGTGCGAGGGATCGCTGCGCCGGCTCGGCGTGGAGGCCATCGACCTCTACCAGCTCCACCGGGTCGACCCGGCGGTCCCCCTGGCGGAGACCTGGGGCGCGCTCGGCGAGCTGGTGACGGAGGGCAAGGTCAGGGCGCTGGGCATCTCCCACGCGACCGTCGAGGAACTGGACCTGGTGCACACGTTGTTCCCGGTCACCGCCGTGCAGTACGAGCTGTCGGTGTGGGCCACGGCCTGCCTCGGCGACGTGCTGCCCTGGACGCGCCGGCACGGCGTGGGATTCCTCGCCTTCGCCCCGCTCGGCCGGGGCTTCCTGTCGGGCCACGTCGACCACACCGCCCTCTCGGAGGGCGACTCGCGCAACCGGGACCCCCGGTTCAGCCCCGACGCGATGACCGCGAACCGGTGGATCGTCCAGGGCCTGCGCGAGATCAGCGAACGGCACGGCGCGACCCCGGCGCAGGTCGCGATCGCCTGGGTGCTGGCCCAGGGCGACAACGTGGCCCCCATCCCCGGGACGCGCAACCGCCGCTGGCTCCGGGAGAACGCGACCGCCGTGGACCTGGTGCTGACCCCCGACGACCTGCGCGACATCGGCGCGCTGCCGCGTGCGGTGGGCGAGATGAGCTGGGACCAGATCCGCATCCAGACGACGACGGGACAACGACCGTGACCGATTCCCCGAACCCGGGGGCCAAGCCGAGGGTCACCCGCTTCGCCCTCTCCCCGGCCCCCGTCACCCAGAAGACGACGATCTTCCCGCACACGGTCTCGCGCCGGCTGGCCCTCCATCCGGCCGGCGGCACCGACCAGCGCGACTTCGCGCAGTTGTTCGTCCGCACGGGGGTCGAGACGGTGCGTCCGGCCGTCCGGCCCGCGCAGGGGGGCGCCATGCGCGCGTACGCGGCCTTCCGGGTGACCCGGCTCGGCACCGGCGAGCAGGTGGGGTTCGGCGGGCTGCACAACCTCGACCCGGCCGGGCACGTGCGGTGCGCGGTCTACATGAACCCCGACACGGCCCGGCTGGGCGTCGGCTCGGAGGCGATCCTCCTGGTGGTCAACTACGCCTTCGCCACCCTCGACATCGAGCGGGTGATCGGCCAGACCACGCAGGCCAGCTTCAGCTCGTTCGGCATCTCGGACCGCGACGAGCGGACCGGGGCGCTGCCCGGTCACCTCTACTTCCGCGGCCGTTACTGGGACCTGCACAACTTCCAGGTCGAACGCTCCGACTGGGAGGAGTACATCGACCGCAGGACCGACTGGGAGGAGTTCATGGGCAAGAGCTCCAACGGCGTCCTCCCTCCGTCCCTGGACTGGCGCACCGCGCCGGCCCGGCCGTTCGACGTGTCCTGACCCCTTGACCGCATCGGACGTGAAGGAGATGACGTGGCGACCACAGCCGCCCAACCACTGATCACCGTACTCGGCGCCTCCGGGCTGCTCGGCACGGCCATCACCCGTGAGCTGGCGGACCGGCCGGTCCGGTTGCGGCTCGTCGGTCGCCGCCCCACGTCCGTCCCCCCGGACCCGCGTGCCGAGGTGGAGGTGCGCGCGCTGGACCTGACGGCGGAGGGCGCGCTCGCCTCCGCCGTCGAGGGCGCCGACGCGGTGATCCACCTGGTCGCCCACATGGGCCGGGCGAGCACCTGGCGGGTGGCCGCCGTCGACCCCGTCGCCGAGCAGGTCAACCTCGGCCTGGTGCACCGGCTGCTCGACGCGGTGCGGGCGAGCCGCCCGGCCCGGCCGCCGGTGCTGCTGTTCGCCGGGTCGGCCTCGCAGGTCGGCCGCTCGTCGTCGCCCCTGGTGGACGGCAGCGAGCAGGACGAGCCGCTGACCGCCTACGACCAGCAGAAACTCGCGGCCGAGCGGATCATCGAGGCGGCCACCGCCGAGGGTCTGGTGCGCGGCAGCACCCTGCGCCTGGCGACCCTCTACAGCCAGGGTGTCGACCCCACCTCGCTCGACCGGGGGGTGGTGGCGACGATGATGCGCCGCGCCTTCGCCGGCGAGCCGCTGACGATGTGGCACGACGGCACCGTCAAGCGGGACCTGCTGTGCGTGGACGACACGGCACGCGCCTTCGTGGCCGCGCTGAACCGGGCCGACGCGGTGGCGGGCGGGCGCTGGCTGGTCGGCACGGGCCAGGCCACCAGCGTGGCGGAGCTCTTCACGATGATCTCCAAGGTGGTGGCGCGGCGCACCGGCCGGCCGCCGGTCCCGGTGGCCTCGGTGCCGCCGCCCGAGCACTCGATGCCCACCGACCAGCTCGACTTCGTGCTCGATCCGGCCGCCTTCCAGAAGGTCTCCGGATGGTCGGCGCGGGTCCCGCTGATGGAGGGCCTCGAATCGGCGGCGGACGCGATCGCGCGCGAGTCGGCGTGATGCGGGTCCTGTTCGTCGTCAACCCCGAGAAGTCGATCTTCCAGTACCTGGTCCCGCTCGCGTGGGCGCTGCGCACGGCGGGGCACGAGGTCAGGGTGGCGAGCCAGCCGGCGTTCGCCACGGTGATCACGCAGGCGGGGCTGACGGCCGTGCCGGTGGGCGAGGACCGCGACCCGTGGCGCATCACCGCGAACCGGCCCGACCTGCGTGAGGCGATGCGGGTCGGCATCATGAAGCCGTACGACGCCTTCGAGGAACCGGAGAAGGCGACGTGGGAGTACCTGCGGCCGGGGCTGGCCGAGGCGGTCCGGGGCTGGCACCGGGTGGCCAACTTCCCGATCATCGCGGAGCTGGTGGAGTTCGCCCGGCACTGGCGGCCCGACCTGGTCGTCTGGGAGCCCCTCACGTTCGCCGGGGGCATCGCCGCCAGGGCCTGCGGCGCCGCGCACGCGCGGCTGCTGTTCGGCGTGGACGTGTACGGCGGGGTGCGCGCCCTCTTCCGGCGGCTCGACGCCCGGCGACCGGCCGGTGAGCGTGCCGACCCGATGGCCGAGTGGCTGACCGGCTACGCCCGCAAGTACGGTTTCGACTTCGGCGAGGACATGGTGACCGGCCACTTCACCATCGACCAGCTCCCCCGGAGCCTCCAGGTCGAAGCCGACCTGCCCTACGTCCGCATGCGGCACGTGCCCTACGGCGGCCCCTCGGTCGTGCCCGACTGGCTGCGCGCCGCGCCGGAACGTCCCCGCGTCGGCTTCACCATGGGCCTGCACGCGACCGAGATCTACAACGGCTACAACGTCGACGTCCAGGACATCCTCGACCACCTGGGCGAGCTCGACATCGAGGTCGTCGCCACCATCGCGGCGAGCGAGCGGCCCAAGCTGCGGAGGATACCGCCCAACGCCCGGGTCGTGCCTTTCGTGCCCTGGCAGGCGCTGGTGTCCACCTGCGCGGCCGTCGTCCACCACGCCGGGGCGGCCACCCTGGCGACCGCCGCCCTCCACCCGATCCCGCAGCTCTCGCTGCACTACCACTTCGACCAGCCGACCCTCGCCCGGAAGCTGGCCGCCCACGGCGCGGGGCTCGAACTGCACACCGGCGAGGCCACCGGGCCCGCCGTCGCCCACGCCGTGCACCGCCTGCTCACCGAGCCCGCCTTCGCCCGCCGCGCCCACGACCTGCGCGACGAGGTGCACGCCTCGCCCTCCCCCAACGACCTGGTCCCGCACCTCGAAGAACTCACCGCCAAGCACCGCTGAGGAGACGACACGATGCGCGTCCTGCTGGTCACGTACCAGAGCACGACCATCTTCACCGCGATGGTGCCGCTCGCGTGGGCGCTGCGCACGGCGGGCCACGACGTCCGCGTCGCCAGCCAGCCGGGCTTCACCGGCGTCATCACCCAGGCCGGGCTGACGGCCGTGCCGGTCGGCCGGAACCACACGACCTGGCGGGTCGGCGAGCTGCACCCGGAGCAGGTCGAGGCGGAACGGAACGGGCTGCCCGCGCCCTACGACACGGTCGCAGAAGGGGCCGAGCCCGACTGGGAGCGCATGCGGGACGGCTACGCCGAGATGCTGAACCGCTGGCACAAGCTGGACAACTTCCCGATGATCGCCGACCTGGTGGCGTACGCCCGGCACTGGGAGCCGGACCTGGTGATCTGGGAGCCCACCACGTACGCGGGGCCGATCGCGGCCCGGGCCTGCGGCGCGGCGCACGCGCGGCTGCTCTGGAGCATCGACGTCTTCGGCGCCGCCCGCGAGCACTACCTGCGCCTCGCGGCCGGGCGGCCGGCGGACCCCCTGGCCGAATGGCTCGGCGGCTACGCCCGCAAGTACGGCTTCGACTTCGGCGAGGACCTGGTCACCGGCCAGTTCACCATCGACCAGGTGCCCGGCTCGCTGGCCGTGCCGACCACGCTGGACCGGCTCCCGATGCGGCCCGTCCCCTACGGCGGCCCGGCCGTCGTGCCGGGCTGGTTGCACGCGCCGCCGGAACTGCCCCGGGTGGCGCTCACGCTGGGCACCACGGCGACCGAGCGCTACGCCGGTTTCGCCGCCAACGTGCCCGACATCGTGGCCGCGCTGGCCGATCTCGACCTCGAACTCGTGGCGACGCTGCCCAAGGCCGTGCAGGGCACGGTCGGCGCCCGCCCGGCCCGCACCCGGCTGGAGACCTTCGTCCCGCTGCACGCCCTCGCGCCGACCTGCGCGGTCGTCATCAACCACGCGGGCCCCGGAACGTTCCTCACCACCGCCCTGTACGGCGTCCCGCAGGTGACGCTGCCGTGGGACTTCGACGAGCCGGAGCTGGCCAGGCGGGCGGCGGCGCAGGGCGGGACGCTCACGCTGCGCCCCGACCGGGTCACCGGGAGGGAGGTCCGCGACGCCATGTTGCGCCTGATCGACGAGCCGGGCTTCGCCGACCGGGCCGAGGCCCTGCGCCGGGAGATGGTCGCGATGCCGAGCCCGGCCGAGCTGGTGCCCCGCCTCGAAGAGCTGACCGCCAAACACCGCTGAAGCAGGGGAGGACGACCATGCGGGTGATGTTCACCGCCGTGCCGGCGAAGACGATCTTCCAGTACATGGTGCCGCTGGCGTGGGCGCTGCGCGCGGCCGGGCACGAGGTGGTGTTCGCCAGCCAGCCGGGCTTCGCCGACGTGATCACCTCGGCCGGGCTGACCGCCGTGCCCGTCGGGCGCGACCGCGAGTTGCGGATGGTGCGCTCGGCCGAGGAACTGGAGGCGGAGCGGGTCGGCATCCCGCCGCCGTACGACGCCTTCGACGATCCGGAGAAGGCCACGTGGGAGTACCTGAAACCGGGCATGGCCCGGGCGGCGAACCTGTGGCACCGCTACGGCAACTTCCCGATCATCGCCGACCTGGTGGAGTTCGCCCGGCACTGGAAACCCGACCTGGTCGTCTGGGAGCCCCTCACCTTCGCCGGTCCGGTCGCCGCGCGGGCCGCCGGCGCCGCGCACGCCCGCCTGCTGTTCAGCGTCGACGTCTACGGCGGGGTGCGCACCCTGTACCGGCGGCTCAACGAGCGGCAGCCGCCGGAACTGCGGTCGGACCCGATGGCCGACTGGCTGGCCGGCTACGCCCGCAAATACGGCTTCGACTTCACCGAGGACCTGCTCACCGGCGACTTCACCGTCGACCAGCTCCCCCGGAGCCTCCAGGTCGAGGCCGACGGCCTCTCCTACGTCCGGATGCGGTACGTCCCCTACGGCGGCCCCGCGGTCGTCCCGGGCTGGTTGCGCGAGCCGCCCCGCCGCCCCCGCGTCGGGTTCACCATGGGGCTCAGCGCGACGGAGACCTACAGCGGCTACAACGTCGACGTCCAGGACATCCTCGACCACCTGGGCGAGCTCGACGTCGAAGTCGTCGCCACCATCGCCGCCGCCGAGCAGCCGAAACTCCGCCGGGTCCCGCCCAACACCCGGGTCGTGTCCTACGTCCCCTGGCACGCCCTGGCCCCCACCTGCGCCGCCGTCGTCCACCACGCCGGCGCCGCCACCCTGGCCACCACCGCGCTGCACCCGGTCCCGCAGCTCTCGCTGCACTACCACTTCGACCAGCCCACCCTGGCCAGGAAGCTGGCCGCCCACGGCGCCGGGCTGGAGATCCACACCACCAGGGCCACCGGCCCGGCCGTCGCCGGGGCCGTCGACCGGCTCCTCACCGAGCCGTCGTTCACCCGGCGCGCCCATGACCTCCGTGACGAGATGCACGCCCTCCCCAGCGCCGCCGAGCTCGTCCCGCACCTCGAAGAACTCACCGCCAAGCACCGCTGACCAGGAAAGAGACCCGGATGCGCGTCCTGATTACGACATATCCAGAAAGGACCCATTTCCTGCTGATGGTGCCGCTCGCATGGGCGCTGCGCACGGCGGGTCACGAGGTGCGGGTGGCGGTGCAGCCGAAGTTCGCCGACGTGGTCACCCAGGCCGGGCTGACGGCCGTGCCGGTGGGCGGCGACCGCGACCTGTGGCAGGTCATCGGCCGGGTGCGGAACCTGCCCCGGCAGGACCGTTCGTTCTCGGGCGATCGGGAGCCGGGATACCCCTCGCCCTACGACGCCTTCGAGCGGGACCCCGCCGACCTCACCTGGGAGGACCTGCGCGACGGCTACGAGCGGCAGATCTCCGGCTGGCACAAGGTGAGCAACGTCCCCATGGTCGCCGGGCTGGTCGACTTCGCCCGGCGCTGGAAACCCGACCTGGTGATCTGGGAGCCGACGACCTTCGCCGGCGCCGTCGCGGCCCGCGCCTGCGGAGCCGCCCACGCCCGGCTGCTCATCGGCGCGGACGTCTACGGCATCGCCAGGGAGCACTTCCTGCGCCTCAAGGACGGCCGGGCCGACCCCCTCGCCGAATGGCTCGGCTCCTACGCCCGCAAGTACGGCTTCACCCCCGGAGAGGACCTCGTCACCGGCGACTTCACCCTCGACGTGCTGCCGGCCCCGCTGCGCGTCCAGGCCCGCGACCTCACCTACGTGCCGGTCCGCTACACCCAGTACGGCGGCCCCGCGTCGGTGCCCGCCTGGTTGCGCACCCCGCCCGAGCGGCCCCGGGTCGCCCTCACGATGGGGCTGACCATCACCGAGCACGACGTGGGCTACCCGGTGGACATGCAGGGGCTCCTCGACAGCCTGGCCGACCTGGACATCGAGCTGGTCGCCACCATCCCGGACGCGGAGCGGGAGAAGCTGGAACGTGTCCCGGCCAACGCGCGCCTGGTGCCGTACGTGCCGCTGCCCGACCTGGTGCCGACCTGCTCGGCCGTCATCCACCACGGCGGCGTCGGCACCATGGTCACCACCGCCCAGTTCGGCGTCCCGCAACTCTCCCTGCCGTGGGACGTCGACCAGCCCGCCCTCTCCACCCTGCTGGCCGCCGCCGGCGCGGGCCTCACCATGCACTCCACCACGGCCACCGGCCCGGCCGTCCGCGACGCGGTGCGACGGCTGCTGACCGAGCCGTCCTTCGCCGAGGGGGCGGCGCGGCTGCGGGCCGAGGCGCTGTCCGTGCCCGCGCCGAACCAGGTCGTGCCCCGCCTGGAGGAGCTGGCCGCCCGGCACGGCCGAGGGTGAGGGCCGGCATGCGCGTGCTGTTCACCACGTATCCGGAGAAGGCGCACTTCCTGGCCATGGCTCCGCTCGCGTGGGCGCTGCGCACGGCGGGCCACGAGGTGGTGTTCGCCGTGCAGCCCTCCTTCTGCCCGGTGGTCACCCAGGCCGGGCTCACCGCCGTGCCGATCGGTGGCGACCGGGACCTCTGGCAGCTCATGAACCGCGACCTGAACTGGATCGCGGCAGGGACGAACGGCCTGCCGGTCCCCTACGACGCCGCCGAGTGGCGGCCCCGGGACGTCACGTGGACCTACCTGCGGGACGGATACGCCGTCCAGGTGCCGCGCTGGCACAAGATGAGCAACGTCCCCATGGTGCCCGCCCTGGTCGACTTCGCCCGGCACTGGAAACCCGACCTGGTGATCTGGGAGCCCACGACCTACGCGGGCGCGATCGCGGCGCGGGCCTGCGGCGCGGCCCACGCCCGCCTGCTGTTCAGCGTCGACGGCTTCGGCGTGACCCGGGAGCACTACCTCCGCCTCAAGCCCGCGGAATCCGGTGACGACCCCCTGGCCGAATGGCTCGACGGCTACGCCCGCGCCTACGGTTTCCCGTACGGCGAGGACCTCACGACCGGCGACTTCACGATCACGCTGGTGCCCCCCTCGATGCGCCTGGAGGCCGACGGCCTGCGGTACGTCCCGCTGCGCTACGTGCCCTACGGCGGCCCGGCCGTCGTGCCCGGCTGGTTGCGGGCCGCGCCGGAGCGGCCGAGGGTCGCCTTCACCACGGGCATCAGCTTCGCCGAGCACGGCGCGGGCAGCGCGGTGAGCCTCCGCGACGTGCTCGGCACACTGGCCGGGCTCGACGTCGAGCTGGTGGCCACGGTCGGCGACGCCGAACGGGAGCGCCTCGGCGGGGTGCTGCCGGGCAACGTGCGGCTGGTGCGGTTCGTGCCGATGCAGGCGCTGGTGGCGACCTGCTCGGTCGTCATCCACCACGCCGGGTTCGGGACCCTGGCGACCACGGCGCTCCAGGGGGTGCCCCAGCTCGCGATGCCGTTCGACGGGGACGGCCCGGCGCTGGCCAGGCGGATCGCCGCGCAGGGCGCCGGGCTGGCGCTCCTGGCCGCCCAGGTCAGCGGCCCGACCATCCGCGACCGGTTGCTGCGGCTGCTGCGCGAGCCGGCCTTCGGCGTCGCGGCGGCCCGGCTCCGCCAGGAGATGCTGGACATGCCCTCCCCCAACGAGCTGGCCGGGGACCTGGCCGAGCTGGCCGGGCGGTGACCGGGATGCGCGTGCTCTTCGTCGCCAACCCCGAGAAGGCCCACCTGCTGGCCATGGTGCCGCTGGCCTGGGCGCTGCGCGCGGCCGGCCACGAGGTGCGGGTCGCCGGGCAGCCCGCCTTCGCCGACGTGATCACGCAGGCCGGGCTCACCGCCGTGCCGGTCGGCCGCGACGGCGACCTGTGGCGGCTGCTCGCCCGCGATCCCCGGCTGCCCGGCTGGACGTGGCGACCCGCCTACGGCCTGCCCGCCCCCTACGACGTGGCCCAGTTCCCCGGCCGGGGCACCTGGGAGCACCTCACCGAGGGATACGCCGAGGTGCTGCGGCACTGGCACCGGCCCGGCTGCCTGCCCATGATCGCCGCGCTGACGGAGTTCGCCCGCCACTGGCGGCCCGACCTGGTCGTCTGGGAGCCGCTCGCCTTCGCCGGCCCCATCGCCGCCCGCGCCTGCGGGGCCGCCCACGCGCGCCTCCTCTGGAGCCTGGACGTCTTCGGCCTGACCCGCGCCCGGTTCCTGGACCTGAAGGCCGGCCGGCCGGAGCACGACCGCGCCGACCCCCTGGCCGAGTGGCTCGACGGCTACGCCCGCAGGCACGGCGGCGACTTCGCCGAGGACATGGTGACCGGCCAGTTCACCATCGACCAGGTGCCCGACTCCATCGCGGTGCGGGCGCCGGGCCTGCACCACGTCCCCGTCCGCTACCTCCCCCACGGCGGGCCCTCCGTCGTGCCCGGCTGGTTGCGCGAACCGCCCCGGCGTCCCCGCGTCGCGCTGACGATGGGCGTCAGCCTCACCGACCACGCGGCCGGCTACTCGGTCAGCGTGCGCGACCTGCTGGAGGCGCTGGCCGACCTGGACGTCGAGGTCGTCGCCACCATCGCCGACGCCGAGCGGCACGGGTTGGCCACGGTGCCGGGCAACGCCCGCGTGGTGCCCTACGTGCCGCTCCAGGCGCTGGCCGCCACCTGCTCCGCCGTGCTCAGCCACGGGGGCTTCGGCACCGTGCTCACCACGGCCGGGCACGGCGTGCCGCAACTCGCGATGCCGTGGGACTTCGACGGCCCGCTCTTCGCCCGCCGGTTGGCCGCGCAGGGCGCCGCGCTGGCCGTCGACGCCGACCGCGTGTCGGGCGAGACCGTGCGCGCCGCCGTCCTGCGGCTGCTGGAGGAACCCGCCTTCGCCAAGCGGGCCGACGACCTGCGGGCGGAGCTGGCCGCCCTGCCGAGCCCCGGGCAACTGGTCGCCCGGCTTGAGGAACTGACCGAGAGGAACCGCTGACCATGCGCGTACTGTTCGTGATCAACCCCGAGACCACCACGCTGCTGCCCATGGTGCCCATGGCCTGGGCGCTCCGCACGGCCGGGCACGACGTCCGGGTCGCCAGCCAGCCGGGCTTCGCCAAGGAGATCAACCAGGCCGGGCTGACCGCCGTGCCCGTCGGGCGCGACATGGACATGTACCGCCTCGTCGAGGTGGCGATGGACGTCCACGACGACATCGGGCACGGCCTGCACCGCCCGTTCGACGTCGTCGACGACCCGGCCAAGGCGACCTGGGACCGCATGCTGCCCGGCTACGCCGAGGCGGTCGCGGAGGAGCACCGGCGGGAGAACTTCCCGATCATCGCCGACCTGGTCGACTTCGCCGTGCACTGGGAGCCCGATCTGGTGATCTGGGAGCCGTCGACGTACGCGGGCGGCATCGCCGCCAAGGCGTGCGGTGCGGCGTCCGCGCGGCAACTGATCTCCATCGACATGTTCGGGGTCACCCGTGACCACTTCCTGCGGCTGAAGGCGCAGCGTCCGCCGGAGGAGCGGGCCGACCCGCTGGCCGAATGGCTCGGCGGCTACGCCCGCAAGTACGGCGGCGAGTACACCGAGGACATGGCCGTCGGCCACTTCACCATCGACCAGCTCCCTCCCTCGCTCCGCAGGGAGGCCGACCTGCACAACGTGCCACTCCGGTACGTGCCCTACAACGGCGTGGCGGTCGTGCCCGACTGGTTGTGGCAGGAGCCGGAGCGGCCGCGCGTCGCCCTCACCCTCGGCTGGACGGCCGGGGAGCGCTTCGCGACCTACACGGTCGACGTGCAGACCGCCCTCGACGCGCTGGCCGACCTCGACGTCGAGGTGGTGGCCACGATCGCCGAGGCCGCCCAGAAGGAGCTGCGGGTGCCGGACAACGCGCGGATCGTCCCCTTCGTTCCGCTGCACGCGCTGGCCCCCACCTGCAGCGTCGTCATCAACCACGCGGGCGCCGGCACCCTGATCACCACCGCGGGCTACGGCATCCCGCAGCTCACCCTGCCCTGGGACATCGACGAGCCCGAGTTGTCCCGCCTGCACAGCGCGCAGGGCGCCGGCCTGACGATCCGCGGCGACCTGGCGTCCGAAGAGGAGATCCGCACGCAGGTGCGGCGGCTGCTCGACGAGCCCTCCTTCGCCCAGCGCGCCCGGGACCTGCGCGACGAGATCCACGCGATGCCCACGCCCAACCAGCTCGTCCCGCAACTGGAGGAGCTCACCGCCAAGTACCGCACCGCGAGCCGCTGATGCGGGTCCTGTTCGCCATCACGCCGGGGACGAGCACGTTCCTGCCGTTGGTGCCGCTGGCGTGGGCGCTGCGCACGGCGGGCCACGAGGTCAGGGTGGCCAGCCAGCCCGGCTTCGCCGGCGCGATCACCCGAGCCGGGCTGACCGCGGTGCCGGTGGGCCGCGACCTCGACATGGTCCGGCTCCTGCGCGGCTACGGCGTGACCGACGAGCAACTGGAGAAGGCGAGGGCCGGTCTGTCTCCGCCGTTCGACGTCGCGGACGACCCCGCGCACGCGACCTGGGACGGCATGCTCGGCGGTTACGCCGACGCCGTCGACGGCTACCGCGCCGAGAACCTGCCGATGATCGCCGGCCTGGTCGAGTTCGCCCGGCGCTGGCTTCCCGACCTGGTGATCTGGGAGCCGTTCAGCTACGCGGGCGCCATCGCGGCCAGGGCCGTCGGCGCCGCGCACGCCCGCCAGTTGTGGTGCCTGGACGTCTTCGGCATCGCCCGCGAGCACTTCCTGCGGCTCAAGGCCCGGCGTCCGCCGCAGGAGCGGGCCGACCCGCTGGCCGAATGGCTCGGCGGCTACGCCCGCAAGTACGGCTTCCCCTACGGAGAGGAACTGGCCACCGGGCACTTCACCATCCACCAGCTCCCCGCCTCGCTCAGCGACCAGGCCGAGGGGCTGCGCTACGTGCGGATGCGCTACGTCCCGCACGTCGGCGCCGCCACGGTGCCCGGCTGGTTGCGCACCCCGCCCGCGCGCCCGCGGGTGGCCCTGACCCTCGGCTTCGCCGCCGACGGCTTCTCGGGGGGCTTCGCGATCGGCGTGGAGGAGGTGCTCGACCACCTGGCCGACCTGGACGTCGAGGTGGTCGCCACCATCCCCGACGAGCAGCGGGCGCGGCTCCGCCGGGTGCCGGCGAACGCCCGGCTGGTGCCGTTCGTGCCGCTGGACGCGCTCGTGCCCACCTGCGCGGCCGTCATCGACCACGGCGGCGACGGTACCGTGCTCACGACCGCCCTGTACGGCGTGCCGCAACTGGCCGTCGGCCACCACTTCAACGAGCCGATCATGGCGCGCAAGCTGGCCGCGCAGGGCGGCGCGTTGGCGCTGCGTCCCGCCGAGGCCACCGGGCCGGCGATCCGGGCCGGCGTGCTGCGCCTGCTGAACGACCCGGGCCTGCGGGCGGGAGCCGAGCGGCTGCGCGCCGAGATGCGCCGGCTTCCGACGCCGAACGACCTGGTGCCGGAACTGGAGGCGCTCACCGAACGGCACCGCGCCCGCTGAGCGCGGACACGAGAGAGGGCGGGCCCGCGCCGGGCCCGCCCCCTCTTCCCTCGTCAGGACGCTGTCAGGACGCGGTTCTGGTGTAGAGCGCCTGCCAGTAGAACGTCCACGGGCGAGCCCACCCGTCCTCCACCAGCGTCCACCCGGGTCCCGGACGGTAGACCGAGACGAAACGGGCCGCGTGCTCGCGTACGGCCGAGGCGTCGTGGACGTCGACGATGTCGCGCAGCAGCCCGGACCCGAGCGCCAGCCGCACCGCCTCCTCCCCGTCGTACTGCCGGTCGAGGCTGTAGTCCAGGTACTTCCCGACGGGGTTCTTGGTGTAGAACGCCGTGGCGACCGTGTCGATGACCGTGAGGTAGTTGCGCGCCGTCTCCTCGTTCATCTCGGCGAAGGAGTCGATGTTCAGGCACAGGTCGAAACCGGGGCCGCCGACCAGGTCGTCCACCTCGTCGATGCCGAGGAAGCGGACCCGGCCGAACTGCGCGGGCGTGAGCACCGCGCGCAGGTAGTCGCGCGTGAGGGTCAGGCAGTTCTCCAGGTCCACGATGACGTACTCGGCGACGTCGTGGTTGGACAACACGGCGTGGCAGGAGCGGCCGTAGCCGGCGCCGATCTCCAGCACCCGGGCCCCGTCCAGCTTCACCGAGCGGCTCACGAACTCCAGCTCGTGCACCGCCTGGAGGTAGTCGAGGCAGACCCGGTCGCCGTCCACGGTGACCGTGATCGGGGCGCCGACGTCGCGGTTGCGGATGCGGGCCAGGCGGGCCCTGTTCTCCGGCGACAGGTCGGCGGCCAGGTTGTAGGTCAGGGTCTTGAGATAGCGGAGGCCGTTGGCCTCCGGGTTCCACAACGAGATCTTGTAGTTGACCTTGCTGGACTTGAAGGTGGCCAGGTCGAGCGCGTCCAGCGCCAGGCTCGTGCGGTTGATGCGCGCCCACTGCGGGCTCTGGCCGTACCTGTGCGTGGCCGGCGCGGTCTCGCGGTCACTCATCGCCGTCCGTCTCCGGTTTGCGGGCCACGACGAGCACGACGCCGTCGTGCTCCTCCTCGTCGTCCTCGTACTCCAGCCAGTCGACGTCGTCGCCGACGCAGAAGATGCCGAGCAGGTCGGCGGGCAGGTCGCCGTGCCTGGCGGCGTACTCGCGGGTGGCCACGTACAACCACCGGAACGACTGCTTGGTGTGCTCGGTGAGGTCGGCGACCTCGTCGACCTCGAACCCGGCCCGCTCGACGAGGCCGGGATAGTCCTCCAGCCGGGCCATGGGCGCCATCCGCCAGGCCGCCGTCGCCTTGAGGAACGCCTCCTCCTCCGCCGGGTCGAGCTCCAGCGGGCCGCGCCTGATGTTGTCGGTGAGCACCAGACGGCCGCCGGGACGCAGCACCCGGGCGCACTCGCGCAGCGCGGCCGTCCGGTCGGGGAAGTGCGGGATCGTCTCGGCCGCCAGGACGGCGTCGAAGGTGCCCGCCTCGAAGGGCAGGTCCAGCGCGTCGGCGTGCCGGAACGCCACCAGGTCGGTCATGGACTCCGCCTCGGCCAGCGCCGAGGCCAGCTCGACCTCGGCCCGGCTGATCGCGACGCCGGTCACCCGCGCGCCGGTCGCGCGCGCCACCTGGAGCGCCGTGGCCCCCGGCCCGCAGCCGAGGTCCAGGACGTGGCCGCCGGGCCCGACCCGGAGCGCCGTCGTCATGAGGGACGTCAGCCGGGCGGCGGCCTCCCTGAACGAGGCGTCGTCGTCCGGACCGGTCCAGTAGCCCACGTGGATCTGGCCGCCGTAGATCTCGTCGAGCGCGCGGGCGTTCCGGTCGTAGAAGTCGGCGACCTGGTCGGCGGTGGGACCCTGGCGGGAGTCCCGGGTGCCGGTCGCGAACGAGCGCGCGCTGCGGCGCAACTGCTCCACGCTCACCGGCCGGCACCCCGTTCCGCGGCCAGTTCCGCGGCGGCCTGGCGGTCGAGCAGGTCGCGGGCCGCCCGCACCTCGGCCGCCATCGGCCGGTCGGCGTCCAGCGGCGGCGAGATCTCCGCCAGTTCCGCCCACACCCCGGTCGGCCGGTCGCCGACCATGACGGCGAGCTGGGCCACCCCCAGCGCCAGCGAGCCGATGGTCAGCCAGCCGAGGTCGAGGCCGTCGGCCACGGCGTTGGCGCCGTTGAGCGCCATCGGCACGTGGTCCTGGTTCCAGCCGTTGGTGGGCAGCGTGGTCAGGGAGGCCGGCGTGACCGTCTGCCTGATCTTGGACACGAACGAGGTGGCGCTGATGTGCACCCCGGCCAGCCCGCAGCCGCGTCCGGCCCGGGGGGTGAGCATCATCGGCAGGTCGCCGTTGGTGGCCGGGTTGAGCAGCAGCCCGAGTTGCCGTTCGGCCAGGTAGGCGGCCATGTGCAGGGACAACCCGATCTGGTCGGAGGCCAGGCCCACCGGCATGGCGTGGAAGTTGCCGCCGTGCAGGACCTGGTCGTCGTAGGTGATCGGGTTGTCCTGGCAGCCGTTGGCCTCGCGGTCCAGCACGTCGCCCGCCATGGTGAGCTGGTCGAGCACCGCGCCGAGCACCTGCGGCGCGCACCGCAGGCTGTAGGGCTCCTGGAGCGGCCGCCGCTCGTCCCTGACCAGGCCGGGCGGCAGCTCCTGCCTGATCCAGCGGGCGACCGTGTGCTGGCCGAGCTGACCCCGGGCGACGGCGTGGCCGTCGTCGTAGTGCTCGGGGTTGGCGCGCAGCAGGGTGGCCAGCCGTCCGGCGAGCATCGCGGCGGCCCGCACCAGCCGCAGCGCCGACTGGTGGTTGAGGATCGACACCGCCAGGCTCGCGCCGGTGCCGTTGACGAAGGCGAGCGCCTCCCTGACCGGCCACTCGAACGGCTCGACGCCGAGCGCGGCCAGTGCCTCCCGGGCGGGCCGGATCGTCCAGCCGCCGTCGGCCCCGCGCATCCAGGCCTCGCCCGTCCCGGTGAACGTCAGCGCGGCGTGCGCGAGCGGCTGGAGGTCGCCGCTGGCGCTGACCGTGCCGTCGCGCGGGATGACCGGCGTGAAGCCCGCGTTCCACAGGTCGGCCAGGACCTGCCAGAACTCCGGCGAGACGGCGGAGTAGCCGCGCCGCATGCTGTTGAGGCGCAGGAAGAGGATCAGCCTGCTGACCTCGGGGCTCAGCGGCCGGCCCTGCCCGGTGCCCAGGTGGGAGATGAGCGAGCTGCCCTGCTCCATCTCCGACTCGGCGGAGTAGAGGACGAGCGGGCCGAACCCCTGGGTGAGGCCGTAGATGGGACGCTCGGAGGCCAGGTGCTTGGCGATCGTCGCCGCGCTGGCCTCCATCCGGGCGACGGCGGCGTCGTCACACGGCTCGATCCGGCTGTCCCAGGTGGCGCTCCCGGCGAGGTCCGCCAGGTTCGCGGCGCCGGTCGCGGTGCTCGGCGTGTCGGCGATCAGTGTCACTGTGCTTCCTCTGCTTCGCTCGTGGGTGGGGTCGAAAGGTGCCGTACCTTGCCGAGCGCGGACCGCTCGATCCGGGGGACCGTGTGCACGCGCCGGGGCCGCACGCCCATGCGCTCGAAGGCCGCGGCCAGGTCGAGGTCGGCCAGGGCGCCGCCCGGTTTCAGCACGACCAGCAGGTCGACGTGCTCGCCGATCATCCGGTCGGCGACCGGGAGCACGGCCAGGTCGGCGCAGTCGAGCACGCCGCGCAGGGCGTTCTCGACCTCGTCCAGGTTGATCCGGCGGCCGTTCACCTTGACCAGGCGGGAGCGGCGCCCGGCGAAGTGGAACCTCCGCTCGTCCAGGGGGCGCACGCGGTCGTCGGCCTCCCAGACCGAGGGCGCCCGTTCACCCGGGGCGAAGGCCAGGCGGGGGCTGTTGATCACCAGGGGCACCTCGCCGTCGTCGTCGGGCTCGCCGGAGGCGGCGAAGGACACGTCGGGGAAGAGCGTCCACGGCGGCGGCTCGCCCTCCCGCCAGCGCCGGGTCGCGATGCCCCCGGCCTCGGTGGAGCCGAGCATCTCGACGATCAGCGCGCGGTCGGGCCCGGCCTCGGCCAGGAACTCCCCGGCCGTCTCGGGGATCATCGCGCCGCCGTAGAGCACCGTGACGTGCTCCATCTCCCGCACCCACGCCAGGTGCTGGAGCAGCAGCGTGAAGATCCACGGTGTGGCCACCACGACGACCCTGCGCTGCTCGATCGGCGGCATGGCCCCGTAGAACGTGGGCTTGTGCCAGACCGGCACCCGCAGATGGGCCGGCACGAGCACACTGGCCAGCGCGCCGAACAGATGCGCGGGCGGGACGCAGGAGACGACGGCCTCCGGCTTCTCCGGCGCGACCATGTCGGCGAGCATGCCCGCCTCCCGCCAGACGTTCTCCCGCAGCCGGCGCCACAGGCGGCTCTCCCCGGTGCTGCCGGAGGTGCGGAAGTCGATCACGGGAGGCAGCAGTTCCGCCGCGAGCCGCTCGGGCACGCCGTCGCCGGCGTCCCATCCCACGTGCCAGGCCCGCTCCGTCACGGCCGGCGCGGCGAATTCGAGGGACAACAATTCACGCGGGCTCAACTCGGCATAATCCATGACGCCCTCCTCACCGATGAATTCCCGTCCCGCCAGCGGGACAGAACCCGGCTCAACCGAACGACTCCGCGATCTCCATCAAATAGCGGCCGTATTCCGAGTTCTTCATTTCGGCGCCGAGCCGGTGACACGCGTCGGTGTCGATGTATCCCATGCGCAGGGCGATCTCCTCAAGGCAGGCGACCCGCACGCCCTGGCGCTTTTCGATGGTCTGCACATATTGACCGGCGGCCAGGATCGAATCGTGGGTGCCGGCGTCGAGCCAGGTGAAACCGCGCCCCAGCCGGACCAGGTGGGCCCGCCCCTGCTTCAGGTACGCCTTGTTGACATCGGTGATCTCCAGTTCCCCGCGGTCGGAGGGCACCAGGTCGCGGACGATCTCCAGGACGTCGTTGTCGTAGAGGTAGAGGCCGGTGATGGCGTCGTTGGAGCGCGGGCGGAGCGGCTTCTCCTCGATGGAGACCAGCACGCCCTCGGCGTCGACCTCGCCGATCCCGTATCGCTCGGGGTCGGACACCGGGTAGCCGAACATGGTGCAGCCGTTCAGCCTGCTGCGGCTGGCCCGCAGGATGCGCGGGAAGCCGGCCCCGTGGAAGAAGTTGTCGCCCAGGATGAGCGCCACCTCGTCGTCGCCGACGTGGTCGGCCCCGATGACGAACGCCTCCGCGATGCCGCGCGGCTCCGGCTGCTCGGCATAGGTGATCTCCAGCCCGAGATGCGACCCGTCGCGCAGCAGCCGGCGCAGCAGCGGAAGGTTGTCGGGCGTGGAGATGACCAGGATCTCGCGCAGCCCGGCCAGCATGAGCACCGAAAGCGGGTAATAGACCATCGGCTTGTCATAGATGGCGAGCAGTTGCTTGGACGTCGCCAGAGTCAGGGGATGCATACGCGTGCCGCTGCCGCCGGCGAGAACAATTCCTTTCATCACCCGCCCCTTCTTTTCGATTATCGGGTGGATGCGGCCCAGGGTAATCACGGGCCGGACCGGCGACCAAGAACGGGAAACCGGGCTCGACTTTTCCCGTTCGACCGTGCTATCGCTTTTGCCGATCCATCGCGGGACCCGGTGTTCCACGCGCCCGACCACTGCCCCGCGACGACCAGCCCCGCCGAAGCCGGAGAACGTCGGCGGGGCCCGTTAGATTGAGCCGGTGACGTTACCGCGCTCCGTCGAAGAAGCCGTCCACGCCGAGGCCTCCGGCCGGGTGCCGCGTTACCTCTTCTTCTGGGGCCACCGCCCACCTCGCGACGGCGGGGTGGGCGCGGGCTGCCTGAGCCAGTGGTGGGAGGCCGACTTCACCGAAGACGGCCACGTGTTCCGCTCGGCCGAGCACTACATGATGGCCCACAAGGCCTGGTTGTTCGGCGACGCCGAGACGGCCGCCGGCATCCTCGCGGCGGCCCATCCGGGCGAGGCGAAGAAGCTGGGCCGCGAGGTCCGCGGCTTCGACGAGGCCGTCTGGGCCGAACACCGCTACGCCGTCGTCGTCCGGGGCAGCACCGCCAAGTTCGCCGCCCACCCCGACCTGCGCGAATACCTGCTCGGCACCCGCGACCGGGTGCTCGTGGAGGCCAGCCCCCACGACCGCGTGTGGGGCATCGGCCTGACCGCGGCCGACGAGCGGGCCGCCTCTCCCGCCACGTGGCAGGGGCTCAACCTGCTCGGCTTCGCCCTGATGGAGGCCCGGGATCGGCTGACCGAAGGGTGACCGTCATGGTCAGCCCGCCGCCCGGCGTCTCGTCCGGGGTGAGCGCGCCGCCCATCGCCTCCGCCAGCCCGCGCGACAACGCGAGCCCGAGCCCGACCCCCGAGTGGTTGTCGCGGTCGCCGAGGCGCTGGAACGGCTGGAAGACCTGGTCGTGGGCCTCCGGCGGGATGCCGGGGCCCCGGTCGACCACCCGGATCTCCACCTTGTTGTCGTGGGAGCTGGCCGTCACCAGCACATATCCGGGGCTGTAGCGGAGCGCGTTCGACACCAGGTTGGCCAGCACCCGTTCCAGCAGCGCCGGGTCGGCCGTCACCTCGGGCAGGTCGTCGGGCACGTCGATCCGCACCCGCACATCCTCGACGGCCCGGGGCAGCACCTCCGCCAGCGCGACCGGCTGGAGGGCCACCCCGAGCACTCCGGCCTGCAACCGGCTCATGTCGAGGAGGTTCTCCACCAGCCGGGTCAGCGTCACCAGTGACTCGTCGGCGGTGGCGAGCAGTTCGGCCTGGTCGGCGGCCGACCAGGCCACGTCGGTGCTGCGCAGTCCTTCGACCGCCGCCTTCGCCGAGGCGAGCGGGGTGCGCAGGTCGTGGCTGACGGCGGCGAGCAGGGCGGTGCGCATGCGGTCGGCCTCGGCCAGGGGTTTGGCCTGTTCGGCCTCCTCCTCCAGCCGCCGCTGGCGCAGCGCGACGGCGGTCTCGGCGGCGAAGGCCTCCAGCACGCGGCGGTCGGAGGCGCCGAGCAGGCGGCCTCTGACCGCCAGCACCAGGTTGTCGTCGATCACCACGTCGGTGTCGGCGGCGCCGGGGCTCGTGCACGGCAGCCCTCCGGAGGTGGCGACGATGCGCCACGCCTCGGGGTCGGCGCGGTCGTCGGGGGCCGGGGCGGCGGCGCGTTCGAGCAGGGTCACCGAGGTCAGGCCGTAGGTCTCGCGGAGGCGGGCCAGCAGCGAGGGCAGCGCCGCCTCGCCGCGCAGCACGTGGCCCGCCAGGGTCGACAGCACCTCGGCGTCGGCGCCCGCCATGGCGGCCTCGCGGGTCCGGCGGGCCGCCAGGTCGACGACCAGGCTGACCATGACGGCGACCAGGACGTACACGAAGAGCGCGAGCAGGTTCTGCGGGTCGGCGACGGTGAGCTTGTCGACCGGCGGGGTGAAGAAGTAGTTGAGCAGCAGGAAGCCGACGACGGCGGCCGTGATGGCCGGGGACATGCCGCCGACCAGGGCGACCATCACGACCAGCAGCAGGAACAGCAGGATCTCGCTGGGCAGCGCGAGCAGGTCGCGCAGCGGGTAGACCACGGCGGTCAGCGCGGGCATGCCGACCAGCGCGGCCGCCCATCCGGCGAGGCGGCGGGTGCGGGTCAGCGCGGCCCGGGAGCCGGGCCGGGGCAGGCCCCGGCGGGCCTGCTGATGGGTGATCATGTGGACGTCGATCGAGCCCGACCGCGCGATCGTCTCGGCCCCGACCCCGCGGAAGAGGATCTGGGCCAGCCGCCCCCGCCGCGACGCGCCCAGAACGAGCTGGGTGGCGTTCACCCCGCGCGCGAAGTCGAGCAGCGCCCGGGGCACGTCGTCGCCGACGACCTGGTGGTAGGTCCCGCCGAGCGCCTCGACCAGGGCCCGCTGCCGGGCCAGGTGGGCGGGGTCTCCCGCGACCAGGCCGTCGCCCCGGGTGACGTGGACGGCCAGCAGGTCGGCGCCCTTGGTCCGCGTGGTCACCCGGGCCGCGCGGCGGATCAGGGTGTCGCCCTCGGGGCCGCCGGTCAGCGCCACGACGACGCGTTCGCGCGCCTCCCACGTGGTGGCGATGCCGTGTTCGGCGCGGTAGCGGTCGAGCTGGTCGTCGACCCGCCCGGCCACCCAGAGCAGCGCCAGTTCGCGCAGCGCGGTCAGGTTGCCGACCCGGAAGTAGTTCGACAGCGCCGCGTCGACCTTCTCGGGGGCGTAGACGTTGCCGTGGGCCATGCGGCGGCGCAGCGCCTCGGGCGACATGTCGACCAGCTCGATCTGGTCGGCCCGGCGGACCACCTCGTCGGGCACCGTCTCCCGCTGCGGGACGCCGGTGATCTCCTCGACGACGTCGTTGAGCGACTCCAGATGCTGCACGTTCACCGTGGTGATGACGTCGATCCCCGCGTCGAGCAGCTCCTCGACGTCCTGCCAGCGTTTGGCGTTGCGCGACCCCGGCACGTTGGTGTGCGCGAGCTCGTCGACCAGGGCGACCTTGGGGCGGCGGGCGAGCACGGCGTCGACGTCCATCTCGGTGAAGCGCGTCCCCCGGTACGCCAGCTCCCGGCGCGGCACCTCCTCCAGGCCGGCCAGCAGCGCGGCCGTCTTGGGGCGGCCGTACGTCTCGACCAGGCCGACCACGACGTCGCGGCCCCGTTCCGCGGCGCGGCGGCCCTCGCCGAGCATGGCGAAGGTCTTGCCGACACCCGGGGCGGCGCCCAGGTAGACGCGCAGGCGGCCCCGGACCGTCATCGGTCGAGGGCCAGGTTGAGGGCCAGGACGTTGACGCCGGGCTCACCCATGAAGCCGAGAGCGGGGACGTCGGTATGGCGGCGGATGAGGGCGCGGACCTCCTCGACCGGGCGGCCGCGTTCCCTCGCGACGCGGACGGCCTGGAGGTCGGCGTACCTGACCGAGATGTGCGGATCGAGGCCCGAC
The DNA here is from genome assembly GCF_001570565.1 of Herbidospora yilanensis. GTDB lineage: Bacteria > Actinomycetota > Actinomycetes > Streptosporangiales > Streptosporangiaceae > Herbidospora > Herbidospora yilanensis. The sequence goes on along the minus strand of NZ_BBXE01000014.1, from coordinate 360,987 downwards.
CCGCTCGCCGTCACCGCGTCCGGCGGGATCGACCAGCGGGCGCCGCCCCTGATGGGGACGGTCCGGCCCGCCGCATAGCTCTGTCCCATTTCGGCGCATTCGACGTTCACTCCCTGATATTCGGTCATGAAGGGCACCGCCGGGCACGGCTCGTTCACGCTGACCACCCGGCCCGGGAACACCTTGAGCACCGCGCCGACCCCCGACGCGGTGCAGAACGGCCGGGCGCCGCTCACCCCCTCCAGCTCCCCGACCCGCATGGAGCGGGCGCAGACCTGGGTGAGCAGGCTGGGTCTTCCCGGTACGTCGACCACGCTCTCCGGCCCGAGGTTGCTCGCCCCGGTGCGGAGCATGTCGTAGCCGGTGGCCGAGGGGCGGCTCTGGAAGTAGCGGCGGTTCCCGGCGAAGTCCTGCGCGATCAGCCGGCTCCCCCTGGCGACGGGCGAGCCGTCGGCCTTGTGGCGGAGGAACACCTGGGCGACGCCGAGGACGAGCAGCGGGTACAGGCCGCCGGTGACCACGGTCAGCACGACCAGCGCGCGGATCGCCGCGCCGAGACGCCGGGTCACGACAACCCCGGCAGGTGCTGGATCACGAGGTCGACGAGCTTGATCCCGGCGAACGGGGCCACCACCCCGCCCAGGCCGTAGACGGCGAGGTTGCGGCTGAGCATCGCCGAGGCGTTCGCCGGGCGGTAGGCGACGCCGCGCAGCGCGAGCGGGATCAGCGCGACGATGACCAGGGCGTTGAAGACGACCGCCGACAGGATCGCCGACTGCGGGGTGGCGAGGCGCATCACGTTGAGCGCGTCCAGGCCCGGATAGACGGCGGCGAAGACGGCCGGGATGATCGCGAAGTACTTCGCGATGTCGTTGGCGATGGAGAAGGTCGTCAGCGCGCCCCGGGTGATCAGCAGTTGCTTGCCGATCTCGACGATCTCGATGAGCTTGGTCGGGTTGGAGTCGAGGTCGACCATGTTCCCGGCCTCCTTGGCCGCCGAGGTGCCGGTGTTCATGGCCACGCCGACGTCGGCCTGGGCCAGGGCGGGGGCGTCGTTGGTGCCGTCGCCGGTCATCGCGACCAGCCGGCCGCCGAACTGCTCGCGGCGGATGAGGCCGAGCTTGTCCTCGGGGGTGGCCTCGGCGAGGAAGTCGTCCACGCCCGCCTCGTCGGCGATGGCCCTGGCCGTCAGCGGGTTGTCGCCGGTGATCATGACGGTCCGGATGCCCATGCGGCGCATCTCGTCGAAGCGTTCGCGCATGCCCTGTTTGACGACGTCCTTGAGGTGGATCACGCCGAGCACCCGGCCCCGTTCGGCCACGACGAGGGGGGTGCCACCGCTGGCCGCGATGCCGTCGACCAGGTGGCCGATCTCGGCGGTGGGGCGTCCGCCGGCGTCGCGCACCCACTTCATGACGGCGGTCGCGGCGCCCTTGCGGATCTGCCGGTCGCCGACGTCGACCCCGCTCATCCGGGTGCGCGCCGAGAACGGCACCCAGTGGGCTCCGGCGACCGGGCGTTCGCGCAGGCCGAAGTGCTCCTTGGCGTAGACGACGATCGAGCGGCCCTCGGGTGTGTCGTCGGCCAGGCTGGAGAGCTGGGCGGCCTCGGCCAGATCGCGCAGGTCGACGCCCTCGGCGGCCTGGAACGCGGCGGCCTGCCGGTTGCCGAGCGTGATGGTGCCGGTCTTGTCGAGCAGCAGGGTCGAGACGTCGCCGGCCGCCTCGACCGCCCGGCCGCTCATGGCCAGCACGTTGCGCCGCACCAGCCGGTCGATCCCGGCGATGCCGATCGCCGACAGCAGCGCCCCGATGGTCGTCGGGATCAGGCAGACCAGCAGCGCCACGAGCGTCACCCCGGTGACCCCGTCGGCGGTCAGCGCGGCGGAATCCGGTACGCCGGGATTCACCGCCTTCGAGTAGATCGCCATCGGCTGCATGGTGGCCGTGGCGACCAGGAAGACCACGGTCAGCGCGGCGAGCAGGATGTTCAGCGCGATCTCGTTCGGGGTCTTCTGCCGGTTCGCGCCCTCGACGAGGGAGATCATCCGGTCGACGAAGCTCTCCCCCGGCCGCTGCGTGATCCGCACGACGATCCGGTCGGACAACACCTTGGTGCCGCCGGTGACGGCGCTCCGGTCGCCGCCCGACTCGCGGATGACCGGGGCCGACTCGCCGGTGATCGCCGACTCGTCCACGCTGGCGATGCCCTCGACGACGTCGCCGTCGCCCGGGATGACCTCTCCCGCCTCGACCACGACGAGGTCGCCCTTCTTCAGCGCGGCCGAGGGCGTGACCGACCCGTCGGCCAGCCTCGCCGTGGTGTCGCGCCGGGCCGCCCGCAACGTCGCGGCCTGCGCCTTGCCCCGGCCCTCCGCGACCGATTCGGCCAGGTTGGCGAACAGCACGGTCAGCCAGAGCCAGCCGACGACCGCCCACGCGAAGAAGCCCGGCGTCACGACCGCGAGGACGGTGGCGGCGAGCGCGCCGACCTCGACGACGAACATCACCGGGTTGCGCCACAGGCTCAGGGGGCTGAGTTTGGCCAGGGCCCCGAGGAGAACGTTCATCCGCCGGTCCCCTCGGCCAGCGGCCCGAGGGCCAGCGCGGGCAGGTAGGTCAGCGCCACCACGACGACCGTCACGCCGATGACCAGGCCGACGAACTGCGGCCGGTGGGTGGGCAGCGTGCCCGCCGACGACGGCACGGGCGTCTGCCGGGCCAGCGATCCGGCCAGCGCCAGCACGAACACCATCGGCGCGAACCGGCCGAGGAGCATGGCGACGCCGAGGGCGACGTCCCACCACGGGGTGTTCGCGGTCAGCCCGGCGAACGCGGAACCGTTGTTGTTGGCGGCGCTGGTGAACGCGTACAGGATCTCGGACAGGCCGTGGGGGCCCGTGTTGAGCGTCCCGGCCAGGCCCGCCCGGTTGGCCAGGGCCAGCGCGGTGCCGGTCAGCACCAGCACCGGGGTGACCAGGAAGTAGAGCGAGGCGAGCTTGATCTCCCGGGCGGCGATCTTCTTGCCGAGGTATTCGGGGGTGCGGCCGACCATGAGACCGGCCACGAAGACGGTGATCACGGCGAGGATCAGCAGGCCGTAGAGGCCCGAGCCGACGCCGCCGGGGGCGACCTCGCCGAGCATCATGCCGACCATGGCCATCATGCCGCCCAGCGGGGTGAACGAGTCGTGCGCCGCGTTGACCGCGCCGGTCGAGGTCAGGGTCGTGGACGCGGCGAAGGTGGCGCTCTCGGACAGGCCGAACCTGACCTCCTTGCCCTCCATCGCCAGGCCCGCCGCCTGCGGGACGGTGGCGGCGCCCCCCGCCTCGAAGACGTTCGTCAGCCAGATCGAGGCGATCGCGATGACGGCGACGACGGCGGCCAGGGCGTACCCCTGGCGGTTCTGGCCCACCATCCGGCCGAAGGTGCGCGGCAGCGCGACCGGGATGAGCAACATCAACAGGTTCTGGAGCCAGTTGGTCCAGCCGTTGGGGTTCTCCCACGGGTGGGCGGAGTTGGCGGCGTAGAAGCCGCCGCCGTTGGAGCCGAGCTGCTTGACCGCCTCCTGGCTCGCGACCGGGCCGCCGGTCAGCGTGGTCGTCCCGCCGAGGACGGCGGGCACCTCGTGGGGGCCGGCGAGGTTCTGCACCACGCCGCCCGCGACCAGCAGGACCGCGCCCGCGAAGGCCAGGGGCAGCAGGATCCGGTACGCCCCCCGGACCAGGTCGGCCCAGAAGTTGCCGATCGTGTCGCTGTCACCGCGGGCGAACCCGCGCACCAGGGCCATCGCGACGGCCAGGCCCACGGCGGCCGAGGCGAAGTTCTGCACCGCCAGGCCGCTCATCTGGACGAGGTGCCCCATGGTGTTCTCGCCGGCGTAGGACTGCCAGTTGGTGTTGGTCACGAAGCTGACGGCGGTGTTCCACGCGACGTGGTCGACGACCGGCGGAAACCCCAGGGACAACACCAGATGGTTCTGGACGCGCTGGAAGGCGTACAGGAAGAGGATCGAGACCAGCGAGAACGCCAGCACCGACCGCGCGTAGCCCGGCCACCGCTGTTCCTGGCGCGGCGCGACCCCGAGGGCGCGGTAGGTCAGGCGTTCGGCCCAGGTGTCCCGATCGCCCGAATAGACCCGGTACATGTGGTCGCCCAGCGGCCGGTAGAGCAGCGCGAGCACGGCGACCAGGGTGAGCGCGGTCATCAGAACCGCTCCGGGAACAGCAGCGCCACGACGAGGAAGGCCGTCAGCGCGACCGCGCCGACGAGCCCGACGAGGTTGACGGCGCTCACCGCCGCTCGACCGCCTTCACCAGCAGCGCGAACAGCGCGAAGAACACGATCGTCAGCACGACGAGGATCAGGTCACCCCACATGGACGTGCGGCCTCCTCAGTGGATCGGGCTCGGCGAGCCGTAGCACCTCACGGGTCAGCAGCGGCACGTCGCCGCCGCCGAAGATCAGGTAGCGGAGCATCGCGTTGATCGGGTTGCCCTCGGTCCAGTGGAAGTAGATGTCGGGTACCCGGCCGGTGCGGTCGCGCAGGTAGAGCAGCAGCGCGGCCAGCGCGTTGGCCACGGTGGAGCTCTCGACGTTCAGCACCTTGTGCCCGAACCGCTCCTCGCCCCGGACGTAGAGCTCGGTCTCGAACTCCGAGGCGTCGCTGACGGTGACCTCGACGAACATCGCCTGCTCCGAGGCGCGCAGCCGGTGCATGAACCAGTTCTCGCGCAACTTGTCGTGGTATTCGGCCTGGTCGCGGCGTTGCGGTTCGTTGGCGATGAGGTGCAGCTCGCCGGCGCAGCACTCGTTGACGAACTGCTCGGCCAGCGGGTCGAGCCGCACCCGCGTCACCCGCAGCTCGGTCGACCGGGTCGCCCGCGAGATCAGCGACGTGACGACGATGGCCACGATGAAGAACCCGGCGATCTTGACGCCGTCGGGCCGTTCGATCACGTTGTCGACCAGCGTGTACGTCAGCACCGCGCTGATGACCCCGAAGGCGCGCGCGGCCCCGCGCCGTCCCTTCGCCAGGGTCGACAGGCAGCTCGCGACGGCCGCCGACAACATCAGCACCAGCACGCCGGTGGCGTACGCGCCCGCCTGCTGGTCGACGTCGGCGTCGAAGATGAAGGTGATCACGAACGCGATGAGGGTGAGGAGCAGCACCAGCGGCCGGACCGCCGAGGCCCATTCGGGGGCCATGCCGTAGCGCGGCAGGAACCGGGGCACCAGGTTGATCAGCCCGGCCATGGCCGAGGCTCCGGCGAACCAGAGGATGGCGATGGTGCTGACGTCGTACAGGGTGCCGAACCACTCGCCCAGGTAGGCGTGCGCGAGGTAGGCGAGCGCCCGGCCGTTGGCCCGGCCGCCGGGCTGGAACTCCCGCGCCGGGATCAGCAGCGTCGTCACGAAGCTGCTGAGGAGCAGGAACACGCTCATGATCAGGGCGGCCGTGGTGAGCATCGTGCGGGCCGACCTGATGCGCCGCGGGATGTCGCCCCGGATCACGGGCATCACCGCGACCCCGGTCTCGAACCCCGACAGCCCCAGCGCCAGCCGGGGCATGACCAGCAGCGCCAGCCCGATCATGGCCAGCGGGGAGGCGTGCCGGGCCTCCAGCAGCCGCTCCCACTGGCCCAGCACGGCCGGGTTCGCCGCGACGTGCTCGACGGCCACGGCCACGACCACGGCGTTGAGGGCGAGGTAGACCGCCACGAGCACCGTCGCCACGCCGACGGCCTCGGTGAACCCGGCCAGGAAGATCGCCCCGAGGGCGGCCAGCAGCGCGAGCGTGACCGGGATCCGCTGGCCGTCGAGCCAGTGGGGGGCGAAGGGGTTCTCCAGGATGTGCGCGGTCGCGTCGGCCGCCGACAGGGTCATGGTGATGACGAAGTCGGTGGCGGCGAAGCCGAGCAGGCAGAGCACGAAGAGCTTGCCCTGCCACGCCGGGACGAGCCGCTCCAGCATCGCGATGGAGCCGGCGCCGTGCGGGCTCTCCCCCGCGACGTGGCGATAGACGGGCAGCGCCCCGAGCAGGGTCAGCGCGACCAGGAACAACGTCGCGACCGGCGACAGCGCGCCCGCCGCGAGGGCGGCGATGCCCGGCTGGTAGCCCAGGGTGGAGAAGTAGTCGACGCCGGTCAGGCACATGACCCGCCACCAGGCGTGCTTCTCCGCCGGGCCCTGCTCCAGGTGGCTCCGGTCGGCCGTGAGCCCGCTCAGGAGCCACCCCCGCAGGGCCACGGCCACCCCCCTCATCTGTGGAGGGGGAGATTTCTCATGATCGCAGGTGGCCGTCGAAGAACCCGATGGGGGTGGCCTCTTCGCGGTGCGGGACGCCGTCGAGCCGCCCTCCCAGGGTCTGGGTGAAGGCGAGGAAGGCCTCGAAGCGCATCATGATCTGGAGGTCGTCGGTCGTGACGACGTGGACGAAGGTCAGTCCGTCGTCGAGCCGGTAGGACTGGTAGGTGATCCCGCCGGGCCGCTCCCGGGCCAGTTCGGCGAAGATCTCCCGGACGAGGCGCACGTTCTCCTCGGCCTTCTCCTGGTCGGCGACGCGGTAGCGGATGATCTGGGTCGTCATGAGCGGACCCTATCGAGTGGAGTCACGGGCGCCCCATTTCGCCGGAAACACTCCCCTTTCCAGGGGGCTTCTGGAGCGATCTTGGAAAAACTGTCGGCAGGACGTGACAGAGTGTCGTCATCCGAAAACCTGTTCGAAGGAGCTCGCATGCTCACGACCGACTACCTGCCGGGCGCCCCCTGCTGGATCGACCTAAGCTCGCCCGACACCGACGCCTCGACCACGTTCTACGCCGCCGTGCTCGACTGGGACTTCCAGTCGGCCGGGCCCGACGCCGACGGCTACGGCTTCTTCCTCCACGACCGCAAGATCGTCGCCGCGATCGGCCCGCTGTCCGAAGAGAGCACCAGCTCGGCCTGGACGATCTACTTCGCCACCCCCGACGCCGACGAGGCCGTGGCCCGCGCCGAGAAGGCCGGCGGCACGATCAGGGTCGCCCCCTACGACGTGTTCGACCAGGGCCGCACCGCCGCGCTGACCGACCCGGCCGGCGCCGACTTCGCGATCTGGCAGGGCCGGGGCCGCAAGGGCCTCGACACCGTGACCGAGCCGGGCAGCCTGGGCTGGACGGAGCTCTACGTCGCCAGCCCGCCCGCCGTCGCGCCCTTCTACGAGGCGACCCTCGACCACCAGTCGATCGAGGCCACCGTCGCCGGGGTCGGTTACACCACGATCCGGCTGCCGGGCGGCGACCGCCCGACGATCGGCGGTGTGATCACCCTCAACCCGGGCACCAAGCCGTTCTGGCTGCCCTATTTCGAGGTCAGAGACGTCGACGCGGCGGTCGAGGCGACCGTCACCGAGGGCGGCACCATCCTCGACCCGCCCGTCTCGGTCGACACCGTGGGCCGGTTCGCCGTCCTGGCCGACCAGTTCGGCGCCCGCTTCGCCGTGATCACCAGCGGCTGAACCAGACGATTTAACACGGGGACCTCCCGTTTCACATCGTGTTCACAAACGGGCAATGGACCCGAAATGGCTTCTTGGCAATCTCGGCGTGGCGGCCAAATAGCGCGGTCCGCCTCCGAGGAAGGGAAAGACGTTGGCGTTCAAGGCCGAGTACATCTGGATTGACGGCACTGAGCCGACCCCGAAGCTCCGGTCCAAGACCAAGGTGCTGGCGGACGGCGCCGAGCTCCCCACCTGGGGCTTCGACGGTTCGAGCACGAACCAGGCCGAGGGCCACGCCTCCGACTGCGTGCTCAAGCCGGTCTTCTCGTGTCCCGACCCCATCCGGGGCGGCGACAACCTGCTCGTGCTGTGCGAGGTCTACAACGTCGACGGCTCGATCCACCCGACCAACACCCGCGCGCTGCTGACCCCGATCGCCGAGCGTTACGCCGGCCAGGAGTCGTGGTTCGGCATCGAGCAGGAGTACACCTTCTTCAAGGACGGCCGCCCCTACGGCTTCCCGGTCGGCGGCTTCCCCGGCCCGCAGGGCCCCTACTACTGCGGCATCGGCGCCGACGAGGTCGTCGGCCGTGACATCGTCGAGGCCCACCTGGACGCCTGCATCGAGGCGGGCCTGGCGATCTCCGGAATCAACGCCGAGGTCATGCCCGGCCAGTGGGAGTTCCAGATCGGCCCGGCCGGTCCCGTCGAGGTCTCCGACCACATGTGGATGGCCCGCTACCTGCTCTACCGGATCGCCGAAGACTATGGCGTGTCCGCCACGCTCGACGCCAAGCCCGCCAAGGGCGACTGGAACGGCGCCGGCGCCCACACCAACTTCTCCACCAAGGCCATGCGCGAGGGCTACGACCCGATCATCGCGGCCTGCGAGGCGCTCGGCGGCGAGGGCAAGGTCGAGGAGCACATCGCGGGCTACGGCTTCGGCATCGAGCAGCGCCTCACCGGCCACCACGAGACCGCGCCCTACAACGTCTACAGCTACGGCGTCTCCAACCGCGGCGCCTCGGTCCGCATCCCGTGGCAGGTCGAGGTCGACAAGAAGGGCTACATCGAAGACCGTCGCCCCAACGCCAACGCCGACCCCTACGTGGTCACCCGCCTGCTGGTGAACACCTGCTGCTCGGTCCTGGAGACCAAGGGTCTCGTCTGACCCAAGCCGCGACCTCGGCCCCTTCGCGCGAATCAGCGCGGAGGGGCCGCGCCCGTTTCGGCGATCCCCAACCCGGGAAACGGACAGCTCTCTCACCGCCGGTCCGCCCCACGGTGACGGCGCCACGCAAGAATCAGGCAGACGGCCGTCACGATTTGCATGACTATGCGTGGAATGCACCGGTGATGCGGGTTAAAGACGGGCATCGTTTTCGCCGTCGCTGTAAAGTCGCTGTGAGATACCAGGCAAGTGATCATGGTGCCCCGATGAATGATCATTCTGCCCCCCTGGTCGGCCGGCGGGACGTGCTGAATGATCTTCGGGGGTCGCTGGACGCGATCGTGAGCGGAGAGTTCCGGCTGCTCGCGCTCGTCGGTGAGCCCGGAGCCGGGAAGACCCGGCTGCTGGCCGAGCTCGAACGACTCGCCGGAGAACGCGGCTGCCTCACCCTGTGGGGCAGGGCCGCCGAGTTCGAGCAGGTCATGCCCTTCTCCGCGCTGGTCGACGCCCTCGACGGCCACCTCGACGACACCCGCCACGACCACGACCTCGCTCGCCGGGGCGACCACGACGCGCAGTTGCTGGCCTCCGTCTTCCCCGCCCTCGGCGCCACCGCCGAACCCTCCGACGACGTCTCGGCGCTGGCCCGCTACCGCCTCTACCGCGCCGTGGCGCAACTCCTCGCCCGGATCGCCCGGCCCAACGGGCTGGTGCTGGTGCTCGACGACGTCCACTGGGCCGACGAGGCCACGGTCGAGTTCCTCGACCACGTCAGCCGCCACTCCCCCAAGGCGCCGCTGATGGTCGTGGTGGCCTACCGGCCGAAGCAGGCGCCGCCGAGGCTGGCGCTCGGCGGGGCGCGGGTCGCGATCGGGCCGCTCTCGGAGGAGGAGGCCGGGGAGCTGCTCGGGCCGAACGTGACCAGGAGCCGCAAGAAGGCCCTGTACGACGCCAGCGAGGGCTACCCCTTCTACTTACAGGCCCTGGCGCGGATCGAGGCGGGCGACCTGCCCGGCTCCAAGAACGACGCGCTCGCCCTGGAACTGCGCGACCTGTCGGGCGACGCGCTGATCGTCGCCCAGGGCGCGGCGGTGGCCGCCGACGAGTTCGAGGCCGGCCTGGCCGCCGTGGCCGCCAAGGTGCCGCTGTCCACCGCCCTCGACGCGCTCGACGAACTGGTCGACCGCGACCTGGTGCGGCCCGGCGCCGGGGGCCGGTTCCGGTTCCGCCACCCGCTGGTGCGCCAGGCGGCCTACGAGTCGGCCAAGGCCGGGTGGCGGTTGTCGGCCCACCGCCGGATCGCCGAACGGCTGGCCGAGGTCGACGCGCCGGCCCCGCTGCGCGCGGTCCACGTGGAACGTTCGGCGGCCTTCGGCGACCGTGACGCCGTCGACGTCCTGGTCGCCGCCGCCCGCCAGGTGTCCACCACCGCCCCGGCGACCTCGGCCCACTGGCTGCAGGCCGCGCTCGGGCTGCTGCCCGACACCACCGACCGGCTCGACCTGCTGCTGGAGCTGGCCCGCAACCAGACCGTCAGCGGACGCCTCATCGAGGCCAGGAACACCGCCTACGAGGTGCTGCGGCTGCTTCCCCGCGACGACTACGCCCGCCGGGCGCAGGCCGCCCGCTTCTGCGCCCTCGTCGAGCGGCTGCTCGACCGGCCGGGCGAGGGGCGGGCCGTCCTGGTGTCCGAGCTGCGGGAGATCCCCGAGCCGCGCCTCCCGGCGGCGCTGCCGATGCGATTGCGCCTGGTCGCCGAGAGCCTGATGCGCGGCGACCACCGCGCCGCCCAGGCGGTGCTCGACTTCATGCCCGACGACGGCGACGACCCGGGCCTGCGGCTGGCCATCGCGATGCTGCGCCCGATGACCGCCTACGCCGGGCACCGCGTCGAGGAGGCGCTGCGCCACCTCGCCGCCGCGCAGGCGCTGGCCGACGCCATCCCGGAGATCCACCAGCTCGCCTGGATGGACACGGTCGCCTGGATGTGCTGGTCGGAGATCTGGCTCGGCCGGCACCGCCCGGCGCTGGCCCGGTTCGAACGGGCCATCGCGGCGGTGAAGGCGACCGGGCAGACCTTCATCCTGACCAACATGCTGGCGGGGCTGGCCCGCCTCAACGGCGTGCTCGGGCGCATCCCGGAGGGCCAGATCGCCGCCGAGGAGTCGGCCGAGATCGCCCTGCTGCTCAACTCCGGTTACGCCCGCGTGGTCGCCATGGCCCAGCAGAGCCTGCTGGCCGGCGCGGCCGGCGACGACGAGGACGCCATCCGCCTGGGCCACGAGGCCGCCACCTCCGGCGTCAGCGTGAACGAGTGGCCGGGCGCGCAGGCCCGCTTCGCCTACGCCACCGCCCTGGCCAACTCCGGCCGCATCGACGACGAGGCCGTCGCGGCCGTCGAGGAGGACTTCGCGGGCGACCGGCTGGAGGAGTTCAGCATGCTCGCCTTCTGCGAGACCATGGCGTGCGCGCACGCCGCCAGGAACGAGCCGAAGGAGTCGGCCGCCTGGGCCGAGCGGGCCGCCACGATGGTCCGTCCGGAGCTGGAGCTCACCGACGGGCTGGCCCGCCTGGCGCGCGCCCACGCGACCATCGGCGCGGAGGCCGAGGAGCTGGCCCTGACGGCCGCCGAGATCCTCACCAAGGCCGGCCACCGGCTCGACGCCGGCCGCGCGCTGCTGCGGGCGGGCGTGGCGTGCGTCGACGGGGGCCGCAAACGGGCCGCGCTGCCGCACCTGGAGGCGGCCCACGAGATCTTCACCGCCTGCGGCGCGCGCGGCCTGGCCGCCGCCGCGGTGCGGGAGCAGCGGCGGGCCGGCAAGCGGGTGGCGGCGGCGCGGGCCACCGGGGCCCACGGGCTGACCGGGCGTGAGCTGGAGATCGCCCGGCTGGTCGCCGAGGGGTGCAGCAACCAGCAGATCGCGGCCCGGCTGCACATCTCGGTGCGCACCGTCGAGACCCACCTGACCAGGGCGTTCGAGAAGCTCGGGGTGACCTCTCGCGGCGGCATGACGGCCGCGCTCGGCCAGCTCGGCTGAATGTACGAGTTTTCCACGATGCAGGGGTGTGCCGTGCCTTGGCATTGTGGGACCCGAGAGGAGGCGGACCCATGCGCATCGCCCGGTTCACCAACGACGGCGTCAGCGACGCCGAGATCACCATGCACCCGTTCCCGACCGACGACGGCCTGGGCCTGGAACTGACGAGGTTCTTCCGGGCCGACTCCGACGACGTCGTGCTGCTGCTGCACGGTCTGCCCGCCTCCACCGACATGTTCATCATGCCGGAACACGTCAACCTGGTGACCTTCCTGCTCAACAACGGGCTGACCGACGTCTGGTCGCTCGACTTCCGGATGAGCTGCCGCCACCCGTACGACACCGAGACCCACCGCTTCACCCTCGACGACATCGCGTTGTTCGACCACCCGGCCGGTCTGGCCGAGCTGCGCCGGCACATCGGGCCGCACAAGCGCGTCCACGTGATCGCGCAGTGCCTCGGGTCGGTGTCGTTCATGATGAGCCTGGCCGCCGGCCTGGTCGACGGGATCGCCAGCGTCACCTCCAACAGCGTCGCCCTGGTCACCCACGTGCCGGCCTGGTCGAAGCTCAAGCTGGCGTTCGGGCCGGGCTTCTTCGACTACGTCGCCGGGGTGCCGTTCCTCGACCCGAGGTTCGGCGACGCGCCGGTCATGACGCGCGGCTGGATGATCTCGCGGATGGTGTCGCTGTTCCACCGCGAGTGCGACGTGCGGTCGTGCCACATGATCAGCTTCATGTGGGGCGCCGGGAACCCCGGCCTGTGGAGCCACGAGAACCTGGCCGAGGAGACCCATCGGCGGGTGGCCGACCTGTTCGGCGCGAACGGCGTCCACTACTACCGGCACATGCGGAAGATGGTCCGCGCCGGGCACGCCGTCCGCCACGACGACCGGTTCCGCGAGCTGCCCGCCGACTACCTGGAGGCGGCCGCCGACCTCGACGTGCCGGTGTTGTTCCTCACCGGCGACCGCAACCACGTCTTCACCGACTCCAACATCGTCTGCCACGAGATCATGTCGCGGCACAACCCGGGCCTGCACGAACTCCAGGTCCTCCCCGGCTACGGCCACGTCGACCCGATCATCGGCAAGAACGCCCACATCGACGTCTTCCCGCACATCCTCGACTTCATCAAGAGGAGCGGCAGTGGAGCACGTTGACGCGGTGGTCGTCGGCTCCGGCTTCGGCGGGGCCGTGGCGGCCTACCGGCTGGCCGAGGCGGGCCTGTCGGTCGTGGTGCTCGAACGCGGCCGCCCCTACCCGCCCGGCAGCTTCCCGCGCAGCCCCGCCCAGATGGGCCGCGCGTTCTGGGACCCGTCCGAGGGCCTCCACGGCATGTACGACGTGTGGAGCTTCGGCTCGTGCGACTCGATCGTCTCCAGCGGCCTCGGCGGCGGCTCGCTCATCTACGCCAACGTGCTGCTGCGCAAGGACGAGGAGGCGTTCGTCACCGAGTCGCCGCTGCCCGGCGGCGGCTACGAGAACTGGCCGGTCGGCCGGGCCGACCTCGACCCCCACTACGACGAGGTCGAGCGCATGCTCGGCGCCACCACCTACCCGATCGACCGCCCGGCCTACCGCGACACGCTGAAGACGCGGGTCGTCCAGGACGCCGCGGCCGAACTGGGCCTCGACTTCTCGCTGCCGCCGCTGGCGGTCACCTTCGCCCCCAAGCCGGGCGCCGAGCCGGGCCTGGGCCTGCCGATCGTCGAGCCCGGATACGGCAGCCTGCACGCCACCGGGCGCCGGACCTGCCGGCTCTGCGGCGAGTGCAACATCGGCTGCAACGAGGGCGCCAAGAACAGCCTCGACCACAACTACCTGGCCGCCGCGCGCCACATGGGCGCCGACATCCGGACCCTGCACGAGGTGAAGTCGATCACCCCGCGCACCGGCGGCGGCTACGACATCGGCTACGTCCAGCACGACCCCCTGACCGGCCCCCACACGATCAGCTGCGACGCGCTGGTGCTGGCCGCGGGGACGTACGGCACGGTGAAGCTGCTGTTGTCGAACCGGCACGCGCTGCCCGGCCTGAGCCACATGCTGGGCACCCGGTTCTCCGGCAACGGCGATCTGATCGCGTTCCTGCTGCGGGCCAAGGACCGGCCCGTCGCGGCGTCGAAGGGACCGGTCATCACGAGTGTGGTCAGGTTGCCGGGGTCGGCGTACATCCAGGAGGGCGGGTTCCCCGCCTTCGTCGACTGGATCGCGGAGGCCGCCGACGTCGGCGACGAGTTCAAGCGGGCGGTCAGGTTCGCGCTGGAGCGCGTACGGGGACTGATCACCCGCGACCACAACCTGTCGGCCGAGTTCGCCCGCCTCATGGGGAGAGGCGAGCTCTCGGACCGGTCGCTGCCGATGCTGGCCATGGGCCGTGACGTGCCCGACGGCATCCTGCGTCTCTCGGGCGACCGGCTGGTTCTCGACTGGACGGCCGAGACCAGCGACGCATATTTCGACCGGGTGCGCGGCACGATCCGCCGGATCGGCGACGTGCTGGGCGCCGACTACTCCGACGCGCCGCTGAAGCGGGTGGTCACCGTCCACCCGCTCGGCGGCGCGCCGATGGGCCGCCACGTCGGCGAGGGCGTCGTCGACGCCGACGGCCAGGTCTTCGGGCACGAGGGCCTGTACGTCGCCGACGGCGCGGCCATGCCCGGCCCGGTCGGGGCCAATCCGGCCCTGACCATCGCGGCCATGGCCGACCGGCTGGCCACCCGGCTGGCCGACCGAATGACCACGACGAAGAAGGCACGTCTGATGGGTATCCGCACGGTCACCTCGCTCTCCTTCACCGAGGAGATGCGCGGCTCGCTCGACGGCAGCGATCCGGTCAGCTTCCGGATCACCATCACGGCCGACGACGTCGACCGCTTCCTCGCCGAGCCCGACCACACGGCGCGGGCCGAGGGATGGATAGACGCCGCTGTCTGCGGGGGCCGGCGTCCCATCGAGCGGGGCTGGTTCAACCTCTTCGCACCCGGAGAGGCGCCCGATCGCCGGGAGATGCGCTACCTGCTGCACTTCCGCGACGGCGAGGGCCGGCCCCGCACCCTGGCGGGGGTCAAGAACGTCGAGCACGGGCCGCCCACGCGGCTCTGGCTCGACACGTCGACGCTGCACACGCGGCTGCTCGAAGGCCACGTGCAGGAAGACGACCCGGCGAAGCCGCTCGGTTCGGGCACGATGCACATCTCGCCGTCCGACCTGGCGCGCATGCTGACGACGTTCACGACGACGGGGCCGAACGGGCTGGCGGCGCTGGCCCGGTTCGGCACCTTCTTCCTGGGCGAGCTCTGGGACATCTACGGCCCGGGGCGGTAGGCGGCCCACGGGTCGAAGTCGATTTCGAGGGGCTCCTGCGGGGGCCTCTCGTCTTCCGGCACGTGCTGGAGGTTGACCCGGACGCGGGTCCAGGTGGACGAGCGGCCGCGCATGGAGTCGACGAGGACGTCGGCGGGTTCGAGCCGCGCGGCCGCTTCCGGGTGACGCCGCTTCCAGTTCTCCAACGCCCGGAGCGCCGGCTCCTTCTTCTCCGACCGGGCGATCTCGATGACCGGGAACTTCTCCGGGTTCTTCGGCCGCGGCCCCTGCGCCTTGGCCAGCGCCAGCAGCGAGTCGAGCGAGCCCTCCACGCCGTCCATCTCGGCCCACGGGTCGCCGCGTTCCTCGAAGCGGGCGGCGACCGCCTCCATCGTGAACTCCGTGGGGTCACATGACGGCACTTCATCCCAGGTCAGCGGGGTCGACACCCAGCCCGTGGGGCGGACGGAGTAGGCGCTGACGGTGGTGCGGTCGCGGGCGTTCTGGTTGAAGTCGACGAAGACGCCCTGCCGCTCCTCCTTCCACCAGTGGGAGGTGGCGATCTCGGGGGCGCGGCGCTCGACCTCGCGGGCCACCGCCTCGGCGGCCCTGCGCACCTGCGGGTAGGTCCAGTCGGGCGTGATCGGCGCGTAGACGTGGAAGCCGCGTGAGCCCGACGTCTTCGGGAACGGCGTCAGGTCGTGCTCCACCAGGACGTCGCGGGCGGTCAGCGCGACCTCGATGATGTCGGGCCACGGCACGCCCGGGACCGGGTCGAGGTCGACGCGCAGTTCGTCGGGGTGGTCGAGGTCGGGGAACCGCACCGAATGCGGGTTGAGGTCGACGCAGCCGAGGTTGACGCACCACACCACGGTCGCCAGGTCGCGCCCGACGACCTCTTCGGCGCTGCGCCCGCTCGGGTAGCGGAACTCGGCGACGTCGATCCAGCCGGGCCGCTTGGCGGGCGCCCGCTTCTGGAAGAACGGCTCCTCGTCGACGCCGTGCACGAAGCGTTTGAGCACGGTCGGCCGGTCGGCGACCCCGCGCAGGGCTCCCCCGCCGACCGACAGGTAGTAACGGACCAGGTCGAGCTTGGTGTGGCCGGTGCGCGGGAAGACCACCCGATCGGGATTGGTGATCTTCACCTCGCGCCCGCCGGCCTCCACGATCTCCGCGCCGGGCATGGTTCTCACCCTACTTCGGCGTCGATCTCGTCTCTGGTCGGCATCGAGGTCGACGCGCCGGGCCGCTGGACCGAGAGCGCGGCGGCCGCGGTGGCGAACTCGAGAGCCTCCTGGGCGGTACGGCCCTCCGTCCGCGCGACCGTGAACGCCCCCGCGAAGGTGTCGCCGGCGGCGGTCGTGTCGACGGCCTCGACGGGGCGGCCGGGCACCCGGAGGCGTGAGCCGTCCCGTGAGCCGTAGATCGCCCCGTCGGCACCAAGAGTGACCACCGCCTCGGGAACCAGCGCCAGAAGGGCTTCCAGCGCCTCCTCAGGCGCCGTGAGACCGGTGATGGCGGCGGCTTCGTGCTCATTGGGCAGCAGAAGCCCCACCGCGTCCAGAAGCTCCCGGGGCAGCGGGACCACCGGCGCGGGCGTCAGCACCACCAGGCCCGGGAAGGCGCGGGCGGCGGCGACGACGGCGGGCAGGGGCAGTTCGAGCTGCAGCAGCAGCGCGTCGCCGTCGAGACGCTCGGCGTCCTCGGCCGTCACCTTCCCGTTGGCGCCGGGCACCACGATGATCGAGTTGGCCCCGCCGTCCTCGACGACGATGTGCGCGATGCCCGACGGCCCCTCGACGGTCCGGAGCGCGCGGGTGTCCACACCTGACCGGTCGAGCGCCTCCCGGAGCTCGGCGCCGAACCCGTCGGAGCCCACCGCGCCGACGAACCGGACCTCTCCGCCCGCGCGTGCCGAGGCAATTGCTTGGTTCGCCCCTTTTCCGCCACAGATCGTCCGGAATTCCCGGCCGGAAACGGTCTCGCCCAGCTCAGGGGCCCTTTCCACGTACGCCACAAGATCCATATTGGCGCTGCCGAACACAGTGATCATGGATTCCATCGTCCTCTCCGCGAACGACTCGGCCCGTCGACTCCACTAATTCGGCTGATTCGCCCTAGAATCCGCCGGTGTGAACGAAGGTCATGACGTTCCGGCGAAGCTTCCCACCCGGGAACGCTCGTCCCGCCCGGGTGGAGGCGGCCGCCACCGGCGCCCGCTGCCCGTCACGCTGCCCGCCGACGCGCCGGTTCTGGTGCTCGCGGTCCCGGGCGCGGTCGACGACGTCGTGACGGAACTGGCGACCACGATCAGGGTCGACAACCCGACCCTGGACCTGCGCCTGATCTCGCTCAGCGACGGCGGGGCCGACCTCGCCAAGGAGTTCGCCGCCATCGGCAACGCCCGCACCTCCGACGGCCACGCCGCCATCACGGTACCCCTCGTCACCGGGCCCCACCCGCGCGTCATGCGCTCCGTCCGCGAGGCCGCCCGCGAGAGCGAGGCCGACGTGGTCGTCACCGACCCGCTGGGCCCCCACCCGCTGCTGGCCGAGGCGCTGCACGTCCGCCTCGCCGAGCGCGGCCTGGCCCGCGCCGACCGCATCCGGCTGTTCAACGTGACCTCGCCGGTCGACGGCATCATCGTGGCCACGGTCGGCGGCGACGAGTCGGCCCGCGGCGCCGACGCGACGGCGGTCCTGCTGGCCGCCCGCCTGGCCCTGCCGGTCGTCCCGGCCGCCTTCGACGGCCGCCCGACGGTGGCCGACGCGGCCGAGCGGCTGCGCAACATCGGCGCCTCCCGCATCGCCCTGGCCCCGTTCATCATCGGCCCGGAAGCCGACGCCGACCGGGTGAGCGCTCTCACGGAGAACTTCAACTGCGCCGCCCCGCTGGGCGCCCACGAGGCGGTCGGCCGCCTGGTGACCCTGCGCTACGGCACCGTCTGGGGCAGCCTCGACCCCGACTACGACGAGGAGTTCGTCGAAGACGACCCCCACTAGCCCGCAAGCCGGTCACAAGTCGGCCCGGCTACCAATGGGGGCGTGAAACGACGCATCCTCACGGCCGTCGCGGCCGCCGCGCTGACCCTGACCGCCACCCCGGCCCACGCCGCCCCGACCACCTGGAAGTGGGGCCGCATCCACTCCACCGACGGCTGGGCGACCGCCTGGGGCAAGGTCACCGTCGGCCAGTCGGGCCTCTACGTCTCCGGGAACCTCGACGACTCCTACGGAAAGACCTGCTCCTGGCTGCTCGTCAAGTCCATGAGCGCCACCAACGGCAGATGGCGGACGCACGGGATCTACAACTGCGTCACCGGCACCGGCACGTTCAGGAAGAACCTGGGCGGCGTGCTCCAGATCCGCGCCCAGGCCTGCCGCGGCACCGCCAAGAAGCCCGTGAACAAGTGCTCGAAGTGGAAGACCATCTGGACGCAAGGAGGCTAGGGCAGGCGGCGGCGGCCGGCGAAACCCAGCGCCGTCAGGTGATACCACGACAACGACGACTCGCCCTCCAGCCAGCACAGCCGGACCGACTCGCCGTCGAGGACCGACGGGAAGTCGATGAGGAAGGGCGCGAGGCCCTTCACCTCGATGCCGGTCTCGGTGAACCAGCCGATCGTCTCGGCCAGCCGCGCCTCGAACGCCTTCGACTCGGCCAGCCCGCCCAGCCGGGAGTGACCGGAGGCGCGCAGGTCGAGGGTCAGCTCGGCCAGGTCGGCCCGCAGGTCCACGAGAACGATGGCGCGGGCCAGCACCTCGGGCATCAGGGCGTCGGCCTCGTCGAGGTCGAAGGTTCGTTCCATCTCAGAGATCATTCACGGTGTCGCACAGGATCGTCCAGCCGAACGCGTCGTCGTCGCCCATGTGGGGCAGCGAGAACCTGCGCGCCTCCTCCGCGACGTCGTTGAGCCGCCAGCGCAGCCGATAGAGGTCGAGCGGCCACAGGTCGCGCTCGGGGTGGCTGATCAGGGCGGTGTCCCAGTCGATGAGCCGCCGGCCGTCGCGGGTGCGCATCGTGTTCCCCGGATGGGGCTCGCCGTGCGTGAGCACCATCCGGTCACGCAGCTTCAGCGCGTCGTGGACGAGGGCGTCGTACCGCCGGAACCGGGTTTCGAGCACCCCGGCACGGCTCGCGAGCAGGTCGGCGGCGCGTTCCCCGAACGGGCCCTCCCCGGGGGTGAAGGCCAGCGCCGCGTCCCGGCCCGGAATGACGGGCGACCGGTGCACCTCGCGGACCATGCGGAGGGTCGCGGCCCGTATTCGAGGCCCGTTGTGTGCAGATTCCATGACTCCGCGATCACAGTCCGGAGAAGATCGGCTGGGAGTTCCCGGGGAGGCGTGAGATGACACGAGTAGTAACAGAGTGACGGTTGATCCCCCAAACGGGCTTATATAACGTGACATTTTATGAAACGCCCCCTCAGGCTGCTGGTCGCGGCAGCGCTGCTCGCACCCCTCGCCTTAACGAACGCCACCCAAGCGTTCGCCGCTGAACCCCTCCCCGACACGGAGACCCCGTGGCGGTACGACCACTGGCCCCAGACCCAGCCCTGGCAGCAGGACGAGCCTGTCGCCATGGCGCGGAAGCTCGGCGGTCTCTCGGAGATGCCGAAGCCGATCGACCCGCAGAACTGGGAGAACCCCGACCACATGACGTGGTCGGACTACAAGAAGCCCCCGGGCACCAACTGGAACGACCCCAGCGTGAAGGGCAGCGACCGCACCTTCAAGGGCGCCCTGGTCCTGCTCGACTACCCGAACCAGCCGTTCGTCGTGACGCAGCCGCAGGGCTCGACGGTGTTCAAGAACCCGTCGGCGCAGGCCCACGACGTCCCGCGTGAGCAGGTCGCCAAGTTCTACCAGGACTTCCTGAACACCCCGAACGACCTGAACAAGGGCCACACCATCCACGAGTACTGGATGGAGGACTCGGGCGGCCGCATCGGCGTCGAGCTCACCGGCTTCGGCCCCTACCTGATGCCGGGCAAGGACCACGAGTACGCGCTGGAGTACCAGCGCAACGCCTGCCCGGCCGGCGACACCTGCAACAAGAACCTGCGCACCGACGGCAACACCGCGTGGCTCAACGCCGTCGGCCCGGAGGTCGCCGACCAGTTCGACTTCGTCTTCTACCTGAGCGCCGGTCAGGACGAGTCGTCGACCTGGCAGGAGTTCGGGATGATGAAGTTCCCGACCAAGGAGGACGTGACCGACGAGTTCGGTCCCGAAGACCCCGCCCTGCCCAACTGGTCGGCCACCCGCTACGTCGACTGGACCTCCTGGCAGGCCGGCTCGACCTTCTGGCCGAACGCCCGCTTCGGCGTCGACTCGGTCCAGGCCGAGAGTTCGGGCATGGGCGTGTACGCCCACGAGCTGTCGCACATCTTCGGCATCGCCGACAACTACAACAACCCCTACGGGGTTCCGGTACGCCGGGCGTACACCGGCATCTGGGAGATGCTCAGCCGGGGCAGCTTCAACGGCCCCGGCGGCCCGCACAGCCGCTGGCTGATCCCCCCGACCGGCGGCGGCTCGATGGGCGCCCAGCACATGCTGCGCAACAAGATCAAGCTGAACATGGTCGACGAGCAGAACGTGCTGCGCCTCAACCGCGATCAGCTCGACGAGTCGGGCCTGGTCGTCGCCGACGTGACCGCGCGCGTCGTCCAGCCGGGCCCGCAGGGCCTGTCGGGCATCAACATCGCCTTCCAGACCGGCGACAAGTCGCCCGCCTGCCAGTGGCAGACCAACCCGCTGTGCGACGGCGGCAACTACAACAACTACACCGTCGAGGTCGTCGACCGCATGGGCGCCGACTCGTTCACCCCCGACTCGGGCGTCCTGCTGGCCAAGACCAAGGACCAGGACTCCGCGCCGTTCGAGTGGGTCGTCGACGCCAACCCGCAGGACATCGGCATGACCGACTACGTCCTGCCCGACGGCACCGCCGTCCCGATCACGATCGGCGACTACCGCCAGCTCTCGGACGCCCTGTTCAAGGCCGGCGCCGACTCGGGCTCGGAGTACGAGTTCAAGGACGAGGCCAACCGCCTGCACTTCTACGTCCTGGACCTCAAGCGCGCCAAGGACGGCACCCTGTCGTACAAGGTGGCCGTGCGCTCGCTCGACGGCTCGGGCCCGCAGAAGCGCGGCGTCCGCGTGCTCCCCGCCGCCGGGGTCACCCTGGGCGACGGCATGGCGACCTGCAAGTTCCAGCTGATGAACACGGGCAAGACGGCGGCCTCGACCGCCGCGCACCCCGAGGACGTCTCGGCCTACACCAAGAGCGACGTGTACCGCCTCTCGACCACGGTCGACGGCAAGGGCTGGTCGGTCAACGTGCCGAACTTCCTGACCTCGGCCGAGTTCGGCAAGAAGGTGACGGTGCCGGTCCACGCGATCCGCGCCAAGGGCGGCAGCCTGCTGGGCACGGTCAAGCTGACCGCGACGTCGGAGAGCGACCCGACGAAGACCGCCACGGCGACCTGCCTGGCCGTCGGCCGGTAGCCATCCGCTGAACCGAGAACCGGGCGGCCCCTCTCCCCAGGGGCCGCCCTTTCGTTTCCACGCCCTTCGGAGGAATCCGGGATCCGCCCTCCAGAGTGTGTCAATACGGATACTCTCTGTGCCGCTACAGACTGTTGCCCTGCCCTGACTGTGGACGCATCTACTACGAGAGAGGCCCCGCCCGGATGATCGAGGCCGCCAGAACCAGGGCCGGCGAGTGCCGGGCGGACGACTTCCTCAGGCGCTTGGAGGAGTCGCGGCAGCCCAAGGACGCCGCCCGGCTCGCGGACGTTCTCATCCGCATGGAACGGTATGCCGTGACCGGCTCTTTGGCCGTGCCAAGGGAACTCAACAATCTGCGTGACGGCATTCGTGAGATCAAAGCAGGCGACGTTCGCTTACCCTTCTTCGAAGTACCGGGATCGGCCGCCGACGCCGTCCGGCTCACCAGTGGATTCATCAAGCAGTCCTGGCGGGCGCCACGAAAGTACATAGACGAAGCGATCTGGGTCAGAACGGAGGATTTGGCGTCATGAGCCTCTACGAGCGGTTCGCCGGGACGGTGCGCGGCGCACACGCACTGGCGGCGGCACGGCTCCGCCATGAAGTTCTGAGCGCCCTTCATCAGGCACTTTACCTGTCAGGGCTGGCACAGACCGACGTCGCGGAGAAACTCGGCATCCGCCGGTCGGCGGTCAATCAGGTATTCCGCGGCGATGGAAATCTCCGCGTCAACACCATTGCGGATTATCTCCACGCGATGGGCTTCGAACTGGACGTCCGACTGACACCGGCCGGCGAACCGCGCCAGGCCGCACTCGAACAGCGTGAGGTCAGACCTGCCGTTCCCGACTGGCGGGTTCGCGCTCCACGACCGCTGTATTCGGATGCGCTCACGCCCTGCGTGAGAACGGAGACGCCGGCACGCGTCCTATGGGAATCAACCACTGAGATCCCGGTGAATCCCACCGCCGGCCAGAGCGCCTCCCTTGAGTTGCGAATGGTGAGCTGATGGAGGCGTTTCTCCTTCTCGCCGATGCCGCGAACAGCGACACGTCGTCAAGCAAGGTCAACATGCTGGGGGCCGGATGGTCGATAACCGGGCCCGCACCTCAAGCAGCCGCCATCACAGGTTTTCTACGGGTGGCCTGGGACGAAGCCCGTGATGACATCAGTTTCACTCTGCGCCTGTTCGACGGCGCAGGAGAAAGTGTGCGGCCGTTCGCCGACAACGACCGGCCGCTTCATTTCAAAGGCACCTTCACCCTGCCAGATGACGAGCCCGCCGACTCGACGGCTAAGCAGATTCCGCTGAATTTCGCATTTTCCATTGCGATTCCACCGCTCCCGCTCCAGCCGGGCGGCGTCTACAGGTGGGTGCTGGAAGCTCAAGGCGCCGACGTCGCGTGGGTCGCTTTCGCGGTACGTCCGGAGAAGCCCGCTCCGTGATCAGTGGTCGTGGTCGAGGCCCGGCTTGTGCTCATAGAGCCATTCCACGTGCCTCCGGCTCTCCTCGTCGGCCGGCGTGTACACCACGATCCGCGACTCCGCCGGCGCCCCCAGCGCCAGGCTCGTGCTGATCAGGTTCAGCAGCCCCACGGCGGGATGCTTCATGATTTTGGTCCGCGTCCACGACCGTGCCACGTCGTGCGCCGCCCACATCCGGGCGAACTCCGCGCTCTCCACCGTCAGCCGGTCGATGAAGGTCGTCCACGCCGGTTCGCGCAGGTGCCGTCCGTACGCCGCGCGGAAGGTGGCCACCATCTGCGGCAGTTCCTCCTCGCGGTTCATCATCACCGCGCAGCAGCCCGGCCCGTTCAGCATCTGCCACAACGCGTTCCGCTCGCACCGGGGCACCGTGACCAGCCGGCAGAACAGCGCCGCGTAGGCCTCGTTCCAGGCCAGCAGGTCGTAGCGCGCGTTGTAGACCGCGGCGGGAAGAGGGGCGAGGCCGTCGAGGATGTCGCGGACCGCCGGGTCGAGGTCGGCCACGTCGGGGTCGCCGGCCGCTCCCCCGGGCACGTCGGCCAGGCGGTAGAGGTGTTCGCGTTCGGTCGCGTCGAGGTGGAGGGTGCGGGCGACCGCGTCGAGGACCTGGCCCGAGACGTTGATCGGGCGGCCCTGTTCGAGCCACGTGTACCAGGTCACGCCGACTCCGGCCAGTTGCGCCACCTCTTCGCGGCGCAGGCCGGGGGTGCGGCGGCGGGTGCCGGGCGGGAGGCCGACGTCGGCCGGGGAGATGCGGGAGCGGCGGTTCTTCAGGAAGGCGGCGAGTTCGTGGCGGACCATGGTGGTAGCCCCAATACCAGGATAAGCAGGCTCTTAGTAACTGGATAAGCGCAACGCCACCATACAGGGCATGTCCCTCGTCGAAACCCGGTCGCGTCCCCTGCTGGGGCTCATCCTGACCGGTCAGTTCATGGCGATCCTCGACGTGTCGATCGTGAATGTCGCCGCCCCCACCATCCAGGCCGATCTCGCGGCGTCCGGAGCCGAGCTCCAGTTGATCGTCGCGGGATACACGATCGCGTACGCGATGCTGCTCGTCACCGGCGCCCGGCTCGGCGGGCGGTCGGGGTACCGCCGGTGGTTCCTCGCCGGGCTCGCCGTGTTCACCGTGGCGTCGCTGCTGTGCGGGATCGCGCCCGGGGCGGCCGCCCTCGTCGCCTTCCGGCTGCTTCAGGGCGCGGGAGCCGCCCTGATGGTGCCGCAGGTGCTCAGTCTCATCCAGGTCGCCGTTCCGCAGGCGGGGCGCGCCCGCGCGCTGGGGATCTACGCCGCCGTCATCTCCCTCGCGGCGGTCGGCGGGCAGATCCTCGGCGGCCTGCTCGTCACGCTCGACCTGTTCGGCACCTCGTGGCGGCCGATCTTCCTGGTCAACGTGCCCATCGGGCTGGTGCTGCTCTGGCTCGGGGCCAGGAACCTGCCCGCCGACGAGCCCCGGCCGGGCCGGGGGCTCGACCTGCCGGGGCTGCTCACCCTGTCTCTGGCGACGAGCCTGGTCGTGGTCCCGCTCGTGCTCGAACGCGGCTGGGCGGTCATGATCGCGGGCGGGCTCGTCTTCGCCGGGTTCGTGGTGATCCAGCGCAGGGTCGCGCATCCGCTCATCCCCGGTCACCTGCTCAGGGTTCCCGGGCTCGTGGCGGCGGGGGTCGCGATCTTCGGGGTGATGGCCGTGTACGGCGGATTCCTGTTCTCCAACGCCCTGCACCTGCAGAACGACCTCCGCGACTCCCCGATCCGGGCGGGGCTGACCTTCGTCCCGATGGCGGCGGCGTTCGCGCTGGTGAGCCTCAACTGGAAGCGGGTCCCCGCCCGGCTGCACCGGCGCCTGATCGTCTCGTCCTCGGTGGTCGTGGCGCTCGGACTGGTCGCGCTGGCCGCGGTGTTCTCCGGCGGCGGGCACGGGCTGCCGTACCTGCTGATCGTGCTGGCGGTGATCGGGGCCGGGATGGCGGGGGCGTTCAGCCCGCTCATGACGGTCGCGCTCGCCCGGGTGGCGCCCGCCGACGCGCCGGACGCGAGCGGCCTGCTCGCCATGATGTTGCAACTGGGACAGGTCGTGGGGGTCGCCGCGTTCGGGACGTTGTTCCTGAGCAGCGGGTCGATCTCGATCACGATGGTGTGCCTGGCCGCGACCGCGTTCGCGTCCGCCGTCGCGGCCAGCGCGACCAGCCCGAGCGCCACCCGCTAGAGCCGGGCCCGCCAGATGTCGAGGGCCATGTAGGGCCGCATGCCCATCGACGTGTACAGGCCCAGGGCTGGCGTCACGTTGTTGGTGTCGACGTCGAGGATGGTGCCGACCCGCCCGCGCCGGAAGTCGGCGGCGAAGGCCCGGCTGAGCAGCAGTTTGCCGAGGCCCCTGCCGCGGTGGGCGGGCAGCACCGCCAGCCGCTGGACGTAGCCGCAGTTCTCGTCGGGCACGAAGTTGTCGGTCCCCATGAGGGCCGCGGCCGGCTTGCCGTGCACGCGGGCCAGCAGCATCTGGCCCCAGTCGGTGGAGCCGGCGGCCCGGCGCGACTCGTACCACTCGTCGTAGGTGCGCTCGTAGGCGCCGAAGTGCTCGGCGAAGCCGACTTCCAGCACGTGGTGGACGTCGCGGAGCACGCTCTCCTTGTCCGGGGCCCCGGCCTCGACGGTCACGCCGGGCAGGAACAGCACTTCGGGCTGCTCGTGGTGGTCGACGCGCATGCGGTGGAAGGTCGTCGCGTAGGTGAAGCCGCGCGACTCGACGGCCTGCCGCTGGGCGGTGTCCTGGGCGTACACCCCGATCTCGGCGGTGACCCCGCTGAAGCGGCCCAGGACCCGCTCCCACAACGCCTCGGCCGCGGTGGTGGTCCGGGCGCGGACGTCGAGCATGACCTCGTCGCTGCGGCCCTTGCGCATCGCCTGGCCGAAGCCGGTCAGGCGGCCGTCCTCGAAGCAGAGCCAGCCGTCGGTCGCCGGGTCGAAGTCGGGGTCGGCGAGCAGGTCGGCGATGTCGTCGAGGGTGGAGTCGGGCCGCCCGACCACGATCGTGTCGAGTTCGGCGATCAGGTCGTGGATCGCCTGGGCGTCCGCCGGTTTGGGCCGCGTGAGTTCCATGGCTCTTTTATAGGATTGCCCGCTTGTCGGCGGCTTGTGGATTCATTGGAGACGGTATGGCCAGAGACAGGGCGACGGTCCGCGACGTCGCGGCGGCGACCGGGTTGTCCATCGCCACCGTCTCCCGGGTGCTCAACGGGCAGGCCAACGTGGCGCCGCACACGCGTGAGCTGGTGCTCGCCGCCGTCGGCCGCCTCGGCGACCAGGCGCCCCGGCCGCGCGCCGAGCAGGCGGCCGGGGCGGTGTTCGTGCGCTGCCCCTATCTGCTGACCGACTACTTCGGCCTCATCGTGTCGTCGGTCGCCGAGACCATCGACCTGCACGGCCGCCAGATGATCCTGAACGCGGGCGAGGCCGCCCAGCCGGCCGAGACGCTCGGCGCCCTGCCGGGCCGCTCAGGGATCGCGGGCGCGATCCTGATCCTGCCTCCGGAAGAGCCTTCCGTTCTGGTACGGCTTCGCGACCGCGCCTTCCCCTTCGTCGTCGTCGACCCCCGCACCCCGCCCGCCAAGGACATGGCCGCCGTGTCGGCCGCCCACTTCGCCGGGGGCCGGGCCGTGATGGCCCACCTGGTGGGCCTGGGCCACCGCCGGGTCGGCATCATCGGCGGCCCGGTCGAGTGGCTGGCCGCCGAGGCCCGCCTGGCCGGTTACACCGCCGCGCTGGCGGGCGCGGGCGTGCTGCCGGCTCCGGAGCTGATCCGGGCGGTCGTCGAGCCCAACACCCGCAACGGCCACCGCGCGGCGGCCGAACTGCTCGACCTGCCCGAGCGGCCGACGGCGCTGGTGGCGTTCAACGACAAGATGGCCGTCGGCGCGATGTGGGCCGCCGCCGAGCGCGGCCTGTCGATCCCGGGCGACCTGTCGATCGCCGGTTTCGACGACATCGACGTCAGCCGCGCGACGACCCCGGCCCTGACCACCGTGCGTCAGCCGCTGCAGGAGATGGGCCGGACGGCGGTCACCCTGCTCATGCGGATCCTCGGCCGGCAGGCCGTCGAGGCGCTGCACGTGTCGCTGGGGGCCGAGCTGGTCGTGCGGGGATCCACTGGACCGGTCCCGCCTGTTCCACTTGTTTCACACTGACCTTGACAGGTTTTCCCGTGCGTGTTGTGCTGTGGCGCACAGCAAGGTTTCTTTCCTGTTTCATTTGTTACATGGTCCGTCAGCCGGCGTCCCGCGGACCGCGAAAGGAATCACGGTGTTACCTCCCCTTCGCCGGGCCGTCGCGATCGGCGCCGCCCTCGTGACCACCGCGGCCCTGATGACGGCCACTCCCGCCGCGTACGCCGCCAACGAGACCGTCAACGTCTGGCTCACCACCACCTCCGACGGCGGCGGCCGGAACGTCACGCGCGGCCTCCAGCAGCAGTCGCCCGTCAACTTCAGCACCACCGCCGGTGGGGCCACCCACACGATCACGGTGAACGAGAACACGACCTACCAGACCTTCGAGGGCGGCGGCGCGTCGATCACCGACACCACCGCCCACCTGTTCCGCGGCGGCGCGATCAGCGCGGCCACCCGCGACGCGGTGATGCGCCGCCTGTTCCACCCCGTCGACGGCATCGGCCTGTCGTTCGTGCGCAACCCGATCGGGGCCTCTGACCTGTCCCGGCCGGGCAACGTCTCCCTCGACGACACCTGCTGCAACCTCAACGACTTCGGCGCCAACGGCTACGACACCAACGTGCGCCTGCTCACCCAGGAGGCCAAGCAGCTCAACCCGCAACTGCGGGTGAAGGGAGTGCCGTGGAGCGCCCCCGGCTGGATGAAGGACAACGGCCGGATGGACCAGATGGGCTGGCTGCGCTCGGAGTACTACTCGATGTACGCCCAGTACTTCGTCAAGTACATCCAGAGCTACCAGGCCATCGGCGTGCCGGTCGACTACGTCTCGGTCCAGAACGAGCCGAACTGCTGCCAGGCGGGCAACCCGACCGCGATGAACTACCCCGGCATGAGCTGGAACTCCTCCGGCCTGGTCGAACTGACCAAGAACCACATCTACCCGGCGTTCCGCGCGGCCGGCATCACCACCAAGGTGATGGTGCACGACTGGAACTACGGCGACTACAACCAGATCGGCGCCGGCCTGCTGGCCGACCCGGCGGTGCGCAACGACCCGCTGTTCGCCGGCATCGCCTGGCACGGCTACTTCGGCGACCCGAACGTCGGCACCCAGGTGCACAACCAGTACCCGAACGTGAACCAGTTCTCGACCGAGCACTCGGGCGGCACCTGGATCGGCAACCAGCACAACGAAGACATGTCGGACATCGTGAACTACACCCGTAACTGGTCGAAGAGCATCGTGAAGTGGTCGCTCGCCCTCAACCAGTCGATGGGCCCGCACAACGGCGGCTGCGACGTCTGCACCGGCCTGGTCACCGTCCAGGAGGGCGGCGCCCGCGCCGGCCAGGTCGACAACACGATCGAGTACTACACGACCGGCCACCTGACCAAGTTCGTCAAGCCCGGCGCCGCCCGCATCGACTCGACCGCCAACGGCACCGTCCAGAACGTCGCCTGGAAGAACACCGACGGCACCAAGGCCCTGATCGCGCACAACGGCACCACCTCGTCGCAGTCGGTGCGCGTCAACTGGGGCGACCAGGCCTTCACCTACACCCTCCCGGCCCGGACCACCGCGACCTTCACGTGGACCGGCGTCCAGAGCGGCGGCGGAGGCGGCACCACCGGCCAGATCACCGGCCTGGGCGGCAAATGCGTCGACGTCGCCGGGGCCAGCACGGCCAACGGCGCGGCCGTGCAGCTCTACACCTGCAACGGCACCGCCGCCCAGCAGTGGACCCGCCCCGGCGACGGCACCATCCGCGCCTTCGGCAAGTGCCTCGACGTGACCGGCCAGAGCACCGCCAACGGCGCCCAGCTCCAGTTGTGGACGTGCGGCGGGACGGCCAACCAGCAGTGGACGTACACGTCGGGCCGGGACCTGGTGAACCCGGTGTCCGGCAAGTGCGTCGACGCGACGGGCAACTCCAGCGCCGACGGGACCAGGCTGCAGATCTGGACCTGCACGGGCGCGGCCAACCAGAAGTGGAACGCATAGCCATCTGCAGGGGAGTGAAGGGGTGGCCGGACCTCGGGGGGTCCGGCCATCTTCGTGTCCCGGTCGGTCGTCTCGGCTGCTCATGGCCGGGCCTTCCGGAGCTACTCGTCGACCGCCGCTCCCCGCGCGGCCGGTTGGCTCCGGATGCGGCGGGAGGCCGGGGCGGCGGGCGGTGCCGGGGTGGGCGGGAGCCGTAACGGAGAATCAGGGTGTTACGTGCGGTTTGCCGTTGCCCTTGAAGAAGATGCCGGGGAAGCCGGCGGTCTCGAAGCCGAGGCTCGGGTTGTCGCGGAGCCTGGACCTCGTGATGTGCAGGGTGCCGGTGTTGTCGTTGCTGACGAAGAAGATGGCGCCGCCGCCCTCGTTGGCGCGGTTGTTCTGGATGGTCGAGCCGCTGATCTTGACGGTGAAGCGGTTGCCGTCCATGTAGAGCGCGCCGCCGCTGCCGCCGCCCGGTTTGCCGCTGCGGGCCGGGTTCGCGCCCGAGCCGGTCGCGCGGTTGCCGGTGAAGACGCTGTCGACGACCACCCACGAGACGCCGATGCTGCTCAGCGCGCCGCCGTTGGCGCAGGCGCCGTTGGTGAAGCGGCTCTTCCTGACCGTGACGGGCAGGTCCTTGTACTGGTCGAGCACGCGGATGGCCGCGCCGCCCAGGTCGGGGCCGCTCGCCTCGCAGCGGTTGCGGGTGAAGGCGGCGTTGCTGACCGACAGGCGCCCGCCCCGGACGAAGACCGCGCCACCGCCGCCGCCCTCGGCGCGCCGGCCGGTCGAGTTGCCGTCGGCGAAGCCGATGTTCTTGATCGTCAGCCGGGGGGTGGCCTGGTCCTGGCAGTGGGAGGTGGTCCAGATCTGGGCCCGGTCGCAGGTGTTCATGTAGAGGATGCGGCGTTTGCCCATGCCGCTGAGGGTGACCTTGCCGCCGCCGTCGATGACGACGTCGCGGCTGGTGTTGCGGACCTTCGCGGTGGCGGTCATCTTGATCGTGACCGGCTTCGGGCCGCAGTCGAAGCGGATGGTGCCGCCCTTCGCCACGGCGTTCACGACCGCCTGGGAGGTGCAGCTCGCGGGGGTTCCCTTGCCGACGACCTGGACGGCCGCCGCCTGGGCCGGAGCCGCCGGGAGCACGGAGGCGAGCAGGACGGCGGGGAGCAGGAGACGCATCTGGCGAACGTTACTCCTGGGATGTTCCGGCGTGAAACGGCACGTTCCACGCCGGAACCGGCCTACCACCAGGTGTTGTTGCCTCTGGCCAGCCGCCAGAGCCGGTCGGTGGAGTTCTGGTCGGCGTCGAGGTAGAGCGAGTCACGGCTCCCCCCGGCCTCCCACGTCGCGATCGTGATCGCCAGGCCCGGGTTCAGCCGGGGCCGGAAGCTCCCCCACCCGGTCGGCGTGTCGGCGTAGGTCTCCTCGGCCCGCCGCGACCAGTCCTGCAACTTCGACCCGTCGCAGGTGCGGATGACGAGGGGGTCGCCGGCCACCGGGTTCGCCGTGCCCGGCTGCAGGCACTTGTTGGCCAGTTCGTTCTTGAAGACGGTGTAGCCGTCGGACCGCTCGTCGACCGTCCAGCGCGCGGTGGTGTACTGCCAGGCCGGCGACCGCAGGCTGATCACCCGGGCGCCTTCGGCGGTGCCGTTGTCGGCCACCGCGAGGCGGCTGCCGTCCATCCGGTTGTAGACGCGGATGTCGGTGGTGTGGTCGGCGTACGCCGGACTCGCGGCTCCCAGCAGACATACCACCGCGATCGGCACGATGCTTCGCACAGTCGGCTTCCCCTTTCCCAGGCGGACGCCCTTCCGGCTCCACTTATACACACCCTCCGCCGGATACCGTCGGACCTGGGATTTTCCGCACGCCCGGACGCCACCGGATGACCCCGGACGGCCACGGATATCGCCGGAATTTCCTCGCCATATCCGCACATCGGCTCACCGATTGAAAATCAGTAATCAATGGTGCATGCCATCACGACAGGTATTACTCTCACAATTGCCACGGTTATCACCGCGTCCAGAAACGGATCCCCCCAATGCGTGATGAGCTCGCCGGCAAGGCCTCCCGAGACCTGCTCCGCGACACGTCGGTCGGCCTGCGGGTCGACGCCGGCAACCCGTCACTCAAAGAGGTCGAGAAGGCCGCCGCGGCCCTGTGCGCGGAGGAAGACCACGCGGGCTGGGTGCGGTTACCCGACTCGACCCTGTCCGACTACCTGTCGGGGCGGCGCGACGTGCTGCCCGACTGGCGGTTCATCCACACCTTCGTGGTGGTGTGCCACCGGCTGGCGATCGCCAACGGACTCGACCCCGAGCCGCTGCGTGATCTGAAGGCGACGTTCGGGGCGTTGTGGAAGGCGGCCAAGCACAAGGAGAAGGGGTCGCTGACGGTGATCACTCCGCTTCCGTACCGCCAGTACGACATCCTGGAGCCGACGATCTGATCGGCGTCACCGTGGCGGAGGCCAGCAGGGCGAGTTTCTCCGCGCCGTCGGTGCCCGGCTCGGGATGGTAGATCACGAGCATCAGGCCGTCCGTCCCGCTGATGGCCAGCTTCTCCCGGTCGAGCCGCAGCTCCCCCACCTGGGGATGGTGGAAGGTAAGGGTGGCGCCGAGCCGCCCGGCGACGTCGTGGCGTCCCCACAACCGGCGGAAGTGCTCACTGGCCAGGGAGAGCTCCCCCACGAGCTCGATGGACCGGGGATCGTCGATGTCGGCGCCGACCGACCGGCGGAACCCCGCGAGCAGCACCGCGGAAGCCCGCTCCCAGTCGGGGAACAGCGCCTGCTCGGCCGGATCGAGGAAGACGTCGCGCAGCCGGTTCCCGCCTGTCCTCAGCCTCGGTGACAACGCCGTGGCGAGCGTGTTGGCGGCGAGCACGTCGAGGTAACGGCCCTCGACGAACGCGGGATAGGGAAGTGAGGTCACCAGCCGCGCGGTACTGGCCGGCACGACCTCCTTCCGGGGCCGCCGCCGGGCCCGGCGGGACTTCTCCTCGGCGAGCCCGAGGAGGTAGGAGTCGTCGTCGAGCCGCAGCACCCGGGCGATCGACCGCAGCACCTGCGCCGAGGGATGGCGGTCGCGGCCCTGCTCCAGCCGCAGGTAGTACTCGGCGCTGATCCCCGCGAGCATCGCGACCTCCTCGCGCCGCAGGCCCGGCACCCGCCGCGTGCCCAGTGAGGGGATGCCCGCCTGCTCCGGGGTCACGAGTTCGCGCCGGGCCCGGAGGTATTCGCCCAGCAGATTCGGCTCGACGGTCATGCCTCCACGGTATTCGGGGTGGCCGGATGCCTGCCTGTCCCTGTCACTACCAGTGCCGGGAGGGACCTGGCTGCGCCGGAGCCGGGCGGCGGACGATGCGGCCATGACTCGCCAACGTGTTCTCGTGACCGGCGGATCCGGCTTCATCGCCGGACACTGCATCCTCCAGCTTCTCGACCGGGGCTACTCCGTCCGCACCACCGTGCGGTCGACGACCAAGGAAGGCGCCGTACGCGCGGTGCTCACCGACAACGACGATCTCACCTTCGTCGAGGCCGACCTGCTGTCCGACGACGGCTGGGCCGCCGCCGTCGCCGGCGTCGACTTCGTTCTCCACGTGGCCTCCCCGGTGCACCTCGGGAACGTGGACGACGAGAACACCGTGATCGCCCCCGCCCGCGAGGGCACGCTGCGCGTGTTGCGCGCCGCCCGTGACGCCGGGGTCAGGCGGGTCGTGCTCACCTCGGCCTTCCACGCCGCCGGCTTCGGCCACCCGCCCACCGACCACACCTTCACCGAGGACGACTGGTCCGTCCTCGACGGCCCCGGCATGGACGCCTACGGCCGGGCCAAAACGCTCGCCGAGCGGGCCGCCTGGGACTTCGCGGCAGAGGCGTCGACGGAACTGGTCACCCTCCTGCCGGTCGCGGTGATGGGACCGATCATGGGCGGCGAGATCTCCGGCGCCAACCACCTCGTCCGGCTCCTCCTGGACGGGCGGCTGCCCGGCTCCCCCGGCATGCAGATCCCGATCGTCGACGTGCGCGACGTCGCCGAGGCCCATGTGCTGGCCATGACGGAAGGGGCCGCCGCGGGCCACCGGTTCCTCCTGTCCAGCGGCCCGGCCATCACGGTGCGGCGGATCGGCGCCCTGCTGAGCGCCCACCTGGAAAAGTGCGCTCCCGACCTGGCCGCCCGGATCGCCGCCGTGTTCCCGCCCGACGCCGCCCCGCCCGAGCAGGCCAAGAAGGTCTCCAGCGAGAAGGCGCGCCGGGTTCTGGGGTGGCGGCCACGCGCCTCGGAGGAGGCCGTCACGGCGGGCGCGGACAGCATGATCCGGAGACTTCTTGTGCCCTAGTCCGGCAGGACCAGAACGACAAGGGCCTGTCGCGCGAGCACGTCATGGCCGCTTGAAAGGATCGCGTGAAGTCCGAGCGCGGGCCGCGCCCCCGGGTGCGGGGCGCGGCCGCGTCGGTTCTCCCGTGCCTACTTCTTCGGCACGTACAGCCGGATGTTGTCGATGCGGGCCTGGCCCTCACCGACGTTCGTGTACGGCTCACCGATGACGAAGTAGTCGGGGTAGGCCGAGCCGGCCGGCCACTGGTCGTCCCACGTCTTGGAGCCGAACGCGCCCCGCGCGGTGTGCGACGTGTTGAACTGGCCGTCGTACTCCTCGGCGTCCACGTTGTAGTGGAAGATCGGGACGTTCGCCCCGACCACGCCGGCGTCGTCGTCGATGAAGCCCCGGGTGAACCGGTAGGTCTGCTTGCCGACGTTCTTGAAGACGCCGCTCACCTCGAGCGTGTAACCCGCCTCGGTGCGCTCGATGGCGAACGTGTAGTCCTTGTGGGGCATCAGCTCGGGCTGCAGTTCCACGGCCGACTTCTGCACGCCGGAAACCGGCCGACGGTCGCAGCTCGTCACGAACGTCTGCGACTGACCGAGCGAACCCGTGAAGTAGAGCATGTTCACCGTGGTGCGGTTGCTCTGGTCCCAGGGGTACTTCTCACCGGTCAGCGAGTTGCAGACGTCGTAGCCGTTCGTGTTCCGGGACGGGGCCGGGCTGAACTGGTCCATGAGCACCTTGCGGTGCCAGTGGTACATCGCCAGGTTCCGGGGCATCGCCGGGAAGTCCAGGATCGACATGAAGTGGAAGGCGTTGTACGCCTCGTTGCTGTCCTCCCGCACGGAGCGGGTGGCGCAGGGGTCGGCCGGGTCGATGTCGTTCGGGTCGCCGACCCAGGGGTAGAACGTCTTGCACTCCCCGAGGGTGTACCCGTTGTACTTGCCGTCGTAGAACAGCGAGCCGTTACGCAAACCGCCGAAGTCGAGCGTCTTGAGGTCGTACTCGATCCGGTAGTACTTCGGCAGCGGCTCGGTGTTGCGGATGATCGCGCCACCTGTGTAGTGAGGCACGGTGATCTTGGCGACGGCGCCTGCGGTCTCCAGCTTCTCCGTCTTGATCGACGGACGCTCGGCAGTGTCGGTGTAGCTGTCGTCGACCCGGCCGCCGCTCTCACGCGCGGAGAGGGACGCCGTGAGCCAGCCGTCCTTGCCGAACTCGGTCTCCTGCCGGTAGGTCCGCATGGTCGCCATCGACGCGTCGAACTCGGGACCGAGCTGAAGGCGGTAGAGGTCGCCGTTGTCGTCGTTGAAGTCGTCGACCGGCTCGCTGTAGTCGTCGAGCACCCAGGGGCTGGCCTCAGTGCGGATCTTCTTCTCGAACCGCTCGTCATACTTGAGCTTCCAGCGCGTGGGCGTGGGTTCCGGCTCGGGATCGGCGGCCGCGCACGGCGGGGTCACGCCGTCGTCGTCCTGGATGATCGTCAACTTCACGTTGTGCAAGGTCACCCCGGTCGTGCCCGCCTCGACGCGGAAGTCGGCGCCGCCGTTCTCGCGGTTGGCGAACCGGGCGTCCATCAGCTCGAAGCCCGCCGTCTTCCACGTGTTCGACCCGGTGCGGTTCACCGAACCCGTCGAGCCGTAAGCGCTGCCGGTCGAGTCGTACTGGACGCGGAACGTGGCCCCGCCCTCGTCGAAGTACTCGACCTGCAGGCACGCGACGTACGCGCCGTCGAAGGCGACCGCGTCGTCGACCTGGAAATACATGTGCTGCGCCGGCGCCGACGTCTGCACGGTCCTGCGTGCGCTCCGCCCGCCGACCGTCACGGGCGCGGTCGTGCCGTCGCCCTGCTCGATCTGGCGGAGACCGCTCTCCTCGTTGACCTCGCCTAAGACGATCGAGGCGATGGGCCCCTCCGCGGCGGCCGACGTCGCGGCGGTCGGCGTCGCGTTGAGGAGCAGAGACGCCCCCAGGGTGACCACGCTCAGGGCCGCCACGGCGGAGCGACGTCCACGATTGCGAGTTGTTGCTTTCAATGCGCTTCCTTTTCCGTTGAACAAGGCGTCCGTTCATGCCGCTCCGGGCCTCGGGACCGCGCGTGCGGTGCGGCCCTCGTCACGGGCGCCGATGTGCGCTGGTTCGGTTCACTCGTCGGTCGCGCTCGCGCGCGGTAACTCCTTCCCGCCACCATCGGTGAGCAGGTGCCGGGAGTTCGGGCGAGACGTACGCGTCACCCGGGCGTGGTGGAGGTCCAGTACTTGTAGCTCGGTCGGGATGGTCGATCGTGTCCTTCTCCAGGACGCCGGACTCGAGCAGGGATGCGGCGGAGCGGTGGGCCGCGCTGACGGCGACATGGGAGACGGCTGCCGGATCGTACGGGCCCGCACCCGCCGTGCCGGCGGACGCCACCGTTTCCAGCAGCTCGAACACCCTAATCGTATTCGACGACCTCCTCGTCGCCGGCATTCCTGTCGTCACCATTCGAATAACTCGAATCCTCTTCGATTTTCTACCTGACCACAGCCTCGATAAATATGAGACACCTTGTCAAGGGTTTCGATTCATGGACTTTCCCCGGGCATTCGAGAATGTCGAATCGACGGTTCGTCTCGACACCGGCGTGGACCGTGGACGGTCGCGGGGTACCGCGACGAATGGTTACGCCGCTTGTCGCAGGGGGAGTCAGACCTGCGCCGCACGTCGAGCACGAGCCCGGGTCACCGGCAGGCTGTGTTCAGGCGCACGCTTGCCCATGCCGCACCAGCCGCGTTTTCAATGGCCGATTTCCAAGTAAATCCGAAGGGCCTTGCATTGATTATGGAAGGTCTCCGGATCGCTGTGCAGCGGGATCTCCCGCGTGACAATAAAGTCTTTTTGCGACCTCTATCAGCAGAACCCTTCGGAGGTCGCGGAGACGTGGCGCAAGGCGACGCAGTGATCATCTCGGCGCAGCTGATGGGCCCGTCCAAGCGAAATCCTTCGGCCAGCCCTGAGCCACACCGCACGCCCGATCCCTGAATGCGAGGAGGATGGGCGTGGCGGGCGTAGAAGTCGTTGCCGTCTTCTCGATGGTCGGTATTTCCAGCGGCCTGCCGTCGAGTTGCACCGTCCGGCGGATGAATGTCTGTCCTTGCGGCATGCACAGGTCCAGGGACCTCGCCCGCGGTCGCCGCGGCGTTCGTCGACCAAGATCTGGCGATCTCCGGGCAACCCGGAGATGAGGCCATGGGCCCCTGCATCGCGGCGCTGACCACGATCTAGGGTCGAACTTATGGAATACGTACGTTTGGGACGAACAGGACTCAAGGTCAGCCGGATCTGCCTCGGCATGATGAGCTACGGCCAACCCAGTGAGGCCGCGAGCTGGATCCTCCCTGAACCCCAGTCAGAACCCCTCGTCCGCCAGGCCGTCGAAGCAGGCATCACCTTCTTCGACACCGCCGACGTCTACTCGGCCGGCGCCTCCGAAGTCGTCACCGGCAACCTGCTCAGGAAGTTCTTCGACCGCCGAGACGACTACGTCCTGGCGACGAAGGTCTTCTTCCCCGTCCACCAGGGCCACAACGACAAGGGCCTGTCCCGCAAGCACATCATGGCCGCCGTCGACGACTCCCTCACCCGATTGGGCACCGACTTCGTCGACCTCTACCAGATCCACCGCTGGGACGACGAAACCCCCATCGAAGAGACGATGGAAGCGCTGCACGACGTGGTGAAGTCAGGCAAAGCGCGGTACATCGGCGCCTCCAGCATGCGGGCCTGGCAGTTCGCCAAGGCCCAGCACGTCGCCGAGGTCAACGGCTGGACGAAGTTCGTCTCGATGCAGAACCACTACAACAAGTATTTCATCTCGCGCGGGAAGATGAACGTCACCTTAGCATCGCCCTGATCGCCTCGACGAGACGACGAAGGCCGGTTGAGCTGCTGCAATGCTCCCAGCCACACCGCCTGAGGCCAGGTTCGCAAGCCTAAAGATCTTCGGGCAAGCCCGATCGGCGACGAGTTTCTCTACAAGGTCAAGGCGGCCCGCCTACGGCGTGCCGCAGGGCGGTCAAAGACAGGCTCCTGGAGCTTCGACCCGTGGGGGCTACGCAGTTATAGCCGGTCCTGGACCGGACTATCAGCGAGCCATACTAAACAGCACCTTGACAAACGGGACCAAAGTCAATCTGAAGACTAAAGCACTCATATGCATCTTTATATTCGCGAAAGTGTGCGATATGTCCACATCTAGAGCACGGCCGACCCTTATCCCTTATAATTCCCATCCAGGCCGACCCGTCGAGTGATGAGAACGAACTCCCATTCACCACTTCCCGGTACCGTAATTCACTCAAATAAAGGAGCACTTGAATGACTACTGAACATTCCGACGTCGATCCATTTTTCATATTTATTGGAAATGTTGACCGAGAATCTGCGACCGGGAAGCTAAAAAGTACCGGAGTTAAGTACGTAAAGAAGATGCTCGAGTCAAGCCCAGAAAACTGGCTAACAATTGATGAGCAGCTCACAAAGCCCGGACTCCTTGGCGCGCTCGTAAAGCTCACGGCATCCACATGCGAACTACTCGTGCGCGAGAACTACTCCATCCCTGCACTGAAAATACTAAGATCTCTGCAAACCATAAGCCATGCCATCTACATTCATGACGGGGTATTCTCGGACGAGTCTAACATCACGACAAGATTGGGAGTTCCACACAATATAACAAACATCTTTGGGGAGGAGGAGAGAATAATACTCTGGCAGGATGAACAAGTCCTCCGCGCCGTATCGGCCGATGTGAGAGAAAAGGTTCGGTCCCTGCTCCGCGAGTATGACCTCACCATAGTTCCATACAAAACAAATGCTGAGCTTTCCGTTCTAGTAGCCAAGTTTGTTGAACAACACGATAAACGACTGCTGTTCCGTATCTATATTCCGTCAGGAAGACTATGGGCAGGAGAAGCGAGCAAGCTACTCGAACTCTTCCGCAACTGGCTTGCCCAAATAAAGGGACAGCGAGTTCGCCTTGGCGGATATACGACCAGCAACGGAGAAGTTCACGAGTTCTATGGAGACGACTCTCTTCGAGGAGAAGGCCTAGCCGAAGAACTTCGAAATTTCTCGGACTTTCTTGAGATGTGTATAGAGAACCCAGAAAAGGCTGAGCAGCTTCTCGAAGAGAATAATGTACAACGCGCAACAGTCGCAGGAATCATAGCGCGCTACGCTCGAGAAGCTAGGCGACTTAACAGAGACCTACGCCATGAACGAGAAACGAGAGTCCTTGCCATACGACATCGGCTGGAGTCTGAACTTGAAGAGTGCGGTTCAGGCGCCCCAGACTCGAATATTGTCGATCAATTAATTCCGCTGCCATCTCGATTCACCGCCCCTCTAGCACTCGAGCTTTCCAAGACCACTCAGCCTGCTACAGGGCCCAGCATTGTAGTTAATCAGCAATTCTTCAATTCCGTACAAGGCATCGTCGCCCAAGAGGTCAGCGGCAATGCGAATCTCTCGCCCGATGCCGTCAAGCTCTTGGAGTTGGTTGCCAAACACGCAGAAGCAGATTCCATGCTTCTAGAATCCGCCGTTCATGAGATCGAAGATTCAGACGCAGAAGAAGAAGATCGCTTGACCGCAGCACAGAAGCTAAAGGGTTTTCTCTTCAAGTTCGGCGATAAGATCGGCGACGCTTCCTTGAGCCTGCTTCAGAAATACATCGAGAGCAAGATGGGCTTTTAGTGGCAATGCGAGAATAGAGATGAACGAATAGGATCCAAACTACCCCTCGGCCGGGCACCCAACTGAGTGATGAGATCATGCTTGTGAAAGAATGATGAGGTCGGATGGAATAGAGCCATCCTCTTCCGACTCTGGTCAGCGTCACTCACAGAGCATGGAGGTAGCGGTGCACATCAGGAGTCTCGGACAGGACATGCGGGTCTCAGCCATCGGCCTGGGCTGTATGGGCATGTCGCAGGGCTACGGCCCAAACCCTGGCTCCCGCAGGGACATGGTGGATATGATCCGGGCCGCCGTGGACGTCGGTGTGACGTTCCTTGACACTGCTGAGGTCTACGGTCCCTTTGTCAACGAAGAACTCGTCGGCGAGGCCATCGCCCCTATCCGTGATCGGGTCCAGTTGGCAACGAAGTTCGGCTGGGATATCCGGGGCGGCAAGTCTGTCGGTCTGAACTCACGCCCGGACCACATCAAAAAGGTCGCCGACGCGTGCTTGCAGCGTCTGGGAGTCGAGACGATCGACCTGTTCTATCAGCATCGGATTGACCCCAACGTCCCGATCGAAGATGTCGCCGGAACGATCGGTGAGTTGGTTCAGGCGGGCAAGGTCAAGCACTTCGGTCTGTCTGAGGTGAGAGCCGACACTCTCCGCAAGGCACACGCGATCTACCCCGTCACCGCAGTGCAGTCGGAATACTCACTGTGGACGCGAGACCCCGAGCCCGAGATCCTGCCCACCTGCGCGGAACTGGGCATCGGCTTCGTCCCGTTCAGTCCCCTCGGCCGCGGCTTCCTTACTGGGACTATCGACCCGAGCGTGTCCTTCCCGCAGGGCGACATGCGAGCCACGATCCCGCGTTTTGAGGCCGATAACATGTCGGCCAACCAGGCACTCGTCAACCACATCCGCGCCCTGGCCGAAGCCAAGAACGTCACTGCGGCCCAAGTCGCTCTGGCCTGGCTCCTGGCCCAGGCGCCATGGATCGTCCCGATCCCCGGAACCCGCTCGTTGTCCCGGCTCAAGGAGAATGCAGGCGCAACCGAGGTCGGTCTGTCCGCCGACGAACGAGCTGACCTCGACACATTGGCCGCCCGAGTAGGCGTGGCCGGTGACCGATATTCCGAAGCTCATATGAAGCTTGTCGGGCACTGACGATTCAGCCCGGGTAGCGGCAGTGCTCCGCGCCGCCGTAAGGCGGCCCTCCGCTCTGCCACTCGCCGGGCTGCGGCCTGGGGGCCGGTCCCGGCGGCGGCAGCTCTGGGCCGCTTCGCCGCACCGGCCGGCCGCCACACCGCGCGCACCCGCCGCACCCCGGAGCACTGCCGCTCTGAGTCGAGGGTGGGCCGGACAACACTTACCGGACCAGTGCTCAATGCGACCCACCCTCTGAACCTCCGAATCGGACCGAGCAAGCGGGGGCTATCACCCGGCGCTCCCCGTCCGCACCACGAGGAGCCGTGCCGATCCGGAGGAGTCATTGGAGATTGGCTGCCGCGCGGCTTCCGTTCCTCAGTCGCTTGCGCTCCCTGCGGTACGGGTCCACTTGCCATCGGGATAACCGAGACGATCGCCGACGATCATCCGGTGTTGGCCTGATCGGTAGCCGTGTTCAGCGGCCCCCAGAACGCACGGGAGTCCCCATAGATCGGCGGAACGGTGTGGCTCTCACGTGCCTTGACGTACTGGTCGCTGAGACGATGAGCGGCCCCAGTGACACTGTGCGCATAAGTGGCAAGCAGGTGACCTCGACGGCTGAGGCGAGGAGCCTGCCACCAGATCATCGCCCCATCGGAACGCGCGATCAGGCCATGCCAGATGCACACCGCCACCAAGCCGCCGTTGAGTTCGACGAGGTAACTGGGCACGTTACGTCTGGCCAGCTCAGCAACGAGGCGCTCTCCAGCAGCGTGGGCGTTCACCGACCCACCACCGAGCCGCCCGTGAGGTTGCCTCCAGCCATTTCGGCCGCGCGCATCCGGTTACGGAGATCATCGACGTTGACCGAGTCGACGATCACAGGGCATGCGGCGGGCCAGGCCGCGAACGCCCAGAACCGGCGACTGGCGACGCCATAGAAGACCACCCAGGCCGGTTCGACGAGGTCGAGACCCGCAGCCGTCGCCCTCATCGCCGCATCCCAGTCGGGTTCCCCGAGATCTGTCGCTACTCCCGGTGGACCGTTTATGTCCCGGTACCGTACGCCTCTAGCATGTTGCACGGGTCGCGCACCTCCAGATGTGCGATCAAGGATCCGCCCTTGTGTGCTCGCACTT
This sequence comes from Herbidospora yilanensis, assembly GCF_001570565.1. Classification (GTDB taxonomy): domain Bacteria; phylum Actinomycetota; class Actinomycetes; order Streptosporangiales; family Streptosporangiaceae; genus Herbidospora; species Herbidospora yilanensis. Next base: position 319,501 of record NZ_BBXE01000014.1, on the reverse strand, counting down.
GGGCGGGTCCGACTTTTCCGGCAATTGCGGCGGCAATGATCGTCTGCCACTTCCTCGGGATCTGCGGCAAGCATGTCTAGACTCGTAGTTGGATGACCACGGGTTCTTGTCCGCATGGCGTCCGCACACTGCGGACAAACAAATCCACCACTGATCGAGGAGCCGATCTTGGAGACATTCGGCGCAGCATTACGCCGTCTGCGTGGTGATTTCACAACTCGCGAACTCGCCCGCCGCGCCACCGTGTCCAAGAGCCACATTTCTGATTTGGAGACCGGCCGGCGCGCTCCCAGCGCTCAAGTAGCCGCAGCTCTCGACAAGGCGCTTTCCGCCAACGGCGAGTTACTCTCACTCTTCTCCCGATCGCTCTCCGCTGCACCGCATTACCAAGTGCCCGCAGAGCCGCCGCGAACGGCCGACTACGTCTCAGAGATCCGAGACACGAACCTCCACCTGATCGCCCTCGACTCACGGTACGGAGGAACCGGAATCGCGGACGTCGCGCTTCAGGCGTTCCGTTCCGCCAGGCGCACGATCGCGACCGGGGCACACAACGCCAACGAGACCGACCTCCAGGCCGCCGCAGGCGAGACCGGCGAGATCGCCGCATGGTGCCTGTACGACGGAGACCGGCTGGACGAGTCACGCGCCGTCACCCACGAGGCGATGTTCATGTCCAGGCTCGCGGGTGACCGGGCGATGGAACTCTTCTCGCTCTCCCATCTGGCCCTGGTCGACCTGCATCAGCGACACTCTCGCGAAGCCTTGCGCATCGCCGAGAGCGTCATGGATCCCGGAGTTGTCGCCCCCCGACTGGGAGCTCTCTTCAAGATCCGCGCAGCACGCGCGCTGGCCCAATCGGGAGACCGACGCCGATCACTCGAAACTCTCGCCCAGGCCGAGAGCGCGTTGCTCGACTCGGTGCATCCGCGTGATCCTCACTGGACGTGGTGGCTGGACTCCTCAGAAATGGCCGTGCAAAGAGGCCTGCTCTATCTGGAGTTGGGCGAATACTCGGCGGCGATGCCCCACCTCAACGACGCCGCGCACGGCCGGATACGCCGCGACCCCTACGCCCCGGCGAATGGCACGAGCATCACAGCGCACGGCGAGGAATGGGGCCGCGCGGCGTACAACGACCTGATTCATCTCTTCCTGGCGCTGGCGATGGCCAAGGCGTGGTCGGATGCCGAACCGATCGCCGCGACCGTCACCGAGTTCACCCGCGAAGTGGTGTCGGCTCGCAGTGAGGTGATGTTGAAGACGGCCGTCAGGCTCGTCTTCTCGGCAAGTCCTCAAGGGGGGCCATCAGGGAGCCTGCTCGATCTGTCGGAGGAGATCTGCCGCGCCCGAGCGTGGTCTGTCTCCCGGTAGGACCGTGGTGCGCCGGCTCTGTCAGCTAAATACGGGACTCATCTCCCGACTCCGGCCCGACGTATATTTCGACTCCTTGCGAATCCCAAGCGCGCGTATATCCGCCCACCGTGGCGCTGACTTCTATAACTCCTTCAGTCAGTCGAACCATACCTTGTTCGGTCCCGTCGAACCATTCAACCGTGATTATCTCGCCAGCGCGGAGTGAATACTCCCGCGCGGTCGGCTCAAACATTAGAACGATGTCGTAGTCGACTTCAATTTGAAAGCGCATGGGGTATTTTACCGGTGATCCATGTGTCAGTGGGAAGAAGTTTGGCCAGGATAGGGGGCTTCGCCGGCCCGCCACTCCCGCCGTTCGTTCTCTCGCTTGATGCGTCGAGCCGTCGACACCTGTTGCCGAGCGATCTCAGCCCAGAAGTGTTCGCCCTTGCCGTGACCGCTTCCCGCGTACCGCCACTGAGACATGGTCACCGTCTCCCGGTCGTCATCCACCAGCCCCAAGGACGCCCGAGCCATCGACGCCCGGTAGTCGGCGCGGACCTGGCGAAGAGCACCCAGGGTCGTCGAGTACTGGCGTGACTTGGTCGAGAAGTGGCCCCGGAAGCCGAGCATGTGCGCCCACTGTTTGAGTTGCAGGTGCTCGAAACCCGGCATCATCGATAGCGCCCAGCAGGTGTAGATCATCCTCCGAGCGTGCTCACTCACCTTGAGGTTCTCGATCTGTTCGGGCCGCCTCACCCGGCGATCGACGGTCCCGGCAGACTCTGCGCCTTTGGTCGCGTACTTGGCGATGTAGGCCGCCACCCGACCGTCTGTCATGCCGCCCAGCTCCGCACCGAGGTAGACAGGCTGCACGTCGAGTTGCCGACCCCAGCGGAGGACGACACGACGCCCCTCGTCTCCCCGTACTCCTGTCGAGGCGGTCACCTTCACCCGTTCGGCAGTTCGCCTGATCGCCTCATCCAGCAGTGGAACGGTCGCCCAGGTCGGTGGAGGATCACCGGGACCATCCGGGCCGTCGACCCGGATCACGGCATGGAAGTGCACCAGGCCGCGCGTCTGGTATTCGGCAACCTTGGCGTAGGACACCCGTAGGTTCCGCCGCAGTTCGGCTCGGGAAACTCCGCGCTGATGCGCAAGCGTGGTCAGCACGTCCCGCGTGAAACACCGCCACAGTTCCCCGGCATGGGCGTTCCACAGGACCGCGCCCGAGTAGTCGAAGCAGTCCGGGCAGATGGGCTGCCCCAGCCGAGTGTCATCCTCGCTGTGACGCACTCGGCACCCTTCTGGCCGCCCGTGCACACAAAGGGGATCGCCGCGCCGAGGACGGCACGACATAGCCTTGCCCGCCCGATCACGTCGGGAGTGCACCGGCCCGAAGGACGGAGCGGTGAAGGTGGCGAACACGCGGGGATGCCCGCTGACTTCCTCCGGTACGCCCTTGCCTCCCTGCAACCCGGAGATGATCAGGTGGAAGGTGTCATCCCGGTACACCTCTGAGCAGGCCGGACACCGGGAGGCCCGCCGGTTCCCACACGCGGTCAGCAGGTAGCCGGTGGGCTCGTCAGCCGTCCGATACGTCTCGACGATCTCACCGGTACGCGCGTCGGCCACGTACCGCTCACCATGCAGCCGGATCGGTTGGGCACACCCACCAGTGGCCTTGACCATCTGCCGCCAGCGCGGAAAGTCCGGCAGCGCCGCCCGTTCGGCAACGGCGTACATGTCGGCAGTGAACGGACTGGTCATGAGGCCATCGCCTCCCCGCCGGCAGACGGGGATGCAGGTTCGTCAACGTCGCCACTGATCTCGACACCGAGGATGCAGCCGATTCGCTGCCACTTCTGATCTGACCACCGGGGGCGTTCGGCGGCTTTCTTCCTGCCCCACTCACGAGCTGAGGTTGCAGGGCGCAAAGTCAAGCGGTGACCTCCTAACTCTCGAAGGAGTGGAGGCACGCCAGAAAGCAAGCTCACAGGTGGAGCCGTCGCCGCGCGCAGCAGTGCCCGCGCTGACGACAAGCCCCGACGAGTCGCTTCATCGAGAGTTATTTGGAGGCAATCATGTATTGGCTATTTGACGTGGAAACGTTCTCCACTGGCGCCACCCGGCGGCCGAGAGCCCACCCCAGCCTCATCTTTTATTTTTGTTTGTTGGCTTAGGTCAGCGATTCGCGGTCGAACAAACCGCTGGGGAGCTACCCCGCGCCAGGCGCCACCCTGGCATGCGACTCGTGTTGCCTGAGAGCCACTCGCGTGTCTCCGTGCCATCTACAACTACCAGGCCACACCGACAGTTCCCGAATGTGATTCAGCCTTCAGACCAAATGGGGTCCAGTAGGTCAGGATTGAACACCTTGCTCCCCTTGATTCCCGGATAAACGATCACCGCTCGAAACGCCTCGCGCAGATAGGCACGCTTCGTGGACAGCGGCATACCGCCTTCCTCCTCCGGCAGATACCAGCGTCGACGGAAGTCCTCCACGTCGATGACCTGCCGGGCCGCATCCCTCTCCACCGTCGCCGTGTGCTTCTTCGACTCGCCACGAAGACGCGCGATCGTCTTCTCCAGGTCCCCGGCCAATTGGAAGAACAGGTCATTGGACATGCCGCCGGAATTCCACTGAACAGAGAGCGCCTTCAGACGCTCTTGCGCGTCGTTCAGTTCTTTCGCGCCTGCCCACTCCTGAGGCCGGACTCCCTGTCGCCGAGCCATCTCCTTGTCTTCCAGACTCGCCAGGAGCGCCTCAGAGATGAACTCGTCCACGAGGTCGCCCCGCCGCGAGACACCCCCGCAGCCGCCCTCCGACTTGGACGGGCAGGCGTACGCATGCTGCCTGACGTCCGTCTGCCCGGTCACCCGCAGCTTGGTGTTACACAGAACGCCGTCCGGCCCCGTCTTCCCGCACCGCAGAATGCCGACCAGCAGATAACGCGCGTCCCGATAGTCCGGCGAGTGAGCCGGTCCAAGTTCGCCGTTCCGGCGGACGAAGTGCCCCTTTCGCCCGTCGAACATGTCGCGAATGGTCTGCCACTCCTCCGGAGAGATGATCGTCTCCCAGACGCCTTCCACCGGGTTGCCATCAGGACCACGGACGAGTTCCCCGCCGATCTCCCGCCACCCGCACAGACGCGGGTTGGTCAGCACCACCTTGAGGGACCGCGAGATCCAGTCGTTGCCGAGGCTGGTCTTCACGCCGAGGCGCTGCCACTCCATGACGATCGAATACACAGACCGGCCACCGATGAAGTCCCGTGCCGCCTTGCGCACCAGGTCGGCCTCAGCCGGGTCGAGAGTGCGCCGGTCGTCCTTCCACCCGAACGGTCGAGGCCCGCCACTCGGTACGCCGCGCTGTGCCCGCGACTGGTGAGACGTCCGCATCCGGCGCTGCATCTTGCGGACCTCCATCTTGGAGATCACCGCCCCGAACAGGCCCATGCTCTCCACGTCTTCGCTGTACAGGTCCTTGATCTGCCGCTTGTCGGCGTACACCCGTCCGTCGCGGTGCGTGAAGGCGTCCACAACCCGTTCATAGTCACCGGGACGCCGCACTAGTCGGTCATCGGCAACGACGACCAGGCCGGAAACCGTCGTGCCGTCCGAGAGCCTGCCGGCCTTGAGGACCTTCAACAGAAGCTCGAAGTCATCGCGGACCACGTCCATCTTGGCGGCCGACTTGTCGTTGTCGGTGAACTCCGCCACCACTACCCAGCCGTTCCGCCTGGCCGTCTCGTGGTTAATGCGGTGCTGGTCCTCCACGCTGTGCTCATCCCGCCGAAGGTCGGCGGAGGCGCGAGCGTAGGACACGACGGGGATCGTCCCGCTGGTCAGCGCTACCGGAAGCTTCTGCATACGTCTCATCATGCATGAGTTGCACAACTACAACCTCCTCTACCGCGAGGAGGAGCGCGAGATGATCCCGCTCTGCGCCGACCAGGGCGTGGGCCTCATCCCGTGGTCCCCGCTGGCGAGGGGCCTGCTGGCCCGTGCCGGGCAGGAGCAGCACACCACCCGCCAAGAGGGCGACGGCGACCGCCAGCGCTTCCTGTACGGCGGACCGGGAGACGGAGACGTCCTGGCGAAGGTGGCCGAACTCGCCGGCGAAAGAGGTGTCGCCCCCGCGACGCTCGCACTGGCCTGGCTGCTCCACCAGCCCGGCATGGTCGCGCCCATCATCGGCGCGACCAAGGACGGCCACGTCCCCGACGCGGTTGCAGCGGTGGACCTTGAGTTGTCGAAGGAGGAGTTGAAGGCGCTGACCAAGCCCTATCAGCCGCGCGAAATCTCCCTCTAACCAGCTTCGTCGGGAATCAGCGACGCTGCCGACGCATCAGCAGTCCGCTGAGGGCTGCGATGCGTCCGGCCAATGCTTCGGCGGAACACTCGATGGATCGACCACCCGTAAACGAGCCGATGCGGTCGGATCGACAGCTCTCAAGGTGATCAACTGCTGGCGGTCCACGGTTTCGAGTAGCGCCAAGGCGGCGGGGAGGGCTGCGGCTACCGTGGCGATCGCAATGCCCATGCCGATGAGACCGGAATGTTTGTGGGGGTACTCGATCCGGTGGAGTCGCGATGCGGCGATGGCGGCCACCTCACGCGGACGCTCCATCTGCCGGCCGTCATTGGTGAGTATGACGTGGAACCCCTCTGCCGCAGCACGGAGATAGAGCATCTCATCCCGAGTTCCCGACCAGCCGAGCATATCTAGCAGGTGCACAATTTCGTGCCCCTGGATGAAGGTGGTCAGTACCCGGTGCAGAGGACGGGGGACATTCTCATCCAGCAGCAGCCTCACGCTGCTCCTTGAGTGGTTCGTAGCTGTCTACGTAATCAGCGAAGTCTCCTGCGTCTCGCGCGGCCGTCGCCGAAACGCTGGGGTAGTAGTCGGAAATCCCCTCGGCCGACACACCGTCTCGCAGCAAGGCAGCGACATCGTCGTAGGGGACGCGAGTGCCCTCGATCACGGGGATTCCGCCTCTGACCGCCGGATCGACGGCCACATGTTCACGCGGACGGAGGAGGTCGGGGATGTGCCGCCCATCCCGGTAGAACGGCTTTAGGACGTCCACCATCTGATAAATGACAAGATTGGTCTTGTTGCGAACCAAATCGGTGGCCCGCTCCGGTTCTACTAGGTAGATCGTCGATTCATCGGCCACGAACTGGTACGCCGACAGATGTTCGCGTTCCCCTAGATCGTCCCGCAGCGTGTCCAGTGCACGCCGGATCTTCTGGAGGGACGTGTCGTTCCGGAGTTTTACACAGGCTCGCAGAGCGACCAGATCGCGGAACGAGTAGAGAACCGGCCTGATGGCGGAGATCTCCGGCACCAGCACGGCGCCCCTGCTGGTGGCCCTACGCCAGTGAGCGAGTTGCTGAAGCGTGGCACCTGACAACGCCGCCGCTAGCTTCGGGCTGTAAGACACCTGCTTCACCTCCCCTGAGCCGATCCGTCTCGGCCATCATTGCAAACGTCTGTTCCATTCGCTCGACTTACTGGCCAGTCGATTGCTCGGCTCTTGCGTTCGGCCGCTCGCGGGAGACGTGCTCTACCTACCGCCGGAGGCCTGGCTGCTCCACCAGCCCGGCATGGTCGCGCCCATCATCGGCGCGACCAAGGACGGGCACATCGGCGACGCCCTGGCCGCCGTCGGGCTCGACCTGTCGGACAAGGAGCTGGCCGCCCTTCAGGAGCCCTACCAGCCCAGGTCCGCCCACTTCTGAAGCGGGGTCAGGCCGTCACGGACACCGCGCGGTACGGATAGCCGTCCTGGCCGGGCGCCTCCCATTCCAGGTCCACCGGCTGGCCGGCGGTCAGCACGCGGTAGCCCTCGGCCTGGATGTGGCTGAAGTGGGTCCAGCAGCCGCCGGGGGTCTCCGGGGAGTCGACGACTCCCCAGCCCTCGTCGGCGTGCCACTCCCGTACGACCCCTCGAACCCCCATATCCGGACGATACAGTCGCGGCCATGGCGCCCATCGAGTTGTTCCAGCGTGTCGCGGCCACCGTCCCGGCCTATGCCGCGTTCCTCCGGGAGCACGGCGTCGACGCCGCCTCCATCAGGACCGAGGCGGACTTCGCGACGCTGCCCTTCACGACGAAGGACAACTACACCCGGCGCCATCCGCTCAACGACCTCTGCCGCGACGGCGTCCTGAGAGGCATGATCGCCGTCTCCTCCGGGTCGACCGGCGAGCCGTCGTTCTGGGCGCGGACCGCCGACGACGAGAAGGTCATCGCCGACCGGTTCGCCCAGGTCATGGATGGTTTCGGCCGCAGGCCGACGCTGGCGGTCGTCTGTTTCTCCCTCGGCACCTGGGTGGGCGGGCTGTTCACCCTCGCCTGCGTCAGGCACCTCCAGGACCGCGGCTATCCGATCACCGTCGTCGCCCCGGGCAACAACCCGGCGGAGATCGCCCGGGTCCTGCCGCAACTCGCCCCGCTGGCCGAGCAGACGGTCCTGTTCGGCTATCCGCCCTTCGTCAAGGACGTCATCGACACCCTCGACCTGCCCTGGGCGTCGTACCACATCAAGATCGTGACCGCGGGTGAGGTCTTCTCCGAGGAGTGGCGCACGCTGGTCGCCGAGCGGGCCGGGATCGCCGACCCGGTCCGGTCGTTCGCGTCCCTGTACGGCACCGCCGACGCCGGCGTCCTGGGCAACGAGACGCCGCTGTCCATCGAGATCAGGCGGCATCTGGCGGCCCGGCCCGACAAGGCCAGGGAGATCTTCGGGGCCGACCGGCTGCCGACCCTCGTCCAGTACGACCCGGCTGTCCGCTACTTCGAGGAGTCGGGCGGCACCCTGCTGTTCAGCGGCGACAACGGCATCCCGCTGATCCGCTACCACATCGCCGACGAGGGCGGCCTGATCCCCTATCGCGAGATGCTCGACCGGATCGGCTTCGAGCCGGCGCAGCAGGGGCCGGAGTTGCCGTTCGTCTACGTCTTCGGCCGCAGCCGCTTCGCCGTGTCCTTCTACGGCGCCAACGTCTACGCCGAGAACATCTCGGTGGGCCTGGAGCAGCCCGAGGTCAACCGGGCGGTGACGGGCAAGTTCGTGCTGGCGGCCCCGGAGGGCGCCGACGGGCTGCACGTCACCGTCGAACTGGCTCCCGGCCAGGATCCGTCCGACGACCTGGCCGAGGAGGTCGCGGCCCGGATCGTCACCCATCTCAGGCGGCTGAACAGCGAGTTCACCCATTACGTGCCGGAGCGGAAGCAGCTCCCGCTGATCACGCTGCGGCCCTACGCCGACCCCGGAGACTTCCCGCCCGGCGTGAAGCACCGCTATGTACGCTGATCGACATGGCACGGGCGAATGACGAGGCCGCTGCGGCCCTGGAAGAGTACGCCGAACTGTTCGCGCTGAACGGCGGCGACGCCTTCCGCGTGCGCAGCTACCAGAAGGCGGCCAAGTCGATCGCCGGTTACCCCGACGACCTGCGCGAGATCCCGGTCCGCCAGATCCCGGGCGTCGGCGAGGCGATCGCGAAGAAGATGGAGGAGTTCCTCGAACGGGGCAGCTTCCGCCAGCTCGACGACCTGCGGTCGAAGGTGCCCGACGGCGTGCGGAGACTGACGAGGATCCCGACCCTCGGGCCGAAGAAGGCGCTGTTCCTGTTCCAGGAGCTCGGGATCGACTCCCCCGACGCCCTGGCGGCGGCGATCGGCGAGGGGCGGCTCAAGGGGCTGAAGGGGTTCGGGCCGAAGACCGAGGAGAACATCCTCAAGGGCATCGCGCAGATGGCCGAGACCCGCGTGCACCTGGGCGTCGCGGCCGAGCTGGCCGACCGGGTCATGGCCTCGCTCGACGCCGAGCAGATGACCTTCGCCGGGTCGCTCCGGCGCATGCGCGACACGGTCGGCGACATCGACATCCTGGCCGTGGGCTCGCCGGAGCTGATGGAGCGGTTCGCCGGGCAGCCCTATGTCACCGAGGTCATCGCGCGGGGCGACAAGAAGACGTCGGTTCGCACCGACCGGGGGCTCCAGGTCGACCTGCGGCTGGTGCCGCAGGAGTCGTGGGGGGCCGCGCTCATCTACTTCACCGGGTCGAAGGAGCACAACGTCCACCTTCGCGAGATGTGCGTGAAGAAGGGGTGGAAGCTCTCCGAATACGGGTTGTTCGACGCCGACGACAACGTCATCGCCGCCGCGACCGAAGAGGACATCTACGCCGCGCTCGGGATGGAGTGGATCCCCCCGACGCTGCGCGAAGACGGCGGCGAGATCCAGGCCGCGCTCCGGCACGAGCTGCCCCGGCTGGTCACCCTCGACGACCTGAAGGGCGACCTGCACACCCACACCGACCTGACCGACGGCATCGCCACGCTGGAGGACATGCTGGCCGCCGCCGCCGGGCGCGGCTACGCCTACTACGCCGTCACCGACCACGCCCCCGACCTGGTCATGCAGCGTATGACGCTGGAGAAGGCCCTCGCGCAGCGGGCCCGGCTCGACGAGCTCCAGAAGAGCTACCCGGACATGCGGCTGCTGCACGGCAGCGAGCTCAACATCGGGCCCGACGGGAGCGTCGACTGGCCCGAGGAGATCCTCGCGGGCTTCGACGTCTGCGTGGCCAGCGTCCACTCCCACTTCAACCAGTCGCGCGACGAGATGACCCGCCGTTTCATCGCCGCGTGCGAGAACCCGGAGGTCGACATCATCGGCCATCCCACCACCCGCAAGATCGGCAGGCGTCCGGGCGTCGACGCCGACTGGGACGCGGTCTTCCGCGCCGCCGCCCGCACCGGCACCGCGCTGGAGATCGACGCCTACCCCGACCGCGCCGACCTGCCCTCCGACCTGGTCCGCCTGGCCCGTCACCACGGCGTCAAGTTCTCCATCGACAGCGACTCCCACGCCATCCCCCACCTCGACAACCAGAAGTTCGGCGTCGGCATCGCCCAGCGCGGCTGGCTGACCCCCGACGACGTGATCAACACCTGGCCGCTCGACCGGCTCCTCCGGTTCCTCGGCCGTTAGTTCCCCTTCCTCCGTTACGGCTCCCGCCCGGCCGGCACCGCCCACCGCCCCCGGCCCGCACCGCACCCGGCGCCCCGCACCGCTCCCGGTCCCCACCGTCACGGGCAGGTGCGGCCTGCGTGCCGGACTCGCAGGAAGAGGGCCCCGGCGTGCCGCTCGCGCGAGCGGTAGATCACAATGGGTACAGGCAGCCGGAAATCACTGCTTACGACAAGATGGGGTATTTGTTCCACGCCATCGTGCCGCAACCGGTGATCATCGAGTAGCGAAGTGTTACCTTTGCGGAAGGTTCGCTGGTTTTCGTGCAGCTCGCGGGGGTTCGCGGGGGGCTGGCCGCCTATGGGGGAAGTACGGGGAGACGATTCCGCGCTGTCAGAATCGCTCCTTGGAGACGTCTTGGTAACGCCCCGGTAACCGCTCCTCAGGAGGATGGGGGCGGAACCCGGCGGAGAACGACAGGGGGAGGTTGCCCATGGGCCAGCTCACGGCACTCGACGCGCAGTTCCTCAGCACCGAGTCCGACACGACGGTCACCCACGTCGCCGGCGTCGCCGTCCTTGACGGCAGCGTCACCCGGGAACGCCTGGTCGCGCTGTTGCGCGACCGGGTCCATCTCGCGCCGCCGCTGCGGATGCGCCTCGCCGACGTGCCCTTCGGGCTCGACCGGCCCTACTGGACCGAAGACGACGACTTCGACGTCGACGACCACGTCCACGAGTCGACCCTGCGCCACGAAGACGAACTCGCCGTCCACGTCGCCCGCCTGCACGCCCGCAAGCTCGACCGGAGCCGCCCGCTCTGGGAGATGCACCTGATCCACGGCCTCGGCGAGGGCCGCGTCGCCGTCTACACCAAGGTCCACCACGCCGCCATCGACGGCGTGTCGGGCTCGGAGATCCTCGGCGCCTTCCTCGACCTCACGCCCGAGCAGCGGCAGGTCGACCCGCCGTCGGCCGACATGCCGCGCGCCAAGGCGCCCAACCCGGCCGAGATGCTCGCCGGAGCGTTCGGCCGGATGCTGGCCCAGCCCGGCGACGCGGTGCGGTCGCTGACGCGCGCGGTCGCCGACCTCGACGCGATGCCGGTCTCCGGCGGCCTGCCCGGCGCCCACCGGGTGGCCAGCGCCGCCCGCCGCCTGCTCGGCGAGAAGCCGCTCCCGCCGCTGCCCTCGCTGGCCGCGCCGCGCACCCCGTTCAACGGCCCGATCACCCGCATGCGCACCTTCGCCTACGGGTCGATCGCGCTCGGCGACGTGAAGCACGTCGGCCGGTCGTTCGGCATGAGCGTCAACGACGTCGTGATGACGGTCGTGTCGGGCGCGCTGCGGTCGTGGCTGGAGGAGCACGCCGCGCTGCCGGGCCAGCCGCTGGTGGCGGCGGTGCCGGTGGCGGTGCGCACGACCAAGGGGCACGAGACCATCGGCAACCAGATCTCGGCGATGATCACCCCGCTGGCCACCGACGTCGCCGACCCCGAGCAGCGCCTGTCGGCGGTCAGGGGCCTGATGGCCACCGCCAAACGCCGCTTCGCGGTCTCGCGCACGAACTGGCTGAACGACCTCTGCTCGGTGTTGCCCGCCCCGATCGCCAACCTCGCGACGCCCCACCTGTTCCGCCTGGCCGGCAAGGTGACGCCCGGGGTGAACCTGATCGTGTCGAACGTCCCGGGCCCGCAGTTGCCGCTCTACCTGTGCGGGGCCCGGCTGCTGGCCTACTACCCGATGTCGGTGCTCAGCGACCTGACGGGCGGCCTGTCCATCACCTGCCTCTCCTACGACGGCAGCCTCGACTTCGGCGTCGTCGCGTGCCCGGCCAGGGTGCCGGACGTCTGGCGGATCATGGACCATCTGCGCGAGGCGATGGCGGAACTGGTGAAACTGGCCGACGCGGTCGACGCCGACTGAGCGGGCTCTACGAGAGCCGGATTCGCGGGCGCGCGTGCCGGCCGGCGGCCGCTGATCTCAGGAGCCGCAGGCAGAGCACGCTGAACCAGGCCGAGATCACGACGACCCCGGCGGTGAAGAGCAGCAGGCCCCAGGCCGCTCCGCCGGACGAGGCCATCGCGGCGAAGCTCGCGAAGAAGAAGACCCCGCTGAGGGCCGAGCCGGCCGCCCATCCGGTCGAGCCCTCGGCGTGGCACCGCCTGGCCACGACGAGGGCCGCGACCGTGACGGCGGGGAAGCCGACCGCGCCGCAGGCGAAGTGCACGGCCGAATGCTCATTTCACCCGAACTGCCGCAAGGCCGTCGCCATCAGGTCGGCCACCACGTCGGCGTCGATCGTGTGCCCGGTCAGATGGGCGATGCTCTCCTGGTAGAGCAGCACCGCCGCGAAGGTGGCCGCCGCCGCCTCCAGCCGTGCCGCGTCGCCGCGCCCGCCCGGCAGCGCGAGTTCCAGGGCGAACCGCGCCCGGCGGATGATCTCGGAGTTGAGCCCGTGGATGCGGTCTTTCACCGACCGGTGCGTGTCGGCCTCGCGGAACAGGATGCGCCGCATCGACGGCGAGGCCGTCAGCGGCAACCGCCGCGCCAGCTTCGACAGGGCGCGGGCCGCGTCGCCGGGCGCGGGCTCGGGATCCTCCTCGGTCACGAGGGTGCGTTCGTCGACCAGGGACACCAGCACGTCGATCTTGCGGGGGAAGTAGTGGAACACGAGCCCCTTGGGGACGCCGGCGACGGCGGCGATGCGCGCGGTCGGGGTGGCGTCGTAGCCGCCGCCCGCGAACAGTTCCTCGGCGGCGTCGAGGATCCGGCTGCGGGCGTCCGATGGGCTGTCCACGCGCCGACCATAACCGCTGTCCACACCGGCCCGACATGCCGGAAAAGGCACACCAGCCTTACAGGCGAGAAGCCCCCGGGGGCGGGTCCCGGGGGCTTCTCTCCTGGAGGGGTTACTGGGTGGCGCTTCTAGTGAGTGGACGCCTTCTCGGCGCCGACGCCGGTGAGGGAGCGGACCTCCATCTCGGCGTACTTCGACTCGTTGTACTCCTTGCTCATCCGCGTGGCCAGGTAGCCGCACAGGAAGCCGATCGGGATCGAGAACAGGCCCGGGTTCTCCATCGGGAACCAGTGGAAGTCCATGTCCTTGATCAGCGAGGTCGGGCGGCCCGACACGACCGGTGAGAAGATCACCAGGACCAGGGCGGAGATCAGACCGCCGTAGATCGAGGCGACCGCGCCGGCCGTGTTGAACCTCTTCCAGAACAGGCTGTAGAGGATCGCGGGCAGGTTGCCCGAGGCCGCGATGGCGAAGGCCAGGGCGACCAGGAACGCCACGTTCTGCGCCTGGGCCAGGATGCCCAGCCCGATCGCGACCGCGCCGATGACGAAGGCCGAGACGCGGGCGACCAGGATCTCCTGCTTCTCCGTGACGTTGCCGCGCTTGAAGACGTGCGCGTAGAGGTCGTGGGCGAAGCTGGAGGAACTGGCCAGGGTCAGACCGGCGACGACCGCGAGGATCGTGGCGAAGGCGACGGCCGCGATGACGGCCAGCAGGATCGTGCCGCCGACCTCGCCGAAGATGGCCTCGCCGATGGCCAGCGCGAGTTGCGGCGCCGCCGTGTTGCCGGCCGCGTTCTCGGTCCGGATCGCCTCGCTGCCGACCATGGCCGCCGCGCCGAAGCCCAGGACCAGGGTGAGCAGGTAGAAGGTGCCGATGATGCCGATGCCCCACAGGACCGACTTGCGGGCGTCCTTGGCGGTGGGCACGGTGTAGAACCGGATCAGGATGTGCGGCAGACCGGCGGTGCCCAGAACCAGGGCCAGGCCCAGGCTGATCAGGTCGAACTTGCCCCAGATGCCCTGGGCCTCGGTGCCGTAGCGCAGACCCGGCTGGTTGAAGGCGTCACCCTTACCGCTCTGCGCGGCCGCCTCGCCCATCAGGCCCGAGAGGTTGAAGCCGTACTTGCCGAGGACCAGCAGCGTCACCAGGGTCGCGCCGCCCATCAGCAGCACGGCCTTGACGATCTGGACCCAGGTGGTGCCCTTCATGCCGCCGACCACGACGTACACGATCATCAGGATGCCGACCCCGACGATGGTGAGCGCCTTGCCCGAGTCGGAGGTGATGCCGAGCAGCAGGCCGACCAGCGCGCCCGCGCCGACCATCTGCGCCAGCAGGTAGAAGATCGAGACCACGATCGTCGAGACGCCGGCCGCGGTGCGGACCGGGCGCGGGCTCATCCGGAAGGCGAGCACGTCGGCCATCGTGTACTTGCCGGAGTTCCGCATCAGCTCGGCGACCAGCAGCAGCGCGACCAGCCACGCCACCAGGAAGCCGATGGAGTAGAGGAAGCCGTCGTAGCCGTAGAGGGCGATGAGGCCGGCGATGCCCAGGAACGAGGCGGCCGACATGTAGTCGCCGCCGATGGCCAGGCCGTTCTGCGCCGCGCTGAAGGCGCGGCCGCCGGCGTAGTAGTCGGCGGCGGTCTTGTTCTGCCGGCTGGCCCAGAAGGTGATCGCCAGCGTCCCGACGACGAACAGCAGGAACAGGACGGTGGCGAGTGTCGTGTGGCTCATTTACTTGTCCACCTTCTCGATCTCACCGCGCAGCTCGTCGGCCAGGGGGTCGAGCTTGGCCGCCGAGTGCCGCGAGTAGGCCCACGAAATGTAGAAAGTGGACACGAACTGGAGCAGTCCGAAGATCAACGCGACGTTGATGTTGCCCAGCACCTTGATGGCCATGAAGTCGCGCGCGAAGGCCGACAACACGACGTACAGGAGGTACCAGACCAAGAAGGCGACCGTCATCGGGAACGCCCACGAGCGGTAGCGGCGGCGCAGCTCCTGGAACCGGTCCGTCGCTCTTATCTGCTCATATACCGACGAGTCATGTTGCTCCGTCGTCACGAGACCTCCCACGCTGTGATCTGGATCACCCACACGGTAGGAGTGGACGCTACCCCGGGAGGAGATACGGAGACCCGTCCTTCGCCGAGCAGACGGGCAAAGGCGCTCAGTGTTGTACGGCTTGCGCCGAATGGTCCGCTATCCACGACGAACGGCACCCTTTTCGGCCGACCTCAACCGTCCGTTATGACGACCGTGGACGCCAATCGCCCCGGTCCACGTCAAGTGTCTCGGGTGTGTGGAGACGTACCATCGTGCGCGCCACGTTCGGCGGCGTCCGGCCGGGGGTGAGCAGCGAGACCACGACCATGACGGAGAAGGAGATCGGCACCGTCCAGGCGGCCGGCTGGGCCAGCAGCGCCCCGGCCCAGCCGCCGTGCGGCCCGCCGACGACGGTGACCAGCCCGGCCACGGCGGCGAGGCCGCCACCGGCGAGCAGCCCGGCGATGGCCCCCGACGTGGTGAGCCGCCGCCACCAGATACCCAGCACGAGCAGCGGGCAGAACGACGAGGCGGCGACGGCGAACGCCAGCCCGACGACGTCGGCGACCGGCAGCGCCCGCGCGACGACGGCCAGCCCGAACGGCACCGCCACCCCGATCACCGTGGCGACCCGGAACGACCGCACGCCGTCGGTGAAGCGCAGGATGTCCTGCCCGAGCACGCCCGCCACCGACACCGCCAGCCCCGACGACGTCGACAGGAACGCCGCGAACGCCCCGCCGGTGACCAGCGCGGTCAGCAGCTCCCCGGCGATCCCGCCGACGAGGTGCCCCGGCAGGGCCAGCACGACCGAGTCGGGCCCGTCCAGCGACAACGAGTAGACCCGGCCGAGGTAGCCGTAGATCGACGGCAGCAGGTAGAAGGCGCCCAGCAGCGACAACACGACCAGGGTGGTGCGCCGCGCGGCCCGCCCGTCGGGGTTGGTGTAGAACCGCACGAGCACGTGCGGCAGCCCCATGGTGCCCAGGAACGTGGCCAGGATCAGCGAGTACGTCGCGTAGACCGGATGCTCGCGCCCGTGCAGCGGCAGCGCCCACGGGTCGCCGGCCTGGAGGCCGGGAGCGCCGTCGGCCCGCCAGGCCAGCAGCATGAACACCAGCGGCACGGCCAGCGCGGTCAGCTTCAGCCAGTACTGGAACGCCTGCACGAACGTGATCGACTTCATCCCGCCCGACAACACGTTCACCGCCACGACCCCGGCGACCAGCAGCCCGCCCGCCCACGCGGGCGCCCCGGTGATCGCCCGGAACACCATGCCCGCGCTCTGGAACTGCGGCATCAGGTAGAGCCACCCGATGAGCACGACGAGCACGCTCGACACCCGCCGCACGACCATCGACTCCAGCCGCGCCTCGGCGAAGTCGGGCAGCGTGTACGCCCCCGACCTGCGCAGCGGCGCCGACACCAGCACCAGCAGCACGAGGTAGCCGCCGGTCCACCCGACGGGCAGCCACAACATGTCGGCGCCGTAGGTGAGGATGAGCCCGGCGATGCCCAGGAACGAGGCCGCCGACAGGTACTCCCCGCCGATCGCCGAGGCGTTCCACAGCGGGGTGACGGTGCGCGAGGCGACGTAGAAGTCGGAGGTGGTCCGCGACACCCGCACCCCGAACGCCCCGATGAGGACCGCCGCGAGCACCACCAGCACGATCGCGACGAGCGAGCTCAATCGCCCTCCACCAGTTCGGCGAACCGCCGTTCGTTGCGCTCGGCCGCCCGGACGTAGAGCCAGGCCCCGACGACGAACGCCGGATAGATGAGCCCGGCGAGCACCAGCCACGGCAGCGGCAACCCGAGGACGACCACCTCACGCATCGACGGGACCAGCATGAACAGTAAGGGCAGCCCGCCTATCACGCAGGCCAGCAGCGTGCAGACGAACAGGGCCAGGCGGAGCTGGGTGCGGATCAGCGACCGCATGTAGACCTCGCCGAGCCGCGTCTGCTCGTCGATCTCCCGCGTGACGGGATACCGGGGACGGCGCGCGGCGGCGGCCCGGGGACTGGTGACGGTCTCGCGACGGGGCTTGGTCATGTCGGGCCGGTCATTGGTCCGGTTTGGCTCTGCGGGCGCGGCGGACCAGCAGGTCACGGAGTTCACGCGTGTGGCGGCGGCTGACCGGGATCTCGGTGTCGCCGATGCGCACGACGCAGCGGCCCGAGTCGATGTGCAGCTCGTCGATGTGCTTGACCGCGACCAGGTGGCTGCGGTGCACCCGCAGGAAGCCCGCCGAGGCCCAGCGCTCCTCCAGGGCGGCGAGCGGGATGCGGACCAGGTGGCTGCCGGTCGCGGTGTGGAGGCGGGCGTAGTCGCCGCGGGCCTCCACGTAACGCACCTCGGTCGAGGCGACGAACCGGGTGACGCCGCCGAGTTCGACCGGGATGGTGTCGCTGGTCTCGGGCTCGGTGTAGGACTCGCTGCCGGCGCAGACCCGGCGGATCGCCTCGGCCAGGCGGTCGGGGCGGACCGGCTTGAGCAGGTAGTCCTCGGCCTTCAGCTCGAAGGCGTCGACGGCGTGGTCCTCGTAGGCGGTGACGAAGACGACCTTCGGCGGGCGCGAGAACTGGGTGAGCAGCCGCCCGAGCACGACCCCGTCGAGGCCGCGCATGCGGATGTCGAGGAAGACGGCGTCGATGGGCCGCCCGTCGGCCATGGCCCGGTCGAGCAGCTTCAGCGCGGCGGCGCCGTCGCGGGCGGTCTGCACCTCGCCGATGCGGGGGTCGGCACGCAGAAGATAGGCGAGGTCTTCGAGCGCGGGCTGTTCGTCGTCCACAGCCAGCACCCGCAACCCGCTCACGTCCTACCCCTTCTCTGGATGAGTCCCTAGAGCGTGATAAATCGCCATTTGGAAGTCAACGCTCGTTCGGAATCGTTAACTACGAAGCTCTTCCGTTACGGCTCCGCCCACCCCGGCGCCGACCGCCGCCCGTGGCCCGCACCGCACCCGGCGCCGACCGGCCGCGCCCGCTCGCCCGGCCACGAGCAGGTGTGGCCGTGCCGGGCGGCCGGCCCGCTCACCGGACCGTCACCCCCGGCCGGTACTTGGGCATCCGCATGCTGACCTTCGTCCCCGCCCCCTTGCCGGTCTCGACGACCAGCCCGAACTCGTCGCCGTAGACCTGGCGGAGCCGCTCGTCGACGTTGGCCAGGCCCACTCCGGTCGCGCGCTCCTCCCCCGCGAGCACCCGCCGGAGGTGCTCGGGGTCCATCCCGAGCCCGTCGTCCTCGACGGTGATCGAGCACTCCGACCCGGCGTCCTCGGCGACGATCGAGATCCGGCCCACGCCGGGTTTGCTCTCCAGCCCGTGCCTGACCGCGTTCTCGACGAGCGGCTGGATGCACAGGAACGGCACGGCCACGGCCAGCACTTCGGGTGCGATACGCAGGGTGACCTGGAGCTGGTCGCCGAACCGGGCCCGCTCCAGGGTGAGGTAGCGGTCGATCGAGCGCAGTTCCTCGGCCAGGGTCGTGTAGTCGCCGTGCCGCCGGAAGGAGTAGCGGGTGAAGTCGGCGAAGTCGATGAGGAGCTCCCTGGCCCGTTCGGGGTCGGTCCGCACGAACGAGGCGATCGTCGTGAGGGAGTTGTAGATGAAGTGGGGGGAGATCTGCGCCCGCAGGGCCCGTACCTCCGCCTCCATGAGCAGGGTGCGCGACCGGTCGAGTTCGGCGAGTTCGAGCTGGGAGTCGACCCACCGCGCGACCTCCTGCACGGCCCGCACCAGACCGGCGGAGGTGTGGTCGCCGTAGGCGGCCAGCGAGCCGACCACCCGGTCGTCGGTGGTGAGCGGGACGACGACGGCGTGCCTGATCGGGCATTCCGGCAGCGTGCAGGAGAGCTGGAGGACCTGGATGCGGCCGTCCTTGAGGGTGCTCCTCGCGTGGTCGAAGGCCTCGCGGGCGTGGTGGTCGCCGGTCCCGTCGTAGACGAGCAACTCCTCGGCGTTGGTGATCGCTATCGCCGGTGAGCCGAGGAGTTGCCGCAGGTGACGTGAGGCCTTCAGGACGCCCGCCTGGGTGAGCCCGGCGCGGAGCGGGGGCGCGGCGAGGCTGGCGGTGTGCAGGGTCTCGAACGTGGCCCGTTCGGCCGGGCCGCTGCCGAGTTCGCGGCGTCCGCTCAGCACACGCCACAACACCACCGCCGGTACGCCGACCAGGGCTGCGACCACCAGGACGGCGACCAGGGGCTCCACGTCGCGGAGCCTACCGGACCGATTCGGGAACAGCGTCCTTCGATGCGGCCTCCGATGCGCTTTCGTGCTCCTCGTCCAGCAGCGTGGTCTCGTCGAACGGGTCGCGGCCCGACAGCACCTCCTGGGCGCGCTCCCGGTCGAACTCGCCGGTCCAGCTCCCGATGACGACGGTCGCCACCGCGTTGCCGGCGAAGTTGGTCAGCGCGCGGGCCTCGGACATGAAGCGGTCGATGCCGACGATGAGGCCGACGCCGTCGACGAGCTCGGGCCGGTGCGACTGGAGGCCGGAGGCGAGGGTGGCCAGACCGGCGCCGGTGACCCCGGCCGCGCCCTTGGACGCGATCATCATGAAGACCAGCAGCGACACCTGCTCGCCGAACGACAACGGGGCCCCGGTCGCGCTGGCCACGAAGAGGGTCGCCATCGTGAGGTAGATCGCGGTCCCGTCGAGGTTGAACGAGTAGCCGGTCGGCACGGTGATGCCGACGACCGGGCGGCTCACGCCGAGGTGCTCCATCTTGGCGATCAGCCGCGGCAGCGCCGACTCCGACGACGAGGTCGACAGGATCAGCAGGAACTCGCGCCGCAGGTAGGAGAACAGCGAGAGCACGTTGACGCGGGCCACCACGTGCAGCAGCGGGCCGAGGATGACGAACACGAACAGCAGGCAGGTCGCGTAGAAGCTGAGCATGATGACGCCGAGGCTGGTGAGGGCGTCGACGCCGGTGGCGCCGACCACCGCCGCCATCGCGCCGAACGCGCCGACCGGCGCGGCCCACATGATCATGGCGAGGATGCGGAAGACGAGCCGCTGGATGTGCTCGACGCCGGTGAGGATGGGCGTGGCGCGCGGCCCCATCGCCTGCAGGGCGAACCCGGCGAGCAGCGCGACCAGCAGCGTCTGGAGCACCGAGCCCTCGGTGAACGCCGAGACGAGCGTGGCCGGGATGATGCCGAGCAGGAACGCCGTGGTGTCGCTCTCCCCGCCCTTGGCGGCCTCGGCCGCGGCGGCCTCCCGCGCGGAGTCGGTGAGCTGCAGCCCCTGACCGGGGTCGACCAGGTTCCCCACGACCAGGCCGATCGCGAGCGCCACGGTCGACATGACCAGGAAGTAACCGAGGGCGAGCCCGCCGACCCGGCCGACCTTGGCCGCCTTGGCCACCGAGCCGATGCCGAGCACGATGGTGCAGAAGATGATCGGGCTGATCATCATCTTGATCAGCGCCACGAAGGCGGTGCCCAGCGGCTTCAGCGCCACCCCGAGGCCGGGGGCGAGGAAGCCGACGGCGACACCGGCGACGGCCGCGACGATGACGGCGAGGTAGAGGTAGCGGGTCTTGTCGCGCCTCACCTGGGGTTCGGACATTGAGTTCACTCTCCCTGGGGGGTGTCGGTGGGGCGACTATCTGCCCAGGGAGTGACCTGGGTCACTATTGCGTACATTTCGTTCACCGGACCGAGTTAGAACGAGTCAGAAGAGGTGAGGCCGATGCGGCGGTGGAGCCTCGCGCGGCAGATGCTCGCGCTGCAGATCGTCGTCGTGGTGGCGACCGTGGCGGCGGGCACCGTGATGGCCGTGCTCCAGACCCGTGAGCTGGTCGCGGAGGACGCGACGGCGGTGACCCGCGCGGTCGCGGTGAGCGTGGCGTCGGCGCCGTCGGTGCTGGCGGCGCTGGACGAGCCCGACCCGACGGCCCTGCTCCAGCCCTACGCCGAGAAGGTGCGGGCCGAGACCGGGGTCAACTTCATCACGATCATGACGCCGACGGGCATCCGCCACACCCATCCGACCCGCGAGGAGATAGGCAAGCCCTACCTGGGCAGCATCGCCCCCGCCCTGGCCGGCCGGCCCTACAGCGAGACCTACACCGGGACGCTGGGCCCCTCGATCCGTACCATCACCCCCGTCGAGGACGCCTCGGGGCGGGTCAGGGCGCTGGTGAGCGCCGGTATAACGGTGGAGAACATCGGCGGGCGGCTGCGGGAGCAGGTGGAGGCCGGCGTGCTCGCGGGCCTGCTCGGCCTGGCCGCCGGCACCGCGGGCACCTACCTGGCCGGCCGCCGCCTCCGCCGCCACACCCACGATCTCGGAACCCACGAACTGACCCGCATGTACGAGTACCACGAGGCGATCCTGCACGCCGTCCGCGAGGGCCTGCTGCTGGTCGACGGCCGCGGCGTCCTCACGCTGTGCAACGACGGCGCCCGCGAGCTGCTCGGCCTGCCCCTCGACGCCGAAGGCCTGGGCATCACCGAGCTGGGCCTGCCGCCCTCCCTCACCGAGCTGCTGTCCTCCGGCGGAGACCGGACCGACGAGATCCACCTGACCGGCGACCGGGTCCTGCTGGTCAGCGTCGCCGCCGTACGCTCGGGCGCCCGCTCCCTCGGCACGGTCGTCACGCTGCGCGACCACACCGAGCTCCAGGACGTGACGGGCCAGCTCGACGCCGAACGCGGCTTCGCCGACGCCCTCCGCTCGGCCGCGCACGAGTCGGCCAACCGCCTCCACACGGTGATCTCCCTGGTGGAGCTGGGCCGCCCGGAACAGGCGGTGGCCTTCGCGACCGAGGAGCTCCGCGCCGCGCAGGAGCTCACCGACCGCGTGGTGGCGGCGGTCCGCGAACCGGTCCTGGCGGCGCTGCTGCTGGGCAAGTCGGCCCAGGCCGCCGAGCGCGGCGTGGAACTGTCGATCAGTCAGGAGAGCGACCTCGACGACATCGGCCTCGACCCCCACGACCTGGTGGCCGTCCTCGGGAACCTGATCGACAACGCCGTCGACGCCGCCATGTCGGGCGTGCCGCCGGCCCGGGTGGAGGTGCACGTGGGGACGTCCGGCGACTCGTGCGAGATCCGCGTCGCCGACAGCGGCCCCGGCCTCGACCCGGCCCGCGTGGCGGAGGCCTACCAGCGCGGCTGGACGACCAAGGGCGACGGCCGGGGGCTGGGCCTGCCGCTGGCGGTGCAGGCGGTGCGGCGGCTGGGCGGCACGATCGACGTCTCCACCGGCGCGGGCGCGGTGTTCACGGTCCGCCTGCCCCTGCCCGAGAGGACGATGTCGTGATCTCGGTGCTCGTGGTCGAAGACGAGGAGATCACCGCCGAGGCCAACCGCGTCTACGTCGACCGCGTCCCCGGGTTCGAGGTCGCCGGGGTCGTCCGGTCGGGTGGCGAGGCGCTGCGCTTCCTGCGGCGGCGGAGCGTCGACCTGGTGCTGCTCGACCTCTACCTGCCCGACATGCACGGCCTGGAGGTGTGCCGGGCGATTAGGGGCGCGGGCATCCTGTGCGACGTCATCGTCATCACCTCGGCCCGCGACCTGTCGATGGTCCGGTCGGCGGTGTCGGCGGGCGTGGCCCAGTACGTCCTGAAGCCGTTCACCTTCGCCGCGCTGAACGAGAAGCTGCGGCAGTACGCGAAGTTCCGCTCGACGGTCGACGCCCCCGGCGAGGCCAGCGGCCAGGGCGAGGTCGACGACATGCTCGCCGCCCTGCGCGGCCCGGCCCGCTCCCACCTGCCGAAGGGCCTGACCCAGCCGACGCTGGAGGCCGTGGTGGCCGAGCTGCGGGGCGCGTCCGAGGGCCTGTCGGCGACGGCGGTCGCGGCCTCGGTCGGGGTCTCCCGGGTGACCGCCCGCCGCTATCTGGAGCACCTGACCGACAGCGGGGTCACCCGCCGTCTCCCCCAGTACGGCGGGATCGGCCGGCCCGAGCTGGTCTATCAGCTCATCTGAGCGCGGATCTTCGCGGCGTAGTCGCGCGCCTCCTCGTCGGAGG
Source organism: Herbidospora yilanensis (assembly GCF_001570565.1). Lineage (GTDB taxonomy): Bacteria > Actinomycetota > Actinomycetes > Streptosporangiales > Streptosporangiaceae > Herbidospora > Herbidospora yilanensis. Next base: position 296,323 of record NZ_BBXE01000014.1, on the reverse strand, counting down.
CGTATTTGGTGCGCGGCCAGAAGAAGCCCCGCAGCCCGTCCTTCGGGTTGCGCGGCACGACGTGGGTGTGGAGGTGGGCGACCGACTGCGAGACGACGTTGTTGAGGGCCACGAAGCTGCCCTTCGCGCCGAGCCCCGTCATGACGGCCCGGGTGAGGGCCTGGACCCGCTCGAAGTAGGGCCCGACGTCGGCGAGATCGAGCAGGGTGACGACGTGGGTCTTCGGCACGACCAGGACGTGGCCCTTGAAGACGGGCCGGTGGTCGAGGAAGGCGAACACGACGTCGTCCTCGAAGACCCCGAGGGTGTCGGTCTGGCCGGCCACCATCGCGCAGAACAGGCAGTCACTCACCTTCGCGACCCTAGTTGACCGGCGGTCAGGATCGGCCGACAACTTTCCATTGAAGATTCAATCATCTTTGGCTTATGATCCGGTCACTCGGAGATCTTGTTGAACCGGAAGGCAGAAGATGCTCACGTTCACGAAGCAATCCGTAACACGCCTGGCCGCCGCGGCGTTCGCGGCGGCGGCGGTGGCCACGGCGGCGGCTCCGGCCTCCGCCGCGACCGGGCCGTCGGGCACGGTGAACTTCTACGCCGACGCGTGGTTCACCACCCAGATCGCGGCCTACGACGCCGCCACCCTGGGCACGGGCTGCCACGCCCTGCCCTCGGTCGCCCACGCGGAGTGGAACGACTCCGACGTCGCCATCCAGGTCTACGCCACCGCCGACTGCACCGGCTCCGCCCTCTACTTCCCCGCCAACGACATCCACAGCTTCGTCAGGTTCGACGCGCGGAGCTTCCGGATCGCCTGACCGCGGCTACCAGCCGACCTTCAGCGCACCCTTGAGGAGGGCACGGGCGATGACCATTCGCTGGACGTCGTTCGTGCCCTCGCCGATCGCCATCAGCGGCGCGTCGCGGTAGAGCCGTTCGAGCACGAACTCCTGCGAATACCCGTAGCCGCCGTGCACCCGCATGGCCTCCATCGTCGTGGTCAGCGCCATCTCGGAGGCGAAGTACTTCGCCATGGCCGCCTCCCCGGTCACCGCGCCCCGCTCCGACCGGGTCGCCGCCCAGTAGGTCATCAGCCGGGCGGCCTGGATCTCGGTCGCCATGTCGGCGAGCTTGAGCTGGATCGCCTGGAAGTCGGAGATGGGCTGCCCGAAGGCCGTGCGCTCCCTGGAGTAGGCCAGGGCGGCGTCGTAGGCGCACTGGGCCACGCCGACCGCGCGGGCCGCGATGTTGACGCGCCCGAGTTCGAGCGCCGCGAGCACCTGCTGCATGCCCCGGCCCTCGACCCCGCCGAGCAGCCGATCGGCCGGAACCCGCACCGCGTCGAGGACGACCTCGCACGTCTCGGTCCCCTTGTAGCCGAGTTTCGGCAGGTCGCGGCTGACCTGCAGATCGTCCTGGTCGATCAGCAGGACCGACATGCCCCGGTGCGCCGGGGTCCGCACCGACGTCTTCACCAGCACGGGCAGCGGATCGGCGTGCCGGGCGTTGGTGATCCACGTCTTGGTGCCGGTGACCACGTAGTGATCGCCGTCCCTGACGGCGCGGGTGGCGATGCCCTGGAGGTCGGTCCCGGCTCCGGGTTCGGTCAGGGCGATGCCGGTACGCCGCTCACCCGACGCCCACCCCGGCAGGAACTCCTCCTTCTGGGCGGCGGTCCCATACTGGGCCACCATCCAGGTCGCGAGCGAATGGGAGCCGAGGATGCCGGCCACGCCCATCCAGCCCCGCGCGATCTCCTCGAAGACGAGGGCGAAGGACACCCGGTCGAGGTCGAGACCCCCGTACACCTCCGGAACCGTCATGCCGAACAGGCCCAGCGACGCGAACGCGTCGACGATCTCGGCCGGGTAGCGGCCCGAGCGTTCCCATTCGGCCGCGACCGGGACGATCTCGGCGTCGACGAACGCGCGCAGCGTCTGCTGGAACAGCCGCTGGTCGTCGGTGAGGTCGAAGTTCATGCCAGCGGGCCGTTCTTCGCGACGGGGAAGAAGCCCTTGTCGTGGGGGGCGTCGCGTTTGTAGACCATGACGGAGCGCCGCCACGACATGACCTCGTCGCCGTCCTGGTTCAGGCCGCGGGTGCGGCAGGTGACGATGCCGGCGTAGGGGCGCGACCTCGACTCGCGCACGGCCTCGACCAGCGACTCGGCGTAGAGGGTGTCGCCGATGAAGACCGGATGGGTGAGCCGGATCTCGTCCCAGCCGAGGTTCATCGAGGCGTTCTGGCTGACGTCGACGACCGACAGGCCGAGCACGATCGCGACCGACAACCCCGAGTTCACGATGATCCTCCCGACCGGGGCCCGCGCGGCGAAGTGGGCGTTGAAGTGGTTCTGGTTGGTGTTCATCGTCAGCAGGGTGAACCAGGTGTTGTCCGCCTCGGAAATCGTGCGGCCGAGGGGGTGCTGGAAGACGTCGCCGACGACGAAATCCTCGTAGTAACGGCCGAGATGGGCTGCGTGTACGGTCACTCCCCTATCGTCCCCAGATCGCCTCCGGAGTGATCACCCCGCCGGCCGGGAATGTCTCGGTAAACAAATGGTGAACAAAAGGCAAACGAAGGGAGATTGTTGTCCGCCTCACTGGCTGTTCTCGCCGGAGTGTTCGCGGTGGTCTCGGGGGTCAACGACGGAGGCGCCCTGCTCGGCGCCGGGCTCCGGGTCCCGGGGGTGCGCCCGCTGCTGGCGCTGTTCGTCCTGGTCGCCGCCGTCGCGGCGGTCCCGATGGTGACGTCGCGGGTGGCCGCGACCTTCACGACCCGGCTGGCGTCGCTGCCGGGCTCCGCGGGGCAGGTCGCGATGACCGTCGCGGTGGTCTGCGCGCTCGTCGTCGTGCTGGCCCTGAGCAGCCGGGGGTGGCCGACCAGCCTGACCCTGGCCATCGTGGGAGGCCTGACCGGCGCGGCCGCCGGGCTCGGGCTGCCCGTCTCGGCGGGCGGAGTGGGCCTGGTCCTGGTCGCGGGCATCGCCGCCCCCTTCGTCGGGGCCACGGTGGCGGTGCTGGCCAGCCGCGTGGTGTCGGGGCTGAGCCGGGCGCAGTCGCTGCCGCGGCTGCACTGGGGCGGGTTCGCGGTGCAGTGTCTCGCGTACGCCGCCAACGACGGCCAGAAGATGCTGGCCGTCTTCCTCGTCGGGCTCGGGGTGGGCGGCGCCCCTCCCCTGGTCTGCCTGCTGGTCGCGGCGCTGTTCGCGGTCGGGGCCGTCTACGGGTTGCCGCGCGCCGGGCGGACCCTCAGCCGGCAGTTGCTGGCCGCCCGTCCGCTGCACGCCGTGGCCGCCGGGCTCGGCAGCGGCCTGTCGGTGATCGGCTGCGCGGCGGCCGGGGCGCCGGTGAGCATGACGCAGGCCATCGCGGGCGGCTTCGTCGGCGCGGGGGTGGCCGACAGCGTGCGGCGGGTGCGGTGGGCCGCGACGTCCAAGATCGTGCTCGCCTGGACGCTGACCCTCCCGGTCAGCGGCCTGCTGGGACTGGCGGCCGGGCTGATGATCAAGGAGGTGGGCGGGTGAGACGGCTCCGGCGGATGTTCGGCATGATGCGGGGCCGCATGGACACCACCCTGGCCGACGCGCTCATCGGCCAGCTCGACGCGACCCGGGAGGGCGCGTGGCTGGCCATCGCGATGAGCGGCGGCGAGATCGGCCGCACCAAGGCCCACCAGGCGATGCGCGAGATCGAGCACCGCGGCGACACCTGCCGGGCCCGCCTGGTCGCCGAACTGGCCGGCGCCCTGGTCACCCCGATCGACCGGGAGGACCTGTTCCGGCTGTCGCGGTCGATCGACGACATCCTCGACTCGCTGCGCGACTTCGTCCGCGAGTCCCACCTCTACCGGGTGCGCGGACGCCAGCGGTTCGCCCCCATGCTCGACCAGGTCATCGTGGGCGTCGACGCGCTGGAGAAGTCGGTCCGCGACCTGGCCGCCCGCTCCTCGGCGGTCGGCCACGACGCCCTGGAGGCCAAGAAGGCCGGCGGCACGATCCGGCGGATGTACCAGTACGAGATCGCCCGCATCCTCTCCTCCGACATCACCGCCGAGGCGCTGCGCGAACGCGAGCTGGTCCGCCGCCTGGAGATCGTGGGCACCGCGATCGGCGAGGCCGCCGACGCCATCGCCGACGGCGCGATGAAGCGGTGACTACAGTCGGGGCATGCGAAGATCACTCCCCTTCCGGCGCCTCACTCCGGCGGAGAAGCGACTCGTCGCCGCCTATCCGACGGGGGAATGGGTCGACGTCCGCCCCGAGGGCGACCGCACCACCCGCCCGGAAGGCTCTGCCCCGCCCGACGACGACCAGCCCCCGACCGGGCGGGCCGACCGGGTCCGGAGCGCCTGGGCGGGGTCGAACCAGACCGGCTCAGCCGATCGGGACGAGGAAAGGCCTGTCCACCGGGTCCGGAACGGCCCGGCCGATCGAGACGACGAGAGGCCGGCCAACCGGGTCCGAGACGCGTGGGCCCGGTTGAACCAGACCGGCTCGGCCAATCGGGACCACGAAAGGCCGCCCAACCGGGTCCGAGACGCGTGGGCCCGGTTGAACCAGACCGGCTCGGCCGATCGAGACGACGAGAGGCCGGCCAACCGGGTCCGGGACGCCTGGGCCTACGTGAACCGGAACGGCCCGGCCGATCGCGATCGGGTCGTCCGGGCCGAGGTGATCCGGGCGCTGCTGCTGGGCGCGCGGCCGGGGCTGCCCGGCCAGGTGGCCGCGATCCGGCTCATCGGCGCCCGGGTGGTGGGTGATCTCGACCTCGCGGGGGCCGAGCTGACCACGACGCTCCACCTGATCGACTGCCAGGTCGGCGGGGTGATCGACCTGGTCGAGGCGCAGACCAGGGCGCTGCGGTTCCGCGACTGCGACCTGCTGCGATTACGGGCCGGGCGGGTGCGGGTCGACGGGGTGCTCGACATCGGCGGCTGCGTCGTCCACGACGGCATCCGGCTCGACAACGCCCACGTCAGCGGGCAGTTGCGGATGTCGGGCTGCGAGATCGGCAGCCCCGCCCACTGGACGCTGAAGGAGGCCGGGTGGGCCGGCGCCCGCTACACCGGCGACGCCCGCGAGCAGGAGCAGCAGCACACCGCGTTGTGGGCGGGCGGCCTGGTGGTGGAGGGCGGCGCGTTCCTGCGCGGGATGACGGTGACCGGCGGGCTGCGGCTGCACGGCGCCCGGTTCAACGGCGGGTTGTGGTTGCAGCACACCACGATCACGGCGACGGGCCGTTACGCCGTCCACGGCGACTACCTGCAGGCGACGGTCGTGAACATGGGTGCGGGGTTCTGCGCCGAGGGTGAGATCAGTGTGCGCGGCGCCCGGATCAGCGGCACCCTCTCGTTCGACGGCGCGAGGCTGAAATCCGGGAAGCTGGCGGTGCACACCCGCCACCTCGACGTCGGCGAGCTCCTGCTCACCCCCGAGTCGATCGAGGGCGGGGTCGACCTCGGATACACCCGGGTCGGGCTGCTCGCCGACCGTCCGGAGAGCTACCCGGGCGCGGCGCGGCTCGACGGGCTCGTGTACGAATCCCTCCGCAGCCCCGCGACGCTGCGCGACCGCCTGTCGTGGCTGACCAGGCACCCCGACGGCTACCGCCCGCAACCCTACGAGCAACTGGCCGCCTACTACCGCCGGATCGGGCACGAACACGACTCCCGGCGGGTCCTGCTGGCCAAACAGCGCGCCCGGCGGCGCACCCTGACCGTGGCCGGACAGGCCTGGGGCGTGTTACTGGACGCCGTCGTCGGCTACGGCTTCCGCCCCTGGCTGGCCGCGGCCTGGTTGTCGGCCGTGCTCACGGCGGGGACGGTCGTCTTCTCCCTGGTCCCCCCGGTCCAGATCGGACTGGACGAACGTCCCCGCCACTTCAACCCCTTCGTCTACACCCTCGACCATCTGGTGCCGGTGAGCCTGTTCGAGCAGCGGGCCGCCTGGGAGCCCACCGGCTGGACGATCTGGGTGGCCAACGCGCTCATCGCATCGGGCTGGATCCTGGCCACCGCGCTCATCGCGGGCGGCACCAGGGTGCTGCGCCCGGCGAACACGGGACCCTGATCACCTCTTGCGGCGCAGCATCCGGCGGAAGACGAGCAGCGCGGCGACCCCGGCGGCGACCGCCAGCATCGGGCGCTTCCTCGCTTCGGCGCTCAGCCGGTCGGTGGCGTCCTTGAGCTGGGTGGGCGTGACCTCGGCCGCCTTGGCCGACACGGTCTCGGTGGCGCCCCTGACCTTGTCCTTCACGGTGTCGGGGATGTGCTGTTCAACGGTGGCCACCGCTTTCTGGGCGGCGTCGCGGACCTCGGGCATCCTGTCCTCCACGGTCGCGGCGACCTTGGCGGCGGTCTCGTGGAACGCGCCCTCGATCTTGGCGGCGGCCGTCTTCGCGGCGTCGGTCATCTCGTTCACTCTGTCGTTGGCCATGGGCGCGCGACTACCCGCAGGTGACGGCCTCACACGTGGTGTGCGAAGAGGTGAAAGTTTCACCTTCGCGCAGGTGAAAGGGCGGCGAATCCGGACGTCGATTGACAGGGATTCGGGCGATCCGGGCATGCTAATGGTGGGAGCGCTCCCATCCCCCCTGTGTCCCTGAGAGCTTGGAGACCCCCCGACAATGGCGATACGCGCTTATCGCAAACGCGCCCTGTGGGCGGCCGCGCTGGCCGTCTGCACGGCCGCCGTGACCTTGGTCGCGCAACCGGCGTCCGCCGCCGTGACGTGCGATGTGACCTACACGACGAACGACTGGACGACCAGCCCCGGCAACGGCGGCTTCACCGCGAACATCACGGTGCGGAACACCGGCGACGCCCTGAGCAGCTGGAACCTGGGCTTCACCTTCCCCAACTCCGGCCAGCGCGTCCAGCAGGGCTGGTCGGCGAACTGGACCCAGTCGGGCGCCAACGTCACGGCCACCAACATGCCGTGGAACGGCTCCCTGGCGAGCGGCGCGACCCTCTCCCTGGGCTTCAACGGGACCTGGAGCGGGAGCAACCCCAAGCCGACGAGCTTCCGGGTGAACAACGTGGTCTGCGGCGGCAGCCCGTCGCCCTCTCCGTCGCCCTCGCCCAGCCCGTCGCCGTCTCCGTCGCCGTCTCCTTCGCCGAGCCCGTCGCCGAGCCCGTCGCCGAGCCCGTCGCCGCAGCCGGACGGGTTCGTCCGCGTCGCGCCGACGTCGGTGCTGGTTCCCGAGGGCGGCTCGGCCACGGCGGCGGTGTCGTTGTCGCTGCAGCCGACCTCGAACGTCACGGTCACCGTGTCGAAGCAGAGCGGCGGTGACGCCGACCTGACCGCGGCGCCCACGACGCTGACCTTCACGCCGGCCAACTGGAACGTCACGCAGAACGTCACGGTGAGCGCGGCGCAGGACGCCGACACGACCGGCGGCACCGCGCGGTTCAACCTGTCGACGAGCGGGGGCGGGGTCTTCTACTTCTCCTCGACCCTGGACGCCACCGAGGCCGACGACGACGGCACCACGCCGGGCAACGAGTACATCCAGCGGTTCACCAGCCTCTACAACAAGATCCACGACCCGGCGAACGGCTACTTCTCGCCCGAGGGCGTGCCCTACCACTCGGTCGAGACCTTCATGGTCGAGGCGCCCGACCACGGGCACGAGACCACGTCGGAGGCCTACAGCTACTACCTGTGGCTGGAAGCGGTCTACGGCCAGGTGACCGGCGACTGGACCAAGTTCAACAACGCGTGGGCGTCGATGGAGAGGTACATCATCCCCTCCACGCAGGACCAGCCGACCAACTCGTTCTACAACGCCAGCTCCCCGGCCACCTACGCCGGTGAGTTCGACGACATCAGCTCCTACCCGTCGCAGATCAACTCGGGCGTCTCCGTGGGCACCGACCCGATCGCGGCCGAGCTGCGCACGGCGTACAACACCAGCGACATCTACGGCATGCACTGGCTGCTGGACGTCGACAACACCTACGGCTTCGGCCGGTGCGGCGACGGCACGACCAAGCCCGCCTACATCAACACCTACCAGCGCGGCCCCGAGGAGTCGGTCTTCGAGACCATCCCGCAGCCGTCGTGCGACACCTTCGCGCACGGTGGCCGCAACGGCTTCCTCGACCTGTTCATCAAGGACAGCAACTACGCCCGCCAGTGGAAGTACACCAACGCCCCCGACGCCGACGCCCGCGCCGTGCAGGTGGCCTACTACGCCAACGAGTGGGCCAAGGCCCAGGGCAAGCAGTCGCAGATCGCCTCGACCGTGGCCAAGGCCGCGAAGATGGGCGACTACCTGCGCTACGCGATGTACGACAAGTACTTCAAGCAGCCCGGCTGCACCAGCACGTCGTGCCCGGCCGGAAACGGCAAGAACAGCGCCACCTACCTGCTGAGCTGGTACTACGCGTGGGGCGGCGCGACCGACTCCTCCGCCGGCTGGGCCTGGCGCATCGGTTCGTCGCACAACCACGGCGGCTACCAGAACCCGCTCGCGGCCTGGGCCCTGTCGACCCAGACGGACCTGCGCCCGCGCAGCTCGACGGGCGCCGCGGACTGGGCGACGTCGCTCACCCGCCAGCTCCAGTTCTACAAGTGGCTCCAGTCGGACGAGGGCGCCATCGCCGGCGGCGCGACCAACTCGTGGCAGGGTCACTACGCCAGCCCGCCGTCGAACCTGCCCAAATTCCACGGCATGACCTACGACTGGCAGCCCGTCTACCACGACCCGCCGTCGAACCAGTGGTTCGGCTTCCAGGCGTGGTCGATGGAGCGCGTGGCCTCGCTCTACTACGCCAGCGGCAACGCCGACGCCAAGACGATCCTCGACAAGTGGGTCGCCTGGGCGATGGCCAACACCACCATCAACGCCAACGGGACCTACCAGATCCCGTCGACCCTCCGCTGGTCGGGCGCCCCCGTCGGTAACTGGAGCTCCACCACCGGCATGCCCCCGGCCAACCCCGGCCTGCACGTGACCGTGGCCGACCACACGACCGACGTCGGCGTGGCGGGCTCATACGCGAAGGTCCTCATGTACTACGCCGCCCGCGCGAACCACACGGGCGCGAAGAACATGGCCAAGGCGCTGCTGGACGGCGTCTGGCTCAACCAGGACGCCAAGGGCGTCTCGGTGCCGGAGACCAAGGCCGACTACAACCGCATCGACGACCCGGTCTACGTGCCCCCGGGCTGGACCGGCACCATGCCGAACGGCGACCCGATCAACTCCAACTCGACCTTCCTGTCGATCCGCTCCTTCTACGAGGACGACCCCGACTGGCCCAAGGTCAAGGCCTACCTGGACGGGACCGGCCCGGCCCCGACCTTCAACTACCACCGCTTCTGGGCCCAGGTCGACGTAGCCGTCGCCATGGGCGAGTTCGGCCGCCTCTTCCCGAACGGCTGATCCCCGAAGACGGGGGCGTGGCGGTGCCGGACCCGCCGTCACGCCCCTACTGAACGACCACGAGGAGCCCCCTTCGGGGGGCTCCTTCCTTTTGCGCGAACCCCCGAAGTGAAACATTCAGACCACGAATGCGCAGGTCAGCGGGCTGGTTGGGGGCGCTTGATTGACATCTCAACCGTCGTCCACGAAATTCGCTTTGGGAGCGCTCCCACGCCCCAGATGGCGAGGGGCGCGACAGCGCCTGACCCGCTGCCGCGCCCCCGACACCCCCCTCCGTAAGGACGCTCCTATGCGCCGTACGCTCCGCATCGCGGCCGTGGCACTGGTCGCCGCCGTCACCCTCCAACCGCAACAGGCCTCCGCAGCCGTGTTCAACTACGGCGAGGCGCTGCAGAAGTCGATCCTGTTCTACGAGGCCCAGCAGTCGGGCCCGCTGCCCTCCTGGAACCGTGTCTCGTGGCGCGGCCCCTCCGGGCTGACCGACGGTTCCGACGTCGGGCTCGACCTGACCGGCGGCTGGTACGACGCCGGCGACCACGTCAAGTTCGGCCTGCCGATGGCGGCGGCCACCACGATGCTGGCGTGGGGGGCGGTCGAATACCGCTCGTCGTACGGCAACCAGCTCACGCACCTGATGAACAACCTGCGGTTCGTCAACGACTACTTCATCAAGGCCCACCCGTCGGCCAACGTGCTCTACGGGCAGGTCGGCAACGGCGGGCTCGACCACGCCTGGTGGGGGCCGGCCGAGGCGATGCAGATGAACCGGCCGTCGTACAAGATCGACGCGAGCTGCGGCGGCGCCGACCTGGCCGGGGAGACGGCCGCGGCGATGGCGGCCTCCTCGATCGTGTTCCGGCCGACCGACCCGACGTACGCGAACACGCTGGTGACCCACGCGCGGCAGCTCTACACCTTCGCCGAGAACGTGAAGCGCGCCTACAGCGACTGCATCACCGACGCGGCCGGCTACTACCGCTCGTGGAGCGGCTTCAACGACGAGCTCGTGTGGGGCGCCATCTGGCTGCACCGGGCCACCGGTGAGGCCTCCTACCTGGCCAAGGCCGAGGCCGCGTACGCGAACCTGGGCACCGAGCCGCAGTCGACGACCAAGTCCTACAAGTGGACGATCGCCTGGGACGACAAGTCCTACGGCGCCTACGTGCTGCTGGCGAAGCTGACCGGCAAGCAGCAGTACCTCGACGACGCCAACCGCTGGCTCGACTACTGGACCGTCGGGGTCAACGGCCAGCGGGTGGCCTACTCGCCGGGCGGCCAGGCCGTCCTCGACCGCTGGGGTTCTCTCCGGTACGCCGCCAACACCTCCTTCGCGGCGCTCGTCCACAGCGACTCGATCACCGACGCCACGCGCAAGGCCCGCTACCACGACTTCGCGAAGCGCCAGATCGACTACGCGCTCGGCGACAACCCGCGCAACTCCTCGTACGTGATCGGCTTCGGCGCGAACCCCCCGAAGAACCCGCACCACCGCACGGCCCACGGCTCGTGGACCGACCAGATGACCAACCCGGTCGAGACCCGCCACGTCCTGTACGGCGCCCTGGTCGGCGGTCCCCCGGACCCGAACGACGCCTACACCGACAAGCGCGACGACTACGTGATGAACGAGGTCGCGACCGACTACAACGCCGGCTTCACCAGCGCCCTGGCCCGCCTCTACGGCGAGTACGGCGGCACCCCGCTGGCCAACTTCCCGCAGCCCGAGACGGCTCCGGAACCGGAGATCTTCACCGAGGCCTCCGTGAACGCGACCGGGACCAACTTCACCGAGGTCAAGGTCATGGTCCGGAACCAGTCGGGCTGGCCGGCCCGCAACCTGACCAACGGCTCGTTCCGCTACTACTTCACCCTCGACGGCGACACGACCCCGGCCGACATCACCATCACGGCCAACTACAACCAGTGCAGCGCGCCGACCGGCCCCACCCAGCACTCCGGCGCGGTCTACTACGTGACGATCAACTGCACCGGCCAGAACATCGCCCCGGCCGGGCAGTCGCAGCACCGCCGCGAGGTCCAGTTCCGGGTGGCCAGCTCGAAGCAGTGGAGCGCGGCCAACGACTGGTCGTTCGTGGGCGTGTCGACGACGCCGGGCTCGACGCCGGTGCGGGTCACCAACATCCCGCTGTACGCGGGGACGACCAAGATCTGGGGCAACACGCCCGGCAACGACCCCTCGCCGTCGCCGAGCCCGTCGCCCTCACCGTCCCCGTCGCCCTCGCCCAGCCCTTCGCCCAGCCCCTCGCCCAGCCCCTCCCCCAGCCCCTCGCCTTCGCCCAGCCCGTCGCCCTCACCGTCTCCGACGGGTAAGGCCTGTGCGGTGACCTACACGGTCAGCAACCAGTGGGGCGGCGGCTTCGGCGCCGAGGTGTCGGTGCGGAACTCCGGATCGGTCAACATCACCGGGTGGACCGTGAACTGGACCTGGCCCAACGGCCAGACCATCTCGCAGCTCTGGAACGGCCAGCACACCCAGACGGGCGCGAACGTGTCGGTCCGGAACCTGAGCTACAACGGCAACCTCTCCGTCAACGCCTCGACCGCGTTCGGCTTCAACGGAACCTGGTCCGGCACCAACGGAACCCCGACGTTCACCTGCACCCCGGCCTGACCCCAAGCCGCCCGCCTTCCCCAGACGGACCCCTCTGGGGGAGGCGGGCCCCAAACGGCCCCGCCCCTCATTCCGCAGGGGGGCGGGGCTTTCCACGTGCCGCTCGGCCCTCCATCTCGGCGGCGAGCCGGATGACACGCTCCTGGGACAACAGCAGGGCCCGCGCCGCGTCACGCGTGCTCCAGCCCTGGCCGAGGAAGACCCGCACCGCGTGCCGGACCGCGTCACGCTCGGCCTGCTCGGCATGGACCCGCTCGGAGCGGGCGATCATGACCGCCCCCAGCGCCGAGTCGGCGTCGGGGTCTGCCGGGACCATGTGGTAGCCGAGGACGTACGGCGGTTCCGGCGTCACGGCCTCGGACAGGGCGTCGCCGACGTTGTGGGTCGTCTCGGCCCAGGTGGACCCATGTGCCACGACGACCTTCCCGTCGGGCAGGCCGTCGACGACGGCCCGCCAGCCCTCCCCCACCCGGGTGACGACGGCGATGTGGTCGGTGGAGATCCCGATGGACTCGTCGTGTTCCTCGACGATGTCGGGCTCGTCGAAGACGGCTTCGTGTCGTGAGCGCATACTCAGGACTCAAGCCCGGCGGGCGGGTGGCGTCCAGTGAATCTGTCGCATACAGGCATTCGCGGGACCGATCGCCTGGGTAGACAGGAGATGTGGAATCGGATTTATCCGGGCGCGTCCTGTATTGGATCCACTTCGTCCTGCGCGTCGTGCTGCTGCTCGTGCTGCTGGGCGGGGCGGTGCTCGTCAGTGCCACGTTCCGGCCGTCGCTTCGCACGCTCGACCAGTTCCGGTTCGCCCTCTCCTCCGGTGAGGTCGATCGGGTGACGTGGCGGGGGGACGATCAGGGCATCTGGCTGCTGACCTGGTCGGAGTCGCCCCTGGTCTGGCACGAGGTGCACGGTGACGGGTTGCGGGACGCCGACGGGGCGTACACGATCAAGCGGCTCAGGGCCGACGCCGGGCACATGGCCGTGCAACCTTCGGTCGTGCACGTGGACGATCGGAGCGGCGGGACGATCCTGCCCGAGTGGCCCTTCCGGTTCCCCGGCGGCACGCAGCTGTGGTGGCCGGCGGCGGCCTGGATCGTCACGTTCGCCGTGATGCTGGGATCGCGGCCCCGGCTGGGCAACCGGTGGGCGTGGTTCTGGCTGTTCACCGTCGGGGAGATCGGCGCGCTGCTGTTCCTGGTGCTGGAGCCGAGACCGCTGTGGCGAGGCCCCGGCGAGAAGCCGGGTGAGGGGCCCGTCCACGCCAAGCCGATCAGCGGCGGCACCGGCTGCCTGTACTCGATTCTGCTGGCCGTCGTCTCGGTGGGCGCCGCCCTGGGCGTCGGCGAACTGGTCAGGCTGCTGCTGGGCTGAGGGGCGGGTGATTTGATTTACGTGGCGGCGCCCCCGAGCATGGCCGGGTGAAACCCTGGGTGAAAGTCGTCTGTCTCGTCCTGGTCGTGAGCCTCGCCGGCGCCGCCTTGTTGTCGGCCGTGAACCTGGTCGTGTCGTTTCTCTAGGCCGCCTCGATCTGCCGCACGATGGTCGGGTCGGTGATGGCGGTGTCGTCGGCCAGGAGGAAGGCCTTGCTGAGGATCAGCGAGAGGCGGCCGTCCTCCTCGAACGGGAGGAACAGGCCGCTCGACGCGGTGGCCTTGGCGACGATGCACAGGTAGGCGTCGTTGGGCTCCATCAGGATGTTCGCCGAACCCAGGTGGATCTTGTAGGTGCGCAGGTCGCCCCGGACGACCAGGAAACGGCCCGACAGGGTGCAGCGGTCGGCGATGGTCAGCCGGGGTAACAGCCGCGCCAGCGCGTCGCGCCGGACCTGGGCGGTCGACGACAGGTCGGCGAAGGAGTGGTTCTCCCAGTAGTCGCGCAGCGGGCCCGGCTCCCGGTCGCCGCCCTGCGGGTCGGACATGATCGAGCTGACCGCCACGAAGAGGTCGGCATCGCGCATGCCCTCGCTGAAGACCAGCGGCGGGACCTCCGCCAGCGGCGCGGGGACCCAGCGCCCGGCGGTCAGGCGCTTGAACTCCACCGCGCCGGTGACCACGTAGCCCTCCTCGTAGAGGTCGTGGTGGAGGTTCACCCGCCACTGCCCTCCGGCCAGGGTCCGGTGGGCGGGGTCGTCGTAACCGCCGCCGCCGTCCCAGAAGCCCAGGTAGTTGGACTTCCAGCCGCGATCTTTGAACAGCGCGCGCAGCCTCGGGTAGACGCACAGGTGGTCGGCGAACCTGGCGGAGTGGGTCACGGCCGCCTCCTCGGCGGGGGTGAGCAGATAGACCTCGCGGAAGGCCTGCTTGAACGGCTGCCGGATCTCCTTGTCGTGGATCGTCTCCCGCCAGGCGCGGACCTCCTCGACCGTCGCCCGCGCCGGATGCCACAGCCGCACCGGCACGTCGGGCACGGTGAGCCCGAGCTGGGCCTGCCACACGCCCGGGGAGACCTCGAACTCCCAGATCAGCCGGTCGGCGACCGGGTTGCCCTCCAGTTGGCGATAAGGCGGCGGCGTCGGGCTGGTGTATCCGGCCTCCAGCGCCCTGGCCAGCGTCGCCTGCCGCTGGGCGGCCTGCTTGGCCAGGTCTTTCAGCCGTTTGACGTCGTCGGGGTGGTCGCGCCGGACCGCCGCGGGGACCGTCTTGAGCTTCCTGCCGCCGTGCCACCACGACAACTCGACGTCCCCGTCGGTGGAGATGACCGCGGTGTGCTCGCCGAAGGTCTCGCGGAGCCGGCCGTCGGGCATCCGGAACGCGACGTCGAGCCGCTCGGCGAGCGTGGGCTCGATGCGCTTGAACTTCTTGGCGAGCTCCTTGGGCACCCCGGCGTGCCGGGTGATCCGGGCGGCGGTGCGCAACGAGGCGATCGCCTCGGGGGTCGGCCGGTCTTCGGCGGCACGGGCGATCTCGTAGAGCAAGGCCTGGGAGGGCAGGGTCTTGGCGTTGGTGGGGGCGACCGCGATGTCCCGTACAAGAGCGTCGAGCAGGTCGGGCAGCCAGGGCTCGTCGCGATGGAGCGCCAGCCGGACGGCCCGGCCGAGCGCCGCGACCTCCGCGTCGTCGAAGAGCCGGGTCGTGTACGGGATCTCGCCCGCCTGCAACCGCCGGGCCCTGGCCTGGGCCGACTCCAGCGCGGTGCGGGCGAAGCCGAGGTAGCCGGGCTGCTCCGCCAGCCAGTCGAGCCCGGTGGTGGGCATCGGCGGGCGGGGCAGCGTGCCGGCGACGCTCCGCAGCAGTTCGCTGAACAGCGCGCGCCGTCCGACCTCCCAGCCGAAGACCACCACCTTCTCGGCGACCGCGATGACGCCCTGCCGCTCGGCGTGGTGGGCGGCCAGTTCGGCGTCCGTGCCCGCGATCCCCGCCGCGACCACGGTCGCCCACGTGCCGAGGCGCGGATGACGGTCGTTCATCGAGTTCTCGACGAGTTCACGGGCCGAGGCCGCCATCACCCGCAGGTCGGGGATGTTCGCCCCGGCCAGGGTGGTCGTGTCGCGGGCGGTTCCGCTGAGCACGTCGTAGAGGCGCTTCGCGAGGGGGGAGAGTTCGGTGAAAGTCATGGACGTCGTTTCGGTCAGGGGCGGAACGGGCGGGTGATCGTCGGGCACGCCCATCTCAGCCGCCCACCAGCGGCACCAGCTTGACGAACGACACGACCGGGTCGGCGAGCAGGTCGATCTCGACGTCGAGGTCGAGGATCTGGTGGTCGCCGATCAGCAGCAGGAAGCCGTTGCGCCGGAACGCCGCCTCGGCCGCGTCGGCCTGCTTCTCCCAGTCGAGCCGGCGGGCCGTGCGCATGCGGTAGCCGTTGAGGTCGGCCTCGGCGTCGGTCGGCTTGACCAGGCCCCGGTAGTGGTGGGACGGCGCGGCGTTGTGACGGGCCACCTCCTCCCGCACGCGCAGCCGGACGAGTTCCCGCGCCGTGATGCGTTCGGGCAGGTCGGGCAGGGAGAACTCGGCCAGCGCGCGGCCGGTCGCGGTCTCGTCGCGGAACGTCACCAATGCCATGGGGGGGCCGTCCTCGTGGGGAAGATCATGTGTCGGGCCCCATTCATAGCAACGGCTTCCGACAAAAACGGCGGTAACTTGTCGGGATGCTGGTGCACGCTGTCTGGGCCGGGGGGCGGGCCGGATTCTGGGCGGAAGGTTCGCCATGCCCCGCGACGTCGGAAAACCATCCGTTCGCCGGGCCGCCGGAGGAGGTCGAGGGCCGGGCCGAGGAGGTCGTGCTGCGGTTGCCGTCCGACGCCGACGGTCCGGTGCACTCGTCGTTCACCACGGCGACCCATCTGCGCGAGTGGTCCCTGTCCGCGGTCTTCCCGGCCGAGCTGCCGGAGCCGGAGGAGCCTTCCGGTTCGGTACGCTTCCTCGCCGCCGTCGACGACTTCGCGCGTGACCTGGTCAGACGCGGCCGGGTGTTGCCGGGCCTGGTGGGGCGCGAGGCCCGCTGGCGGCCGGTGCTGACCGGCGCCGACGCCGGCCGGGCCGCCGAGCTGGCGGCCGCGATGCCGCCGGTGTTCCGGTCGGCCGACGCGCGGCCCGCCCGCGAGGTGCTGCACGACGCGCTGACGCGGCTGGCCGACCGGGCCGTCCGGGCGTCCCTGCCCGACCGCATCCTCATGGGCCACCGGCCGGGGAGGCGCAGCCCGGTCGCCGACCAGTGGGCGGTGAAGCTGACCGGCGACGACGTCCACCTCGATGGGGACGTCGGCGAGCTGCGCGCGGAGCTCGACCGCTGGCACGACGCCGCGCACGCCTTCGACGGACCCGCGCGGGTGGCCTTCCGGCTGGCCGAGATCGGCGACGACGGCTGGGAGGTCGGTTTCTCGCTGCAGTCGGCCGACGACCCGAGCCTCGACCTGCCGGCCGCCGAGGTGTGGCGGGGGGCGCGGCTGCCGGGGGTCGTCGCGGAGGACGAGCTGCTCGCGGGGCTGGGCCGGGCGGTCCGGCTCTATCCGGAGCTCGACCGGGCGCTTCGCGACCCCCGGCCGGAAGGGCTCGCGCTCGACACCCGCGGCGCGTTCGGGTTCCTCAAGAACGCCGCGCCGCTCCTGGGCGCGGCCGGTTTCGGGGTGCGCCTGCCCGCCTGGGCGGGGAAGACGAAGCTGGGGCTGAAGCTCACCACCCGCACCCGCCAGGGGCCGAAGGCGGTCGGCGGCCAGGGGTTCGGGCTCGACCAGATCGTCGACTTCCGGGTCGACCTCGCCGTCGGCGAGCAGGTCGTCTCCGAGGAGGAGCTGGCCGAGCTGGCCCGGCTGAAGGTGCCGCTGGTCCGGGTGCGCGGCCAGTGGGTCGAGCTCGACGACCGGCAGCTCAAGGCCGCGCTGAAGATCCTGGAGCAGCGCAGAGACGGCACCCGCACGGCTCGGGAGGTCATCAACGAGGTCGTGCTCGGCGGTGACGACGACCTGCCGATCACGGCCGTCGACGCCGACGGGCTGCTCGGCGACCTGCTGTCGGGCGAGGCCGATCGGCGGCTGGAGCCGGTCCCGCCTCCCGAGGGGCTGACCGGGACGCTGCGGCCCTACCAGCAGCGCGGCCTGGCCTGGCTGAGCTTCCTGTCGGACCTGGGGCTGGGCGGCGTGCTGGCCGACGACATGGGCCTCGGGAAGACGATCACGACGTTGTCGCTGCTGCTGGCCGAGCGCTCAGGATCCGGCCCAGAGACGCGCACCCCCGCGCCGACGCTGCTGGTCTGCCCGATGTCGCTGCTCAGCAACTGGCAGAAGGAGGCCGCGCGGTTCGCCCCCGGGCTGCGGGTGCACGTCTACCACGGCTCGGGCCGCGAGCTGGCCGACGCCGACCTCGTGCTCACCACCTACGGCACCGCGCTGCGCGACGTCGGCCACCTGGCGGCGAAGGAGTGGGAGCGGGTGGTCTGCGACGAGGCGCAGGCGATCAAGAACAGCGCGGCCCGGCAGGCGCAGGCGGTCAGGTCGATCCCGGCCCGGACGAGACTGGCCCTCACCGGCACCCCGGTCGAGAACCATCTCGCCGAACTCTGGTCGATCATGGAGTTCTGCAACCCGGGCCTGCTCGGTTCGGCCCGGGTGTTCCGCGACCGGTTCCAGGAGCCGATCGAGGTGCGCCGCGACGAGAACGCCGTGGCCGCCCTGAAGCGGGCGACCGGCCCGTTCGTGCTGCGGCGGCTGAAGACCGACAAGACGATCATCTCCGACCTGCCCGACAAGCTGGAGATGAAGGTGTGGTGCACGCTCACCCCCGAGCAGGCCACCCTCTACCGCGCGGTCGTCGACGACATGATGGGCCGCATCGAGGGCAGCGAGGGCATCGAACGGCGCGGCAACGTGCTGGCCGCGATGACGCGGCTGAAGCAGGTCTGCAACCACCCCGCCCACCTGCTGAAAGACGGCTCCCGGCTGGCCGGCCGGTCGGGCAAGCTGGCCCGTCTTGAGGAGCTCTGCGAGGAGATCCTGGCCGAGGGCGAGAAGGCGCTGGTCTTCACCCAGTACGCCGAGTTCGGCTCGCTCGTCCTGCCCCATCTGGAGGCCCGGCTCGACCGGCCGGTGTTGTGGCTGCACGGCGGGTTGCCCAAGAGGCGGCGCGACGAACTGGTCGACCGCTTCCAGACCGACGACGAGCCGATGATCTTCCTGCTGTCGCTGAAGGCGGCCGGCACCGGCCTCAACCTGACGGCGGCCAACCACGTCGTCCACGTCGACCGGTGGTGGAACCCGGCGGTGGAGAACCAGGCCACCGACCGGGCCTTCCGCATCGGCCAGACGAAGAACGTGCAGGTCAGAAAGTTCATCTGCACGGGCACCATCGAGGAGCGCGTCGACGAGATGATCGAACGCAAACAGGCCCTGGCCGAGCGGGTGGTCGGCACCGGCGAAGACTGGCTCACGTCGTTGTCGACCGAGCAGCTCCGCGACCTGTTCACGCTGGGGCCGGAGGCGGTGGCATGACCCGCGCGGGAACGCCGGGAATCTCGGCCCGCACACGTATGCGCCTCGGCGAAGCAGGCCGGGCCCGACGATTCGAGGTGGTGCGATGAGCCCCGTCGGGAAAGACGGCTGGTTCGAGGCCGGCACGCCCATCAAGGTCGAGGGCGGCATCAGGGCACGCGGGCGGCGCGGCACCATCGGCGAGAAGTGGTGGTCGCGGCGGTTCGTCGACATCCTGGAACGTGTCTGCGACCCGGGCCGGCTCGCCCGGGGCCGGGCGTATGCCCGTCAGGGGCAGGTCGTCTCGATGACCGTCAAAGCCGGGTCGGTCGAGGCGGTGGTCCAGGGGTCGCGCCCAGAGCCGTACCGGGTCGAGATCGAGATCGAGGCCTACGGCCGGGAGGAGTGGGCGGAGCTCGAACGGGTCATCGCGGGGCAGGCCGGGCATCGGGCCCGGCTGCTGGCGGGTGAGATGCCGAAGGAGCTCGACGCGCTCTTCTCGGCCGCCGGACATCCGCTGTTCCCCGAGCAGGGCGAGCTGGAGATGACCTGTGGTTGCCCCGACTGGGGCAACCCCTGCAAACACGTCTCGGCGGTGCTCTATCTGCTGGCCGAGGCGTTCGACGACGATCCGTTCCTGGTACTGGCCTGGCGCGGCAAGCCCAGGGAGCAGCTCTTGGACGAACTCCGCGCCCCCGCCGACGAACCGCTGGAAGACCGGCTCGCCGACTTCTACGCGCTCACCGTCTCGGCGGCCCGGCTGAAGGGCCCCCGCACCCCCGACACCCCGCCCGACCTGCTGCTCAGGGCGTTGGAACCGCCGAAGGTGAAGGTCCGGCACATCCCGCTGCTCGACCTGCTGCGACCGGCCTACCGGAGTTTCACGTATCCACGAAGCCCTGAGGAACCATGACCCGCACCCCGTTGGGGACCGTCTTGATCACCAGCGGGGTCATCAGCCGCACCTCGCCGTCGATGTCGGCGGCCATCGGCGGATCGGTTTCGAGGAGCATCTCCTTGCCGACCACGAACGGGCCGCCCGCCAGGCTGCGCCACTTGCCGGTGGTGGCCCGCAGGAACGTCTCGCCCAGCAGGCGCAGCCGCTTGCCCGAGCCGAGCTGGTAGGCGACCAGGTTGCGGTTGTCGATGGAGATGTCGCTGGCGATCTGCCAGCCGCCGTGGAAGCGGCCGTTGGCGATGTTGAGCTGGTGGGTGAGCAGCTCGTGGCGGCGGCCCTCGACGGTGATGAAGGCGCGGAACGGCGTGTGGCCGGGCAGGATCGTCAACGCGGTGAGCGGGTAGGCGGCCCGGCCGGCCAGCCGCTTCAGCCACGGCTTGACGGTTCCGGCGACCTCGACCGACACCCCGAAGCTGGCCAGGTTGGCGAACGGGCGGTCGCCGCACAGGCCGAGGTCGATGTCGGCGACCTTGCCCTCGGTGAAGACGCGCACCGCGCCCGCACGGGTCAGCGGCAGGCCGAGGCTGCGGGCGAAGTTGTTGGTGGTGCCCAGCGGCAACACGCCGAGCGCGACGTCGCGGTGGGCGATGTGCTTGATGGAGCTGGACAGGGTGCCGTCGCCGCCGCCGACGATGAGCAGGTCGGGACCGAGGCCGAGGGCTTCGTCGAGACGGGCGCGCAACCGGCGCGGGTCGTCGACGGGAAACACGCCGAGGGGCGAGAAGCCGGCTTCACGGATGAGCCGCACGACTTCGGCGAAGTGTTTGCGGCCCCGGCGCGATTTGGTGTTCACGACGACGGCGGCCCGGCGATTGTCCCGGATGGCCGCCGTATGGTCGAGCTTGCTCCGCACCCTGCACATGGTAGTGCCCGGCGGTCTCCCGCCGGGCACCGGTCAGCCGAACGTGATCTTAACGGCTACTTCTTCGCCGGGGTCACCTGGACGATGACACCGAGGTTCAGCGGCAGCGGGCTGACGAGCTTCAGCTTCACGCCGAGCTGCTTGCCCTCGTCGCCGGGGTTGCCGGAGCCGAGCACGAACCCGTTGACGTTCTCGCCGTACAGGTCGGTGGCCGGGCTGCCGTCGGGGTTGACGATCCGGGCGGTGTAGGCCTGGTTGTCCTTCGACGGCACGACCGCCGAGGCGTCGCGCAGGCGGAAGTAGAGCCCGTCGGGACGGTTCTCCAGGCCCGGGTACCAGGTCTTGGCGTCGGTGAACTCCTTGACCGGGTTCTGGCCGGGGAAGCTGGTGCAGTATTCGACGAACGGCTCGGCCGCCGGCTCCAGGCACTCCTTGAACGCATACGTCTTGCCGAAGCCGAAGGCGGCGTTGGCGGCCTGCGGACGCATCGGGATGTTCTTCAGGGTGCTGGTGTCCTTCGTCGCGGCGACGCCGGAGCGGCGCAGCGGCTCGAAGTGCGAGTCGATCAGCAGGAGCTGGCCCTTCGACCCCACCGACGGCAGGTTGAAGTGGTTGGCGGCCGGGTTGTTCATGCCGTACGCCGCGTCGCGCAGCCACACGAGGAGGCCGGGGGCGTTGTAGGGCACCTTCTCGACCTTCCAGGCGCCGTCGCGCTGCCAGGTGGTGTCGTAGGTGTACTTGAGGCCCTGGTCGAAGCCGTCGTAGTTGCGCCACTCGGCCAGGTAGTACTGCTCGGAGTCGATCGAGCCGCCGTGGATGTTCCAGCCCGCGCCGGTCGTGTCGGTGAACGTGCCGGTGGTGGCGGTCCAGCCGTTGGCGCCGCCCTCGACGTCGTCGCTCCAGACGGTCGCGCCACCGGCGGTGACGGCGAAGTCGTCGGAGAACCAGCCGCGCTCGATGGCGGCCTCGTCGGTGTTGTACGCCAGGCGGATCTGGATGGTGGCGCCCGCGAACGGCGTCAGGTCGACGTAGTCGTGCCGCCAGCCGTGGGTGTCGCCGGTCAGGCCGTACTTCTTGTTGCCGAAGTCGTGCATGCGGCCGTTCGGGTCGGCGTAGCCGTCGTCGGTGGTGACGAGCGTGCCGTCCTCGGAGTAGACCTTCTGCTGGGCCCAGGTGGCGCCGCCGTCGGTCGAGACCTCGACGAAGCCGAAGTCCCACTCCGCTTCGATGGTGTAGTCGTTCCACATCCAGAAGCGGGGGTCGCCGGTGGCCGGGACCTGGACGGTCCGGGTCAGCTTGCTGTCGGCCCACATCTGGTCGTTGTTCGACCACCACATGTTCGCGCCCGAGTGGGGCGTGGCCATGACGACGTGCTTGGTCGGCAGGTTGATGCGCAGGCCGTCCTCGGTCAGCTTGGGCGTGCGCGAGGTCTGGCCGATGGTGACCAGCTTGGTCTTGTCACCCGGGTTGACGACCTCGGGGTCGGCCCAGCCGAGCACCCACTTGTCCCACAGGCCCATGTGGGTCGGCATCGACTGGAAGATCGGGCCCGAGTGGGAGCCGGTCGACATCAGGTCCCAGAACTCCACCGAGCTGTCGCCGGCGCCGGAGGCGTCGTACAGGTCGGGCAGGCCCAGGTCGTGGCCGTACTCGTGGGCGAAGACGCCGACGCCGGAGTCCTCCGGCTGCACGATGTAGTTGGCGATCTTCTTGTTGGTGCCGGGGACGGTGTAGCCGCCGGGGATGGTCGAGGAGTGCGCCCAGATGGCGTACGTGCCCTCGGCGCCGCCGCCGCCCGACTTGTCCTCACCGGCGTGCACCAGCACGAGGTGGTCGATGACGCCGTCGGGCTCCAGGAGGTTGCCGTCGCCGTCGGCGTCGGCGGTGTCCTCGATGTCGTAGTCGGCCCACGGGAAGTCCGGCTGCTGCTGCGCGAGCACGTTCACCGCGTCGATGCCGAGCTGGGCCGGGCCCGCCGGGTTGTCGGGGTGGCCGGCCATCTGCTGCGGGTAGGTGCCGCACTGACCGGCGCCGTACCAGGCCTCGGAGTGGGGGACCTTCAGCCAGCCGATCGCCGCGCCCGAGACGGTGTAGGCGCCCTTGGACATCTCCTCGTACATCTTCTTCATGGTGAAGCCGGAGATGTCGATGCCCTTCTTGCCGTCGCGGGGGTCCTTGAGGTCCTTGCGGACCCGCTCGGTGATCCCCGTGTCGGAGTAGAGCATCTTGTTGAAGTGGTCGGTGCTGAAGTTCGGCACCCAGAAGGAGTTGTTGTCCTTGCCGCCGCCCGCGGCCGTGGCCGGGTCGGGGATGTTGTTGTGCAGCGGGCCGTTCATCTTCGTGCCCGGCGGCTCGGTGACGCACGTGTTGATGTCGGCGGTCGACACCGGGCGCGTGAAGCCGGAGAAGTCGTCGTTGGCGTTCTCGTTGAACTCCACGAGAAGCGTCAGCAGTTTGGCCGTACGCTTCGTGCCCGCCTTCTTGTAGATGAAGTCGAACGGGTTCTGGCCGGTGCGGATCGCGCGGCGCTCGTTGTCGGCGAGCGTCCGGGCGGCGACGGGGTTGCCGCCGGCGTACTTGTGGTCGATCTCCTCGGCGATGGCCTGGGTGGCCTGCCGGTTGGCCTTCGCCGCCTCGCTCAGCTTCTCGGCCGAGCGGTCGGAGGTGTCCGACTGCGCGCGCGGGGGGGTGTAGTTGATGTAGTGGTCACTGATCGACGGAGTCCAGCGGGCCACCGTGGTGTCCGCCGAAGCCGGGACCGTGGCCGCGGTGAGACCCGCGGCCAGCAGCCCGAGCGCGGGCACGATGGCGGCCAACCGCCGAGCCCTGCGAGGGGATGCTGCAAAGGCTGACAAGTGATTCCTCCCTCACCCGGTAGTCAGCCGGGCTTGTTGAGGCGCGCGGGGGGTGTTCGCGCGCCACCGCTGCGACGGGCATGGCGAAAACAGCCACAGCCGTCGCAACCGGGACGTTAGATCACTCGGTAAAGGAAAAGTAAAGTGAATGGGGGATGTTGCGAAACCGATATCGATTGATCGCCTTACCGTGCATGTCAGAGCCATTGGTACTGTTTCGGGATGTGGACGACCTCATCTCAGCGCTGGCTCCCGGACGGGTGCTGACCGACCCCGACGTGACCGCCTCCTACGCCCGCGACCGCACGTTCCTGCAGGCCGGAGCGGTTCGTGCGGTGGTCTTGGCGGAGTCGCGCGACGACGTCGTGGCGACGATGAAATGGGCCACCGCCAACGGGGTCCCGGTGGTGCCGCGCGGCGCCGGAACGGGGCTGGCCGGAGGGGCGGTGGCGGGTGACGGGTCAATCGTCCTGTCACTGGCCCGCATGACCCGGATCGTCGAACTCTCGCCCGCGGACGAGATCGCCGTCGTCCAGCCCGGTGTGATCACCGCCGACCTCGACCGCGCCGCCCGCGCCCACGGTCTGATGTACGCCCCCGACCCGTCGTCCTACGAGATCTCCACGATCGGCGGCAACCTGGCCACCAACGCCGGGGGCCTGCGCTGCGTCAAATACGGCGTCACCCGCGACTCGGCCCTGGGCCTGGAGGTCGTGCTGGCCGACGGCCAGGTGATCAACACCGGCCGCCGGACCATGAAGGGCGTCACCGGCTACGACCTGACCGGCCTGTTCGTCGGCTCCGAGGGCACCCTGGGGATCATCACCGAGGCCACGGTCCGGCTGCGCCGGGCCCCGGCGAAGCCGCCGGTGACGATGGTCGCCGAGTTCACCTCGCTGCGCGACGCCGCCGCCGCGGTGGCCGCGATCATCGCGGCGGGCTGCCGGCCCTCGATGCTGGAGCTCATCGACCGCAACACCCTCGTGGCGATCGACGACTGGCGGCACATCGGCCTCGACCCCTCGACGCAGGGCATGTTGCTGGCCCAGTCGGACGCCCCCGACGGCGAGGAGGCCGCCGACCGCATGACCGCGCTCTGCGAGGAGCACGGCGCCACGTTCGCGGCCCGGTCGACCACCCCCGAGGAGGCCGACGAGCTGATCGCGGTCCGGCGGATGGCCTACCAGGCCAAGGAGCGCCTCGGCGAGTGCCTGACCGAGGACGTCTGCGTGCCCCGGTCGAAGCTGCCCGACATGATCGCCGAGATCGAGGCCGTCGCCGCGCGTCACGACGTGCGGATCTGCACCGTCGCCCACGCCGGTGACGGCAACCTGCACCCGGTGTTCATCTTCGAGCGCGGCCTGCCCGAGCCGCCCCCGCACGTGTGGGCGGCGGCCGACGAGATCTTCCGGGCCGCGCTGCGCCTCGGCGGGACCCTCACCGGGGAGCACGGGGTGGGCCTGCTGAAGAAGAGGTGGCTGGAGCTGGAGAGCGGGCCCGTCGTGGCATCCCTCCAGACCGGGATAAAGCAGGTCTTCGACCCCCACAACCTCCTTAACCCGGGCAAGGCCATCTGACCCACTGATAGCGTGATCCCCATGGTGGAAGGCGACCCCTCAAGGCTGGGGCCGTTCGAGATCGTCGGCCGGCTGGGCGAGGGTGGCCAGGGCGTCGTCTACAGGGGAGTGACCCCCGACGGCGCGACCGTGGCCGTGAAACTGCTGCACACCCGGCTCAGCGCCGATCCGGCGGCCCGCGCCCGCTTCCTGCGCGAGGTCAGCCTGGCCCAGCGGGTGGCCCGGTTCAGCACCGCCCCGGTCCTGTACGCCGACCTGGCCGGAAACCGGCCCTACATCGTCAGCGAGTACGTCCCGGGCCCCTCTCTGAAGGACCTCGTCGAGCGGGAGGGCCCGCGCCGCGGCGCGGCGCTCGAACGGCTGGGCATCGCCACCGCGACCGCCCTCGCGGCCATCCACCAGGCCGGCATCACCCACCGCGACCTGAAGCCGGCCAACGTGCTGATGGGCCCCGAGGGCCCGGTCGTGATCGACTTCGGCGTGGCCAAGGCCCTGGACGCCCCGCAGGCCACGATGAGCGGCACGACCATGGGCACCCCCGCCTACCTGGCCCCCGAGTTACTGAGCGAGGCCACCGCGAGCCCCGCCTCCGACGTGTTCGCGTGGGGCGTCACGATGGTCTTCGCGGCCACCGGCCGCCCGGCGTTCGGCGCCGACTCGATCCCGGTCGTGCTGAACCGCATCCTGCACTCCGAGCCCGACCTCGGCGAGGTCGAGGAGCCGATGCGCGCCCTGGTCGCGCGCTGCCTGGCCAAGAACCCGGCCGACCGCCCGACCCCCGAGCAACTGATCGCCTACCTGCGCGGCGACCGCGGCGTGATCCAGCCGCCTCCCGCCAGACGCGGCCGGATGGTCCTGGCCGCCGCGTCGGCCGTGCTCCTGCTGGGCGGCGCCGCCTACGTCCTGACGCGGCCCGAGCCCGGCACCGCCGTCGCCGCGCCGACGGCCGCCCCGGTCATCGCCCAGCTCACCCCGACGAAGCGCGCCCCCCGCCCGTCGCTCTCCCCGGTCGCCGCCCAGCCCGAACCGCCCGCGCCGACGACCGGGGCCCCGGCCGAGCGCCCCGACGTGGCCGACAAGCCGCGCCCGAGCCTGACCCCGACGCCCTCGCCGTCGCCCAGCCCCTCGCCGTCACCGTCCCCCTCGCCGAGCCCGAGCCCGACGAAGGTCAGGGAGCCCAACCCCTACACGGCCGAGGGCCTGTGCGGGGCCGGGTTCACTGTCGTCGACCAGCGCCGCTGGCAGGGCGGCCGGGCCACCACCTATCTCCTGTACGAACAGGCGACCGGCCTCAACTGCGTGGTCACCCTGTCGAAGAACGTCATTCCGGGCACCATCAAGATGGGCGCCCTGCTGCGTGTGCAGAAGGGCGCCCACGGCAACGACTGGGGCCGCTACACCGCCTACGCCGGGCCGATCCGCCTCCTGGCGAAGAAGAAGTGCGTCGTCTGGGGCGGCGGTTTCGCCAAGGCCACCTGGCAGAGCGGCTGGACCCACTGCGGCTAGAGCCGCTTCTCGTGCCAGGTGTAGTAGAGGTAGGTGCTGCCGGGCCCGGTCAACGTGCCGTAGACCTGCCAGAAGCTGTTCGGGGCGAGCGAGTAGCGGAAGACCTTGTCACCGGGCCGGTCGTCCACGAACGTGCTCCAGCTTCCGTTGTTGTAGATCCGCACCTCGATCGTGAACGTCTCGTCGTCGGGGATGTCGAGGCAGATCTCGTAGTCGTACGCCAGATTGGCGCCGATGTTGTAACTGCGCCCGTCGACGGCCCCCCGCTCCATGTTGGTGGGCATATAGCTGGTGTAAGCCCGCGTGTAGCCGCCCGCGGAGCAGTCGACCGGGGAGGTCGCGGACGCGGGAGTGATGCCGGTGAGCATGGCGCCGAGGACGCCGACGAGAACGAAGATGATGCGCTTCATGCCTCTCCTCATCCGTGCAGTTAGTTGAAGACTTAACTGAGTCTGATGAGGTCGCCATAGCCGGACAAGGCCGGACAGGAATTCCCACGTATCGGAGTCAACCGGGCCGCGTTGAGCTGCGCCGATGAATCCACCCTCTGAAATTAGGGTGAAAGCCGCATGTCAGGGGGTTCGGGGGTCGTCCGCCCGCGCAGAAGATTAAACTCACCGAACGTGATCGAACCTCCCGACTCGGCGGAAACGCAGCAGCGGCGTGCGGCGATGCTCGGCAGAATCGCCGAACTGGCGGCGGAGCACGCCAAAGCGGTCGAAGGCGGCGGGCAGAAGTACGTCGACCGCCACCACGCCCGGGGCAAGCTCCTGGCCCGTGAACGCGTGGAACTGCTGCTCGACCCCGGCGCCCCCTTCCTCGAACTGTCCCCGCTGGCCGCGTGGGGGTCCGACTTCCCCGTCGGCGCCAGCGTGGTCACCGGCATCGGCGTGGTCGAGGGCGTCGAGTGCGTGATCGTCGCCAACGACCCGACCGTCCGGGGCGGCGCGTCGAACCCGTGGACGCTGCGCAAGACCCTGCGGGCCACCCAGATCGCCCTGGAGAACCGGCTCCCGCTCGTGAACCTGGTCGAGTCGGGCGGCGCCGACCTGCCGACGCAGAAGGAGATCTTCATCCCGGGCGGGCGGATGTTCCGCGACCTGACCCGGTTGTCGGCGGCCGGCGTCCCGACGATCGCGCTGGTCTTCGGCAACTCCACCGCCGGGGGCGCCTACGTGCCGGGACTGTCCGACCACGTCGTCATGGTCCGGGAACGCGCCAAGGTGTTCCTCGGCGGCCCTCCCCTGGTCAAGGTCGCGACCGGTGAGGACGCCGACGACGAGTCGCTCGGCGGCGCCGAGATGCACGCCCGCGACTCCGGCCTGGCCGACTACCTGGCCGACTCGGAGCACGACGCCCTGCGCATCGGGCGCGACATCGTGAAGCGGCTGAACTGGCGCAAGCAGGGCCGCGCGCCGAAGGCCTCAAGGCCGCCGCTGCTCGACGAGGACGGACTGCTCGGCATCGTCCCCGAAGACCTGCGCATCCCGTTCGACCCGCGCGAGGTGATCCGCCGGATCGTCGACGCCAGTGAGTTCGACGAGTTCAAGCCGCTCTACGGCGCGAGCCTGGTGACCGGCTGGGCCACGGTCCACGGCTACGACGTCGGGATCCTGGCCAACGCCCAGGGCGTGCTGTTCGGCCAGGAGGCGCAGAAGGCCGCCCAGTTCATCCAGCTCGCCAACCAGTCGCGCACGCCGCTGCTGTTCCTGCAGAACACCACCGGCTACATGGTCGGCAAGGACTACGAGCGCTCCGGGATCATCAAGCACGGCTCGATGATGATCAACGCGGTGGCCAACTCCACGGTCCCCCACCTGACGGTCGTCATGGGGGCCAGCTACGGCGCGGGCAACTACGGCATGTGCGGGCGGGCCTACGACCCGCGGTTCCTGTTCACCTGGCCGAGCGCGAAGTCGGCGGTGATGGGCCCGGCGCAGCTCGCCGGGGTGTTGTCGATCGTCGGCCGGGCCGCCGCCGAGGCGCGGGGGCAGGCGTTCGACGAGGAGGGCGACGCCGCCATGCGCGCGATGGTCGAGGCGCAGGTCGAGGCCGAGTCGCTGCCGTTCTTCCTGTCCGGCCGCCTCTACGACGACGGCGTGATCGACCCGCGCGACACCCGGACCGTCCTTGGATTGTGCCTGTCCGCCATCGGCTCGGCTCCCGAGTCGCCCGCCGCCGGTTTCGGCGTCTTCCGGATGTGAGTCAGATGATCAGACGGGTTCTGGTGGCCAACCGGGGCGAGATCGCCCGCCGGGTGATCCGGGCGTGCGACGCGCTGGGGATCGAGACGGTCGCGGTGTTCAGCCACGCCGACGCGGGCTCGCGGCACGTCGCCGAGGCCGGGTCGGCCGTCGGGCTGGGGGAGGTGAAGGCGTACACGGACGCCGGGAAGCTGGTCGCGGCGGCCAGGGCGGCGGGCGCCGACGCGGTGCACCCCGGCTACGGGTTCCTCTCCGAGGACGCCGGGTTCGCGCGGGCGGTGGCCGAGGCGGGGCTGACCTGGATCGGGCCCTCCCCCGAGGCCATCGCGGCGATGGGCGACAAGATCGAGGCCAAGGCGCTGATGGCCGCGGCGGGGGTGCCGCTGCTGCCCACCATGACGTTCGCGGGCGGGTCGGAGGAACCACCCGCCGACCTCGCCTATCCGCTGCTGCTGAAGGCGTCGGCCGGGGGCGGCGGGCGCGGGATGCGGGTCGTGCGGTCGGCCGGCGAACTCGCCGAGGCGCTCGAATCGGCGGGCCGGGAGGCCGCGTCGGCGTTCGGCGACGGGACCGTCTTCGCCGAGCCGCTGCTGGAGCGGGCCCGGCACGTCGAGGTGCAGATCCTCGCCGACACCCACGGCACCGTCTGGGCGCTCGGCGAGCGCGAGTGCTCGATCCAGCGCCGCCACCAGAAGGTGCTGGAGGAGGCCCCCTCCCCCGGCGTGACCCCCGACCTGCGGCGCGCGCTGGCCGAGGCGGCGGTGAACGCGGCCCGCGCCATCGGCTACACCGGCGCGGGGACCGTCGAGTTCCTGCTGACCGACGACGGGTTCCACTTCCTGGAGATGAACACCCGCCTCCAGGTCGAACACCCGGTCACCGAGGCCGTCTACGGCGTCGACCTGGTCCGCATGCAGATCGAGATCGCCGAGGGCGCCGCCCTGCCCGGCCTGCCGCCGAGCCCGGTCGGCCACGCCATCGAGGTGCGCCTGTACGCCGAAGACCCGGCCGACGGCTGGAAGCCGCAGAGCGGCCGGATGCACCACTTCGAGGTGCCCGGGGTGGAGGCCGAGTTCGCCCAGGGCGGCCTGCGGCTCGACTCGGGCGTCGTGTCCGGCGACGAGATCGGCACCTTCTACGACCCGATGCTGGCCAAGGTCGTCGCCTACGCCCCCACCCGGGAGGCGGCGGCGAGACGGCTGGCCACGGCGCTGGCCGGCGCGAAGCTGCACGGCCCGGCGACCAACCGCGACCTTCTCGTGCGCGTCCTGCGCCACCCGGAGTTCCTCCAGGGCCAGACCGACACGGGCTTCCTGACCCGCCACGACCTGGGCCCGCTCGCCGACCCCGAGGCGGTGCGGTTCTCGGCGCTGGCGGCGGCCCTGGCCCAGGCCGCCCGGCCGAGGAGGACGCTCGGCGACCTGCCGCCGGGCTGGCGCAACGTCGTGTCGCAGCCGCACCGGGTGTCCTTCGCCGAGGCCGGGGAGGTCACCTACCTGCACACCCGCGAGGGCCTGCGGTCGTCGCCCGAGGCGGTCCTCGTCTCGGCCGCGCCGGAGGAGGTGGTCCTGGAGATCTCCGGCGTGCGCCGGGTCTTCGCGGTGGCCTCCCATGACGACGCCGTGTACGTCGACTCCTCGCTCGGCCCGGTCCGGCTGACCCCGCTGCCCCGGCTGCCGGAACCCGTGGTGCGGACGCCTCCCGGGTCGCTGCCCGCCCCGATGCCCGGAACCGTGCTGCGGGTGGAGGTCGGCGTGGGTGACACGGTGAAACCGGGGCAGACGGTCGTGGTGCTGGAGGCCATGAAGATGGAGCATCGCATCACGGCCGCCGCCGAGGGGGTGGTGGCCGAGCTGACCGCCGTCGCCGGGCGGCAGGTCGACGCCGGCACGCCACTGGCCGTGATCAAGGAAGTGACACAGTGACCGAGGTCGTACATCTGACCGTCGAGCGCGGGGTGGCCACGGTCACCCTCGACTCGCCGCGCAACCGCAACGCCCTGTCGCGGCAGCTCGTCGAGGAGCTGTCGGCCCACCTGGAGGCGGCCGGCTCCGACGACGACGTCCGGGCCGTGCTGCTCACCCACACCGGCCCGGTGTTCTGCGCCGGGGCCGACCTGTCGGAGGCGGCGGCCGAGGGCATGGAGGCCGGCACCCGCCGCATGATCGACCTGTTCACGCTGGTCGTGGAGCTGCCCAAGCCGGTGGTCTGCCGGGTCGCGGGCAAGGCGCGGGCGGGCGGGCTGGGCCTGCTCGGCGCGTGCGACGTCGTGGTGGCCGACGACGGCGGCGACTACGCCTTCACCGAGGCCCGTCTCGGCCTCGCGCCCGCGATGATCTCGCTGACCCTGCTGCCGCGCCTCGACGGCCGGGCCGCCGGGCGCTACTTCATCACCGGCGAGACCTTCGGCGCGATGGAGGCCGAGCGCATCGGCCTGCTGACCCGGGCGGTTCCGCTGCCGCAGCTCGACGACGCGGTCGAGGCCGTGCTCGACGGCCTGCGCGCCGCCTCGCCGCAGGGCCTCGCGGAGTCGAAACGGCTGGTCACCGAGCCGGTCCGGCGGCTGCTGGCCGAACGCGGCGACGAGATGGCGACCCTGTCGGCCAAATTGTTCTCCTCGCCCGAGGCGCGGGAGGGCATGAGCGCCTTCCTGCAGAAGCGCCCGCCCGCCTGGGCCGTCTGATGTTGCGCATCGCCAACTGCTCGGGCTTCTACGGCGACCGCCTCTCGGCGGCGCGGGAGCAGGTCGAGGGCGGCCCGATCGACGTCCTCACCGGCGACTGGCTGGCCGAGCTGACCATGCTGATCCTGGCCGGGAACCGGGCGAAGGGCCGCCCCGGCTACGCGACGACGTTCGTCCGGCAACTCTCCGACGTCCTGGCGACCTGCCTCGACCGCGGCGTCAAGATCGTGTCGAACGCGGGCGGCCTCGACCCGGAGGCCTGCGCGCAGGCGGTCAGGGACCTCGGCCTGCCCGCCAAGGTCGCGACCGTCACCGGCGACGACCTCATGCCGCGCCTGCCGGACCTCGGGCCGCTGGTCAACCTCGACACCGGCGAGACCCTCACGGCGAAGCCGATCACCGCCAACGCCTACCTGGGCGGCTTCCCCATCGCCGCCGCGCTCTCGGCGGGCGCCGACGTCGTGGTGACCGGCCGCGTCACCGACGCGGCCCTGGTCACTGGTCCGGGCATCTGGCGGTACGGCTGGGGCCCCACCGACCTCGACGCGCTCGCCGGTTCGGTCGTGGCCGGGCACGTCATCGAGTGCGGCTGCCAGGCCACCGGCGGCAACTACGCCTTCTTCGGCGAGATCCCCGACCTGGCCCACTGCGGCTTCCCCATCGCCGAACTCCACGACGACGGTTCCTCCGTCATCACCAAACACCCCGGCACGGGCGGCGCGGTCACCGTGGGCACCGTCACCGCCCAGCTCCTGTACGAGATCACCGGCCCCCGCTACCCCGGCCCCGACGTGACGGCCCGGTTCGACACGATCCGCCTCATGCAGGAGGGCCCCGACCGCGTGTCGGTGAGCGGCACGCGCGGCGAGGCGCCCCCGCCGACGCTCAAGGCCGCGGTGAACGTGCTCGGCGGATACCGCAACACGATGACCCTGGTGCTGACCGGTCTCGACGCCGACCGCAAGGCCCAGGTCGCCGAGGAGGCCGTCTGGGCGCGGGTGCCCAGGGAGACCTTCGAGCAGGCGTACACGGAACGCAACGGCGACCTGCTCCGGATCACGGTGATGGACCCCGACCGGCACAAGGCCGGGCGCCTGTTCTCCTCGGCGGTGGTGGAGACGGGGCTGGCGAGTTACCCGGGCTTCTACGGCCTGACGCCGCCGGGCGACGCGTCTCCCTACGGGATCTACTGGCCGGTGGCGGTGCCCCGGGTCGCCGCGTCGGTCACCCTCGACGGCGCGCAGGTGCCGTTCGAGGAGGCCGTGCCGGAGGCGGGCGAGGCCGCTCCGGCCGCTCCCGAGGAGCCCGAGGCGGCCGGGCCGTGGTTCTCCCCGCCGATGCCGATCCCGCTGGCCGTCGAGGAAGAGCTCCGACCTCTGGGCCTCATCGCCGGCGCCCGGTCGGGCGACAAGGGCGGCAACGCCAACCTCGGCGTGTGGGTGCGTTCCCCCGACCACTACGGCTGGCTGCGGAGCTATCTCACGGCCGACCGGCTGCCCGAGTTGCTGCCCGAAGTGACCGGGTTGCGCGTCGACCGCCACACGTTCCCGAACCTGCTCGCCGTCAACTTCGTCGTCCACGGCCTGCTCGGCCGGGGCGTCGCCGCCAGCCCGCTGATGGACGCCCAGGCCAAGGCCCTCGGCGAACGCCTGCGGGCGGTCCTGGTGCCGCTGCCCTGAGTCCATCCCGACATCGCGGCGAAACGTGAGCCCTCCTACAATTGCTCGCAATTGCGACTGTACGGAAGGACCCCCTCATGCGCCTCCGCTTCCTCGGCACCACCTCCGAGGCCACGTCGTGCCCCGCCCTGTACGAGACCGACCGCGGCACCATCGTCGTCCAGGGCACGGAGGTGGTGGATCCGGAGGCCAGAGCCGATCTCCGGCACCTCGCCGACTACGAGACCGCCGTCGAGGTCCCCCGGGAACTCCTGGTCGAGATCGCCCGCAAGGTCTTGACCTGATCACGATTAGGGAGCTCCCTATGGCCTGGGCGGCGAACTGAGGTCTACCTTGGTCCGCACCATGGCGGGAGGGATCGAGTGAGCGGTTTCCAGCAGGCGCGCATCGACCTGGGCATCCAGCTCAGGCAGCTCCGGGAGGTCGCTCACCTGTCGGGCAAGGACCTCGCCGAGCGCCTCAACTGGCAACCGTCGAAGGTCTCGCGCATCGAGAACGCCCGCCAGACCCCGACCGAGGACGACGTGGTCGTCTGGGCCCAGGCGGTCGCCGCCGACCCCGGCATGGTCGACAACCTGATCCAGCAGGCGGTCGGCCTGAGCGAACGCCACGACTCGTGGAAGGCCCGGCACAAGGGCGGGCTGGCGGCGCTCCAGGAGGACGTGCGCGACCTGGAGGCCCGCATCCGGACGCTGCGGATCTTCGAGGCCGGGCTGGTGCCCGGCCTGCTGCAGACCGCGGAGTACTCCCGGCACATCTTCCAGAAGGTGCGCCGGGTCTACGAGGCGGTCGACGACGTCGACGCGGCGATCCGGGTGCGGATGCAGCGGCAGGAGATCCTCTACGACCCGCAGCGCCAGTTCCGCTTCGTGGTGCCCCAGTCGGTGCTGCACGTGCGGCTGGCGCCGGTCGACGTGATGCGCGGCCAGATGGACCGGCTGCTGGCCATCACGACGCTGCCCAACGTCGAGTTCGGCGTGATCCCGTTCGAGACGATGTTGCCGGCCACCCCGCTGCACAGCTTCGCCATCTACAACGAGGCACTCGTCGGCGTGGCCACGTTCACCAAGGACCTGCTGCTCAGGGACCCCGACGACATCGCCTTCTACGCCCGCGCGTACGACGACTTCGCGGGCGCCGCCGCCTACCGCGAGGACGCCCGCGCGGTGATCGTCCGGGTCATCGACGAATTGGGCAAACAATCCGCTGATTCGTAAGAGCAATTGCTTGCCTCGTGTGACGGGAGCGTGCAATCCTTTCCTCTCAGCCGGGAGGTGATTGTGCGATGCTTGACACTTTGTGGTGTCTTGAGCGATTCGCCGATGCGACACGAGAGCACATCGACCTTTCGGTGCGCCTGCTCAGCGCCAATCCGCCGGCGGTGCACGTGCGGAACCGTTTCTCCGACACCCTCACCGAAACGGTGACCTGCACCGACCGCGGCGCCTTCGTGACCTCGTGGGGCTACCGCCTCGGCACGGTCGAGTCGGTCGAAGACGCCGCCGCCCGCCTCGCCTACCTGATGGCGGCGCTCCCGGCGTAGTCACGCCCCATGGCGTCGAGGTTGGCCAGGAACGCGCGCACGTCGTCGTCGCCGTGCTGGACCGACAGCGTCCACTGCTCGGTCTTGCCCCAGGGCGGCAGGAAGACCCCGCCGTTGTGCTGGTAAAGCCAGTGCGCGTGTCCCCATTCGTCGGGATAGTCCAGAAAGTCGCGATAGTCGCGGAGTTTCTGGTGAAATATTACTGAGCCCTTTGCGCCATACGACTGGACATATCCCGGCATGCCCCATCTACCGAGAATGGCGGTCGCCTCTTCCGTCATGACGGTGCGCAACCGATCAAAGTGCCGATAAGCGTGCGAATCAAGCACGTCCCGGAGCACGACCGCCGCGACCGCCATGGTGAGCGGATTGCCGTTGAACGTGCCGACCTGCTCGTACACACCCTCCGAGATCAGCCTCATCAGCTCGGGTGTGCCGCCGATCGCCCCGCACGGCAACCCGCCGCCGAGCGCCTTGGCCAGGCAGATGAGGTCGGGCGTCACGCCCAGTAGTTCGCACGCGCCACCGGGTGCGACCGACAACCCCGTCTTGACCTCGTCGAAGGCGAGGTAGGCGCCGTGGCGGTGCAGCAGGTCCTTGAGCCGGCCGAGATAGCCGTCGGGCGGCGGGATGAGCCCGATGTTCATCATGACGGGTTCGAGGATCATCCCGGCGATCTCACCGGGGTTCTCGATCAGCGCCCGCTCGACGGCCTCCAGGTCGCCGAAGGGCACGACGACGGTCAGCCGGGCGAGGTCGGGCGGCACCGAGACGCCGTAGCGCACCGAGCGGGGCCGCAGCGGCGGCCCGGCCTCCTCGACGGACGGATAGACGCTGACCTGCACGGAGTCGTGGTGGCCGTGGTAACTGCCCTCGACCTTGATGATCTTCATGCGTCCGGTGGCGGCCCGCATGAGGTGGACGGCGTCCATCGTGGCCTCGGTGCCGGAGTTGCCGAACCGCCACATCGGCAGCCCGAACCGCCCGGCCAGCAACCGGGCCACGACCACGGCGTCCCGGGTCGGCTGGGCGAAATGGGTGCCCTTCCTGACCCGTTCGCCGATGGTCTCGACGACGGCGGGATGGGCGTGCCCGACGAGGTTCACCCCGAACCCGCCGTGCAGGTCGACGTAGGAGGTGCCGTCGAGGTCGACGACCCGGGAGCCCCGGCCGTGCGAGATCCACACGGCCCCGGGCGGTGCGTCCTGCCAGTTGGAGGCCACTCCCCCGGGCAAGACATCGGAGCATTCGGTGCGCACACGCCGGGACTCGACGGTCCGGGCGAGGAACGCGGCCTCTTGAACGGCGATCAGGTCGTCCAGTACGCGAGCCGTTGTCCGCTCGCCGACGACGGTCATCGTCAGATCCTTTCGGGCAGGGCCGGCGCGCGGCCCGTGAGATAAGCGGTCGCCACCGTGGCGATCCACTGGAAGGTGACGTCCTCGTCGGCGGAGAACGGCCCCGGCCGGTAACCGCGCGAGCCCACTCCCCGCTGCACCCCCTCGCAGGCCTGCCAGTCCTGGCGGTTGGTGAGATCCCAGAAGTCGACGGCGTAGCCGACGTCGGTGGTCCCCCGGGGGAACAGCCACTGGCAGGTGACCCTGGTCCGGGTGGCGGTGAGCGGTTCGAGGACGTGCGTCATGACGTAGTCGGGATGGAGGCTGAGCAGCAGGTTGGGGAAGAGATGGAGGTATTCGACGATCCTGAGCCGCTCGCCGGTGATGCCGGGGAGGGGTCCGGCCGCCGAGTTGCCGTCCATGGACATGGTCTCCGCGCCGTCGACCAGGTCCATGCGGCCGCCCGCCCACAACCCGGTCGGCACGTAGTTGTCGCCGCTGTCCGGCGGGCTCACGGCGCAGAGCTCCGGGTGGATCGCCGGGCAGTGGTAACACTCGTGGTAGTTCTCGACGGCGAGTTTCCAGTTGGCGTCCAGCTCGTATTCGTGCGACGCGGCGACGTCGAGTTCGGCCGGCGTGTACGGGGCCACGATGTCCTCCAGTCCGTGGAGGTAGTCGTGGACGGGCGGCGCCTGGCCGTCGGCGTTGACGAACACGAACCCGTGCCACTCCGTGACCGGCACCTCGGCGAGGCCCAGCTTCGGCGCGGGCTCCCCGGGGATGCGGTGCAGGTCGCCCCTCAGGTCGTAGACCCAGTTGTGGTACGGGCAGGCGATGAACCGGCCCGTCGCGCTCGAACCGCACGGGAGCAGTTCGTGGGCGCGGTGCCGGCAGACGTTGTAGAAGCCGCGCAGGGTGGCGTCGTCGTCGCGTACCAGCAGCACCGAGTCGTCGCCGACGGCGACGGCCCTCCTGCCCCGGTTCGGGATGTCGGCCGAGCGCCCGGCGCAGACCCAGCCCCCCGCGAAGATGACTCCGCGCTCCCAGGCGAGGACGTCGTCGGCGGTGTAGGCGGCCTGCGGGAGCATCTGACCCGGGGCCTTGAGACACTCACGGACCTCGTCGAGGTCGAGGGGAGCGGAGTTCATCGCTTGCACCACCCAGTGACGGCCCCGGCCCTCTGGTCCGGTCGGGCCAGGGCGCTCAGCGTTTTCCGGAGAGCCTGGATCATCGCTTCCACCACCTCTTGTGGTCGTTCAGGATTCTGCGGGTGGCCAGGTAGCCGGCGATGCCCGTCACTCCGCCGCCGCCGTGGGTCGCCGAGCCGCACTGGTAGAGGCCCCTCACCGGGGTGGTGAAGTCGGCGTAGCCGGGGGCGGGTCTCAGGTGGAAGAGCTGGTCGGGTGAGAGTTCGCCGTGGAAGATGTTGCCGCCGAGCAGGCCGTACTCGTGTTCCATCTGGTGCGGGCCGATGACCTGGCGGTGGATGACCGAGGCCGTGAAGCCGGGGGCCAGTTGGTCGTAGCCGTCGATGACACGGTCGGCGTAGGCGTCGAGCTCCTCGGTGCGGGGCTCCTCGTTCCAGGTGTGCGGGACCCACTGGGTGAACATCGACATGATGTGGGTGCCCTCGGGGCAGAGCGTGCGGTCGACCGTCGAGGGGATGACCGAGTCGGAGAACGGCCGGCGAGCGGCGACGCCGGACCTCGCGTCCTGGAAGGCCCGCTCGACGTACTCGATGGAGTGGCAGAGCTCCACCGAACCGGTCAGGTCGGCGCCGGGGTCGGACGGGAAGACCGGGAGCTCCGAGAGGGCCACGTTGATCTTCACGACGCCCGAGCGGGAGCGCCAGCGTTCGATGTCGGTCACGAAGTCGTCGGGCAGGTGGTCGCGGCCCACGTGCTTCAGGAAGGTGGTCTTGGGGTGGGTGGCGGCGACGACGGTCCGGGCGGTGAACTCGCGGCCGTCTTCGAGGGCGACCCCCACGACCCTGCCCCCTTTTATGAGGATATTTCCGACCGGGGCTTCAGTGATGATCGTCGCGCCGAAGGCCTCGGCCGACCGGCGGATCGCGTCGCTCACCGCGCCCATGCCGCCGATCGGGTAGCCCCACGACCCCATCCGGCCGTCGCCGACGTCGCCGATCGTGTGGTGCATCATCACGTAGGCGGTGCCCGGTTCGGCCGGTCCGGCCCAGGTGCCGATGACCCCGTTGATCGACATCACGCCCTTGACCTCGGGCGACTCGAACCACTCGTTCAGCAGGTCCTCGACCGACATGGTGAACAGGCGGACCGCGTCGGCGGTGCCCCGCGTGCGCAGCCCCCGCAACCCCCAGGCCAGCCTGAGCTGGTCGATCAGGTCCTTCGGCCGCGTCGAGCCGACGTTGGGCGGGGTGCGCATGAGGAGCGGGGACAGGACGTCGCCGACGCCCTGGAGCCAGGCCTCGTAGCGGGGCATCGCGTCGGCGTCCTTCTTGGAGAACGCGGCGAGCTGGGCGTGGTCACGGGCCGGATCGCCCGTCTCGGTCTGCAGGGAACGGCCGTCGGGGAAGGGGACGAAGCTGGGCCCCATGGGGATCACGTCATAGCCGTGCTCCTTGAGCCGCAGGTCACGCAGGATCGTGGGGGGCATCAGGCTCATGACGTACGAGAGAGCGGTGACCTTGAACTCGGGGCCCCACGGGGTCTCGGTCGTGGCGGCGCCGCCGGTGACCCGGCGGGCTTCGGCGACGAGGGTGGAGAGTCCGGCACGGGCGAGATAGGCCGCGGCGACGAGCCCGTTGTGCCCGCCTCCGATGATGATCGCGTCGTATGCGTGTTTCACCGGCTATACCCCTTCTGCATGGCGTTACGACCCGGAAAACTTGTGCCCGCACGCCTTGCGGCCCATGGGGGCCACACCGTCAGACTAACTGGGCAACCAGTCAGTCTGGCAAGAGGAGATTCGGTACCGGAAAAGGAAACAGCATGGATCGACGCAGGTTTCTGCTGGTCAGCGCCTTAGCTGCGACGGCGGCATGTGGAGGCGAGCGGCCCGGCCGCTCGACGGGGTCCTCCGCAGTGCCGCTGACCCGAACGGATTCACCCGGCGCCCTGCCGCTGCACGACGACATCCCGCAGATCGCGGACGGGCTCTCCCCGGAGTCCGGCGGGGTGCTGAAGATCTTGAACTATCCCGAGTACGTCTCGCCCGACGTGCTGAAGGCGTTCGGGAAGACCCATGGGGTCGAGGTCGAGGTGACGACCTTCAACACGATGGAAGACGCGATCTCCAAACTCCGCACGCCGGGGGCGTCGTTCGACGTGTGGTTCCCGACACCCGACGTGATCGGCAAGGCCGCCGTCGGGAAGCTGCTCCAGCCTCTCAACAAGACCTATCTGGGGAACCTGGCCAACGCCTGGCCGC
The DNA here is from genome assembly GCF_001570565.1 of Herbidospora yilanensis. Classification (GTDB taxonomy): domain Bacteria; phylum Actinomycetota; class Actinomycetes; order Streptosporangiales; family Streptosporangiaceae; genus Herbidospora; species Herbidospora yilanensis. The sequence continues at coordinate 256,786 of NZ_BBXE01000014.1, read as the reverse complement.
AACTCCAGTCGCCCTTCTACGACGAGGGGTCGCGGTATTCCGTGCCCTACTGCGCCTACACCTCCGGGGTCGGATACCGGGCCGACGAGGTGACGGCCGGGTTCGGGTACGGGCTGCTCTGGGACCCCGCGTACAAGGGCAAGGCGTACCTGATCGACGACCACCGCGAGGGCCTGGCCCTGGCGATGCTGAAGAACGGGTCGCGGGAGATCAACACCGAGGACCCCGCGAAGATCAGGCAGGCCGGGACGTGGCTCTCGGAGCTGGTGCCGCTGATGAACATCAAGACCGGGATCGCGGCCTACCAGTTGGTGGCCGAAGGCCAGGCGACGGTGCACCACTGCTGGTCGGGCGACATGATCAACGCGCAGTCCTACCTGCCCAAGGGGGTGGACGCGGACGTGCTCGGCTACTGGTACCCGTCCGACGACCTCGGCGTCGTGGGAACCGACTCCCTCGCCGTACCGGCCTCCGCGACCAAGCCCGTGCTGGCGCACCTGCTGCTGAACCACCTGCTGGATCCCGCGGTCGCGCAGGAGAACTTCTCCTTCACGGGCTACCAGCCGGCCCTGTCGGCGATCACGCCCGAGAAGATGGTGACCGACGAGTTCGTGACCGAGGCACTGAAGTCGGCCATCGTGACGCCGGACGTCTACGCCCGCAGCCGGCAGATCTTCCAGATCTCGCCGGCCGCCGAGGCGGTCTGGCTGGACACGTGGTCGCGGTTCAAGGCAGGCCAGTGACCGAAAACCCGCTCCGGAGGTCGCGAGGCGGGAGGATGTGGGCGCTGTTCGCGGCGCCCGGCACGCTCTGGCTCGTGTTGTTGTTCGCGGTGCCCTTCTACGCCGTCGCCGCCGTGGCCTTCGGCTACACCGACCCCGTCTTCAACGCGCCCGTACCGGAATGGGACCCCCGCTACTGGGACTTCACCGCGTTCTCCGAGATCCTCACCCGCTCGGTCGCCGGCGACCTGCGGCCGGTCTTCCTCCGCACACTGCTCTACGTCGCCCTCGCCCTGGGACTGTGCGTGGCCATCGGCTATCCGGTGGCCTACTACGTCTCCCGGCACGCCGGACGGCACCGGGCCCTGCTGCTCGGCCTGATCCTCGCGCCGTGGTGGGTGAACTACCTGACCCGGATGCTGGCCTGGCTCAACCTGCTCCAGGACGACGGCTACGTCAACGACCTGCTGCTGTTCACCCGGATCGTGGACGAGCCGGTGCGGTGGTTGTCGGGCAACCCGGTGACGGTCGTGCTGGCGCTGGTCTACGGGTACATCCCGTTCTTCATCGTGCCCCTGTTCTCCACGCTCGACCGGATCGACCCGCTGCTGCTGGAGGCGGCGCGGGACCTGGGCTGTTCGGGACGGGGGGCGTTCTGGCACGTGACGCTGCCGCTGTCGCGGCCGGGACTGCTCACCGCGTCGGCCATCACGGCGCTGCCGATGTTCGGCGACTACTACACGAACACGCTCGTGTCGGGGTCGCCGACCACGACGATGATCGCCAACCAGATCGAGTTCTATCTGCTCGGCGGGACACGCAAGGAGCTCGGGGCCTCGCTCGTGCTGCTGCTGTCGGCGCTGCTGATGATGTTGATGGTGTACTACCTGATCTCCAACCGCCGGGCCGAGGAGGAGATGTCGTGAGACGACGCCCGTGGGTGCTCGCGTCGGTGACGTGGGCGGACGGTTTGCGTCTCCGCACTGACCGTGTCGGGATCGACGTTGAGGACGCGGCACAGGGCGCTGCCTTAGGCTGGCTGAAGCATAGACGACTGCCGAGTCAGCGCCCAGGGTCCCGAGAAGGCGCCTCTATGGCACCAGCCATTGCAGCCAGATCAGGCGAAACGAGCCCCAGGCCAGAAAGAGGCCTGGGACGATCCAGGACTTCTTGGAGCGCCGCCGGTGTATCACCGCACCCAGCATGAGAATCATGCCGAAGCCGACGAGTACCTGCATCGCGGCCACCGCATCGTGATCGACCTGCGGAGCGTCCGTCGACGCGTATCGATGGACCAGGAAGAGCGAACCCATCGAAATCGGCAGAGCTCCACCGACCACGTAGGACCAGTAGAACAGCCGCTCCCTGAGTATTTTCGCCTGCCGATCCATTCTTTCAGCGAGCTCATTGCTCACTTCAACAACCCTTCCAGCATCGCCCGATTGTTCACCACTCGGCGCCCATATTGCTGCGCTTTTTTGCTACCTGACCCGTTTGGTCCGCCATTGTAGCTTGCTGCCGCCTTGAGCGCGGTCGAACTCGTCCAGGGACCAGCTTGAGGTGTCAGCTTGCGCAGATAGGCCGCTGCCATGAAAATTCCCTGGACAGGGTCTTGGAGCGCATTGATGAGCCGGTTTCTCAGAGCCGGCGACAGTGTACCCGCATCAGCGTCGAACCCCTTGCTTTTGTCGTACCCAAGCATCCAGGCAGCGGTGCCGAGATTCATAGAGACGTCACCAAAAGAGGTGTTGGCGGCGCCATTTTTGTAAGCCCCGCCCCTGTCGGCCAATGGCGGATCTCCACCCACTTCTTCATAGATCACGCCGGCGAGCACCCACGCAGGAATTCCGTACTTTGCGGCCGCCGCTTTGATTACATCCTTGTAGGCCGCCACATACTTCTTCTTGAAATCATGAATGTACTCGCCTGCGGCCTTTGGGTCCGTATAGTAAAGGCGCGCATAATGGGCAGCCTTCGCATCCGTCCAGACCGGAGCATTCTTGACTTTATACTTGGCCGCTTCCTTAACGATATCCCAGTGTGCTTTCGTGTACGAGGCGAGACACTGCTTCTCAATTTCTGCCTGAGTCGAGAACCGGGAACACGTCGGGTCCATCATGAGGCCCGTAGGGTCCGACAGGCCGATCGGATTGTTGCCGCCATACCCGTAGGGATTGCTCCACTGGGATTTCCGCAGGTCGAGCATGGGATCGATGGATATGAACTTGCCGGTCGCGGGATCGTAGTAGCGGGCGGAAAGATAGTCGAGCCCGGTGGCGTCGTCCTCGATCTTCCCAAGGAAACCACGATCAGTGAATGAAAGGTCATCGGCGCCGCGCCGCTTCCCGAACGGTAGATAACGCTCGCGATTGACCTGGCCGTCCTCGTCGTCGATGGCCAGCTGTGCCGTTTCGTGGAGGCCGCTGGTCAGCCACTTGAGCCCACCGTCTTGACCATCAGTGGTAGAACGCAGGGCGACGACCGCTCCGTCGGCGGTGGTGTAGTAGCGGGTCGCACTGAGCTGCCCATTTTTCGCTCGGACTTCCATGCCGTCGAGGTAGAGGGTCGAGGTGCCGTCAGGATCATGCCGGATGAGACGTTCCCCTTCCGAGTCATAGACCATCCGGGTTTCGGCGCCGTCGACCGTGGCCTTTTCCATTTGGCCAAGGGGGTTCCAGGTGAATGAGGTCGCCCTGTTCGAGGCGGTGCGAGTAAGGAGATTTCCGGCGTCGTCGTAGGAGTAGGTGTCCACTCCGGAGCCAGAGCCACCCGCTCGGGTAATGGTGGATGTGCCGTTCGGGCGAACCGGCGTGGCTCCGCCCGGATAAGTGTAGGTCGAGGTCGTGTTGCCGTCGGCCATCATCGTGATGTTGCCGACTCCGTCGTAGCCGTATTTCTGGCTGTAGGGCTCGAACCCCGCCCCATCAGGCCCCGCCGCGCAGCCTGTCGCCATGGTGGTGAAGGCCGCAGAGAGCCTGCGGGTTCCGTCGTAGGAGAAGCATTCGGATTGGCCTGATCCCCCGGCGGCCACCGAAACCGCGTCCGAGATCTGTTTGATATCGCCAGCGGCGTCATATGTGTACTGGTCGTCCAGGCGGGTGATCGGGCTCCCCGTGTCCGCGCCGGTTTGAACGGTGTCCCGGTTGAGCCAACCGGTGGACTCATCCCAGGCAAGTGTACGCTTGATCTTGCCGTTGGACCCATACGAACGCGAGGACATCCGCGCGGTCGGCGTGTAGGCGGTGTCATAGACATACGTGCCGATGGTTGAGGTGAGCCGGTCGGCGTACCCAAGCGGAGTGAATTCGGAGGTCAGCTTCTCCGCAGGAAGACCACCGACGCCCGGCATCTCCGTTTCGGTTACCTGGCCGGCCTCGTTGTAGGTCTTTTTGATCGTGTATGCGCCTTCCAGATCACCCTCACTCGAGGGCACTGAAACGGTCGCACCAGTCGGACGCCCCATAAGGTCATAGCCGGTCATGGTGGTGCTCAAAGGCTGACCGTCGTGAAAGCTCGTCGCGGAGGTGATCTTTCCCGGGGTCAACGAGTCCCAGACCCACTCGGCGAGTTTCGTCCCCGTCTCCGGGTCTCCCGACCAGACGGCGGTCTTCCTCCCGGCGTCGTCGTAGGTGGTCGAGACCTTCTCGCCCTTTCCGTTGGTCGTCCAAATCAGACGGCCGACGGCGTCGTAGCCCGACGCCGTCTGGCCCGCGTCCGGGTCGGTGCCGGAGATCTCCTTGCCCCTCAGGTCGAATTCGAAGGTTCTGACGTTCCCGTTGGCGTCGACATGTTCAGTGAGGTTGCCCCGCTCGTCGTACTTGAAGGTCGTGGTGTAGTAATCGGGAGCGTCCACCGTCCCCGTCTGCCATGACGTCCATTCCGAAGCCGCCGTTCCCCGCACCGCGCGGGTCCGCCAGCGGATCTTCCATCCGTCCTGCAGCAGCCCGCTCGGCACCGTCACGGCCGCTTCCTTGCCCGCGGTCGCCCCGGCCACGTTCCCCGACCAGATCAACCCGGTCCCCTGGCTCGGAGCGGTCGGGTCGTGTTCGACCTGGAACTCGCCGCCCACCTGTCCCTGCGCCACTGCGAACGTCGCGATCAGCGCGGGAGTTAGTGACCGGAAGTCGGCCGGCTGGGTGCGGGCGCCGGTCACGGTCGGGATCGCATTTCCGTCGGTCACGGTGAAGAGCTGCCATGCCGACCATGCCGAGGTCCCTGCGTCGGAGGTCACGGCCCGGACTCGCCAGCGGACCTTCCAGCCTTCCGTCATGGCCGAGGTGGTCACGGAGGCGGTCGCGCCTGATGCCACGTCATTATCCGCGCCAGCCCAGATCTGACCGACCCCCTGGGCCGGCACCGACGGGTCGTGTTCGACCTCGAACTCGGCGTTTACTGTGCCGCCCTCAGGGTGGACGACCTTCGCCTTGAGCTCCGGCGTCAGGGACTCGGTGGCGGAGAAGTCGCTGACTGTGGGGTCGGGCCGGTCGATGCGCGCGTCCTGCCAGGCCGACCAGTCCGATGCGACGGTCCCGTTCAGAGCCCGGGCGCGCCAGCGGATGGTCCAGCCGTCGGTCAGTTCCCCAGTGGGAACGGTGATCGACGCCTGCTGGCCCGCGGGGGTCTCCTCGTCGGCCGAGGCCCAGACCTGGGTGCCGTTGTGCTCGATCTCGAACTCAGTCCGCAGAGTCCCGCCCGCCGGGTCACTGACCTGTGCCTTCAGGGTTGGGGTGAGACTCGTCGTGACCCGCTCACCCGCGACCATTTCCGAGGGTGTGAGCTCCAGCGCCCCGACCGCCGGGGCAGGGTCGACCGGCCCGGTCTGGACCTTGACCGTCTGCCAATCCGACCATGCCGACGCGGAGCCTGTGGCGGTGGTCACCGCGCGGGCGCGCCAGCGGACGGTCCAGCCGTCGGTCAGTTCACCGGATGGCACCGCCACGGACACCACCGCGCCCGACGCCACGTCGCCCGAGGTTCCGGTCCAGATCTGCTGGCCGTCGTGCTCCAGCTCGAACTCGGCTCTGACCTGTCCGTTACCCGGCTCGGATACGGTCGCGCGCAGACTCGGGGTGAGGCTCGGCGTCACCGTCTCCGTACCCATGACCGACGAGGGGTCGGTCTGGAGGCCGCTGATCGTCGGATCGGGGGTGTCGACGATGAAGTCCTGCCACGACGACCACGACCCGGCGACGTTCCCGTTCGGGTTCACCGCCCGCACACGCCATCGCGCCGCGACGCCGTCGACCAGTTCGCCGGCCGGGACGGTAATGGACGCCTGGCTGCCGGACGCCACCGTGGCCACGTTCCCGGTCCAGGCCGAGGTTTCGTGAGGCTGCTCGACCTCGAACTCGGCACGTAGGGCCGCTCCGCCCGCGTCGGTCACGGTCGCTTTGAGCTGCGGCGTCACCGTCGACGTCACGGTCTGGCCGCCGACCACCATCGACGGGGTCAGCTGAAGGGCGCTGACGGTCGGCTTCGGCGTGTTGACCGTGAAGGTCTGCCACGCGCCCCACGCCGACGACGTGTCGCCCCGGACGGCGCGGGCCCGCCAGCGGACCTCCCACCCATCCTGCAGGTTCCCGGACGGGATCTGGATGGTCGTCGTGGTCCCGGAGGCCACGTTGTCATTGGCGCCGGCCCAGACCTGCGTGCCGTCGTGCTCCACCTGGAACTCGGCCCGCAACGCCTGGCCGCCGGGCTCGGAGACGCGGGCCGACAAGGTCGGGGTCAGGGTGTTGGTGCCGGTCGCGCCGAACTGGTCGATGACCGGGGTCCGGTCGGGGGCGCGGTTACCGGCCGCGATGTTGGCGATCTCCGTCGCGCTCAGCGCGCTCTGGTAGATCCGGACGTCGTCGATCTGGCCGTTGAAGACCTGGCCGAACTTGACCTGACCACCGGCCTGCCAGCCGTAGCTGCTGGGCACGCTGGTGGTGCTGCCGACCTGGGTGCCGTTGCTGTACAGCCGGACCTGGTTGTTCGTCCGGTCGTAGACGCCGGCGAGGTGGAACCAGCGTTTGGTCGGGTAACTGCCCCCCGTGACGCCCTGAGTGGTCGCGCTCGTGCTGTCGCTGGCGCTGACCCGCATCTGGAGCTGGCCGGCGGCGGTGGTACCCAGGGAGAACTGGGACCGGTTGGTGCCGTTCTGCCGCACCGGCTCGTACAGGCCGGCGTTCTCGACCCGCATCCAGGCCGAGATCGTGTACGACTGGTCGGTGCGCATCACCGAGCCCGTGGTCGAGGCGCTGTTGGCGCCTCCGGTCGCGGCCAGTGCACCGCCGAGCAGGCCGGTCGTCCACGACGACGTGCCGCCCAGCGTCGCGGTGCGGCCCGGGGTTCCGGTCGCGTCGCCGCCGTTGCCGTCGAACTTCCAGTGGGCAAGGGGCGCGACCGTCGACTGCAGGGCACCCCCCGGATCGATACGCAAGGTCTGCCACGACGACCAGGAGGAGCTTCCCGACTGGCCGGGGTTGACCGCCCGGACCCGCCATCGGACCAGCCAACCCTGCTGTAGACCGGGCAGGACGACGGCGGCCGAACCACCCACCGCAACGCCCGAGACACTGCCGGACCAGATCTGGCCTGAGCCCTGGGCGGGCACAGAGGGGTCGTGCTCGACCTGGAACTCACCCGTCAACGGGCCGGTGACGGTGTCGCTGAGCGTGGCGGCGAGCTGGGGGGTGAGGGAGGTCGCGGTGGTCGTACCGGAAACGGTTCTGAAAGGAGCGACGGCGAGCTGCGACGTGGTCGGCGCGGAACCCGGCGGGGTGTAGGTGACCGACAGGGAGGGCGGGGTTCCGCCGAACGACTCGTTGGAGGAAAACTCCCGGAAGAACAGCGCATTGACGTTGCTTTCATCGACGCCGCGCAGCATGACGCCGTTGTTGGCCGAGCCCGAGGCCCACGCCTGCGCGAACGGCAGGACGTTCCAGGTCATGGTGCCCGAGGCGGAACACGACGACTCCGTCCCCGTGACCTGCTCCGTCGTGGTGACCGCCGGCTGTGATTGGTAGGTAAGATTCTGGACGGTCCACGAACCGGTGATCCGCTGAGCCCGGATGCCGCCGCTGCACCCGGTCGCGTCTTCCTTGTCAAGGGTCAGGGATGCCGACTGAACCGTGCTGCCGACCAGCTCTGAGGTGTTGAAGCTGAGGTAAGCCCGGAAGGGGAGCATGAACAGGCCCTCAAAGCCGTCCGTGCCCGCGATCAAGGTCGGATCCGAGTCGTTCGCGGCCCCGGTGTCGTCCTGGTCGTCGGTGATCCACGTGTCACTGACCACAGGCAGGGTTGTCGTGGGATCGACGGTAACGGGGTACTCCGTGGCCTTGTCGGCGAGGAACGCGGGGTCGGGTCGCAGCACGAGCACCTGCCGCCCGCCCTCGTCGACGATCTCCGTCGAAATCTTTCCGGTACGGCCGCGAACTCCGCTCGCATCCCACATGAACGGCGCGGGAGCGGAGGCGGCCGTCTTCCCGGCTGCGTCCTCCAGCGCCAAGCCGCCCCTGGCAGACTTCGTCAGGGTCATGCCCCCGGCGACGACCGGCAGGCGATACTCCACCGGCCCGGCCGGCGGCTTGCGCAGCACCACGTCATGCCGGAATCCGGAGCTCAACGCGGTCACCACCACATCGGCGTCAGGCCCCGCCGCGTCGACGTAGGTCGCGACGTTGTCCTTGACCTGCGGCTTCGGCAGCGTGCTGAGCCATTCGAGAGCGAATTTCTCCCCCTTGCCTCCTTCGAGGCGGGCCAGTGTGCCCTTCCCGCCTGCGGAGATCTCGACGGTCGCGGCGGCGACCTTCGGCCTGAGCACTCCACCGGCCTCGACCAGCGTCGTGTCGATGTCCGCCCAGGTGCCGTCGGCCTGCTTGACGCGGGCCGGTCCCGAGGAGAACTCCGTGGTGAGGGTTCCATCGGAGTTGCGGAAGGTCAGGGAGTCGGCGGTCGTGCGGTCGGCCAAGAGAGTGCGGCCAGCGCCGGTTCTGGTCGCCGCTGGCCCTTGGAGGGCGGCCGGGGTGGTGCCGACGCCCGTGAGCCACTCCTCAATCTTGGTCACCCTGTCCTCAACGTCGGTGTAGCTGACGGTCTTGCCCCCGACGGGCGGGATGACCTCGGTCTTGTCGCCGAAGTAGTTCGTGGTGGTGCGCCGCAGTTCGCTCGAACCCGTCATGTCCGCGGAGACCACCACGCGGCCGACGCCGTCATAGGTCTGCTTGTTCCACTGTGGCAGTGCCGTCATCGCAGCGTTGAGCAGCCCGCTCCCGGGTGCGGCGCTGTTGTGCGCGGCGCCGCTGGTGGCAGAAGTCAGGCCACGGGCGTCATAGATGGTCGCGTTGACGATCCGGCCGCCCGCAGGGGACGCCACCTGAGTCTCGCGGGTGCGGCCGAGACCGTCGTCGTAGGTGTAAACGATGCGATATGTGTTCGCCGCCTGGATCTTCGACACCGCCGTGCGCGCGGGACCATTCACCACGCCGGAACCGTCGACCGGAATCGTGTACGCCACCGTGGCCGCTGCCACCCCACCGGTCTTGGGCTGGGCAGGGCTGAAGAGAGCGATGGTCCGGCCGAGAGGGTCGTAGTCGATGTTGGTGTCGTGACCGGCTTGGTCACGCAAGCCGACCGGTTGACCGAATTCGGGATTCTCCCAGGTCGTGGTGGTGTGGCCAAGCGGATTGGTGACTCTGACACCGCCGGTCGGCCAGTCGAAGGCGGGGGTGTAGGTGGTGGTGGTCGTCTTGTTCAACTGGTCGGTCGACGAAGTCGGCCGACCGTAGCCATCGTAGGTGGCCTTGGTAGTGGTGAAGGCCGTAGCGCTGGTGTACTCGCGGGTCTGCGTGGGCAGGCCCGCCGTGGGCCGGTTCACGTTCTCGCTCGTCGCGCCGTCATAAAGCTTGACGACCCGTCCCAGGAGAGCGCCCGCGGAACAGTCGTCACCCTTACGACGCGTCTCGGAAGCCGGGTAGGCGATCATCCACGCACCGTTGGTGGTGTTCTTCGCGTACGTGGTCTCTGTGCAGGTGTTGTCGGAGGCGACCCCGCGCTCGCCGAAGTCGTTGACTTGGACCGGCAGGGCGTCCTCGTCGTAGACCGTCTCCTTGTCGATGTACCGCCAGCCCGCGCTGACCTTCTCCCGGCTGACCTCTTTGGTCTGGTTTACGAAGGACGGCTCCTCGCCCTCGTACCCGTCGCCGGTGACGATGACCTCGTACTCGTGCCGCTTCCCCTCCTCTTCCGCGAACGTGGCGGGGGTGGAACCGTTCATGGTCAGTACCCGGAGGGTCTGTTCCATGAGGGGCCGACCAGCAAGGACGTCACGGTCGGGGTAGGAGTTGCCCTCAAAGTCGGCGATCTGGGTCAGGCGCCGGCCGTTGCCGACGACGCGGTCCTCGTACATACCACGGAAGAAGGTCGAGCTGGTGACGCTGTAGCCGGCCGGGTCGGTGCCGGCGCCCTTGACCGTGCGCACGGTCGGGTAGCCGCGGAAGCGGGTCCAGTCGTCGTTCTTCCACGCGCCGCCGACGCGGGTACGCAGATCGGGGAGGGTCCAGCCGGGCGAGCCGACGTAATCGTAGGATGTCACTTGGTCCGGCGAGCCGCCGACCAGGTCCTTGTCCACGACTTTGGTGACCATCCATTTGTTCCAGACGCCGCCGAGCTCGTGATAGACGTCGTTCGCATCGGTATAGGTCGACTCCAGCTTCCAGTAACAGTCGTAACCGCCGTTGTCACGAATCGAGGCCGGGGTCTCGGTGGTCAGGCCACAGCCCGACGGCTGACCGTAGGTCACGTCGGTCCGCCCGCCCATCTCGTTGGTGACCGAGCTGATTCGCGGCATCTGCGAACGGTTAGCCTCGGCGGCGGTGTAGTTCCGCCGGTTGTCCAGCAGAATCGAGGCGAATTTCACTGCGGGAAGCGAGATCTCGGGGGCGCTTCCCGCGCGCCCGGTCTGCTGGACCTTGTCCAGCCACAACATCGGGTGGACGTTGTACCAGCCGCCGGGGCTCGTGATCCAGCGGTGCGTCAGGTCATAGCGCATGACATCGGCCGGGCTGGACGAACCGAGGACCTGCGTCGTGATCGAGGTCAGTCTTTTCTCAGTGAAGAACGTGGGGCCCTGTCCACAGATCGGATTGGCCCCACAACCGGGGTCCTCTTCGGGGTCCGGAATGTCCGTGCTCCCGTTGAACTCCCTCGAGCCATATCCGAAGAGCACTTGGGCCGTCGGGTTGGACTGCCACTGGTTGACGTTGGAGCCGTACGTGATCGACGTGAGGGTGGCGCTGCGGTCGTATTCCTGAAAGCAGTCCTCAAAGGAAAGGCGCATCGAGCAGTAGAAGTCGGAGTCGATTTCATATTCGTAGTCCATCACGTTGCCGCGAGGGTCGATCTCCTGGTCGAGCATCCACCGATAGGGGGCGTAACAGACCTCGGCGTATTCCTCGTCGCCCGGCTCTGCGTAACCCTCGTTACACGGCTCTTCCACATCGTCGCCGAAGAACGGGTTCTGGAGGCTGGCGTCACGCCGGTAGCCGAGCCGGTAGGTGGTGCCATCCTGTGTGGTGATACGCCAGTAGGGCATCTCCGACTCGGCGCCCTCCTCGATCTTCTCGATCTTCCACCCGTAGTCCTCCACGGTCTTCCAGCCGAAGTAGTCCTCGACCAGTCCCGTGGAGCGCCCGCCGAGCGACAGGGTCAGCTTGGAGTAGGAGAAATCGCCCGGGTCGGCCGGCCCCCAGCAGCGATCGTCGCCGCACGCCTCGAACTCCTGCTCGATGAAGCCGATACCGAGGTCCCAGCCGGTACCCACGACCGACGACTGGTTGTTGGTCGAGGTGCTCAGCCCGTCGACGGTGGAGGAGGAGTAGTCGAGCGAAACCTTGGGGCCTTCACCTGCCGGCGCCGGCGGCACTGCGATCGGATAGGAGTACGTGAAGGCGCCGCCGGACGGGCCGACCTGCCAAGTGCCCGACGGCTTCAGGTCGGTCGCCTCAAAGGAACCGCCGGTCGATCCGTCGGTGGCGGCTGCCACCTGCGCGACCATGATCACCGACTCGCCCGCACCTGCCGCCACCTCGGCCGTCAGGGTGCCCGCCTTGGTGTCGTTCACCACGGGGAGGTGACGGCGCTCCTTGCCGACCTTCTTCCAGCATTCCTCGGTGAGGGTCACAAGCACGCAGGACGGCTGCTCGACGAGGGCCAGATGGGAAGAGGAGGTGTTCCGGAACTTCGAATAGTCGACGGTTACCGCGACCGGAGCCTCGCCCCGCAGCCCATCGGCGCGACTGATCCGCATGGCCATGCCGTGTCCGCCGATCTTCGCCGCGACGGCCTGGCCGAGGTTCTCGACCCGGACCTTTGCGGGCGCGGCCACGACCTCGGACCGCATCTGCGCGGCGGCCGACGAGAGCTTGGGCGCACCGATCTTCACCGGCAGACCGGAGGCGGCCACCTGCGGGGCGCCCGCGGGGACGACGATCTCGGCTGTTCCGGCTTCGGGCCAGATGGGAGCGGGTGGCTTGGGCGGGGGTGGCACGTCCTCGGCGCCCTTCACCTCTGGCCCCACCGGGACGGGGTTTCCATTGACGGAGGGTTCCTTCTCGGCTTCCGGAAGCTCAGCCGCCGCAGCCGGCGCGACCAGCCCACCCGGTATGCCAACTGTGGAGACGAACACCGACGCCACGATCGCCAATGCCGTACCGACGACTCTGCCCCGTCTTCTGACCACGCGACACTCCCCCGCATCACCAGGCCCGTTAGATGCCAGCGTGATCATTTATGGGAATAAGGCGGAGATAAAGGAGGACAATCTCCGACATAGGTCACAACGCCCACACGTGTAGTTATGTATGGACGTCAATGCCGTCGAGATCGACTTGGATGTGATCAGAGTCACACCCAATGAAGCGTCTGTAACGGACGTGCCCGAATGTCCGGAATCGAATTCGGTCATTCACGTCTTGCGCTCGACACTCCGGCAGTGCAATACGTGACTCTGGCCGGAGAGGAGATCGCATGAGACGACGTCCGTGGGTGCTTGCGTCGGTGACGTGGGCCTATGTCGTGTGGTCGGCGGTGCCGATCCTGGTGGCGATCCAGTTCTCCTTCAACGACGGCCGCTCCCGCAGCACCTGGCAAGGTTTCTCCCTGCAGTGGTACTTCGGCTCGTCCGGTTCGGTGGCCGAAGACCCGTCCTTACGACTGGCCCTGGTCAACAGCCTGACGGTCGCCGGTCTCACGACGCTGATCGCCACCCCGCTCGGGGTCGCGACCGCCCTCGGCCTAGCACGCTGGCGGGGCCGGACGGGCCGCGCGGTCGGCGGCCTGACCCTGATGCCCCTGGCCACCCCGGAGATCGTTCTGAGCTCGGCGCTGTACCTGGTCTTCACCAACCTCTATCTGTTCGTGCCGCTGGGCCAACCGGCCCAGATCCTCGGTCACGTGACGTTCTCGGTCTCGTACGTCGTGGTGATCGTCCGCTCCCGGCTCGCGTCGATCGGCACCGACTACGAGGAGGCGGCCCGCGACCTCGGCTGCGGCCGCCTTAACGCCGTCCGGTTGATCCTGCTCCCCTTGCTGACCCCCGCCGTGTTCGCCGGCGCGATGATCGTCTTCGCGTCGTCGATGGACGACTTCGTCATTTCGGCGTTCCTGTCCCCCGACGCGTCGTCGGTGACCGTCCCCATCAAGCTTTACAGCGCCGTACGAAACGCGCCCACACCCGCGCTGAACGCACTCGCGGCGCTGCTGATGCTGACCTCACTAGCGGCGTTGCTGCTGGGCTGGCTGATGCAACGCCGAATGCCCCGACAGGACGGCATCCCCGCTCACCTGCGCGGCCGGTAAGAGGCTGCACTCCATCACATGCCGCTGACCCGCCAGAAAATCGCAGACTTCGTGGTCAGGCGGCAGTCGGCGCCACCTGTCGAGGAGAGAGCGCGGGGCCGCTAGGCGATCACCTGCCGGACTCCTCGCCGCTCCATCGACCGCGTGATGATCAGCCGCTGGATCTCGCTCGTCCCCTCCCAGATCCGGTCGACCCGCAGTTCCCGAAGGAACCGTTCGGCCACGTTCGTCCGCATGTACCCCCGCCCGCCAAAGGTCTGCACCGCCCGGTCCGCACACCGCCACGCCGCCTCCGACGCGAACAGCTTCGCCAGCGACGCCTTCGCGTGCACCACCTTCCGGTCGGCCCCCGAATCGGCAAGCGCCGCCACCTCGTACACGAGAAGCCGCGCGGCGGCGGCGTCGGCCGCCGAGTCGGCCAGCGGGAAGGCCACGCCTTGGTGGTCGATGAGCCGCGCGCCGCCCTGTTCCCGCTCACAGGCCCAGGCCACGGCCTCGTCCAGCAGCCGGGTCATCGCGCCGACGCAGTGGGCGGCGATGCCCAGCCGTTCCTCCACGAACCAGTTCCGCTGGAGCGCGTCGGCCTGACCCAGCCCGCCGAGCACGGCGTCGTCGCCGACCAGCACGCCGTTCAGGTGCAGCGTCGGGTGCCCGTGGGGGAAGGAGTGGGTGAAGGGCGGGTCGTCGAGGTATTCGACCCCGTCGGCCTCGGCGTCCACCAGGAACAACGTCGGCCCGGCGTCTTCGGCCAGGGCCACCACGATGTGGACGGCCGCCACGTCTCCGCTGGTCACGAACCATTTTTCGCCGTCGAGCCGCCACCGGTCGCCGACCCGTTCCGCGACGGTCGAGATGGCCGACGGGTCGGAGCCCGCATACTCCTCGGTCACCGCGTAGGAGACCCATCCCTCGCCGCGCAGGGCGGGGCGCAGGTAGCGGGAGATCTGGTCGGGCGTGCCGGCCGACAGGACGTTGTAGGCGTCGGGGACCCACCACCACAATCCGTTGGTGTTGCGGCCGAACTGTTCGTGCACCACGACGTAGTCGGTGGCCGACCACCCCTGCCCGCCGTGTTCGACGGCGTGCCGCCCGCCGTTGAGCCGCGCCGCGAGGGCGGCTTTCATGATCTCGGTGACGTCGGAGGAGGGCAGTCGCCCACCGGCCCGTTCGGCCGACTCCTCCCGTGGAATCAGCACGTCGTCGACGAAGGTTTTCGCCCGGTCACGCAACTCGATCTGTTCGTCCGACAGCCGTATCAGCGACATGTCGCTCTCCCCAACGATCCTGACTGGCGACCCAGTCAAATCGGAGAGCGATCACCGTGTCAAGCAGGGAACGAGGACCGGTCGACGCCCACCTCGCGGGCCGCCGCGATCCGCGCGTGCTCCAGCAGGCGCTTGCGCGACATCGCCCCCGAATGCAGGGTGTAGCGGACCACGAGCCCGTCGAGCATGCCGTCGAGCCGCTCGGCGGCCCCCTGCGGGTCGTCGCAGGTGAACTCGCCGGCCTCCATGCCCTGCGAGATCACCTCGGACAGGATCTCGATCCAGCCGCCTTCGAGTTCGAGCAGGATCTCGCGTACGTGGGGCTCCCGCACACCCAGCGCCCACGCGTCGAGCCACAGGATCCAGCTCTGGTCGGAGCGCGACGAGGGGATGTAGAAGCGCAACACGCGGTCGAGCCGCTGGATGGCGGTGCCGGGACCGGCGATGATCTCGCGCAGCCGCCTGACCTCGCTCTCCGAGGTGGCCCGCAGCATGGCGGTGATCAGGTCGTCTTTGGTGGCGAAGTGGTAGTGGATCAGCCCGCCACTGACGTTGGTCGCTTTCGCGATGTCGGAGACCCGGGTGCTGGCGAGGCCCCGTTCCAGCACCACACGCCGGGCGGCGTCCAGCAGTTCGGCCCGGCGCTGATCTGCCTGATCGGCCCGGCTGCTCCGGGCGCCCTCCGCGCTGCGCACCCGGCAAGCCTACCCCAGCAGCGCCTCGTGTTGACGACCATCCTTGACTGCTGACTGGTTGACCAACCAGTGTTGGGAGGGTGAGACCCGCGCGCCTGCTCGCTCCCCGTTCGGTCGCCGTCGTCGGCGCTTCGACCCGCCCCGGCTCCTATGGCAACCAGGCGGTCGCCAACCTGGTCACCGCCGGTTTCCCGGGGCCCGTGCACGGGGTGCACCCCACCGCCCGCGAGGTCTGCGGCGTGTCCTGCGTGCCGACCATCGGCGACCTGCCGATCGTCCCGGACGCGCTCGTGATCGCGACCCCGGCGGCCACCGTGCCGGACCTTCTCCGGCAGGCGGGGGAACGAGGGTGTGGCGGCGCGGTCGTACTCGCGGCCGGTTTCGCCGAGGTCCCCGAGGGCCGGGCCCTCCAGGACGACCTCCGCCGGATCGCCCTCGCCCACGACCTCCCCGTCTGCGGCCCCAACGGGAACGGCATCGTCTCCGTGGTCGGCAAGGCCCCGATGTGGGGCGACGCCTACCTCCCCCGACGCCCCGGCCCGGTGGCGCTCATCTCGCAGAGCGGCAACGTGGCGGTCAACGCCCTGCTCAGCAGGCGCGCGCTGCGGCTCCACACCGTCATCTCGGGTGGCAACCAGGCGATCCTCACCGCATCCGACTACCTCGCGGCCCTGACCGAACTCGACGGCGTGACCTCGGCCGCCCTCTACCTCGAAACCGAAGACCCCGGCCTCCCGGCGGCCCTCGCGCTCGCGGCCGAACACGGCATCCGGGTGGCCGTCCTGAAGGCGGGCTCCAGCGAACAGGGGGCCGCCGCCGCGTCCGCCCACACGGGCGCGGTCGCGGGCGACCACCGCGTCCTGAAGGCGCTGATCGAGGAAGCGGGCGGCGTGTGGGCCCGCAACCCCCACGAACTCCTGGAACTGGCCAAAGCCCTGAGCCGCGCCGGGCGCTCCGCCGGCAGAGACGAAGCGAGCCCGCACCCCTCGGGCACCGGCGGCGATGTGCCAAGCGCCCTTCCGGGGAACACCCGGCCCCATCGAAGCGGTGTCCTGGTGGTGACCTGTTCCGGCGGCGACGCCGCCGTCGCCGCCGACGAGGCCGCCCGGCTCAGGATCCCGCTCCCGCCCTTGAGCGCCGGCACAGTCCACCGGCTGAAGGGCCTGCTTCCCGGCACCGCCACCGCCGCCAACCCCCTCGACTACACCGCCGTCGTCTTCGGCGAGACGCGGCAGACCGCCGACATCATCACCGCGGCCGCCCACGACCCGGCGATCGGCGTGGTGCTGGCCTACCACGACCGTCCGGAGGAGCTGGACGCCGAGCAGACGGAGGCGTGGGACGCCGCCCTCGACGGCATCACCCGCGCGGCGGCGAATCTGCACATCCCGGTCGTCGTGGCCGCCACCCTCCCCGAGCTCATGCCGGAGGCCACCGCCGAACACCTCACCGACCTGGGGGTGGTCCCGGCAGCGGGTCTCACCGAGGGCCTGATCTGCGCTCACGCCATGACGGCCCGGCTCGACCTGGACCGCCTGCGCGAGATCGCCCACTGTTCCCAGCAGGCATCGCACACGCCGCCGGACGTCTCATCCGGCGAACGCCACCCGCACACCTGGCTCAGCGAGGCCGACGGCAAGGCCTGCCTCAAGGCCCACGGCATCGCCGTCCCCCGAGGCGCGGTGGCCGCCGGCCCGGAGGAAGCGGAAGCGCTCCGGAAGGAGCTGGGCACCGTCGTGGTCAAGGTCCACTCCCCCGACATCCGCCACAAGGCCGCCGAAGGCGGCGTCATCCTGGGCGTCTCGACACGAGAAGACCTCGACAGGGCCCTGCGGCAACTCCCCCCGCCGGTCCTGATCGAGGAGATGGTCCCCCCGGGGGTCGAGGTCATGGTCTCCGTCCGGTACGACGCCGTCACCCCGGTCGTCGTCATCGCGCTCGGCGGAGCATGGGTGGAGGTGTTCGACGACGCCGCCGTCATCCCGCTCCCCGTCACGCCGGAGCGGGTCGCGCGGGCCGTACGGGAACTGAGGGCCGCCCGGCTCGTTCCGGACGTCGGGACACTCGCCCGGACCGCCGTCGCGATCGCCGGCATGACCCGCCGGGAGGGCTTCGCGCTGGTCGAGGTCAACCCCGTCATCCTGCGCGGACGGACCGCGACGGCGGTCGACGCCGTCATCCGCCGAGGGCGCCCCGCAGGTCCATGACGTGGTCCTGGGTCTGCTGGAGCAGCGGGCGCAGGGCTTCGGCCACGTCGGGCAGGCCGAGGGCGACGGCCTGTTCGACCCGCTCCCGGTAGCGGACGAGCTGGGTCTCCTCCAGCTCCAGGTCGAGCCGGAGGGCGGCGGCGCCGTCGTGGGCGTCGGGGATGTGCGGGACCTGCACCGAGGGGACGCCGCCGAGGAAGTCGATCTGCTCCGCCAGGGCGGAGGCGTGTTCGAGTTCCTGTGACAGGTGGGCGCGCATCTCCTCGACGATGGGCTGGTGTTCGGCGCCCTTGATGGTCGCCGCGTGCTGGGTGTACTGGACGATCGAGCGGTATTCGCTTTCGAGGTCCTCGTTCAGGAGCGCGATGAATGCCTGTTTGTCCATGTGGCTGCGGCTACCCCGCGATCGTGTTCCGACACCACCCGGGCGAGGCCGCGTAGCTGGGCGATCGAGGTGCGCACGACGTCCACGCTGCTGTCGGGATCGTCGACCCACCGCACGGGCACCTCGTGGATGCGGTAGCCGCCCCACTGGGCCTTGAGCAGCAGTTCGGTGTCGAAGAACCAGGCGTCGTCGGTCACGTGCGGGAGTAACTCCCGCGCGACCGGGGTGCGCAGCGCCTTGAAGCCGCACTGGGCGTCGGTGAACTCCGCGCCGAGCGAGCGCAGCAGCCGGTTGTAGGTGCGGGAGATGAGTTCCCGGCGGGGACCGCGGACCACCGACGAGCCGGGGGCCAGCCGGGAGCCGACCGCGATGTCGCACTCCCCCGCCAGCAACGGGGCGACGAGGGGCACGAAGCCGGCCAGGTCGGTGGACAGGTCGATGTCCATGTACGCCACCACGTCGGCCTGGCTCCACGACCAGGCCTCCCGCAGGGCGAGCCCGCGGCCTTTGGCGTCCAGGCGGATCGTCCGGACGTCGTCCAGAGATCGGGCCACCTGCCAGGTGGCGTCCGTCGAGCCGTTGTCGGCCACGGTCACCTGGGCCGGGAAGGGACACTCCCGGCGGAGGAAGCCGAGCAGTGTGGACACGCTCGACGCCAGCACCCGTTCCTCGTTGTAGACGGGCAGCACGATCTCGATCACGCGGCGGTTCCGGGCAGCTTCACGGTCACCGTCGTCCCGCCCGACGGGCCGCTCGCCAGGCGCACGTCGCCTTCGGCGGCCCGCACCGCCTGGGCGACGATGGCCAGGCCCAGGCCCGAACCGGGCAGGCTGCGCGCGGCGGGCGATCGCCAGAAGCGTTCGAAGACGTGCGGGAGCTCCTCGTCGGCGATGCCTGGTCCCTCGTCCCGGACGGTCAGTTCGCCGTCCCGCAAGCGGACGGTCACGGTGCCCCCCTCTGGGCTGAACTTGACCGCATTGTCCAGAATGTTAACGGCCGCACGCTGCAACCCGCGCACATCCCCGCGCACCCGCCACGGGGACAACTCCACGTCGAAGACCAGCCCGGGGCCGCGCCGCCGGGCCCGGTCCACCGCCGCCGAGACGATGTCCTGGAGCTCCACATCGGTCGAGGAGCCGCCGGTCTCCGCGTTCCGGGACAGTTCCAGCAGGTCGGCGATGAGCGACGACATCTCCTCGAACTGTTCCTTCACGCTGACCAGCAGCCGCCGCTTGGCCTCGGGCGCGAGCGGGCGGCCGGTGTTCTCGCTGCGGAGCAGCAGGTCGATGTTGGTGCGCAGGGAGGTGAGGGGGGTGCGCAGCTCGTGGCCGGCGTCGGAGACGAGCTGCCGCTGGCGGTCCCGCGAGGCGGCCAGCGCGGCGGTCATCGTGTTGAAGGCGGCGCCCAGGCGGGCGATCTCGTCCTTGCCGTCGACGGGGATGCGGACCTCCAGGTCCTCGGTCCTGGCCACGTGCTCGACCGCGCCCGTCAGCGACGCGACGGGGCGCAGGGCCGTCCGGGCCAGATAGAGGCCGGTGACGCAGGCGCCGAGCACCCCGACGGCGCAGACCCCGGCGAGCACCAGGCCGAGCACCCGCAACGAGGTGTCCATCTCCCGCGTCGACCGGAACACGGTCAGCGCCGTGCCGGGCTCGAACCATTCGGTGTAGGCGATGACGGGCGTCTGGTACTTGCCGCGCAGGACGCCGTCGCGCACCACCGGCCGGCCCGAGGCGGCGGCGAGCGCGAGTTCGGCGGGCAGGGGGTCGAGCGCCGAGGAGCCCTCCTGGCAGATCGACCCGTCGGCCCTGACGAGCTGCCAGCCGCGCCCCGAAGGGTCCCACGGCTGGTCGGGGTAGTCCTGGCCACAGCGGGCCAGCGCCTGCGCGACCTGCACGTCGAGCACGGGGAACTGCTCCAGCGACTCCACGAGCTGGTCGCGGAGCCGGTCGCGGACGATCAGCCAGCTCGCCCCGGCGCAGACGGCGATGGCGACGGCCACCGCCACCGCGATCACGATCGTGACGCGCCGCCGCAGGCTCACGGCGCGGCCTTCAGCACGTAGCCGACCCCGCGCACGGTGTGGATCAGCCGCGGCTCCCCACCGGCCTCGGTCTTGCGGCGCAGGTACATGACATAGACGTCCAGGGAGTTGGACGAGGGTTCGAAGTCGAAGCCCCACACCGCGCTGAGGATCTGCTCCCGGCTCAGCACCTGCCGGGGATGGGCCAGGAACAGCTCCAGCAGCAGGAACTCGGTCCGGGTCAGGTCGAGGGGCCGCCGGCCGCGCCGGACCTCCCGGGTGGCCGGGTTCATCCGCAGGCCCTCGAAGGACAGTTCGGCGCCGTCCCCGGCGGCCAGGGCGCCGCGCCGCAGCAGCGCCCGCACCCGGGCCAGCAGTTCGTCGAGCTCGAACGGTTTGACCAGGTAGTCGTCGGCCCCGGCGTCCAGGCCCGAGACGCGGTCGCCGACGGCGTCGCGGGCGGTCAGCATCAGGATCGGCACGTGGTCGCCGACCGCCCGGAGGCGGCGGCAGGTGGTGAGCCCGTCGAGGCGCGGCATCATGACGTCGAGCAGGACGGCGTCGTAGGGCTCGCGCTGGAGCTCGGCCAGCGCGGCCAGCCCGTCGGAGGCCGTCCCGACCCGGTATCCCTCGAACTCCAGGCTGCGCCGCAGCGCCTCACGCAGGGCGGGTTCGTCGTCGACGACCAGGAGCCGGGGTGTTTCGTCCGTCACGCTCACACGGTAACGACCGCCTCTGAGAGGACCCTTAACGACCCAGAACGGCCATCGCGGCGTTGTGGCCCGGGATCCCGCTCACCCCGCCGCCGCGCCGGGCGCCCGCCCCGCACAGCAGCAGCCGTTCGTGGGCGGTCTCCACGCCCCAGCGGCCCTCTCCCTCGGCGTAGGGCCACGACAGGTCCTGGTGGAAGATGTGCCCGCCGGGCAGGGCCGCGTCCTTCTCCAGGTCGAGGGGGGTCTTGGCCTCCAGGCAGCCGGGCAGCAGCACGTCCTCGATGGGTTCGGCGAGCACCGAGTCGATCGAGGCGAGGGTGCGGCGCACCGCCTCCTCCTTGGCCTCCGGGCGGTCGAACAACCGCGCGGGCATGTGCAGGCCGAACAGCGTCATGGTCTGCGCGCCGGAAGCGCGCAGGTCGGCGCCGAGGATCGAGGGGTCGGTCAGCGAGTGGCAGTAGACCTCGGCGGGCGGCAGGCCGGGGATCTCCCCCGCCGACGCCTGCCGGAAGGCGGCGGCGAGCTGGTCGCGGCTCTCGTTGATGTGGAAGGTGCCGCTGAAGGCCTCCCGCGGGTCGACCGAGGGGTCCTTCAGCCGGGGCAGCCGCTTCAGCACCATGTTGATCTTGAGCTGGGCGCCTTCGGGCCGTTCCGGGACCTCCTCGCCGAGCAGGCGCGCGAGCGTGAAGGGGGGCAGGTTCGCGAGGACCTTCCCGCCGGTCACGGTGTGCTCGCCGCTCTCGTCCCGGTACGTCACCTCGCCGGTCGCCGGGTCGATCGCGACCACCTCGGCGTTCACCCGGATCTGCGCGCCCGCCTTGCGGGCGATCTCGGCGAGGCCGCCCGTGACGGCGCCCATGCCGCCGACCGGGACGTTCCAGTCGCCCGTGCCGTCGCCGATGACGTGGTAGAGGAAACACCGGTTGGCCAGCAGGTCGGCGTCGGGGTCGGCGAAGGTGCCGATCAGGGCGTCGGTGAGCACCACCCCGCGCACCACGTCGTCGGCGAACCGCTCGTTCACCACCTGGCCGATGGGGCGTTCGAACAGATCGGTCCACGCCTCGCCCACCAGGTCGCGGAGGCGCTCGCGCGGCATCAGCGGCTCGATCAGGGTGGGCGCGACGGCGGTCGCGGCGGCGGCCGTCATGGCGTAGAAGCGCCGCCAGGCGACGATCTCGTGGCCGCTCCCGGTGACGTTCGCGAACGAGGCGGCCGTGCGGTCGTCGTCGCCGCCGTCGACCAGCAGGCCGCCGTCACCGACCGGCGTGTACGACGAGAAGCGCCGCCGCCGCAGGTCGAGCGGCAGCCCCAGGTCGGTCACGACCTTGGAGGGCAGCAGGCTGACGAGATAGGAGTAGCGCGAGACCCGGGCCTCGACCCCCGGGAAGGCCTGGGCCGAGACGGCCAGGCCGCCCACGTGGCCGAACCGCTCCAGCAGGAGCACGCTCCTGCCCGCGCGGGCGAGATAGGCGGCGGCGACCAGGCCGTTGTGGCCGGCCCCGGCGATGACGACGTCGAACATGGTGAGTCCCCTCGGTTTCGTGGCGTGACGAAAGCGGGAGCGGGGCTAGAGACCGGTCTGCCAATGGGGCTGCGGCTGGGACACCATGTCCGCACCTTACATTTGTGAGTGCTCTGGGACCACCTGCGACGTATGGGGATATTTCAAATGATCAAGCGTTCCGAGGAAGTGGCGACCGCGCTCGCGGAGGGCCGCCCGGTGGTGGCACTGGAGTCGACCATCATCTCCCACGGCCTGCCGCAGCCCAGGAACCTCGAAGTGGCCCGTGAGCTGGAAGGACTCGTCAGGGCGGGCGGCGCGGTCCCGGCCACGGTCGCGGTGCTCGACGGCGTGCCCCGGGCCGGCCTGACCGACGAGGAACTGGTGCGGGTCGCGACCGAGCCGGGGCTGCGCAAGCTCGGCTTCCGCGACCTCGCGCCGTGCGCCACGCTCAGGCTGAGCGGCGCGACGACGGTCTCGGCGACCTCGTTCCTGGCCGCGCGGGCCGGCATCCGCGTGTTCGCCACCGGCGGCCTGGGCGGCGTGCACCGCGGCTACACCTCGGTGCAGGACGAGTCGGCCGACATCGACACGCTGAGCCGCACCCGCATCACGGTCGTCTGCGCCGGCGTGAAGTCGATCCTGGACGTGCCCGCCACACTGCAGCGCCTCGAAACGCGCCAGGTCACCGTGGTCGGCTTCCGCACGGACACCTTCCCCGGCTTCTACCTGCACACCTCCGGCGAACCGGTCGACTGGCGCATCGAGTCGGCCGGGGAGGCGGCCGGCATCATGCGCGCCCAGGACGCCCTCGGCGGCCCCGAGACCGCCCTGATCGTCGCCAACCCCGTCCCGGAGGACGAGCAGCTCGACCCGGCCCTGCACGACCGCGTCCTCGCCGAGGCCCTCCGGGCGGCCGAGACCGGCGGGGTGACGGGTCAGGCCATCACCCCGTACTTGCTGGAATACCTGGTCGAGGCCACCCAAGGCGCCTCACTTGCCGCCAACCTCGCGGCAGTCCGCGGAAACACCCGCCTCGCGGCGGAAATCGCGTCATCCTGGACGCCGGAGAATTGAGGGACATGGGATCGGGGATGCGGGCGCGGCCGGTGATCGGCGAGGTCGTGACCGACGCCGGATCCGAGGGCCCCGTGACCCGGGACACGAGGGGGCTGCTGGTGATCGGCGATGTCGTGACCGACGTCGTCGCGCTCCACTCCGAGCCGGTGGCCACGGGCACCGACACCGAGGCCGAGATCACGCTGCGGCCGGGCGGCTCGGGCGCCAACACCGCCGCGTGGGCCGCCCACCTGGGCGGCGACGCCCGGTTGCTGGCCCGCGTCGGCTCCGACACGGCGGTGTGGCACCTGAACGCGCTGAGCGGCGTCAAAACCCATGTGACCGTCGACCCCGACCGCCCGACCGCCGTCGTCATCGCCATGGTCGACGACGCCGGCGAGCGGTCGTTCCTGACGAACCGGGGCGCGGCGCGTCGTCTGGGCCCCGGCGACTGGAGCGACGCGCTGCTCGACGGCGTGGCCTGCCTCCACCTGTCCGGCTACCTGATGTGGACGCCGGAGGGGCTGGAACTGGCCCGGATCGCCATGCGGGCCGCGCGGGGCCGCACGGTCAGCGTCGACCCCGCGTCGACGCGGTTCCTGCGCGAGTTCGGGACCGAACGGTTCCTCGCCGAGACGCGGGAGGCCGATGTGATCGTGCCCAACCGCGACGAGGCGCTCGCGCTGACCGGAGCCGCCGATCCGGAGCGGGCAGCCGAACTCCTCGGCGACATCTACGGAACCGCGGTCGTGAAGCTCGGCCCGGCGGGCGCGCTTCTCGCCCAAGACGGGCGTATCGTTGCTCGGGCCGGTGCCGCCACGGCGGGGCCGGCCGACCGCGTCGTCGACTCCACCGGCGCGGGAGACGCGTTCGCGGCCGGGTTCCTCACGGCCCGACTCGCGGGTTCCACCCGTTCCGAATGTCTCGAAGCGGGCTGCCGCGCAGGCCGGCGGGCCGTTGGGCTTGTCGGCGGCCGTCCTCCGGCCGTCAAGAACGCAACAGAGCTTTACCCTATTGACACCAATTGATAGCTTGCGGCGTAAGCTGCACCATTAGCAACAAGCGTCACTCTCGGGAGGGTGCGGTCAAACCGATGGACGCCGAGTCAACGATCTGCCTGAGCGATCTGGTTCCCGCTCTTCGCTGGAGCCGCCCCCAGCAGGTGGCCGAGGTGCTGGGAGATCCACGCCTCCCCGGCGGCTGGTGGGGCTCCGTCGCACTGGGCCGTGCCCTCGGCACGACCGGAGTTGACTGGGTCTGCGAGCGGCTCGCCCGGCTCGCCGTGGCCCATCTCGACCATCTGCCGCTGACCGACTTCATGCCGGCCGTGCAGGTGCACACGGTCGACCGTCAGCTCCCCGGCTGGCCCGACCCCGTCCGCTCGGTGATCATCGGGCTGGGCGGCTGGCAGCGCCTGCGCCGCCTCACCGCCGGCGACCTCGACACCCCGTCGGCCGCGGCGACGCCCGACGTGGTGCTGACGGCGGTGTTCAAGGAGATCTTCACGCACATCCGCATCGAGATCCCCGCCGAGACCGCCGCCCCGGCCCCGGCCGCCGCTGCGGCCGCCGCGCCGCAGGCCCCGGCTCCGGCTCCGGCTCCGGTCCAGCAACCGGCCAAGCCGGCGCCGCTGTCGGCCCCCGTGCCGGCCGTCGAGGAGACCGGCATGATGGCCGCGATCCCCGCGATCCCGGCGCGCGGCCAGGTCAACGGCGTGAAACCGGCCGTCAACGGCACCCCCGTGGTGCCCGCCCCGGCCAAGGAGCCCGAGAAGCCCGCCCCGCTCAACACGGCCGAACACCCGATGGTCGGCCTGGTCGAGCACCTGTTCCGCGAGTGGAACCAGCTGGAGCGCGCGGTCGCCGCGCAGCGCCTGTTCGCCGCCGAGCCGATCAGCCTCCGCACCCTCGCCCACGAGCTCAACGTCGACCGCGAGCTGCTGTCGCAGGCCCAGCGCACCGCCGAGGAGCGCGTGCTGATGTGGTTGCGCTCCCCCGACTCCGCCGCCCTGACGGGCCACCTGTTCGGCCTCACCGAGTGGCTCGGCACCGCCGCCACCCAGGAACAGCTCATCGGCGCCGATCCGTCCCACCCGATCGAGGTCCCGGCGCTGCGTACGCCCCTGTGGCGTGTCCTGGTGACGCTCATGCCCGACCGCCGGCTGCAGGACGGCTGGCTCGTCGTGGGCGACCTGGGCGGCCTGCGCGACCGCACCCGCCAGCTGCTGTCGGCCCACCCGGCCGACGCCGACGTGATCGAACTGCTCGGCCAGCTCGGCATCCGTTCCCACTCCGCCAAGGCCTGGATGGAAGCCCTGCCGAAAACTCCCGCGAACACGACGTCCCCCGCCAACGGCGCCCCGGTGGGCGACACCCCGCTGCCGCGCCGCACCCCCGGCGCCAACGGCCACCCGGCCCGCCCGGCGGGCGTGCCGATACCGAAGATGGCCCACAGCGGCCCCGACCCGGCGACCGCGCTGGCCGCGCTCAACGCCCTCACCGGCGGAGCGCCGCGCCCGCACCTGGTGCCCAGCCCGCGCAGCACGCCGAGCCCGGCGTCCGACCCGCGCCGCTGGCAGCGCATCGACGTCACCAGCGGGCACCTGCGCGGTGAACCGGTCGCGGTGCCGGAGAACTACGCGGCCCAGCTCGGCATGCGCCCCGGCACCCTGCTGTCGGTGACCGGTCCCGGCGACAACGCCGTGGTGCTGGTGTGGCGCGACCGGCAGCCGGTCTTCGACTCGCTGCAGCCGGTGCTGATGCGGTTGAACGCGCGGCCGGGCGACTCGGTCTACGTGACCGTCGACGGCTACCGGCTCGACGCCCAGCTCACTTCCTAGGGCTCACTTCCTAGGGATTCCTCGGGCGGAGCAGCTTGCGGTAGTAGGTGGCCGACACCTCGTAGCCGGTCGCCTTGTAGAACTCGGCCGCGCGGCGCGTGGCCAGCGCGACGTATCCCGCGTCGCGGCTGCGCGCCCACAACTCGAACTCCGCGAGCAGATGGCGGCCGAGGCCGTGGCGGCGGAAGCCGCTCTCGATGATCGCCTCCTCCACCCACGCGACCCGGCCGTTGGCGAACAGGGTCAGATGGGTGAAGCCGAGGAGGTAGCCCCGGACGACGCCGTCGACGGTGGCCACGAGGAGCAGCGCCTCCTCGTTCTCCAGGAGCTCGGGGAAGGCGGCGTCGAAGGCGGCCCGCTCTGGTCGGAACGACACGGCGAATTCGCGGGCCAACGCGAAAATCTGCTCCGCGTCGGTCTTCTCTGCTCTGCGAAGCTGGAGATCACCGGACGTCATGAGAGGACTCTAGGATCCGTCCGACCTGCGCGTCCATCACCGGGATGCGGTCGCCCGGCTACCGAGCCCGTCCGGAACATCCGGCTTGACGGAAGTTTAAGCAGGTGGGAAGTGGTACGTCCGGCCACGTACCACTGATGGTAATGGTGCCAAACTTTCGCACTTATCCGAGGAGGATCTGGTCGCCCTCGACCTTGATCGGGACCTCGGGGAGCGGGGTGGCGGCGGGGCCGCCCTGGACCGATCCGTCGGCGATCGAGAACTGCGAGTTGTGGCACGGGCAGACGATCTTGCCCGCGTCGATGCTCTTGACCTTGCAGCCCTGGTGGGTGCAGACGGGGCTGAAGGCCTTGTAGGTGCCGGCCTCCGGCTGCGTCACCACGGCCTGCTCGGTGATCACGCCGCCGCCGACCGGCACGTCGGCCGTCGCGGCGAGCGCGTTGCCGCCGGCCGCGGGGGCGTCGGTCGCGGCCGGGGGCGCGGCCGCGCTGTCGGCCGGAGCCGGTTCGGCGCTGGTGGGGGCCTGCTCTCCGGAACACGCCGCGACCGCGACGCCGACCCCGGCCAGCGCGGCGGTGCCGATGGCGCGACGACGAGTGACGTTCAGGTCCACTGTGATGCCCTTCATCTGGGTTACGGGGGTTGTCGTACACAGACAACCAGCAGCCGGGAGTGGACCCGCACGCTTGATCGGCTTTCTAAGGATTAATTAATCGTGGTCAGAGCCCTCCGAGGCCCAGTTCACGGGCGATCAGGAGGCGCTGGATCTCGCTCGTGCCCTCACCGATCTCCAGAATCTTGGCGTCGCGGTAGAAGCGGCCGACCGGGTATTCGTTCATGAAACCGTAGCCGCCGAAGACCTGGGTCGCGTCGCGGGAGTTGTCCATCGCCGCGTTCGAGGCGACCAGCTTGGCGATGGCGGCCTCCTTCTTGAACGGCAGGCCGCGCAGCATCCGCTCGGCCGCGTGGTAGTAGGCCAGGCGGGCGGTGTGGGCGCGGACCTCCATGTCGGCGACCTTGAACTGCATCGCCTGGTAGTGGCCGATCGGGTGGCCGAAGGCGTGACGCTCGGCGACGTAGCGGACCGACTCGTCGACGCAGCCCTGGGCCAGGCCGACCGACAGGGCCGCGATGGCGATCCGGCCCTCGTCGAGGGTCTGCAGGAACTGGGCGTAGCCCCGGCCGCGCTGCCCGAGGAGGTTGGCCGCCGGCACCCGGCAGTTGGTGAACGACAACTCCCGGGTGTCGCTGGACGACCAGCCGACCTTCGAGTACTTCTCGGAGACCCCCAGGCCCGGCGTGCCCGCCGGGACGATGATCGTGGAGATCTCGGGCTTGCCGTCGACCCTCCGGCCGGTGATGGCGGCAACCCCGACGAAGCCGGTGATGGCGGTGCCGGAGTTGGTGATGAACGCCTTCGACCCGTTGATCACCCACTCGTCGCCGTCGAGGACGGCGGTGGTCCGCATGCCGCCGGGCACGTCGGAGCCGCCGCCGGGCTCGGTCAGCCCGAACGCGCCCAGCAGCTCACCGGCCGCCAGCCGGGGCAGCCACTCGTCCTTCTGCTCGGAGGTGCCGAAGCGGTAGAGCGGCATCGCGCCCAGCGAGACGGCGGCCTCCAGGGTGATGGCGACGCTGGAGTCGACCCGGGCCAGCTCTTCGAGCGCCAGGCACAGAGCGAAGTAGTCGCCGCCCATGCCGCCGTGCTCCTCGGGGATGGGCAGGCCGAACAGGCCCATCGCGCCCATCTTCCGGACGATCTCGTAGGGGAACTCGCCCTTCTCGTAGAGGCCGCCGATGACCGGGGCGACCTCGTCGCGGGCGAACGCCTCGACGGTCTTGCGCAGGTCTTCGTGGTCTTCGGTGAGCATTCTCACTCCTTCGTGAGGGCGCGGACCACCGCGCTGGGGCTGGGGCGGCCGAGCCTGCCGGCCAGCCAGTGGCTGGTGGCGGCGAGCTCCCGCAGGTCGACGCCGTGGCGGATGCCGAGGCCGTCGAGGAGCCAGACCAGGTCTTCGGTGGCGAGGTTGCCGGTGGCCGACCTGGCGTAGGGGCAGCCGCCGATGCCGCCCGCGCTGGCGTCGATCACGGTGATGCCGTGGCGGAGGGCCTCGACGACGTTGGCCAGGGCCTGGCCGTAGGTGTCGTGGAAGTGGACCGCGAGCGGCCGCTCCCGGGGGAAGGCGTCGAGCAGCGCGCCGACGTGCCCGGCGGTGGCGACGCCGATCGTGTCGCCGAGCGACAACTCGGCGCAGCCGAGGTCGAGCAGCCGGCTGCCGACGTCGACGACCTGGCCGATCGGGACCGGCCCCTCCCACGGGTCGCCGAAGCACATCGACACGTAGGCGCGGACCCTGAGCCCGTTCTCGCGCGCCCGCCGGACCACCGGGGCGAACATGTCGAACTGGGTCTTCAGCGACCGGTTCAGGTTGCGCTGGGCGAAGGTCTCGGTCGCGCTGCCGAAGATCGCGATCTCGGTGCAGCCGAGTTCCAGCGCGCGGTCCAGGCCGCGCTCGTTCGGCACCAGGACCGGATAGCGCACCTGGTCCTTCCGGTGGACGACCGTGAGCAGCTCCTCGGCGTCGGCGAGCTGCGGCACCCACTTGGGGTGCACGAAGCTGGTCGCCTCGATGACCTTCAGGCCCGCCGCCGCGAGCCGGGTGACGAACTCGGCCTTGACCTCGACCGGCACGATCGTCTTCTCGTTCTGCAGCCCGTCGCGCGGCCCGACCTCGTAGATCGTGACCTCGTCGGGCAGATTCTCGATCCGGTACGTCGCGCCTTTGAACGTCACAGCGCCGCCTCCACGACCGCGAGGACCTCGTCGAGGGCGACCTGCTGACCGGCCCGCACCCGGAGGGTGACCGTCCCGCCGACCGGCGCCGTGACGGTGTGCTCCATCTTCATGGCCTCCACGATCAGCAGCGGCTGCCCCTCGGCCACCCGGTCGCCCTGCGCGGCCTTCACGACCAGGACGGTCCCCGGCATCGGGCTGCGCACCGCGCCGTCACCCGCCTGGGCGGCGGCCGACCGCTCCTCGATGGGCTCGTGCCGGGCGACCTTGTACGTCCGCCCCTCGGAGTGGAGCCAGAGGGTCGCGCCGTCGCGGGCGGTCGTGAACCGGCGGGTCACCCCGTCGTCTTCGGGCGCCTCGACGATCTCCCCGCCGACCTCAAGAAGGTGGGCCGGCGGACGGTGCCGGCCGAGCCGCCAGCCGTCGGGGATGTCCCAGGGGTCGTCGGAGGCGGCGACCGGGGCGAAGAGGCGGGCCGCCTCGGCGAGCACGTGACCCGGGATCTCCGGTTCGGCCGGGTCGACCTCGCGCTCGACGAGCCCGGTGTCGAGCACGCCCCGCCGGACCCGGTCGTTGCGCAGCAGCTTCTGGAGGAAGCCCAGGTTGGTGGTCACCCCGAGGATGACCGTCTCCCGCAGCGCGTTGTCGAGCGTGGCCAGGGCCTCGTCCCGGGTGGGGGCCCACGCGATCACCTTGGCGAGCATCGGGTCGTAGCCGGTGCCGACCACGCCGCCCTCGGCGATGCCCGAGTCGAAGCGGACCTTCGGCTCGGTGAGCTTGAGGACGCGGCCGGTGCTCGGGAGGAAGCCGCGCGCGGGATCCTCGGCGTAGACGCGGGCCTCCACCGCGTGGCCGTCGAGCCGCACGTCGTCCTGGGTCAGCGGCAACTCCTCGCCCGCCGCCACCCTGAGCTGGAGTTCGACCAGGTCGAGACCGGTGACGAGTTCGGTCACGGGGTGTTCGACCTGAAGGCGGGTGTTCATCTCCATGAAGAAGAACTCGCCGGTCGTGCCGTGGACGATGAACTCGATGGTGCCCGCGTTGACGTAGCCGACGCTGCGCGCGGCCTCCACGGCGGCGGCGCCCATCTTGGCCCGCGTGGCCTCGTCGAGCAGCGGCGAGGGCGCCTCTTCGACGATCTTCTGGTGCCGGCGCTGCAGGCTGCACTCGCGCTCGCCCAGGTGGATCACGTTGCCGTGGGCGTCGGCCAGCACCTGGATCTCGATGTGGCGGGGGCTCTCGACGTAGCGCTCGATGAGGAGGGTGCCGTCGCCGAAGGCGGCCAGCGCGGTCCGCGCGGCCGAGGCGAGCGCCTCGGGCAGCTCCTCCTTGGCGCGCACCAGCACCATGCCCTTGCCGCCGCCACCGGCCGACGGCTTGATCAGGGCGGGGAACTCCGCGAAGTCCGCCAGATCGGTCGACGCGCCCGGCACCACCGGGACCCCGGCCGCCGCGACGGTCTCCTTGGCGCGGATCTTGTCGCCCATCGCCTCGATCGCGCCGGCGGGCGGGCCGACGAACACGATGCCGTTGTCATGGCACGCGGCCGCGAAGTTCGTGTTCTCGGAGAGGAATCCGTAGCCGGGGTGGATGGCCTGAGCTCCGGTTATCCGGGCGGCCTCCACCACTTCGGAGGCGTCGAGGTAGCTGCCGATCTTCACCGCCACGTCGGCTTCGTCGGCATGGGTCGTGTCGCCCTCGGTGTGGACGGCCACCGACCGGATGCCCAGGCGGCGCAACGTCTTGATGACACGGAGGGCGATCTCGCCCCGGTTGGCGACCAGAACGGTGTCGAACATGGGCCTCACATCCGGAAGACGCCGTAGCCGACCGGCTCCAGCGGCGCGTTCGCGCAGGCCCCGAGGGCCAGGCCGAGGACGGTCCGGGTGTCGGCGGGGTCGATGACGCCGTCGTCCCACAGGCGCGCGGTCGAGTAGTAGGGGTTGCCCTGCGATTCGTACTGGGCCCTGATCGCCTCGGGGTCGGCGTCGCCGACCATCGAGAGCACGGTCGCGGCCTGTTCGCCGCCCATGACCGAGATGCGGGCGTTCGGCCACATCCAGAGGAACCGCGGCGAGTAGGCCCGCCCGGCCATCGCGTAGTTCCCGGCCCCGAACGAGCCGCCGACGACCACGGTCAGCTTCGGCACCCGCGCGCAGGCGACCGCGGTGACCATCTTGGCGCCGTGTTTGGCGATGCCGCCCTGCTCGTAGGCCTTGCCGACCATGAACCCGCTGATGTTCTGGAGGAACACGAGCGGGATCTCCCGCCGGTCGCACAACTCGATGAAGTGGGCGCCCTTGAGCGCCGACTCGGCGAACAGGATGCCGTTGTTGGCGACGATCCCGACGGGGTGCCCGTGGACGCGGGCGAAGCCGGTGACGAGGGTCGGGCCGTACTCCTGCTTGAACTCCAGGAACCGGCTGCCGTCGACGATCCGGGCGACGACCTCGCGCACGTCGTAGGGGGTGCGCGTGTCGGGGGGCACGATGCCGTAGAGCTCGCGGGGCTCGTACTTCGGCGCCTCGGTGTCGGTGCGCTCCCACGCCTTCCTCGCGGGCGCGAAGGTGGCCACGATGTCGCGGACGATGCGCAGCGCGTGGGCGTCGTCGTCGGCCAGGTGGTCGGTGACCCCGCTGATCCGCGAATGCACCTCTCCCCCGCCCAGCTCCTCGGCGGTGACCTCCTCACCGGTCGCGGCCTTCACCAGGGGCGGCCCGCCGAGGAAGATCGTGCCCTGGTCGCGGACGATCACCGCCTCGTCGCTCATCGCCGGGACGTAGGCGCCCCCGGCCGTGCACGAGCCGAGCACCGCCGCGACCTGCGGGATGCCCTTCGCGGACATGGTCGCCTGGTTGTAGAAGATGCGGCCGAAGTGTTCGCGGTCGGGGAAGACCTCGTCCTGCCTGGGCAGGAACGCGCCGCCGGAGTCGACCAGGTAGACGCACGGGAGACGGTTGTCGAGGGCGACCTCCTGGGCGCGGAGGTGCTTCTTGACGGTCATCGGGTAGTAGGTGCCGCCCTTGACCGTCGCGTCGTTGGCGACGACCACCACCTCGCGGCCGCTCACCCGGCCCACGCCGGTGATGATCCCGGCCGCCGGCGCGGCGTCGTCGTAGAGGCCCGTCGCCGCGAGCGGCGAGAGCTCCAGGAACCGCGCGCCCGGGTCGAGCAGCGTGTCGACCCGGTCTCTGGGGAGGAGCTTGCCGCGCTCGACATGCCGGATCCGCGACCGCTCGGGGCCGCCCCTGGCGGCCGTGTCGAGCCGCTCCCGCAACTCGGCGACGAGCCTCTCGTTGACCTCGGCGTTCTTCTTGTAGGACGCCCCGCCCGGATCACCCGAACTGGACAGCACCGGCCACACCTGTCGGCCACCTCCTCCGTGTTCTCCGCGCCTCACGTTAGTCGCCATTAACATCAACGTCTACCATGGGGGCTTGTGAGCACACCTACCCGGAACAGGCGGGCCGAGATCCTCGACGCGGCGGCGGCCCTCTTCGCCGAACGCGGCTTCCACGGGGTGTCCATCGAGGAGATCGGCGCGGCGGTCGGCGTGTCCGGGCCCGCGCTCTATCGCCACTTCCGGGGCAAGGAGGCGCTGCTGACCGAGATCCTGCTCGACATCTCGGGCCGCCTCTCCTCCGCCGGCGCCTCGGCGGCCTCCCTCGCACCGCCTGACGCGCTCGACGTGCTGCTCAGAGGCCACATCGAGTTCGCCCTCGGGCATCCCGAGCTGATCCGCGTCCACGAGCGGGAACTCCACAACGTGCCCGCGGCCGACCAGCGGGCCATCCGCCGGCTCCAGCGCCTCTACGTCGAAGAGTGGGTGGGCGTGGTGCGTGACCTCCATCCGGGCTGCGCGGTGGCGCGGGTGCGGGCCGCGGTGCACGCCGTGTTCGGGCTGCTGAACTCGACGCCCCGGAGCGTCGGAGAGCTGGGGAGTGCGGAGATGGCGTCGGTGCTGGAGGTCATGGCCCGGGCGTCGTTGCGGGCTGCTGTTAGCGACCGTTAACACGCGCCGGGCCTGCGCCTTTACAAAGTAGAGTTCTTACGCGCGGGTCACGTGCTCGGCGAGCATCCTCACCCGGTCGGCGTGCTTGTCGTGGGCGATGATGATGGGCGGCTCGTTGTAGGCCATCGCGTCGGACGAGCGCCGCAGCTTCACATACTGTCCGCACGCGTCGATGGCGTAGGGCTCCATGTCGTCCTGCAGGGCGCCGATGACGGTGATGCCGTAGGTCTCGCCGATGCGGCGGAACAGGGCGACCGCCTCGCGGCGGTGCTCCTTGCCGAGGTTGCGGCCGAGCTCGTCGAGGACCAGCGTCAGGTGCTTGCCGCCGCTCGACGCGATGGCCGCCGCGCAGACCAGCTTGACCGCCTTCTCGTCCATCAGCGCCGTGTTGGCCCGGCGGTTGTAGGGCACGTAGCCCTGGCCCTCGCCCCGCTTCCACTTCGGGATCACCCGCCACGACCAGCGCTGCTCGGGGTCGGCCGGGGCCGCCGGGACGGGGAAGTCGAGGGAGGCGCCGTAGCCGCCGTAGCCGGTGTCGAGACGGTCGAACTCCTCGGCCACGCGGGTCAGGCGGGCGCGGATGGCCTCGGTGAGGGTCGCACGGTGGACGGCGGTCGACTGGGCGGCCTCCTCGGCGCCCCGCGTGGCGGCGGCGAGGTCGCGGCGGCGGGTGGTGATCTGCGTCTCGATCTGGCGGCGCTGGTGGCGTTCGTACTCCTCCTGGGCGCGCAGGTAGGAGCCCAGCGCGTTGCACACCGCCTGGAAGGTGGCCAGTTCTTCGGCGGCGCGGCCGTCTTTGCGGGCGGCGATGAGGTAGGCGAGCTCCTCGGGCATCTCCTCGCCGTCGTCGAAGGTGTCGCGCAGGGCGGCGTCGAGGTGGCGTTCGGCGGCCCGCCACCACTCGTCGGCGGTCAGCTCGTCGGCGGCCAGCCACTCCTGGGCGCCCTCGACGGTGCCGCCCCAGTCTCTGACCAGCCGGTCGAGCCCGAGGGCGGTCCGCTGGGCCTCGATGCGGGCGGCGCCCGCGCGGGCCTCGTCGCGGCGGGCGGTCAGGGCGTGGCGGCGGCCCTCCAGGCGGTCGGCCTCGACGTCGCGGGTGCGGGCCCGGAAGTCGAGCGCGCCGACCCGCTCCTCGGCGGCGTCGAGCGCGGGGGTGAGCTCGCCGGCGGCGGCGGTCAGTTCGGTGAGGCGCTCGCGCTGGGCGTCGAGCCGGGTGGCCAGCTCCGCCAGCCGGTCGGCGGCCTCGGCGCCCTCGACCCGGCGCTCGGCCGCGGCGACGCCCTCTTCGGCCCTCCGCACGGCCGCGGCGGCGGCCTCCTGCGCGGCGACGGCCCGCTCGACCCGCTTGGCGGCGGCCTTCACCCGCGCGTCACGCCCGGTGACCTGCGCCTCGGCCAGGCCGACGACGGTGACGCCGGACGAGGAGACCACGACGGACCCGGGGAAGGCGGCCAGCGCCGTCGCGGCGGCGTCCATGTCGGCGGCGTCGACCACGACGGCGTCACGCGCGTCTTCGGCGACGCCGGCCTGTTCGGCCACGTCCAAGGCGTCGAGGAGGCCGGCGGCCCGGATGCCCGCCAGGCCCAGCGCGGTGAGCTGCAGGGCGGCCGGGCCGTTCTCGGCGTCGCGGAGGGCGGCCTGGGCGGTCTCGTGTTCGCGGTCGGCGACGCCGAGGGCCTTGAGCGCCTCGGCGTGGACCGTGCGAGCCTCGGCCAGTTCGGCGCGGGCCCGGCCGGGGTCGCGGCCGTCGGCGCGGCGGCGCTGCTCCTCCAGGGCCGGGATCTGGGCCCGGAGCTGGTCGGCGGTGTTCTGGGCGACCGCGCGTTCGGCCTCGACGCGGGCGGCGCTCGCCTGGACGGCGGCCAGTTCCCGGCGCGCGGTGGCCAGCGCCCGGTCGAGCGAGTCGTCGCGCAGGGCCGCGATCTCGGCCTTGACCTCGGCGATCGCCGACTCGGCCGTCTCGGCGGCGGCCTCGAACTCCGCCCGCTGCGCCGCCAGGGCGCCCTCGGCCTCGGCGGCGTCGGCGACCCGGCGGGCGAGCCGGCCGCGCCAGTGCTTCAGGGCGTCGGCGAGCCGTTCGCGGGCCCGGTCGCGGCGGTCGAAGGCGGCCAGCAGGTGGCGTGACTCGTCTTCGAAGTCGGCCAGGCGCCGCTGGGCGTCTTCGGCGCGCACCCGTTTGGCGTGTTCGTCGCGGCGGGCCTCGCGTTCCTGGTCGAGCTCGGCGTCGAGGCCGGTCAGGGCGGCGATGGCCTCGAAGATGCGGTCGGGCGAGATCTCGTTCAGCGGCTGCGAGAGCAGGTTGGTGGCGACCTTGCTGCGTACCGACGTGGAGAGGAACGACACGCACCTGACCCGGTCGCCGTAGAGGACCCGGGTCAGGTCGCGGGCGACGACGTCGCGCCGCCCGGCGCTCTTGGGCAGCCCCGACCAGATGACGTCGGCGTGGGTGACCCGTTCGGCCTCGGAGGCGGCGGTGGCCAGGTGGACGCCCTCGGCCCACCGCACCTCCAGGTGGGGCGCCTCCTGGTTGACCCGCACCCACACCGTCACCGGCACCCCGGCCGACGGCACGTCGAAGACGCCGACGATGTAACCGTGGTCGGCGCTGGCCCACTGCTGGTCGCCGTGGGCCGCCAGCTCGGCGTTGAACAGCAACTCGGAGACGGCCTTCGCGCCCGAGGCGAACCGCCACTGCTCGTCGCCCAGCAGCGCCGTGACGGCGGCGATGAACGACGACTTCCCGGCCCCGTTGGAGTCTTTCGGCCCGGCCCCCGCGACGACGACGAGCGTGCCCGGCACGATCGGGACCGTGTGGGTCGACAACCGCGAGATGTTGACCGCCTGCACCGCGACCAGCACCCGGTCGCCGACGATGTCGTCCTGCGGGGCCCGGACCGGCCGCACGTCATCGATCGGCACGACGACCTGGAACAACCCGGAGGCCCCCGGCTCTCCCGGCTTGTCTCCGCTCAGATCGACGACCTCGGTCATCCCCGCACCCTTTCCGAACCGATCACGACAACCCGCACCACATCGACGCCCAGCCGGCCCCGGCGCCCGGCACCGCGCATCACGCCGCCTCGCCGGGGCCGGACGGCTCGTGGCGGCGGCGTTTGGCCCTGATGGCGACCGCCAGCGGCGTCTGCGGACCGGCCGCAAGGATGAGCTCCTCCTGCAGCCGCGCCCGCGCCGCCCGCGTCAGCCGGTGGAACTGCGGGCCCGGCACGTAGCCGCCCGCGCCCTCCTCGCCGGTCTTCTGCTGGGCGATCAGCCCGGCCTGCCGGAGCGACCGCAGGGCGGCCTCCAGCTCGCCGATGGGCAGCAGCGTGCGCCGCCGCAGTTCCTCGGTCGCGACGGGATGGTGCGACAACCAGGTGTCTTCCCCCAGCAGGCCCTCGGCCCGGGGGATCGCCACCGAATGGACCAGCACGAGCGCCAGCACCGCCCGCTCGGCCTCCGGCAGGGAGGTGGCCTGGTAGGCGTCGGCGTAACCGGAGATCCACGCGTCGCGCCGCTGCTGCAGCACCCGCCCCCGGCGGGCCAGCATCTCCGTCAGCGCCCGCCGCAGGGCCGGGTCGCGCAGCGCGGCGAACCGCGCCTCCTGGACCGGCTCGGCCGCCGTCTCGACCGCCACGAACGCGGCCACCAGCTCGGCCCGCCGCCGCTCGTCGAAGGCGCCCAGCAGGTCGCCGAACTCCTCGGGCCCCTCGTCGCGCGCCTCCACGACGGGCGTCACCTCACCCGAGGGCGCGGGCGCGGCGATGCGCCGCATCAGCTCCCGCAACTGGACGTGGCCGTCGGCGGTCCAGAGCACGCAGCGCGGCCCGAGCCGCAGCGTCCCGAAGCCGGACGACACGATCCAGCCGGTGTCGTGGAGCCGCCGCAGCGCGCCCACGGCCCAGCTCCGCACCGAGTCGTCGGTGCGGCCGACCATGGTGCGGTAGCAGGCGAGCACGTCGTCGACCGCCGCCCACACCCCCGGCCACGGCTCGGCGTCGAGGTCGGCCCAGCACATGCGCAGGCAGCAGGCCAGCACCCGCCGGGTCTCCCCCGCCCGCTCCACGGGCGCGCCGGCGATCTGGTATTCCTCCAGCAACGAGGGCGAGGCCCCGTCGGGCCACACGGGCACCCCGGTCTCGCCCACCCGGACGAACCCGGGCGGCACGGAACCGGTCAGCTTCACCAGGCCCGTGGAGCGCGCCTCGGCGTGGAGCTCACCCATCGGTGCGCTCCAACCTGCCGTGGGACCGCCAGCTCGGGTGCCCGGAAGGGTCGGCCGAGAGGGTGTCGGACCAGGCCAGCCGGTAGGGCGCCTCGGGATGCAGGTCGGCCGAGGCGAGGTCGGCGAGCACGCGGCGGATCGTCGACCAGTCGCCCGTCAGCACCTCTTCGAGCGCCACGGCGTCGCGGTCGCCGAGCAGTGCTTCGGCCACCTCCGTGAACCGCCCGGGAGCCGACGCCGCCAAGGAGGAGGACGCGCCCTCGTCGGGCAGGGGGGAGCGCGGCGGCGCGGGCCGGACGGGAACGGGCCGGGGCGCCTCGTCGACCGCGCGGACGATCGCGGAAGGGTCGTGCCAGGGCGCGGCGGCGTCGAAGACGAACCCGTCGAGGACGGCGGCGAGGCGTTCGCGGGAGGCCGTCTGGGCGAAGGTGCGCCACGTCTCGGCCGGGAGGAGGGTCAGGTTGCGGGTGGTGCCGGCCGAGTCGGCCAGGCGGCCGGCCGCGCGGCGGGAGGCGTCGCTGTAGGCGTAGATGGCCGAGCGGAGGTCGGTGCAGACGCGGTCGAGGTCGGGCCAGCGGGTCAGGATCGTGGTGTGGAGGCTCTGGGCGCGGCGGGCGATCTCCTCGGTGCCCCACAACTTGGGGGCCTGCTCGCGGAGCTCCTCGATGGTGCCGGTCGTCAGGGTGACGAGTTCGAGGGCCCACAGGCGGAAGGCGCGGGCCAGCATGTCGGCCGAGCGGCGGGCCTGCTCCATCGTGGTGCGGGGGCCGGCGACCGTCAGGTCTTCGAGGGCCAGCAGGCGGTGCATCTCGCTCTGGCCGCCGTCGTCCATCATGCGGCGGATGAACATCAGGCCGACCACCGACGTGAACGACGCCCGGTAGCGGAGCTGGTTGGGCTTGGGGAAGACCTCGCGGATCGCGCCGAGGCCGCGCAGCACGCGGAGCCGGTTCTCGAACTGCTCGACCGGGTGGGCGCGGCAGGCGTGGCGCATCTGCTCGTGGGTCAGCCACTCTTCGCCCGCCTCGGCGAACGCCGCGAACAGCGTCTCGGCGATGTCGACCAGGGCGGGGTCGTCGACGACGGCGCCGCTGTCGCGGGCCAGGGCGGCGAACATGCGGCGGTAGGTGACCAGCACCGCCTCGTCGGACAGCGCCGAGTCGAGCGTCTCGGGTAGCACGCGCCCCACCGTAGGGCACCGCTCCGACATTCCTGGTTCGCAGGATGTTCCTAGGATCGTCCCGTGAACGATCCATGGCCCAGACGGGCGACGGCGCAGCTCCTCGACCGCCCCCGGACGAGCGTGCCCGAGCTGGTGGGGCGGCTCCTGGCCGTACAGGCGCAGGATTCCAGGGCGGCGGCGCTCGCGCTGCGCGCCCGGGGCGCCGGGTTCACCAGGCGGGACGTCGAGGAGGCGATCCGCGCCGGGGAGATCACCCGGGCCTGGGGGCCGCGCGGCACGCTGCACCTGATCAGGACCGACGACCTGCCCTGGTTGTTGTCGCTCACCCGGCCCTCGACCGCCACCATCGCCAGGCGTCTCGCCCAGCTCGGGGTCACCGGCGACGACCTGGCCGGACGGGTCGAGCGGGCCACCGCGGGGCAGGGCCCGCTCACCAAGGCCGAGCTCGGGGAGCGGCTCGGGGCCGAAGGCCAGGCGATCATCCATCTGGCCGCGCTCGCCGCCGAGCGGGGCCGGCTGGTGCTCGGTCCCGACCGGGGCGGCAAGGCCACCTACGTCCACGCCGCCGACTGGCTCGGCGCGCCGATCGTCTTCGAGCCCGACCGTGACAGGGCCCTGCGGGAACTCGGGGTGCGTTACGCCCGGTCCCACGCCCCGGCCACGCCCGAGGACCTCGCCTACTGGTCGGGGGTGAGCCTGCGGGAGGCGCGGCGGGCGCATCACGACGTACCGGGGAAAGAGCCCTGGGAGGGCACCCGGCTGCTGCCCGCCTTCGATGAGTTTCTGCTCGGCTGGAAGGAACGTGCCCCGATGACCGTTCCACCGGCCGTGATCGCCCCCGGCGGGGGAATCATCCGCCCGGCCGTTGTCAAGGACGGGGTGATCGTCGGAACGTGGTCGCTCGGTGGAAACGATCGGGAAATTCCCGTCGACGAGGAAATCGCGGACATCGCGAATTTCCTTCACATCACCAGCAAATAGCCGCCATATCCCAATGCCACCACCGACACCACGAAAAACAGAAACACCCATAATGCGCCGGGGACCCGCGTCAGGCGCGCGAGCTGGTCGGCGTCGGAGTCGGGGGCCCGGCCGCGCCGCCGCTTGCGCTGCAGTTCGAGGATGGGCCGCACCCCGCCGAGCATGAGGAACCAGGCCGCGCCGTAGGCCACCACGCCCTGCACGTCGGGCGTCGCCAGCCACGACACGCAGAACACCGCGCCGCCGACCGCCAGCAGGGAGACCACCCCGAACACGTTCCTGATCAGCAGGAGCATGCACGCGAGCAGCAGCAGCACCAGCCAGAGCAGCAGCGTCACGTGGCCGGCGTCGGTCAGCCACGCCGCGCCCAGCCCCACGAGCGAGGGGGCGATGTATCCGGCCGCCGCCGTCAGCACCATGCCCGGACCCGTCGGGCGGCCGCGCGTCAGCGTGACCCCCGAGGTGTCGGAGTGGAGCCGGATGCCGCGCAGCTTGCGCCGGGTCAGCACCGCCATCAGGGCGTGCCCGCCCTCGTGGGCGATCGTGATCAGGCCGCGCGACAGGTGCCAGGTCTGCGGATAGGCCACGACGCAGAAGGCCACGACTCCCGCGACCGCGATCACCCACAGCGGCGGCGCCGGATGGGTGTCGATGAGCTGGTTCCAGAGGGCTTTCAGGGGGCCACCTCCCGGGGCAAAGCCTAGGGGCTTCCGCGCCCAAGAGGATTGATCCAGGTATGGAGGGATAACGTCACCCTGTGGCAAAGCTGCGTATGCGGACCTGGATGAGACGAGACGCCTCCCCCGAGGCGTCCATGGACCCCCGCAAGCCCGAAGACGTGCTGGTCAGACAGAGCGTCATCGACAACGCGATCTACCTGAACGGGCACCGGATCGACTCACCCGCGTCCCTCGCGGGCGCCTTCTCCGCACTGCGCGCCAACCCGGGATCGATGGCGTGGATAGGCCTCTATCGCCCCGAGGACAGCGAACTGCTCAAGGTCGCCGAGGAGTTCGGCCTGCACGACCTCGCCATCGAGGACGCCATCGTGGCCCACCAGCGGCCCAAGGCCGACCGCTACGGCGACACCCTCTTCATGGTGCTGCGGGCCGCCAACTACCTCGACGCCGAGGAGGAGGTCGCCTTCGGCGAGCTGCACATCTTCCTCGGGCCCGACTTCGTGATCACCGTCCGCCACAGCGAGGCCCCCGACCTGTCGCTGGTCCGCAAGCGCATGGAGAACGACCCCGACCTGCTCCGCCAGGGCCCGCAGGCGGTGCTGTACGCCATCCTCGACGCCGTCGTCGACGCCTACGCCCCCGTGGTCGCCGGCCTGCAGAACGACATCGACGAGATCGAGGTGCAGGTCTTCGGCGGCGACCCGGCGGCCCCCCGGCGCATCTACGAGCTCTCGCGCGAGGTCATCGAGTTCCAGCGGGCCACCCTGCCGCTCACCCAGATGCTCGACGGCTTCATCCAGCACGCCCCCAAGTTCGGC
Source organism: Herbidospora yilanensis (assembly GCF_001570565.1). GTDB lineage: Bacteria > Actinomycetota > Actinomycetes > Streptosporangiales > Streptosporangiaceae > Herbidospora > Herbidospora yilanensis. The sequence continues at coordinate 215,390 of NZ_BBXE01000014.1, read as the reverse complement.
GTCGACGAGGAGCTGCAGAGCTACCTGCGCGACGTGGCCGACCATGCGATCACCGTCACCGAGCGGGTGGCCGGGTTCCGGCAGATGCTCCAGGACATCCTGATCGTCAACTCCACCCTGGTCAGCCAGGCCCAGAACGAGGAGATGACCAAGCTCACCGGCGCCAGCATCGCCCAGGGCGACGAGGTCAAGAAGATCTCGGCGTGGGCGGCCATCCTGTTCGCGCCCACCCTGGTCGGCACGATCTACGGGATGAACTTCGACCACATGCCCGAGCTGCACTGGGCCTTCGGCTACCCGTTCGCGGTGCTGCTCATGGGGTGTGTCTGCCTGACGCTCTATGTGGTGTTCAAACGCCGCGACTGGCTGTGAATCCGTCGACACCTCCGACTATCGAGATATATCTTTGAGTCGGCCGGCGCGCGCGTCTACCGGCTGACCGAGAACGGCCACGAGGTCGCCGGCAGCCGTACCGGACCCGAACCCTGGACCGAGGTGGCCCAGGGGATGCCCGAGGACCGCCACGAGATGCGGCTGCTCTGGGGCCGGCTCGCCGAGGCGTTCGTCCACCTCACCCACGTCGCCACCGACGAGCAGGTGGCCGAGACGAAGAAGCTGCTGAGGGACACCCGCCGCGAGATGTTCCGCATCCTGGCCGGCGACGACGACGAGGAAGGGGATCGATGAACGCCGTCGAGGTCACCGGGCTGCGGAAGTCCTACGGCAAGGTCGACGCGGTCAAGGGCATCGACTTCGAGGTCGCGCACGGCGAGGTGTTCGGCTTCCTCGGGCCCAACGGCGCCGGCAAGTCGACCACGATCAGCATGCTCTGCACCCTGGTCAATCCGACCGGCGGATCGGCCCGGGTCGCCGGTCACGACGTCGTGAAGGAGCGCGACGAGGTCCGCCGCAACATCGGCCTGGTCTTCCAGGACCCCACACTCGACTCCTACCTCACCGCCGAGCAGAACCTCCGCTTCCACGCCGAGCTCTACGGCGTGCCGAAGCCGGTGGTGAACGAGCGGCTCCGGCAGGTCATGGAGATGGTGGCCCTGTGGGACCGCCGCGACAACAAGGTCCAGACCTTCTCCGGCGGCATGAAGCGCCGCCTGGAGATCGCCCGCGGCCTGCTCCACTCCCCCCGCGTGTTGTTCCTCGACGAGCCCACGGTCGGGCTCGACCCGCAGACCCGCTCGGCGATCTGGGGCTACATCAACAAGCTCCGCCGGACCGAGGACATCACGATCTTCATGACCACCCACTACATGGACGAGGCCGAGTACTGCGACCGCATCGCGATCATCGACCACGGTGAGATCGTCGTGATCGACACGCCCGAGGCGCTGAAGGCCGGCGTGGGCAAGGACCGGGTGCAGATCCACACCTCCGACGACCAGGCCGCCATCGCGGCCCTCAAGGAACGTTTCGACCTCGACGCCGGCGTCCACGACGGCGCGGTGACCTTCGCGGTGGCCTCAGGAGAGGAGTTCGTGCCGAGACTGTTCGCCGAACTCGGGCTGCCGATCACCGGGGTCAGCGTGCACCGTCCGACGCTCGACGACGTGTTCATGAACTACACCGGCTCGACGATCCGCGACGCCGAGGAGTCGGGCGGGATGAACCAGATGATGAGAGCGAGGCTGCGCCGATGACAACGACCGAGATCGCCGCGGTGCGGCTGCCGACGGGCGGCCTGGCCCACGACGTGCGCGCGGTGAAGGTCGTGCTGCACCGGGAGATGCTGCGGTTCGTCAACGACCACACGCGGCTGGTGTCCTCGCTGGCCCAGCCGGTGCTCTACCTGTTCGTGCTCGGTACGGGACTGGGCTCGATCGTCCGGACCGCCATCCCGGGCCTGGACTACCGCACCTTCATCTACCCCGGCGTGCTCGCCATGACGGTGATCACGACGGCCATGTTCTCGGCCGCCTCGATCGTGTGGGACCGCGAGTTCGGGTTCCTGCGCGAGATGCTGGTCGCGCCGGTCAGCCGGGGCGCGATCGTGCTCGGCAAGTGCCTGGGCGGGGCGCTCGTCGCCACCGCGCAGGGCGTGATCATCCTGGCCATGGCCGGGCTGGTCGGGGTCCCCTACGACCCCGTCCTGATCGTCACGCTGCTGGCCGAGATGCTGCTGGCGGCGTTCACGATCACCGCGTTCGGCACGCTGCTGGCGGCCGGGATGAAGAACATGCAGACGTTCTTCGGCGTCATGCAGATGGCCATCATGCCGATGATCTTCCTGTCGGGCGCGATGTACCCGCTGGCCAACCTGCCGGCCTGGCTGCACGTCCTGACGGTGATCAACCCGCTGACCTACGCGGTCGACCCGATGCGCGAGGCCGTCTTCGCCCGCCTGACCGTGGAACCGCAGGTCATGGCCCTGCTGAACCCGGGCATCACCTGGTTCGGCTGGCGGCTGCCGGTCTGGTTCGAGCTGGTCGTCGTGGCGGTGTTCGGGTTCGTGCTGCTCCAGCTCGCGATCGCGCGGTTCCGGCGTACCGAATAGCGGAATGCCCGGGACGCGTGGGGTGTCCCGGGCATTCTCAGGTGCGGGTGTTACTTGACGAGCACCCAGTCGGACTTGCTGGTGCTGGGCTTGGTGTCCTTGTCGCCCGCGAAGACGACGCGCCAGTCACCGGATTTCCTGGCCGTGGCCGTGGTCGAGAACTCGCCCGAGCCGTCGGTCCACGCGGTCTTGACGTAGGTCCACTTGCCCCACTTGGCCTTGAACCAGACGCTGACCTTGCCCTCGTAGCCGTCCCAGCGACCGTGGTCCCAGGTCTGCAGCTCACCGGCGAGGGAGAGCTTCTTGCCCTTCTTCACCGGTTCGGGGGAGGCGTTGAAGTCGACGACGCGGCTGGCGGCGTCGGGCTTCGGCGGCCTCGGGCGGAAGACGGTGACCTGGTCGCCGTCGCTGCTCGAACCGTGGGTGAAGCCCCTGACGCCGTCGTACTCGGCCTTCCACCAGCCCGACTTCAGGGCCTTGACGCGGACCGCGAAGTCACCGCGCCAGTTGGTGCGGTCCCAGGCGACGGTCTTCCAGCGCCACGAGCCCTTCTCCTTGAACAGGATCTTGACCCGCTGGTCCTTCAGGCCGTCGAAGCCCCGGGAACCGTGGATGACCAGCCGGCCGGACACGGTCAGCGAGGAGCCGAACCTGGCCGGCTCGGGGCCGGCGCCGAACCTGACGATGTCGGTCGGCCAGACCTGGAACACCCTGAAGTCCTTGGAGGCTTCGGTGGCGCCGGTCTCGTTGCTCGCCTTGACGGAGAGCCTCCACTCGCCGGCGGGCTCGCCGCGGCCGAACGAGAAGGTCCCGGTGTACTTGCCGTCGGGGGTTCCCGTCGGCGCGGTCAGGGTCAGCGACCTGGCGTCGCCGCGCCGGGGCGCGATCGTCGCCTCGACCTTGTCGGCCTCCTTGCCCACGACGAACGAGAACGTCGCGGTGACCTTGTCACGGCTGGTCACGACCACGGGACTGGGGTTGATCGTGAGGTCGGACAGGGTCGGCTTCTCCGCCGTGGTGGCGTTCGCCGCGGTTCCGGTGGCTAATCCCACCGACGCCACGGCAGCCGCGAGAATCACGGCGCTGATGCGTTTCAACATGCGGGTGTATTCCTTCCCCGGGTGTGTCGAACGCGACGTGAGGGTGCCGCGCTTTTGCCTTTCTAGTAGACGGCTTTTGCGACGAAACGGTTTGATCCGCTGACATGTTGTGATGAAAACTTGTCAAATCCCGCCGGACTGTGTAAGGGGCGGGACGGCACGCCTGAGGTGACGACATAATCGGGCATGTGGCGCGGGACACTGTTGAGACGCATTTCGCCGAGGTCGTCGGGGCGCTTCGCCCCCCGGCTGAGAAGGGAGACCCGGAGCGTGCGATCCGGCCCGGTTCACCACTGACCGGCAGGCAGGCCAGGAGGGTGTACGACGCCCAGCTCGCCAGCCGCCTCTGCGACGTGGCCGCGCGCTGGATGCGCGAGAACGACCTGGGCTACTACACGATCGGCTCGGCCGGCCACGAGGGCAACGCGGCCGTCGCCCTGGCCCTGCGGGCGACCGATCCGGCGCTGCTCCACTACCGGTCGGGCGCCTTCTACCTGGCCCGGTCGTCGCAGGCGGGCCGGGTGGCCAACGAGGGCCTGCGCGACGTCCTGCTCGGCGTGGCCGCCTCGGCCGAGGAGCCGATCGCGGGCGGGCGGCACAAGGTCTTCGGCCACCCGTCGCTGGCGGTGATCCCGCAGACCTCCACGATCGCCAGCCACCTGCCGCGCGCGGTCGGCGTGGCGTTCGCCATCGAACGCGGGCGCCTGCTCGGCGTGCCCGGCCCGTGGGCCCCCGACGCCATCGCGGTCTGCAGCTTCGGCGACGCGTCGGTCAACCACGCGAGCGCCCTGTCGGGGTTCAACACGGCCGCCTACGGCGCCTACCGGGGGTTGTCGCTGCCGATCCTGTTCGTGTGCGAGGACAACGGCATCGGCATCAGCGTCCGGACCCCTCCGGGCTGGGTCGAGGCGTCCCGCCAGCCGCTGATCGAATACTTCACCGCCGACGGCTCCGACATCGCCGAGACCTACGAGGTCGCCCAGAGGGCCGCCGCCCACGCCCGCGAGAACCGGTCCCCCGCCTATCTCCACCTGAAGACGGTCCGGCTGATGGGCCACGCGGGCTCCGACGTCGAGATCGGCTACCGCACCCGCCGCGAGATCACCGCCGACCTGGCCCACGACCCGCTCGTGGCGACCGCGAGACTCCTGGTCGAGGCCGGCCTGGAGACCCCCGAGGGCCTGCTCTCCCAGTACGAGGCCGAGCGCGACCACGTGCTCAAGTTCGCCGTGGAGGCCGCCCGCCGCCCGAAGCTGACCAGCGCCCGCGAGATCATGGCCCCGATCTCCCCCCGCGACCCGCAGCGGGTGGCGGCGGAGTCGGCCCGGCCGCCGAAGGGACGCGAGAGCGTCTTCCGCGCCCTCCCCGAAGACGAGGGCCGCCTCACCCTGGCCCAGGCGATCAACCGGACCCTCGCCGACCAGATGCTCGGCGACCCCGGCCTGATCGTCTTCGGCGAGGACGTCGCCCGCAAGGGCGGCGTCTACGGCGTCACCCGCGGGCTGGTCCGCCAGTTCGGCACCGAGCGCGTCTTCGACACCCTCCTCGACGAGCAGGCGATCCTCGGCCTGGCCCTGGGCTCCGGCGTCTCCGGTCTGACCCCGGTCCCCGAGATCCAATACCTGGCCTACCTCCACAACGCCCTGGACCAGATCCGGGGCGAGGCGTCGTCGCTGAGCTTCTTCTCCCAGGGCGCCTACCGGAACCCGCTGGTCGTCCGCGTCCCCGGCCTCTCCTATCAGAAGGGCTTCGGCGGCCACTTCCACAACGACAACTCCGTCGCCGCCCTCCGCGACATCCCCGGCCTGGTGATCGCCGCCCCCGCCCGCCCCGACGACGCGGCCGCCATGCTGCGCACCTGCCTGGCCACGGCCCGTGCCCAGGGAACGGTCTGCGTGTTCCTCGAACCGATCGCGCTCTACCACACCCGCGACCTGTTCGACGAGGGCGACAACGGCTGGGCCGCCCCCTACGCCCCGCCGTCGCGCTGGGCGGAGACCCACGTCCCGGTCGGCCGCGCCCGCTCCTACGGCGACGGCCGCGACCTGACGATCGTGACCTTCGGCAACGGCCTGCGGATGAGCCTGCGGGCCGCCGTCCGCCTGACCCAGGAGGAGAAGAGCTGCCGCGTCCTGGACCTGCGCTGGCTCTCCCCGCTGCCGATCGACGACCTGATGCGCTCGGCCGAGCTGACCGGGAACGTGCTGATCGCCGACGAGACGCGCCGCACCGGCGGCGTCTCCGAGGCGATCGTGACGGCTCTGGTCGACAACGGCTTCACCGGGCGGATCGCCCGGGTGACGTCACAGGACAGCTTCGTGCCCCTGGGGGCGGCCTCCGAGCACGTCCTGCTGAGCGAGCAGGAGATCGAGCACGCCGCCCACAAACTGCTCTCCTGACTCAGCGCAGGGTCGAGCCCGCCCGTCCCTTGTGGACGCGGAGCTGGGCCGGGATCCGGACCCGCAGTTCGGCGACGTGGCTGACCACGCCGACCGCGCGCCCGCCCTCGCGCAGCGAGTCGAGGATGTCGAGGACGTCGTCGAGGGTCTCCTCGTCGAGGGTGCCGAAGCCCTCGTCGACGAAGAGGGTGCCGATCTCGGCGCCGCCCGCCTCGGCCGCGACCACGTCGGCCAGGCCCAGCGCCAGCGCCAGTGAGGTGATGAAGCTCTCGCCGCCCGAGAGGGTGGCCGGGTCGCGGTCGACGCCGGTCCAGGCGTCGAGCACACGCAGGCCCAGGCCGCCGCCCGAGCGCCCGCGGTGCCCGGCCGTCTTCTTCACGTCGTATCGCAGCAGGTAGCGGCCGTCGGACATGTGGGAGAGGCGCTCGTTGGCGGCGTCGGCGACCTGGCGGAGGCGTTCGCCGAGGACATAGGACGACAGGGGCATGTCCCACTGGTTGTCGGCGGAGGTGCCGCCGGCGAGTTCGGCCATCCGGCGGGCCAGCCGGTGGCGGCGCTCGGCGGGGGCGCGGCGGGCCTGCGCCTCGGCGAGTTCGGCGGCCAGCGCGGTGAGCCGGCTGAGGCGGGCGACGGCGCCGTCACGCGCGGAGACCTGGGCCGACCGGGTCGCGTCGGCCTCGTCGACGGCCCGCTGGAGGGCGGGGAGGTCGGGCGGGGGCTGGGCGGCGGCGGCCTGGAGTTCGGGGTCGGCGAGGGTGCGGACCACGGCGGCCAGTTCGTCGCCCAGCTCGCGCAGCCGGCCGCCCATCTCGTCGATCTCGGCCGGGGTGCGGCGGGCGGCGGCCACGTCGTCGAGGCCGGCGAAGCCCGCGTCGACGGCGGCGGCCAGCGCGGCGTTCCGCGCGGCGGCCAGTTCCCGCCCGGCCTCGTGGAGGGCCTCGGAGAGCTCGGCGGCGTGGCGGTAGGCCTCGGTCTCGGCGCGGAGGCGCTCGACCCGTTCGTAGATGGAGGCGTCGTCGCCGCGCAGCCGGTCGAGGCGGCCCGTCAGCTCGGACTCCTCGTGGGCGAACCTGCCCCGGGCGGCCCTGGTCTCCACGAGGAGCTTGGTGTCGGCACTCTCCTTGATCTTCAGGTCGCCGACCTCGCGGGTCAGGCGGTCGGCGGTCTGCCGGGCGGCGAGACGGCCGTCGAGCACGGCGGTGAGCTCCGCGACGGCCTGCCGCGCCTCGGCCAGGAGCGCCCGCGCGGCCGGGACATCGGGCCAGACCGCAGGGCCGGGACCGGTGCCCGGTGGAAGATCGCCGTCCGGACCGGCGCCGGTCTTGCCCTCGGCCGGCCCGCGGGGAGCGGCGGACTCCAGGCCGGTGCCTCTGATCGTGGCCGCCACCTGGCGGTGGGCCTCGGCGAGGAGGCCGGTCAGAGCGGTCGTCTTCGTCTCGGCCGCGCGAGCCGCGGCGATCGCGGCGGCCTCCGCCGTGAGGCGGGCGCGGCGGGACGAGACCGTCTCACCCGGGTCGAGGGCGGCGGCCAGGCGGACCTCGACGCGTTCCTCTTCGGCGCGGGAGGTCTGCTGCCTGGTCTGGAGTTCGCGGAGGGCCAGAGCGGTCTCGGCCTCCGCCTCGCGGACGTCGATGAGGGCCGTCTCCAGGCGGGCGGCCTCGTCGCGGTGCACGGGTTCGCGGGCGGCGGCGGCCTCCAGGGCGGCCAGCTCGGTGCCGGCCTCCTCGCGGGCCTGTTCGGCCTCGGCCTGGGACCGGCCGTCGGCGGTGTCGGCGGCGCGTTCGTGCCGGCTTTCCAGCCCCGCCACCATGGACTCGGCCGACTCCCTGGCCGCCTGGGCGGCGTCGGCCTCCGCCTGGGCGGCCTCCTCGTCGTCGGCGGTGGCCATCTCGGACAGCGGCTCGGCCGGGGCGGGGTGGGCGGGGGAACCGCAGACCGCGCACGGGTCGCCCTCGGCCAGGCGGGCGGCCAGTTCGGCGGCCATGCCGTCGATTCTGGCCTGGCGGATCTGGTGGAGGCGGTCGACGGCCGCCTGCGCGGCGTCGACGGCGACCCGGCGGGCGTCTTCGGCCCCGGCCAGTTCGGCGGCGAGTTCGTCGCGGCGGATCACCGCTTCGAGCCGCTCCTCGGCGGCGACCAGGCGGGATCGGGCCGCCGGCAGGGCGGCGGCCTGTTCGCGGCAGGCGGCCAGGCGGGCGGCGGTCTCGGCGAGGAGGCCGGGCAGGGTGGTCAGCCGGTCGGCGAGTTCGGCCTCGGCACCCGCCAGGCGGGCGGCCTCGGCCTCGGCGGCCTCGCGGCCCGCTCTCAGCGCGGTCAGGCGGGTCTCCTCGCCGTCGAGGGCGTCGAGGCGGGCGAGTTCGTCGCGGCGGTCGCGTTCGAGGGCGGCGAGCTCCGGTTCGCCCAGGCCCGGGTGGCCGGCCGCCTCCCGGGCCGCCGCGGCCCCGGCCAGGTCGGCCGTGACGGCGTCGCGGCGGCGGACGGCCTCGAGCAGGTCGCCCGCCCGGTCGCGGGCGGCCTCGGCGCCGGGCAGGGCGGCCTCGGCGACCGCGGCGGCGGCGCGGCGCTCCTCGGCCTCCGACAACTCGGCGGTGGCGGCCTCCAGGCGGTCGGCGGTCGCGCGCAGGCCCTTCTCCAGGGTCGCGATCTCGTCGTTCAGGTGAGCCTGTTCGCGGATGACGCCCCGGAGGCGGGCCTCGTCGTGGAGGGCCTCCTCAAGGCGGATCAGCTCGTCGCGGCGGGTGCGTTCGGCCTGGCGGTGGTCGGTCTCGGTGAGGCCGGACGTGCCCGCCTCGAAGGCCGCCGACGCGGCCGACGCCCTCTGCTCGCGGGCCGTGAGCTGGTCGAGCAGGGGGACCACGCGGGACGCCGACGCGGCCTCGGCCAGGATGGTCTCCAGGTCGGCGCGTTCGTCGGCGCGGGCCTCCAGCTCGTCGTGGCGGATGCGGGCCGCCGTGTGGCGGCGCTGCCGGTCGGCCAGGTCACGGCCGTCGGCCAGCCGGTCGCGGGCCTCCCGGAGCGCCTCCTCGGAGACCGTCGCCTCGGCCGAGGCGACGGCGGCCGAGGCGGCCGCGAGCAGGGCCGACGACCATTCGAGCGGATCGTCGGCGTCGCCGGCCTCCGCGAGCAGTTCGGCGCCGGCCGCGCCGCGCATGCGGTCGGCGCGGGCCCGGACCTCCTCGGCGAGCTGCTCGGCGACCCGGCCGGTCTCCCTGCGGTGGTCGGCGAGCCACTTCTCCATGCCGGTGAACACCCGCACGGTGAACAGCCGTTCGAGCAGCTTGCGGCGGTCGTCGCCGGAGGAGCGCAGGAACTTGGCGAACTCGCCCTGCGGCAGCATCACCACCTGGCCGAACTGCTCGGCGTTCATGCCGAGCAGCCCGCCGACGAAGTCGCCCGCCTCGTCGATCCGGGTCGTGACCGGGGCCCAGTCGCCGTCGCGCAGCTCCTGGACGATCACCTTGGCCTGTTCCTGGGTGGTGCCCTGCCCCCGGAGCTTCGGGCGGGCCCACGCGGGCGAGCGGGTGATGCGCAGGGTGCGGCCCCGGATGGTGGTCTCCAGCACGACCTGGGGCCCCTTGCCCGGGGGCGCGTGGTCGCAGCGCAGCGACCGGGCGTCGTTGCGCTGGCCGGGGACCACGCCGAACAACGCGCAGCAGACGGCGTCGAGGATGGTCGTCTTGCCCGCCCCGGTAGGACCGTGGATCAGGAAGAGCCCGGCCTCGCCGAGCCGGTCGAAGTCGACCTCCTCCCGGTCGGGGAAGGAGCCGAAGGCCGAGATCGTCAGCCGGTGGAGGCGCATCAGGCGGTCGTCTCCCTGATGCGGCAGGCCATCGCGGCCTCTTCGAGGATCCGGCGCTCGTCGGGGTCGGCCGCCTCGCCGCGGACCTCGCGGACGAAGTCGAGCGCGACGTCGATCTCGGGCCGCCCGGCCAGCCGGGGCCGCGCGGGCGCCGCCTCGGGCACGTCGTCGGGGGCGAACTGGAGGTCGACGGTGTGGGGGAACCGGGACCGCAGCCGCTCCATCGCGGCCTTGGGCCGGACGGGATCGGTCAGCGTCGCCTGGATCCAGTCGTCGGACGGCGGGAGCGCGAGCAGGTCGTCGATGCGCCCCCGCAGCCGGGCGAGCGGGCGGGGCACCGGCGCGGGCACGAACTCGGTCGCGCCGCCCAGCTCGACCAGCCACGACCCCTTCACGTGGTCGGTCTCGGAGAAGGAGTAGGCGATCGGGGAGCCCGAGTAGCGGACCGTCTCGCTCATGGTCTGGCGGCCGTGGAGGTGGCCGAGGGCGACGTAGCCGGCCCCGTCGAAGACCCGCAGCGGCACGTGGGCCACCCCGCCGACGGTGATGTCGCGTTCGCTGTCGCTGGCCGCGCCGCCGGTGACGAAGGCGTGGGCCAGCACCACCTTCGCGGGGGCGGCGTCGTCACAGCGTATCCGGTCCATGACGTGGGTCATGGCGGCCGTGTGGGTGCGCTCGGGGAGGCTCCACGGGGTGCGGACGAGCTCGGGCTCCAGGTAGGGAACACCGTAGAAGGCGACGTCGTCGACGACGATCGGGGACCACGCCTGGTGGGGGTCGGTGCGCAGGTGGATGCGGTCCATCAGACCGGCGCCGAAGCCGAGCCGGACGGGCGAGTCGTGGTTGCCGCTGATGATCACGGTGTGGACGCCGAGGCCGCGTAAGCGGCGCAGCGTCTCGTCGAACAGGGCCACCGCGTCGACCGGCGGGAGCGCCCGGTCGTAGACGTCACCGGCCACCAGCACGACGTCGACCCGCTCCGACGCGACGGTGTCGACCAGGTGGTCGGCGAACGCCGCCTGGGCCGGGAGCAGGCTCTCGCGGTGGAAGGACCGGCCCAAGTGCCAGTCGGACGTGTGCAGCAGCCGCATGGCGCACGAAGCTAACAGGTCTCACCGACAAATTGGGCCTCCCCTGAGACAACGGCATCACGTAATGACTTAACCTGGCGACCAGGGGGCATCGTAAGGAGGAAGGCACGACTCGGGATATGGACCACCCATCGGGGAGCGGCCTGATGACCATTGGGCGGGGCACGCTGACGATTCTCGCCGGCGTCCTCGTGACGCTGCTCGGAGTGATCGGTTACCTCCTGCCACCGCCCGCGTTCGATCCGCCACCACTGGAGCCGCCGGCCGCCTTCCGCGACCTGCCGGCCCAGCCCGCGGCCGAGACGCTTTCTCCGCCTGCGGTCTATCCGGTCACCACCGAGACGATCACCGTCCCGGTCCGGGGCGACAACCTCGTCACCACGATCCGCACCCCGCAGGGCCCCGGCCCGTTCCCGGCGATGGTGTTCGTGCAGGGCTCGGGCTCGGGCGACCGGGGCGAGTTCACCTCGCAGGCCGAATGGCTGGCCCAGCACGGCATCGTGACGCTCGCCTACGACAAGCGCACCCACGGCTACTCCTTCCGCAGCCGCGACTTCTCCCTGCTCGCCGACGACGCGGTGACCATGGTCGACCTGCTGCGCGCGCGGCCGTCCACCGACTCTTCGCGCACCGGCCTCTGGGGGGTCAGCGAGGGCGGCTGGGTGGTCCCGATCGCGGCGTCCAGGAACCCCGGCATCGCCTACACGGTGCTGGTCTCCTCTCCCAACGTGTCGCCGATGCGGCAGGTCGCCTGGGCGCTCAACGAGCAGCTCCTCCGGCTGCACGCGCCGACCGGGGTGCGCGACCTGCTGACCCGGGCCATGGGCGGGGTCGGTTTCGACTTCCTCCGCTACGACAGCGCGCCCGCCCTCCACGGCATGCGGCAGCCCACCCTCGCCCTCTACGGCACCGGCGACCCGTCGATCCCGTTCGTCGAGAGCACCCAGACGCTGATCGACGCCAAACCCGCCGACAACTACACGATCCGGTTCCTCGCCGGGGCCGACCACGCGATGCGGCAGCACGGCGGGCCGTTCGTGCCCGGCTACCTGCCGACCCTGGCCAACTGGATCACCGGCCTGCCCGACCGGTCACCGGTCAAGATCGCGGGCGCCAAACCGGTCCAGCGCTACGAGGCCACCGACGTGCCCGCCGCCCCCTGGTACGGCGCCAGCAGCTTCCTCGGCCTCACCCTGACCCTGGCCGCCTTCGGCTACGTCGCGGCGCCGGTGACCGAGATGTTCGTCCGGCTGCGCGGCCGTGACCTGCGGCACCAGACCAACACCCAGGTCTGGCCGCCGATCCGGCGGCGGTTGTGGCGGATGATCTGGACCAGCCTGGCGCTGCTCGTCTCCGTGCTCGCGTTCATCATGCTGATCGTGTTGTTCTCGGTGAACCAGGCCGGCGCCTGGCCCGCGGTGCAGGCCGGCTGGCTGGTGGTGCGGGTGCTGGCGGTGGTGATGCTGGCGCAGCTCGTGGGCGCCAGCGGGGCCGTGCTCGTGGGGCTGCGCGACGGCTGGGAGATCACTCGGTCGCAGCAGGTGTCACTGACCGGCGTGCTGGGCGGCACCGCCCTGATGCTGGTCACCGCCGCCTACTACGGGCTGTTCGGTTTTCCCTGGTAGGGCGCCCGGGAGGGCGCCCGGGAGTGCGTAGGCCAGCCAGCGGTCCATCTCGTCGAACACCTGCTTGCGCACCGGTTCGGCCGACAGGACCAGGTCGTGGACGCCGCCCGCCACCCGGACCACCGTCACGCGGGGCCCGATCCGGGTGGCGTGCCGGGCGATCTGCTCCACGTCGAGCACGGTGTCGCTGTTGCGCACCTCCGGTACGAAGTCCCTGACCCGCAGGCTCTGGTCGGAGCAGAGCACGAGCACCGGCACGTCGACCCTCAGCCCGCCCTGCAGCCGGTGGTGGGCGCGGCGGATCGCGGCCAGCCAGGCGGCGTGCACGGGGAAGCCGCCGAGGGGCTTCCAGTCGAGGTCGTAGTCCCATTCGCCCTCGCGGGACAGGTGGATGCTGTCGCCGTAGACGGTCGAGACGCCCACCGGCAGCACCGCGCGCGCGGGCAACCGGGCGAACACCCCCTTCAGCGCGTCGGCGACGCCCTTGACCAGCACCGGGACGTTCAGGTCGAGGAACGGGCTGTTCAGCAGGAGCGCCTGCACCAGCCCCCGGCCGCGCACCCGGTCGGCCCACAACGCGGCGACCAGCCCGCCGGTCGAGTGGCCGTTGACGACCAGTTCGTCGTGCTCGGCCCGGATGATCCGGACCGCGGCGTCGATCTCCGGGAAGTACTCGGTGACGCTCCGCACGAATCCGCGCGTCTGGTAGGGCAGCAGCGACCGCCCGTACTTGCGCAGGTCGAGCGCGAAGAACGAGACGCCCTGCGCCACGTAGTGGTCGGCCAGGTGGGCCTGGAAGAAGTAGTCGGTGAAACCGTGCAGGTAGAGGACCGCGCGGCGGGCTCCCGGCACGACGCGGCGGACCAGCGTCGCGACGACCTCGCCCTCGTCGTCGGGCGGGAGGGGGATGGTGACGACGTCGTAGTCCGCGCCCAGGATGTCTTCCGACATGGGGTCAGAGTACGCGAACCGGGTGAATCGGCTACGAACTCGCCGGTGTCTGGAAGGTAAAGGCGTTCGGCCCCCTCGGACGGTTCAATGTAATCGTGGCGACACGGTCCGTGACCACGTAATCGAGCATCTTCGGGGATGGGCGTGCGGAAACCAGGTCAGGTGATCGGATGGGTCGCGTTGTCGGTGCTGTTCCCGGGGGTGGCGCATCTGCGGGCGGGCTGGCGGCGTACCGGCGCGTCGGTGCTGGCGGTCTATCTGTCGGGCGTCGCGGTGGTCATCACGGTGGCGGCGCTGGCGGGGGCCGACCTGGCCGGGCGGCTGATCGGCCGTCTCGGGCTGCTGGCGGTCATGTCGGGCACCCTCGGCGTGGCGTGGTTCGTGCTCGTGGTGCACTCGTACGTCGTCCTGCGGCCGGGACGGTTGTCGATGCCGGGCCAGCTGGTCTCGGGGGTGCTGACCGGCGTGCTGGCGGTCGGGTCGGCGCTGCCGTTCGGGCTGACCGCCCACTACGCGGCGGTCTCGCAGCGCACGATCGACGGCCTGTTCAAGAGCTCGGGCGAGATGCCCACGGGCGAGCCGTTCGGCGGGCGCGACCGGGTCAACATCCTGCTGCTCGGCGGTGACCTGGCCGGGAACCGGGTCGGCGTGCGGACCGACAGCATCAACGTGGCCAGCGTCGACGTGCGCACCGGGCACACGGTCATGTTCGGGCTGCCGCGCAACCTCGAAGGGGTGCGGTTCCCCGAGGGCAGCCCGATGTACAACCACTTCCCCTTCGGCTTCCGGCTGCCGAGCGGCCCCGACGGCTCGCGCGAGGATCTGCTGTTCTCGGTGTGGGAGTACGCCGACCAGCACCCCGAGGTCTTCGGCGGGCGCACCGGCATGGGCCCGGCGACCCTGAAGGAGACCGTCGGCGAGATCCTGGGGCTGCACGTCGACTGGTACACGCTGGTCAACATCGGCGGCTTCGCCAAGATCATCGACGCGATCGGCGGCCTGGAGCTGACCGTCGACCGCGACGTCGTCTACGGCCGCCGCAACGAGGGCCTCATCCCGGCCGGCACCCGCAGGCTGACCGGCGAGCAGGCCCTGTGGTTCGCCCGCTCGCGCACCTTCTCCGACGACTACGCCCGGATGAAGCGGCAGAAGTGCGTGTTCGCGGCCCTGCTGGCCCAGGCCGAGCCCGCCAAGGTCCTGACCCACTTCACCGAGATCGCGGGCGCGACCGAGGGGCTGCTGGAGACCGACATCCCCGGCCCGATGCTCGAACACCTGGTGCCGCTCGCGGCGAAGACGAAGAGGGCCGGGGTGACCAGCGTCCAGTTCGTCCCGCCGATGATCAGCACCGCCTCGCCCGACTGGACCCTGATCAGGAACACCGTCGCGCGGGCCCTCACGGGCGGCGGCGGTGCGTCGAGCAGCTCGCCGAAGGCCCCGAAACTGGCCGAGGGCTGCGCGCCCGTCGCGTCCTAACGCAGGGCGAAGCTGTCGCGGGCCATCCGCCTGACCCGCTCTTCGTCGACCGTGTGGCCCAGCCCCGGCTGGGTCAGCGGGATGGCCACCACTCCCCCCGACGCGCCGACCGGCGGGTCGACGATCTGGGCGTTCCTGGGTGGTTCGGTCACGTCGCTCGGGAGGGTGCAGCCCGGCAGGGCGGCCACCGCGACGGTGGCCGCGCGGGCGAGACCGGCGCCCCGGCCGTCGGCGCAGGTGATGTCCCAGCCGGCCCGGCGGGCGCGGTCGTGGGCGGTCTTCACGGCGGCCAGCGAGCCGAACAAGGACGGCCGGAGCATGAGGGCCCGCCCGGCCCGCGCGGCGACGGCCTCGTCGAGCTCGGCCAGCGAGCGGGCCTCGACGACGACCGGGATGCTCAGCCGCGACTGCAACTCGGCGCTCAGGTCGAGGTCGTCGCAGGGCCGCTCGATCCCCGACAGGTCGTAACCGGCCAGGGATTCGAGCTGCCCGATCTCCGTGTAGGCCCGCCGCGCGTCGACCGTGATCGCCAGCGCCGGGTAGGCGGCCCGGATCGCGCGCAGCGGCTCGACGTCCCACCCCGGGTGGATCTCCACGGTGACGTGGGCGTATCCGGCCCCGACGAACCGGTTGACGCCGTCGACCGCCGACTGCAGCGACCGCACGGCGGGCAGCCGGACGGTGGCCATGAGCGAGGTGCGGGTGCCGCCGAGCGCGTGGGCCAGCGGCACGCCCGTCATGCGGGTCGCCAGGTCCCAGCAGGCCATGTCGGCCGCGGTGCCGAGCTCGGGCAGGTCGTGGGGGGTCTCCCAGTCGACCCCGATGAGGATCTGGGCGAGGGTCTCCTCAAGCGAGCTCCAGACCTTGGGATCGGGGTGGACGACCTCGCCCCACCCGGCCATCCCGCCGTGATCGGTGAGCTTGACCAGGATGCTCTCCGGTCGCCTGCCGTAGGGCAGGACCAGCCGGAACACATCGACCTCACGGACACGCGGCACGGATGGCTCCCCCTGGCTGTTCTTGAGGCGGATTCCCGCTCTCAGACCTCCATGGTGACACGCCGGGACAGCAGCGCCCCCGCCAGCGCCATCACCACGAGCAGGGCGAAGCAGACGGCGTAGGCCCCGGTCGAGGTGAGGATCGCCCCCGTGACGGCCACCGCGACCACGGTCACGCCCGACTCGCCGACGCTCAGCGAGGCGCTGTTCTTGCCCTCCTCGCCGGGCTTGGACAACTCCAGGACCAGCACCGACAGCGTCGGGTAGATCATCCCGATGCCGAGCCCGCAGACCACCCAGCCGGCGAACGCCACCCAGACCGGGACGGCGGGCAGGAACGCCAGCGCGGTCACCGAGATCCCGGCGACGACCAGCAGGTGGCCGCCCCAGAGCCGCAGCACGCGCCCGCCCGGGTACTTCCCCTGCAGCCACGACCCGGCCGACCAGGCCAGCGCGCCGCCGGTGAGCGCGATGCCCGCCTCGGTCAGCGTCAGGCCGCGCTCCTTGGTCAGCATCAGCGGCACGAGGATCTCGGCGGCGAAGAACGCGGCCATGCTGAGCCCGCGCAGCGCGACCACGGTCGGCAGGCCGCGGGCCGCCCGCAGGGTCCCGGCCGGGACCAGCATCGGCAGTGCCACCAGCAGCACGACCAGGCCGACCGCCATCAGGGCGTGGTTCGACTCGCCCGACCCGTATTGGAGCACCGCCGCGCCCACGGCCGCGCCGCCTCCCCAGGCGAGCCGCGCGGCGAACGGGCCGGTGTCGGCCTTCTCCTCGTCCTCCGTATCGGGCTCCCTGGAGGCCAGCCCGCGCCAGAAGATCGCCGCGGCCGGGAGAGCGATCACCGCGACGCCCAGGAAGACGGCCCGCCAGGTCCACGTCTCGGTGACCATGCCGGTGATGGCCGGCCCGACCACCGACGGCAACACCCAGGCGGCGGCCAGCAGCGAGAAGACCTTCGGGTGCATCGCGCCCGGGTAGACCCGCGCGACCAGGACGTAGATGGCCACGTTGAACAACCCGCCGCCCAGGCCCTGGAGCAGCCGTCCGGCGATGAAGACCTCCATCGTCGGGGCCAGCCCGGCGATGACCAGGCCGGTCACGAACATGCCGAGGCCGGTCCACAGGGGCCGGTCGGGGCCGGAGAGGTCGCCCCACCGGCCGCCGGCGACCGTGCCGACGAGGGCCGCGGCGACCGCGCCGCTGAAGGCGAGGCTGTAGAGGCCGAAGCCCCGCAGCTCCTTGCCGATCTCGGGCATGGCGGTCGCGACCGCCAGATATTCGAACGCGACCAGCACCATGAGCGCGGTGATGCCGATGCTCAGGGAGCGGTAGCGCGTGGAGAAGACCGCCGGAGGCGGTGACGTGGACGTCATGACGGAAACCATGATTCGGACATTACGGAAGGAGAGCGTACCGGGCATCGGGCCGTGGCCCCGGAGGGCATGGGACCTTGGTCGGACGCCGCCGCGGCCGGTCACGCCTGGTGACGCCGGGTTCGCCGGGCCGCTGACGTGGGCTTCGCATCTCGATCGTGCTCCGTTTCCGGTGGTCTTAGGTCGGAAGGTCCCTTCCGGCGTGGATCGGTCGTCGCGGCGGGACGCGAGAGCGGGCGACCGGCGCCGGATACGGCGGGGAGCGGGGGCGGCGGGCGGGGCCGGGGTGGGCGGAGCCGTAGCGGAAGGGGAGGGAGCGGCCCGCGCGGCGCCGGGGTTCTCAGCCGGTCTGTTTGCCCTCGCCCAGGTTGCGTTCGGCCCAGGCGGTGATGTCGCGGCGTTCGATCGCGGCGGCCATGAGGTCGGGGAAGGCGTCGGGGGTGCAGGCGAAGGCCGGGACGCCCATCGCCGCCAGGGCGGCGGCGTTCTCGTGGTCGTAGAAGGGCGCGCCCTCGTCGGACAGGGCCAGCAGGACGATCACCTGGACGCCCGCCGCCGTCATCGCCGCCACCCGCTTCAGCATCTCGGCGCGGACGCCGCCCTCGTAGAGGTCGCTGATCAGGATGAAGATCGAGTTGGCGGGGCGGGTGATGAGGCCCTGGGAGTAGGCGATGGCGCGGTTGATGTCGGTGCCGCCGCCGAGCTGGGTGCCGAACAGCAGCTCGACCGGGTCGTGGAGCTGGTCGGTGAGGTCGACGACGGCGGTGTCGAAGACGACCAGCGACGTCTTCAGCGAGCGCATCGAGGCCAGCACCGCCCCGAACACGCTCGAATAGACCACCGAGGCGGCCATCGAGCCGCTCTGGTCGATGCAGAGCACGACCTCGCGCTGCACCGACTGCTGCTTGCGGGCGTAGCCGACCAGGCGCGACGGCACGACCGTGTTGCGGTCGGGCAGGTAGTTCTTGAGGTTCGCCCGGATGGTCCGGTCCCAGTCGATGTCGGCCGGGCGTCGCGGGCGGTTGGTGCGGGCGGCCCGGTTCAGCGCGCCGGTCACCGCCGCCCGGGTGCGGTGCTGGAGCTTCCTCTCCAGCTCGTGGACGACCTTGCGGACGACCACCCGCGCCGACTCGCGGGCCTGCTCGGGCATCACCCGGTTGAGCGACAGCAGGGTGCCGACCAGGTGGACGTCGGGCTCGACGGCCTCGAGCATCTCCGGTTCCAGCAGCAGGCGGCTCAGGTCGAGGCGGTCGATGGCGTCCTTCTGCATGACCTGGACGACCGTCGACGGGAAGTAGGTGCGGATGTCGCCCAGCCACCGGGACACCCGGGGCGCCGAACCGCCCAGCCCGGCCGAGCGGGGCGCCGCCTCGCCGTCGCCGTCGAGGTCGTAGAGGGCGGCCAGGGCGGCGTCCATGCCGGCGTCGGCGCCCGACAGGTCGCCCAGGCCGCCGCCGGGCGCGTTCGCGGCCTCGCCGCCGAGGACCAGCCGCCAGCGGCGGGCCCGCTCGTCGTCGTGCACGTCCATCAGCCGCTCCCCAGGATGCCCATGACGGTGCGCACGGCCGGGGCGGCGCGCTCGTCGTCGTATTCGATGTCTTTCTCGGTGGCCGAGCCCGACCGGACGCGGCTCGCGATCGAGCGCCGCTCGGGCGGCGCGAAGGAGCCGAAGGTCCGCCGCAGCAGCGGCAGGACCTCCACGAACGCGTCGCCGCGCAGGCCCACGAGCCAGTCGTCGACCATGGCCAGCAGGCGCGGGTCGTGGACCAGCAGCAGCCCGCCGCCGGACAGGAAACCCTCGATCCAGGCCGCCGCCCGCGCGGGCGGATGGGCGAGCGAGACGGCCCGCGACATGCGCGCGTCGGCGTCGCCGAGCCGGTCGCCGTCGAACAGGATGCGGACGATCCGGCCCTCGATGACCCCGGGCAGGCCGGTCCGGTCGGCGAGGGCGCGCAGCGCGCCCAGCCAGCGGTCGCGCCCCTCGTCGAGCAGCGCCGACGCGCTGGTCACGGCGTCGATGTGGACGACCATGCCGCGCGCGTTCTCGTCGTCGAGCCCCGACACGGCGGCCGACAACCCGGCGCAGATCCGGGCCAGCAGCGACGTGGCGATCACGGCCAGCCCCTCGGCTGGGGTGCCCCGGACGTCGCCGTAACGCTGGGCTCTGACCAGTGCGGGCAGCGCGGCCATGAGGTGGCGGATGTCGGTGTCGACGGCGGCCCGGTCGCCGATCGCGGCCAGCACGGCCGGCAGCGACGCGGGCAGGTCGGCGAGCAGCGCCCGCTCGACGAGACCGGTGAGGTCGGCCAGCGCCGCGCCCTCGCGGCCGGCCAGCTCGGCGATCTTCGCGGTGGCGGCGGCCGGGACGGTCACCCCGAGCGGCGCGGCCTCGATGAGCGAGATGTCGAACTCGGGCCGCCACTGGAGCGCCCAGGCCTCCTTGAAGGTGCCCTTGCCCCGGGTCTGGCGGGGTTCGCCCCACGGGACGTTGAGCAGCCTGAGCCGGTGCAGCAGGCGGCTGCGGTCGAGGTCGAGCGGCTTGCGCAGGTCGAGTTCGAGTTCGCGGTCGAGCGCCTCGGGCTTGAGCCGGAGCCGCCGCTGCTCCTCGCGCAGATGGCGTTGCAGCGGGACCATCGGCGTCGAGTCGGGGACGTGGCCGAGCCGCTCCCCCACGACCATGCGCCGCTGGATCAGCTCGACGGGCAGCTCGTCGCCCTCGCACAACACGGCCCGCGCGGCCTCGGTGACCTCGGCCAGCCCGGCCAGGGGCCGGTTCCGGATGACCGCCAGGCTCCGCGCCAGCCGCACCGACTCGATGACGTGGGCGGACGAGACGGGAAGCCCCTCGTCGCGCAGCACTCCGGCGGCGGCGGCCAGCCACCGCTCGACCGGGCGGTCGGGGGTGGCGAACAGGTGGGCGTACCAGCCCGGCGAGGAGACGCCCGCGCCGTAGCCGCTCCAGTGGGCGAGCCGGCCGTGGGTCCACGGCACCCAGGTCATCTCGGCCTTGACCTTCGGCAGGCCCTTGAGGATCCGGTCGTCGGCCGCGGCCGGGCCGATCGAGCTCAGCGCCGGGACGTGCCAGGCGCCGCACACGACCGCGATGTTGGTGAAGCCCTCTTTGATCGCGACCCGGACGGTCCGGCGCATGTAGGCCTCCCGCCGGGCCTCCTTCTCGTCGGGCGTGTAGCCCTCGCGGACGGCGGCCATGGCCTCGGCGATGACCTCGAAGGGGGTGTCGCCGCGGTGCTCGACGGCGTCCTCCCACCAGCGCTCGGGGTCGTCGTAGCCGGCGGCGGCGGCGAGCGAGGCGATGGGGTCGACGCGCACGGCCTGGACCGGCGTCACGTCGTCGCCGTCCTGGCCGGCGTCGTCCTTCCCGGCCATCGAGTGGGCCGCCGGGAGGTCGCAGAAGCGGGCCGGGACGCCCGCCTCCGCCGCGTACCGCAGGGCCTGCCATTCCGGGGAGAACGCGGCGAACGGCCAGAAGGCGGCCTTGGTCGGGTCGCCCGGCACGTGGGCCAGCAGCGCCACCGGCGGTTCCATGTCGGGGTCGGCGGCCAGGGCGACGAGGCCGTCGGCCTCCGGCGGGCCCTCGATCAGCACGATGTCGGGTCTCAGTCGGGCCAGTTCGGCCACCACGGCGCGGGCGGACCCGGGGCCGTGGTGGCGGACGCCCAGCAGGGTGATGGTCATCGGTCAGCCGGCGTCCCGGCAGGCGCGGTAGAAGTCACGCCACTCCTCGCGTTCCCTGACGACCGTCTCCAGGTATTCCTGCCAGACCACCCGGTCGGACACCGGATCCTGCACGACCGCCCCGACGATCCCGGCCGCGACGTCGGACGGCCGCAACACGCCGTCGCCGAAGTGGGCCGCCAGAGCGATGCCGCTGGTCAGGACCGAGATCGCCTCGGCGGTCGACAGAGTGCCGCTGGGCGACTTGACCTTGGTGCGGCCGTCGGAGGTCACCCCCGAGCGCAGCTCGCGGAAGACCGTGACGACCCGGCGGATCTCCTCCAGGCCCGCGGGGGTCTCGGGCAGTTCGAGGGACCGGCCGAGCTGGGCGACCCGGCGGGAGACGATCTCCACCTCCTCCTCGGCCGAGGCCGGGACGGGCAGCACCACCGTGTTGAACCGGCGGCGCAGCGCGCTCGACAACTCGTTGACGCCGCGGTCGCGGTCGTTGGCGGTGGCGATCACGTTGAAGCCCTTGGCCGCCTGGACCTCCTGGTTGAGCTCGGGGATCGGCAGCGTCTTCTCGGACAACACGGTGATCAGCGCGTCTTGCACGTCGGAGGGCATGCGGGTCAGCTCCTCGACCCGGGCCAGCCGGCCCTCGGCCATGGCCCGCATCACGGGGCTGGGGGTCAGCGCCTCGCGTGAGGGGCCCTCGGCGAGCAGGCGGGCGTAGTTCCAGCCGTAGCGGACGGCCTCTTCGGCGGTTCCGGCGGTGCCCTGGACCAGCAGGGTCGAGTCGCCGGAGACGGCGGCGGCCAGGTGTTCCGACAACCAGGTCTTGGCGGTGCCGGGCACGCCGAGCAGCAGCAGCGCCCGGTCGGTGGCCAGGGTGGCGACGGCGACCTCGACGATGCGGCGCGGGCCGATGTACTTCGGGGTGATCACGCCGCCGGGGTGGTTCGCGTCGCCCAGGACGTAGGTGGTCACCGCCCACGGCGACAACCGCCAGCCGGGCGGGCGCGGCCGGTCGTCGTGCTTGGCCAGGACGGCCAGTTCGTCGGCGTACTGGTCTTCCGCGTGGGGCCGCAGGACGGTGGGGGTCGTCACGAGAACTCCTTGATCATGTCGGAACGGAAGCGGAGCAGGGCGGCGGCGGTCCGCAGTTCGCCGATGTCGGGCATCTGGTCGAGGTCGTAGGTGCCGGCCGGGTCGAGCCGCTCGCCCGCCAGGCGGGCCAGTTCGCCCGCGTTCCACGGCTGGCTGGAGGCGATGTCGGCGACCCGCTGGAGCACGGCCGCCGCGAGCGGCCCGCTCCACGGGCCGGGCACTCCGCCGAGCATCATGATGAGCTGCCCGTCGACGTTCCCCGCCCGGACGATCTCGGCCGCCCGCCAGGACCGCTCGTCGGGCGGCAGGACGGCCAGCAGGTCGGTCAGCGGTTCGACGTCGAACAGCGCGCGGGCCCAGACGGGGTCGTCCTGGAGGATCGCGGCCCGGATCCAGCCCATGTGGATCTCCCGGGCCCAGTCGCCGATCGTCATCCGGACCAGCTCGGCGGGTTCGGCGCCGAGGTGGCCGGGCCAGAACCGGAGCGGGGTGTGCGCGACGACCTGCTGCAACCACCAGCTACGCGGCCCGGTGCCCGCCGGCGGCCGGGACCGGACGCCGTCGCGCTCCATGACGGAGTCGCAGGCCGTCGGCGCGACCGCGGTGAGCCGGGAGCCGTCGCGGGTGAGCAGCGACGCGGCCCGCACGGCCATGCGCCGGCCGAGCCGGGAGTCGGGCAGCCGGGTGAGCAGGTCGGCGGCGGCCTGCCGGACCTCGCGGCGGCGGTCGTCGAGCGCCTTCTCCAGGAAGGGCTCGTCGGCCATGGTCAGCCCGTCGGCCAGGACCGCGACGAAGGCGGCCCGGTCGTCGGGCTCCTCCTTCGGCCAGGTGACCTCCAGGAGGTCTCTGGCCTCGTCGGGGGAGGCCGCCCGCAGGGCGGCGAGGAAGGCCTGGCGGTCGCCGCGGGTGCCGAACTCCCACGGCCCGTGGTCGAGGCCCGCCTGGTCCGGGGCCCCGCCCGAGCTCTCTTGGAGGAGGTAGCCCCAGTCGGGGTTGAGCCGGGCGAGCCAGCGCCCCCTGGCCCCCGCCACGACGGCGAGGTCGGCCCGGATCGACCGGTCGCGTGTTCCGGCCGCGAGCAACTGCGGCAGCAGCCGCGCCGGGACACGCAGCGACCGGCCGGCCGCCAGCGCCAGCCATTCGGGCAGCACCCGGGCGAACTCGCCGCCCAGCAGCCGGGCCAGCCGGTCGGCGGCCTTCGCCGGGACCGGCGGCGCGCCGTCGGCGGGCGCCCCGGCGAGCGGGATCCCGGCGCCGGGCCGCTCCCCCGCCCGGCGGGCCACCACCTGCGCGGCGGCCTGCTCCAGCAGGTCGGAGGGGGTGTCGAGGCCCCGGCGCTCGGTCCCCACGAGAGCGGTGGAGACGAGCTCGTTCCACCCGTTGCGCCGATCGAGCCTCACAGGACCACCACCTCGTCGTTTTCGTCCCACGTGGTGAGGGGACGCAGGCCGTCGGGAGTCCATTCCACGGCGACCGTCACCGGATGGCCGCCCGAGACCGCGACCAGCTTCCACGGATCACCGGCCGACGGGTGAAGCCGGAGGCCCCGGCCCGAGTCGCCCAGAAGGCACCACTCCTTGCCGTCGCGGCCGACCCGGGCGCCGGTGAGCACCAGCGGCCACGACTCGGTCCACGGGTCGCGGGTCAGCACGTCGGCGATCACCTGCGGCACGCCCTCGACGGTCACCCCCGAGGCGGGCGCCCTGGCGGGCACGGCCGGGCCGTAGCGGTCGGCGATCAGGGCCCGCAGCGGCGCCGCGCCCGGATAGTAGGAGACGTCGGCGTCGACCCGGGTGCCGGGCACCAGCGACGCGTCGAGCGGCTGGCCGGGCGGCGCGAACGACAACACCAGCGCCACGCGGCCGGTCGCCCGGCCGTGGAGCCAGACGCGCCGCGACAACAACCGGTCGCGTTCCTCGTCGCGCAGGGCGATGACCTGCCACTCGTCGCGGATCGGCGGCAGGGCCAGCACGGTCTCCTTGGCCACCTGGTAGCCGACCCGCTGGCGCACCGTCTCGCGCAGGTCGCCGGGCAGCTCGGCCGCCCGGCGGTGGGCCACGGCCAGCAGGTGGACCATGGCGTATTCGCCGAGCAGCCGGCCCGGCCAGTTCTCGTCGCGGAAGACCCGCGTGAGCCCCGAGAACGTCCCGGCCAGGCCCGGCGCCTGGGCGTCGACGAGCCGCTTGGCCAGGTCGCTCCACTCGGCCAGGCCCGTCTGCCGCGCGTCGGACAGGCCGCTCGCGACCTGGTCGGACAACCAGCGTTCGAGCTCGGCCAGCCCGGCCGTGACCCGCTCTTCACGCTGCCGGGCCCGGCCCTCGTCGGGCTTCGCGGCGGAGGGCTCGGCCTTCTCCGCGGTCTTCTTCTCGGCGGCCTTCTCGGCCCGCGCGGCCCGCTGGGCGAACCACTCGGCCGCCCAGGGGGCGAGTTCGGCGGCGGGCGGCACGCCGTCGGCCGACCACAGCAGGAGCAGGCCCAGGGCGTGTTTGCAGGGGAACTTCCTGCTGGGGCAACTGCAGCGGTAGGCGGGCTCGGACAGGTCGACGCACGCCTGGTAGGGCTTCGACCCGGACCCGGCGCACTCGCCCCACAACGCCGATCCGCTCACCCCCATGGCGGACCACTTCCTGGGCGCGCTCACCCCACTGGCCGCCTTCTGCGAGGCGGCGTCGGGCGCGAGCGCCAGCACCTGGTCTCGACTCCATCGTTCGATCACGCGCCGCACCCTAGCCGCGCCGGGCGACAAAACGCGCGAGATCACGAAGAGGGCTCCGGGTTCTGTCGGGGTGACGTGCCATACTCGCAGCGTGGTGGGCCGAAAGACACAAACCGGGCTTGTCGGGCGGGGGTTCCAGCTCGACCGGTTGTCGCGGGTGCTCGACGCCGCGACCGGGCACATGGCCGGGGTGGCGCTCGTCGGCGGCGACGCCGGCATCGGGAAGACGCGGATCGTGTGCGAGTTGTGCACGATCGCGCGGGAGCGCGATTTCACCGTTCTGGTCGGGCAGTGCGCCGAGCTGGGCAACGCGCTGCCCTATCTGCCGCTCGCCGACGCGCTCCGCAGCGCCGACCTCCGGTCGGCGCTCGAATCGCGGCCCGTGCTCCGGCGGCTGCTGCCCGGAGCCGACTCCGACGGGCCCGACGCGCTCAGCGGGGCGCTGGCGCAGCAGCGGCTCTTCGGGGCGACGTTGAGCCTGCTGGGCGAGCTGGCCGAGGAGCGGCCGGTGCTGATGGTGTTCGAAGACCTCCACTGGGCCGACCATTCGACGCGTGACCTGCTGGTGTTCCTGACCCGCATGCTCCAGCGCGAGCGGGTGGTCCTGGTCGGCACCTACCGGACCGACGACCTGCACCGCCGTCATCCGCTGCGCCCGGTGCTCGCGGAGCTTCAGCGGCTGCCGCTGGTCGTGCCGGTCGAGCTGCCGCCGCTCGACGACGAGGCGATGGCGACCCACCTGACCGCTCTGGGCGGCGGGAACGCGGGGGTGATCGGCGGGGTCGTCGGGCGGGCCGGGGGCAATCCGTTCTTCGCCGAGGAGCTGCTCCAGGCGGCCGCCAGCGGTGACCGGCTGCCGGCGACGCTGGCCGACCTGCTGATGGCGCGGGTCGAGGGGCTGTCCGACACGGCCCAGCAGGTGCTCCGGGTGGCGGCCGTGGCCGGGCGGCGGGTCGACCACGACATGCTGCGCGCGGCGGCCGGGCTGGCCGACCGGCCGCTCGAAGAGGCGCTGCGCGAGATCGTCTCGCGCGGGCTGCTGACGGTCGACCAGCACATCGGCTACGACTTCCGCCACGCCCTCCTCCAGGAGGCCGTCTACGACGACCTGCTCCCGGGCGAGCGCACCCGCCTGCACATGACGTTCGCGTCGCTGCTCACCGAGTCGGGGGGCCGGGCCGCCGAGCTGGCCCACCACTATTCGGCCGCCCACGACGTGCGGGGCGCGCTGATCACCTCGCTGGAGGCGGGTGTGCGGGCCACCCAGATGGGCGCCCCGGCCGAGGCCAACCGGCATTTCGACCGGGCGCTGGAGGTGTGGGAGCAGGTCCCCGACGCCGAGGCGATCACCGCCACGACACGGGCGCGGCTGATCCTCGACAGCGCCGCCGCGGCGGCCGACAGCGGCGACAACCACCGGGCCATCGCCCATCTGCGGCGGCTGCGCCAGCTCGTCACCGAGCCGCAGCTCGTGGCCGAGACCAACGAGCGGCTGGCCTGGTATCAGGCCGACGGCGACGACTTCCACGGCATGGCCGAGGCGGCCGAGGCGGCGGTGAACGCCGTCGACGACGGCCCCGAGACGCCGATGCTGGCCCGCGCCCTGGCCACCCACGCCCGCACGTTGTGGATCTCCGAGCGGGTGACCGACGCGCAGGCGGCCGCCGCCCGCGCCTTGGAGGTGGCGCGGCGCACCGGTTCGATCGAGGCCGAGTCGGCGGCGCTGGTGACGCTGGGCATCCAGCAGGAGTCGCTCGGCGATCCCGACATGGCCGAGGAGCTGCTGTCGATGGCGGCGGCCAAGACGTCGGGATCGTTGTCGATGGACCTGCGGGCCCTGTTCAGCCTGGCCCGGCTGCAATACGAGCGGGGCGACCTCGACGCGGCGGCGGAGTCGGCCGAGACCGGGTTGCAGGTGGCCCGCGACAACGGCCTGATGTGGAGCACGTTCGGCACCGACCTGCGGTTCCTGCGCTACCTGATCTCCTACGCGGCCGGCGACTGGGACGCCGCCGAGAAGCGGGCCGCCATGTTCGGCGTCCGGGTCGGCACCCCGCCCGAGGCGCTGCTGTCGTCGTTCGCGCTGTTCGTCGAGGTCGGCCGGGGGCGCGCGGTGGCCGCCGAGCGGCTGCGCTGGCTGGAGCCGTTCTGGGGCGCCGACGACCTGGTGACCTACATGACCCGGGGCATGGCCGCCGAGCTCGCCCTGTGGCGCGGCGACCCGAAGGAGGCGCTCGGTCACGTCGACGCGGTCGTGGCCGTGCAGCAGCCCTACGACTCGGGCCTGATCCGCGTCTCCGCGACCGGTCTGGCCGCCCTCGCCGACCTGCCGCCCGGCGATCCCGACCGGGCGCGCGGCACCGAGTTCATCGAGCGGGCCCGCTATGCCGCCACCAACGGCCCCACCGGGCCCACCGGCTCGGGGAACACGCTCGGCCCCGAGGGCCGGGGCTGGGCGGCCCGCGCGGAGGCCGAGTGGCACCGCCTGTCCGGCACCGCCACCCCCGAGGTGTGGGAGCGGGCGCTGGCCGCGTTCGACGGCGGCTTCCCCTACGAGCAGGCCCGCACCCGCTGGCGGCTGGCCGAGACCCTCCTGGAGTCGGGCGACCGCGACCGGGCCCGCGCCGAGTGGGAGCGGGCCGTCGAGGTGGCCGACCACCTGGGCGCCGCCCCGCTCCGCCACGCCCTCGACCTGCTGGGCCGCCGGGCCCGCTTCACCGTGCCCGGCTCGGCCGGGCCCGTCCGGGCGGGCGTGCTCGACAGCCTGACCGGCCGCGAACGCGAGGTCCTGGCCCAGGTGGCGGCCGGGCGCTCCAACCGCGAGATCGGCGAACGCCTGTTCATCAGCCAGAAGACGGCGAGCGTCCACGTGTCCAACATCCTGGCCAAACTCGGCGCGGCCACCCGCACCCAGGCCGCCGCCATCGCCCACCAGGAAGGGGTGAGACCTCCCGCCGACTGAACCGGTGATCGATACCCTCGGACCACAGGTGCCGCTGGAGGGAGCCGACATGCAGAAGCCGCCGCTGGCCGAGGAGCTCGGGCTGGAGCCCCACCCCGAGGGGGGATGGTTCGCGGAGACCTGGCGGTCTCCCGTGATGTTCTCCCCCGACGGCTACGACGGCCCGAGGCACAGCGCGACCGCCATCTACTTCCTCCTCGAACCCGGCGAGGAGTCGGCCTGGCACGTCGTCGCCTCCGCCGAACTCTGGTTCTGGCACCGCGGCGGCCCGCTGGTCCTCACCTTCGGCGGCGCCGGCGACCACCCGGAGAGCGGTGAGAGCGTCGTCCTGGGCCCCGACGTCGAGCGGGGCGAGCGGCCCCAGGTGCTGATCCCGCCGGGCGTCTGGCAGGCGGCCCGGCCGGCGGGAGCCGAGGGCGTGCTGGTGAGCTGCGTCGTCTCCCCCGGCTTCGAGTTCACCGACTTCCGGCTGGCCGATCGGTGATCCGCGCGTGGAGGTGCATGTCGTGCCAGCCGTCCGCGTGGAGCAGCGAGCTGTGCAGGACGCCCTCCAGCGCGTATCCCGACCGTTCCGCCACCCGGCACGACGCCGGGTTGGCGATCGCGTGGCGGAGTTCGAGGCGGTGGAGGCCCAGGTCGTCGAAGGCCCAGCGGGTCACCTCCGCGACCGCCGCGGTGGTGCCGCCCCGGCCGCGGCCCTCGGGGAGGGTCCAGTAGGCGACCTCGCCCAGGCCCAGTTCCAGGTCGACCATGCGGAGGGCCACCCGGCCCATGACGAGACCGCCGCGTTCGACCACCCATGACGCGCCGGTCTCCAGGGTCCAGCGGGCCCGCCAGCGGGCGATGACGGTCGCGGCCCTGGCGGCGTCGGCCTCGTGTTCGAGGTTCCACAGGCGGATGTCGGGGTCGGCGAAGGCGGCCATGACGATCGGCTCGTCCCCGGACTCGCGGAAAGGGCGCAGCAGCAGGTCTCCGGTCGTCAGCGACGGCTGTGGGTGATCACGCATGGAACCGGCGGGGACGACCTCGGGGATGACGTACACCCGCCTATCCTGCCGCCCGGAATAGGGTGAAGGGCACGCGCACGACGAGGAGGTCGCACGATGACCCGGCAGATCGTTTCCGTCATCGGAGGGAAGGACGAGCCGTCCGGCACGCCCTATCTGTCCCGGAACCCCGCCCGGTTGAAGGAGGTCGTCGCCGAGGTCGCCCTGGCCGACGCGGCGACGTTCGCGGCGGCGTGCCGGAACGCCGCCTCCGCGCAGCGCGACTGGGCGGCGGTGCCGGCGCCGGTGCGCGGGCGGGTGATCGCCTCGATCGGGCGGCTCGTGGAGGCCAACGCCGAGGCGCTGGCGCGGCTGGTCAGCGAGGAGATCGGCAAGCCCTACGCCGAGGCGCTGGGCGAGGTGCGGGAGATCGTCGACACCTGCGACTTCTTCATCGGCGAGGGGCGGCGCCTCTACGGGCAGACCGTTCCCTCGGAGATGCCGGACAAGAACCTGTTCACGTTCCGGACCCCGGTCGGGGTCGCGGCGGTGATCACGGCGGGGAACTTCCCGGTGGCGGTGCCGTCGTGGTATCTGGTGCCGGCCCTGTTGTGCGGGAACTCGGTGGTGTGGAAGCCGGCCGAGTACGCCGCCGCCTCCGCCGCCGCGCTGCACCGGGTCTTCTCGGCCGCCGGGCTGCCCAAGGGGGTGTTCAACGTCGTCTTCGCCGACGGGGAGCAGACCTTCGCCGGGCTGGAGACCGCGCTCGGCGAGGGGACCGTCCACAAGGTCGGCTTCACCGGCTCCTCCGAGGTCGGGCGCCGGATCGGCGCGTTGTGCGGGCGGCACCTGCAGTCGCCGTGCCTGGAGCTGGGCGGCAAGAACCCGATGGTGGTCATGCCCGACGCCGACCTGACCCTCGCCACCGAGGGCGCCCTGTTCGCCGGGTTCGGCACCGCCGGTCAGCGCTGCACCTCGCTCGGCACGGTGATCGTCCACGAGTCGATCCACAACGACTTCGTGGCCCGGTTCACCGCCGCCGCGCAATCGGCCCATGTCGGCGATCCGGCCCGGAAGGTGCTGATGGGGCCGCTGCTCGACCAGAAGTTCGCCGACCGCTACGAGGAGTTCCTGACCTGGATCGGCGACCACCACACGGTCACCGGCCCGGTCGGCCGGATCACCGAGTCCAACCCGTGCGGCCACTTCCTCGGCGACGACCCGAACGAGGGCCTCTTCTACCACCCGGTGATCGTCGACGGCGTCCGGCCGACCGACCGGCTGTTCCTGGAGGAGACGTTCGGCCCGATCGTCGGCGTGACGACCTTCTCCACCCTCGACGAGGCCATCGAACTGGCCAACCTGCCCGGCTACGGCCTGTCGTCGTCGATCTACACCCGCGACCCGCAGGCGGCGTTCCGCTTCCGGGCCGGGGTGTCGGCCGGGATGGTCAGCGTCAACAACTCGACGTCGGGCGCCGAGGCGCACCTGCCGTTCGGCGGCAACGGCAAGTCGGGCAACGGCAGCCGCCAGTCGGGCATGTGGGTGCTCGACCAGTTCACCCGCTGGCAGGCGATGAACTGGGACTATTCGGGCCGGCTGCAGAAGGCCCAGATGGACGTCACGGAAATCCTCCCCGACCTGGAGTACAGGATCTGAAAGGCTTCCTTCCGTTACGGCTCCGCCCACCCCGGCACCGCCCGCCGCCCGGCCCCGCGCCGTATCCGGCGGCGACCACCCGCTCGGGCAGGGCACCGCGACGACGGATGTCCGGCCGACAAATCGGCGCGCGGCGGCACGGCTCACGAGACGGGGTGCGACGCCCGGGTCAAAGCCGGTTCTACAGGCCGGACACCACGGGCAGGATCCATGGGCGGATCCACAAGCCGGGTGCCGGCCTCGGCCATCAACCGGCGTGCCACCACCGAGCGGCCACGCCGGACGTCCGGCCGAGGGACCCGGTGCGGACCGGCACGGGAGCGATGAAAAGGTCCGGCCCCCACGCCGGAGCCGGACCTTTTCCGCTCGGGGTCACGCGCAGCGCGAGACCAGGTCCCAGTAGCCCGGACGGGTCTCCTGGAGGCTGCGCTGGGTGCTGCCGGTGAGACCGAGGTAGTCGTTGGAGCCCTCGGCGTACACGAGGAAGAAGAACTCCACGTAGGCCCGGCCGGCCGAGACGTGCGCGTTGTTCGTCGCGGTCACGCACTTCTTCGCGGGCGCGGTCGCGGTCGGGGTCGGCGAGGCCGACGGGCGCGGGGAGGTGGTGGGGCTCGGCGACACCGTCGGGGTGGGCGTCGCGCTGGGGCTGGGCGACGCGGTCGGGGAGGCCGTCGGCGACGGGGCGGGCCCGCCCGAGGTGTTCAGCAGGACGTTCGGGGAGCCGCTGCCCGGGTTGGTCACCACGCCGGTCACGCCGTCCTTCACCAGGGTGTCCCTGACCTGCGCCGGGGTCGCGGCCGGCGTACCGGAGAGGATCAGGGCGGCCGCCCCCACGACGTGGGGGGTCGCCATGCTCGTGCCGCTGATGGTGCTCTTGGCGGTCGGGGAGGTGTACCAGGCCGAGGTGATGTCGGTGCCGGGGGCGAAGATGTCGAGGCAGTCGCCGTAGTTGGAGTACGAGGCGCGGGCGTCGTTCTTCGCGGTGGCGCCGACGGTGATGCCCTCGGTCACGCGTGACGGCGACGACGAGCAGGCGTTCACGCTGCTGTTGCCGGCCGCCAGGCCGTAGGTCACGCCCGACTTGATGGAGTTGCGCACGGCCGTGTCGACGGCGGCCGAGGCCGAGCCGCCCAGCGACATGTTGGCGACGGCGGGCTTGGCGGCGTTGGCGGTCACCCAGTCGATGCCGGCGATGACGCCGGAGTTGCTGCCCCGCCCGGCGCAGTCGAGCACCCGCACGCCGACCAGTTTGACCTGCTTGGCCACACCGTAGGCGGTGCCGCCGACGGTGCCGGCGACGTGGGTGCCGTGGCCGTTGCAGTCGGTCGCGTCGTTGTCGTTGGACACGAAGTCCTTGCCGGAGACGGCCCGGCCGCCGAAGTCCTGGTGCGTGGTGAGGATGCCGGTGTCGATGACGTAGGCCGTCACCCCCGCCCCCGTCCCGGTGTAGGTGTAGCGGGAGTTCAGCGGGAGGGCGCGCTGGTCGATGCGGTCGAGGCCCCACGACGGCGGGTCGGCCTGCTCGGCGTCGATCGTCACCACGGCGTCCTGCTCGACGTAGGCGACGTCGGGGTCGGCGGCGAGGGCGCGGGCCTCTTTCGCGGTGGCGTTGATGGAGAAGCCCTTGATGGCCCGGTTGTACACGTTCTTCACCTGGCCGCCCTTCTCGGCGGCGAGGTCGCGGGACTGGGCGCGGACGTCCGCCGTCGGCTTCAGCACGACGATGTAGCTGCCGGGGATCGCGCCGGGGTTGTCCGTCCCCACGACCATGGCCGTGCGGGCCTGGGCGGGGGCGGCGAGCGACGCGCCCGCGAGCGCGGTGGCCGCAAGCAGCGCCGCGACCCGGGGGATTCGGTGCATCGGGGGTCCTTTCCTGGGTGGCGCACGCATACGAAAGGCCCGAATGAGGGCATGACGAAACGCCAGGTCAGATAGGGCGGAATCAATCGCCTGTGCTGAGCTTCCAGGAAATTTCCGGGCAAAACCGGCGGTATATCATTTCCGGTCTGACGCCCTGAGGGCACGCACGACTGCGAGTACAGTCGGCAGTTCGTCGTCGTCGAGCGACTCGACGAGGTCGCGGAGCTGCTGCCGGATCGCGCCCGGATCGTGCGCGAGCCATCTCCCCCGGGGACGCCGCGGCCCCAGCAGCGCGACGAGCGAGTCGGCGGGCAGCCCGAGGATCGACTCCAGCTCCCGCACCGCCGCCAGCGACCGCGACCGCTCCGGACGGGAGCGGCCGCGCTGCCAGTTGCTGAGGCTGGCCAGGCTGACGTGGGCGCCCCGCTCGGCGAGGCGCGCGTGCAGGCGTTCCAGCGACAGGCCCCGGGCCGCGATGGCGGCCCGGAGCGCGCGTTCGAACGGGCCGGTGCGGAGCAGGACGGCGAGCTCCCGTTCGCGGCCCCGCGACCGGTCATTAATCACACATGCCACGTTTACACCGGTAAGGGTAGTTAGTCCATTACTGCTGGGTGATCTTCACATCATCGACGGCGGCCTCGACCAGTGAGGCGGTGCCGGTGTCGGCGGCGCTGACCGTGATCTGCACGTTCTGGCCCGCGAACGCCGCCAGGTTCACCGACGCCGTGGCCCACGCGCCGTTGCGGTTGCTCGCCGCGCCGAGCTGCTGGAAGACCTGGGTGCCGTTGACCGACACGCGCAGGTAGTCGGTGTTGGAGGAGTTGCTGCCGTGGGCGAGGTACCACGCGAACGACAACGTCAGGGTGCCGGTGGCCGGCAGGGCGATCTGCGGGGAACGGATCGAGGTGACGCCGCCGTCGAGGTCGTAGTCGCCCGCCGAGGCTCCCGCGAGCGGACCGGTGACCAGGTCGAACGAGCCGCTGGTGGTGGTGCCGAGCTGCTTGGCGCCGCTGGAGGTGGTCGCCTCGGGGTTGGCCCGGGTGAACTGGCCGATGGTGGCGGTGTCGGTGCCGAGCGGGTTGGCGGTCCAGCCGGTGGCGGTCTCGAAGGTGTCCTCGTAGACGGTGACGGCCGGCGGGCCGCCGCCGCAGTACTGCGCCTGCTTGCCGATCACCTTGTAGACGCAGTCGGCGTTCTCCAGCAGCAGCAGCGTGGCCTCGCGGTTGCGGGTGGTCTGCGGCACGATCGCCTCGTCGGGCGGGTAGAAGCCGGGGTTGGACGCCACCGGGTACATCTCGAAGGTGTAGGAGAAGATCTTGTGCGTGCCCCACATCCAGTCGTCGATCGACCCGTCGGTGATGTAGAGGTCGCTGGCCTGCTCGGGCGTGTAGCCGTTGGTGGCGGCCATCTGCTGGCCGAGCACGGCGTGCGCGTCGCGGTCGTCCTGGGTCAGGCCCGGGGCGGTGTTGGCGGTGGTGTAGCCGTACGGCCAGAGGATCAGCTCGCCGTAGGAGTGCCAGTCGATGTGCGCCTTGATCTGCTGGACGCCGCCGACGACCCGGCCGCGGACGAAGTCGGAAACCGCGCGCACCTCGGGCGCCGACTCGGCCGACGGACCCCGGTAGGTCTCCGATGACGTGGTGCCGGACGACCCTCCGCAGCAGCCCCAGTTGTAGGCCCAGTTGCGGTTCAGGTCGGTGCCGATCGCGCTCGATCCGCTGTTGGGCTGCCGGTTCTTGCGCCAGCTCCGGTACGACCCGGTGGCGATGTCGTACTCGCTGCCATCGGGGTTCATGTTGGGGATGATCCAGATCTCCCGCGAGTTCACGATGTCGGTGATGCGGGAGTCCGAGCCGTAGGAGTCGGTGAGCAGGTTCAGCAGGTAGACCGCCATCTCGACGGTCAGGTGCTCACGGGCGTGCTGGCTGTGGGTGAACAGCACCTCGGGCTCGTTCTCGTCGGTCGCGACGTTGTCGCTGATCTTGACCGCGAACAGCTCCCGGCCCTCGTACGACGTGCCGATCGACACCTTGCGGATGATCGACGGATGGGCCGACAGGGCCGCGTTCACCACTGAGTTGAGCTCGGCGAAGTTGTGGTAGGCGCTGTCGGCGGCCGGGAAGTCGAGCGGCTGCGGCACGGCCGGCGCGAGCCGGTTCGGCGCGGCCTTGACGGTGTGGCCCAGGGCCCGGATCGCCGCGACCTCCTCGCTCGTCGCGGTGACGACGATCCGGTCGGCGGCGACCTCGTCGATGGCGGCACCCGTCCGGGCGACGGCGGTGCGCTGCTCCTGGGTGCTCACACCCTCGACGGTGTACTGGCGGTTGGGCGGGGGTTCGGCCCCGGCTCCGGCGCTCGTCAGGCCCGTGGTCAGGACCAGGACGATCAGTGTCAGAACGACTGTCAGGCGCTGCTTCATGTCGACAAAAGTGAATCGGCCCCGCCGAGGAGGCAAGGCCGACTCACGATCTCCCGTCAAGTCCGTCGTCCGGAGCGCTCAGGACGGCGGACGCTTGGTGCAATTCTGTGTTTTCTACTTCTCCCGGCCGTCGTACCCGAGCAACCTCATGGCCACTTCGGGGTCCATCGCGGCGGCGAGGAGCTGGGCCCGCTCGTTCGCCCGGTCCCTGGCCTCCTCGGCCCGCCGCCGGTTGGCCTGCTGGGCGCGGACCACCCCGACCACGATGGCCAGGATGGCGACGATGCCGAGCAGGATCAGGAAGAACACGATGACCGTCCCGGCCGGCAGGCCCGGCACCACCTCGGTCGCGCCGTTCATGGCGCCGCCGGAGACGGCGATCACCACGAGCACCAGCGCGGCCAGCGCGAGCGCCGCCCCGAACAGGCCCCAGAGCAGACCACGCGAACGCGAGCCGTCGGGCTTGGCCGCCGTCGCCTCGGGCGGCGGCGGGGGCAGCGGGGAGCCGTTGCCGTTCGTGTTCGCCCACGGGACGAAGTCGACGGAACCGTTCCCGTTGCCGTTGACGGGGACGATCTCGCCGGTCACCGCCGGGGCGAAGACTGGGATCCCGGCGCCGCTGTGCGTGAGCACGGACGCCGGTTCGAGCGCCAGCACGCGGGACCTGGGCTGCGGCAGCGGCACGTCCACGGGGGTGTGCTGCTGATGCGCCCGGACGGCCGCCTCGTGGAAGGCCTCGATCTCCTGCTGGAACTCCTCGTCGGCGTAGACGGTGCCGTCGATCAGCGGGCCGCGGGTGCGGTTGATGACCGCGATGACGTCGTCGCCGTTGAGGGTCTTGTGGGTCTCCAGCGCGTGCGCGACGGCCAGCACCTGCGCCCGGTTGGCCCGGAGCAGTTCCTCGGCCTCCTCGAAGTAGCGCGTCAGCATGTATTCGATGCGGTCGGCCACCGCCTGGGGCGCCTCGTGGTCGACTCTCGGAGAGAGTTCATCGGCCAGGAACCCGGCCGCCCGCCCGGCCCCGGGCTTCTTCCGCTCACTGGGCGAACCGGAGAAGAGACCGAGCCGCCGGAGCGTGGGCAGCACGGAGATGCCCACCCCCATGCCGAACTGGGTCTCCATGAGCGCCGTGTTGTAGGTCGCCTTGTGGAGGTCGCTCGACACCCCGGAGGAGTTGTCGTCGTCGAAGAACATCCGCTCACCGGCGAGTGAGGCCAGGCTTACCAGGATGTCCGACTTCAGCTCGGACCTCCATTCGGTGAACTGATCCTCCGGCTTGATGTTGGCGACCATGCCCAGGGTGCTGTCGCTCTTCTCGATGGTGGCGAGGTCGATCTCGAGGTGATGCCGGGTGCGGTAGGCGACCACGGCGTGGCAGGCCTCGTGAACCGCGATCGCGTGGCGCTCCCTCTCGATGTACTCGACGTCCTCGGGCGGACCGAGTTGCTTGAGCCGCTTGGCCTTGGTCACGTCGGCCCAGGTGATCACTTCGCGGCCGTCGCGGATCGCGGTGATCAGGGACTCGTTCACGAGGTCCTTGATCGTGGCGCCGGTGGCGTAGGGAGTGATCGTGGCGAGCTTGTCGATGTTCTCCTCGGTCAGCTCGTGGCGCACCTTGTCGAAGTAGCCCTGGTAGGTGCGGATCCGGCCCGGCTTGGACGGATAGCCGACCTTGTAGATCCGGTCGATACGGCCGGGCCGCAGGAGCGCCTCGTCGAGCGCGTTGGGCATGTTCGTCGCCATCATGACGAGGATGCGGTATTTGGGCGGCGGCTTCGGGCGCATGCCGAGCAGTCGCCGGACGTGGCGGTTGACGATGCCGCGCGGTTTCTTCAGACCGGACAACTCAGTGAGCAGGGCCTGCAGGGTGCCCATGTCACCACCGCCGCCGCCCATCATGTTGCCGCCCATCATGAAGCGGCTGGTCTGTGACTCGTTCACGTCGACGCCGCTCTGGGCGAACGAATCGCGCAGGTGCATCTGCTTGGCGTTCTCGGACAGGTAGGAGAACCCGTTGCACCTGTCGTCGAAGGCGCTGAAGGCCGGCCCGGTCTGGGGGCCCTGCTGGGCGAGCGAACCGCGGCGGCCCAGCGAGTCGGCCTCGTCGAAGAAGACGATGACGCCGCCGTACCGCAGAGCGAGCTTGCGCAGCTTGCGGAACAGCGACTTGACCTTGAGGATGCCGATGCCCATGAACATGTTCGTGAACGCGCCGGGGTCGACGAACACGTAGGGCTTGCCGGTCTCGCCCGCGACGGCCTCGGCCATCAGGGTCTTGCCGGTGCCGGGCGGGCCCCACAGGAGGAGGCCGCTGGGCACGTAGCCGCCGCGCTGCTCGATCTCGTCGGGGCGCTCCAGGAAGACGATGTTCTCCTTGACCCGCTCGACGACGTGGTCCTGGCCCCAGACGTCGTCGAAGCGCGTCTTGATGTCGTCGGGGAAGTAGGTCTCGACGCCGCCCCGGGAGAGGAACCAGAACAGGCCGATGAACTGGAACACGATGAAGAAGAACGCGAAGGCGAGCTGCGCGATCATCGGCATCGCCTGCCACAGCAGCGCCGGGGCCTGGAACAGCGCCATGACGGGCGACACGTCCCCTGGCAGGACCTCGGCGAGGATGAAGGCGATGAGGGTGATCCAGAAAACGACCTTGATCGCTCGGGCCAGCCGGTAGCGGGTCCAGTCGCTGAACCTGCGGTGCACCCAGCGGTCGAAACCGCCGAAGATGCCCTTGGTCCACAGACGGTGGTAGCCGGCGGAGCGTTCGGAGATCAGGAAGTGGATCTGGCGGAGCAGGTCGACGCCGATCAGCCAGAGGATCCAGCCGGTCGCTTCGGCCTGGTAGACCACCGCGTCCCAGAAGGTCATGACACCTTCGAACTCACCCATCGTCTTGACGGTGAGGATGAGGAACGCCGCGACGAGGAAAATGATGATCTTGGAGCGATCCCAGAACGCCATCTTCTTGCGGGTGCGCGGATCCCGGTCGTCGGGACCTGATCCGGGTGGCCGGAGTCCCTCGTATTGCGGCGGGGAAGCCGTCTTCATATGGGCTCCTTACCCGAGGTTGTTCTTCACCTTGAACGACTGCGCGATGGAGTCGAACTCGGCCTGACGCTGCTGGAAGCAGGCCGCGGAGCAGCGGATCAGGAAGGTCGACATGGTGGTTCCGTCGGCCGACAGGTAGCCCGTCTGCTGGAACGTCTGCAGCGGGCCGCCCATGTAACGGAGGCTGAACTGCACCCGCACACCCTTCGCGCCGTTGTCGCCTTCGAGCACGTCGTCACGGGTGAGCTCGAAGTTCTTGTACGGGTATTCGTCGTTCTTCTCGTTCTGGGTGCGTTCCGCGGCGGTCGCCGCGACGGGGAAGCCCAGCACGTTTCGCAGGGCGTTCAGAGAGACGTCCTGCTGCTGTTCCTCGGAGAGCGTCTGCACCATCGCGAACGCGAACGGTTCGTCGGGGTCTTCGGGCCCCGCGGTCATGATGTGGTCGATCGACGGTTGGATGTGGCCGTCGTAGGCGACGGTCCAGATCCTCTTCTTCAGCACCTGGGTGGTCGCCGAGGACGGATCCCCGAGGAGCGCGGCCTCGACCGCGTTCTGGTCGACCTTGTGCCAGGTGGCGGGGACTTTGAAGTAGGTGCTGCCGCCCGAGTCACGGACGAATGTGTATTGCGAGCCGCCGCATCCGGCCAATCCGGCGATCATCGCGGCGACCCCGAAGGCCGCCGTCGCGCCGGACCCCGCCCGCCATCTCTTCACAGGGCCATACCTCCGCTTTGCGGGTCTACGAGGTAGTAGTGCCCGTTTTCCAAGTATCCCCTTACCGGGACTGTTGTTACATCTTGGAAAACTTGACCAAATCTTGCCCGGAGCTTAGCTGTACTTGTGACGTGATCATAGGGCGGCGGGACCGCTGGGTGAGAAACGTCAACTTTTTGCGGCAGCGTAGGCCGCATGGCATAAGTCCGGCGTAAGCGGCACTTCCCCCAGATCGACCGTTGATACACGAACCGGCGAAGCCTATGTGACGAGAGCCGTCCGGACGAATCGGGACGGCCCGGACCTGCGACGACCCGGAATCCCCGCCGATTATCGACGCCCGTTTATGCGGGCGAACTCGCGATAGGGCCGATACCCGCAACAGAAAGGCATTATCGGCCCTATCGAAAAGGATGAATCATGGCGTACCGGATGTCGGCGCGCCGCCGGTGATCAGGCACGGGCCGATCGGCATGGGGCTAGGCTGCGGGCCATGCCCACCGCACTCGTCACCGGCGCGACCGCCGGGATCGGCGCGGCGTTCACCCGCCGCCTGGCCGCCGACGGCTTCTCTCTCGTGCTGGTCGCCCGCGACCGCGACCGGCTGGCCGAGCAGGCCGCGTTCCTCGGCCGCCGTTACGGCGTGCACGCCGAGGTGCTGCCGGCCGACCTGTCGGCCGACGACGGCCTGAAGGTCGTCGAGGAGCGGCTGCGCGAGGGGGTCGACCTGCTGGTCAACAACGCCGGGTTCGGCAACCGGGGGATGTTCCTCAGCGCGCCGGTCGAAGACGAGCTCACCATGATGAAGGTGCACTGCGAGGCGGTGCTGCGGCTCACCTACGCGGCCCTCCCCCACATGCGGGCCAAGGGCCGCGGCGGGGTGATCAACGTGGCGTCGGTGGCGGCGTTCTTCACCCGGGGCACCTACGGCGCGTCCAAGGCGTGGGTGGTCAACTTCAGCGGCGCGGTCGCCGCCGAGACGGCGGGCGACGGCGTGCGGGTGATGGCGTTGTGCCCCGGTTTCGTGCACACCGAGTTCCACCAGCGGGCCGGGATGGACACCACCAGCATCCCGGAGTTCCTGTGGCTGGAGGCCGACCCCGTCGTGAGGACGGCGATGCGCGACCTGGCCCTCGGCAAGGTCGTCAGCGTGCCCGACCTGCGCTACAAGGTGGTCGTCGGCGTGGGGCGGCTGCTCCCGCAGAACCTCACCGCCCGCATCTCCACCCGCATCGGCCGCCGGTTCAGGTAGCGGACCCCGACCGGCTCTCCTCGTGCAGCCGCAGGTAGAGGGCCGACAGGTCGTCGACGAACCGTGACTGCCCGAAGTAGAGCCCGGCCCGCTGGGCGGCGGCGTCGCCCAGCCGGCCCGCGTAGCCGGGGTCGCGCAGGATCCGCACGACCGAGGCGGCCAGCAGTCCCGGGTCGGGGTCGGTGAGCAGGCCGGTCACCCGGTCCTCGACGACCTCGGGCACCCCGCCGACCCGCGTGGCGACCGCCGGGACCCCCGACGCGGCCGCTTTGAGGAGGTCCAGCGGGATGCCCTCGTAGTCGCTGGTCAGCAGCATGACGTCGGCGGCGGCGTGGATGATCTCGTGGTCGGTGCGGCGGCTGAGGTAGGCGACGGCGTCGCCGAACCTGACCGCCTTGGCCCGCAGGTCGGCGGCCAGGTCGCCGCCGCCGCAGACGAGGACCCTGGTCATCGGCAGGCCGCGCAGCACCAGCGCGACGGTGTCGAGGAACCGGTCGGGCCTGCGGGCCTTGGTGACCTTCCCGACGAACGCCACGACGGGGATGTCGGCCGGCAGCCCCAGCCGGGCCCGCGCGACCTCCCGGGCCGGCCGGCCGCCCGTCCGCACGCCGGGCCGGACGACGGCGTACTGACGCGGGGTGCCGACCCCGGCGGCGAGCAGGTCGTCGCGGACCAGGGCGCAGTCGGCGACCAGGCGGTCGCTGACCCGGGCCAGCCGCCGCTCGATCGTGGGCCGGCGCGGGTGGACGTCGAAGGTGTGCACCCGCGCCGGGACCCGGGCCATCGTGGCGGCCATCCGGCCGAGCGCGCCCGCCCTGGCGGTGTGGGTGTGCACGATGTCCGGCCGGAACCGGCGCATCTCGGCGACCAGCCGGGCCAGCGCGCGCGGGCTGTCGTCCGGGATGGTGCGCGCGCGTTCGTGCATCGTGGTGGTGTAGAGACGCTGCTCGAACCGGCCGGGATCGAGGTGGTCGAGCAGCGTGAGGGCCTGGAGGGCGGGCCCGCCCGCGTCCAGCCCGGTGATCACCCGCATGACCCTGATGCGCTCGCCCATCACTGGCCCCCGTTTCGACCCTGTTGCGGTATGTCTGCCCGGCGGGCAGTCTCGTCCAGCGCGGGGGGTTGATGCGGCTTTTACCGGCGGGCATGTCATGCGCTTGCGAAGGATTAGCGGCTCGTTTGCCATGGTGGGCCGGTTTGCCCCGCTATGTGTAGGCCGCTCGACCACGCGGCGTCTCCATCGAGTACGTGCGCGGGTCGCCAATAATCCGCAAAAGGCGGCGCAAGCCCGCGCGTGGCTGCGCCGGGCCGTGCCGACGGCGTCTCTACCGTCTCTCTCGCCCACTGACAGCGAGGAGCACCGTGGCGCACCATCTGATCACCGGGGGCGGCGGCTTCGTCGGCTCGCACCTGACCGGGGCCCTGCTCGCCAGGGGCGACACGGTCACCGTGCTGGACGATCTGTCCACCGGGTCCCCCGCCGGCCTCCGGCACCTGCGCGGGCATCCGTCGTTGCGGTTCGTCCAGGGGTCGGCGCTGGACGCCCCGCTGGTCGGCGACCTGGTCGGCGGGTGCGACGCGGTCGTGCACCTGGCCGGCGGCGAGACGGTGCTGGACGCGGCCCGGCGGCACGGCCGCAAGGTCCTGGTGGGCACCGACGACCACGCCGCGGCCTTCTCCGGCGGGGAGACGCCGCGCGGAGGGACGTACCGGACGGAGAAGGACCTGCTCGTCGTGGTGGCCCGGCTGTTCGACGTGGCCGGGCCGAGGCAGCGCGAGGAGCACCTGGTGCCGAGGCTGATCCGGCAGGCGCTGGCCGGGGCCGACCTGGTGGTGCCCGGCGACGGGTCGCAGACGCGCTCTCTCACCCACGTCCGCGACGTCGTGGAGGCCCTGACACTGCTGCTCGACGAGCCGTTCGCCCTCGGCGGCATCTTCGACGTGGGCGCCGACGACGAGGTCAGCGTGCTGGAGCTCGCCAAGGCGATCGTCGAACTGACCGGGAGCCCGTCGGGCATCACCTGCCACGGCGGCGCCCCCGAACCCGGCTTCCGGGTGGCCGACGCGTCGCGGCTGCGGGCGCTGACCGGGTGGCGGCCCCGGCGGAACCTCGACGAGATCCTGCTCGACACGATCAGCGAGGCCCGCGTCCGGTGAACCCCGCGATCGTGCTCGGCACGGCCGTCTCGGCGACCGTCGTGGGGGCCCTGGCCGTCGAGCCGCTGCGCCGCCTGGCGCTGCGGGTCGGGCTGGTCGACCACCCCGGCGGGCACAAGGCGCACCGCGCCCCGACCCCGTGCCTGGGCGGCCCGGCCATCATCCTCGGCACGGCCGTCGCGGGCGTGGCCGACGACCCGCGCGTGCGCGCCCTGTTCTTCGGCGGCCTGGTGTTCGCCCTGGTCGGCCTGGTCGACGACGCCCGCCCGCTCGGCCGCCTGCCGCGGCTGGCCGTGGAGACCCCGACCGCCCTGCTGGTCGCGGTCAACGGCGTCCGCGCCGACCTGACCGGCGTGCCGTGGCTCGACGTGACGCTGACGGCGGCGTGGCTGGTGTTCGCGGCCAACGCGTTCAACCTGCTCGACAACATGGACGGCGCGCTCGGCGCGGTGACGACGGCGACCGGCCTGACCCTGGGCGCCGCCGCGCTGGCGGCCGGGAGCGGGCCGGTCGCCCTGGTGCCGTTCGCGCTGGCGGGGTCGGCCGCCGGTTTCCTGGTCCACAACTGGACGCCGGCCCGCATCTTCATGGGCGACTGCGGCTCGTTGTTCATCGGCTTCACCGTCGCCGGATGCGCCCTGCTGGTCTTCGACGGCCCCTTCCACGCCCCCGCCGGAGCGCTGCTGGCGACGTTCACCGCGACCGTCGACACGGGTGTCGTGCTGCTCGCCCGCGCCCTCCACCACCGGCCGCTGACGTGCGGCGGGACCGACCACGTGGCGCACCGGCTGCGGCGGGTCGGGCTGCCGGCGCCGGTGATCGTCTGCGCGCTGGCGGCGAGCGCGGCGGTGAGCGGGGTGCTGGCGGTGGCGATGACCCTGGGCGTGTTGTCGCCCCTGGTCGCCCTGTTCGGCGCCGGGGCCGCGGCGGTCGCCGGGGTGCTGGCGTTCCAGCAGGTCGACGTCTATCGGGTGGCGGTGACGGTGTGACGGAACATCTCGGGCTGGTCCGCCGGGGCTGGTGGATCCTCCTCCTGGCCGCCGTCGGCGGCGCAGCCTGCGCGCTGCTGGTGACCGGTTACATGCCGGTCAGGTACGCGGCGGCCGTGTCGCTGATGGTCGACCAGAAGGGCTCGGCCGACCCGCTGTCGCAGCAGCGGGTGAAGTCGTACGCCCGCCTGGTCACCAGCCGACGCGTGCTGCGGGAGGTCGCGGTGGCCGAGCACCTCGACCCGGCCACGCTCGACGTGCGGTCGGAGGTCGTGCCCGGCACGGTGCTGCTGCGCGCCATCGTCACCGACGGCGACCCGGAGCGGGCCGCCCGCCTCGCCAACCGCATCGGCGGGGAGCTCAGCGGCCTGATCCACACCCTGGAGAGACGCGCCGCGATCGGCGTCACCGTCATCGACCGGGCGACCCCGCCGGCCGACCCCGTCTCGCCGCGCCCCCCGGTCAACGTGGCGGCCGGGATCCTGCTCGGCCTGGTCTTCGCCTACGGCCTGCTGATGCTGCGCTCCCGCCTCGACACCACCATCTCCGACGGCGACGACCTCGCCGCGGCGGCCGGGGCGCCCACGCTGGGGGTCGTCGGCCGGGACCGCCGCCGCCCCCTCGTCGTCACCGGCGCGCGGGCCGAGGCCTTCCGCGCCCTGCGCACCAACCTGCGGTTCGTGGGGGTGGACGGGGGGCCGCGCTCGCTGCTCGTCACGAGCTGCGGCACCGGTGAGGGCAAGTCGACCCTGGCGATCAACCTGGCCGTCGCCGTCGCCCAGACGGGCCGGCGGGTCGCCCTGGTGGACGCCGACCTGCGCCGCCCCTCGCTGGCGGGCTACCTGGGCCTGGACACCCGGTCGATGGGCCTGACCGACGTCCTGGCCGGCTCGGCCCGCGTGCCGGAGGCCCTCCAGCGCCGCCACGACCTCGACGTGCTGCCCAGCGGCCGGGTCCCGGCCGACCCGGGCGAGCTCGCGGGCTCGCCCGGCATGCACCGCGTGTTGTCGGAGCTGGCCACCGACCACGACCTGGTCGTCGTCGACGCGCCCCCGCTGCTCCCGGTGACCGACGCCTGCCTGCTGGCGACGGCCTGCGACGGGGTGCTGCTGGTGGCCCGCGCGGGCCGCACCCGCCGGGAGTCGCTCGCCCAGGCGGTGGCGCGGCTCACGCGGGTCGACGCGCGGCTGGTCGGCGGCGTGCTGAACTTCGCGCCGGTCGGCCTCCGCTCGCCCTATCCCGAAGAGCGGGCCCGGCGGACCAGCTTCCGCTGACCTGTCCACGGACGACGACGCGGAACCAGCGGGTAAAACGGCGCGGTGCGCGCACGCCGGCGGGCCGACAGTGCGGGGAAGGGGGGCGCCCCTCTCCGGTCGTCGGGGAGCCGGTGCCGGCTCCCCGTGAGGAGAGACCGTGAACATCCGACTCAGAACCGTCCTGCTCACCCTCGCCCTGGCCGCCGGGTTCGTCACGGCTTCGGCCGGTCCGTCGTCGGCCG
The DNA here is from genome assembly GCF_001570565.1 of Herbidospora yilanensis. Taxonomy (GTDB): domain Bacteria; phylum Actinomycetota; class Actinomycetes; order Streptosporangiales; family Streptosporangiaceae; genus Herbidospora; species Herbidospora yilanensis. Next base: position 171,024 of record NZ_BBXE01000014.1, on the reverse strand, counting down.
ACGTCCCGGGGCGCGTCATCGTCTCCGAGGTCAGCGAGAGCAACTCCAACGACAAGGGCGCCGAGGTGCACTGCCCCGACGGCACCCACGTGCTCGGCACCGGCGCCGAGATCACCCGCGGCGGCGGCTCGGTCGTCATCGACGAGGTCATCCCGACCGCCTACACGGTCAGCGCCTATGGCGTCGAGACGCCGACCGGCACGACCGCCGCGTGGACGATCCGGGTGTGGGCGGTGTGCGGCAACCCCCGCACGAACGCCTACATCCGCTACCAGACGACCGCGTCGCACCCCAACCCGAAGACGCTGGGGCTCGCCTGCCACGAGGGCGACTGGCTGGTCGGCTCGGGCTACCAGCTGGAGGGCGCCCGGGGCAACGTGAGCGTCACCGCGCTCATCCCCACCCTCGACGACGTCTTCGTGGAGACGAAGGAGAACCACCGGGGCTACGCCGGCAACTACTACCTGAGGGTGTTCGCGATCTGCGTCGAGGACGCCCCGGCGGGGCTGCGGGTCCTGTCGGAGGAGAGCGAGGAGGACTCGGACGACAAGGGCGCCATCAGGGAGTGCCCCGCCGGGACGCGGACGCTGAGCGCGGGCTTCTCGATCCCCGGAGCCGCCGGTGAGACCGTGCTCACCTACTTCATCCCGACCGACGGGACGGTCATCACGTACGCGCACGAGCTGAGCGGCACGAGCCGGGAATGGAGCGTCCGGTCGTACGCGACCTGCGCGAACGAATAAAGGACAGAGCCCGCCCGGCCGAACGGAGGGGGGAAGCCGGCGGGGCGGGCTCTGCCGTTGAAGGGTATGTCGTCAGCGGCCGACGTTGGCCGGGTGGCCGATCGAGAGGCCGCTTTCGACATCGAAGAAGTGCAGGTTGTGGGTGTCCACGACCAGCTCGATGTTCTGGCCGGGGCGCACGTGGCTGCGGGCGTTCACGCGGGCGGTCCACAGCGACTTGTCGCCCGAGAGCGGCAGCGTCGCGGCCTCTTCCTCGTCACCGTCGTTGGCGGCGGCGACGGTGTCCTTGTGCTCGACCGGCGGGGCGTCGATCGTGAACAGGACGTTGATCTCGGAGCCGAGCTCCTCGGTCACGTTGGCCTTGACGGGGATGCGGACCCACCCGGCGGAGGCGCCGTTGGCGGCGACCGAGTCCTCGAAGTCCGAGGGGCGGATGCCGAGGATGATGCGCTTGCCGATGTAGCGGTCGAGGCCGACCTTCTCCCCGAACGCGGTGTCGGGCACGGGCAGCTTGTAACCGGCGAAGGCCACGGCCGCGCCGGCGCCGTCGCGGACCAGCTCGGCGTAGGTGAAGTTCATCGACGGCGAGCCCATGAAGCCGGCGACGAAGAGGTTGACCGGCTTGTCGAACAGGTTCTGCGGGGTGTCGACCTGCTGGAGGATGCCGTCGCGGAGCACGCAGACGCGGTCGCCGAGGGTCATGGCCTCGACCTGGTCGTGGGTGACGTAGACGGTGGTGACGCCGAGGCGCTCGTGGAGCTGGTTCAGCGAGGCGCGCATCGAGACGCGGAGCTTGGCGTCCAGGTTGGACAGCGGCTCGTCCATGAGGAAGGCCTGCGGCTCGCGCACGATGGCGCGGCCCATCGCGACACGCTGGCGCTGACCGCCGGAGAGGGCGGCCGGCTTGCGCTTGAGGTACTGCTCCAGGCCGAGCATCTTGGCGGCCTCGTTCACGCGCTTGGCGATCTCGGGCTTGCTCATCTTGCGGAGCTTGAGGCCGAAGGCGAGGTTCTCCTCGACCGTCATGTGGGGGTAGAGGGCGTAGTTCTGGAACACCATGGCGATGTCGCGGTCCTTCGGCGGCAGGTGGTTGACCACCCGGTCGCCGATCACGATCTCGCCGCCGCTGATGTCCTCAAGCCCGGCGATCATGCGCAGGGCGGTCGACTTGCCGCAGCCCGAGGGGCCGACGAGAACCATGAACTCGCCGTCTTTGATCTCCAGGTTGAGGCCGTTCACGGCCTTGACCCCGCCCGCGTAGATCTTGTCGACGTTGTTCAGAACGATAGATGCCATGCCAGTCCTTCGCGCTCCGGAAGGCACGCGCGGACCCCGGCGCCGCCTTCCCATTGAGGGAAAAGTGGATACGTTTTCATGCATCTCACCCGAACCGGACATCCGTGTCAAGCGACTCGCCCGGTTTCACCTTGTCATCGCATGTCGCGTTATCGTACCGAGACTGGCGGTGACGATGGAATGATGATGGAATCGTTTCCATGAGCACTCCTGGACCACGCCGCACCACCATCAAAGACGTCGCCGAGCTGGCGGGAGTCGGAGTGGCCACGGTGTCGCGGGTGTTGTCGGGCGGGTCGGCGAGCGCGGAGACCCGGGAGCGGGTGCTCGACGCGGCGACCAAGCTCGACTACCGGCCGAGCGCCCTCGGCCGCAATCTACGTCAGCAGCGCAGCGGCGGGGTCGCGCTGCTCGTGCCCGACATCACCGACGGGTTCTACGCGCGGCTCTGCGACGGGGTGTTGTCGTGCGCGCGGTCCTACCGCGAGCCGGTGACCATCGGGGTGACCGGCGACGACGCCGAGCAGGAGGCCGACCTGGTCGGCGGGCTGCTGGAGCAGAGCATGGACCGCATCATCGCGGTGCCCACCGGCGACGGCGAGATGTGGGCCAGCGCGGTGCGGGCCGGGCTGAACGTCGTGTTCGCCGACCGCCGCGTGTGGTCGCCCGGCCAGCACGCCCGCACGCTCGACGAGGTGCCGGCCGTGCTGACCGACGACCGGTCGGGGCTGCGCACCGCGATCGAATACCTGACCGGGCTCGGCCACCGCAAGATCGGCTTCCTGGCCCGCCAGGGCATGTCCCACCGGGTCGCCGCGTTCCGCGAGGCGATGGGCGACCTGCTCGACGAGGACCTCGTGGTGTTCGCGCGGGCCAGCCGCGACTCCGCCTACGCCGCCGCGGCCGGGCTGTTCCAGCGGCGGGCCGACCTGACGGCCGTCATCGCCGGGGGCAACATGCTCGGCGAGGCGGCCGTGCTGGCCGCCCGCGAGCTCTATGTGCGCATTCCGCGCGACCTGTCGCTCATCATGTTCGACGACGTGCCGTGGGCCGAACTGTGCTCGCCCCCGCTGACGGTGATCGCGCAGCCCGCCTCCGACGTGGGCTACCGCGCGGCCGAGCTGGTCCTGCGCCACGGGCGGCGGCCGAGGACGGTGTCGCTGCCGACCGAGCTGATCGTCAGGAGCAGTTGCGCTCCCCGGCGGTGACCACGGTCCGCTGCGGCTTGGCCATGGGCTGCTCCGGCACGACCGGCGCGGCCGGGGAGACCGGCTCCACGAGCCGCAGTTCCAGGGTCCGGGTCTCCCCGGCGGCCAGGTCGAGCGTGGTCGAGAACACCGGGTGGCCGTGCTCGGTCTCCTGCTTCAGCTCGGCCACCTTCCCGTCGAGGTAGGCCTTCTCCAGCCGCGACCCCACCGCGGTGAACACCGACACCCACACCTTCCCGTCGCGGTCGCCGTTGCGCAGCGTCGCCGAGACCGTGCTGCCGCACTCCGGGGACACCTGATACTCGACGGTACGGTCGAGGTTGCGGCCGATCCCCTCCCCGCCCGCGTCGTTGACGACCAGGTGGGCGAACGGCCCCGGCGCGGGCGTGAGAACACCCGCCAGCGGGGTGCGCTCCAGCAGCCGCTGCTCCTCCGGGTCGGCCGACCAGATCCGGATGTGCCCCTGGTCGATGACCTTCATCAGGCCGGGCAGCCCGGCCAGGCCCGACAGCCGCGCCAGCGTGGCCGCGTCGGCGCCGATCACCCCGTCGACCGGCTGACCGTGGAGGGCGGCCCAGATGCGGGCGGCGTACGGGAAGTGCGGGGACCGGTTCGAGGCGGCCAGGCTGCGGGTCGCGTCGGCGCCGTAGCGGGCGGCGTAGCCGGGGCCGAGGTCGAAGAGGGGGCCCGGCGGGTCGGGCACCCGGCGGACCGGTTCGACGGTCCAGCCGGTCGGCGCGATCGTCACCACCCCGAACCCGCGCACCACTCCCCCGGTCGCCCGCGCCCGGTCGGGACTCTGCACCGCGACCAGGAACCGGCCGCGCAGCCCCGCCAGCGCCGCCAGCGTGTCGACCCGCCGCAACGCGGTGACCTGGGGCAGCACCGCCCGCGCGGCCTGCAGATGGGTGACCGCCCGCGGGATCTCGGCGCGGTTCTGCCGCAGCAGCAGTTCGAGGCCGGTGGCCAGGTCGAGCGCGGCCCGCGCGTAGTCGCGGACCGTCCTGGCCGGTTCACCGGCGAACGGGAGCCGGGCCAGCAGCGCCCAGTCACGGCCCGAGGTGTAGCGCATGGCGGCCTCGGCGCCGGCCCGCGCCTCGCCGATCCGGGCCGCGATCTCGGGACCGGGCGGGATCAGCCGGGTCGACCCGGCGAGTTCCCTGAACGCGTCTCTGGCGTCCGACAGGTGCCGCGCGGCCGACACGCCGAGATATACCGGCCAGGCCACGCCCAGCGTGGTCGCCGTCAGCGCGGACGCCGCGACGGCGGTCCGCAGCCACCCCTTGCGCTTCCAGGCGACGCGTGCCCACCCGACCCGGGCCCACCGCACCCTCACGTCAGACGCCTCACTTCGGCGCGCCTGCGCCGCCGGGCCCCCACGGCCAGCAGCACCCCGGTCAGCGCCAGCCCCGACGCGGCCACGGCCAGCGCCTCCAGCGGAGCCCCGGTGAACGGCAGGTCCTCGGTGACCGGACGGCGCGGATCGGCCGCGGGCGAGTCCCACCCGTCGAAGAACCCGACGGTGGCCTGCTCACCGGTGACGAAGGCGTCGGCCACGTCGTGGGAGACCGGCACGGCGGCGGCCAGGCAGGTCCACATCAGCCCCACGCAGGCGAGGGCACGCGCTGCGAGCATGGCCTCCCCCGGAGAGAGCAGCGGATTCCGGCCGGAACGGGGGCCGGTGCTCCCTTCCTACGAGGGCGGTCGCGCGGGCCCGCCGAGCGACGCGCCCGCATGACCGAAACTTGCCGCCGGCTCTACAGGTTCTTCTCGATCGCCGCCACGACCTCGGCCGACTCGGGCTCGATCTGCGGGGCGAAGCGGGCGGTCACCTCGCCGGCGGCGTTGACGGTGAACTTCTCGAAGTTCCACTTGATGTCCTCGCCGTCGCCGACGAGCGCGCGGTAGAGGGGGTGGCGGTCGTCGCCGTTGACGTCGGCCTTCTCCAGCAGCGGGAAGTCGACGCCGTAGGTGACCGAGCAGAACTCCTGGATCTCCTCGGCGGTGCCGGGCTCCTGGCCCATGAACTGGTTGCACGGCACGCCGACGACGGTGAAGCCGCGCGGCGCGAAGGTGTCCTGGAGCCGGACCAGCCCGGTGTACTGCGGGGTCAGGCCGCACTTGGACGCCACGTTCACGACCAGTGCCGAACGCCCCTGGAGAAGGTCGCCGAGCGTCGTGGCCCGGCCGTCGAGGGTGGTCACGGGGATGTCGAGGTTCGTCATGGGGCCGACTCTACCGAGCGCCACATTCGTCCCGCTCACCACCTTGCGACGACCTGAAACCCCAGGCGGAGGGCATTTCCCCGCCATCGGGACCTCCCCCGCCGGCGCCGCCCGGCCAGCGCCGGGCCGTGTGATCACCCGGCCTTGGCACCGGGTCGGCAAACAACCGTCCTCGGGGGGCCGAAGACGCGGCGGCGTGGTCGCCCGGCGTACTTCAATCCGCGCTAGAGAGCGAGACGCGGACGGCCCTCGGCCGGTCGTGGCTCGCGTCATGAATCTGCCGGGAACAAACGTCGCGGTGCCTCCGGGGGTTGGTCTGTTATCCCGGTCCGGCCGCGCGGACCGGTGCGCCCGAGCCATGGGCGTGCCGGAAGCAGGGGTCCGCCCCTGACGACCGCACGCGACCCGACGACAAGGACCGATTTGGACAGCATCAGCGCACGTCGCGGCACCGTCGCGGCCATGCTCGCGTTCGCCGCGCTCGCCGGGGCCACCCCCGCCTCCGCCTGCGCGAACGGGCATGACGGCCACACCTGGAAACGGCGGGCCGCACCCTCGATCAAGGCGAGCAGCAAGATGTACGCCCACCGCCTGATCAGCCGCCGCGACTGGGCGCGCCGGGAGTTCCGCTGCCTCGACAGCCTGTGGACACGCGAGAGCAACTGGAACCACAAGGCGCGCAACCGCTGGTCGGGCGCGTACGGGATCCCGCAGGCGTTCCCCGGCGACAAGATGGCCCGGGCGGGCTGGGACTGGCGGGTGAACCCCAGGACGCAGATCCGCTGGGGCATCGGCTACATCAGGGGCCGGTACGGCTCGCCGTGCGGGGCCTGGGGGCACTTCCGGGCCCACAACTGGTACTGATCCGGGGGACGGCACGCCGCGCCCGGGTCACGCCCGGCGCGGCGTCGCGGGCCCGATGATCAGGCCGGTTGATCAGGCCGGGTGATCAGGCCGGGTGATCAGGTGGTGCGCTGGGCCAGCCGTCCGGCGATGGCCTCGATGAGCAGGTCGAGCCCGAAGTCGAACTCGGCCTCGTGGTCGCAGGCCGACAGGTGGGGGGCCAGCGCGCCGATCTCGGGGAACAACTCCGGATCGACGTCGTCGGCCCGGATCGCCCCGTGGACGGGGGCGAAGGTGGGGGTGACCCCGACCTCGCGCAGGAGCGAGCCGATGACGTACGCGATGAAGACCCGGAAGATCTGCACCGCCTCGCGCTCGCCGAACCCCGCCTCGCGCAGCGTCGACAGCGCCCGCTCCACCGGCAGCATGCCCGCCGCCGACTTGAGCTGGCGGCTCACCACGACCATGGTCGAGCGGGGGTGGGTGTGCGCGATCTGCCGGAAGGCGCGGGCCTGCATGCGCACCCGGCCGGTCCACGGCGCGGCGGGGTCGTCGGTGAACTCGACCTCCGACAGGATCGTCTCGGACACGGCGTCGAGCAGGGCCGACTTGTTCGGCACGTGGTTGTAGAGCGACATCACGCCGACCTCCAGATCGGCGGCGATCCGGCGCATGGAGACGGCGTCGGCGCCCTCGCGCTCGATCAGGTCGATGGCGGCGGCGACGATCCGGCCGCGGTTCAACGGTGGCACGCGACCAGTATTGACCGGCGGTAAGCTGCGTGTCACTGTCGAGACGTACAGCGTACGTACGGGAGGCCCACACGTGTCCACGCACGAGCTCTACACCATCCCCGCGGACATGCGGACCTGGGACGTCCAGATGGCCGGCTCGGCCCGGTTCACCTGGGAGTACGACGACGGCCGCGACCGCATGCTGGCCCTTTACCAGAAGGGCAAGGACAAGCAGTGGGACTCGGTGAAGCGCGTCGACTGGGGCCTGGAGGTCGACCCCTACGACGTGCTCGGCATCCCCGACGAGACCATCGCGATCTACGACTCCCCGCTGTGGCACCGCATGGACGACCAGACCCGCAAGGAGGTCCGCCGCCACGGGGCCGCCTGGCAGTTCTCCCAGTTCCTCCACGGTGAACAGGGCGCGATGATCTGCTCGGCGCGCATCGTGGAGTCGGTGCCCGACCTCGACTCGAAGTTCTACGCGGCCACCCAGACCATGGACGAGGCCCGCCACGCCGAGACCTACGCGCGTTTCCTCCAGGAGAAGGTGGGCCTGGCCTACCCGATCAACCCCCACCTGAAGTCGCTGCTCGACTCGACCCTGAGCGATTCGCGCTGGGACATGCCCTACCTGGGCATGCAGGTCCTCATCGAGGGCCTGGCCCTGGCCGCCTTCGGCGTCATGCGCGACATCACCACCAAGCCCCTGCCGAAGCAGATCCTCGCCTACGTCATGCAGGACGAGGCCCGCCACGTCGCCTTCGGCCGCATGGCCCTGCGCGACTACTACGCCGGCCTGTCCGAGGCCGAACGCCGCGAGCGCGAGGACTTCGTGATCGAGGGCTGCTGGCTGATGCGCGACCGGCTGCGCGGCCGGGAGCAGTGGGAGGCACTGGGCCTGTCGAAGACCGAGGTCGAAGAGGCCCACAGGCTGGTCGACGAGTCGCACTACCTGCGCCTGTTCCGCTCGCTGCTGTTCAGCCGCATCGTGCCGTGCGTGAAGGACATCGGCCTGTGGAGCCCCCGGCTCCAGCAGGCCTACGTCGACATGGGCGTGCTCGACATGGCCGGCCAGAACCTCGACGACCTGATGCGCCAGGACGAGGAGATCGCCGAGAGGCTCGACGCCGAGCGCTTCGCCAAGGAAGAGACCGAACGCGCCGTCGAGGTCGCCGAGACCATCGCCGCCGCCACGAGCGACTAGCGCCGCACGACGACCTTGCCGATCGCCGACCCGGCGCCGACCATCTCGTGGGCCCGGCGCAGCCCGGCGGCGGTGAAGTCGTCGATCTCGGTGGTCAGCGTCGAGCGCAGGCGGCCCGCGTCGAAGTGGGCGGCGGCCTCCTCGAGCAGGCGTCCCTGGCTGTCCATGTCGGGGGTCTCGTACATGGCGTGGGTGAACATGAACTCCCAGTGCCAGGCGATGCTCTTCGACTTGAGCGGGAACAGGTCGGGATGGTGGTCGTCGATGGCCACGACGTGCCCGAACGGCTTGACGATCTCGGCGTAGGCCTCGATGTTGCCCTCGGAGAACGGCGAGAACACCGCCTCGACCCCGTCGGGCGCCAGGGCCTTGACCGACTCGACGAGCGTGTGGCGGTCGACGGTCGCGTCGGCGCCCAGCCGGGTCACCCAGTCGTGGGTCTCGCCCCGCGCGGCCGTGCCGATCACCCGCAGCGACGTCAACTGCTTGGCGAGCTGCACGAGCATCGAGCCCACCCCGCCGGGCGCCCCGACGACGAGCAGCGTGCCCGTGGTCTCCGCGTGCGCCCCGAGGTGGGTGAAGAGCGACTCCCAGGCCGTGATCGTGGTCAGCGGCACGGCGGCGGACTGGGCCACCGACAGGCTCCGGGGCCGGTGCCCGACGATGCGCGCGTCGACGGCGTGGAGTTCGGCGTTCGCGCCCTGCCGGGTGACGTCGCCGGCGTAGTAGACCTCGTCGCCGACGTCGAACCCGGTGGCCTCCGGCCCGGTCTCCACGACGGTCCCGGCGGCATCGAACCCCAGGACGCGCCCGTCGCCCGCGCCGGCGGCGATCTTCACGTCGACGGGGTTGACCGAAGACGGCCTCGACCCGGACGAGCAGGTCGTGCGGGCGGAGCGTCGGCGCGGGCACGTCGACGTCGACGAGGCCGGCGGCGCTGGTGGCGATGGCACGCATATCCAGCACGTTATGGAGTGGACGGTCACCGCCCGGCAAAAGGGGTCAGAAGACCACGAAAACGAAGGCTCCGACCACCGCCGCCAGCACCCCGGCCCACAGGACCAGGGCGTCGCCGCCGTGCTCGAACGGGCGCTGCTGGTGCAGCGCCTCCTGCACCTGCCGGAACCGCCTTCCCGTACGGAGCAGCGTGACCGCCCCCAGCAGCGCCGCGACCCCGAAGAACACGATCGCCACGGGGTGGCCCGAGTAACGGGCGGTCACGCCCGCCCCGCCGAGCCCCAGGGTCGCCAGCACGGTGGCGGTGCGCACCCACGCCAGCCGAGTGCGTTCACTCTGCAGGCCGGGGTCCCAGGTCTCAGCCGACAAGGATCAGCACCAGGGCCAGCACGGCGACGCCCGCCACGCCGTACCCGAACAGGGGCGCGAGCCTCGGCGGCGGGAGGGGTTCGGCGCGGCGCAGGGCCGTCTGGACCTTGCGCCAGCGCGGATAGGCGAAGGCCGCCGCCATGGCCGAGAGCAGCACCAGGACGACGGCGAGCGCGGTGCGGACCCACGCGACGAAGATCTCGGGCGGCACCGCCGCCATGGCGACTCCCCCGGCGCACAACGCGAGGGAGGTGCTCAACCACGTCAGATAGGTGCGTTCGTTCGCCAGGGTGAACCGGGGGTCCGGTTCTTTGCCGTCCATACCGAAAAGGATATTTCACCGCAATTCCGGCATGTCTTGCCGGAATTGCTATTCCCCGGCGCAGGCGGAGGTGAGGGTCTCGGCCCACTGGACGGAGTCGGCGGCCAGCTTCTGGAGTGCGTCGACGGCGTCGTTGGCGTCCTGGATGTCGAAGGAGTCGAGCTTGGCCGCGATGTCGTTGGCCGCCTCGGCGAGGGTCGTGTTGGCCGCGTCGTTGGCCAGGTTCTCCAGCTTGTTCGCGCCGTCGGCGAGGGCCGTCTCGACCGCCTGCGGGTCGCTCGCGAGGCCGGTCACCTTCTGGACGGTCTCGGTCACGATGCCGGCCGCCTGGATACACTGCTGCGTCTTGTCGATCGCCCCGGTGATCTCGTTGAGCTCGCCGCAACCGGTGAGCAGCACGAGCGAAAGCGGGACAGCGGCAAGAGGGAGGAGTCGCATGGCCTGGAGCCTAATGCACGCGAACCTGCCCTAAGCGCCCCATCACAAAGGGGCAGGTCGGAATGTGTCCGATGCGGCGTCGTACGATCAAACACATGGGAATGTGCGAACATCTGCAGGTCGCCGGGGACCCGAAGCCGACCTCCCCGCAGGGGTGCGAGGAGTGCCTGCGCGAGGGCACCCGGTGGGTCCACCTGCGTAAATGTCTTGACTGCGGGCATATCGGCTGCTGCGACTCCTCGCCCCGCCGGCATGCCACCGCCCACTACAAGAACACCGATCACCCGGTCATGCAGTCGTTCGAACCGGGTGAGGCGTGGAAGTGGTGCTTCATCGACAACGTGATGGGTTAGTCGCGTTCCAGGGTGGCCTCTTCGAAGTCGAGCTCGGCCATGATCCGGCGCAGCACCTCGTCGTCGATCCTGCGCTGGTCGCGGAGCCTGATGAAGACCGCCCGCTCGGCGGCGAGCATCTCCCGGCGCAACCGCCGGTAGACGGTCGCGGGCGTCTCCTCGCCCTCGGGCCCGGTGCCGCCGCCGAGCCGCTCCCAGGCCATCCGCGCCACCCGCTCCGACCGGTCGCGCAGCCCCTGCACGACCTCCTCGTGGATGTCGAGCACCCCTTCGGCCACCAGCTCGTCGAGCCGGGCCGTGGCCGCCGCCGCGGCGGCCTGCTGGGCGGCGGCCTCCGACAGGTCGTCTTCGAACCGCTCGCGCTCGTTGGAGATCCCGAGCTTGCGGATCAGCCACGGGAACGACAACCCCTGGACGACCAGGGTGCCGATCACCACGGCGAAGGTCAGGAACAGCAGCAGATCGCGCTGCGGCACGTCGGCGGGCAGCGCGAAGGCCGCCGCCAGTGACACCACGCCGCGCATCCCCGCCCAGCTCAGCGTCGCCACGTTCTGCCAGGGCACCTTGGGCTCCCTGGCCCGGACCTTCTTCGACAGGATCCTCGGCAGGTAGACGCTGGGCACCATCCAGACCACCCGGCTCAGCACCATCACCCCGAACAGCACCAGGGCGTACATGGCGACCGTGGCGGGCTCGTAGCCCTCCAGCCCGGCGATCAGCGGGAGCAGCTGGAGCCCGATCAGGGCGAAGACGATGCCCTCCAGCAGGAAGTCCATCACCTGCCACACGGCGGCCGACAGCAGCCGGGTCCCGTAGGAGGTGCGGCTCATCTGGTGGCCGAGGTAGATGCCCACCACGACCACGGAGATCACACCCGAGGCGTGCACGACCTCCGCCGCCAGGTAGGCGCCCCAGGGCACCAGCAGCGAGATCGAGTTGGCCACCAGGGCGTCGGAGATCCGGGTCAGGATCTTGCCCGCGGCGTAGGCGATGGCCAGGCCGATGCCCAGGCCGACGCCGGCCGCGTACAGGAACTGCCCGCCCGCCGCGAGGAAGCTCACCCCGCCGCCGGCGATCACCCCGATCGCGACCCGGTAGGCGGTCAGCGCGGTGGCGTCGTTGAACAGGCTCTCGCCGATCAGCACGGTCATGACCCGGCGGGGCAGGCCCAGCTTGCGCCCGACGGCCACGGCCGCCACGGCGTCGGGCGGGGCCACGATCGCGCCGAAGGCGATCGCCGCCGGGATGGTCAGCTCGGGCACGAGCAGGTAGGTCACCGAGGCGACCACGGCCGTGCTGAACAGCACCAGCCCGATCGACAACAGCATGACCGGCCGCTTCACGTCACGGAGCCGCAGGTAGGAGCTGTCGAGGGCGGCCGAGTAGAGGAGCGGGGGGAGGAACACGAAGAGCACGATCTCCGAGCTCAGTTCGTATTCGGGCACGAACGGGAGGATCGACGCGATCAACCCGGCGAGTACGAGAAGCAGAGGGACATTCCAGTCCATCCGCCGGGCCAGCGCGGAGACCGCGAGAGCACCGGCGGGGAGGGCCAGCAACTGGAGAATTGTGATCGCTTCCATCAAGCGGTCATCGTATGTCCCTCAACGACTAGCTCCAGTCACGCCTTTCGTCGGCGCCCTCGGGACGGACCCGCTCGCCCGTGGAGTACATGGGCGGCTGCTGCCCCTCCACGTAGGGCCGCGAGACCGGGCCGAGCCCCAGCGGGTCGTTGGGGTCGACGCCCTGCTGCGGCGGCGGCTGCTGCTGGTAGCGGGGGTCGGCGTACTGCTGCGGCGGATACTGCTGCTGCCCCGGCGGGACCTGGAACGACGGGTCGGTGGAGTAGACGGCCCCCTGGGCGTAGCCCTGCGGGTAGGCCTGCGGATCGCCCTGCGCGAACGGCTCCGGCGGGAACGGCGGCGCCGCCTGGACCAGGTGGGGGCGCTGCTCCGGCGGGAACTGCTGATAGGCCTGCTGCGGCATCTGCTGCTGAGGCATCTGCTGCTGAGGCATCTGCTGCTGAGGCATCTGCTGCTGAGGCATCTGCTGCTGAGGCATCTGCTGCTGGGGCATCTGCGGCGGCATCGGCGGCTGCGGGATCTGCTGGGGCTGGTAGCTCCCGGTCTGGTAGACCGGCGCGTCGGCCTGGTAGACGTCGGCCGGGAAGTGCTGCTGCTGGTGCTGGGCCGCCTCGGCGTCGGGCTCGGGGTCGAACTGGTAGGCCGGGCGTCCCGGGATCGGGGACGGGAACTGGTAGACCGGCTCGGCCGGGACCTGCCCCTCGAAGGGCGGGAAGTCGGGCTGCGGGGCCTGGCGGCGCGGCCGCTCACGCGGCGGGGCCTGCTGGTCGACGGCGACGAGGCGGTCGCGCGCGGGGGCGCCCCGGGCGACCAGCACGTCGTTGGGGCCGAGCGCGGCCGGGGCCGCGGGCGCGGGCTGGCCGTAGGCGGGGGTGGCCTCGGGGTAGGGGCCGGGGTCGTAGCCGACCGGCATGGGCTGCTGTTCCTGCGGGAAGGGCGGGAACGGCTGCTGCGGCGCCATGGGCTGCTGCTCGGGGGCGGGCGGGCGCGAGTACTGCCCCGTGCCGGGATATTCACCCGGGTAGTCGCCGAGATCGGGCGCCGGGAAGGGGCCCGTGCCGGGCTGGTCGGGGCCGGCCGTCGGCTGCCCGGTGGCCTCGGCGTAGCCGATCTGGAGGGTCTCCAGAAGGCGGCCGACGTCGTCCATGGGCATGCGGAAACTGGCGGTGCACATCTCGCCCCGCCACAGACTGAGAACGAGGGTGCCCTCGTGCCAGGTCACCCGCAGAACGCGGTCCTGACCTCGGGCGTCAAAGAAAACCTCGCCGAAGGATGGCAGCGGGACGACTTCCGACATGACAGACATAGTGCCTTTACCTGCCCTTATCCGTCCACTCGACCTCAAGAAACCCTACAGAAACGCCCGTCTCGGATTGGTCGGGTTACCCCCGTTTGCCCGAGGTGGATCGTCTTTGACCCAGCGCCCCGTGTGGCCAGTGTGCCACGGGAACTCCCCTTCGCACCCCCGAACTCCGGGATGTGGTCCGGCGGTCACGGTCCGATAACAGCACGCTCTTGTCGGTCGTGGGCGCTAGCCTTTCGGGGTGCCGAAATCCGACCTGCCAACTGTAGAAGAGCTGCTCACGATCGCCGTCAGGGAGCTCGGCGGCGCCGAGAGACCCGGGCAGGTCACGATGGCCACGGCGGTCCAGAAGGCGCTCGACAAGGGCGACCATCTCGCAGTTCAGGCGGGCACCGGCACCGGCAAGTCGCTGGCCTATCTGGTGCCCGCGATCCGCCACGCGGCGATCTCCGACAGCGCCGTCGTCGTCTCCACGGCGACCATCGCGCTACAGCGCCAGCTCGTCGACCGCGATCTTCCGAGGCTCGCCGACGCCCTCGAAAAAGAACTCCCGCATCGACCTGAATTCGCCATTCTTAAGGGCCGTCGCAACTATCTGTGCCGATACAAGTCAACGGTCGGCATGCCCGAAGACGAACAGGATCAGCTTTTCGACCCCCGTGAGGTGAGCGCCACGGGCCGCATGGTCCAGCGCATCCAGGAATGGGCCGAAGAGACCGAGACCGGCGACCGTGACGAGCTCGTGCCGGGGGTGAGCGAGATCGCCTGGCGGCAGTTCTCGGTGTCGGCGCGCGAGTGCCTGGGCGCCCAGCGCTGCCCCAGCGGGGCCGAGTGCTTCGCCGAGCTGGCCCGTGAGCGGGCCGGCCTGTCCGACGTGGTGGTGACCAACCACGCCCTGCTGGCCATCGACGCGATGGAGGACTTCCAGGTCCTCCCCGAACACGACGTCGTGGTCGTCGACGAGGCCCACGAGCTGGTCGACCGGGTCACGTCGGTGGTCACCGACGAGTTGTCGGAGTCCACGGCCGGGCTGGCCGCCCGCCGCGCCGGCCGCCTGATCGAACAGGGCCTGGCCGACCGGCTCCAGGAGGCGGCCGAAGACCTCGGCTCCCTCCTCGCCGCCGCCCCCGCCGGCCGGGTCGACGACCTGCCGCAGTCGCTCGGGCTGACCCTGGCGCTCGTGCGCGACGCGGCCTTCGCCTGCATCACCGCCCTCGGCTCCCGCAACGCCGACAAGGACGACCCCGAGGGCGCCGGGGCGAAGAAGGCGGCGTTCACGGCGCTCGACGAGGTCCACGACACCGCCCAGCGCATGCTCGACGCGTTCGGCGCCGACTCCGAGGTCGACCGGGCTGAGGTGGTGTGGCTGGAGGAGGGTTCCGGCCGGGTCCCGCCGACGCTGCGGGTCGCGCCCCTGTCGGTGGGCGGCATGCTCCGCGACAAGCTGTTCGGCGACCGCACGGTCGTGCTGACCTCCGCCACCCTGGCGCTCGGCGGCACCTTCGAGGGCATGGCCGCCCAGTGGGGCCTGGGCAAGAACGACGACTGGAGCGGCCTCGACGTCGGCTCCCCGTTCGACCACGCCCGCTCCGGCATCCTCTACGTCGCCAAGCACCTCCCCCAGCCCGGCCGCGACGGCCTGCCCGACGCCTACATCCAGGAGATGGTCGAGCTCGTCGAGGCGGCCGGCGGCCGGACCCTCGGGTTGTTCTCCTCGATGCGCGCCGCCAAGGCGGCGACCGAGGCGCTGCGCGACCGGTTGTCGGTGCCGCTGCTGTGCCAGGGCGACGACTCGACGTCGCTCCTGGTGAAGCAGTTCGCCGCCGACCCCGAGACCTGCCTGTTCGGCACCCTGTCGTTGTGGCAGGGCGTCGACGTGCCCGGCCCGTCGCTGACCTGCGTCATCATCGACCGCATCCCGTTCCCCCGCCCCGACGACCCGCTGACCTCCTCGCGGCAGCGACATGTGGCGGCCAAGGGCGGCAACGGCTTCATGTCGGTCGCCGCCACCCACGCCGCGCTGCTGCTGGCCCAGGGCGCCGGCCGGCTGCTGCGGTCGATGGACGACCGGGGCGTGATCGCGGTCCTCGACCCCCGCCTGGCGACAGCGCGTTACAGCGGCTTCCTGCTGAACTCGCTGCCGCCCTACTGGCGGACGACCGACCCCGCGGTGGTCCGGGCGGCGCTGAAGCGGCTCACGTCCTGACGACCGGGACGACCGGGTCACCGACCCGGAGTTCGCCGAGGTTCTTCGGGACCAGCCGGATGCCGAACCAGGTCTTGCCGTCCCACCGGCGGTGTCTGGCCAGCGTGCGCAGGGGTTCCTTGCCGCGCTCCCGCGTGTCGGGGTCCCAGAGGGTGACGATGCAGCGGTCGCAGAGCTCGGAGACGCGGAAGTCGACGTCGCCGATGCGCACCGACGTCCAGGTGTCCTCCTCGAACGGCGCGAACCCCTCGACGACCACACTCGGCCGGAAGCGGGCGACGTCGAGCCGCCGCGGCGTGGCCTCCCGGCGCTCGACGGCGCCCTCGGCGATCCAGTCGTCGAGACGGGCCAGGGAGTCGCGGGTGACCAGGAGCAGCGGGGCGTCCCAGGCGAAGCTGACCACCTCGCCCGGCAGCCCGCCGTGGTAGTCGACGATGTGCCGCCGGTTGGGGTCGTCGAGGTAGACGAGTCTGGCCGGTTTGCCCAGGAGCCGCGTGAACCATTCATGGGCGTCGTCGTGGGCGAGCATGGCCTCGTCGAGCCCGTGGAAGTAGACGGGCACGAGCGGCCCGTCGGCCGGGGGGACCTTGAGCTCGTCGAGCCCCGGAGCGTTGAGGATCAGGCCGCCCTCCGGGGTGTTGACGGCCTTGACGGCGAGATATTCGGGGTTCTCCCCCGACCAGTAGCCGTCCCCCTTGTCATCGACGACGGCCCACCGGCGGTCGCCTTCGAGGCCCCACGGCAGGACCTTGGCGTGGTCGAGTCGGAGACCGGTCACCGACTTGACGGGGTAGATCCGGATATCGGAGAGCTTCATCAGTCGACTGTACGAGAAAGCGCTCTCTCGATCACGCGGGAATCACCCCGGCCCGGCGGCGCGGGCTTCCAGCGCATAGCTGATACGGACCGAACGATATCGTTCACCCTCGGTGACCTTTTCGGGAAGGTTCTCCCGGTCGGTGCCCGACGCGGCCTGGTCTTCGCCGTGGAACTCGACCCTGTGGCCGGGTGCGATTCTGACTTCGAGTTCTTCGGCCTCGACCTCGGCGGCGACCACGATGTCGGCCCGCGCGATGTCGTCGTCGGTGGGCCGCCCGCTCACGGGGGCCTGCCCAGCTTGCCGAGCCGCCGCATTCCGGCCAGCAACGCGGCGTGACGCAACTCCCTCAACGCACCACCGAGCGTCTGACCGGCCCGATCGGGCCTCTCGCGCCGCCAATGGTCGGCTTTCTCGCCGGCGTGATCCTTGCCTTTGCGCTTCGGGGTTCGACCCTCATGTTCTGGCTTCCCGGCTGGGCTTTCACCGGCCTCTCCCTCGGCTTCCGGCTCGGCGGCCTGGCCCTCACCCGCCGACTCGGGGGCCTTCGCCCCGCCCTTCGGGCTCTCCGTCTGATCTTCGACTTGCGGCTTTCCGGCCTCGCCGCCGGCTTCCGGCTCCTCGACTTGGCTCTCACCCGCCGACTCCGGAGCCCCCATTCCGTCTTGCGGGCTCTCCGTCTCAGCATCGACCTGCGACTCTGCGGCCTCACCTTCAGCTTCCGGCTCCCCCGCTTGGCTCTCATCCGCCGACTCTGGAGCTGACGCCTCATCGGTCGATTCCGGGGGCCCCGCCGCACCCTGCGGTTTTTCGGTGCCTTCATCCGTCAGTCGTTCGGCCTGGCCCTCATCCGTCGTCTTCTCAGCCTGGCCTCCTGGTCGTGGCGTCTCATCCAGGCCTTCTGCTGCTGGCTCACCCTCCTGGCCTCCGCCTTGCCGCCCCTCGGCTCCGCCTTCTCCTTTCGCCGTCGCAGCTCGGCCTTCTGCGCTTGGACCCTCCGCCTGGCCGCCGCTTTTGGATCTCTCGGCGCCGACCTCTTCTCCTGCCTTTGACGTTCGGCCTTCCTGCCCACCACCGGCCGGTTCCGTCTTGCTCGTGCGCCTGACCGGCGGGCGGGAAACGCTCTCAGCAGAGCGCTGCTGGTCCTCGACCACAGTGCCGGTGAGCACGCTTCCTTCGCCGGAGGCCGGGCCAGGCCGACCTGCCCGGTCGGTTTCTTCGCCTTCGTCACGCCGGCGTTCAGCCTCGCCGGCCTCGTCGGGAGCCAGGCCACCACCGGAATCGCCATGCTCGGCGGCCTGCCGGGTACCTTCACCAGCAGCCTCCCCCGCTCCAGCGCCAACCGTTTCGGTGGCCTTCCCGGCGCCCTCGGCCGCGGCCCTTTCGGTCGCCCTTCCTGCGCCTTCGCCGACCTGGCTCGCAGCCTGGCCCGCTCCCCCACCGACGCTCTCGGTCGCCTTCCCGGTGCCCGCGCCGACATCACCGACCGCCCCGCCGGCACCTTCGCCCACGTCGCCGACCGCCGCACCGGCACCTTCACCGACCTCGCCGACCGCATGGCCCGCGCCCTCACCAACGTCACTCACCGCCGCGCCGGCACCCTCACCCACGTCGCTGACGGATGCACCAGCGCCCTCACCCACCTCGCCGACCGCATGACCAGCACCTTCACCAACGTCACTCACCGCCGCGCCGGCACCCTCACCGACCTCGCCGACCGCATGACCAGCGCCCTCACCGACGTCACTCACCGCCGCGCCGGCGCCTTCGCCGACCTCGCCGACCGCGTGGCCCGCGCCCTTGCCGACGTCGCTGACGGCTTCCCCGGCGCCCGAGCCCACGTCGCGGACCGCGTGGCCCGCGCCTGCGCCCACGTCGCTGACGGCGCTGCCGGCGCCCTTGCCGATTTCGCCGACGGCCTGGCCCGCGCCGCCGCCGATGGCCTCCGTCGCGTTGCCGAGGCCTCTGGTCAGGTTCTCGAGGATCTGCGGGTTGTGGTCGAGGGTCTGCAGGACGTCGCCGACGATTCTGGCGACGTTGTCCAGGCGGACCTTCAGCAGGGCCTGGGCCTGGACGCCCTTGATGCCCAGGTCGACCTCGCCCAGGGACACGTCCGCTCCGACGTTGAGTTTCAGCAGGTCCAGGACCTCGGCGCTGACGCTGACGCGGGCCTTGAGGTCGGCGACCCGGAGGGTGATCTCGTCGACGCTGAGATTCGGTACGTCGAGGTAGACGTCGGGGTCCTCGTCAGCCACGTGCGCTCACCCGGCCCTCGGGCACTCTCTCCTCGTCCTCGTGGTCCTCGCTCTCCTCCGGTTCGGCCGTCTCTTCTCCCTCCTCCGGCGCCTCGGGCTCCTCTCCCGAACCGGGCGGGGGTGCCTCGGGGGCCTCCGTCGCCTGCTCCTCCGCGGGAGTCTCCCGCTCCTCGTCGGGCGGCTTCTCGGAAGTGACCTCGCCGTCGTGGATCTCGCCGCGCCAGCCCTGGACGTCGTCGGGGCGCAGGAGGGTCTGGTTCATCACCTGGCGGCGGAAGTGTTTCAGTTCCAGCCGTGCGCGGCGGCCCTGGGCGCGCCAGATGTTGCCCGTCTTCTCGAACAGGCCCTGCGGGTGGTATTCCAGCACGACCAGCACCCGGGTCAGGTTCGGCGCCAGGCCGCTGAAGGTGACCGAGCCGTCGACGTGGCCCTTCGCCCCATGGGAGCGCCAGATGATGTGCTCGTCGGGGACCTGGTCGATGATGTCGGCCTGCCAGGTGCGGTGGGACCAGAAGACCTGGGCCTTCCACGTCAGCTTGGTGTCCTCGTCCTGGCTGACGCGTTCGACCTTCTTCATGAAGGACGGGAACTCCTCGAACTGCGTCCACTGGTTGTAGACGACCTGGAGCGGCGCGCCGATGTCGATCGACTCGACGATGTTGGTGACCTTCCGGTTGCCCTTGCCCTTGCCGCCCTTGCCGGTGAAGGCCTTGACCAGTTCGGTGACGCCCTTCACGCCGTGCCCGAGGCGCTTGAAGAAGCCCTCCTTCTTCTCCTCGCCGCCACCCTGCTCCTTGCGCTGCTCCCCGAAGCCCAGGTCGCTGAGACCGCTCTTCTCGCCGGTGGCGTATTCGGTGAGGCGGTCGGTGAGGTCGCCGACCTTGCCCTTGATCTTCCCGGTGACCTTGCCGGTGAGCTTGGAGGCGCCGCGTTTGCCGGCCGCGCCGATCATGCCGCCGACCTCTCTGCCCAGTCTGCCGAGCGGTGACGCCGTCTTGGTTTCCGTCATGAGTCCTCCTCGGTGGAGGTCGTGTCGGGGGTCTTCTCGGACGTCTTCTCGGCGGTCTTGGTGCCGAGCGGGCTGCGCAGGCGCTCCGCCTTGTCGTGGATGCGGTCGCTGAGCTGGTTGATCGGGCCGGTGGTCGCCGCGGTGGCGGCGGCGCGGCCGACCTCCATGAAGTCGGTCTGCAGCTTCCCGGCGAGTTCTTCCAGTTCGGGCGAGCCGAGGCTCTTGAGGCCCTTGCCCAGCAGGCTCTTGGGCCGGAGCGCGCCGGCGAGACCTCCGACGGCGACGGCGGTCGCCAGTGCGAGCTTGTGGTTGCGGCCGAAGTAGTAGCCGAGGGCGATGCCCACCGCGAGTTTGGCCTGACTTGGCTTCATCACTGTCCTCCTTCGGGGATCCCCCTCCCCGGAAAGCGGACAGTGCACCTCAAGAGCGGCCCAAATTAGTCGAAAGGCGACAAATCAGGGCGTTTCGGGGCGATGTTGTCTCCGGACGACCTCCCGCGCAACCGTCGCAGCACCCACGGGGCCAGGTGTTCGCGCAACCACTCGGCGTCTTCGCGGCGCTTCACCCGGGGGTCGACCTTGTCGCGGGGCGGCCAGGTGAACCGCCATTCCTGGCCCGGTACGCCCAGCACGTCGAGCACCTTGGCGGCGACCAGACGGTGGCCGTGCTCGTTCATGTGGAGGCGGTCGTCGCTCCAGGCCCGCCAGTCGCGCAGGCCCTGCATCGACCACTGGTCGACCAGGCGGCAGCCGTAGAGGTCGGCGATCGAGCGGACGTGCAGGTAGTAGGTCGCGAAGGTGCCGCGGGCGCGGCGCATGATCGGGGTGTCGCGCGGGTCGACGCCGGTGAAGACGATCACGTCGGCGCCGGTCTCGCGCAGCGCCCTGACCGCGCCGGCGAAGGTCTTCGCCATCTTGTCGGGGTCGCTGCCGGGACGCAGCAGGTCGTTGCCGCCGGCGCAGAAGCTGACCAGGTCGGGGCGCATCTCGATCGCCCTCGGCACCTGCTCGGCCACCACCTGGTCGAGCAGGCGGCCGCGGACCGCGAGGTTGGCGTACACGAAGG
Organism: Herbidospora yilanensis; assembly: GCF_001570565.1. Classification (GTDB taxonomy): domain Bacteria; phylum Actinomycetota; class Actinomycetes; order Streptosporangiales; family Streptosporangiaceae; genus Herbidospora; species Herbidospora yilanensis. Next base: position 150,091 of record NZ_BBXE01000014.1, on the reverse strand, counting down.
AGGGGTTCTGACTCGCCAGGGTCTCGGCCACGCGGTCGGCCCAGCCACGATAGGAACCGTTCACGCCCGGGTCGCTGAGGCCCTCGGTGAAACTGTCGCCGAGGGCGACGAACGACCCGTACATCTCACATCTCCGCGATGGCTCGCAAGGCCAGGACATAGGACTGCACGCCGAAACCGGCGATCGTGCCGTTGGCGACGGCCGCCACGACCGAGGTGTGGCGGAACTCCTCCCGGGCGGCCGGGTTGGAGATGTGCACCTCGATCAGCGGCGCGGTGCGCTGGGCGAGCGCGTCGCGCAGCGCGTAGCTGTAGTGGGTGAACGCCGCCGGGTTGAGGATCACGGGGGTGCGGGAGTCGGCGGCCCCGTGGATCCAGCGCACCATCTCGGCCTCGTCGTCGGTCTGCCGCACCTCGACCGCCAGGCCCAGGTCGCGACCGGCGGTCTCGCAGATCAGCACCAGGTCTTTGAACGTGGTGGCGCCGTAGACGTCGGGTTCGCGGGTGCCCAGCCGGCCCAGGTTGGGGCCGTTCAGCACCAGGACGTCACGCATGGGGGCCTCCGCTCACCGCCCGGTAGGCGGCCTCCAGCAACTCCTCGGACGGGTCTTCGAGCCGGGACGGCTCGGCCAGCGCGTCGAGCACGACGAACCGGAGCTTGGCCCCCCGCGCCTTCTTGTCGATCTTCATGTGCTCACGCAACCGGGGCCAGGCGTCTTCACGGTAAACCGTGGGCAGACCGACCGAGGTCAGAATCGAACGGGTGCGCGCCACCAGGTCGGCCCGGCCGGACAGGCGGCCGAGCTCGGCGGCGTAGACGAGGCCGATCGCGACCGCCTCGCCGTGGCGGACGGTGTAGTTCTCGACCCGCTCGATGGCGTGGGCCAGGGTGTGGCCGTAGTTGAGGATCTCGCGCAGCCCGCTCTCCTTCAGGTCGGCGCCGACGACGTCGGCCTTGACCCGGATCTTGCGCTCAATCAGCTCGCGGGTGTGGGCGCCCTCGGGGTGGCGGGCGGCGTCGGGGTCTTCCTCGATCAGCCGCAGGATCTCGGGGTCGGCGATGAACCCGCCCTTGATCGTCTCGGCCAGCCCGGCGACGTAGTCGTCGCGCGGCACGCCCACCAGCGTCGCGAGGTCGCACAGGACGCCCGCCGGCGGGTGGAACGACCCGACCAGGTTCTTGCCCTCGGGGGTGTTGATGCCGGTCTTGCCGCCGACGGCGGCGTCGACCATGGCCAGCAGCGTCGTCGGGACCTGGACGACCCGCACCCCGCGCAGCCACGTGGCGGCCGCGAACCCGGCCAGGTCGGTGGTGGCCCCACCGCCGACGCCCACGACGACGTCGGTCCGGGTCATGCCGTGGCGCCCGAACGCCGACCAGAGCGACGACAACACGTGGACGTCCTTGGCCGCCTCGGCGTCGGGCACCGGGATGTCCAGCACGTCGTAGCCGGCCTTCTCCAGCACGCCCGTCACCGGGCCGGCGAGCTCGGGCAGGCTGACCGGGCGGACGACGGCGACCGTGCGGGCCTTCTCGCCGACCAGGCCGGGCAGTTCGCCCAGGACGCCGGTGCCGACGACGACGTCGTAGGGGCTGTCGCCGAAGACGGGGATGCGGGTGACGGTCACTCGGACTCCGGCTTCGGCTCGGCCCGGATCTGGTCGGCCACAGCGTCGGCCACAGCGTCGGCCACCACGTCGGCCTCCAGGTCGTCGGTGGCGACGGTGAGGACCGCGAGGCCCTCGTAGAGCGGGCGGCGTTCCTCCATCAGCTTGCGGAGCTGGCTGCGCGGGTTGAGGACCAGCAGCGGGCGGGCCGAGGCCAGGCCGACGCGCCTGACCGCCTGGTCGAGGCCGACCTTCAGGTAGACCACGGTGTGGCCGGCGAGCAGTTCGCGCGTGGCCGGGTCGAGGATGGCGCCGCCGCCGAGCGCCAGCACGCCCTCGTGCTCGTCGAGGGCGGCCCGGACGGCCGCGGCCTCAAGCGCGCGGAAGGCCTCTTCGCCGTCTTCGACGAAGATGTCGCCGATCGGCTTGCCCGCGACCTGCTCGACGTCGGCGTCGGTGTCGCGGAAGCCGACGCCGAGGCGTTCGGCCAGGAACTCGCCGGTGGTCGACTTGCCGGACCCCGGCGGGCCGATCAGCACCACGACAGGCATGGTCGCTCCCCCTACTTGATGATCAGCGAGGACAGGTAGCCGGAGACGTTGCGGGCCACCTCCTCGACGGAGTCGCCGCCGAACTTCTCGACGGCGGCGTCGGCCAGCACCAGCGCGACCATGGCCTCGGCGACGATCGCGGCAGCCGGCACGGCGCACACGTCGGAGCGCTCGTGGTGGGCCTTGGCGGCCTCTCCGGTGACCACGTCGATGGTGGCCAGCGCCCGCGGCACGGTCGAGATCGGCTTCATTGCGGCGCTGACCCGCAGCGGCTCGCCGTTGGTCATGCCGCCCTCGACGCCGCCGGCCCGGTTGGTGACCCGCCGGACGCCGTTCTCGGTGTTCTCGATCTCGTCGTGGGCGCGCGACCCGGGACGCCGGGCGGTCTCGAAGCCGTCGCCGACGCCGACGCCCTTGATCGCCTGGATGCCCATGAGGGCGGCGGCCAGGCGCGCGTCGAGGCGGCGGTCCCAGTGGGTGTAGCTGCCGAGGCCCGGCGGCAGGCCGTAGGCGACGACCTCGACGACGCCGCCGAGGGTGTCGCCCTCCTTGTGGGCCTTGTCGATCTCGGCGACCATCGCGGCGCTGCCCTCGGGGTCGAAGCAGCGGACCGGGTCGTCGTCGATGCGGGCCAGGTCGGCGGGGGCCGGCAGCTCGGCCGACGGGGTCACGGCCGACCCGATCGACACGACGTGGCTGACGATCTCGACGCCGAGGGCCTGCTTGAGGAAGTTCTTGGCGACCTGGCCGAGCGCCACGCGGGCGGCCGTCTCACGGGCGCTGGCCCGGTCGAGGACGGGCCGGGCGTCGTCGAAGCCGTATTTCTGCATGCCGGCGAGGTCGGCGTGGCCCGGGCGGGGCCGCGACCTGGGCGCGTTGCGGGCGAGCCCTTCGAGGACGGCGGGGTCGACCGGGTCGGCCGCCATCACCTGCTCCCACTTGGGCCACTCGGTGTTGCCGACGCGGATGGCGACCGGCGAGCCGAGCGTGCGGCCGTGGCGGACGCCGCCCGAGATGGTCAGTTCGTCTTGCTCGAACTTCATGCGGGCGCCGCGCCCGTAGCCGAGACGCCGGCGGCGCAGCGCCTCTTCGAGCTCGGATGTGGTGATCTCGACCCCGGCGGGCAGCCCCTCGAGGATCGCGATGAGTTCGGGGCCGTGGGACTCCCCGGCGGTCAACCAGCGCAGCATGGGACCAAGTCTTTCAGATGTGCGGTTAAGCTCCCGCCAGCAGAGCCGCCAGCGCGCCCGCGATCATAGCGGGACCAAAGGGGAACTCGCTGGTCCGGGTGCCTTTCCGGGTGATGAGCAGCCCTAATGCCCAGAGCCCGCCGAGCAGTTGCCCGCCCACCCCGGCGATGATGGCGGCGTCGACGCTGACCGCTCCGGCGACCAGCCCGACGAGCCCGGCGAGCTTCACGTCGCCGAACCCGAGCCCCGAGGGCCGCCCGAACCACAGAATGAGATAGATCCCGGCCATGGCCAGCCCGCACGCGGTGGCGACCATCAGCCGCCCGGTGGGGGCGAGGGCGGCCAGCAGAACGGGATAGGCGGGCAGCGTCACGACGTCGGGCAGCCGCCACGTGCGCAGGTCGGTCAGCGTGAGCACCACTCCGGCCCAGGCGGCCATCAGCAGCGCCGGGATCAGCTCGGGCGTGGGGGCATGTCGCCACGCGAGGACCCCGAACAGCAGCCCCGTGACCCCCTCGACGACAAAGGGCCGGCGCGGCGCGGGCACCACCCCGAAGGCGTGGCGCAACGCCGCCCGCGCCTCCTTGCGCGTGTCGTCGGGCTCGGGCACGAACCCTCCCGCGAGCTCGCGCGCGTAGCGCCCGGCGACCACGCCGAGCAGCGCGAGCAGCCCCCAAGACAACACGCGGCCGACCCTAACCCCTCCTCGGCGCGCGCGGCCCCGATGCGTGTTACGGGTGTGGAAATCCCTACCGCCGCCACCAGCTCCTCTTCTTCGGCGGCGCGGCCTCGAAGCGGGCCACCGTCACCCCCGGCACGTCGACGTCGAGGTTCCGGCGCGCGGCGGCGTCCTCGATGGCGGCCATGGCGTGGAGCATGGACCCCTCGACCGCGAACGGCGCCGGCCCCGCGACGTCGATGACGACGGCCGCGGCCTGCTCGTGCACGGCCGCCTTGCACACCTGGGAGGCGGATGCCTGGATGGGCCGCGCGTCGGCCCGCCACCGGGCGAGCGCCTCGACTCCGGTGAACGCGAGCACGGCCATCCGCCCGTCCTGCCCGACGAGCTTGGGGAGGGCCATCTCGCTCTCCTTCTCCCGCTTGAGCCCGTCTTCGCCGACCTCGGCCTCGGTCAGCAGCGCCACGACGGGCACGAGCAGCCGGGCGGGCCCGAGGGCGGTCAGGACGTCGGCGACGGTGGCGTCTCCGGTCTGGAAGCGCGCCAGCGTCCCGGCCAGCGCGGCGTCGGCCCGCCCGTCGTCGTCGGGCACCAGGGGCTGCGGAATCGAAGGCACGAAGGGCGAGGATACCCGGCCCGGATTCGGCGAGGAGCCAGAGCTTTCCTCCCTTACGGCTCCGCCGTAACGGAGCCGTCTTGAATGTGACGGAGATCAGCCCAGATCGGCGATGGCGATGACGGGGCCGCCGCCGCTGGGGCCCTGGTGGACGGCCGCGACGCTGACGAAGACGGCCGGGTCGCCGGTCACGCTGGCCGCGACGCCGCCCACGGTCGCCTTGATCTGGCGGTGCCAGTGGACGTCGCTGTCGTCGAGCATGATGTTGCGGCGGCCGCGCACGCTGCCCGTCGGGTCGGCCTCGCACTTCATGAACAGGTTGACCAGACGGCCGCCCAGGTCGCTGGGGTGGGGGCGGTCGGGCAGGTCGATGCCCGCGTCGCGGATGGCCGCCCAGATGCCGTCGGTGTCGAGCGCGTCCTTCATGACCGAGTGGCCGGCGCGGTAGCGGCCGCCGATGCCGCGCACGTTGCCCACGACCACGATCTGGGCCACGTCGAGTTCGACGCCGCTCGAACACGAGGCGACCGAGGAGTAGAGCGACAGGTCGCGGTGGATCTGGTCGGCGGCCGGCATCTCGATCTCGCCCAGGGCCACGGCGATGCCGAGGGCGGTGGTGGAGTTGGAGATGTCCATCGACGGGCCGGTGTCCTCGGTGATCACGTCGTGGCCGCGCGACTTGGCGTCGTTGATGGTCGACAGGGTGAGCAGCGGGGTCTTGGTCTGCACGTAGTGGACGTCGCGCGGGTCGTCGATGCCGGCGATCTTCATCGCCTCGCGGACGCCGGCCGCGACCTTCTCGACCATGGCCGGGCGGCCGATGTCCTCGGGGAGGATGACCTCACTCATCGCGATGCCCACGCTCAGCCTGGGTTCGTCGCTCTGCGGCGCGGACGCCGGGTCGACGGTGGCGAAGATCGTCGCGTGCGGCGACAGGACGCCGTCGGTGCCGCCCGACCAGACCAGCGGCACGCTCTCGGGCGACGGGTGGCCCCGGCTCGCCAGGATCTCGCGGAAGGCGCGGTCGGCCAGGATGCGGGTGTAGTCGTTGACGCCGCCGTTGCCCTCGGTCTTGCCGATGACGGCCAGCACGCGGGCGGCCTCGATCACGCCGTCGTCGATCAGCTTCGCGAGCCCGGAGGCGTCGGTCACGCTCTCGATGGCGACCTTGCGTACCTCGATGGGGTCCGGCATCTAACTCTCCCGGTTAACCGTTGTACCGATATTTCCTGAAATGGCGGCGGCGATGTTGTCCAGTGACGTGATCACTGCCTTGGCGCCGCCCTCCTCGACGAAACGCAGCGCGGCCTCGACCTTCGGGCCCATGCTGCCGCTGGCGAAATGCCCTTCGGCCTGGAGTACCCGCATCTCCTTCGGCGTCACGCCCCCGATCGGGCGGGCTGCGGGGGTGCCGTATCCGGCGATGGCGTGCGGGACGTCGGTCGCGATGACCAGGATGTCCGCGCCGACCGCCTGGGCCAGGGCGCAGGCCGCGTGGTCCTTGTCGATCACCGCCTCCACGCCGTGGAGCCCGCCGTCGGCGTGCCGGACGACCGGCACTCCCCCGCCACCCGCCGCGACGACCGTGTAACCGGCCACCATCAGCGCCACGGCGGGGGCCGCGTCGAGGATCTCCACCGGGCGCGGCGAGGCCACCACCCGGCGCCAGCCGCGCTCGAACTCCCGCCACGTCTGGCCGAGCGCCTGGAAGCGCCGCGCCTCCACGACCGAGAAGTACTGCCCGATCGGCTTGACGGGGTCGTCGAAGGCGGGGTCGCCGGGGTCGACGAGGGTGCGGGTGACCACGGTCGCCGCCGGAATCGGGTCGAGCGCGTTCATGATCAGCGAGCCGAGGGTGCCCTGGGTCTGGGCGCCGCACCAGTCGAGCGGCACCGGCGGGACCACGTGGGCGGTGAGCTGGTTCTTCAGCAGGATGTTGCCGACCTGGGGGCCGTTGCCGTGGGTGATCGCCACCCGGTGGCCCTGGCCGATCAGGTCGGCGACGTGGGTCATGGCGCGCTCGATCGCGCGCTTCTGGTCGGCCGGGGCGGCGGAGCCGTCCGGCGCGGTCATCGCGTTGCCGCCGAGGGCGATCAGGACACGCTCACCCGTCACACGGCGAAACTATCCGCCGCCCATCTCCCCGGCATTGGCGACTCTCGCCGTCGAAGGTCATGACCCTGGGCAATATTCACCAAGTGCGCCGGCCGCACGGCCCGCCCTCGGTGGCCCGCACCTCGCCGTTCTTCAGGTCGAGCTCGACCGTCGCCAGGGTGATGTGGTCGTCGTCGTGGCCGGGCTCGGTGTGGTGGCAGACGCCGCCGGCGTGCCGGGCCATCACCTTGCGGACGGTCGCCGCGTCGGGCCTGGCGGTGTGCCGGCGCAGGCCGCGCCGCAACTGGTCGCGGCGGATGAGGGTGCCCGGGTGCAGGCGCGGATAGGGGTCGCTGGGCACCACGCGCGGGTCGAGGAAGTGGTTGGTGTGGACGAGCATGCCGTCGTCCTCGGGAACGGTCCACCCCGGTCCGCCCGGGTGGAGTTCGCAGGTCACGGCCGCGTTTCCGGCGGGGCCGTGGGAGACCAGGTTCAGCGACGAGGAGGCCGTGACGGGGGCCGTGGTGAGGGTGTAGGCGGCCGAGGTCACCGTGTCGCACTCGTCGAGGACCCGGCGGGCGGCCACGTGGACCGGCAGGCCGATCCCGTCGGCGCCGTCGTCGTCGTGGTGGAGGCGGGTGAACAGCAGGCCCAGGCCGCTGCCGTTGACGCCGATCTTGCCGACGACGCCGTATTCGGTGAGGGTCGTGGTCACGCGGCCGTCGGGGAACGGGATGGTCCAGACGAGCCAGCCGGCCGCCATCTGGCGCATCCAGTCCCACGTCTGCACGGCCACGGGCGCGGCGTCCTCGTCGTCGCCGAGCAGGACGACCGCGGAGCACTCGCTCTCCCGCGCGCCGCCCAGGTAGGACAGGATCTCGGTCCGGGCGTTGACGGCGGCGAGGTCGGTCACGGGGAGACGGGCGCCTTCCGCCATTCCCGTGATCTCTTCGGCGAGGTCGGGCGCCCACGCCTCGATCGCCTTCATGCCGAGTTTGCCGAGCTCGGTCAGGTCGGGCTGCCGCCCCCCCGCCTTCTGCCGGAAGACCTCGGTGTAGGTGGCGACGGTGCGGGCGATGTCGGCGCCGTGCGCCTGCCCGAATTCATGGCCGCGGTCGAAGGGATCACTGACGGTAGAGGTATAGGCGCGGGTCACATATTGAGCATCTCATTCGCGGATCGTTCCAACTGGCTCCGAAATGTGATCCTCATCACCTGTTAACAGCCGATCATTCTCCGTGACGGCTCAGCCCAGCCGCAGCGACGCCAGCCGCCCGACCGCCTCGTCGATCACCTCGTCGCGCTTGCAGAACGCGAACCTGACGTAGGGGCGCCCGGTCTCGGCGTGGTCGTAGAAGACCTGCGTCGGGATCGCCACCACCCCGGCCAGCTCGGGCAGCCGGCGGGTCAGCTCCAGCCCGTCGGTCAGCCCCAGCGGCCGGATGTCGGTCTGCACGAAATAGGTCCCGGCCGTCTTCAGCACCTCGAACCCGGCGCCGGCCAGCCCCGCCGAGAGCCGGTCGCGCTTGGCCTGGAGCCGGTCGCGCAGCCCGCCGACCCAGCCGAGCTCGTGGCGCAGCGCGTGGGCGACGGCGAGCTGCCAGGGCACGGCCGAGGTGAAGGTCAGGAACTGCTTCACCGCCGTCACCGCCGTGACCAGCTCGGGCGTCGAACAGATCCACCCCGTCTTCCAGCCGGTCACCGAGAACGCCTTCCCGGCGCTGGAGATCCGGACCGTGCGCTCGCGCATGCCGGGGAGGGTGGCCAGTGAGACGTGCGGGACACCGTCGAAGGTCAGGTGCTCGTAGACCTCGTCGGTGATGGCGATCAGGTCGTTGTCGCGGCAGAAGGCCGCGATGGTCTCCAGCTCGGCGGGCGTGAAGACGGTGCCGGTCGGGTTGTGGGGCGAGTTGACGATGATCGCCCGGGTCTTCGGCGTCGCCCGCAGGTCGGCCGGGTCGAAGGTGAAGCGGCCGTCGACCGGGCGCAGCGGCACCGCCCGGCGGGTGCCCCCGGCCAGCGCGACGGCGGCCGGGTAGGAGTCGTAGTAGGGCTCGAAGACGATCACCTCGTCGCCCGGCTCGACCAGGGCCAGGACCGCCGCCGCGATGGCCTCGGTCGCCCCGACGGTGACCAGGATCTCGGTGTCGGGGTCGTAGGAGAGGCCCTGGGTCTCCTTGGCGTGCTCGGAGATCGCCTGGCGGAGCTCGGGCACGCCGATGCCGGGGGCGTACTGGTTGCGGCCGCCCAGGATCGCCTCGGTCGCCACGGCGAGCATCGCGGCGGGGCCGTCCTCGTCGGGGAAACCCTGGCCCAGGTTGATCGCGCCCGTCCGGACGGCCAGCGCCGTCATCTCGGCGAAAATCGTCGGGCCGAATTCCCTCATACGTCCAACTAGCATCCGCACAATTTACTCTGTTCGCATGGCCAGGATCCGGGAGCTCGACGCCCTCAGGGGGTTCGCGGTCTGCGGGATCATGCTCGTGAACACCTGGCAGCACGTCGACCCGCGCCCCGAAGAGGGCGCCGCGTTCATGGGGTTCGTCGAGGGCCGGTTCTACCCGATCTTCTCGTTCCTGTTCGGCGTGAGCTTCGCCCTGTTCCTGCGCTCCCACGACGACCGGCTGATCATGCTGCGGCGGCTGGCCGTGCTGGCGCTGTTCGGCGCGGGCCACTGGTGGCTGATGCCCGGCGAGGTGCTGCTGCCCTACGCCCTGCTCGGCGTGGGCGTCCTGCTGCCCGCGAGCTACCTGCCGAAATGGCTCAACCCGGTGCTCGGGGCCGCCGTGGTGGCCTGGGCGGTGGTGCAGGGCAGCCCGTGGATCCTCATCGCGGGCCTGTTCCTGCTGGGCCTGGCCTGCGTCGACCACGGCGGGCCGAAGCCGAGCCTGATGGTGTTCCTGATCAGCGTGGGCGCGGCGGTCGTGTTCTTCCCCTTCGAGGGGTTCCCCTCGGCGCTGGCCGGGGCGGCGGTCTACGCGTCGGGCTTCCTGCTGCTGAGCCCCCGGGTGTTCGAGCCGCTGGGGCGGATGGCGCTGACCAACTACGTCACCAGCTCCTTCGTGATCATCGCGGCCGGGGCCGAGTCGTTCCGCTCCGTGGTCGTGGTCACGGTGGTGACCCTGGTCGTCCAGTGGTGGTTCTCCGCGTGGTGGCTCTCGCGGTTCCGCTACGGCCCGCTGGAGTGGGTCTGGCGGTGCCTCACCTGGATGAAGGTGGTCCCCAACAGGCAGACTGTTGCGGGTGACCGTAGTAGCGCTGGGACAGATCCCGATCGACCACGAGCCGAAGAAGAACCTGGAGGCCGTGCGTGAGGCGCTGGCCTCGGTGGAGGCCGACCTGGTCGTCTTCCCCGAAGCCACGCTGAGCCGGTTCGGCCGCCACATCGGCGAGGTCGCCGAACCGCTCGACGGGCCGTTCGTCACCGGTCTCCGCGAGGCCGCCCGCGAGTCCGGCACCGCCGTGATCGCCGGGGTCTGGGAGCCCGACGGGGGCCGCGTCGCCAACACCGCGGTCGCCGTCGACGCCGACGGGTCGCTGAAGGGGGCGTACCGGAAGATCCATCTGTTCGACTCGTTCGGGTCGCGGGAGTCGGAGTTCGTCAGCCCCGGCCCCGAGCCGGTCGTGGCCGAGGTGGCCGGGCTGCGGGTGGGCCTGGCGACCTGCTACGACGTGCGGTTCCCCGAGCTGTTCCGGAAGCTGGTCGACCGGGGCGCCGAGGTGTTCGCGGTGATCGCGGCGTGGGCGGCCGGGCCGCTGAAGGAGGACCACTGGACGACCATGGTCCGGGCCCGCGCGATCGAGAACACGACCTGGACCATCGCCGTCGGCCAGCCGCCCCACACCGACGGGTTCGGGGTCGGGCACAGCATGCTCGTCGACCCGATGGGCGTGGTGACCAGGGGTCTCGGCCCCGCGCCGGGCGTGGGCGCCGGGGTGATCGACGCGGCCCGGACGGAGGCGGTCAGGACGGCGCTGCCCGCCCTGCTGCACCGGCGATTCACAATCGGGGACATTGGCGGGTGAATCCCTCCTAACGGGAGGTGAGGAAGTCAATCGCTCGTAAACTGTCCCCCATGAGTGAGCCAGGGCACAGCACACGCATGCAGAAGGTGATCCCACCGCGCCTGCTCGTGCCATACCTGGCCGGACGGCGCACCGTCATCTCCGGTTACGTCTACCGGGTGCAGGACTGCGAGCGGCTGACCACCCCCCGGGCGATCGTCGACGCGCTCGACCTCTCCTTCGAGGGGTCGGAGCTGGTCCCGGGCGTACCGGAGCTCTACATCCTGCGCTGGCTGGCGCGGGAGATCGACACCTACGTCGTTCCCTACGGCCCCCACATGGGCGGCGACTGGAGCGATTCGCCCCCCTTCGCCGGAAACGGCTTCACCGCCTCGCGGGAGCACGTCGTGCCGCAGTTCCACACCATGCCCATGCCGATCCCGGCGGGCGCCGAGATCGTCCACCTCACCCGGCAGGGCGAGCGCCTGTTCGCGGCCTTCGACGGCCTCTCGTGGCGGCCGGCCGCATGAGCGGCGACGTCGAACCGGTCGGCCTGGGGTTCATGGCGACCTACCGGGGCCGCAACTACCCGGCCGCCATCGGCCCCGGCGGCGACGACGTCGTCCTCTTCAGCGAGACGGCCGAGCCGGGCTTCGAACGCGGCCGCGGCTACCACCGCCTGGCCGTGACGACCAAGGAGCTCGACCACCTCGTGCTGCTCCGCACGGTCGGCGAGTTCGGCGGCGAACCCTGCCTGGTCCTCGACGAGGACGACGGCGAGGAGGGCGGCCTGCACATCGCCTACACCGGGCACAGCGGCATGAAGGCCGAGGCCCTCGGCTACTGGCTGGTCGACCACGGGGCCTACGAGGTCGTCGTCCCCCGGGAGGAGGTGCACTCGATCAGGGTCGAGCGCATCGCCGTCCCCCTCACCTCCGGCTAGACCGGCTTTCCACCGGGCCGGGTCGGCCATGCCGAAACGTCGGACACGGGTGGCACCATGAGCTCGGTCCCGGGTGGGCGGGCCAAGGTCAGCTCGTTCCGACGGCCCGGTAGCGGGCGATCCGCCGGGCCACCCGGTCGCCGGCCGGTTCGGCCAGGAGCGCGGTGATCTCCTCCTCCAGGGCCCGCGCGACCCTCTTCGTGAAGGCCGGTTGCTCGTAGACCGCGTCGGGACACTCGGCGATGATGCGGTCGACGATGCCGTCGCGCTTCAGGTCCGCCGCCCTCACCCGCTGGGCGTGGGCGATCTCGGGGGCGAAGTCGACCGTGCGGTAGAGGATCGCCGAGGCGCCCTCCGGGGGCAGCGGCGAGAGCCAGGCGTGCTGGGCGGCCAGCACGCGGTCGGCGGGCAGCAGGGCCAGGGCCGCGCCGCCCGACCCCTGGCCGAGCAGCAGGCAGACCGTCGGGGCGTCGAGCATGACCAGGTCGGCGAGCGAGCGCGCGATCTCGCCCGCCAGGCCGCCCTCCTCGGCCGCCTTCGACAGTTCGGCCCCGGCCGTGTCGATGACGGTCACCAGGGGCAGGCCGAGCTCCTCGGCGAGCTTCATCCCCCGGCGGGCCACCCGCAGCCCGGCCGGGCCGATCTTCAGGCCGGCCCGCGCGCCGCGCCGGTCCTGGCCGAGCACCACCGCCGGGGCGGCGCCGAACCGGGCCAGGGCCAGCAGGAGACCGGGGTCGCTCTCGCCCGCGCCGGTGCCGTTCAGCGGGGTGACGTCGGCGGCGGCCAGCTTCAGCAGGGTCCGGACGCCGGGACGGTCGTCGCGCCGGGAGCTGACGATCGCGTCCCAGGCCGGGACGTCGGTTCTGGCCTCGGGTCCGGCGGTCGGCGGCAGCGGCGGCAGGTCCTTGGGCGCGCACAACACGCTGAGCGCCCGGACGGCGATCTCGCGCGCCTGCACCGCCGGGACCACCGCGTCGACCAGGCCGTGGGCGAACAGGTTCTCCGACTCCTGCACGCCCTTCGGGAAGCGGTAGCCGTACAGGGACTCGAAGACGCGCGGCCCCAGGAAGCCGATCATCGCGCCCGGCTCGGCCGCGGTGACGTGGCCCAGCGACCCCCACGACGCCAACACGCCCCCGGTCGTCGGATGCCGCAGGTAGACGACGTAGGGAAGCCCGGCCTCCTTGTGGGCCGTCACCGCGGCGGTGATCTTGATCATCTGGACGAACGCCAGCGCGCCCTCCTGCATGCGGGTGCCCCCGCTGGCGGGCGCGGCCAGCAGCGGCAGCCGTTCGGCGGTGGCGCGCTCGACGGCGGCGACCAGGCGTTCGGCCGCCGCGACGCCGATCGACCCGGCGAGGAAGGAGAACTCCCCGGCGACCACGGCGACCCGGCGGCCGTCGAGCCGCCCCTCACCGGTGACCACCGACTCGTCGTAGCCCGACTTGTTCCGGGCGGCGGCCAGTTCGCCGGCGTAGTCGGAGCCGGGCGGGGCCGTCTCCAGGGGCGGCCGGTCCCAGGAGACCCACGAGCCGGGGTCGAGCACGACCTCGATCAGGGTGCGCGCGTCGGGTCTCTCGGGGGTCACGTCGCCTCTCTCCCCGTGAGCCAGTCGAGGACGGCCTGGTTGTCGGCGCCGAGGGCGGGCGGGGCCGTGTGCTCCCGGGGCGGGTGGTGGTCGAAGCGCAGGACCGGGCCGGGCAGCCCGATAGGGCCGAGGGCCGGGTGGTCGACCTCGACGAGCAGCCCCTGGGAGAGGGTCTGGTCCCAGGCGTAGACCTCGTCGATGGTGCGGATCGACCCGGCGGGCACCCCGGCGTCGGCGAGCCGGCCGAGCCAGTGGTCGCGGGTCTCGGTGGTCAGCGTCTTCTCCATCTCTCCGACGAGTTCGTCGCGGTTGGCGAAGCGGTCGCGGTTGGTGGCGTATTCGGGCCGGTCGGGGTCGACGCCGAGCAGCGCGGCCACCTTCCGCCACTGGCCCTCGTTGCCGGCCGCGATCTGGATCATGCCGTCGGAGCAGCGGAAGGCCCCGAAGGGCGCGATCGAGGAGTGGTGGTTGCCGTTGGCCTTCGGGACCTGGCCCGCGACCGTCCACTGGGTGCCGTGGTAGGCGTGCACGCCGACGACCGAGGCCAGCAGCGAGGTCCGGACCACGCCGCCCCTGCCGGTGCGCTCGCGCTCGTAGAGGGCGGCGGCCACGCCGTAGGCCCCGTGGATGCCGGCCAGCAGGTCGGCGATCGACGGCCCGGCGCGGTGCGGCTGACCGGGCGGCCCGGTGATCGACATCAGCCCCGCCTCGCCCTGGGCGATCTGGTCGTAGCCGGGACGGCCGGCCTCGGGCCCGTCGTGCCCGAACCCGGTGATCGACAACACGACCATGCGGGGGTTGAGCTCCTCGATCGTCTCGGTGGAGAAGCCGAGCCGGGCCAGCACCCCGGTCCGGAAGTTCTCGATGAGGACGTCGGCCTGCCGGATCAGCCGGGTCAGCACGTCCTTGCCGGCGGGCTCCTTGAGGTCGAGCGTGATCGACCGCTTGTTGCGGTTGGCCGACAGGAAATAGGTCGACACGTCGCCGACGAAGGGCGGCCCCCAGGCGCGCGACTCGTCCCCGCCCTGCGGATGCTCGACCTTGATCACGTCGGCGCCCAGGTCACCGAGCATCTGGGCCGCGTGGGGGCCGGCCAGCGCCCGGGACAGGTCGAGCACCACGACACCGGTCAGGGGTCCCTGCACGATCGTCCTCCGATTTCGATGGGAGCCCGCAGGCTACCCGTACCAACGGGGGCTGGCACGATCGGGGGCATGCCGACCATCGCCGACCTGGCCGCCCGGATCGCCCTTCTGGAGCCGTCGTGCGGCCCGTCCCGGCTGGTGGCCGTCGACGGCCCGGGAGGCTCCGGCAAGACGACCTTCGCCGGCCTGCTCTCCGGGGCGCTGAACGGCGCACCCGTGGTGCACAGCGACGACTTCCCCATCCCCTGGGACCAGGGCCCCGAATCCTGGTTTTCGCATCTCACCCGAGACGTGCTCCAACCACTGCAACGTGCGACAAAAGCCACTTTCCTCCGGTACGACTGGCGTACCGGAACCTACGCGGAACAGGTCGAGGTGCCCCCGGCGACCGTCGTCATCGTCGAGGGGGTCAGCGTGGCCCGCGCCGAGTGCCCGGCGGCCCTTCGCGTGTGGGTGGAGGTGGCCCGGGAGGTCCGGCGGGCCCGCGTCCTGGCCCGCGACGGAGTGGAGCACGTCGACAACTGGGCGACGTGGACGGCGGCCGAGGACGCCTGGTTCGCCCGGAATCCGGTCGTGCCGGACGCCCGGGTCGAGGGAACCACGTTCGAGGTCGCCTGGCCGTAGGTTGATGGCCATGGACCAGGAAGCCCGCGCCTCCGACCAGGACCGGGAATCGACCGTCGCCCACCTCAAGTCGGCGTACGCCGACGGCCGCCTCGCCCCCGGCGAGATGGAGCAGCGCGTCGGACGCGCGCTGACCGCCGTCTCCCGCGGCGACCTGGCCGCGCTCACCGCCGACCTGCCCGAACGTCCGGGCGAGGTGGTGACGATCCGCACGAAGTCGGGCCGCGTCGTCCGCAAGGGCGCCTGGCGGGTCCCCCGCACGCTGCGCGTCGAGGCCGAATACGCCCACCCCCACTTCGACCTGTCCGAGGCGGTGATCGAACACGACCGGATCGACGTCGAGCTCGACCTCGCCTACGGCAGCGCCACGATCGTCCTGCCGCCGGGCGCGACCGCCGACGCCGACGGCGTCCAGACCGACTGGGGCGGCGTGTTCTCCAAGGTCCCGGGCGCGCCCGTGCCCGGCCACCCGCACCTCCGGGTGACGGGCCGGCTGGGCTACGGGCGGCTGCGCATCCGCTACCGGAGCACCGGCCGGTTCCGCTGGCTCACCCGCTGAGCCCTACGGCCGGACGTCCACCTCCGCGTGGGGCAGGCCGCCCGACAACTTCGGGAAGCCCGGCCCCCGGTCGAAGAACGCCTCCCGCGGCCCCCGCAGCTCCGCTCGCAGCGCCTCGGTGGCCGCCTCGTCGACCGTGAGGCCGCCGGAGAACACCACGCCGTAGTCCTCCCGCGCGGCTTCGAGCGACACCTTCCCGTCGCGGACGTCGTCGGCGACCCGTGACGGTTCGCGGTCGAAGGGGGAACCCCAGCCGCCGCCGCCGGTCGTGCGTACCCGGACGATCTCGCCCTCGCGCACGGGGAAGTCGTCGACCAGGCCGTCCATCTCGACGCCGTCGACCGTCACCACGAACGGCCGGCCGGCCCGGCCGCCGTTGACGCCCCAGCAGCTCAGGATCGAGCGGTCGGCGATGCTCATGAACGACGCGTCGCGCAGCAGGCGAATGTGCTTGTCGTAGCCGAGGCCGCCCCGGTAGCGGCCCGGACCGCCGCTGTCGACGGCCAGGCCCAGGCGTTCGACCCGCAGCGGCCAGCGTGCCTCGGCGAACTCCACGGGGATGTTGCGGGAGTCGGGGACCACGTGGATGGTGTCCTCGCCGTCGGCGTACCACCGGCCGCCCGAGCCGCCGCCGAGGACCTCGCGCATCAGGTAGTCGTTGCCGGCCGCGTCGTGGCCGTGGACGCCGGTGTAGCGGATCGTCTCCTGGTCGGCGGGCATCCGGCCGCCGGTCGCCTTGGCCAGCACCCCGGCCAGCACGCCCAGCAACCTCAGGATCACGAAGGTCCGGGCGTTGGTCGGCGCGGGGAAGACCGGCGTGAGCAGCGTGCCCTTCTCCGGGAAGACCATCTTGATCAGCGGGACGACGCCCTCGTTGACGTCGAGTTCGGCCATGCGCTCGGGGGTGTCGGCCAGGTTCCGCAGGATCGGAGCCAGCCACTTCTTCAGGAACACCCCGTCGGCGTAGTCGCCGGCGTGGTTGATGGGGCCCTTGGCCTGCGGTGACGTGCCGGTGAAGTCGATCACCAGCGGCTCGGGGGCGGCGTGGTCGACGGTCAGGGTGATGCGCTGGGCGTGCAGGCGGGGCTCGTCGACGCCGTCGTGCTCGGCGTAGTCCTCCCAGACGTGCACGCCCTCGGGGATCTTCGCCAGCAGCTCGCGGCGGAAGGTCTCGGTCGTCTTGGCCAGGATCGCGTCGAAGCACGCCTCGACGGCCTCCCGGCCGTAGCGGTCGAACAACTCGCCGAGCCGCCGCGCGCCCATCAGGCAGGCCGAGCACTCGGCGTCGAGATCGCCGGCCAGGGAGTCGGGCATGCGGGAGTTGCGCGTCATGATCCGCAGCGCGGCGTCGTTGGGCACGCCCCGGTCCCACAACCTGATCGGAGGCACCATCAGGCCCTCCTCGAACACGCTCCGGGCCCCCGAGGGCATCGAGCCGGGGCACGCGCCGCCGATGTCGTCGTGGTGGCCGAACGCCTGCACGAACGCCACGACCCGCCCGTCGTGGAAGACCGGCACGGTCACGCACAGGTCGGGCAGATGGCCGATGCCGCCCTCGGACAGGTAGACGTCGTTGTGGAAGAAGACGTCGCCGGGGTTCATCGTCTCGACCGGGAAGTCGCGCACGATCGGCTGCACGAGCGCGCTGTAGGAGCGCCCGGTCAGCTTCCGCAGCCGGACGTCGTGGATGCCGGCCCGGAAGTCGTGCGCGTCGCGGATCATGGGCGAGCGGGCGGTCCGGGCGATGGCGGTCTCCACCTCCATCTCGACCGACGCCAGCGTCCCCTCGACGATCTCGATCAGGATCGGGTCAGCCAAGCTCACGGCGCACCTCCAGGTTGCCGTAGTCGTCCATGGTCGCGGTGAAGCCGGGGTGCACCGGGATCGTGGAGCCGTACTCCTCGATGACCGCCGGGCCGTGCACCACGGCCCCCGCGCCGAGGTCGCGGCGGCGGTAGATCACCGTCCGGGCCCAGCCGTCGAAGTGGACGTCGCGGGTGCAGATCGGGGTGGGCTCCTCGAACTGCTCAGGGCGGCGGGCCAGCGCCGGGCGGGTGATGGGGCCGACCCCGCTCACGCGGAGGTTGACCCATTCGACGGCGTGGCGGGGGTCGTCGCGGTAGCCGTAGCCGTAGAGCCTCTGGTGCGCCTCGTGGAAACGGGCCTCGACGTCGCCGTCGGCGGGCACCCGCACCTCGTAGGCCTGGCCGTAGTAGCGCAGGTCGGCGGTGCGGACGTACACGTGGTCGGTGAAGCCCTCGCGGGTCAGCGCCTCGCCGGCCTGGGCCTCCAGCTCCTGGAAGATCGCCTCGATCTCGTCGGGGCGCGGGTCGGTGGTGACGTGGGTGCGGACGTAGTCGTTCTTCACGTCCACCGTCAGCAGGCCGAAGGCCGACACGTTGCCCGGGTCGGGCGGCACGATCGCGCTCTTCAGGCCCAGCACGTCGAGCAGCCGGCAGACCAGCAGGGGGCCGGAGCCGCCGAAGGCGACCATGGGGAAGTCGCGCACGTCCAGGCCGCGCTTCACGGTGATCTGGCGGATCGCGTTCGACTGGTTGAAGGCGCTGATCTCCAGGATGCCGGTCGCGCAACGTTCGGGGGTGAGGCCGAGCTTGGCGGCCAGGCCCTCGATGCCGGCCCGCGCCGCCGCCGCGTCGAGCGGGATCTCGCCGCCGAGCAGGTGGGGCGGCACCCGGCCGAGGAAGACGTGGGCGTCGGTCACGGTGACCTCGGTGCCGCCCTTGCCGTAGCAGATGGGGCCGGGGTCGGCCCCCGCCGAACGGGGACCGACCTTCAGCGTCCCCTCGGGCGAGATCCACGCCACCGAGCCGCCGCCCGCCCCGACGGTGACGATGTCGATCATGGGGATCTTGCAGGGGTAACGCCCGATGGAGCCCTCCGTGGTCTGGGATGGCTCCCCGTCGACGATGACGGCGACGTCGGTGCTGGTGCCGCCGCCGTCCAGGGTGATCACGCTCGGGTGGCCGGCCGTCCCGGCGATCAGGGCGGCGCCGAGCGCGCCCGCCGCCGGGCCGGACAGGACGGTGGTGATGGGCTGGTTGACGACCTCGGCCGCCGACAACACCCCGCCGTTGCTCTTCATCACCGAGAAGCCCCGGCCGAGCCGCTCGGACAGGTTGCCGATGTACGTCCGCATGATCGGCTTCACCGCGGCGTCGACCAGCGTGGTGACCGAGCGCTCGTACTCGCGGTACTCCCGGAGCACGTCGCTCGACAGCGAGACCACGGCCTCGGGGTGCTCACGGGCCAGCACGTCGCGCATGAGGCGTTCGTGCGCGGGGTTGGCGTACGCGTGCAGGAAGCACACCCCGATGGCGGTGACGCCCTGGTCGCGGAGCGAGCGGGCGGCCCCGGCGGCGGCCTCCTCGTCGAACGGCCGGACCTGCGCCCCCGTGTGGTCGAGGCGGCCCGGCACGGTCTTCACCCGGTGCACCGGCACGATCCGGGGCGGCTTCACCCAGAAGTAGGAGTTGCCGTAGCCGTCCGGCACGCTCTGGCGGGCGATCTCCAGGATGAACTCGAAGCCCTCGGTGGTGATGAAGCCGAGATGGTCCGACCGGTCGGGACGGTCTTCCAGGAGCTGGTTCGTGGCCACCGTGGTGCCGTGGACCAGCGCCGAGACGCTCGCCAGGTCGACCCCGCCGCCGTGGAGCTCCAGGACCTTGGCGACACCGGCCAGGAAGCCGTCGGCCGGGTTCGACGGCGTCGACGGGGTCTTGGTCGTCACGATCTGCCCGGTGCGTTCGTCGACGAGCACCACGTCGGTGAACGTGCCACCCGTGTCGACACCGATTCGGACGCTGTACATGCCCCGTTTCTACCGACCTGCCCGACGTGGGGAATCAGCGGGTTGTGCCGAAGAATCCCAAAATACTCGTCACAGCCTGCCCGGCGCCGTCGTGAACCTCCGCCCGGCCGGGCCCGTGCGGCCCCAGGTCAGCGGCCCTGGGGCCGATGGGGGCGGGGTTCCCGCACGGGGAGCCGGGGGGAGCCGGTTTTGCCCGGAACATCGGACGCCCGCACCGTTTGGTTATTTTCAGTCACCCGAAAACCTGGCTTCCGGCACAGCTCGAAGACCTGAGCCGGGCTCGGATACGGTCGGACCCAAACGGCGTTCAGACGAGGCAGTAACCGTCGGCGCACGCGTCGCCCCGCGGCACCGACAGCGGTTCCCGCTCCTCGACCTCCCGCAGCGCCCCGACCAGCACGTCGACGGGCTGGGCGCCGGAGACGGCGTACTTGTCCTCGAACAGGAACAGCGGCACGCCGCTGATGCCCAGCTCGCGGGCCCGGTCGAGCTCCGCCCGGACCTCCGGGGCGCCCTCGCCGGTGTCGTCCACCCCCACCTCGGCGGCGAGCCCGGCCAGCACCGCCGCGTCGCCGACGTCGAGACCGTCGGTGAAGTGGGCCCGGAACAGGCGCTCGGCCATCTCCGGGGCCCTGCCGTCACGCTGGGCCAGCCAGATGAGCCGGTGGGCCTCCAGCGTGTTGGCCCCGATCGCCTTGTCGTACTTGAGGTCGAGACCGTCCTCGGCCGCGACGCCGACCACCCGGTCGATCATCTGGAGCGCCTGGCCGCCGAACCTGCGCTCCAGCCAGGACGTGAGCGGGGTGCCGTCGCTGACGGACTCGGGGGAGAGCTGGAAGGGCCGGTAGGCCACCTGCACGGGCTTGCCGTAGGCGCGGACGGCCGCGCGGAACCGCGTGTGCCCGATGTAACACCACGGGCAGACGACGTCGGAGAAGATCTCAACTTTCACACCGGCTGCAACCCGGACGGGCCACGGCCGAATTCCCGCGTGGCGCTTATCGGGCCAGATCGTGCAGGCGTTCGGTCAACTGGTCGTCGTGCCCGTCGACGAGCGCCGACACGGCCCGCCACCAGGCGAACCACTCGGCGCTGCGCCACATCCAGTCGAGCCGCTCCACGGCCGCCACGACGTCGCCGACGGTCTGCCAGGCGGGCCCGGTCTCCTCGGTGGTGGCGCCGTGGCGGATCGTCCACTCCCGCAGCACGTGGCCGGCCTCCGGGTCGATCTCCCGGGCGTACGGGCCGGGCTCCTCCCCGGGCAGCGGGTGCGGCCCCAGACCGGCCGCGACGCCCCACGACCACTGGGCCTCGGCCGGGCGGGCGTACCGGAGGGAGTTGAAGTCGAGGTTGGTGCCGAGTTCGTCGTCGAGCCGCCGCACCACGACGGCGTCGAGCCGGCCGCCCGCGTCGAACGAGACGACCAGCCTGGCCCCGGCCTTCGCGCCGGGCGGCACCGCCACCCGGTCTTCGGCCTGCCAGGAGTTGAGGTCGGCACTGCCGACGGGCGCCCCCCACAGGATGTCGGCGACGTCGTCGGAGATCCACGCCGCCAGCGTCTCGAGAACGGTCAGGTCACCCCACGGCTCGATCGGCCGCGCCTTGACCAGCGCCTCTTCCGGCGCGGGCAACTTCCCGTCGCGGCTGACGGTCCACCAACCGCCGCCGAGCTCATCGGTCCCGACGAGGAGCGCGGCGACGGCCGCCAGTTCGGCTGAACGCCGAGTCAGTGGGGCGAGACGGACCAGGTCCGCCACGCGTCGGGTGCGTTCGCGGCCGAGCACGGCCTGCGCCTCCCTCAGGAGGGTGGCCGCCGTTGGACGGTCCTCCCCCAGCAGGTCGGTGGTCAGCCGTCGTGCCTCTGCCCGAGCGTCCTCCGCGTGCGACTCCCGCATGCGGACAAGTTACGCCCAAAGATCGCCCGATCGCTACCGTTTCGCCGCACGACCGAGAAGCCAGCCGATGACGGCGCTTCCCAGGGCGATCCCGGCACCCATCCCGAAAGCGGCCAGAACGGGCCACACGCGGGTGCCGCGATCAGGGACGGGACCGGCCGCCGGGGCCTCCACGCGGGTGAAGACGGCCGCCTCCCCCACGGGTTGTCCCTCCACGGGGATCGGTGCGCCGGGGAAGATCGCGGGCAGCGCGAGGATGTCCTTCTCGACGGCGGTGAAGAACTCCCCCGCCATCTTCTTGGCGACGGAGGTGAGCATCCGCTGCCCGACCCCGCCGACCATGCCGCCCACGACGGCGTCGGCGTCGTAGTCGACGCGGGTGCCGCCGTCCTCCTCGGTGAGCCGCACCCGGACGGTGGCGTCGACCGTGCCGGGCGCCCCCTGCCCGCGGGCCTTCAGCACGAAGGCCTCCGGCTCCTCGGGGTCGGTGAGCGCCACCTGTCCCTGGTAGATCCCCTTGATGGACGCCACCCCCGCCGAGACGGTCATGGTGTAGACGTCGCTCCCGACCGCCTCCAGGCGCTGGCAGCCGGGAATGGTGCGCACCAGCACGGCGGGATCCTGCAGAGCGTCCCAGACCTTCGACCGTTCCGCCCCGATCAGGGCACTGCCGACGACCTTCACGGCCACCTCCCTCGGTTGCCGAGCACACTAGAGAATCCAGGCGACCGGCGAGTACGGCAACATCTGCCGCCCGGGGGCGCGGACACCGTGCAGATGTTCACCAACCCCGGCGACGATCTCCAGCGTAGACCGGCGCCCGGCCGAATCCCGGCTCCTCCCGCGCTCGTGCGCGGCCCTCGGTTCCGGCACCCGGAGGCTAGGATTGCGCGTCATGCGCCGGGCCTTCGCGATCATCCTGCCGGCCCTCGTGCTGAGCGCCTGTTCGGCGCCCCTGGCCGCTCCCCCGCCGCCCGTCATCCCGCCGCCGGAACCGGCGGCCCCCTCGTCGTCGCCGTCCCCGTCTCCCACGCCGAGCGGGCTGCCGCGGCCGGGTGAGGTGCGCCGGATGAAGCGGGACGGGTTCCCGGTCATCAGCAGCGTCCCGACCGAGCGGAACGTCGTCTTCCTCACCATCGACGACGGCTGGGAGCAGGATCCGGGGTTCGCCCGGATCGTCCGGGAGCGCGGGATCCCGATCACCGTCTTCCCGACCCGGGACGCCGTCGAGGCCAGGGGCGGCCAGGAGGCCGGGCAGGGCTGGACGTACGTCGGGGCGGGCGGCTGGCCCTACTTCAAGGACCTGGGCGTGGCGATCGAGAACCACACCCTCACCCACCCCGACCTGCGCACCCTCGGCCTGGAGGCGCAGAAGGCGGAGATCTGCGGCGCGGCGAAGACCATCAGAAGGCACGTCGGCAGGGCGCCGGAGCTGTTCCGGCCGCCCTTCGGCTCGTGGAACACCACCACGCTGACCGCCGCCGAAGAGTGCGGCATGCGGGCCATGGTGTTGTGGACGGCCTCGGTCCAGACGAACGCGCGGATCGCGTACCAGACCCCCGACAAGCGGCTCCATCCGGGCGACATCCTGCTGCTGCACTTCCGGCCGCCGCTGGCGAAGGACTTCACCCGGCTGGTGCGGAAGGTGGAGAGGCGCGGGTTCTCCTTCGGCGACCTGGGCGCCTATCTGGACGAGCTCCTCCCCGCCCCGTCCTGACGATCGGCGGCCCGGGACATCTCACCCGCGCGGTGTACCCCCCAATCAGCCTCCCGGCGGACGCCCTCACGGGTCCCGGTGCGGGACATTCGGTGGCGTGGGAAATCCCGCGCGGACAGGGCGCCCGTCCCTGTCGGCCGGGACACCCGGGGCGGCATTCTCGATACCGCAACGGGGGTTGTGAGCACCGGGATCCGGGGGTTGGGAGAGCCCCGGATCCCGGTCGTGCCACGTATGTGACGAAGATCGCAGCAGACACCGGAGGTTGAGCTCTACAAGCTGTAGTACTACTTGAGGTAGCACTACGCCCCGTAGAGCATCCGGAGGGGGACCGACCATGGACGCTTTGGACCTGGCACGGTGGCAGTTCGGGGTGACCACCGTCTACCACTTTCTTTTCGTACCGCTGACCATCGGGCTGGGCGTGTTCGTCGCCGGCCTGCAGACCGCCTGGTACCGCACGGGCAAAGAGCACTACCTGACGCTGACGAAGTTCTTCGGCAAGCTGTTCCTGATCAACTTCGCGATGGGTGTGGTCACCGGCATCGTGCAGGAGTTCCAGTTCGGCATGAACTGGAGCGAGTACTCCATCTTCGTCGGCGACGTCTTCGGGGCGCCGCTGGCCCTGGAGGCACTGCTGGCGTTCTTCCTGGAGTCGACGTTCCTGGGATTGTGGATCTTCGGGTGGGACAAGCTGCCCAAGAAGCTCCACCTGGCCACGATCTGGGCGGCCGTCATCGGGTCCAACCTGTCGGCCTACTTCATCCTGGCCGCGAACGCCTGGATGAAGCACCCGGTCGGCTACGAGGTGGTCGACGGCAAGGCCCGGATGACCGACCTGTGGGCGGTGCTGACCAACTCGACCGCGCTCGCGCAGGTCCCCCACGTGGTGGCCGGGTCGTTCGTGGTGGCCGGCGGGTTCGTGCTGGCGGTGGCCGGATACCGGATCCTGCGGGAGCGTGACGCCACCGGCCTGATCCCCCGCCGGAGGGACTTCGGCGACGTCACCGTGCCGATGCGCCGCGAAGCCGGCATGTGGCGGTCGGCGCTGCGCGGCGCGCTGGTGATGACGGCCGTCGCGGGGGCGATCGTCGCGCTGACCGGGGACATGTCGGGGCAACTGCTGCACACGCAGCAGCCGATGAAGCTGGCCGCCGCCGAGGGGCTGCGGCACGACACCGCCGGGGCGCCGTTCTCGCCGGTGCCGGGGATCGAGGTCCCCAACATGCTGAGCCTGCTGGCCGCGCACGACCCCAACGCCACCGTCCAGGGCATCGACGACATCCAGCAGCGCCTGGTGGCCCAGTTCGGGCCCGGCGACTACGTGCCGAACCTGCCGATCGTCTACCTGTCCTTCCGGGTGATGATCGTGTTCGGCATGGCCACGGTCGGGCTGGCCTTCCTCGGGCTGTTCCTGACCCGGGGCCGGGGCCGGCGGGCCCGGCCCGTGCCGACCTGGTTCGCCCGGCTGTGCGTGCTGGCGCTGCCGCTGCCGATCGCGGCGATCATCTCCGGCTGGCTGCTGAGCGAGATCGGCCGCCAGCCCTGGACCGTCCAGGGTGAGCTGCTCACCGCGGCGAGCGTGTCGCCCGGGGTGAGCCTGACCGAGGTCGCGATCTCGCTGGGCCTGTTCACCCTCGTGTACGGCGTCCTCGCGGTCGCCGAGGCGGTGCTGCTGATCCGGCACGTCAAGGCGGGCCCCGACGAGCCGATGCCGGCCGTGGTGCCCGACGAGACCGAACGCCGCGTCCCGACCCTGATGTACTGAGGTGCCCTGACATGACCACGTTCTGGTTCATCGTGATCGCCTTCCTCTGGACCGGCTACTTCGTCCTGGAGGGCTTCGACTTCGGGGTCGGCGCGCTGATGCCGGTCCTGGCCCGCGGCGAGGCCGAGCGCCGCCAGGTGCTGCGCACCATCGGCCCGGTCTGGGACGGCAACGAGGTGTGGCTGATCACCGCGATCGGCGCCATGTTCGCCGCCTTCCCCGCCTGGTACGCCGGGTTCCTCAGCCAGTTCTACCTGGCGGCCGTCATGGTCGTCCTGGGGCTGATCGTGCGCGGCGTGGGGCTCGAATGGCGCGGCAAGGTGCGCGCCAGGGAGACCCCGCTGGTGGACGCCGCGATCGTCACCGGCAGCGTGCTGCCCGCCTTCCTGTGGGGGGCGATCTTCGGCAACGTGCTGTTCGGGTCGGCGTTCGCCACCGTCATGGGCGGGCTGCTGTCGCTCGGCCTCGCGCTGGTGCACGGCGCCGTGTTCGTCGCGCTGAAGACCAGGGGCCCGGTCCGGGCCCGCGCCCGCGAGACCGCCTGGGTGGCGGGCGTGGTGCTCGTCCCGGTGGTCGCCTTCGCCCTGTGGCGGATGGACGCCTGGCCGGCGTACGCCGCGATGGCGGCGTACGCCGCCGGGGTGGCGCTCGTCTGGGCCGGGCGCGAGGCGTGGGCGTTCGGGTGCACGGCGGTCACGATCGCCCTGACCACCGCCGCGACCTTCCTCGCCCTGCACCCCGAGCCCCTGCCGGGGCTCACGGTCGAGTCGGCCGCCTCGGCCCCCTACACGCTCACGGTCCTCACGTGGATCGGCCTCATCGCGCTCCCGGGGGTCATCGCCTACCAGGCGTGGACCTACTGGGTGTTCCGCAAGAGGCTGACCGCTCCGGAGGTCCTGCTGGAGTCGCGCAACGCGTAGAGGTCGGACGGGGAGATCGGCATCCGGTCGATGACGATCTTCTCGGCGTCCTCCACCGCGCCGGCGACGACGGCGGAGACCGGGATGACCCCGGCCTCGCCGGCCCCCTTGATGCCCAGGGGGTTGAGCGGGGACGGGGTCTCCAAATGGTCGGTCTCGATGCGGGGGATCTCGGTGACGTAGGGCATCAGGAAGTCCATGAACGAGGCGTTGAGGAGCTGGCCGTACTCGTCGTAGACCATCTTCTCGTAGAGTGCCCCGCCGACGCCCTGGGCGACGCCGCCGTGGATCTGCCCCTCGACCAGCATCGGGTTGATCATCTTGCCGCAGTCGTGGACGACGGCGTACCGGAGGATCTTGATCTCGGCCGTGTCGGGGTCGGTCTCGACGATGGCGGCGTGCATGCCCGACGCGAACGTCGAGCGCACCGGCGAGTAGTAGTCCTTGCCCTCCAGGCCCGGTTCCTGGCCCTCGGCGACCGGGGGCCGGTCCATGCCGCCGCCGGTGGCGAACTGGGTGGCACGTTTGGCCTCCTCGTCGAAGGCGTACCGCAGCGGGTTGGAGAGCACCGCGACGGTGGCGAGCGGGATCGAGGCGCTGGGGGCGCCCACGACGTGCACCATGCCGTCGGTGATCTCCAGGTCGGCCGGGTCGGCCTCCAGCGCGTCGGCGGCGATCCGGAGCGCCTTCTCCTTGACCTTCCGGCACGCCAGGGCGATGGCGTTGCCGCTCATCACGGCGGCGCGCGAGGCGAAGGTGCCGACGGCGTAGCCGAACCGCCGGGTGTCACCGGTCACGACCGACACCTTCTCGATCGGCACGCCGAGCTCCGTCGCGGCGATCTGCGCGAACACCGTCTCGTGGCCCTGCCCCTGTGAGGTGAGGCCGGTGGAGACGTGCACCCGCCCGTCGGAGGTCACCTGCACGTGGCCGCCCTCGTAGGGGCCGACGCCGGTGCCCTCGACGTAGCAGCCGACCCCGATGCCGATCCTCCTGCCCTCGGCGGCCGCCTCGGCCTGCATCGCCGGGAAGTCGTCCCAGCCGATCAGGTCCTTCAGCTTGCGCAGCGACTCGGGGTAGTCGCCGCTGTCGTAGATCAGCGGGCGGCCGTCCTGGAAGATCATCTGCTGGTCGTAGGGGAACTCGTCGGGCTGGATGAAGTTCACCGCCCGGACGTCGGTGCGGTCCTTGCCGAGGTACTGGGCGATCTTGTCCATCGTGCGCTCCATGCAGAACACGCCCTGCGGGCGCCCGGCCCCCCGGTAGGGGGTGACCTGCACGGTGTTGGTGTAGACGGAGAAGAACTCCACCCGGTAGGAGCCGATCTTGTACGGCCCCAGCAACTGCGTCGAGGTGATGATCGGCACGATGATGCCGTAGGGCGTGTAGGCGCCGTGGTCGTGCAGGATCTCGACGTCGAGCCCGAGGACCCGGCCCTCGTCGTCGAACCCCACCTTGACGTGCTGCACCTGCGCGCGCTCGTGGGCCGAGGAGACGAAGTGCTCACGCCGGTCCTCGGTCCACTTGACCTCCCGGCCGAGCAGCCGGGCCGCCCACGGCACGAGGATCTCCTCCGGCCACGGGTGCACGATCTTCACACCGAACCCGCCGCCGACGTCGGGCGCGATGACCTCGACCTTCGGCAGGGGCAGCCCGAGCTTGGCCGCGATGGCCATCCGCACGCTCGTGGACGTCTGGGTGGAGCTGTAGACGCGCAGCGAACGGTCGTCGGCGTCCCAGCGGGCGTACACCCCCTTGCCCTCCATCGGCATGCACGCCGACCGCTCGATGTCGAGCCGGAACTCCAGCGTGTGGGGCGCGGCGGCGATGACGTCGCGGGTGGCCCGGCCGTCGCGGTGGGCGACCTCCTGCACCATGTGCGCGCCGATGTTGCCCGGCACGTCGTCGTGGACGAGGTTGGGCCCCTCGACGGCGTTCTCCAGCCCGACGACGGGCTTGAGGAACTCGTAGGAGACCCGGATCCGCTCGCAGACGTCCTCGGCGACATAGCGGTCGGCGGCGACGACCATGACGATCGGCTCGCCGACGTGCCGCACGACGTCCTTGGCCAGGCAGTAGGCGGTCCGCCCGTGGGTCAGCGCCGGATGGGGGATCAGCAGCGGCAGCGGCTCCCGCACCCCCTCGGGCAGGTCCTCCCACGTGTAGATCGCGACCAGGCCCTCGACGTCGATCGCGTCGTCGACGTCGACGCCGGTGATGCGGGCGTGCGCGTGCGGCGAGCGCACGAACGCCACGGCCAGCGCGTCCGCGCCCAGGTCGTCGAGGTAGCGGCCGTTACCGGCGACCAGCCGGGCGTCCTCTCTGCGGCGGACCGGCTCGCCGAACAGTCGGGTGGTCACGGGCCCTCCTCGGCCATCAGCTCGGCGGCGCGGTGCACCGACTTCACGATGTTCTGGTAACCCGTGCACCGGCACAGGTTCCCCGCCACCGCCTCGATCGCCTCGTCGTCGGCGGGCGCGGGGTTCTCCCGCAGGAACGCGGTCACCGTCGTCAGGAACCCGGGCGTGCAGAACCCGCACTGGAGCCCGTGGCACTCGGCGAAGGCCCGCTGCACCGGCGACAACTCGCCGTCCCTCGCCAGACCCTCGACCGTGGTGACCTCCTGCCCCGACACCGACACCGCGAAGGTCAGGCACGCCCGCACCGGCCGGCCGTCGAGCAGCACGGTGCAGGCCCCGCACACCCCGTGCTCACATCCGACGTGGGTGCCGGTCAGCCCGAGGTCGTGCCGGAGGAAGTCGCTGAGCAGCCGCCGCGCGGGCACCCGCGCGTGCCTGGGCACCCCGTTGACGATCAACGTGACGTCATGCATCGGCGGCCTCCCTGAGTGCCCGCTCGGCCAGCACCCCGGTCAGGTGCCGCCGGTAGTCGGCCGTGGCGTGGATGTCGGCCTCCGGCTCGATCCGCTCCCGTACGAGGTGCGCCGCCCGCTTCCAGTCGCCCTCGGCCGAAGTGACGTCGACGACCACGGGCACCGGCCCGACGCTCAGGCAGGCGACCCTGGCCCGGTCCGGGGCGACCAGCGCCGCCACCCCCGCCATGGCGTAGTCGCCGTGCCGCCGCGCCACCTCGGCGATGGCGGTCCCGCCCCGAGTGGACGGGAAGAAGGCCGAGACGGCCAGTTCCCCGGTACGCAGCGACGACTCCATCGGCCCGGTGAAGAACTCCGCCGCCGGGATGTCGCGTTCCCCTTCGGGGCCGCGTACCCGCACGGATCCGTCGAGCAGCGCCAGCACGGCCGGCATCTCGGCGGCCGGATCGGCGTGCACGATGCTGCCCACGGTGGTCCCCCGGTTGCGGACCGCCGGATGGGCCACCAGCCGCAGCGCCCCGCGCACCAGCGGCTGCGCGGCGAAGGCGGTCTCGCTGGCCTCGACCTCGGCGTGCCGCGCCAGCGCGCCGACCCGCACTCCCCCGGCCTCGGCGGTGATCTCCCCGAGCCCGGCCACGTGGTTGATGTCGACGAGCTGACCGGGCGCGGCCAGCCGCATGTTCATGAGCGGGATGAGGCTCTGGCCCCCGGCCAGCACCTTCCCGTCGGCTCCCGCCGCGGCGAGCGCCTCGACGGCCTCAGCCACCGTGGCGGGAGCGTGGTAGACGAACGAAGGAGGCTTCACGAAACCGTTTTACTCCCCGACAAGGCTCGGAGCAGGTGGTACCCGCCCAGTACGACCACGGTGCCCAGGGCGATGCCGCCGAGGTCGAAGCCCTCGACGATCTGCATGTTGACCGGGCCGATGGCCAGGATGATGCCCGCGCCGATCGGGACCATGTTGACCGGATCGGCGAAGTCGACCCGGTTCTCGATCCAGATCTTGGCGCCGAGGAGGCCGATCATGCCGTACAGGATGACGGTGACGCCACCGAGCACGCCGCCCGGGATCGCGTAGACGAGCGCGCCGAACTTGGGCACCAGACCCAGGAGGATGGCGATGACGGCGGCGATGTAGTAGGCCAGCGTCGAGTAGACGCGGGTGGCGGCCATGACGCCGATGTTCTCGGCGTAGGTGGTGGTGGGCGAGCCGCCGACGGCCGAGGTGACCACGGTGGCGACGCCGTCGCCGATGATCGCCCTGCCCATGACCGGGTCGACGTCGGCTCCGGTCATCTCGCCGACGGCCTTGACGTGCCCGATGTTCTCGGCGATGAGAGCGATGACCGCCGGGAGCACCACGATGATGGCCGAGAGCTTGAAGTCGGGGGCGTGGAAGTTGGGCAGGCCGAACCAGGGGGCCTGCTCGACGCCGCCGAAGTCGACGCGGAAGTGGGCGGTGACCTGCCCGGCGCCGTCGGGGGCGGTGATCTGGCCGAAGACCACGTCGGCCAGCCACGAGAGGACGAAACCGGCGACGAGGCCGATCAGGATGCCGAGCCGTCCGACGAAGCCCCGGAACAGCGCGATGATCACGAAGGTGACGAGCATCGTGATGAGGGCGATCCACTGGTCCTGCGGCCAGTAGATGTCGGCGACGACGTAGGCCAGGCCGAAGCCGATGAGCATGACCACCGCGCCGGTCACGACCGGCGGGAAGATCCGGTTGATGACCCCGATGCCGAGGAAGTGGATGACCACGCCGCACAGCGCGAGCACGACGCCCGCCACCAGGATCGCGCCCGTGATCGTGGCCGGGCTCCCGCCCTGGGCGGTGATCGCGGCGGCGCCGCCGACGAACGACGCCGACGTGCCGAGGTAGCTGGGGATCTTCCCGTTCACGATGAGCAGGAAGATGATCGTCGCGACGCCGCTCATCATCACCGCGACGTTGGGGTCGAGCCCCATCACCACGGGGAAGACGAACGTGGCGCCGAACATCGCGATGACGTGCTGGGCGCCGAACCCGACCATGCGCGGCCACGACAACCGCTCGTCGGGTTTCACCACCTCGCCCGGTGCGAGCGTGCCCTTTTCTCCGTGTACCTTCCACCCGAAAGCCATGTGAGCCCCTTTGCAACGGGCCGACACCTGGTGGCCACCCCGCGGGCTTCCCAGCGCGGCAAATCGTTCAGTCAGCCCTTCTACCAGGGCTGTTGCGGGCACATTAGGCCTGCGATCTCTCTAGCACACGGGCAGCATGTGCCAAACAACCGGCCTCAGATGCCCCGTATGTTGAGGACATGGAGCGCCAGGGTGAGATTGAGGGTCCTCGGTGAAGTCGCCGAGCAGGCGTTCGAGCTTGCCCAAAAGACGGGCGCTAAATACCACGCATGTTGAGCACATGAAGAGCGAGCGTCAGATTGAGGCGCAAGTGAGCGTCCTCGGTGAAGTTGCCGAGCAGGCGTTCGAGCTTGCCTATGCGATAGCGCAGCGTGTTGTAGTGGAAGTGCAACCGCCGGGCGGTCTCGGCCACGTTCAGGTTCGTCTCCAGCAGCACGTGGAGGGTGCGCCGCAGGTCGGCGTTCTCGGCGTCGTCGTCGCCGGCCAGCGCGCCGAGGGTCTCGCGGACGAAGGCGTGCAGTTCGGCGGTGTCGTTGACGAGTGACAGCAGGCGGTAGACGCCGAGCTGATCGAAGTGGGCGACCGCGCCGTTGCCGTGGAGCTGGCGGCCGACCCGGGCGGCCTTGAGCGCCTGGGCGTAGGCGTCGGCGAGCCCTTCGGCGCCGGAGGCGATCCGGCTCATGCCGGTGGAGAAGGTGCACTCGGCGAAGGCCGACTGCGCGGCGGCGGCGAGCCGGGCGGTGTCGACCCCGGCCCCGACGATGACGACGACCTCGTGGGAGAACCCGGCCACCGCGCCGCGGGGGTCGTGGCGGCGGACGGCGGTCTGCCAGACGGCCAGCAGCCGGTCCTGGGCGGTGCGCTCGTCGCTCTCGGGGTCGAGTTCGGCGACCATGACGCTGACGGGGCGTTCCAGGTCCCAGCCGAAGGCCTTGGCGCGTTCGGCGATGCGCCCGCCGCCCCGGCCGGTGAGCACGTCGCGCAGGAAGTCGGCGCGGTACTTGCTCTCGACCGCGTTGACGGCCTCCTGCTTGGTGATGACGAGCGCGGCGACCGTGGCGGCCCGCTCCAGGATGCGGATGTCGCTCTCGCGCAGCGTCCCGGCCTGGCTGAAGGCGACGATCCGGCCGTGGTGGTGGCCTCCGGCCACGATCGGCACGACGGCGTAGTGGCCGTCGGCGCGCACCATCGGCTCGGGCTGGTCGCGGCCCGGCCCGCTGATCATGTACGCGTCGCGCAGCATCGCCACCTGCTCCGCGCCCCCGGCGGCGGCCAGGGTGGCGCCCGAGACGTCCATGGCGGCGACCGCGACCTCCAGCAGCCCGGCGACCTCGGCGGTCACCTCGCGCATGCCCCCGCCCGCCAGCACGATCTGGACGAGCCCCCGGTGGGCGTCCTCGGCGCGGGCGAGGATGGCGGCCTGCCGGTTGAGGATGTCGGTCAGCACCTGGTTGAGGATGTCGTCGAACCCAACGTCGTTCGGCAGGATGATCAGCGGGAAGCCGAGCCGGTCGGCCTGTTCGATCATCTCGGCGGGCAGTTCGTCGAGGTATCGGCCCAGTTTGATGGCGAGGGCCGACAAGCCGCGTTCGTCGAGATCCGCCACAAGGCGGCCCAGCGACTGGGGAGTGTTCCTGAGCGGGTAACCGGTCGTGAGCAGCAGTTCGTTGGGTTTCACCCACGCCAGGATGTCGGGCACCTCCATGACGTTGAGCCGCTGGACGATGCGGTCGAGCCCGGATTTCCCGGCGATGAGCCGTGCCCCGGCGAGGGTCGAGACTCCCAGGACCTCTCCGACCGCCACCCCGTGGATGATCGTTCCGGTGCTGGCGAGCCGCATGGCGGGTGCAGCGGGATCCGTCGTCATGGTGCGCTCCGGGGGGATTTGAACGTTCTCCGCAAATTGTGCCCGACTGGGCGACTGTCAGGAAGAGCCAAGCATTTGGCCGACTGTTGGCAGATTTCCCCGTACGGACCCCGGGGGTCGCGTTCTAGCGTCCCTTCTAATGGGGGTTCGGATGAGGGAGGACTCGTGGTTGTAGGTACACGCCCTCGAAGCCGCCGCCCGGTGCAGACGGCGCAGCCCGAGGTCACGTACCTTTCCGGGGCCGCCGCCACCAGTCTCCGGCCGCTTCTGGAGGCCCCGCGCCGCCCCGCCCGGGTGCTGGCCGCCTTCCCCCTGGCGGTCTACCTGGAGGTGCGGACCGAGACCGAGCCGCGGGTGCTCGCGCTGGTGACCGGCGAGGCCACCCGCCTCCCCAACGCCGTTGTGCTGACCGGCACGCTGGAGGGCTTCTCCCCCGGCGACGACGCCTGGGTCGGCGACGGCGTCGTCGAGGCCGGCGGCCGGGCCGTGCGGGTCCGCCGCTGGTGGGACCCCGCTCCGCCGCTGGGCCCCGTCTCCGCCACGGCCCTCGCCGCCTCCCTCCCCGTCCTGAACGACATCTGCGTCTCCTCCCCGAGACGACCCGGCCTGGAGAGCGGCGGCGCGTCCGCGCTGTTGTCGGCCGGTTGCCACCGGGGCTCGCTCGTCGACGCGATCACCGCGGCCGAGCAGCTCATGGGCCTGGGGCCGGGGCTCACCCCGAGCGGCGACGACATGCTGGCCGGGCTCCTGGTCACCCTGCGCTCCGTCGGCACGGCGGCCGGGGTCGGCCGGGCGGTGTGGCTGGCCGACTGGCTCGCCGCCGCGGTGACCTTCGACGCCCGCACCCGGACCACACCGATCTCCGCGACGCTGCTGCACTGCGCGGCGCGCGGCGAGGCGGGCCTGGAGACCCTGGCGGTGCTGCGCGGCCTCACCGGCCGCCAGCCGCTGGAACCGGCGGCGCACCGCCTGCTCCGCCTGGGTCACACCTCGGGCGCCGACCTGGCGTGGGGCATCCGGACGGGAGTGTCGGCCGTCCTCGGACTTGGTGAGAGGGACGCTGAGTGAACCTGGTGGAGATCCGTCCCGGGGTCTATCACGACTCGGTCAGCCTGATGAGGGTCAGCCAGGCGCTGACCGGCCGCCCGGGTGTCGAACTGGCGATCGTGGCGATGGCGACGGCCCTGAACGTCGAACTCGCCGCGGACGCGGGCTTCGACGTCCCGGCCGCGACGGCCGGCGACCTGCTGGTCGCCATCCGGGCGACGACGGACGCCGACCTCCACGACGCCGCGGCCGACCTGGAGAGACAGTTGTCGGCCCGGACCGAGACGCGCGGCCGGGAGGAGGCCCTCCCCCGCACGATCCGGGCCGCGGCGCGCCTGGCCGACCCGTCGGCGGTCGTGCTGGTCAGCGTGCCGGGCGAGCACGCCTTCACCGAGGCGATGGAGGCGGTCGACGGCGGCCACTCCGTGATGATCTTCAGTGACAACGTGCCGGTGGCGCGGGAAGTGGCGTTGAAGGACCTCGCCCGCGAGCGCGGCGTCCTGGTCATGGGCCCCGACTGCGGCACCGCGATCGTCGGCGGCGCCGGTCTGGGCTTCGCCAACGTGGTCCGCCCCGGGCGGGTCGGCGTGGTCGCCGCCTCCGGGACGGGCGCCCAGCAGCTCACCGCCCTGCTCGACCTGGCCGGGGTGGGCGTCAGCCACGTGCTCGGCGTCGGCGGCCGCGACCTGGGCGCCGAGGTCGGCGGCCGGTCCACCCTCCAGGCCCTGGACGCGCTGAACGCCGACCCGGCGACCGAGCTGATCGTCGTCGTCTCCAAGCCCCCGAGCCCCGAGGTGGCGGCCCACCTGGGCGAGGCGATCGCGCGGAGCCCGAAGCCCGTGATCACGGCCCTCCTCGGCGAGGGCCGGCCCGACCTGACGACGGCCGCCGAATCGGTCCTGCGCGCCGTCGGCGCCGAGATCCCGGTCTGGCCGAGCCGGCCCGGCGACACCGAGCCCGGCGGCGGCCCGCTGCGCGGCCTCTATTCGGGCGGCACCCTGTGCACCGAGGCCCGCCTGATCGCCGGGACGGGCGAGTTCACCGACTTCGGCGACGACGAGTACACGGTGGGCCGCGCCCACCCCATGATCGACCCCGCCCTCCGCCTGGAGGCCCTCGACGCGGTGACCGAGGGCGTCGTGCTCCTCGACGTCGTGCTGGGCCACGGCTCCGACCCCGACCCGGCCGGTTCGTTGTCCGCGGCGATCGCCGCCGCGAAGTCGCGCGGCGTGGCCGTGGTGGTCGCGCTGGTCGGCACGGAGGGCGACCCCCAGAACCTCCAGGCCCAAGCGGCCCGCCTGTTCGAGTCGGGCGCCGAGGTCTACACCTCGAACGCCCAGGCGGCGCGGAGAGCCGCCACGCTGGCCGGAGCGGCTCCGGCCGCGCCCGAAGCGGCGGCCACCACCGGGACCGGAACCAGCCCGGCCGAGCCGAATGCGCCCGAACCCAGCGCGGCCGAACCCAGCGCGACCGAACCCACCGCGGCCGAACCCACCGCGGCCGAACCCACCGCGGCCGAACCCACCGCGGCCGAACCCACCGCGGCCGAACCCACCGCGGCCGGAGCCGGGACGGCCGGAGAGGCGTCGGTCTCTCAGGGCGGTTGGGTGGGCCGTCCTCTGGCCATGCTCTCGGCGGAGCCCTCCGTCATCTCGGTGGGCGCGTCGATCCTGGCCGAGGCGATCGACCAGCAGGCCGTGGCGCATACCCCCGTCGACTGGCGTCCCCCCGTCCAGGGGGTGGCCGCCGATCTGGCCGCCGTCATGGCCGACCCCCGCCGGAAGGCCGCCAACGAGAAGGCCGTCGCCCGGCTGCTGAGCGCGCGGCCGCATCTCGTCGGGGTGAAGCGGGCCGGAGACGTACTGGATCTCCCGAAGGGCACCTTCTTCCACGCCGGGCCGCCCATCGAGTGGGAACGGGCCTCCGGGCCCATGCGGGGCGCGCTCATCGGCGGGATGTTGTTCGAGGGGCTCGCGGCCGACGCCGAGGAGGCCGAGCGGAAGCTCGCGGGAGGCGAGGTCACGCTCGACTCCTGTCACCACCACCGGACCGTCGGGCCCATGGCCGGGGTCGTGTCCCCGTCCATGTGG
The DNA here is from genome assembly GCF_001570565.1 of Herbidospora yilanensis. GTDB lineage: Bacteria > Actinomycetota > Actinomycetes > Streptosporangiales > Streptosporangiaceae > Herbidospora > Herbidospora yilanensis. The sequence goes on along the minus strand of NZ_BBXE01000014.1, from coordinate 114,399 downwards.
ATGCTGGAGGTGCACGACGCCGAGAACGGCGGCACCGCCTACTGCTCGCTCAACGAGGGCCTCGGCAAGGTGCTCCGCTACGGCGCCTACGGGCCCGAGGTGATCGAGCGGCTGAGGTGGATGGGCGAGGTCCTCGGCCCGGCGCTGGCCGAGGTCATGAAGGTCGTCGGCCCGCTCGACCTGCGCAACCTGATCGCCCAGGCCCTCCAGATGGGCGACGAGCTGCACAACCGCAACCGGGCCGCGACCTCCCTCATGGTCAGGGAGCTCGCCCCGGCCATCGTCGACGCCGTCCCGAGCCGGGCCGCCGAGATCCTCCGGTTCGTCAACGGCAACGACCACTTCTTCCTCAACGCCGGCATGGCGGCAGGCAAGGTCTCGGCCGACGCCGCGCGGAACGTCGCGGGCTCCTCGATGGTCGTCGCGATGGCCCGCAACGGCACCGACTTCGGCATCCAGGTCTCCGGCCTCGGCGACCGCTGGTTCACCGGCCCGGCGGGCGTGCCCGACGGCCTCTATCTGGGCGCCTACGGCCCCGGCGACGCCAACCCCGACATCGGCGACTCGACCATCACCGAGACGGTCGGCCTGGGCGGCTTCTCGATGGCCGCGGCCCCGGCGATCGTCCGGTTCGTCGGCGGCGACGTCGCCGACGCGGTCGCCGCCACCACGGCCATGTACGAGATCACGCTCGCCGAGCACCCCGTTTACCAGATCCCGGGTCTCGGGTTCCGCGGCACGCCCGCCGGGATCGATGTCACACTGGTCACGCGGACCTCGGTGCTGCCGGTAGTCAATACGGGTATCGCCGGGCGCGTCGCCGGAACGGGGCAGGTCGGAGCAGGTCTGGTGAGTCCTCCGATGGAGGCTTTCACGGCCGCGCTGGCCGCTTTGGCCCGGGTTTAATTCCCTTTGACCCTGGTTTGACCCTAATATCGGTGGCCAACCTCAGAAAATCGTGCGGGTCTCTCGCGCGGCCCGGACGAGGAGAATTGGGGACCCCGCCTATGACGACCGATCGCCTGCTCGGTATGGTCCCCGATGGTCAGGGCGGGACGCCCGAGGGGCAGGGCAGGCTCGTCGGCCGCCGCTACCGGCTGCTCTCGCCGGTCGGCCGGGGCGGCATGGGCATGGTGTGGCACGCACACGACGTGCTGCTCGACCGCGACGTCGCGGTCAAGGAGCTGATCCTCCCCTACGGCCTCGACCAGCAGGGCCGCCAGACCGCCCACACCCGCATGCTCCGCGAGGCCCGTTCGGCCGCGCGGCTGAGCCATCCGGGCATCGTGACCGTCCACGACGTCGTCGAGGAAGACGGCCGCCCGTGGATCGTGATGGAGCTGGTCCGGGCCTGGTCGCTGGAGCAGGCGGTGCGCCAGAGCGGGCCGCTGCCGGTCGTCCAGGCGGCCGAGATCGGGATTAGGGTGCTCGACGCGCTGCGCCACGCGCACGCCGCCGGCATCCTCCACCGCGACGTCAAGCCGGGCAACGTGCTGCTGACGGCCGACCGCGTGGTGCTCACCGACTTCGGCATCGCGGCCATCGAGGGCGACGTCTCGATCACCCACCCGGGCCTGCTGATGGGCTCCCCGGCCTACATCCCGCCGGAGCGGCTCCAGGGCCGCCCGATCACGTTCGCGGCCGACCTGTGGTCGTTCGGCGCCACCCTCTACGCGGCGGTGGAGGGCCGGCCTCCCTACGAGGGGCCCGACGCGGTCGCCGTGCTGGGCGCGGTGCTGACCCAGGAGCCCAACCGGCCGGGCCGGGCGGGCGCGCTGATGCCCGTCATCGAGGGCCTGCTGCGCAAGAACCCGGCCGACCGGCTGCCCGCCGCGCAGGTGTCCGACATGCTCGAACACGTGCTGCGCCAGCACGGCGTCGGCGTGCGCCCGACCGCCCCGCCGCAGAGCCCGGCGCAGACCCAGACCGGCCCCTCGCCCGCGCCGACCCCCGCCGACCAGACCTCGGTCCAGACCCCGGTCCAGATGTTGCCGCCGCTCGACCCGCCGTCCGGGCCGATGCCCTCGCGCATCATCGAGACCCCGTCGGGGCCGGTCCGGGTGCCCTACGACCCCAACAGCCCGTCGGGCGGCTACAACATGGGCTCCCCCAAGCCCGACCCGCTGAGCAGCCCCACCGGCGACATCACCTCGACGGGCGGCGTGTCGTTCTTCGCCCCGATCACCCCGTCGAAACCCGGCGGCCCGAGCCGTCCGGCCCCCGCGCCGGGGCAGACCCCGGGCGGCTGGCCGGCGCCCGAGCAGAAGGACCTGCCCGAGTTCGGCGACCTGGGCAGGGAGCCGCGCGCCGGGAAGCCCGCCGACACACCGGCCGTCGAGCGCAGGCCCGCCGGGCCGCGCGCCTCGCGCCGCCGCAAGGACCACGACGACGACCGGGGCAGCCGCAGCAGCCTGCTCGCCGTGGTCGCGGCCATCGCCGTGATCGCGGTCGTGGTGCTGGTGCTGTTGATCATGGTACCGGGTGACAAGCCGCCCGCCGACCCGCGCAGCCGGCCGGCCGCGACCGGCACGGCCGCCGACGCCGGCGGGCCGGCCGTGCCCGCCTCGCCCGAGGGCGAGCTCCCCGAGGGCTTCCGCAACCACACCGTCGGCAACGTCACCGTCGCGGTGCCCGACACCTGGAAGGCCGCCGCGCAGGACGGCGCGGTCGTGCTGACCGGCCCGAAGGACAGCGGCCAGAGCGGCCTGATCGAGGAGATCCCCGACGGGGACCTCGACGCGCTGAAGGCGACCGAGGCCAAGGCCTCCTTCGAGGAGTACACCCAGCTCGCGCTGGCCCAGGTCGACTACCGCTGGCCGGCCGCCGAGTGGGAGTACACCCACCGCGACGCCGCCAACGTGACCGTCCACACGGCCGTCCGCTACGTCACGGTCGACGGCCGCGCCTACGCGATCACCTTCACCGCGCCCGACTACGACTGGACCGAGAGCGCCGCGAACGTCCGCGCGACGTTGTGGAACTCCTTCAGCCCGGCGTAAAACCCGTTTCAACCGCTGTCATGAGCCATGCCAGACTTCGCTCATGACAGCGATCCCCCTCACACCCCACCAGAAGGTGCAACGCCGGACACTCGGTGTCCTGTCCGCCGTCCAGATCGTCTCGGGTGTGGGGATCGCGGTCGGCCTCGCGCTGAGCTCCCTCGTGGTGTACGAACTCTCCGGCTCCGAAGCGATCAGCGGCCTGGCCGGGACCGCCACCGTCCTGGGGGCCGCCCTGATGGCGCTCCCGGCCGCCAGGGCCGCCGACGGCGGCGGGCGCAGGGCGGGCCTGACGCTCGCCCACGGCGTCGCCTTCCTCGGCTGCGTGGCCGCCGTCGCCTCGATCCAGGCCGGGTCGTGGGCGCTGCTGCTGCTCTCGCTCGTCATGGTCGGCACCGGCAGCGCCGGCAACCTGTCGGCCCGGTACGCCGCCACCGATCTCGCCCCGCCCGGCCGGACCGCCCGTCACCTGTCGCTGGTCGTCTGGGCCGCCACGATCGGCAGCGTCACGGGCCCCAACCTGGCCCATCCCGCCGACGCGCTGGGAGTCGACCTGGGCCTGGCGCCCGCCGCCGGGCCGTTCGCGCTGGCCGCCGCCGCGTTCGCGGTCTCCCTGGTGATCGTCAACGGCGGCCTGCGCCCCGACCCGCTGCTGCTCGCCCGGCAGGGGCGTGAGGTGGCCGTCGCCCGCCGGCGGCAGCCGCTGCGGGAGGCCGCCGGGACGGTGAAGGCCACTCCGGCCGCCCGGACCGGCCTGCTGACGATCGCGGCCGGGCACACCGCGATGGTCTCGGTGATGTCGATGACGCCCGTGCACCTCGACCACGGGCACGCCGGCATCTCGGTCATCGGGATGGTGCTGAGCCTGCACATCGCCGGGATGTTCATGTTCTCGCCGCTGGTCGGCTGGGCCGCCGACCGTCTCGGCCGGGCCGTGGTCGCCGCGGCCGGCATGGGCGTGCTGGTCGCCGCCGGCCTGCTGGCCGCCTTCGGCGGACACGACGTGCCGGTGATCACGGCGGGCCTGGTCCTGCTGGGCCTGGGCTGGTCGTGCTCCCTCGTGGCGGGTTCGGCGATGGTGACCGAGGCGGTCGACCTGGAGCGCCGCCCGGCCGTGCAGGGCCTCTCGGACCTCACGATGAACGTCTGCGGCGCCGTCGGCGCCCTGCTGGCCGGCGCGATCGTCGGCACGCTCTCCTACCCGGTCCTCGGTCTGATCACGGCGGTCCTGACCGGGCTCACCGGAGTGGTCATCTGGCGGCGGCGCACGGCTCACTTGGCGTCGGCGTAGCAGGTCACCGGCACCGCCTCCATGGGGAACCTGACCGGGGTCGGGCCGAACAGCAGGCGGGTCGCCTCCTCGGCGCTCGATTCGATGGCGGCGGCGACCTCTCCGGCCTGGCCTTCCGGGCAGTGGATCATGACCTCGTCGTGCTGGAAGAACACCAGCTTCGCGGGTTCCCTGAGACGGCCGCGCAACACGGCCATCAGGGTGAGCGCCCATTCGGCGGCGGTGGCCTGGACGACGAAGTTGCGGGTGAAGCGCCCTCGGTCGCGGGCCGCCCTGCCCCCGTCGGGCCCCGAGACGACCATCCGCCAGCGGTCGGACGGCGGCGGGCTGGTGCGGCCCAGCCACGAGCGCACCACCCGGCCCTCCTCACCCGCGCGGGCGGCGTCTTCGACGAACGCGTAGGCCTGGGGGAACCGGTTGCGCATCACGGCCAGCAGTTTGGGGGCGTCGCCGCTGGTGCCGCCGTACATGGCCGACAGCATGGCGATCTTGGCGGCGTCGCGCTGCCCGCCGAACGCCTGGGCCAGCGCGGCGTAGAGGTCGATCTCCCCGGCGGCGCGGGCCAGCCCCCGGTCTCCGGCCATCGCGGCCAGCACCCGCGGTTCGAGCTGGGCGGCGTCGGCGACCACGAGCGTCCACCCGTCGTCGGCCACCACCGCCTTGCGCATCACCTTCGGGATCTGCAGCGCCCCTCCCCCGCTGGTCGCCCACCGGCCGCTGACGACGCCGCCCACGACGTATTCGGCCCGGAAACGGTCGTCACGCACCCACTGGTCGGCCCACACCCAGCCGTGGAAGCTGAAGAGCCGGGCCAGTTCCTTGTACGCCAGCAACGGCCCCACCCCCGGATGGTCGACCTCTTTCAGCACGTGGGAGCGGGCCGACGGCACCGGCACCCCGGCCGCCTTGAACGCCTTGACGATCTGCTGCGGCGAGTCGGGGTTGAGCGGCCGGCCGAACGCCGCCGACACCTGGTCGGCCAGCGCCTGCAACTTGGCGGGCCGCATGCCGTGGGCGGGGCGGGGCCCGAGCAGGTCGGTCAGCAGCGCCTGGTGGACCGACTCACGCCAGGGCATGCCGTCGTGGCCCATCTCGGCCGCGATCAACCCGCCGGCCGACTCGGCCGCGACCAGCAGCCGGAACCGCCCGGGTTCGGGCAGCGCCGCGATCCGGGCGGCCTGCGCGGCGGCCACCTCTTCGACGAGGGCGGCCCCCGGCTCGGCCGGACCGGGCTCGGGGTCGAACAGCGACCCCTGGGCGGCCTCGGGGGTCTCGTGGCGGTCTTCTGGCACCGGCAGGCCGTGGAGCCGGGCGTGGGCGGCCTCGGCCGACCGGGGCTCGCCGTAGCGGCCCTCGGCGGCCAGCAGCAGGTTCTCGGTCAGCGCGACGTCGTGGCAGCGCGCCACCCGCACGCCCCGGGCCAGGAGGCCGGGGTAGATCCGCCGCGTGTCGGCCCACACCCACCGGGGCGCCGTGTGCTCCTCGGCCTCGGCCACCGCCGCCGCGAGGTCGGTCGCCGGGCCCCCGGGCAGCAGCTCACCACTGCCGTCTTTCGCCCCGGAAACCGCAACCTGCACGGTTCCAGCCTGCCAGGCCGCACCGACAGTTCGGTGTCCGCCGGGCAGGCCCCGTGCCGTCGGATGGCCGGAGGGCGGGCGGGAGCCGTAACAGAAACCGGCATGAGCGGGACGTGAGCGGTCGCGCGCACCGAAGCCGGGCGGACCCCGGAAAACGGGACCAGCGGCTCAGGTCAGCGGGATGATCACCTCGTCCTCGACCGGCGGTTCGAGCTCCTGGGCCAGGCACCCGGTCGCCGCGAAGCAGCGGATGCGCAGTTCGCCCGGGGAGACCGAGACGTGCAGGAAGCTCTTGAAGAACGGCGGGGTGTCCCAGTCGGTCAGCTCCGAGATCCACCGGTGGAAGAAGCGGCCCACCGGCAGGTGGAACGGCATCGGCCAGCCGCCGAGGAACCGGGCCGCCCACTTCATCCGGGCGGTGATCTTCACGGGCGGGGTGTCGCGGACCGGCTCGTTGCCGATCTGCCGCGACATCAGCGCCACGGCCTCCTCGGGCGTCAGGTAGAGCCACTTCATCCGCAGCTTGCGCGAGTAGAGCAGGCTGTAGAACGACAACGAGTCGCCGCGCAGCGGGTAGCAGCGGAAGTCGTCCTCGTGGACCGTCTCGACGCGCGGGATCGTGTGGGTGGCGTGCATGAACGCGCCGCCGCCGCCCGCGACGAGATACTGGATCACCCGCCCGTCGACGTTGACCGGGAAACGCTGGTAGTTGTGCACGTCGCCGCCGATCGCCGCGACGTAGTTGTGAGCGGGGTCGCGCACGATCTCGTCGACCGTGCCGCCGCCCTCGATCGGGCAGGGTTTGTGGTCGTCGCGCACGTAGATCGGCTTGCCGGTGATGAGCACCTTGGGCCGGGTGTCGGCCGACGACACGTGGCGCAGCCACTCGCCCTGCTCGCGGTCGAGCGAGCCGGTGATGCCGGTGTCGATGCCGACCAGCACGAGCTCACCCAGGTCGAGCGCCCAGTAGGGGGCGGGCTGCCGGGCCTCCTGCGCCGGCCTGCCGCGCAGTTTCCACGCCTCGGCCAGCGCGGCCTCGTCGATCGCCTCGGGTTTCTTCCAGAGCAGGCCGCGCAGCCCGGCCGGGGAGAGCCGGAAGCCCTCCTTCTCGACCTTGAGCGGCCTGGCGCCGCAGAACACCCGCATGAAGCCGCCGAGGCCGTCGTACCAGTCGTGGTTGCCGGGGATGGCGTAGATGGGGGCGTCGTAGTCCTTGAACGGGCGGAAGAACTTGTCGCAGTAGTCGCTCGCGGCGCCCGTGGGGTAGATCACGTCGCTGGCGATGACCGCGAAGTCGGTCTTCTCGCCCACTTTCAGCAGGCCCGGGATCACGGCGTACTGGGAGGCGTCGCCCTCGCCGGTGTCGCCGATGACGATGAACGAGTACTCCGGGCCCATCAGGCGGGTCATCCGGAAGTCGGGGTCGGCGCCGTTCTCCCGCATGGACGCCACCCACCGGCGGCGGACCTCCGCGGACGGATCGCCGAACAGCCCCGCGAGGATCTCGTTGCGCGACCGCCACAGGGTCTTGGGGTGTAACCACGTGAAGGTGTTCTTGTTGGGGCGCAGCGCCTGGAAGGTCCCGATCTCCTGGCAGTGCCACCCGGCGCCGTGTTCGGAGACCCGGGAGGAGACCAGCTTCCCGCGCGCGGCCGCAGCCTCGACGCCGATGTCCGCCATACGGTCAATCTTGCTCGGTTTCAGGGGACGAGGACACCGGGGTTGAGAATCCCCATCGGATCGAGACTTTTCTTGATCGCCCGCATGACGCCGACGCCGACCGGACCGATCTCGGCGGCGTAGGCGGCGCGGTGGTCGCGGCCGACGCCGTGGTGGTGCGAGATGGTGCCCCCGGCCAGCCCGATCGCCTCGCTCGCCCCGGCCTTGGCGGCCTCCCACCGGGCCAGCGGGTCGTCTCCGGCGGCGGTGACGACGGTGAAGTAGAGCGACGCGCCGGTCTCGTAGAGGTGGGAGACGTGGCACATCACGATCACCCGGCCGAGCGCGGCCTCCAGAGAGAGCCTCACGGCCTCGTAGAGCCGGGGCAGGCCCGACCAGTGGGCGGCGGTCTCCAGGGTCTCCACGGTCGCCCCGGCGGCGATGAGCGCGTCGCGCAGGTAGGGGCCGCCGAACCGGCCCTCGGCCCAGCGGCGGGCGGGCTCGGCCCCCAGGTGGTCGGCGCCGGGGAACCTCGGCGGCTCGCCCCCTTCCCAGCCGACGACCATCAGGCAGCCAGAACCGCCGCCGATCATGGTCTCGGTCTCGTCGGACAGGCGGAGCACCGCCGGGAGTCTCCGCTCCTGGGCCAGCACGCGCATCGCCTCACGTCCCGCCGCGAACGAGGGGAACCGCCAGGCGTCCCAGTTCCGCCGCCCGGGCAGCCGGCGCACCCGCAGCCGCATCGAGGTGATCACCCCGAACGCGCCCTCGGAGCCGAGGACGACGTGCCGCAGGTCGGGCCCGGCGGCCGAGCGCGGCGCCCGGCCGAGCTCCCAGTCGCCCACCGGCGTGGCCACGGTCAGCCCCTCGACCATGTCGTCGAACCGCCCGTAGCCGGCCGAGGCCTGCCCCGACGAGCGGGCGGCGGCGAACCCGCCGAGGGTGGCGTACTCGAACGACTGCGGGAAGTGCCCCAGCGTCAGCCCCCGGGCGTTGAGCAGCTCCTCGGCCTGCGGCCCGCGCAGCCCCGGCTGGAGCTCGGCCAGCATCGACTCCTCGTCGACCGACACCAGCCGGTCGAGCCGCCGCACGTCGAGCGCGACCACCCCGGCCAAGCCGTCGCGGAGCGGGGTGACCCCGCCGACGACGGACGTCCCGCCGCCGAACGGCACCACCGCGACCCTCTCCGGGCCGCAGACCCGCAGCACCTCGGAGACCTCGTGGTGGGAGCCCGGCAGCACGACGGCGTCGGGGGCGTCGGAACCGTCCCCCATCCGCATCTTGAGGAGGTCTGGCGTGGATTTGCCCCTCGTGTGACGGATGCGGGCATCGGCATCGGTACGCACGTTCTCTGCGCCTACGATGGACCGCAACGAGGACAGCACGAAGGGTGACAGATCGGCTGCGGGGAGCCGGACGTCGCCGAACCCCGCCGGTTCGCCGGTGGGCGCCGTGACGCCCAGCGCCTCCGCGAGCAGCTCCAGCACGTCAGGACCGAGCCCGGTCGCCTTGCCGGGGTCACCCCAGCCCGACCAGAGCATGGGCTGCACGGGGGTACGCGGAGTCTCCACAGGATGCCGGCCTCTCGATAGGTTACCCAAGGGTAATGCCCGACCCGATCAAGGAACCGCATGGAGTCTTCCCTCAACGCGGCCCGCCGCGCCCGCGATCTCGACGACGCCCGCGCCGAGGTGGCCGACCTCCTCGTCGTGGGCCTGGGCGCCACGGGGGCGGGGGTGGCGCTCGACGCCGCGTCCCGCGGGTTGTCGGTGGTCGCGATCGACGCCCACGACCTGGCGTTCGGCACCTCCCGCTGGAGTTCCAAGCTCATCCACGGCGGTCTGCGTTATCTCGCGTCCGGCCAGATCGGGCTGGCCAGGGAGAGCGCCGCCGAACGCCACGTGCTGATCCGGCACACCGCGCCCCACCTGGTGAAGGCCCAGCCCTATCTGCTGCCGCTTACCCCGGCCGTCTCGGCGGCCACGGCCCGGCGGCTGATGACCGGCTACCGGCTCGGCGACCTGCTGCGGGCCGCCGCGGGCACGCCGAGGAGGCTGATCCCGGGCCCGGCGCGGCTGGGCGCGTCCGAGGCGCTCGGCCTGGTCCCGGCGCTGGCCGCCGACGGGCTGCGGGGCGCGTTGCGGTCCCACGACGGCCGGGTGGTCGACGACGCGCGGCTGGTGGTCGCGCTGGCCCGCACCGCCGCCGCGCACGGCGCGCGGGTGCTGACCCGCTGCCGGGCGCTCGGCCTGGCCGGCGACGGCGCCGAGGTGCGCGACGAACTGTCGGGTGACACGCTCACGGTCAGGGCCAAGGCGGTCGTGAACGCCACGGGCGTGTGGGCGGGCGGACTCGCCCCCGAGATCACGCTGCGGCCCTCACGCGGCACCCACCTGGTGCTCCGGGAGGGTGTGCTGGGGCCGATGCGGGCGGGGCTGCACGTGCCGATCCCGGGCGAGTCGAGCCGGTTCGTGCTGGTGCTGCCGCAGAGCGACGGCCACGTCCTGGTCGGGCTGACCGACGAGCCGGTCGAGGGGCCGGTGCCCGACGTGGCCGACGTGCCGGAGAGCGACGTGGAGTTCCTGCTGGCCACGCTCAACGGCGTGCTGGGCGTGACGGTGACCCGCGACCAGGTCGCGGGCGCCCACGCCGGGCTGCGCCCGCTGCTCGACACCGGAACCGGCCGCACCGCCGACCTGTCGCGCCGCCACGCGGTGCTGACGGGCAAGGACGGCGTCGTGACCGTCGTGGGCGGCAAGCTGACCACCTACCGCCGCATGGCCGAGGACGCGGTCGACGCGGCCTGCCCGCACGCCCGGCGCAGCACGACCGCGCGGCTGCCGCTGGTCGGCGCCGCCACGCGCGGGATCAGGGCGCCGTGGCGGCTGGTCGAGCGCTATGGCGCGGAGGCCGAGGACATCGCCGCGCTCATCGCCTCGAACCGGGCGCTCGGCGCGAAGGTGCTCCCCGGCGCGGCGACCACCTGGGCCGAGCTCGTCTGGGCGGTCCGCCACGAGGGCGCGCTCGACGAGGACGACCTGCTCGACCGCCGTACCAGGATCGGGCTTGTTCCGGAAGACCGCCGGACGGCGCTGAAAGTCGCGCGGCACGTTCTGTCACTTGAGCCCTGAACGTTTGACACCATCGTCTAAGGTTAGGATTACCTAACCGCAGGTGATCAAAGGAACGGATCGGGCACATGAGCAAGGGTTGCGACCACGCGGCGGGCCTGCACACCGGCGACGCGCCGGTGCTCGCCAGCGCGACGGTCGGCGCCCGCCGGTGGCTGCTCATCGAGCACAACGGCCCATGGGCCGCATACCTGCCCGAATGCCGCCTGCCCGAGAGCGTGCTGGCCCTCATCGACCGCGCCACCGCCCTCGGCATCCGTTCGCAGCTCATCCGCCGTCCCGACCGTGAGACCACTCCGGGCCCCCGTGCGCTGCACGTTTTTGTCGGATCGTCCACGGGGAGTGACCCCTGGCTGGCAGAGGCCTGGCTCGACCACCCCGACGATCTTGACCTGGGCGCACTTGTGGACGGAGCGCTTCCGGAGTCCTGCATACTTGTCAGTGAGCCGGTATTTCTGGTCTGCACGCACGCCAAGCGCAACGCGTGCTGCGCCCGCTTTGGTCTCCCGATCGCGAGATCACTATCCCGGAAACAGCCCGGGAATGTGTGGGAAACCACACATGTCGGCGGCGATCGATACGCCGCCAACCTCGTGTGCTTGCCACACGGGCTTTACTACGGCAGCATGTCTGAGGCTGCCGCGATCGCGGCGGCACACGCCTACCGTGACGGCAAGATCGTTCTTGACCGTTTCCGGGGGCGCGCGGGTCTCCCTGAGCCATCGCAAGCCGCCGAGCATTTTGTCCGGTCACACACGGGCGAGCTCTCGGTCGGCGGAGTGGCCGTGGAATCCTCCCGGTCGGAAGGTGACTCCACCGTGTGCGTTGTGCAAACCAACGCGCCTGGTGGAACGTCCCGTTTTCGGGTAGTGGTCGAGCCTTCGGTGTTCGCGGCACCGTGCGGTCTCGCCTGCGCCGAAGAGATCACGACCTACAGGTTGGCCGAGCTCAAGCAGCTCACCCCGGCTTTGACCTGAGGCTTCGCAAGAAGCCGGGAACACCACGGACGCTCCTCGCGTTGCAAAAGAGGACACCATAAGCGTCCAATGCGGCACAAACACTGAAATACCTCTTCTCACCAAAGGTGGTTTCTCATGTCTCAGGTACGTCGGCAGCTCGCCCGCCCCCGCCCCAGTTGGGGTTGGCAGGATGATGCCGCGTGCCGGGGAGAGGACCTTGTGCTGTTCTTCGGCCCTGACGGGGAGCGCCAGCCTGAGCGCGACATCCGTGAGCGGAAGGCGAAGGCGATCTGCGCCGGTTGCCCGGTCCGCGCGGAGTGTCTTGACTACGCGCTTTCCCGCCCTGAGAAGTACGGCACCTGGGGTGGCCTGAACGAGGACGAGCGCGCCTCCGAGCGTCGCCGTCGGATGCGGCGCGCCGCGAGCGCCGGAATCAGCGCCGTCGCCTAGCATCACCACCCTCCCCGGCAAAGCGAGACCTGGCCGGCCGAAGGCCGGCCGTGGCTCGCGCGGTGAACCTGCCTTACGCATTCGCCACATCTCCCTAGTTGTGACCCGCTGGGATGTTCCGCACTCCGATGCGGCGGCGGAACACCCAGTAGGTCCACGACTGGTACAGCAGCACCAGCGGCAGGAACACGACCGCGACCCACGTCATGATCTGCAAGGTCTTCGGCGTGGACGCGGCGTTTTCTATGTCCGGCGGCAACACGCCGGGATGGAGCGCCGCGAACAGGCTGATCATGGCCGCGCCGATCGCGGCGGCCGACCCGAGGAACGCCCGGCCCTCCCGGCCGAAGAAGTTGGCCACCATTCCCGCGCCCCATGCGCCGATAGCGACCACCGCGAGCAGAACACCGGCGAACGACCCGTTCGCGGCCTGTGCCCAGGTCAGGAAAACGATGGCCAGAACCGCCGCGACCACCCCGCTTTTCTCCGCCGCGGCCTTCGCCTTCCGGCGGATCCTCCCCCGCGTTTTCAGCGCCAGGAAAATCGCGCCGTGCGTGACGAAAAGGGCCAGCGTCGTCAATCCGCCGAGTAGCGCGAACGGGTTCAGCAGGTCCCAGAACGTGCCGGCGAATTCATGCTTCTCGTCCAGGGCGATTCCGCGCACGATGCTGCCGAACACCACGCCCCACAGAAAAGCGGGCACCAGCGAACCCCAGAAAAGGCAGCGGTCCCAGTTGCGCCGCCACCGTCCGCCGTTGCGCCTGCCCCGGTATTCGACGGCCACCCCGCGCACGATCAGCGCCGGCAGGATCAGCAGCAGCGGCAGGTGGAGGCCGCTGAACAGGGTGGCGCACCACTCGGGGAAGGCGGCGAACAGCGCGCCGCCGGCGGTGATGAGCCAGACCTCGCCGCCGTCCCGCCCGGGCCCGATCGTGCCGACCATGACCTGGCGTTCCCGCTCCTCCCTCGGCAGGTACGGCAGCAGCACCCCCACCCCGAAGTCGAAGCCCTCCAGGACGAAGTAGCCCGTGAAGAGCACGGCGATGGCGGCGAACCAGATGTCGTCGAGCGTCACGGCGTCCTCTCAGCAGGCCACAGCGGGTTCCGGGGGCAGGTCGGCGGTGCCGGTCGGGACCCAGGCCGTCTCCAGGAGGGCGCCCAGGAGCTCCGCGACCACCCAGTCACCGTAAGTGAACGTTGATCACACGGAGCGGAGGCACGCCCGGGTTTCGTCGTCGGTGAGCTGCTCGAACCGTTCGTACCAGCCTCCGACGGAACCGAACTGCTCGGGCGCCATGACCGCGACGACCTCGTCGGCCTCGCTTTCGAGTGATCTGACCGCCGCGGCGGCCCCGACCGGCACGGCCAGGGTGACGCGGCGCGGGTTCTTCGACCGCACCGCCCGCAGCGCCGCCCGGGCCGTGCCGCCGGTGGCCAGGCCGTCGTCGACCACGATCACGTCCCGTCCGCGCAGGTCGGGGGCTGGACGTCCGTCGCGGTAGGCGTCGACCCGGCGGGCCAGTTCGGCGCGTTCCGCCGCCACGACGCCGGCGAGGTCGTGTTCGTCGTAGCCGGTCCGGCGCAACATCGCCCGGTCGTAGACCGGTTCGCCGCCCTCGGCGATGGCGCCCAGGCCCAGCTCGGGCTGGAGGGGATGCCCGAGCTTGCGGGTCACCAGGACGTCGAGCGGCACGCCGAGCGCCTGGGCGACCACGGCGCCGACCGCCACCCCGCCGCGCGGCAGGGCGAGCACGATGTCGGCGGGGGTGCCCGCCAGCGCCTCGGCGAGGAGCGCGCCGGCGGTCGCCCGGTCCGGGAAGGCTTCCACCTTCCCGGTCCTACCCACACGTTCAGGGACGGTTGCGGCCTCTCATCTCCTTGTGGATGATTTTCCACTTCCTGGTCTCCTCGGCCTGGAGCCGGGCGTCGCTGCGCCGCGCCATCCAGGCCGCCTCCCGCTGGAGCTTGCGCCAGCTCTCCAGCCGCCGTTCGGGCAACTCGCCGCTCTCCAGCGCCGCCAGGACCGCGCAGCCGGGCTCCGACTCGTGGGAGCAGTCGCCGAAGCGGCACTGTTCGGCCAGGTCCTCGATCTCGGAGAAGACCCGGTCGACGCCGTCGGACATGTCGTACAGGCCGACCCGCCGGATGCCCGGGGTGTCGATGACGATGCCGCCGCCGGGCAGCGGGATCAGCTCGCGGTGGACGGTGGTGTGGCGGCCCCGGCCGTCGCCGGCCCGGACCTGCTGGGTCTCCATGACCTCGCCGCCCGCCAGGGCGTTGACGAGACTCGACTTGCCCGCGCCGGAGGCGCCCAGGATCACGGCGGTCCGGGAGCCCATCAGGTAGGAGCGGACGACGTCCACCCCGTCGCCGGTGAACGACGAGACGGCGTGCACGTCGACGCCCGGCGCGGCGGCCCTGACGTCGTTCAGGAGGTCGTCGAGGCCCTGCTCGAAGAGGTCGGCCTTGGTGATGACGACGACGGGCGTGCCGCCGCTCTCCCAGGCCAGCGCGGTCAGCCGCTCGATGCGGCCGAGGTCGGCGAAGTCGGTCGCGTGCATGGCCGGTTCGGCCACGAACACGATGTCGACGTTGGCGGCCAGCACCTGGCCCTGCCCGTCGCCCGACAACCCTCCGCGCGAGTCGCGGGACACCCCGCCCCGGACGAACGCGGTGGCCCTGGGCAGCACCTCGTCGAGTTCGTGGCGGCCCTCGGCGAGGAGCCGCAGCGCCACCCAGTCGCCCACACACGGGAGCCTGGTGGGGTCGGCGGCGGATTCACGGCGCACCCGGGCGCTGTAGTGGGCCTGGAACTGGCCCTGTTCGGTGATGACCTCGGCGGCCCCGCGGTGCACCTGGGAAACCCGGCCGGGGATCGAGTCCACGGGGAGCGAGCGCGTGTCGTCCCAGCCGAGAAGAGACAGATCGAAAAACACTTGGGTGGAACCCTTCAGGATGAAACAGGCCCCGCGTGCGTCAGCGGGCGGCCCGGAGGTGGATGGACGGCAGGCTCAGGAGAAAGACCCGCATGTGTCGCCACCTCCCTGAAGGAAAAGGGCCGGCTCGTTCCGGCCACGCAGAACCATAGGACAGCCGCGAAGGACCCCGCAACGCGATTACCGCGCCCGCCCCCGCCCGTCTCCCCACCTTTCGGGTCCGCTCGTCCGCTTCTCCCCGCCCCGGATGCGGACCGGCATGGCGAAAGCCCCGGTCCCACGTCCGTCAGCGGGCCGGGGCTTTCGTCTCAGCGGGCTAGCTCAGGCCGGGGGCCGGGAAGTGGGTGGTCAGCTCGCGGACCTCGGCGTGGACGCGGACGATCGTGTGCTTGGCCTCGTCTTCGCCCTTGGCCAGGGCCGTGACGACCTGGTCGATCCAGGCGCCGATCTGGCGCATCTCGGCGACGCCCATGCCGCGGCTGGTGACGCCGGCGGTGCCGATGCGGATGCCCGACGGGTCGAACGGCTTGCGGGTGTCGAACGGCACGGAGTTGTAGTTGGTCTCCAGGCCGGCCTTGTCGAGCGCCTGGGCGGCCGGCTTGCCGCCGACGCCCTTGGGCGTGAGGTCCATCAGGATCAGGTGGTTGTCGGTGCCGCCCGAGACGAGGTCGAAGCCCCGGCCGAGCAGCTCCTCGGCGAGGGCCCGGCTGTTGACGACGACCTGGCGCGCGTAGTCCTTGAAGTCGTCGGTCGCGGCCTCGCGCAGCGCCACGGCGATGGCGGCGGTGGTGTGGTTGTGGGGGCCGCCCTGCAGACCCGGGAAGACGGCCTTGTTGAGCGCGGTGGCGTGCTCGTCGGAGGTCGCCATGAGCATCGCGCCGCGCGGGCCGCGCAGGGTCTTGTGGGTGGTGGTGGAGATCACGTCGGCGTGGCCGACCGGCGACGGGTGGGCGCCGCCGGCGACCAGGCCCGCGATGTGGGCGATGTCGGCGGCCAGGACCGCGCCGACCTCCTTGGCGATCTCGGCGAAGGCCGGGAAGTCGATCGTGCGCGGGATGGCGGTGCCGCCGCAGAAGATCAGCTTGGGGCGTTCCCTGAGGGCGAGCTCGCGGACCTCGTCCATGTCGACCATGCCGGTGTCGCGGCGGACGCCGTAGCGGACCGGGTTGAACCACTTGCCGGTGGCGCTGACCGACCAGCCGTGGGTCAGGTGGCCGCCGAACGGCAGGCCCATGCCCATGACGGTGTCGCCGGGCTGCACGAAGGCCAGGTAGATCGCCAGGTTGGCGGGCGAGCCCGAGTAGGGCTGGACGTTGGCGTGGTTGACGCCGAACAACGACTTGGCCCGCTCGATCGCCAGGGTCTCGATCTGGTCGATGACCTGCTGGCCCTCGTAGTAGCGCTTGCCGGGGTAGCCCTCGGAGTACTTGTTGGTCAGGACCGTGCCGGTGGCCTGGAGGACCGCCTTGGAGACGTAGTTCTCCGAGGCGATGAGCTTGATGGTGTCGGTCTGGCGGCGTTCTTCGGCCGTGATCAGTTCGGCGATCTCTGGGTCGACGGCGTTGAGCGTTTTCTCAGACATTGAGCGCCTTCCTCGGAACTCGACGACTGCGTCGACCCAGGCGCACGGCCGACGCGGTTTCCGCTCCCCGGTGGTGCCCCACCTCATAGCGCCAGTAGCGAGAACCCCACCTTATCGGCTGTCAGTGCCGCCGGGTGTTACCCGCCAGCGGCCACAGGCGGTCGACCTCGGCGTTGAGGGTGGCCCCGATGAGGACCGCGAGGGCGGTGATGTAGAGCCAGAGCAGCACCGCGATCGGCGCGGCCAGCGAGCCGTAGATCGACAGCGGGTCGAACCAGGCGGCCAGCACCTCGCGCAGCACGGCCGCGCAGATGATCCAGATCACCAGGGCCAGCAGCGCGCCGGGCACCTCGCGCCACCATCGGGTGCGCACGGGCACGCTCACGTGGTAGAGCAGGGTGAGCATCAGCACCGAACCGGCGATCACCACGGGCCAGTAGAAGATCGAGATGAGCGGCTCGTAACTCGGCAGGGCGCTGGTGAGCAGGGTCGGCCCGACCACCAGGATCGGCATGACGACCAGGCCGATCAGCAGGGCCGCGAGATAGAGGCCGAAGCTGAAGATCCGGGTGCGGATGATGCCGCGGGTCTCGCCCATGCCGTAGGCGATCGAGATCAGGTCGACGTACACGAACAGGGCGCGCGACCCCGACCAGAGCGAGAGCAGGAAGCCCACCGAGATGAGCGAGACCTCACCGCCGTTGAACACGTTGTTCAGCAGCGGCTCGACCACCCGCCGCACGGCGTCGGGGGTGAACAGCAGGTCGGCGTGCTCGATCACCGAGGCCTTGATCTCGGTGATGGTCGAGGGGCCGAGGAGGCTGGAAAGGTGACCGAGGACACCCAGCAGGCCGAGCACGAACGGCGGCAGCGACAGCAGGGCGAAGAACGCCGCCTCCCCGGCCAGGCCGGTCACCCGGTAGTTGACCCCGGCCATCGTCGTGGCCTTGACCAGCGCCCAGAAGCCGCTGCCGGCGAAACGCTCCATCCCCACGCGGGCGCGCGCCATGCCGGCGCGGGACTGGTGCCCGAACCAGTGGCGGCGGGACCGGCGCCGGGGCGCGTTCGCTGAGGTCATCGGCGTTAACATTACGTGTCTCGCGAAGGGGTCCACACTGTGGACGCAAACTTGGACATCAAGTACCCGCAAGGTATTGTTACGGACATGCCAGTGGACCCGATGCTCGTCGTGCGCCGTCACGTCGACCTTCAGCGCGTCCGCAGCGCCATCTGTATCGACGCCCGTTGATCGCCGCCCCTTCTTTCTGTTAAGGGCGCGTGACAGGCGTCTTTTTTCATGCCCCCGCACTCAGCGCCGAGGCGGGAGGGGAAGCCTGGAAGCGCGCGACCACCACTGGAAAGGTCCCGCATGAGCACCCCGGCCCGCCCGGCGAACCGCCACCACAAGCGCCCTCGCGGCGAAGGTCAGTGGGCTCTCGGCTATCGCGAGCCCCTGAACAAGAACGAGGAGAACAAGAAGAACGACGACGGCCTCAACGTCCGTCAGCGGATCATCGACATCTACTCCAAGCGCGGCTTCGACTCGATCGACCCCGCCGACCTGCGCGGACGTATGCGCTGGTACGGCCTCTACACGCAGCGCAAGCCCGGGATCGACGGCGGCAAGACCGCGATCCTGGAGCCCGAGGAGCTCGACGACCGCTACTTCATGCTCCGCATCCGCATCGACGGCGGCCAGCTCGACCTGAACCAGCTCCGGGTGATCGCCGGGATCTCCAACGACTTCGGCCGGGGCACCGCCGACATCACCGACCGGCAGAACGTCCAGCTCCACTGGGTCGAGATCGAGTCGGTCCCGGAGATCTGGGAGCGCCTTGAGGCGGTCGGCCTGTCCACGACCGAGGCCTGCGGCGACACCCCGCGCGTGATCCTGGGCTGCCCCCTGGCGGGCGTCGACGCCGACGAGGTGATCGACGGCCGTGAGCAGATCCGCGAGGTGTACGACCGGTTCATCGGCGACAAGGCGTTCTCGAACCTGCCCCGCAAGTTCAAGTCGGCCATCAGCGGCTGCGCCGCCCACTGCACCGTCCACGAGATCAACGACGTGGCGTTCGTGGGCGTGGTGAACGAGGCCGGCGAGGCCGGGTTCGACGTCTGGGTGGGCGGCGGCCTGTCGACCAACCCGATGATCGGCAAGCGGCTCGGCGCGTTCGTCCGCCCCGACCAGGTGGGCGACGTCTACGGCGGCGTGATCGGCATCTTCCGCGACTACGGCTACCGGCGGCTGCGTCACCGGGCCCGCATCAAGTTCCTGGTGAACGACTGGGGCGCCGAGAAGTTCCGGCAGATCCTCCAGGACGAATACCTCGGATACACGCTGCCCGACGGCCCGGCCCCCGAGCCGGCCGACGAGACGCGCCGCGACCACGTGGGCGTCCGCCGCCAGAAGGACGGGAAGTTCTACGTCGGCTTCGCGCCGAAGGTCGGCCGGGTCGACGGCGACACCCTGGCCAAGATCGCCGATCTGGCCGAGGCCCACGGGTCGAACCGGGTCGCGATGACGGTCGAGCAGAAGATGGTCATCCTCGACGTGGCCGAAGACCGGGTCGAGTCGCTGGTCGACGGGCTCGACGCGATCGGCCTGAAGGTGCGCCCGTCGACGTTCCGGCGGCAGACGATGGCCTGCACCGGCATCGAATACTGCAAGCTCGCGATCGTCGAGACCAAGGCGACCGCGACGACGCTGATCCACGAGCTGGAGAACCGCCTCCCCGACTTCGACCACCCCCTCACGATCAACGTGAACGGCTGCCCGAACTCCTGCGCCCGCATCCAGGTGGCCGACATCGGCCTCAAGGGCCAGCTCGTCGTCAACGAGAAGGGCGAGCAGGTCGAGGGCTTCCAGATCCACCTGGGCGGCTCCCTGGGCGCGACCCCCGGCTTCGGCCGCAAGGTCCGCGGCCTGAAGACCACCGCCGAAGACCTGCCCGACTACGTCGAGCGAGTGGCCTCCAACTACGCCAAGCAGCGCAGCGACGACGAGTCCTTCGCCGCCTGGGTCCAGCGAGCCGACGAGGCGGACCTGAAATGACAGAGGCCTACCGTGCTCAGCCACAACGCGAAAGCCGCGCCGGTGTCTGGGCTGAGGAGCGCAGGGGAGCGAAGCGACCCGGAGCGACGAGGGAAGACACCGGATCCCAGCGGCTTTCGCCCGCCGTGCGGAGCGCGGCATGAGTGAACGCGCCGCGCCGTACTACTGCCCGTACTGCGGTGAAGAAGATCTGGAGCCGTACGTCTCCGAAGAGGAGGCCTACGGCTGGTACTGCCGGAGCTGTGCCCGGGCCTTCCGGGTGAAGTTCCTGGGGATAGGCGTTCGATCGTGACCCCCCGTGAGGAGAGCGTGATGACCCTGGTGGACATCGAGGTTGAGCTAGAGCGCCGGCGCGGCGTGCTCGACCTCCAGAGCATCGTCGAGTCGGCGGCCGAGTTCCTTGAGGACGCCCCCGCCCGAGAGATCATCCGCTGGGCGGCGGCGACCTTCGGCGATCGTATGTGTCTCACCTCCTCGATGTCCGACGCGCTGCTGATCGACCTGGTGAGCCGGGTCAAGCCGGGCGTCGACGTGCTGTTCATCGACACCGGCTACCACTTCGCCGAGACGATCGGCACCCGCGACGCGGTCGAGGCCGTCTACGACGTCAACCTGATCAACATCACCCCGTCGCGGACCGTCGCCGAGCAGGACCGCGACCTCGGGCCGCGCCTCCACGGCCGCAACCCCGACCTGTGCTGCTTCCTGCGCAAGGTCGAGCCGCTGAACCGGGCGCTGGAGCCCTACCTGGCGTGGATCTCCGGCATCCGCCGCGACGAGTCGCCGACCCGGGCCGGCACGAAGGTCGTCGAGTGGGACGCCAAGCGCCAGATGGTCAAGGTCAACCCGATCGCGCGGTGGACCCAGGAGGACGTCGACAACTACATCGCCGACAACGGCGTCCTGATCAACCCGCTCCACTACGACAACTACCCCTCGATCGGCTGCGCCCCCTGCACCCGCCGGGTCGCCGACGGCGAGGACGCGCGGTCCGGCCGCTGGGCCGGACTGGGCAAGATCGAGTGCGGTATCCACCTTTGACGCCCCTGGTGGCCGTGGCGCACGGGTCCCGCGACCCGCGCGCCGCCGCCGTGGCCGAGGCGCTGCTCCATCGTGTACGGCTCTCGCGTCCGGGCCTGGACGTCCGGGTCAGCTATCTCGACCACGTGAAACCGGCGCTGGCCACCGCCCTGGCCCCGCTCGACCGGGCGGTGGTGGTGCCGCTGCTGCTGACGGCCGCCTACCACAGCAAGGTCGACATCCCGGGCGCGCTGGCCGGGATCGGCACCCGGGCCGAGGTCAGCTCCACGCTGGGCCCCGACCCGCTGCTGACGGCCGCCCTGGAACGCCGCCTGGCCGAGGCCGGCGCCGTCGTCGGCGACCCCGGGACGGCGGTCGTGCTGGTGTCGGCCGGGTCGAGCGACCCGGCCGCCAACACGACGGTCCGGGCGATCGCCCGCGACTGGGCGCGCTCGCGGCCGTGGTGGTCGGTGACGACGGCGTTCGCCAGCGCCTCGGGCCCCCGTCCGGCGGAGGCGGTGGCGATGCTGCGCGCGGCCGGGGCGCCGCGTGTGGTGGTCGCGCCCTACCTGCTGGCGCCCGGCTTCTTCGCCGACAAGGTGGCCCGGGAGACCCTGGCGGCCGGCGCCGACCTGGTGGCCGACAGCCTCGGGCCGGCTCCGGAACTGGTCCGGATCGTGCTCGACCGCTACGACGCGGCGGCTACGGCGGCCGGGCGGCTGGAGTGTCTGCGCGCCTGACTCAGTCGAGGTCGCAGCGGACCGGTTCGAGCGTCTCCCGCGTGCCGTCGGGGCGCTGGAGCACGAGGGGCTGCTCGCAGTCGACGGGCGGGCTGTACAGGCCGGGGTAGCGGTAGACGTGCACCAGGACGCCCATCCGGTAGTCCTTCGCCTCCTCGGCGCGGGCCAGCAGTTCGGCCTCGGGGAGCATGCCGCCCTTGTCGTAGGGGAAGGCGCGGACGCGCACGTCGACCATTCCGTCCGCGCCGGTGGGCCGGTCGGGGTCGGCGTGGTCGTCGTAGGTCAGCGCGGTGAGCGGGCCGCACGGGCCCTGGGCGACCAGCCTGTCCTCGATCCACACTCCGGCGTGGGCGGCGAAGCCGGGGCAGTTCACGTAGATCTGCACCGGGCCCTCGCTCCCCGGGTAGAACAACCCCTGCAGGGTGCCGGGCGTGGCCACCGACCGCTCGGCCAGCATGTAAACGGTCTGCGGGGCCGGGGCCGCGTTCGCCAGGGTGACGTCCCGGCCGCCGGGGCTCTCCACCGGCAGCAGGACGAACCCGGCGGCCACCACGGCGGTCGCCGCGGCGGCCATGGCCAGGGCGGCGCGCCCCCAGCGGATCCTCGCGGCCCGCCGGTCGATCTCCTTCAGGGAGATCCGGTGGGTGGGGGCATTGAAGGTGTCGTCCTCGAAAAGCTCACGGATCATCGCCTGCTCCAGTCCATGGCGGGGTCGACGCGCAGTTTCGCCAGGGCGCGACTGGCCTGGCTCCGGACGGTGACCTCCGAGCAGCCGAGGATCCCGGCGATCTCGGCGTCGGAGAGGTCCTCGAAGTACCGCAGCACCAGCACCGCCCGCATGCCCGGCGGCAGCCCCGCCAGGGCGACCCGCAGCAGGTCGCGATCGTCGCGGGAGCCCTCGCCGCCGGGACCCGCGCGGTCGGGCAGCGCGTCCGTGGGCACCTCGCGCCGCCACATGCGGCGCCACCAGGAGTTGTGGGTGTTGACGAGGATGCGGTAGACGTACGCGTCGGGGTGGTCGCCGACCCGTCGCCAGGCGAGCCAGGCCTTGGCCAGGGCGGTCTGCGTCAGGTCCTCGGCCGTGGCCCAGTCGCGGCAGAGCAGGTAGGCCGTGCGCAGCAACCGGCCCGACCGCTGCTCGACGTACCGCTCGAAGTCGGCCCGGTCGCGCATGTCGGGGTCCTCACCGTCGGAGAAATCATGTCACCGACGATGACGCGGCGGCCCCGGCGATCCGTTGCACCGGTGTCAGCGGTCTTTGTGCTTCCAGGCCTTGGAGTCGCGGACGGCCTGGCGGATCGAGTCGTTGACCATCCGGTTGGTCTCGCGGATCGACTCGTTGACCGCCTGGTTGATGGCGCCGTGCATGGAGCCGTGGCCGAGGCCGCGGCGGTGGAGCCACCATTCGGTCCAGGCCAGGGCGTTGCGCCGGATGGGCGCGGCGTGGGAGTCGCCGATGATCTTGATGTCGCCCATGACGACGTAACCTCGGACGCGGACGATCGGAGCGTGCTGACCAGGCGGCGCCTCGACCACCTTGACCTTCTTGTCGCCCATGATCGTCACGCCGCTGAGCTGCACGTCGACGCCGTCGGGCACGATGATCTTGATGTCGCCCATCACGCAGGTCGCCACGATGTCGATCTCGTTGGAGCGCACCTCGGCCTCGCGCAGGTCGATGGTCACGTCGCCCATGACGGCCACCGCGCCGATCTCGTTGTCGACCCGCCACTTGCCCTTGCGCTTGGTGTCGCCCATCACGGCGACGAACCACTGACGGGCCTTGCCCGGGGGCTTGGCGGGGGCGTGGGAGGGGGCGGGGGCGCCGCCGGGGAGGTCGGCCGTGAGCTGGGCCAGCTCGCCCTGCGTCTGGGCCAGGTAGGCGGCCTCGGTGCGGTCGGTCAGTTCGGCGAGCGTCAGCCGGCCCTCGGTGGAGGCGACCCGCAGCCGCTCGACGACGGCTTCGCGCTCGCTGTCGGACGCGCGCATGCCGGCTGGTTCGGTCATGGCTAAGAATCTAACCCTCCGGGAGCTCCCGCTCGATCCTCCCTGGGGACGATTCCTACCTCACCCGGGCCTTCACCCGCATGGCCACGAAGACCGCCACGGCGACGGCGCAGACCACGATCACCCCGTTGGTGAGCCAGCCGGAGTAGCGCTGGACGATCTCCCAGTTCTCCCCCAGGACGTAGCCGGCCAGCACGAAAACGCAGTTCCAGATGAGGCTGCCCAGCGCGGTGAGCAGGGTGAACGTCCCGAGCGGCATCCGCTCGACCCCGGCCGGAAGCGAGATGAGGCTGCGGAAGACCGGGACCATCCGGCCGAAGAAGACGGTCTTGCGCCCGTGGCGGGCGAACCAGGCCTCGGCCTTCTCGATGTCGCCGGCCGTGACGAACGGGACCCTGCCGAGCAGGGCGACGGTGCGGTCGCGGCCGAGGAGGGCGCCCAGGCCGTACAGGACCAGAGCCCCCGCCACCGATCCGGCCGTGGACCAGGCGACGGCGGCGACCAGGCTCATGTTCCCCTGGCTGGCGGTGAACCCCGCCAGCGGCAGGATGAGCTCACTGGGGATCGGCGGCACCAGGTTCTCGATCGCGGTGGCCAGGCCCGCGCCGGGCGCCCCGAGGGTCTCCATCAGACCGACGGCCCAGCCGGCGATCCCGTCAAGTTTCTCCATGGCGATCACGGTAGGGAGATCCGTCCGCCCGATTGAGCCGGAAAGCCACCGATTCGACCGGGGGACAACCCCATCCAGCCAGCCCACATTCTGGACATATCACCATAAAGTACCCTGGAAGAGTGACGATCAGTGAGCTGATGCTCGCCGTGGCGCACGACGACCTGGAGCGCGCCCACGCGGCACTGCGGCGCGAACCCGACCTGAACCGTGGCCGGGGCACCCTGCCGCTCTACCGCGCGGCCCAGCGGGGCAACGCCGCCATGGTGACGCTGCTGCTCGAACACGGAGCCGACCCGAACCAGGCCTCCCACGGCGAAGAGGAGGGCCTGCCCCTGTGCGCGGCGGCCTGCTGGAACCACGAGGAGGCGCTCCGCGCCCTGCTGGAGGGCGGCGCCGACCCCGACCTGACCGAGTGCGACGAGTGGACCCCGCTGATGTGGGCCGCCACCCTCGGCCACCTGGAGACCGCCGACCTGCTGCTCGACTTCGGCGCCGACCCCGACCTGTGCTCCCCGCTGGTCGCCGCCGCCCGGTTCGGCGCCTACGGAGTGGTCTGGAGCCTGCTGGAACACGGCGCCACCCCCCTGCACGAGGCCCTGGAGGTCGCCCGCGCCCTCGCCGCCCGCGACCTGACCGAGCTGGCCGAGGGCTGCGACCCGCCGGCCGAGGTCTCACTGGCGGCCGACGGCACGACCCTGGTGAGCACCCCCTCCCCCGAGGGCAGGGAGATCTCGCAGCGCGGCCACGCGGCCATCGCCACCCTCCTGGAGGACGCCCTCGGTGAGCGCCCCCCGGTCGAGGAGCTGATGCGGCGCGCGGTGCCCTACCGGGACGTGGACGAGGACGGGGAGACCTGGTGGGCGGCCGTGCACGCCATCCAGCGCCGCGCCGACGACGAGACCTTCTCCGCCGCGGTCGCGTTGGTCGACCGCGACGACCCGATGGAACGCGACTTCGGCGTCGACGTCCTGTCGCAGTTCGGCTTCACCGCCGGCACCCGCCCCTACCTCGACCGGACCCTGCCCGTCCTCCGCGACCTGGCCGAACGGGAGGAGGACCCCCGGGTGATCGACTCGATCCTGCGCGCCCTCGGCCAGCAGGGCGACCCCCGGGCGCTGCCCGACGTGCTGGCCCTGATCGAACGGCCGGGCCGGGTCCACACGATGCGCGACCCGGTCGCCCTGTCGGCGGTGCTGCCGGGCGAGGACAAGGACGGCCTGGCGGCGCTGATCACACTGTCCCGGGACCCTTCGGCGGACGTGCGCGACTACGCGACGTTCGGCCTGGCGGCCCTCGACGCGGACAACGGCGACCTCCGCGCGGCCCTGCTCGACCGGCTGACCGACCCCGACCTGGTCACGGCGGCGGAGGCGACGCGCGGGCTGGCCATGCGGGGAGACGACCGGGCGGTGCGGGGGGTGCACCGGGTGTTGTCGGAGAGCGACGACGTCTACGCGAGGGACGTGGCGCTGCAGGCGGCGGGGGCGCTGGGCCTGGACCTCTAGCTGTGGAGAGCCCGCTCCGCCAGCTCTCCGAAGCTTGACGCGAGGTCCTTCACCGAGGAGAAGTAGCGCGCGTGGGTCTGCCGCAGGGCATCGAACGAGCGGGCGCCGAGCACCACGACCTCGATGTCCTTGTCCCCAACGTGGTCACGCTCCGCGGCGAAGCGATTCCGGATGGCTTCCCGGCCGTCGGTGAACTTCTGCGTGCGCAGCAGCTTGCCTTTGCGGCGGTCGTAAACCAGCAGGTAGTGATTCATGAGTCGACACTCATCTCTGCTGTACGGGCGAACTCTGCAACCATATCTTGGACCTCATCATGGGCGGCAGCCATCCGTGCCATGACGTTCTCCAGCGCGGTCGCGTTGGCCTGCTTCAGGTGGATCACCAACCGGTCGGCATCCGCCAAAGTCTCAAGCGGAAACTCGAGGACTTCCGGCAGATCTCCGTTTCCCGACTGAGTGCGCAAGCCGCTGAGCAGTTCCGCGATGACATCCGGCAGGACCAGCTCCGACTTCGGAGTCTCCGAAGGCTCCGCCCACGAGGCCTGCATGCCCAGCACCTCCTGGTAGAGCCGATCAAGGCGCGTCCGATGGTCGGCGTTGCGAGACGCGCTGACGTGCAACTCCTCTTGTTTGCTGATCAGCAGGCTGAGCGCCTTGGTCGCCTCGAGCAGGTCGCGGCGAGTGGACGTGGACCCGTCGGGGTGGTTGATCAGAGCATCGGCGTCTTCAGGAGGTTCCCCATATCTGATGCCTCTGCCCCAACTGTCGGCGAGCCGCTCGACGA
The DNA here is from genome assembly GCF_001570565.1 of Herbidospora yilanensis. Lineage (GTDB taxonomy): Bacteria > Actinomycetota > Actinomycetes > Streptosporangiales > Streptosporangiaceae > Herbidospora > Herbidospora yilanensis. The sequence goes on along the minus strand of NZ_BBXE01000014.1, from coordinate 88,035 downwards.
TCTGGGCCCAACGGTCCTGGAGTTCGGTGCGAACCTGGATCTCCACCGGGTTTCCATCGGGAAAGACGACGAGATGGACGGCGCGGTATCCGTGAGAGGGTTCGTGCCTCCGGTCCTTGACCCGGGAAGGCCGGGGGCAGAAGCCGTCGAACCTCTCGGATATCCGCTGCACGGCCCGATCCTGGTCAAGCCGATTCGCCAACACGATTCGCGCGCCGGCGAAATCCTGCACCTGGCTGAGACGGCTGCTCTCCCGGACCAGTTTCTCGATGAGGACCGCGGTCGTCTTCACCCTGGCGCTCGGCCGGTAGCCCAGGTCGACGAGCACCGCCTCGACCTGGGTCAGGGTGTCTTCGTAAGCACTGACGATCGATGTGAAGAGCTCCACATCGTCGTCCGGGACGCCGCCTTGGCGGGCGAGACGTTCTCCCAACCGGTCAAAGGCTCCCTTGGAAAGAGGCAGGTTCGCCATGGCGCACAACATAAACGCTTGTTGCGGATTCGCATAATCGTTCGACATGGGCCCGATATTCAATTCATTAAATATCCGTTTATGGGCCTGACAAGCCAGGGGCAGCCGCTCTCAGGTCGGCCGCCAGGGACAGGTCCCCCTCGGCCTCCCACACGTGGTCGGCTCCCCGCCCGCCCAGCACGAAGCAGTATTCGGCCGCGTCGGCCCGGAGGGAGAGGGCGACCTCCTGGCCGTCGTACACCGAGGAGGGCGCGCCGGGGAGCAGGGGAAGGTGCCAGTCTCCTCCCCCGTCGCCGGTCAGGGTCAGGCGGATCGACCGGTTCCCCGCCTCCAGGCCGCTCATCAGCGCCGTCACGGGCAGCAGCCGCGCGCACAGGCCGGCCATCGGGTGGAGCTCCCCCGCCGTCGGCCTCGGGAGGTTCAGGCCCTCGGACACGGCGGTGTCGTGGGTGTGGATCCACGTCTCCAGCGCGCGGCCGAGGATCTGGTCGCCGACGGGCAGGGGCAGGCCGCCGGGAGTGATCAACCGGGCGGGGTCCGCGCCCGCCAGGGCGTGGCAGAGGGCGTCGGCCTGGTCGCGCCACGACCGGCGGGTCTCCAGCAGCGAGCGGGAGCGTTCGTGGGCGTGCAGGGCGGCGGTCCGGGCCATCGGCTCGTCCACCGTGATCGGGGGGCCGTGGACTGGGGCGCCGACGGCCGCCGCGACCAGGCCGTCCTTGGCCGTCAGGTGGCCCAGGAGCTCCTGGAGGTTCCAGCCTTCGACGATCTCCACGTCCCACGCCGTCGCCGAGGCGAAGACGGCGTCCATGGCGGCGACCCGGCCGGCGTAGGGGCGGGCCCAGGAGACGCACGAGGCCGCCGGGCGGCGGCGGGCGGCGGCGGTGGCGAGCAGGCGGGCCCGGCCGCCCGGGGGCGGGGCGGTGGGGGCCTCGTCGAGCAGGTCGAGGTAGAGGCGGTCGAGGCTCACGGCGCCTCCTCGTTCAGCGTCTCGGCCAGGCGGCGCAGGGCCAGCCGGATGCGGGACTTGGCGGTCCCCTCCGGTACGCCGATCTCCACCGCCACCTCGCGGTAGGTGCGGCCCCCGTAGTAGGCCAGCTCTATCACCTGGCGCAGGGCGTCGGGCAGGCCCGCGACGGCCTGCCGCACCCGTTCGACCTCGTCGGCGGCGACGACGGCCTCTTCCAGGTCGTGGGGGCGTTCGAACAGGCGGGGGGCGAGCGCGCCGACGCGGCGGCGCTCCTCCGACCTGACGTGGTCAACCGAGCGCCGGTGGGCCACGGTCGCCAGGAAGGTGCGCAGGCTGCCGCGTGCGGGGTCGAAGCCCAGCGGCCGCTCCCAGAAGGTGGCGAAGACCTCCTGGGTGATGTCCTCGGCGGCGACCCGGTCGCGGGTCACCCGCAGCGCCAGGCCGTGGAGGAGGGCGGAGAAGTGGTCGTACAACTCCCCCAGCGCGGACTCGTCGCCGCTCACGACCCGGCGGTGGAACAGGTGGTCGTCCACGGCGGCTCCCCACTCGTCGACCCGGGCATCGCATTATTCGCCCGGGGTGGTCAGATGGATGACATGAGCCATGAAGTGATGAATCAGGTGCCGCCGCTGTCCGGTCACGACGTGGCGGCCGACCCGGCGCTGGCGGCGGCGCTGGTGCGGGAGGGCGCCGACTGGGCCGAGGGCGAGTTGCGGCAGCTCGGCACGCTGGCGGGCACCGCGAAGGCGCAGGAGTGGGGGCGGCTGGCCAACGAGAACGAGCCGGTCCTGAAGACGCACGACCGCTATGGCCACCGGATCGACGAGGTGGAGTTCCACCCGGCGTGGCACGAGCTGATGACCGTCGCCGTCGAGCACGGCCTGCACGCCGCGCCCTGGACGATGGCCCGGCCAGGGGCCCACGTGGCGCGGGCGGCCAAGTTCTACGTGTGGTCGCAGGTCGAGGCGGGGCACGGGTGCCCGATCTCGATGACCTACGCCTCGGTGGCCGCGTTGCGGCACGCCCCGGCGCTCGCGGCCGAGTGGGAGCCGGCGCTCGCCTCCCGCACCTACGACCCGGGCCTGCGGCCCATGGCCGACAAGCGCGGGGTGCTCGCCGGGATGGCCATGACCGAGAAGCAGGGCGGGAGCGACGTCCGCGCCAACACGACCACCGCCGAGCCCCTCGGCGACGGGACCTACGTCCTGAACGGCCACAAGTGGTTCAACTCGGCGCCCATGTGCGACGTGTTCCTGGTGCTGGCCCAGGCGCCGGGCGGGCTCTCCTGCTTCCTGCTCCCGAGGGTGCTCCCCGACGGCGCCCGCAACGCCGTCCGGCTCATGCGGCTGAAGGACAAGCTCGGCAACCGGTCGAACGCCTCGGCCGAGGTCGAGTACGACGACGCGGTCGCCTGGCTGGTCGGCGAGGAGGGGCGCGGCATCCGGACGATCATCGAGATGGTCAACATGACCCGGCTCGACTGCGTGATCGGGTCAGCGGCGGGCATGCGGCTGGGGCTGACCCAGGCCGTCCACCACACCCGGCACCGCAGGGCCTTCGGCCGGCTGCTCGCCGACCAGCCGCTCATGCGGAACGTGCTGGCCGACCTGGCCCTGGAGTCCGAGGCGGCGACGGTGCTGATGATGCGGCTCGCCGGGGCCACCGACCGGGCCGTGGCCGGTCAGGCTCAGGAGGGGCTGTTCCGGCGGGTGGCGCTGGCGGCCGGGAAGTACTGGGTCTGCAAGCGGGCCGCCGGGCACGCCGCCGAGGCGCTCGAATGCCTGGGCGGCAACGGCTACGTCGAGGAGTCGGGCCTGCCCCGGCTGTTCCGCGAGTCGCCGCTGAACGGCATCTGGGAGGGGTCGGGCAACGTCGCCGCCCTCGACCTGGTGCGGGCACTCACCCGCGAGCCCGAGACGGCGGAGGCGTTCTTCACCGAGGTCGAACTGGCCACCGACCCGCGGATCTCCGAATCGGTCGGCCGGGTGCGCAAGACGCTCGCCCACGCCACCGAGGCCGACGCGCGGCGGCTCGCGGAGGAGATGGCGCTGGTGCTGCAGGCCTCGCTGCTGATCAGGTTCGCCCCGGCGAGCGTGGCCGACGCGTTCTGCGCCTCGCGGCTCGGCGGCGGCTCGGGCCGCGCCTACGGCGCCCTGGGGCCGGGCCGCGACCTCGACGCCATCCTGGCCCGGATCTGAGTCACCGGACCGCTACCGGCCGGAAACACGGAGGAAACGGCCCGGCGCTCTCATGAAGGGGACTCACCGGAGGGTGAGGCGCACCTAGGGTTCCGCTCTTCGTGAGGCCTGGTCCGAGAGGTGCAGACGGCCGCAAGGCCGTTCCACGGCGGGGGAAAAGCCCGGGAGACAGTCACGACGGCTGCCTCTCCACCTGAGGCTTTTCCCCGAAAAGGAGTGCCCGTGGGACACCTCCACAACAACTACGGCCCCGAGGCCCGGTCGGCCGTGGAGCGCGAGGCCGCGCTGCCCACGACCATGCACCAGCGCGAGATCGCGCGCGGCCTGGAACTCGGGCTGCCGGGCGCCGACTCGATCGTCGACCGGACCATCCCCACCTTCTCCCGGGGCGAGCTGCCGCACTTCGCCGGCATCAACACCTTCCTCAAGGCCCCGTACGTCGAGGACGTCCGCACCTGCGGCGACTACGACGTGGCGGTGATCGGCGCGCCCTTCGACGGCGGCACCACCTACCGGTCGGGCACCCGCTTCGGCCCCCAGGGCATCCGCAAGATCAGCGCTCTCTACGGCCCCTACAGCTTCGAGCTCGGCGTCGACCTGCGCGAGTCGATCACGATCTGCGACCTGGGCGACATCTTCACCATCCCGGCCAACATCGAGAAGACCTTCGACCAGATCAGCAAGGGCGTCTCCCACGTCTACGCGTCGGGGGCGTTCCCGGTCGTGCTGGGCGGCGACCACTCGATCGGCTACCCGACCGTCCGGGCGGTGGCCGAGCACCACACGGGGAACGTCGGGATCATCCACTTCGACCGCCACGTCGACACCCAGGAGACCGACCTCGACGAGCGGATGCACACCACACCCTGGTTCCACGCCACCGATCTGCCGAACGTGCCGCCGAAGAACCTCGTGCAGATCGGGATCGGCGGCTGGCAGGCGCCGCGACCGGGCGTGAAGGTCGGCCGCGAGCGCGGCACCACCATCATGACCGTCACCGACTGCGTCGAGATGGGCATCGAGGCGGCGGCCGAGCGGGCCCTGGAGGTGGCCTGGGACGGGGCCGAGGCCGTGTGGCTCTCGTTCGACGTCGACTGCCTGGACGCCGCGTTCGTGCCCGGCACCGGCTGGCCCGAGCCGGGCGGCTTCCTGCCGCGTGAGGTGCTGAAGTTCATCCAGCTCATCGCCGACGCCCGGCCGCTGGCCGGCATCGAGGTGGTCGAGTGCGCGCCGCCCTACGACAACGCCGAGATCACCTCCCTCATCGCCACCCGCGTGATCTGCGACACCCTCGGGTGCCTGGTCCGCGCGGGTCACCTCCCCAAGAAGAAGGGAGCGGCGTGATGTTCCGTCGCGTGCTCTTGGTCTTACTGCTCTGCACGGCCTGCGCCGCCGCCCCGGCCGAACCGGCCACGCCGACGGCCGCGCCCATCACCCTCGGCTTCAGCGCCTGGCCCGGCTGGTTCCCGTGGCAGGTGGCCCAGGAGCAGGGCCTGTTCGAGAAGAACGGGGTGACGGTCGAGCTGAAGTACTTCGACAGCTACACCGACTCCCTGAACGCCCTGGCGACCGGCACGATCGACGCCAACAGCCAGACCCTCAACGACACGCTGGCCTCGGTGGCCGGCGGCGCGCAGCAGAGCATCGTCCTGGTCAACGACAACTCGACCGGCAACGACCAGATCATCGCCGCCCCCGGGATCAAGACCCTGGCCGACCTCAAGGGCAAGACGGTGGCCGCCGAGCAGGGCACGGTCGACCACTACCTGCTGCTGCTCGCCCTGGAGAAGGCCGGCCTGTCCGAGGCCGACGTGAACTTCACCCCGATGCTCACCGACGCCGCCGCCGCGGCCTTCGTCGCGGGCCAGGTCGACGCCGTCGGCGCGTTCGCGCCCTTCACCTCGACGGCGCTGGAACGCGAGGGCAGCACCGCCGTCGCGACCTCGGCCGACTTCCCCGGCGCGATCCCCGACCACCTGGTGGTCACCCGCGACCTGCTCTCCCGCGACGAACGGGCGGTCCAGGGCCTGGTGAACACGTGGTTCGACACGATCGAGTGGATCGGCGCCAACCGCGCGAAGGCGGTGGAGATCATGGCCAAGCGGGGCGGGGTGACGCCGGCGGAGTACGAGACGTACGACAAGGGCACCACGATCTTCACCCTCGACCAGAACCGGACCGCCTTCACCGGCGCGCTCGACCAGCAGGCGAAGCTGATCTCCGACTTCCTGGTCTCGACCAAACTCGTCGACGCGGCCCCGCCGCTCGACGGCCTGTTCCTGTCCAAGTTCGTGGAGGCCGTCCAGCCATGACCCTCGCCAACCGCCACCGCGTCCGCGTGACCTCTTCCGGCCCGACCGCCCGCACCCGGGGTGAGGCCTCCGCGGCCGACCGGAACCGCGGCGCGTCCGCCCTCGCGGGACAGGACCGCAGCCGGTTGACCACCCCGGCCGAGGTCCCGGCCGTCGTCCACGAGTTCGCCGAGGCCCTGCCGGCGGGCCCGGTCGCCAACGCGGCCCGCCGGGTGGTCGTGGCCGTGACCGACGGGTCCTGGCGGGTCGAACAGTCGGGCGGGGGCAGCGATGGCTGACAAGGCACCGGAGCGCGCCCACCCCTCAGGAGGCAGGTCGTGGTGAGCGTGGAGTCGCCTCCCGTCGAGCGGGCCGCCTCCCCCGCGCCCCGGGTCAGGCTCCTCAAGACCGGGGTCTCGCGCCGGACCGCCTGGGTGTTGCGGATCGCCTCGGTGGCGGTGCCGTTCGCGGTGTGGTGGGCGGTCAGCGGCTCGGGGGTCGTCCCCGACCGGTTCCTGCCCGCGCCCCCGCAGGTCTGGGCCGCCTTCACGGACATGGCCGCCAGCGGTGACCTGCGGAACGATCTGCTGGCCAGCCTCGGCCGGATCGGGGCCGGGTTCGGGCTCGCGATCCTGGTCTCCGTCCCGCTGGGGTTCCTGATGGGGACGGTCGGCTGGGCGCAGCCGCTGTTCGAGCCGATCATCGGGATCCTCCGTTACCTCCCGGCCTCCGCCTTCATCCCGTTGCTGATCATCTGGCTGGGCATCGGGGAGACGTCCAAGATCGCACTGCTGGTGCTCGGCGTGGTGTTCTTCAACACGCTCATGACCGCCGACGTCGTCCGGCAGGTCCCGAGGAGGCTGCTCGACGTGTCGGCTACCCTCGGGGCCGGGCGGGCGCGCGTCGCCGCCCGGGTGGTGTTCCCGCACTCGCTCCCCGGCATCCTCGACGCCCTCCGGGTCAACGCCGCCGTGGCCTACAACCTCGTCGTCGTGGCCGAGCTGATCGCGGCGACCTCCGGCCTCGGCTACCGGATCACCCGGGCCCAGCGTTTCCTCCAGACCGACAAGATCTTCGCCATCCTGATCGTGATCGGCCTCATCGGCCTGACCATCGACGTCACGCTCAGAGTCGTCCGGTCCCGGGTCGGCAGGTGGTCGGCGTGAGCCTGCGTTTCGAGGGCGTGTCGATGGCCTACACCCCCGGAGTCCCCGTACTGGAGGACATCGACCTGGAGATCCCGCCCGGCGAGTTCGTCACGATCGTCGGGGCCAGCGGCTCGGGCAAGTCGACCCTGTTGTCGCTGGTCGCGGGCCTGACCAGACCCACGAAGGGCCGCGTCGTCCTCGACGGCCGGACCGTCGAGGGACCGGGCCCCGACCGGGGCATGGCCTTCCAGTCGCCCAGCCTCTACCCGTGGCGCACGGTGGCGCAGAACGTCGCGTTCGCCCTGGAGACACGGGGTTTCTCCCGCCAGGCCAGGCGGGAACGCGTCGCCTGGCTCCTCGACGAGGTCGGCCTGACCGAGCACGCCGGGAAACTCCCCGGGAGCCTCTCGGGCGGCCAGCAGCAGCGGGTCTCGATCGCGCGGGCGCTGGCCCGCTCCCCCAAGGTCCTGCTCCTCGACGAGCCGTTCGGGGCTCTGGACGTCCAGACGAAGGAGGACATGCAACTGTTCATCCGCCAGGTCTGGCGGGATCTCGGCACCACGGTCGTCATGGTCACCCACGACGTCGAGGAGGCCGTCTTCCTGGGGCGGCGGGTCCTGGTCCTGGCCAGCGACCCCGGCCGGGTGGCCCGCGACCTGCGGGTCGAGCCGCCCGGCGACGGCCTGGAGGTGAAGCGGACCGCCGAGTTCCTGGCGGTCCGGGCGCAGGTCGAAGACCTGGTCCGGCGCGAACACCGTGCCCACCTGGCAGCCGCGCGCGCCTGAGGCGTTATGTTCGTCGTGGCATCACCGTTATCGAAGGGATATCGCTATGGCGACCACTCGTACCGCGACGACCCAGTGGAAGGGCGCGCTCCTCGACGGCTCCGGCTCGGTGTCGCTGGACACGTCCGGCGTCGGCACGTTCGACGTCAGCTGGCCGTCGCGCGCCGAGGCGGCCAACGGTAAGACCAGCCCCGAAGAGCTCATCGCGGCCGCGCACTCCTCGTGCTTCTCGATGGCCCTCTCGCACGGCCTGGCGCAGGCGGGCACCCCGCCGCAGACCGTCGAGACCAAGGCCGACGTGACCTTCCAGCCCGGCCAGGGCATCACCGGCATCGTCCTGTCGGTCAAGGCGCAGGTCCCCGGCATCACCGCCGAGGAGTTCCAGGCCGCCGCCGAGAACGCCAAGGCCAACTGCCCGGTCAGCAAGGCCCTCACCGGCACCGAGATCACCCTGAACGCCGAGCTCCTCAGCTAGACCGTTCGAGAACGAAGGCCTCCCCCACCAGGCGGAGGCCTTTTTTCTTCCCGTTACGGCTCCGCCCACCGGGGCCCCGCCCGCCGCCCCCGGCCCGCCCCGCGACCGGCGCCGACCGGCCGTTCCCGCTCCGCCGGCGACGACCCTCGGCTACCTGGCCAGGATGTCGTCGAGGTGGTAGGCCACCGGGACGTCGAGCTGCTCATAGGTGCACGACTCGGGGGTCCGGTCGGTGCGCCAGCGCCGGAACTGGGCCGTGTGGCGGAACCGCACCCCCTCCATGTGGTCGTAGGCGACCTCGATCACCAGCTCGGGCCGCAGCGGGATGAACGACAGGTCCTTCTTCGCGTTCCACCGGGAGATCGCCCCGGGCAGCCGCTGCCCCTCGGGGCCGCCGCCGACCCCGGCCGAGGCCCACGACGCCCACTCGCCCCACGGATGGTCGGCGGGATCGGTCACCCGGTAGGGGGCGAGCTCGGCCACCAGTTCCTCGCGGCGTTTCATCGGGAACGACGCCGCCACCCCGACGTGATGGAGCTTGCCGTCGTCGCCGTAGAGGCCCAGCAGCAGCGACCCCACGATCGGCCCCGACTTGTGCTCACGGTATCCGGCCACCACCACGTCGCAGGTCCGTTCGTGCTTGACCTTGAACATGACGCGTTTGTCCTGCTCATAGGGCAACCCGCCCGGTTTGACGATGATGCCGTCGAGCCCGGCGCCCTCGAACATCTCGAACCATTCGAGCGCCTGCTCCTGGTTGGTGGTGATCGGCGTGAGCCGGATCGAGTCGCCGGCCTTGGCGGTCGCCTCGACCAGCAGCCGCCGCCGCTCGGAGAACGGCCGGTCGATCAGGCTCTCGTCGCCCAGGGCCAGCAGGTCGAAGGCGATGAACGAGGCGGGCGTGGTCTCCGACAGCAGCTTCACCCGGGAGGCGGCGGGGTGGATGCGCTGCTGGAGCTGGTCGAAGTCGAGAACGGAGCCGCGCGTCACCACGATCTCGCCGTCGAGCACGCACCGCTCGGGCAGCTCGCGTTTGACCGCCTCGATGACCTCGGGGAAGTAGCGGGTGAACGGCCGCTCGTTGCGGCTGCCGAGGAACACCCTGTCGCCGTCGCGGAACACGATGCAGCGGAAGCCGTCCCATTTGGGCTCGTAGAACAGGGTGCCGTCCTGCTCGGGCATCTTCTTGACCGCCTTGGCCAGCATGGGCGAGACGGGCGGCCGGACGGGCAGGCCGAGCGCGGCGGGATCGGGCTCGGCCGCCTTGGCGTCTTCGGGCTCGCGTGTGGTCATCGAGCCTCCTCCTGGTGTGGGTCGCGGACATAGCGGCAGAACAGCGAGCCCTCCTCCTCAAGCACCCCGGCCAGCGCGAACCGGGTGTGGGAGGCGGTGCCGTTGAGCACGCGGGCGGCGTCGCCGCCGATCATCAGGGGGGAGACGGTCAGGCAGAGCTCGTCGACCAGGGAGGCCGCCGCGAGGTGGGCGTTGAGGCGCGGGCCGCCCTCGCAGAGGATGCGGCCGAGGCCGCGGGCGCGCAGCCGGCCGACGGCCTCGGCCAGGTCGACCCGCTGCTCCCCGGCCACGATCACGTCGGCGTGGCGGGCCGCCTCGGCCCTGCGGTCGGCGGGGGCCGACTCGGTGGTGATCACGATGGTGCGGGACTCGGGGGCGCACTCGGTGAACAGGGCGCCGCCGAGGTCGAGGTCGATCTTGCGGGTGATCACGGCCACCGGCGGGGCGGCCGGGCGGCCCTCGCGCAGCGGGCGCCACGCGTCGCGGGGCTTGGAGGGGCCGTAGCCCTCGATCCGGACGGTCGCGCCGCCCGCCACGACGACGTCGGCGAGGCCGCGCAGGACCATGAAGATCCGCCGGTCGCCCCGCGACGACAAGCCCTTGGACAGGCCCTTCAGCCAGGCTCCGCCGTCGGCGCTGGCCACCATGTTGAGGCGCAGCCACTCGGCCTGAGGGTAGGCGTAGACCGACGGGAGGTCGGGGTCGTCGGCCGGCTCGGGATGTATCTGGCGCACGACCCCACACTTTCACAGCGGTCCGACAACCTGGGAGAGGCCCTCGGGGGGTAACGGTTTGATGTCAAGCGGTCGCCGATTGTCAGGTTCGGTGTTGGATCGAACCAGATGTGGTCGGAGGGGGTTTTCGTGCCGCTTGTCGTGTTGATCGTGTGGTTGATCGCCGCATCCGTCGGGGTCTACCTGCTCTACCTGTGGTTACGCGGCGGGGGGCTGCGCCAGCAGGCCACCAAGGTGACCCGCTTCCCCAAGGCGTTGATCTTCAGCCACCCGCTGCTGGCGGTGACCGGGCTGGGTTTGTGGGCGGCCTTTATGGTCACGGGCACCGGCGCCTACGCCTGGGGGTCGTTCGGCGCGCTCTGCCTGGTGGCGTTCCTGGGGTTCGTGATGTTCACCCGCTGGCTCGGGGGCGGACGGCACGCCCGCGGCGCCGAGACCCACTTCCCCGCGGTGGCGGTGGGGCTCCACGGACTGGCGGGGGTCTGCACCTTCGTGCTGGCCCTGCTGGCGGCGGCCGAGCTGACCCGTTAGCGGCGGACCGCCCGCAGCACCCGGAACGACCGCGCCGCGACGTCGATGTCGGCCCCCGTGTGCCGGACGTCGGCGGGGGGCTGGGCCGTGCCGCCCGACCCCGTGGCGGTGTCGAACAGGGACTTCCAGCTCACCGCGAAGTCGCGCCCCGGGAGGGTGAACGTCAGGCTCTCGTGGTGGGCGTTGATCAGCAGCAGGAACGAGTCGTCGGTGATGCGCTCGCCGCGCGGGCCCGGCTCGCTGATCGCGTCGCCGTTGACGAACACGGCCACGGCCTTGGAGTAGCCGGCGTGCCAGTCGGAGTCGTCCATCTCCTTGCCCGCCGGGGTGAGCCACACGATGTCGCGCACCCCGTCGGACTGCTCCCGGCCGGAGAAGAAGCGGCGGCGCCGGAACACCGGGTGGTCGCGCCGGAAGGCGGCGATCTCGCGGACGAACCCGAGCAGTTCCGACTCGGCGCCGGCCAGCGACCAGTCGATCCAGGAGACCTCGTTGTCCTGGCAGTAGGCGTTGTTGTTGCCGCCCTGGGTGCGGCCGAACTCGTCGCCGGCCGTCAACATCGGCACACCCTGCGACAGGAACAGGGTGGCCAGGAAGTTGCGGCGCTGGCGGTGGCGCAGCGCGGTGATGTCGGGGTCGTCGGTGGGCCCCTCGACCCCGCAGTTCCAGGAGCGGTTGTCGTCGGAGCCGTCGCGGTTGCCCTCAAGGTTGTCGTCGTTGTGCTTGCGGTCGTAGGAGACCAGGTCGGTGAGGGTGAAGCCGTCGTGGGCCGTCACGAAGTTGATGCTGGCGATGGGGCGGCGGCCGGAGGTGGCGTACAGGTCGGAGGAACCGGTCAGCCGGGAGGCGAAGTCGGGCAGCGTGGCGGAGGAGCCGCGCCAGAAGTCGCGGACCGTGTCGCGGTATTTGCCGTTCCACTCGGTCCACAGGGGCGGGAAGTTGCCGACCTGGTAGCCGCCGGGGCCGACGTCCCACGGCTCGGCGATCAGCTTGACCTGGGAGATCACCGGGTCTTGCTGGATCAGGTCGAAGAAGGCCGAGAGCCGGTCGACGTCGTGGAGCTCGCGGGCCAGCGCGGCGGCCAGGTCGAAGCGGAAGCCGTCGACGTGCATCTCCAGCACCCAGTAGCGCAACGAGTCCATGATCAGTTGGAGGGCGTGGGGGGAGCGCACGTTCAGCGAGTTGCCGCACCCGGTGTAGTCGAGGTGGTAGCGGCGGTCGGCGTCCTGCAGCCGGTAGTAGGAGTTGTTGTCGATGCCGCGGAAGCCCAGCGTGGGGCCCATGTGGTCACCCTCGGCGGTGTGGTTGTAGACCACGTCGAGGATGACCTCGATGCCCGCCTCGTGGAGCGACTTGACCATCGCCTTGAACTCCAGCACCTGCTCCCCGCGCTGCCCCGAGGAGGAGTAGGCGTTGTGGGGGGCCAGGTAGGCCATCGTGTTGTAACCCCAGTAGTTGGTCAGCCCCCGGGCGACCAGGAAGTGTTCCGGCACGTACTGGTGGATCGGCAGCAGCTCGACCGCGGTGACGCCGATCGACTTCAGATGGTCGACGACGGCCGGGTGGGCCAGCCCGGCGTAGGTGCCCCGCTGGTCTTCGGGCACGTCGGGGTGGAGCCGGGTCAGCCCCTTCACGTGGGCCTCGTAGATGACCGTCTGGTGGTAGGGGACACGCGGCGGCCGGTCGTTGCCCCAGTCGAAGAAGGGCGAGACGACGACGTTCTTCGGCATGTAGGGCGCCGAATCGCCGAGATTCAGCCGGCGGGGATCGGCGAAGTCGTAGGAGAAAAGCGCCTCGTTCCATTTGACCTCGCCCTCGATCGCCTTGGCGTAGGGGTCGAGGAGGAGTTTCGAGGCGTTGCTCCGGTGGCCCTGGCGCGGGCTGTAGGGGCCGTGGACCCGGTAGCCGTAGCGCTGGCCTGGGGTGATCCCGGGCAGGTAGCCGTGCCAGACGAAGCCGTCCATCTCGGGGAGGTCGACGCGGGACTCCTCGCCCGCGTCGTCGAAAAGGCACAGCTCGACCCGCTCGGCGACTTCGCTGAACACCGAGAAATTGGTGCCCACACCATCCCAGGTGGCGCCGAGCGGATAAGGCTCTCCAGGCCAGACGTCGCGCATTCAGGTCCCATTCTCGCTTCCCGGGATTTTCCCTACCCGTTCATCCGATTTAACACAGGTGGGAGCCCAGCCCAAAAGGAGCCGGGAAGGTCACAAGAGCGGATCATCGGTCGCGGTCCTTCGAGGGCTGCACCCGCTTGGGCTCGCCCGGCATCTTCGGGTAGTTGGGCGGATAGGGCATGTCGCCCCGGCCGTCCTTCTCGTAGACCTCCAGGAGGCCCGTCAGGTCGAAGGCCACCTCGTCGATGCCCTGGTGGGGGTCGCCGATCTCGGCGAACCGCGCCGGCATGGTGCGGAGCGTGAAGTCGGCGGGGTCGCACGACTCCAGTTCGTCCCACGTCACCGGCGCCGAGACCTGCCCGTCGGGCCGGGCCCGGACCGAGTATGCCGCCACGACGGTCCGGTCGAGGGCGTTCTGGTTGAAGTCGATGAAGACGCGCTCGCCGCGCTCCTCCTTCCACCAGGCCGTGGTCGCGAGGGCGGGGACGCGCTTCTCGACCTCCCGGGCCAGCCCGATGCCGGCGTATCTGACCTCGGTGAACGTCCAGCGCGGCTGGAGCCGGACCGAGATGTGGACGCCCCGGTTGCCGGACGTCTTCGGGAAGCCGGTCAGCCCCAGGTCGGCCAGCACCTCGCGGGCCGCGAAGGCGACCTTGCGGGCCTCGTCGAAGCCGGTGCCGGGCTGCGGGTCGATGTCGATGCGCAGTTCGTCGGGGTGGTGGAGGTCGGGCACCCGGGCCGCCCACGGGTGGAAGTCGATCGTGCCCAGGTTGGCGCACCACGCGATGGCGGCCACCTCGGTCGGGCGGAAGGCGTCGGCGGTGCGGCCGCTGGGAAAGTGGACCTCGGCGGTCCGCAGCCAGTCGGGATGCCTGGGCATGCGCTTCTGGTAGATCGCGTCGGTCTGCACCCCGTCGGGATGCCTCTTGAGATAGGTCGGCCGGTCGCGGACCGCGCGCATGATGCCGTCGCCGACGCTCAGGTAGTACTCGACGAGGTCGCGCTTGGTCGCGCCGATGCCCGGGAAGTAGACCTTGTCAGGGTTGGTGACCTTGACGGTCCGTTCCCCGGCCTCGATTTCGATGAACGGCGAAGGCATGTTCGAACCCTACCCAGCGGGAAGGTTCCACCCTCCTTGTGGGTTGGATCAGGTGGAATCCCGTCCAGAAAAGGCTGGTGGCTGATGAACAAGGTCATGAAGACGGACGCCGAGTGGCGCGCCCAGCTCAGCCCCGAGGAGTACCGGGTGCTGCGCCAGGCCGGCACCGAGCGGCCCTTCACCGGGGAGTACGTCGACACCAAGACCGAGGGCGTCTACTCCTGCCGCGCCTGCGGCGCGGAGTTGTTCACCTCGGACACCAAGTTCGAGTCGCACTGCGGCTGGCCCTCGTTCTACGAGCCGGCGGCGGGCGACCACGTGACCCTGATCGAGGATCGCAGCCTCGGCATGGTGCGGGTCGAGGTGCGCTGCGCCTCCTGCGACTCCCACCTGGGCCACGTCTTCCACGGCGAGGGCTACCCGACGCCCACCGACGACCGTTACTGCATCAACTCCGTCGCGCTCACGCTCAGGACTTCGGCTTCGGATAAGTGACCCGGCAGTCGTCGTCCTTCGGGCCGAGCACGTTGGCCAGCACCGGGTTGCCGTTGCCCCCGGTGCGGGCCTGCACGAACACCACCCGCTTCTTGACGCCGAGCTCCGCCAGATAGCGCATCCCCCGCTCGCAGAGCCGCAGCGAGGCCGGGGAGTTGTCGGCCGACTCAGGTAAATCGGTGTAGATGCGCAGGTAGGTGCCGGTGGTGCGGATGTCGGTGATGTGGCGGTGGGTCGCGTCGTCCCAGCGTTCGTCGAAGTAGGCGAGCGCGTCCTTGTCGGAGTACTTCGACTCCTTGCGCTTCACCTTCTCGTCCGCCTTCTCCGCCGGTGGCGGGGCCTGCGCCGCCGGCGCGGCCGCCGCCGTCGTGGGCTCCTCGATCGAGGCGGTGCGTACGGGGGCCTGTTCCCCCCGCGCCGCCAGGAGCGGCACCACGACGGCCGTCACTCCGAGCCCCAGGCACGAGACGCCGACGACCACTTCGGCCGTGCGCGATCGCGACCTGCGACGTTTCCCGGTGGATCGTGCCATTTTCATCATTTGCCCACGAGTATGCCAACAACTGCCTGCTCAAGGCAGGGCGTTGACCAGTTCGGTGACGGGTTTGCGCGACCCCGTGTAGAAGGGGATCTCCACCCGCGTGTGCTCCCGGGCCTTCGCGCCGCGCAGGTGGCGCATCAGGTCGACGATGCGGTGCAGTTCGTCGGCCTCGAAGGCGAGCATCCACTCGTAGTCGTTCAGCGCGAAGCAGGCGACCGTGTTGGCGCGGACGTCGGGGTAGTCACGGGCCATCTGGCCGTGCTCGGCCAGCATCGCCCGGCGCTCGGAGTCGTCGAGCAGGTACCACTCCAGCGACCGCACGAACGGGTAGACGCACACGAAGCCGCGCGGCTCCTCCTCGGCCAGGAACGCCGGGATGTGGGACTTGTTGAACTCGGCCGGGCGGTGCAGCGCCATCGCCGACCAGACCGGCTCGCTGGCCCGCCCGAGGGCGGTGCGGCGGAACCGGGCGTAGACCTCCTGGAGGTCTTCGGGCGTCGGGGCGTGCCACCAGAACATGTAGTCGGCGTCGGCGCGGAACCCGGCCACGTCGTAGGCGCCGCGGGTCACCACGTCTTTCTCGCCGAGCTGGCCGAGGAGCTCGGCCACCTCTTCGGCCACGGCGTCGCGTTCGGCCGGGAGGCCCTCGCGCAGCCGGAAGACCGACCACATGGTGTAGCGGATCACGTTGTTGAGGTCACGCGCCTTGAGCCGCGGGGTGCCGTCCGTCATGCCGCCATTCTGCCCGGGGATCCAGGTGGTCGAGAATCCGGGCGGCCGCCGCGCGGGCGGTCGCGGCCGTGGCGGGGATGCCGACGCCGTCGTAGGCCGCGCCGCAGACGGCCAGGCCGGGGACCGCGGCCACGGCCGCGCGGACCCGGGCGACCCGGTCGTTGTGGCCGACCTCGTATTGCGGCAGCGCGCCGCCCCAGCGGGTGACCCGGGTGTCGGCCGGGAGGCCGCGTACCCCCATGATCTCGGTCATCTCGTTCATGGCCAGGGCGACCAGCTCGGTGTCGTCGCGCTGGAGCAGCCGCTCCTCGCCCAGGCGGCCGAGCGAGCAGCGGGCGAAGACGTAGCCGTGACCGCCCAGATGGGGCCACTTCACGCTGGAGAAGGTGACCGCCTTCACCGCGCGGCCCTCGACGGGCGGGGTCAGGTAGCCGCTGCCGCCGGGGAGCTGCGGGAAGGCCTCGATCGGGTAGGCGAGGGTGACGATCGCCATGCTGGCGTATTCGATCCGGGCCAGTTCGGCGGCGGCCTTGGGGACCTCGCGTTCGAGGAGGCGGGCGGCCGGGGTCGCCGGCACGGCCACCACGACCGCGTCGGCCTCGACGGTGTGCTCGTCGCGGGTCGGGCCGGTGGTCAGGCGCCAGCCGGCGGGCGTACGGGCCAGCTCACGCACCATCACCCCGGTGCGGACCTCGGCTCCGGACGCGGCGGCCAGCGCGGGCGGCAGGCTGCCCATCCCGTTCTTCAACGACGTGAACACGTGCCCGGCGTTCGCCGGCGCGGCGCCGGCGATCTCGCGGGCGGCCCGCAGCAGCGACGCCTCGGACCGGGCCGCCGCGGCCACCGACGGCATGGTCGCCTCCAGCGAGAGCCGGTCGGCGAACCCGGCGTAGACGCCGCCGAGCAGCGGCTCGACCAGCCGGTCGACCACCTCGTCGCCCATGCGCGCCCGGACGTAGGAGCCGACCGAGACGTCGGTCGTCACGAGGGTCGCGGGCAGCACCTGGTCGAGCGGCACCCGGGCCAGCCCGGCCGGCGACAACACGCCCGAGCGGGCCAGCGCCACCAGATCGGACGGCACGCCCATGACCTGGCCCTTCGGCATCGGCCGCAACTCGCCCCGGGACAGGATGGAGGCGCTGGTCGTGCCGGGATCGACCAGGTCGCCGCCGAGCCCCGCCAGCCGGGCCAGCTCGACGCCCTCGGGGCGGCGGGCCAGCAGCGACTCGGCGCCCGCGTCGACCGGCACCCCGGCCACGTCGGTGGCGACCAGTTTGCCGCCGATCCGGCTCGCGCCGTCGAGCACGGTCACCCTGATCCGGTCGTTCCTCAGGTGCCATGCGGCGGCGAGCCCGGCGATGCCGCCGCCCACGACGACGACGTGAAAACGCTCCATGAGCTTCACCCTAAGGCCGTGACTGAGTCGTGACGCGCCGCCCAAAACCGATCACGCACGGAGAACGTCAATGGGTCATGAACACTTTGCGCTCACGCGCGGTACTGCCGCTTGTGGTTGCGGCGTTCCTCCTGACGGCGTGCGCGGGCGGCGGCTCGGAGTCGGCGAGCGCCCCTGCGATGGGCGGGGCGGCGGAAGCCCCCGCCCTGAGCTCGGAGGCGGCCGCTCCCGCCGCCGAGCCCCAGGCCAGAGACGCCGCGGGCGAGGAGGCCAAGGCGGCCGACACCGGCGGCAACATGACGCTCGCCCCCGCCGACCGAGCGATCATCTACACGGCCGAGATGACGGTCCGGGCCAAGGACGTGGCCGCCGCCGCCGAATCGGCCAAGCGCATGGTCACCGAGGCCGGTGGCTACGTCGCGGAGGAGCGCTCCAACTCCTTCGCCGCCCGCCAGGAGTCGACGCTCACGTTCAAGATCCCGCCGGGTCGGTACCCCGGCACGCTGACCCGCCTGGGCAAGGAGCTCGGCACCACCGAGTCGCTGCACCAGGGCACCCAGGACGTCACCGGCGAGGTCGCCGACGTCGAGGCCCGGGTGAAGTCGGCGGAGGCGGCGGTGGCGCAGTTCCGCACGCTGCTCACCAAGGCCGAGAAGATCGGCGAGATCATGGACATCGAGCGGGAGATCCAGGCCCGCACCGCCGACCTGGAGGCCCTCCAGGCCCGGCAGAAGTCTTTGGCCGAGCAGACCGGCATGGCGACGGTGACGATCACCCTCGTCGGCCCGTCGGCGCCGCCGGTCCAGCCGGTCGAGGAGGAGACGGGCTTCCTGGCCGGCCTGAAGGCGGGCTGGACCGGCCTGAAGAACTTCGCCGACGCCCTCTCGACGATTCTGGGCGCGCTGCTGCCGTGGCTGGCCGTGCTGGCGGTCCTGGCCCTGCTCGCGCTGCCGTGGTGGCGCCGGATGCGCCGCCGCCAGCCGGTCCCGGCCCCCGTCACCGCCTCGCGGGAGCACGAGGAGGAGCTAGTCGAAAAGGAATGACCTCCAGTGCGGTGGTCCGGCGTCGCGGGACTCGTACCAGCCCTGCTGGTTGCGGAGCCGGGCGTCGGACCACAGCAGCACCCAGGAGGCGTGGGCCGGCATCAGGTGCCGGTCGCTGGGGTTGTAGACGACGAACTCCCTGGTCCCGAACGCGTCGAAGAAGAACCGGGGCAGTTCGAAGGAGATGTCGTACGAATCCCCGTTCTTCGCGTAGTGATACCGCCCGACCCCCCTGACCCCCGGCCGGTAGTCGGGCCGGACGGCGGTGAGCGCGTCGGGGTAGCCGCCCAGGTCGGTATGGCGCCTCTCGACAGCCGCGATCATCTCGGCGGCGTTGGCGACGGCGGTGTCGCGGGCGTAGGCGGTCAGCGGGCGGTTGAGCACGGCCTGTCCCGCCAGCGCGACGAGCGGCAGCACCACGAAGTAGACCGGCGAGGGCCGCCGCGCGAGCACGGCCACCCACAACACGAGCGTCCCGAGCCCCAGGAGCAGCCCCGACTCGGCCGCCGCGGCGGCCGAGACCGCCAGCGCGGTGATCGTCAGGCTGACGGTCTGGGCGACCCGCCAGAACCGGTTGCGCGGCCAGACCAGCAGCGGCGCCGAGGTGACCACGGCGAGCAGGCCCACTCCCCCGAAGATCTGCACCAGGGTGGACAGGGGCAGCGCCAGGGGGTCGTATCCCCCGGGCAGGAAGGGCGAGGCGATCAGCAGGAGCAGTGACGCCGAGAGGAGAGCGGCCCGCATGGGGTCACCCTGTCAGACCAGCTCCCTGGTCATGAAGACGCTCAGCGGATCAGGGCGGTAATCGGCGAAGGGTTCGCAGTAGGTGAAGCCGAACTTCTCGTACAGGGACCTGGCCGGGGCGAAGAACTCGGCCGAGCCCGTCTCCAGGCTCAGCCGGGTGAACCCCATGCGGGCGGCCTCGGCGATGAGGTGGCCGAGGAGCAGCGACGCGACCCCGCTGCGCTTGCGCGCGGCGGCGGTCCGCATCGACTTCACCTCGGCGTGGACGTCGTCGAGCGCCTTGATCGCGCCGCATGCGACGATCACGCCCTCGTCGCGCACCGACCAGAAGGTCACCTCGGGGCGGCGCAGGCCGTCGAGGTCGAGGGCGTGTTTGCTCTCGGGCGGGGTGGTGGCGCGCATCTCCCGGATGTGCTCCTCCAGGAAGGCCGCGATCTCCGGCCCCGAGAGGTCGTCGACCACGATCCTCATCAGCGGGCGCTGTGTTCGTGGACGAGGTCGGTCAGCCGGGCCACCTGGCCGGGGTCGGTCGACGGGAGCACTCCGTGGCCGAGGTTGAACACGTGGCCCTCGGCCGCCCGCCCGGCCTCGATCACCGCGCGGGCCCGCTTCTCGACGACCTCCCACGGAGCCAGCAGGATCGCCGGGTCGAGGTTGCCCTGGAGCGCCTTGCCGGCCCCGACCCGCCTGGCCGCCTCGTCGAGCGGCACCCGCCAGTCGACCCCGACGACGTCGGCCCCGGCCTCGCCCATGACCGGCAGCAGCTCGCCGGTGCCGACCCCGAAGTGGATGCGCGGGACGCCGAGCTCTTCGAGCCCGGCGAAGATCTTCGAGGTGTACGGCAACACGAACTCCCGGTAGTCGAGCGGCGCGACCGCCCCCACCCACGAGTCGAAGAGCTGCAGCGCCGAGGCGCCCGCGTCGGCCTGGACCTTCAGCCACGCCAGCGTGATGGTGGTCAGCCGGTCCATGAGCGCGTGCCAGAGCTCGGGGGCGCCGTACATCATGGCCTTGGTGTGGTCGTGGTTCTTCGAGGGGCCGCCCTCGATCAGGTAGGACGCGAGGGTGAACGGCCCGCCGGCGAACCCGATCAGCGGGGTCGCGCCGAGCTCCGCGACCAGTTCGGTCACGGCCTCGGTGATGTAGGGGACGTCGTCGGGCGCGAGCGGGCGCAGCCGCCCGATCCCGGCCTGGTCGCGGATCGGGTCGGCGACGACGGGACCCACGCCGGGCTTGATGTCGATGTCGATCCCGATGGCCTTGAGCGGCACCACGATGTCGCTGAAGAAGATGGCCGCGTCGACGCCGTAGCGGCGGACCGGCTGCATCGTGATCTCCACGACCAGGTCGGGGGTCGCGCACGCGGCCAGCATCTCGGTGCCCTCGCGGACCTTGCGGTACTCGGGCAGCGAACGGCCCGCCTGGCGCATGAACCAGACGGGCGTGTGGGGCACTGGCCGACGGCGGCAGGCCAGCAGGAAAGGCGACTCGGCCAGCTGGGGATTCACCCCACCAGAGTCCCACGCCCGGACGCCGGTCCGTGCCAGGACCCCGGGTACAGGACCACCCAATGATCGGTATCGTTGGGCCCTCGCGACACCCCGGTCAAACGCCTCGTGAACGCCGCTCTAGGCAAAGTGTTCGCCAAATAGGGCTCCGGCATCGATTCCAATACCACTTTCGAGACACGCCGAGCGCGATGCGGGGTTTTGTCGGCGCGACGTGCCACCGTCGGACGGACCGGTTCCGATGAAAGGGCGATGACTTCGATGTGGAGTTCCCCCGAACACCGCACTGAGCGCTGTGCCTCCTGCGACACCGAGCGCGAGTTCACACAGCCGCCCTGCGAGGAGGGTCACGAGGTGTGCCCCGAGTGGTCGTGCGTGATCTGCGGGAGCGCCCTGTTCCTGATGATGGCGGCGGCTTGATCACCACAGATGACCGCGACGACCACCCCCCTGCTCCGTCTCGTCCCGCGACCCGCCACCGCGCCCGTCATGCCGATCGGTGACCGCCCGGGGCCGCCGGAGGCGTTCGCCCGTGCCATGGCCACGCTGCGCCCCGCGACCGTACGCCCCGAGATCGAGCTCGAAGACATCCCGGCGCCGCAGCGGCTGGCCCCCTATTCGGGCGCCGTGGGCGCGTCGGTCTACCGCGACGACGACGAACTGGCCGTGGGCCGGCTCATCGTCCTGTTCGACCCCGACGGCCAGCGCGGCTGGGAGGGCCCCTTCCGGCTGGTCGCCTACGTGCGCGCCGACATGGAGCCGGAGATCACCTCCGACCCCCTGCTCGGCCCGGTGGCGTGGAGCTGGCTCACCGACGCGCTGGAGACCCACGGCGCCGGGTTCGCCGCCGCGGGAGGTACGGTTACCAGAGCGGTGTCGGAGGGTTTCGGGAACAAGGACAACGATCCCGTCACGACCGAGCTGGAACTGCGCGCGTCATGGTCGCCTCTCGACGAGGATCTTTCCGCGCACGTCGCCGCCTGGTGCGACCTGATGTGCATCGCCGCCGGGATACCTCCCCTGCCGCCCGATGTCACGGCCCTGCGGCCGAGACGCACCGATGAAGAGACAGACCGGAAGACCAGTACGTGACCGATGAGACAGCCGTTCAGCCTCTGCTGGAACCTCGCGAAGGGATCCCGCCCGTCATAGCGGAGGCCGCCGACCTCGCGACGGCGGTGACCGCTTTCGCGGGCGGGACCGGCCCCGTTGCCGTCGACGCCGAGCGGGCCTCCGGCTACCGCTACAGCGGCCGGGCCTACCTCGTGCAACTCCGGCGGGCGGGCAGTGGGAGCGCGCTCATCGACCCGATCGCCTGCCCCGACCTGTCAGACCTCGACACCGCCCTGTCCGGCGCCGAGGTCGTGCTCCACGCCGCGACGCAGGACCTGCCGTGCCTGGCCGAGATCGGCTTCCGGCCGCGGCGGCTGTTCGACACCGAGCTGGCCGGCCGGCTGCTCGGCTACGAACGCGTCGGCCTCGGCACCATGGTCGAGGTCGTCCTGGGCTTCGGCCTGGTGAAGGGCCACTCGGCCGCCGACTGGTCGACCCGTCCGCTGCCCGAAGACTGGCTCCGCTACGCCGCCCTCGACGTCGAGGTCCTGATCGAGCTCCGCGACGCCCTCCACGCCGAGCTGACCGAGACCGGCAAACTCGACTGGGCCATGGAGGAGTTCGCGGCCATCCTGACCGCCCCCACGGCTCCCCCGCGCACCGACCCGTGGCGCCGCACCAGCGGCATCCACCGGGTGCGCGCCCTGCGCGGCCTGGCGGTGGTCCGCGAGTTGTGGAACATCCGCGACGCCCTGGCCCGCGAGACCGACCTGGCCCCGGGCCGGGTGCTGCCCGACTCGGCGATCGTCCAGGCCGCCCTCGACCTGCCCCGAACCACCAAGTCGCTGACCGAGATCGCCCCCTTCACCGGCCGCAGCGCCCGCCGCCACCTGCGCGAATGGCTGGCCGCCATCACCCGCGGCCGCACCATGCCCGAATCGGAGCTGCCCCAGCCCCTCGGCCCCGGCGACGGCCCGCCCCCGGCGAACCGCTGGGCCGACCGCGACCCGGCCGCCGCCAAACGCCTGGCCGCCGCCCGCGCGGTGGTCGCCGCCCTGGCCGACGAACACCGCATGCCGACCGAGAACCTCCTCCAGCCCGACGCGGTGCGCCGGCTGACCTGGGAGCCTCCGGCCGACCTCGACGAAGAGGCGATCTCGGAGCGGTTGCGGGCGCTGGGTGCCCGCGAGTGGCAGATCGGGCTGGCGGCCCATCCGATGTCACGGGCGCTCCAGCGCCTGGAGATCAAGGGCGAGATCTAGCAGAGGGGCGATTTCGTCCTCGACGATGCCCTTCTGCCAGTCTCAGACCATCAGGCCGCGCGACCTACGACCGCAGCCACACCGCCGTGTCCTGCGGCAGGCCGCCCTCCAGCGGCCCGCTCGCCAGGATGACCTCCCCCTCCACCGGCAGCGTCCGCGCCGACAGGTTGACCACGCAGGTGAACCCGTCACCCCGGGTGAAGGCGATCACCTCGTCGCCCCTGTCGAGCCACGTGAAGGCGCCCCCGCGCGGACGGGCCGCGATGGCGCGCTTGTAGAGGTTCAGCGTCGAGCCGGGGTCGGCCCGCTGGGCCTCGACGGTCAGCGCGGCCCAGTTCGCCGGCTGGGGCAACCAGGTCGACTCCGCTTCGGTGAAGCCGTAGGGCTTGGCCGTGCCGGACCACGGAATGGGCACGCGGCAGCCGTCGCGGCCGAGGCGGGCGCCCGCCGTGCGGTGGAAGACGGGGTCGTCGCGGAAGGCGTCGGGGATGTCGATGACCTCGGGGAGGCCGAGTTCCTCGCCCTGGTAGACGTAGGCCGAGCCGGGGAGCGCGAGCAGCAGCAGGGCTGCGGCGCGGGCGCGGCGGGTGCCGAGGGCGACGTCCACGTCGAGGTCGCGGGTGGCCAGCGGGCCGCCGCCGTAGCGGGTCACCGGGCGCACCACGTCGTGGTTGCTGATCACCCAGGGCGCGACCACGTCTGATTCGGCGGCCAGGCCGATCGAGGTGGCGATGGTGTGCTTGAGGGCGGCGGCGTCCCAGGCGGTCTGGAACAGGAAGAAGTTGAAGGCCTGGGGCATGCCGCCGGGGCGGAAGTAGGGCTCCAGGTGGGTGATCTCGGTGCCCCAGAACTCGCCGACCGCCGTGCGCTCGCCGGGGAAGACGTCGGGCGAGTAGGAGTCGAGGATGGCCCGCCACGACGCGTAGTGGCCGATGAGCTCGGGGCGGTGGAACCACGGCGAGGGGCGGTCGGAGGGCGCCGGGTCGGGGACGTTCGGCAGGTCGGGGTCCTTGAACAGGCCGTGGGCCACGTCGACGCGCAGGCCCGCGACGCCCCGGTCGAGCCAGAACCGGATGACCTTCTCGAACATCGCCGGGACGGCCGGGTTGCGCCAGTTCCAGTCGGGCTGGGAGGAGTCGAACAGGTGCAGGTACCACTGCCCGTCGTCGACCTGCGTCCAGGCCGGGCCGCCGAAGATCGACTGCCAGTTGTTGGGCTCGTCGCGGAACATGAACAGGTCGCGCTCGGGGCTGCCCCGACCGGCTTCGAGGGCCGCCTGGAACGCCGGGTGGGCCGACGAACAGTGGTTGGGCACGATGTCGACGATCACCCGGATGCCGTGGCCGGCCGCCGCGGCGACGAAGGCGTCGAAGTCGGCGAGGGTGCCGAAGCGGGGGTCGACGTCGCAGTAGTCGGCCACGTCGTAGCCGCCGTCGGCCAGCGGCGAGGGGTAGAAGGGCGAGAACCAGACGGCCTCGACGCCCAGATCGGCCAGATGGGGCAGCCGGGCCAGCGCTCCGGCGAAGTCGCCGGTGCCGTCGCCGCTGCCGTCGGCGAAGCTGCGGGGGTAGACCTGGTAGACGACGGCGTCACGCCACCACTGACTCAACACACACTCCCTTTTTGCTGGTCGTTTGCCTAGTTAATCAGAACCCTTGCGTTCCGGGAGCGCGCCGACGTACCGTGCGGAAAGCGCTTTCCACTGAAGGAGGACCGCATGGCCGAGCTTGGCGTGGTGATGAACGGGGTCACCGGGCGGATGGGATACCGGCAACATCTGGTGCGGTCGGTGCTGGCGATCAACGCCGAGGGCGGGGTCGTGCTCGCCGACGGCTCGAAGGTCAGGCTGCGGCCGGTGCTGGTCGGGCGGAGTGAGGCCAAGCTCAAGGAGCTCGCCGCCACGCACGACGTCGCCGACTGGACCACCGATCTCGACGCCGCGCTGGCCGACCCGGCCAACACGATCTACTTCGACGCGCAGATCACCCGGGCCCGGGTCGAGGCGACGAAGAAGGCCATCGCGGCCGGCAAGCACGTCTACTGCGAGAAGCCGACCGCCGAGACCTCGGCCGAGGCGCTGGAACTGGCCGCCACGGCCGAGAACGCCGGGGTGAAGAACGGCGTCGTGCAGGACAAGCTGTTCCTGCCGGGCCTGCTGAAGCTGAAGCGGCTCATCGACGGCGGGTTCTTCGGGCGTGTCCTGTCGATCCGGGGCGAGTTCGGCTACTGGGTGTTCGAGGGCGACTGGCAGGCCGCGCAGCGCCCGTCGTGGAACTACCGCGCCGAAGACGGCGGCGGGATCGTGCTCGACATGTTCCCCCACTGGGCCTACGTGCTGGAGAACCTGTTCGGCCCGGTCACCTCGGTCTACGCCCACGTCACGACCCATATCCCCGAGCGGTGGGACGAGCGCGGGCAGGCCTACGCGGCGACCGCCGACGACGCCGCCTACGCGGTGTTCGAGCTCGGCGGCGGCGCGGTCGCCCAGATCAACTCGTCGTGGGCGGTCCGGGTGAACCGCGACGAACTGGTGGAGTTCCAGGTCGACGGCACCCACGGCAGCGCGGTCGCCGGGTTGCGCGGCTGCCGCGTACAACACCGCAGCGCCACCCCCAAACCGGTCTGGAACCCCGACCTGCCCGCCACGGCCAGGTTCCGCGACGGCTGGCAGGAGGTCCCCGACAACACCGAGTTCGACAACGGCTTCAAGGTCCAGTGGGAGCGGTTCGTGCGCCACGTGGTCGACGACGCGCCGTTCCCCTACACGCTGCGCTCCGGCGCGCGCGGGGTGCTGCTGGCCGAGCTGGGCCTCCGCTCGGCGGCCGAGGGCCGCCGCATGGCGGTGACGTCGTGAAGACCTTCAAAAGCAGGGTCGTGTACGCCGCCGCCCACGTCGTGGCCGATCCGCTCGCCGACAACACACCGGGCAGACCGGCCGTCGTCGACTGGGAGGCCACGCTCCACTACCGCCGGCACCTGTGGTCCCACGGCTTCCGCGTCGCCGACGCCATGGACACCGCCCAGCGCAACGCCGGCCTCGACTGGGCGGCGACCAAGGAGCTGATCAGGCTGAGCGCGGCCGAGGCCCCCGACCTGGTGGCCTGCGGCGCCGGCACCGACCAGCTCACCGGCCCGGCCGGCCTGGAAGACGTGCTCGACGCCTACCTGGAGCAGATCGCCACCGTCCAGGAGGCCGGGGCGGGTGTGATCATCATGGCGTCGCGGCAGCTCGCGGCGGCCGCCCGGCACCCGGAGGACTACCACCGGATCTACGGCCGCCTGCTGGCCGAGGTCGGCCGCCCGGCCATCCTCCACTGGCTCGGCGAGATGTTCGACCCCAACCTGGCGGGCTACTGGGGTTCCCCGGACGTCGAGAAGGCGACGGCCGAGTTCCTGACCCTGGTCAGGGAGAACGCCGCGAAGATCGAGGGGGTGAAGGTCTCGCTGCTCGACGAGGCCCACGAGGTCGCGCTGCGCGCGGCGCTGCCGGAGGGGGTGCGCCTCTACACGGGCGACGACTTCAACTACCCGTCCCTGATCAAGTCGGGCTCGCACGCCCTGCTCGGCATCTTCGACGCCATCGCCCCCGTGGCGTCGGCGGCCCTGACCGCCCTGGACGCCGGCGACCTCGACGAGTACGACCGCCTCCTGGCCCCCACGGTCGACCTGTCCCGGAAGATCTTCGAAGCCCCCACCTTCCACTACAAGACGGGCATCGTCTTCCTGGCCTGGCTCAACGGCCACCAGGACGCCTTCGTCATGGTCAACGGCGCCCAGTCGGCCCGCTCCCTCCCCCACCTCCGCGAGGTGCACCGCCTGGCCGGGCGCGCCGGCCTGATCGCCGACCCCGACCTCGCCGCCGCCCGCATGAGCTCGCTTGAGGCGGTGTACGGCCGATGAGCCTGTCCCTGAACCAGTGGACGACCAGACGGTGGACCGTCCGCGAGGCCGTCGAGGGCTGCGCCCGGCACGGCCTGGAGGCGATCGGCCTGTGGCGGCAGAACGTCGCCGACCAGGGCCTGGAGGAGTCGGTCAAGCTGGTCCGCGACGCGGGCCTGCGGGTCTCCTCCCTGTGCCGGGGCGGCTTCCTGACCGGCGGAGACGACGCCCTCGACGACAACCGCCGCGCCATCGACGAGGCGGCGGCCCTGAACGCGTCGTGCCTGGTCATGGTCGTCGGCGGCCTTCCGGGCGTGGTGCCGGGCGAAGGACTGGGCGCCTTCTCCCGGGACCTGCCCGCCGCCCGGTCCCGCGTGGCGGAGTCCCTCCAGGTCCTCGCCCCCTACGCGGCCCAGGCGGGGGTGCGCCTGGCGCTCGAACCCCTCCATCCCGTGTACTGCGCCGACCGGGCCGTGTTGTCCACCCTGAAGCAGGCCAACGACCTGGCCGAGCCCTACGAGAACGTCGGGGTGGTGGTCGACACCTTCCACGTGTGGTGGGACCCGGAGGTCCTCACCGAGATCGCCCGCGCCAGGATCTTCGGCTACCAGGTGTGCGACTTCCTGGTCCCGCTCCCGGCCGACGTCCTGCTGGGCCGGGGCATGATGGGCGACGGCGTGATCGACTTCGGGCCGCTGACCGAGGCGGTCCGCGCGGCCGGATACGACGGCGACGTCGAGGTCGAGATCTTCAACGCCGACGTCTGGGCCAGGGACCCCGACGAGGTCGTGGCCGAGATGATCACCCGCTACGAACGACTGATCGCACCCACTCCCGAGCCCCCGGTATGACCTCGTCGAGGGGCTCGACCTCGGGATGCCAGGCCTTCTCCCATTCGAGGGAGAACCACCCGGGATAGTCCCGCAGGAGCGCGCCGACCACGTTCAGCGGCACCTCGCCCAGCCCCATCGGCCGGGGCGTGGCGCCGGCGGCGTCCTTTATCTGGACGTAGGCGAGATGCGGCGCGAGCGCCTCGAACGTGGCGGCCGGGTCCTCCCCGTTCCGCCAGGGATGCAGGACGTCCCAGATCGCCCCGGCTGCCTCGGGCCGCCCGAACCGGTCGAGCAGCGCTCCCACGGCGGCTCCGGTGGCCATGTGGTCGTGCGTCTCGACCAGCACCCGCGCCCGGCTCTCCCCCGCGACGGCCGCGAGCCGCCGCAGCGCGGCCTCGGCGTCCGGCCCGCCGGGGAAGACCCGCACCCCGAGCGCCCCGAACCGATCGGCCAGGGCGAGTTGTGCCCGCAGCGCGTCGATCACCGGCTCGTCGGGACCGGTCTCGGCGATACGGATGTATCCGCATATCGAGACGACCTCCAGCCCGGCCTCGCGGGGATCGGCGTCCAGCGGCATGTCCGGGTGAAGCCGCAGCTCCAGCCCCCCGACCCCGTGCCGGACCGCCACCTCGACGGCCTCGGCGAGAGACGAACCCGGCAGCCCGAGCGTGCTGATCGCGAATCTCACCGGGCTCGCACACTCTCCCTGATCACGACCTCGCCCTCCACGTGCACCACCGTGGGCCCGTCGTCGTCGGCCAGGGCCAGTTCCACCGCCCGTGCGCCCAGGTCGGCCAGCGGGAGCCGGACCGTGGTGAGGGCCGGGACGAGGTCGCGCAGGGTCGCGATGTCGTCGAAGCCCGCGAGCGAGACGTCCTCGGGCACCCGGATCCCGCGCTCGCGGAAGGCCGCCAGCGCCCCCACCGCCATGACGTCGTTGACCGCGAACACACACGTCACGTCGGGCCCGATCGAGTGGGCGGCGGTGTGGCCGCCGTCGCGGTCGAACGGCCCGTGGATGATCTGCGGGGCCGGCCCGGGGAGCGCCGCCGCGAACCCCTCGCACCGGTCGACGGCCGTGATCAGCCGGGGCGGCCCCGCCAGGATGGCGAAATGCCGGTGCCCCATGGCCGTCAGGGCCTCCGCCAGCGCGGCCGCCCCCGAGCGGTTGGCGACGGCGACGGTGTCCGTGCCGAGAAGATCCTGGCCGATGACCGCGACCCGGCCGCCGCCGTTCCGGTAACGGTCCAGCTCGGCCCGCAGGCCCGCGGCCGAGGGGTCGTCCGTCCGCGACCCGGCCAGGATCACCGCGCGGGCCCGCTGCGCCCCCAGGGAGGAGACGTAGGCGATCTCCTTGGCGGGGTCGCGGTGGGTCGTGCCGACCATGACGACCATCCCGTGGGCCTCGGCCGCCCGCACGGCCCCGTCGGCGATGGCGGCGAAGTAGGGGTCGACGAGGTCGTGGACGACCAGGCCGATCACGTTCCCGGCCCCCCGGGCGAGGGTCTGGGCGGCGACGTTGGTGCGGTAGCCGAGTTCGGCCGCGGCCTGTTCGACCTTGGCCCGGAGCCCGGCGCCCACCTGGCGGGCACTGCCGTTCAGCACCCGTGAGGCGGTGGCGAGGGACACCCCGGCATGGCGTGCGACGTCTTCGAGCGTGACCACGACATCCTCCCGGAAAGCGATTTCCCAGTATGCCGCACATCCCGTTGGTTACTCACGAGTAGCATTAGGGTGTCAGCCCACGCAGATAGGGAGATACCGTGCCCGCGTCACGTGAAGTCGTCTTCGTCGACGGCGTTCGCACGCCGTTCGGCAAGTCGGGGCCCAAGGGCCTCTACGCCGAGACCAGGGCGGACGATCTGGTCGTCCGCGTCATCCGCGAACTGCTGCGCCGCAACCCGTCGTTGCCGCCCGAGCGGGTCGACGAGGTCGCCGTCGCGGCCACCACCCAGATCGGCGACCAGGGCCTCACGATCGGCCGGTCGGCCGCGATCCTGGCGGGCCTGCCCAAGACCGTTCCCGGCTACGCCATCGACCGCATGTGCGCGGGCGCGATGACCGCCGTGACCACCGTGGCGGGCGGGATCTCCTTCGGCGCCTACGACGTCGCCATCGCCGGCGGCGTCGAGCACATGGGCCGCCACCCGATGGGCGAGGGGGTCGACCCCAACCCGCGTTTCCTGTCCGAGCAACTGGTCGACGGCTCGGCCCTGGTCATGGGCATGACGGCGGAGAACCTGCACGACCGCTACCCGGCGATCACCAAGCAGCGGGCCGACGCCTACGCCGTGCTCTCACAGGAGCGCGCCGCCAAGGCCTACGCCGACGGCGTGATCCAGCCCGACCTGGTGCCGATGGCCACCCGGAAGGCCGCAGAGGGCTGGGGCCTGGCCACCGCCGACGAGGCCATGCGGCCCGGCACCTCCATGGAGGGGCTGGCCAACCTCAAGACGCCCTTCCGGCCCCACGGCAACGTGACGGCGGGCAACGCCTCCGGCATCAACGACGGCGCCACCGGCTGCGTCGTCGCCGCCGAGGACGTCGCGGCCGAACTGGGGCTGACCGGGCGGATGCGCCTGGTCTCCTACGCCTTCGCGGGCGTCGACCCCGAGCTGATGGGCGTCGGGCCGATCCCCTCGACCGAGCGGGCGCTGCGGCTGGCGGGGTTGTCGATCGGCGACATCGGGCTGTTCGAGATCAACGAGGCGTTCGCGGTCCAGGTGCTGGCCTTCCTCGACCACTTCGGCATCGCCGACGACGACCCCCGGGTGAACCCCTACGGCGGCGCGATCGCCTACGGCCACCCCCTCGCGTCGAGCGGCGTGCGGCTGATGACGCAGCTCTCGCGCAGCATGGCCGAGCACCCCGAGGTCCGTTACGGCATCACCACCATGTGCGTCGGCCTCGGCATGGGCGGCACCGTCATCTGGGAGAACCTGGCATGAGCGAGCTGGTAACGCACGCCCTGGTCCGCGACGTCGAACTGCCCTACGGCGCGGGCACGATGGCGCTGATCACCCTCGACAACGGCGAAGACCACACCAAGCCGAACACCTTCGGCGAGGGCGGGCTCAACGAGCTGAAGAACGCCCTCGACTCGATCGAGAAGCGCACCGACCTGGCCGCCGTCGGGGTCACCGGCAAGCCGTTCATCTTCGCGGTGGGGGCCGACCTCAAGGAGGCCGCCACCATCTCCGGCCGGGAGCAGGCCCACCTCGTGGGGCGGCTCGGCCACGACGTGTTCCGGCGGCTCGGGGAGCTGACGGTCCCCTCGTTCGCGTTCGTGAACGGCGCCGCGATGGGCGGCGGCCTGGAGCTGGCGCTCCACTGCACGTACCGGACGATCTCCGCCGGGGTGCCCGCGGTCGCCTTCCCCGAGTGTTTCCTCGGGCTGGTGCCGGGCTGGGGCGGCACCTACCTGACCCCGCGGCTGATCGGGCCGGAGAAGGCGATCAAGCTGATCGTCGAGAATCCGCTGTCGCAGAACCGCATGATCAAGGGGCCGGAGGCCTACGGGCTGGGGCTCGCCGACGCGCTGTTCGAGCCGGCCGACTTCCTGGAGGAGTCGCTGCGCTGGGCCGCCAGGGTGGTCAACGGCGACGTCCTGGTCGAGCGGCCGGGGCACGAGTCCACCGACTGGGCGCCCGTCGTGGCCCAGGCCCGCGAGCTGGTCGACCTGAAGATCCGGGGGGCGGCGCCGGCTCCGTACCGGGCCCTGGAGCTCATCGAGCGGGCCCGCACGAGCGACCGCGACACCGGGTTCGCGGCCGAGGACGACGCGCTGGCCGACCTCATCATGAGCGACGAGCTGCGCGCCGGGCTCTACGCCTTCGACCTGACGCAGCGGCGGGCCAAGAAGCCGGCCGGGGTGCCCGGGGTGCCGGGCCGCCCGATCACCAAGATCGGCGTGGTCGGCGCGGGGCTGATGGCCTCGCAGTTCGCGCTGCTGTTCGCGCGGCGGCTGCAGGTGCCGGTCGTGCTGACCGACCTCGACCAGGAACGCGTCGACAGGGGCGTCGGCCACGTCCACCAGGAGATCGACACGCTCCGGGCCAAGGGCCGCGTCACCGCCGACCAGGCCACCCGCCTGAAGACGCTGGTCACCGGGTCGCTGACCAAGGAGGCGTTCGCCGACGCCGACTTCGTCATCGAGGCGGTGTTCGAGGACCTGAAGGTCAAGCAGCAGGTGTTCGCCGAGGTCGAGGAGGTCGTCTCCGACACCTGCGTGCTGGCGACCAACACCTCTTCCCTGTCGGTCACCGAAATGGCGTCGCGGCTGCGCCACCCCGAGCGGCTCGTCGGGTTCCACTTCTTCAACCCGGTCGCGGTCATGCCCCTGCTGGAGATCGTGCGCGGCGAGCGGACCGACGACGTGACCGTCTCGACCGCGTTCGCCGCGGCCAAGCAGCTCCGCAAGTCGGCGGTGCTGGTCAAGGACGCGCCCGCGTTCGTGGTGAACCGGCTGCTCACCCGGTTCATGGGCGAGGTGCTGGCGTCGGTCGACTCGGGCACCTCCGCCGACGTCGCCGACCACGCGCTCGACGGGCTCGGCCTGCCGATGACGCCGTTCACGCTGCTCAAGCTGGTCGGCCCGGCGGTCGCGCTGCACGTCGCCGAGACCATGAACGCCGCCTACCCCGACCGGTTCCCGGTCTCGGCCGCGCTGGCCACGATGGTGGCCACCGGCGGCGACACGCTCCACCCGGGCCGCGGGTTCGTCTCGAACGAGCAGGAGGTGCGGGAACGGGCGCTGCGCGGGCTGGCGGAGGAGATCCGCATCATGCTCGACGAGGGGGTCGTCTCCGCGCCGCAGGACATCGACCTGTGCCTGATCCTGGGCGCGGGCTGGCCGTTCCACCTGGGCGGCATCACGCCCTACCTCGACCGGACGGGCGTCTCCGAGGCGGTCAACGGAGCCCGGTTCCTCCCCTAGGCTCCCGTGATGTGCGGGAACTGATGCTCGGAATCGGCCTCGGCCTCGGCGCCGGGGTCGCCCCGGGCGCGCTGCTCGGCCTGGTCATCACCGCGAGCCTTCGCGGGGGTTTCCCGGCCGGGCTGCGCATGGCGTGCGTGCCGCTGCTCTCCGACCTGCCCGTCGTGGTGTCGTCGATCGTGCTCGCGGGCGCGCTCCCGTCCGGTCTGCTGCGGGGTCTGTCGATCGCCGGGGGCCTGTACGTCGTCTACCTCGGCGCCGAGGCCGTCACGGCGGCCCGCACGGCCGTCCTCCCGGCGCCCGGCGAGAGGGTGCCCTCGCAGGTCGGCAAAGGCGTGCTGGTCAACCTGACCAACCCGCACCCGTGGTTGTTCTGGATCACCGTCGGCGGGCCGCTCGTCGTGGCCGCCTGGGAGCGGGGCCTCGGCCCGGCCGCCGCGTTCCTGATCGGCTTCTATCTGCTCCTCGTCGGCGCCAAGGTGGTCCTGGCCGGGCTCGTCGCCGCCGGGCGGCACCGGCTGGGCCCGCGCGCCTACCGCGCGACGCTGGCCGCGAGCGGGCTGCTGCTGGCCGGGGCCGGGTTGTGGCTCGTGGTCCAAGGCGTGACCGGATAGCCGCTGGGCAGAGGGAGACGATGCTCGATGCCGTGGACCAGCTCCTCGACTGGCTGACCGACCAGAGCCCCTACCTCGTCGCCGCCGTCACCCTCCTGTACGTCGCCCTCGAAGGCATGCTGCTCATCGGCGTCATCGTGCCCGGCGACCTGTCGCTGATCATCGCCGGGACGACGGTCGACACCCTCGCCGAAGGCCCGCTGGTGGTCGCGGGCGGAGTGGGCGGCGTCGCGGTGAGTGCGTTCTCGGGCCACTGGATCGGACGCCGCTTCGGGCCGCGCGTGCGGGCGAGCCGGCTGGGCCGGTGGGTCGGCGACGAGAAGTGGAAACAGGCCGAAGAGGTGCTCCACGGCAGCGGCTGGCTGATCGCGCTGACCTATTTCGTGCCGGGCCTCAACGCGCTGACCCCGGTCTTGGCCGGGATCCTGGCCATGCCGCGCCGCCGGTTCGGCCTCTGGGCCATGGCCGGCGGCACGATCTGGGTCGTCGGCTACGTCGCCCTCGGCGCGCTCGCCGGTGAGGCGGCCCGCCGGAACGAGGGGCTGATCATGCCGATCGCGGCCGGGGTCGCGCTGGTCGCGGCCACGATCGGCTTCGTGGTCAGCCGGGTCGTCGAGAGGCGTTAGAACTCGACGGCGGCGCGGCGGCGCAGCGCGTCGGCCAGCTCACCCGCCAGGTCGATCGCGGTCAGCCCGGCGTCGGCCAGGATCTTCGGCCGCTTGGCGTGGTCGAGGAACTCCTGGGCCAGCCCGAAGTTGCGGACCGGCACGTCGATGTCGTGGTCGCGCAGCAGCCGCGACACGGCGTCGCCGACCGCGCCCACGCGGCCGTTGTCCTCGACCACCGCGACCAGCTTGTGGGCGGCGGCCAGCAGCGTCAGCGACTCGTCGAGCGGCTTGACCCAGCGCGGGTCGACGACCGTGACGGAGATGCCCTGGGCGGCCAGCAGCCCGGCGGCGTCGAGGCTGACCTCGGCCATCGGGCCGACCGCGACGATGAGCACGTCGGGTTCGCCCTCACCCTCGCGCAGCAGCTCCATCGAGCCGATCTCGCCGATCGCCTCGACCTCTTTGACCAGGGCGCCCTTGGGGAAGCGCACCACGGTCGGGCCGTCGGTGACCCGCAGCGCCTCGCCGAGCAGTTCGCGCAGCCGGGTGGCGTCGCGCGGCACCGCGACCTGGAGACCGGGCACGACCTGGAGGATCGACAGGTCCCACATGCCGTTGTGGCTGGCGCCGTCGTCGCCGGTCACGCCGGCGCGGTCGAGCACCACGGTGACCGGGAGCCGGTGGAGGGCGACGTCCATGAGCAACTGGTCGAAGGCGCGGTTGAGGAAGGTCGCGTAGACCGCGACGACCGGCTTCAGGCCGCCGATGCACAGGCCGGCCGCGCTGGTCAGGGCGTGCTGCTCGGCGATGCCGACGTCGAAGATGCGGTCGGGGTAGAGGGCGGCGAAGTGGGCCAGGCCGGTCGGGTGGAGCATCGCGGCGGTGATGGCGACAACGTCGGGGCGCTCGGCGCCGACGCGCACCATCTCCTCGCTGAAGACGTCGGTCCAGCCGAGCTGCTTGGGCCGCTCCTCGCCGGTGAGGATGTCGAAGGGCTGCGGCGCGTGGAAGCAGTCTTCGTCGTGGTTCTCGGCCGGTTCGTAGCCCTGGCCCTTCTTCGTCACGACGTGGACGATGACCGGGCCGCCGTAGGACTTGGCCTTGCGGAGCGCGGTCTCCATCGCGGGCTCGTCGTGGCCGTCGATCGGGCCGACGTATTTGATGCCGAGGTCTTCGAACATGACCTGCGGGGCCAGGACGTCTTTGAGGCCCTTCTTGATGCCGTGGAGGGTGTCGTAGAGGACCGGCACGTTGCCGAACTTGTCTTTCACGAACTCCAGGACCTGCTCGTAGCTCTGGGTGACGCGCAGCTTGGCCAGGTGGGTGGCCAGGCCGCCGATCGTCGGGGAGTAGGAGCGGCCGTTGTCGTTGACCACGATGACCAGCGGCAGGTCTTTGGTCAGCGCGATGTTGTTGAGCGCCTCCCACGCCATGCCGCCGGTGAGGGCGCCGTCGCCGATGACCGCGACGACGTGGCGGTCGCTTCCGGTCAGGCGGAAGCCCTTGGCGATGCCGTCGCCCCACGAGAGGGCGGTGGAGGCGTGGGAGTTCTCCACGATGTCGTGGGGCGACTCCGCCTGGCTCGGATAGCCCGACAGGCCGCCCTCCTGGCGCAGGCCGTCGAACTGGTCGGCGCGGCCGGTCAGCATCTTGTGGACGTAGGACTGGTGGCCGGTGTCCCAGACGACGCGGTCGTGGGGGGAGTCGAAGACGCGGTGGATCGCGATCGTCAGCTCGACCACCCCGAGGTTCGGACCCAGGTGACCACCCGCCTTCGAGTTCGCGACGGAGCGGACCAGAAGGTCACGGATCTCCTCGGCGAGCCGGGGCAGCTCGCTCGCGTCGAGTGCTTTGAGGTCGGTCGGTCCGCTCAGGGACTCCAGAAGGCCCACTGCGATTCCTTTCCCGTTCGCCGTCGAACAGTAGGAGTGTAGTTCGACAACGCCCGGCTTCCGGCTCCGAGGCCTGGAGAATCCCTTTACGGGTGGTTGACTTGTCCCGTACCCTCCTGAATTCGTGCGAAAAATCATCCCCTTACTGGTGGCAGGTTTGGTGGCGCCCCTGCTGGCGCCCGGAACGGTCCACGCACGGCCTGTTCCGACCGGTCTGTCCGCCCTGACGAAGAACCCGATCTACACGTCCGGCAAGCTGCCGGTCCGGTCGTGTCCCGAATACTCCGTGACGATCGAGGACTTCCTGACCGCGCAGAACTACCTGCGCGAGGGCGCCGAGTGCCTCGACGCCACCTGGACCTCCTTCTTCAAGAAGGCCAAGCTCCCGTTCCGCCAGCCGGGCATGGAGTTCATCAGCAAGCCGACCAGGACCCGAGCGTGCGGGAACATGGACGGCTTCTGGGGCGGCGCCTACTGCCAGGACACCCAGGGCCTCGTCGTCCTGGTCGACGGCTGGATGCTCGAGTACGAGGGCACGCCCTTCCTCTTCTACGTGCTGGCCCACGAGTACGGCCACCACGTGCAGCAGCGGTCGGGGATCATCAAGGCCCACTACAAGCTGATGCCGAAGAACACGAAGGCCGCCTACAAGTGGCACGCCCGCCTGGAACTGCAGGCCGACTGCCTCTCCGGGGCGTTCCTGC
Source organism: Herbidospora yilanensis (assembly GCF_001570565.1). Taxonomy (GTDB): domain Bacteria; phylum Actinomycetota; class Actinomycetes; order Streptosporangiales; family Streptosporangiaceae; genus Herbidospora; species Herbidospora yilanensis. Next base: position 51,685 of record NZ_BBXE01000014.1, on the reverse strand, counting down.
GCAGCATCTGGGCCTCCACGGGGCGCGACTCCCATGACTGGCGGCAACTGCTGACCTACATCAAGGAGGACATGGGGGACCCCAGCCACGGCGGCGGCAAGAGCCGGGCGGCGTGGACCGACCGCGGCTTCAAGGCGGGTTCGCCCAGCGTGTGCAACACCTACAAGGCTCCTGCCTCACAGGTGGCCTGACCTGCGGTGCGGCGGTCATCCACGCGGGATGGCCGCCGTAAATATCCGTATTTACCCGACTTTACTCTCCAATAAGACCTGCAATATGGTCTGCACACCATGCGAATTCCCCTGATCGCACTGGCCTCCGGCGCGCTCTCCGTCCTCGTCGTGACGGGCTCCGCCGCCCAGGCCACCTCCTCTCCCCCGCCCCTGGCCGCCGCACCGTCGGCCGCACCGTCGGCCGCAGGGCCCGCCGCCGCCCAGGCCCCGATGGCCGCGCCGGCCGCCGCGAAGCGCGGGTTCCCGACAGTGCTGACGAAGAACCGGCTCTACCGGTCGGGCGCCGTCGACTCGTTCACCTGCTCCCCCGGCGAGCCGCGCAAGGGCAGCGCGAACTCCCTCAAGGCCTACCTGCTCAAGGTCGCCCGCTGCGTGAACCAGATGTACGCCCGCCAGTTCAGGGCGGCCGGCCTGGGCGCCTACCGGGTACCGAAGATCATCATCCGGGCCAGCGGCACCAGGACGCCGTGCGGCAAGCTCAGCAACACCTACACCGCCCACTACTGCCCGTCGTCCCAGACCATCTACCAGTTCCTCCCGAAGGCCACGGTCCGCAACCCGTGGGGTCTCACGCTGGCCAAGACCATGGCCCACGAGATCGGCCACCACGCCCAGCAGCGCGCCGGCATCGTGCCGGCGTACAACCGGCTCTACGCGCAGGCGCGCACCAAGACGGCCCGCGACTACCTGAGCCACCGGGTCGAGCAGCAGGCCGAGTGCATGGCCGGCGTCTTCCTCGGCGCGGTGCAGGAGAGCCTGCCGGTCGTGTTCGAGGAGTGGGACCAGGTCGTCGACTGGGCCGCCAAGCACGCCTCCGACACCGTCCACGGCAAGGGCCGCAACCAGGCCTTCTGGCTGGAGCGGGGCTACGACTCGCAGTCGTTCCTGTCGTGCAACACCTGGACCGCGCCCAACGCGCGGGTCGCCTAGTCCTCCCGTCGGAGACGATCCGGTACGGGAGCGGTTGTCTATCCTGGGCAGATGACCGCGATGGCGCCCTCCCGTACCGAACCGGACCTTTCCTTCCTGCTCGACCACACCAGCCACGTGCTGCGGACCCGGATGGCGGCCGCGCTGGCCGAGATCGGGCTGACCGCCCGCATGCACTGCGTGCTGGTGCACGCGCTCGAAGAGGAGCGCACCCAGATCCAGCTCGCCGAGATCGGCGACATGGACAAGACCACGATGGTGGTCACCGTCGACGCCCTGGAGCAGGCGGGCCTGGCCGAACGGCGGCCGTCGAGCACCGACCGCCGGGCCCGGATCATCGCGGTCACCGAGAAGGGCGCCGAGGTGGCGGCGCGGAGTCAGCGCATCGCCGACCGCGTCCACCGCGAGGCCCTCGACGCCCTGTCCCCGGAGGAGGGGCGCGTCCTCGTCGGGCTGCTGACCCGGCTGACCGAAGGACATCTGGCGACCCCCGTCGAAGCGCCGCAGGGCGCCCGGCGGGCACGGCAGCGCGCCAAGTAGGTCCGACGGGGATCGTCTACAACAAAACTATCTGATACGGTCGTTTCCGTTCCCCCCGAACAGGAGACGACCATGTCCCGTTGGCTCGCCTTGGCGGTCCTGTCGACCGCCATGCTGATGACCATCCTCGACGGCAGCATCGTGACCGTGGCGCTGCCCGCCATCCAGCACGACCTCGGCTTCGGCTCGGCCGCCCTGAGCTGGACGGTCAACGCCTACCTGATCCCCTTCGGCGGCCTGCTGCTGCTGTCCGGGCGGCTCGGCGACCTGATCGGCCGCAAACGCGTGTTCCTCGCCGGGAACGCCGTCTTCGTCGCGGCCTCGCTGCTGGCCGGGCTGGCCGGCACCCCCGAAATGCTGGTCGCCGCCCGGTTCCTGCAGGGCGTGGGCAGCGCGCTGGCCTCGTCGGTCGTGCTGGGCATCCTGGTGACGCTCTTCACCGACCCCGCCGAACGGGCGAAGGCGATCGGGGTGTTCAGCTTCACCGGCGCGGCCGGCGCCTCGATCGGGCAGGTGCTCGGCGGCGTGCTCACCGACACCCTCGACTGGCACTGGATCTTCTTCATCAACGTGCCGATCGGGCTGGCCACGATCCTGCTCGCGATCAGGGCGCTGCCCGCCGAACGCGGCGCGGGCCGGTCCGCCGGGGCCGACGTCGCCGGAGCGGCGCTGGTCACCGCCGGGCTGATGCTGGGCGTCTACACCGTGGTCGGGATCGAAGGACACGGCGCCGGGCAGACCCTCGCCTACGGCGGGTTGTCGGTCGCGCTGCTGGCCGGCTTCTTCGTCCGCCAGGCGACCGCGCGCACCCCGCTGATGCCGCTGCGCGTGTTCCGGTCGAGGAACGTGTCGGGCGCGAACGCGGTGCAGATCCTGGCGCTGTCGGCCATGTTCTCCTTCCAGGTCCTGGTCGCCCTCTACATGCAGCGGGTCCTCGGGTACGGCGCTCTCGCGACGGGCCTGGCCATGCTGCCCGCCGCCGTGGCCATCGGCGGGGTGTCGCTGTTCGTCTCGGCCCGGCTCAACAACCGGTACGGGACCCGCGCGGTGCTGCTCACGGGCCTGGTGCTGCTGGTGGCCGCGATGGGCTGGCTGACCCGCGTGCCCGTGGAGGCCGTCTACGTCACCGACCTGCTGCCGGTGATGCTGCTGATCGCCGGGGGCGGGCTGGTGCTGCCCGCCCTGACGAACCTCGGCATGTCGGACGCCCGCGACGACGACGCCGGGCTGGCCTCGGGCCTGTTCAACACCACCCAGCAGATCGGCATGGCCCTCGGCGTGGCGGTGGCGTCGACCCTGGCGGCGGGCCGCACCGAGAGCCTGCTGGGTGAGGGCGCGCCGGGGGCGGTCGCGCTGACCGAGGGCTACCGGCTGGCGTTCACCGTGTCGGCGGGGCTGCTCGCGGTCGCCTTCGTGGTGGCTCTCGTGGTGCTGCGCCCGGCTACCCGCTCATCCGCGCGAGCACCTCAAGAGGGTCGGCGAGTACCTTCGTGAAGGCCAGCTCGGCGGCCCCGACCAGCGTCGCGTCGTCGCCGAGCTCCGAGGTGCGCAGCCGCAGCGCCTCCCGCAGCGCGGGGTGGGTGGCCAGGTTGAGGCGGCTGCGGACCTGCGCGGCCGAGCCGAGATAGATCTCGCGCAGGGTGCCGCCGAAGATGACGACCTCGGGGTTGAAGACGTTCACCAGGTTGGCGACGCCGATGCCGAGCCAGTCGCCCACCCGGTGGAGCGCGTCCTGAGCGATTATGTCGCCGCGGTCGGCCGCCTCGACGACCGCGTGGATGCCGTCGCGGCCCCGGCCCGCCGCCAGGCGGTGGACGCCGGAGCTGCCGGCGTGTTCGAGCAGCGCCCGCTCCCCCACTTCGGCCTCCAGGCAGCCGTGGGAGCCGCAGCCGCAGGCCCGGCCGCCGGGGTTGACCACCATGTGGCCGACCTCGCCGCCGTAGCCGGCCGCGCCGCCGAGCAACTGGCCGTTGACCACGATGCCGCCGCCGATGCCGACGTCGCCGTGCAGGTAGACGAGGTCGCGGCAGCCCGTCCCGGTGCCCCGGGTGTGCTCGGCGAGCGCGCCCAGGTTGGCGTCGTTGCCGACGGTCACCGGCAGGCCCATCGCCAGGCGCTTGGACAACTCCTCGCCGAACGGGCCGTCTTCCATCTCCAGGTTGGGGCTGAAGCGGACCAGGCCGTCGGCCTTGCGGACCGCGCCGCAGAACGCCGCCGCCGCGCCGACGCAGACGGTGTCGGCCCTGGTCTTGCGGTGCATCTGGCGGGCGAACCCGGCCAGCGTGGCGACCGACTCGTTCAGGTCGAAGGCGCCGCGGGGGCGCACCGCCCAGCGGCGGTCGAGGATGACCCCGCCCAGCCCGACCCGGGCGGCGACCAGCCGGTCGACGCCCACGTCGAAGGCGAGGACGTAGACCCGCGAGGACTCGGGCCGGACCACCAGCGAGGGGCGGCCGGCCCGGCCGGTCTCCTTCGGCAGTTCCTCGCGTACCAGACCGGCCGCGGTGAGGTCGGCCGTCAGCGCCATGATGGTGCTGCGGTTCAGCCCCATGCGGCTGGTCAGTTCGGCCCGCGAGGTCGGGCCGCCGAGGTGGACGTGGCGCAGGAGGGTGCCGAGGTTGTGACGGCGGATCTCCTCCTGAGAGGGACCTGCGCGCAACATGCGTCCTGCCTCTGGTGCCGGGGGGTCGTCGTTCGCGCCCACCCTATCGGCGGCCGGATGCCGACGCCCGCTTGCGGGAGAGGGCGTCCACACCCGCCGCGAGCAGCAGCACCGCGCCGGTGACCACGTATTTCACGCTGGAGCTGTAGCCCATCAGGCCCATGCCGTTGATGACGACCGCGACGACCGCGCCACCGAGGACGGCATCGAGGGCCCGGCCCTTGCCGCCGAACAACGACGTGCCGCCGATGACCGCGGCGCCGACCGCGAACAGCAGCACGTTGCTGCCGCCCGTGTTGGGGTCGACGGAGTTGGCCCGCGAGGCCGCGATGATGCCGCCGACGGACGCCATGAAGGAGCAGATGACGAACGCGGAGATCTTGATCCGGTCGACGTTGATGCCGGCCCGGCGGGCCGCCTCGGCGTTGCCGCCGACGGCGTAGATGTGCCGGCCGAAACGGGTGCGGCGCAACACGAACGTCCAGACCAGCAGCAGCACCAGGATGATCGGCACCACGACCGGCACGCCCGTCAGGGAGATGACGCCCGGGTTGCGGCTGCGCTCCAGGTTCAGCACGTACACCGCGAAGCCCGACGCGACGGCGAGGGCGCCGACGCGGACGGCGATCAGCGACAGCGGGTCGGCGACCAGGCCCCGGGCCGCCCTGCGGCGGTTGTTGAGGAGCTGGAGACCGGCGTAGGCGAGCACACCGACGACCACGAGCGCCCAGCCGAGCCACGGGTACATGTTCTCGTTGGCGATGGCCAGGATGACCGAGTCGCGGATCGAGATGTTGGTGCCCTCGTCGAGCAGGATCAGCACGACGCCCTGGAAGGCCAGGAACGCCGCCAGCGTCACGACGAACGACGGGATGCCGAGCTTGGCCACCAGCCAGCCGATGATCAGGCCGATCACGACGCCGACCAGCATCGCGGCCAGCACGGCGGCGTACCAGGGCCAGCCCTCGTTGGTGAGCAGCACGCCGAGGAAGGCCGCGCAGACGCCGGAGGCGAAGCCCGCCGACAGGTCGATCTCGCCCAGCAGCAGGACGAACACCAGGCCCATCGCGATGACGGTGACGCCCGCGCCCTGGGTGAACAGGTTGGCGAAGTTGACCGGCGACAGGAAGACCGGCGAGAGGATCGCGAAGACCGTGCACAGCACGATGAGCCCGATGACCGCCGGGAGGGCGCCGAGTTCACCTCCGCGCACCCGTTCCACGTAGTCGCGGACCTGCTGGTTCAGCCCGGCGGAGGTCGCGACGGCCTTCTCCTCCGGAGCGGTTGTGGTGGTCATGCGGTCGCTTCCTTGCCATTCTGCAGGCCGAGCTCCCCGCTGCGCCCGGCCGTGATGAGCTCCACGATCTGGGAGTGGGTGACGTCGGAGGTCTTCACCTGGGCGGCCATCCGGCCGAGGTACAACGCGGCGATCCGGTCGGAGACCGCGAAGACGTCGTTCATGTTGTGCGAGATGAGCACGACCGCCAGGCCCTTGTCGGCCAGGCGGCGGACCAGCTCCAGGACCTGCGCGGTCTGCGCGACGCCCAGAGCGGCGGTCGGTTCGTCGAGGATGACGACCTTGCTGTTCCACAGGACGGCCTTGGCGATCGCGACGGTCTGCCGCTGGCCGCCGGACAGGCTGGAGACGTGCTGGCGGAGGGACTTGACCGTCCGGACCGACAGGCCCACGAGGGTCTTGGCCGCCATCTCCTCCATCGTGTCCTCGTCGAGGACCAGGCCGCGCTTGCGCTCCCGGCCGAGGAACATGTTCTGGACGATGTCGAGGTTGTCGCAGAGCGCGAGGTCCTGGTAGACGATCTCGACGCCGAGCGCGGCCGCGTCGCGGGGGCCGCTGACGTGGACCTGCCTGCCCTCGAAGTAGTACTCGCCCGAGTCGAACGGGTGGATGCCCCCGATGCACTTGACGAGGGTGGACTTACCGGCGCCGTTGTCGCCGACAAGAGCGGTCACCTCTCCGGGGTACACCGAAAAGGCGACATCGTGGAGGACCTGCACGGGGCCGAAGCTCTTGTCGATTCCGCGCAGTTCCAGAACGGGTGCCGTGGACACGATGGGCTACTCCTGGTTCCAGAAAGGGGCACGGCCCACGCCCTGTGCCGGGGGGAGCGTGCGTGGGCCGTACCCGCGGAGCGACTTAGCTGATGCCGGCCTCGGTGCACAGGGCGGCGAAGTCGCCCGTGCAGAGCTCTTCCTTCGTGACGTAGCCGTCGGCGACGACGTCCTTCACGTTGTCCTTGTAGATGGCGACCGGGGTCAGCAGGACGGCCGGCACGTCGGCGCCGGTCTCGCTGTCCTTGACGGTGCCGGTGGCGGCGGGCTTCTCACCCTTGGCCAGCGCGATGGCGAGCTGCGCGGTGGCGTCGGCCTCCTGCTTGACGGCCTTGTAGACGGTCATGCACTGGTCGCCGGCGAGGATGTTCTGCAGGCCCTGCGCGGTGGCGTCCTGGCCGGTGACCGGGACCTTGCCGTTGAGGTTGTTCTTCTTCAGCACCGCGATGGCGGCGTTGCCGAGGCCGTCGTTCGCGGCGAGCACGCCGGCGATCTTCGGCTCCTTGGTGAGCTGCTGCTCGAAGAGGGTGCCGGCCTGGGCGTTGTCCCAGTCGGGAACCGAGTCCTCGGGGCCCTTGACGTAGTCGCCCGAGTCGAACTTCGGCTTGAGCACGCCGTCGTAACCCTCCTTGAAGAGGGTGGCGTTGTTGTCGGTCGGCGAGCCGTTCAGGTAGGAGATGATCGGCTTCTCGGCCTTGGCGTCGTCGAGGCACTTCGACAGGCCCTCGCCCTGGAGCTTGCCCACGGCGGTGTTGTCGAAGGAGACGTAGTAGTCGGCGTTGCCGCCGAGGGTGAGGCGGTCGTAGTCGATGGTGGCGATGCCCTGGGCCTTCGCCTTGTCGAGGACGGCCTTGCCGGTGCCCGAGTCGAGGTTGACGATCGCGAGCACGGTCACGCCGCCGGTGATCATCTGGTCGGCGATGGTCTGGAACTGGGTCTTGTCACCCTGGGCGTTCTGGATGTCGTAGGCGACACCCGCGGCCTTGAACGCCTCTTCGAGGTACTTGCGGTCGGCGGTCTCCCACCGGGCGGAGGACTTGCTGTCGGGGAGGATGACGCCGATCTTGCCAGCCGGGGCGGCGGCGGACGTCGCGGGGGCGGCGCCGGTCGTCTCGGGAGCTGCGCCGGTGCCCTCGTCACCCCCGCCACACGCGGTGAGACCGAGGGAAAGGGCCGCGAAGGCGGCGCCGATGCTGAGGATCCCCTTGCGCATGATGCGTGGGTCCTTTCTGGCCGGGGGTCTATCGGGGGGTGTGACTCACCTAATGGGTGAATGTTGTTTGAGACAACGTAAGCCCAAGGGAACTTGGGGGAAAGACACGGGACGGTAACGTTTGTTGCCCGGGGTAACAATGAAGAAACGTACCCGCAAAGAACCCGGCCACCCCACCAAGGCCGGGTAAAAACCACGCAGCCGCCCAGGTCACAGACCTGAGCGGCCCCCGGTGAACCGGTGACGCCCGGCGGCGGCACCCCGAACCCGACGGCGCGCCCCCTCCGGCGGGAAGCCGGTGCGCATCACGACCAGCCGCGTGTCGATGACCCGGACCCCGCGCGTCGGAGCCGGCCGCCAGGCGGGGGCGGCCGTGCGGCTTGAGCCGGTCGCCGAGCTTGGTGGACGTGATCATGACCGCACGATGACCGGCGGCACCCCCCGGCGTCATGGCCACCGCGACGAGTTCCGGCCCCGCCGAACCCGCCTGCCGCGGGCGGACACTTACCGAGGCTTCGGATTTACCGAACAAGACGGCACTCGCCGATATTTGGGTACGAGCCATTCATATCTGCGACAACCCACCGAATGCATGCGGGAATGGGGTGTGCATGCTCGGTCATTTCGGCCGATGGCTACCGTAGGTGACGGACCTCTGGTGGGATCGACCAGAGCCGCCGGTAGAGCCCCCCAACCTTCGGCGAGCGGAGTAGCGGAGAGTTACCTGGCACAGGGAATCCATGCGGTCCGCTCCGCACCGAAGGTTCGGCGAGCGGCGAAACAAAGCCGACCGGATCGTTTCGGCAGGCCACGGAAGAAGGGCGTCAGAGCGGCGATTTCAGGACGGCCGGTGCTCATCTCCGCACAATTCGGAGAGGGGCGAAAAGAATTCGACCGCTATTCGCGACGGCCGGCGGCGCATACGATCCCGTGGGGCCCGTGTTCGCCGGAGCTCCCCGGCGTCGCGGCGCGAGGCGGGAGCGGGTGGCCGGCGCCCCGGGCGGCGCGGAGCGGGGGCGGCGGTAGGGGCCGGGCGGGCGGAGCCGTAACGGAATGGAAGCCCGGAAGCCGCCCGGATCGCGTCCGGGCGGCTTCCGGGGTGAGACGTGGTTACTTCGCGAGGAGGGAGCGCAGGACGTACTGCATGATGCCCCCGTGGCGGTAGTAGTCGGCCTCGCCGGGCGTGTCGATGCGGACGATCGCCTCGAACTGCTTGTCGCCCGCGCGGACGGTCACGGTCGCCGGGGTGTGGCCCTGGTTGAGCTCCTCGACGCCGGTGATCTCGAAGGTCTCCTCGCCCGTCAGGCCGAGCGACGCGGCGGTCTCGCCCTCGGGGTACTGGAGCGGGAGCACGCCCATGCCGATGAGGTTGGAGCGGTGGATGCGCTCGTAGGACTCGGCGATGACCGCGCGCACGCCCAGGAGCGCGGTGCCCTTGGCCGCCCAGTCGCGCGAGGAGCCGGAGCCGTACTCCTTGCCCGCCAGGACGACGAGCGGGGTGCCGGCGGCCTGGTAGTTGACCGAGGCGTCGTAGATGAACGACTGCGGGCCGCCCTCTTGGGTGAAGTCGCGGGTGTAGCCGCCCTCGACGCCGTTGAGCAGCAGGTTCTTCAGCCGGATGTTGGCGAAGGTGCCGCGGATCATGACCTCGTGGTTGCCGCGGCGGGAGCCGTAGCTGTTGAAGTCCTTGACCTCGACGCCGTTCTCCTTCAGGTAGTCGGCGGCGGGGGTGCCGACCTTGATCGAACCGGCGGGCGAGATGTGGTCGGTGGTGACCGAGTCGCCCAGCACCGCCAGCACGCGGGCGCCGGTGATGTCGGTGACCGGCTCCGGCTTGGCGGGCATGCCCTCGAAGTAGGGGGCCTTGCGCACGTAGGTCGAGGCCGGGTCCCACTCGAAGGTGTCACCGGTCGGGATCGGCAGCGACTGCCAGTGCTCGTCGCCCTTGAAGACGTCGGCGTAGTCGCGCAGGAACATGTCCTGGCCGATCGACTCGGCGACGACCCGCGAGACCTCTTCGGGCTCGGGCCAGATGTCCTTCAGGAAGACCGGCTGACCGTCGGCGCCGGTGCCGAGCGGCTCGTTGTTCAGGTCGAGGTCCATGGTGCCCGCGAGCGCGTAGGCGACCACCAGCGGCGGCGAGGCCAGGTAGTTCATCTTCACGTCGGGGTTGATGCGGCCCTCGAAGTTGCGGTTGCCCGACAACACGGCCGTGACGGCGAGGTCGTTGGCCTGGATCGCGGCCGAGATCTCCTCGGGCAGCGGGCCCGAGTTGCCGATGCAGGTGGTGCAGCCGTAGCCGACCAGGTTGAAGCCGATCTTGTCGAGGTAGGGCTGGAGGCCCGACCGCTCGAAGTAGCCGGTGACGACCTGGGAACCGGGCGCGAGCGAGGTCTTGACCCACGGCTTGCGAGTCAGCCCCTTCTCGACGGCGTTGCGGGCGAGCAGCGCCGCGCCGAGCATCACGTAGGGGTTGGAGGTGTTGGTGCACGAGGTGATCGCGGCGATGGTGACGACGCCGTGATCGATCTCGAAGCTGGTGCCGTCGGCCAGGGTGACCGGCACCGCCTTGTGGGGGCGGGGGGCGCCGGCGCGGGCGTTGGAGGCGGGCGCGTCGGAGGCCGGGAACGACTCCTCGACGGCCTCGTCGACGCCGTCGCCGTCGAAGTCGGTGACGTAGTTGCGCACGTCGCGGCGCCAGATCTCCTTCGACTCGCTCAGCGAGATGCGGTCTTGCGGGCGCTTGGGCCCGGCGATCGACGGCACCACGGTGGACAGGTCGAGCTCGATGTATTCGGAGAACGCGGGCTCGGCGTGGGGGTCGAGCCAGAGGCCCTGCTCCTTGGCGTAGGCCTCGACGAGGGCGGTCTGCTCCTCGCTGCGGCCGGTCAGGGTCAGGTAGTTGATCGTCTCCTGGTCGATCGGGAAGATCGCGCAGGTGGAGCCGAACTCGGGGCTCATGTTGCCGATCGTGGCCCGGTTGGCCAGCGGCACCGACGAGACGCCCTCGCCGTAGAACTCGACGAACTTGCCGACCACGCCGTGCTTGCGCAGCATCTCGGTGATGACGAGCACCAGGTCGGTGGCGGTGGCGCCGGCCGGGAGCTTGCCGGTGAGCTTGAAGCCGACCACACGCGGGATGAGCATCGAGATCGGCTGGCCGAGCATCGCGGCCTCGGCCTCGATGCCGCCGACGCCCCAGCCCAGCACGCCGATGCCGTTCTCCATCGTGGTGTGGGAGTCGGTGCCGACGCAGGTGTCGGGGTAGGCCTTGCCGTCGCGGATCATGACCACGCGGGCGAGGTGCTCGATGTTGACCTGGTGGACGATGCCGGTGCCCGGGGGCACGACCTTGAACTCGTCGAACGCGGTCTGGCCCCAGCGCAGGAACTGGTAGCGCTCGTGGTTGCGCTCGTACTCCTTCTCGACGTTGCGCTGGAAGGAGTCGGGGCCGCCGAAGAAGTCGACGATGACCGAGTGGTCGATGACCATCTCGGCGGGGGCCAGCGGGTTGATGCGGGCCGGGTCGCCGCCGAGGTCGCGCACGGCCTCGCGCATGGTGGCCAGGTCGACCACGCAGGGCACGCCGGTGAAGTCCTGCATGATCACGCGGGCCGGGGTGAACTGGATCTCCACGCTCGGCGCGGCCGACGGGTCCCACTGACCGAGGGCGTTGATGTGGGCCTCGGTGATGTTCGCGCCGTCTTCGGTGCGCAGCAGGTTCTCCAGCAGGATCTTCAGGCTGTACGGGAGGCGCGCCGACCCTTCGACCCTGTCCAGCCGGTAGATCTCGTACGACGCGTCACCCACGCGCAGTGTGTCACGGGCGCCGAAGCTGTTCGCGGACACGAAGTCTCGCCTCCCCAAAGGTTCTCTGTTGACAACTCGCCCGGCCATCCTCCCGTACGCACGGGAGGGGTTGATCGGTCAGGCTCGCCTAACCTTGGGCGAATATCTCTTGATGTCAAGATATCGCATTCCGCCGCGGGATCTCACATCGGCATGAGCCGCAGGAACAGCAGCGCGAACACGGCGACCGACAACGTCGGCGCGAGGATCTTGGTCTCGAACTTCTGCCCGGTCTTCAGCCCCCAGTCCCACGGCAGCAGCCACTTGTGCTTGAGCGGCCAGAGCACCGGGCACCCCCGCTCGGTCAGGCAGTCGCCGAGAACGTGGACGAAGCAGCCGATCCCGATCGCGAACCCCAGCCAGGCGTAGGTCACCCCCAGCCCCCAGAACGCCGCGAATATGCCCCCGGTCAGCACGATGTTGACCACCGCCGAAGCGATCTTGTTCCCCGGCACGCCGATGCCGACCGCGCGTAACGCCAGCCCGATCGACAACACGACGAGGATGTCCTGCCCCACGGTGAACCGCTCGGCCAGCAGGTGGGCCCCCACCCCCATGAGGATCGCGAACAGCAGCGAGTGGGTCGCCTTGCGATGCCCCCCGCTGACGAAGTTCACCCCCTTGCTGAGGAGCCACGTGACCGGCCCGAAGGTCTGCGCGATCGTGGCGCTGGGGTGATCGAGGTCGGGCAGCATGGCCGCCCCGGCGCAGATGATCGCCCCGGCGATCAACTCGGCCGGGGACATCGCGGTGGCGAACGCCAGCGACGGCTGGAAGTCGAGCACCGAGGGAAGCGCGGAGAGCCCGGGCGCGATGCCCAGCCAGACGATCGCCCCGGTCAGCGCGTGGGAGTGGCCCATCATGTCGAGATCACGACACGGCAGCGTACGGCAAAGGACCGACAAAAAGCGGGCGACACGGCCCGCCTACGCCCGGCCGTGACCAACGGGCACATGTGGGCGAACCACTTGGACGGCCCGCGTGCGCGGCCGGACCCCCGGATCCGGATCCGCCCGGAAATACAAGACGGGATCGCTCCGCTCCAAGAGCACCCCCCAGCCCTCTCAGCGCGGAACAATCCCGTCTCTGCCCAATGTAACGGAGCGGTCTCAGCACCTGTTCCCCGACATCCCATCTTTTTTCGTGACTTGGGTCACTTCAGGGTTTTTCTCGCATTCGACATGTTCTCGATATATCGTTGAGGCATCGCGTAACACTCTGGAGGAAACATGACCAACACCCACGCCGCGGGTGGCCCCTGGGCCCACCCGCACGAGTTCCACCGGGAGATCCGCAACCTCAAGGCCGCGCTCAAGGAGAACCTGCGCGGCTTCGCCGCCACCTGGGAGACCGGGGGCGGCGGCCCGCACGACCACCGTCATCGAGGCCACCGCGGCCGGGGCGGCCCCTGGGGCGGCGGGCCGGGGTTCGGCCCCGGCGGGCCCTTCGGCCCGGGCTTCCCGTTCGGGCCGCGCGGCTTCGGCCGGGGGCGCAAGGCCAAGCGCGGCGACGTCCGGGCCGCCATCCTGGCCCTGCTGTCGGAGGAGCCGCGCAACGGCTACCAGATCATCCAGGAGATCGCCGAGCGGTCGCAGGGCGGCTGGAAGCCCAGCCCCGGCGCCGTCTACCCGGCGCTCCAGCAGCTCACCGACGAGGGGCTGGTGCGCGCGGAGGAGGCAGACGGCCGCAAGACCTTCACCCTCACCGACGCCGGCCGCGCCTACGTGGCCGAGCACCAGGACGAGGTCCGCGCCCCGTGGGAGGAGATGACTCCCGACATCGGAGACAACGTCCACGAATTGTTTGATTTGTCGCGTCAGGCAGCGTCCGCTTTGTTCCAGATCGCGCAGACTGGGAGTGAGAGCCAGGTGCGTCAGGCCAAGAAGATCCTGGCCGAGACCCGGCGCAAGCTCTACCAGGTCCTGGCCGACGGCGACACCGACGAGGAGTAGTGACCCGTCATGACCGCTGACCGTGTTCCGCCCGGCGTTCCGCCCGCCGCGATGCGAATCGGCGACAAGGAGCGCGACGAGGTGACCGCCTTCCTGCACGACGCGTTCGCGCAGGGGCGGCTCACCCGCGAGGAGCTCGACGAGCGCCTCGACGTCACGCTCGCCGCCAAGACCGCCGGCGACCTGGGGGTGGTCCTGGCCGACCTGCCCGGCGGGCAGGGCCTCGGCGCGCCTCCGGTCCCCCAGATGCGCACGCCCCCCGGGATCGACATGGGCAACTGGGGATACCACCTCGCCCGTCCCCCCTACGCCCGCGTCCGGCGCGGGCCGGGGATCGGGCCGTTCGTGCCCTTGATCGTCGGGGCGTTGATCGCGATGATCCTTGTGGGTGGCGTGTTCACGGTGTTCAAGGTCCTGTTCTTCCTGTGGATCATCTCGCTGGTCGTGGGGGCGGCCACGCGGCACGGGCGCCGTACACCCACGCGGTACAGATAAGGCGTCGCACGGGGGAGATCGAGATTGCGGTTCCCGCGGGTCAAAGCGGAGCACCGCCCGTTCCGCACCACCGGGGGGACCGTCCGCATCGGCGGCGAGATCTACGGGCTCGCCGCCGAGATCGACGATCCGGAGGGCTGGGTCTGGGCGGCCCTGTCGCTGCTCGACGGGCGGCGCGCGCCCGAGGCGGTGGCCGCGCGGCTGATCGTGATGTTCCCCGAGCTCAGTCCCGGCGAGGCGCGCGGCGTCGTCGACGACCTGGTCGGCTCCGGCTACCTGGAGGAGGCCACCGCTCCCCCGCCGCGTGGGCTCACCCCGCGTGAGGTCGACCGCTACAGCCGCAACCAGGCCTTCTTCCGGGGCGTCGACCTGGTGCCCGGCCACAGCGCGTGGGAGACCCAGCTCGCCCTGAAACGGGCGCGTGTCGTCGTGGTGGGGCTCGGCGGCACCGGCAGTCACGCCGCCTGGGCGCTGGCCGCGACCGGCGTCGGGCGGCTCCACTGCGTCGACCCCGACCTGGTCGAGCTCTCCAACCTGAACCGGCAACTGCTCTACACCGAGGCCGACGTCGGCCGGCCCAAGGCCGACCTGGCCCGCGACCGGCTGGGCGAGGCCAACAGCGACATCGTGGTCACCTCGGCCCGCCACCGCGTCACCGGCGAGGCCGACCTGCGATCACTGGTCGACGGCTACGACGCCCTCGCCCTCTGCGCCGACGAGCCCAGGGGCGAGGGCATCCGCGTCTGGGCCAGCCGGGCCTGCGCGGCGGCCCGGGTGCCGTGGGCGGGCGGCGGCTACAACGGGCCGCTCGTCACCGTCGGCGTCTTCGACCCGCCCAAGGGCGCCTGCTACGAGTGCGTCGCCGCGGCCGAGCAGGCCCACCGGCCCGACGGCGGGGTGCCCGATCTCGGCGGCCCCGGCGTGACCGGCACGTCGGCCGGGATCTCCGGCCATCTCGTCGCGCAGGCGATCATCTCCCTGGTCACCGGGGTGCCCGAGGTGGCGCCGGGCTACGTCCACGGGATCAATCTGCTCTCGCCCGACCACCACGTCTACGCCCGCCACGCCGCCCGCGCGGGCTGCCCGACGTGCTTTGGGCCTTGACGGCTCCGAGGGCCGCTTTACGATCACCTCGTGTCGGGGAACCGGGACGGAAGGTAACGGGATGAAACAGTCGCAAAACGACGCCACGCCCAGTACGCCCGTCAGACGGCAGATCACCATTCGCCGCCTGGAGCGTAACGAAACAGCCATTTGCAGCAACTCGTACGGGAACTGACCACCACTTCGGGCCGGCGAGTGGCGCGGATCGCCGGACCGCCAGGAGGATGTGTGCGGGAGATCGTGCAAGGCGCACCCGGGGTCACGCTCGACCGGCAGGCGTACACGACCGAGTTCTACGGCCTCTACCGCGAGATGGAAGGAGTGCTCTGGAAGCTGGAGCGGGCCCAGCACTTTCACGAGCCCTACAGCCCGAGCTGGGTGGCCTGGTCCGAGGGAGACTGGGACCGGGCGATGGAACTGATCGAGGAGTCGGCCGGGGAGATCGCCGCCGACGTGCCCGATTCGGTGGAGCTGCGGCGGTTGCGGATCGCCGAACGGCCGCTGACGGCGTACCTGCGATGGGAGCTTCAGGTGCTGAAGGCCCGGGCCAGGGCGGGCGAACGCACCCGCGTGCTCGACGCCGGAGCGGTGCGGCACCTGGAGCGGGCGGGGCCGCTCCCGGAGATCCTTATCCTGTCCCGCGACCTCATGTACGAGGTCCGCTACGACGACGTCGGCGCCCATCTGGGCGGGCGGCGGATCGTCGAGCGGGAGGTGATCGCGGCCTGCCTGGCGGAGCTGGAGACCCTCTACGACCAGGCCGACGCCCTCGACCCGTGGCTGACGGAGGCTACCCCATCTCCTCCAGTCTTCGGCCCTTCGTCTCCTTCACGATGAAGACCACGAAGAGGTACGACAACGCGGCGAACACGGCGTAGAACAGGTAGGTGAGCGCCAGGTTCCAGGTGGCCAGCGGCGGGAACGTCACGGTGATCACCCAGTTGGCCAGCCACTGCGCCGCCGCCGCGACCGACAGCGCCGCCGCCCTGATCCGGCCGGGGAACATCTCGCCCAGCAGCACCCACACGATGACCCCCCACGACAACGCGAAGAACAACACGAACGCGTTGGCCGCGATCAGGGCGGCGGCGCCCTGCGTGGCGGGGAGCTGCACGATCCCGTCGACGGTGCGGCTGTAGCTGAACGACCACGACGCCACCGCCAGCGCGATCGCCATGCCGGCCGAGCCGACCAGCAGCAGCGGGCGGCGGCCGACCTGGTCGACCAGGGCCATGGCGATGAACGTGCCGACGATGTTGATGATCGAACTGGAGAAGCTGATCAGCAGCGAGTCCGACTGGGTGATGCCGACCGACTGCCAGAGCACCGTCGAGTAGTAGAAGATCACGTTGATGCCGACGAACTGCTGGAAGACCGACAGGAGGACGCCGACCCAGACGACCGGCAGCAGCCCGAAGCGGGGTCCGCGCAGGTCGGCGAGGCGGGGAGGCCGCCGGGTGCGCAGCACGCTCCTGATCTCGGTCACCCGGTCGTCGAGGTCGACGTGGTCGCCCTCGATCTCGCGCAGCACCTCGCGGGCCTGCCCTTCGCGCCCGGCCGCGACCAGGTAGCGGGGCGATTCGGGGATGACGCTGGCGAAGACGAGGAAGATCAGGGCGGGCACCAGGCAGGCGCCGAGCATCCACTGCCAGGCCTCCAGGGGGCCGAGGTGGTTGTTGACCTCTCCCCCGGCCCACAGGTTGATCGTGAAGTTCACCAACTGGGAGACGGCGATGCCGAGCACGATCGCGAGCTGCTGGAACGACCCGAGCCGCCCCCGGTAGGCGGGCGGGGCGACCTCGGCGATGTAGGCGGGCCCGAGGACCGAGGCCATGCCGATCGCGGCGCCGGCGAGGACACGCCAGAAGGCCAGATCCCAGATCGCGAACGGCAGCGCCTGCCCGATCGAGCTGACGGCGAAGATGACCGCGGCCAGGCGCATGGTCTT
The DNA here is from genome assembly GCF_001570565.1 of Herbidospora yilanensis. GTDB lineage: Bacteria > Actinomycetota > Actinomycetes > Streptosporangiales > Streptosporangiaceae > Herbidospora > Herbidospora yilanensis. The sequence continues at coordinate 34,689 of NZ_BBXE01000014.1, read as the reverse complement.
GGTGCGCCCCCAGCGGTCGGCGAGGCTGCCGGCGAACCAGGCCCCGACGGCCGAGCCGAGCAGTGCGATGGCCACCACCACGCCGATGGTGACCGGGCCCACGTTGAAATAGCGCTGGATGCCGACCACGGCGCCGTTGATCACCGCGCTGTCGTAGCCGAACAGGAAACCGCCGATGGCACCGGCCGCCGCGATGAACGTGACGTAGCCGAGACGCTCCTGCCGTTGCGCGGCTACCGGTGGACCCCCCATGCAGCCTACCTGCCCCACAATTACGGCAAGTAGCGCAATGGCTACACTAAGGGGCCATTACCGGATTCGTACTCTGCTTTTCAGGCACACAGTGCAGTGCTGCACCACGACATTGCCGATGCGCTCGGTGTCCTGCCAGTCATGACGCAGATGGAACCATGGCCTTCTGGGTTGGCGTTCATTCATGAGTGATCGCAAGTTCACGCTCTGTCGTCTGCCCCGATGTTAGGGCCTCCTAGAGGACCCCGGGGGTGACGAACGTGTCGCTCCCGTGAAGCCCCGATCACAACCGGGGATCGACCGGCTCACACTCCAGGGCGAGCACGGAGAAGACCGCCTCGTGGACGCGGTGGAACGGCTCGCCGGCCGCCAGTCGCGAGAGCGCCTCGATCCCCAGGCTATGCTCGCGCAGCGCCAGCGACCGCTTCCGGCCGAGAAAACGCCGGCGCAGCTCGTCGAGCGATTCCAGGTAGTCGGGGCCGTAGATGATGCGCAGGTACTCGGGCCCGCGCACCTTGATCCCCGGCTGCACCCGGCCGCCGGGGTGGGCGACCGGCTTGACCACCATGCCCTCGCCGCCCGCGTCGGTGAGCGCCGTCCACCAGTCGACCGCCGCCTGGCGCCGGTCCTCCTTCTCCAGGTCCACGTACGTGTGCCGGGTCGCGCGCACCAGCGGATGCGTGACGGCGGCCAGCCGGTCGAGGTGCCAGTCGTGCGGCCGGGTCACCGCGGTGGCGCCCTCGGCGCAGGCGAGGATCTGGAAGGGCGCGAAGCGCAGCCCGGAAACACCGGAAACGGGCTCGCAGTAACGGGCATACGCCTCGCGGAACCGGGCAGCGTTGCTCTCGCGGCGCCGGGCGCGGTCCAGTACCGGTCCCACATCCAGGCCACGCCCGGCCGCCGCCTCCAGCGCCGTCACCACCACGGGCAGCGCGGCCCCGGCGGCGGCGCCGACCGAGGCGTACTGGCTGCGGATGAGCTCGCCGGCCTTGGCCGACCAGGGCAGCAGCTCGCCGTCGAGCACCACCCACGGGGAGTCCTCCAGCAGCGGCGCGAAGGCCTCGCGGAGCCCGGCCACGAACTCCTCCTGGAGGTCGCCGAAGAAGGGGCGGCCGGTCCTGGTGAAGATCGTGCCGGTGCCCTCGACGCCGAACTTCGCCTGGGCGTCCGCCGGCGTGCGGGCCAGCACGACGATCGCCCGCGAGCCCATGTGCTTCTCCTCGCACACCACCCGGGTGACCCCGGCGGCGGCGAACTCGGCGAAGGCCTCGTCGGGGTGTTCGAGGTAGCCGTCCTTCTTCGAGGTCTCCGGCGGGGCCATCGTGGGCGGCAGGTAGACCAGCCAGCGCGGGTCGACCGCGAACCGGCTCATGATCTCCAGGGCGGCGGTGGCGTTCTCCTCCCTGATCTTGACCGTGCCGGTCGAGGTCTCGACGTAGCGGTCGCCGGTGACGTCGCGGATGTCCAGCACGTCGGGCTCGCGGCCCCGCGAGGCGAGCGGGCGGGCCGGTTCGTACCAGACCCGCTCGGCCGGGACCGAGACGAGTTCCCTCTCCGGGTAGCGCAGCGCGGTGAGCCGGCCGCCGAAGACGGCGCCGGTGTCGAGACAGATGGTGTTGTTGACCCATTCGGCGTGGGTGGTCGGGGTGTGGCCGTAGACGACCATGGCCCGGCCCCGGTACTCCTCGGCCCACGGGTAGCGGACCGGCAGGCCGTACTCGTCGGTCTCGCCGGTGGTGTCGCCGTAGAGCGCGAACGACCGCACCCGGCCCGAGGCCCGGCCGTGGTAGGCCTCCTTGAGACCGGCGTGCGCGACCACGAGCCGGCCGCCGTCGAGGACGTAGTGGCTGATCAGGCCCTCCATGAAGGCCTTGGCCCGGCCGGTGAACACGTCGTCTTCGCGGGCGAACTGCTCCAGCGACGTCTCCAGGCCGTGGGCGACCCGCACCTTGCGGCCGTTGAGGGCGCGTACCAGCTTCTGCTCGTGGTTGCCCGAGACGCACAACGCGGTGCCGCGCTCGACCATGCCCATGACCCGGCGCAGCACCCCCGGGCTGTCGGGCCCCCGGTCGACGAGGTCGCCGACGAACACGGCCGTCCGGCCGCCGGGGTGCACGCCGTCCTGGTAGCCGAGGGTGGCGAGCAGGGTCTCCAGCTCCGAGGCGCAGCCGTGCACGTCGCCGATGACGTCGAACGGCCCGGTCAGTTCCCTCTTGTCGGTCCACGCCTTCTCGTAGCCGATCACGGCGTCGTCGATCTCGCCGCCGCGCAGCACGTGGACGCGGCGGAACCCGTCGCGGGAGATCTTCGACAGCGACTTCCGCAGGTCGTTCCGCTGCCTGCGGATGACGTGGGAGCCGAAGTCGCGGTCGGGCCGGGAGGCGTTCCGGGCGACCGCCACCTCCTCGGGCACGTCGAGCACGATCGCGTCGCACAACACGTCGTGACTTCTGGCCAGGGCGACCAGCGCCTCCCGGGCCTTCCACTGGACGTTGGTCGCGTCGACCACGGTCAGCAGCCCGCGCCGCAGCCGCACGCCGACGATGTGGTGCAGCAGGTCGAACGCCTCCGGCGTGGCGGCCTGGTCGTTCTCGTCGTCGGAGACCAGCCCGCGGCAGTGGTCGGAGGAGACGATCTGGGTGGGCTTGAAGTGCTTGCGCGCGAAGGTGGACTTGCCGCTGCCGGACACCCCGACCAGCACGACCAGCGACAGCGCGGGGACACGGATCTCGGTCATGCCGAACCCTCCTTCACGAAGACGGCCATCTGGGTGGGCGAGCCGACGTCGGGGTCGTCGTCGCCGACGGGGCGGTGTTCGACCTGGTAGCCGTACCGTTCGGCGACGCTCCCGGCCCATTCGCGGAACTCGGCGCGGGTCCACTCGAAGCGGTGGTCGGGGTGGCGCAGGCCGGTCAGGTTCGCGTAGCGCGGGTTGTATTCGGCGTTGGGCGTGGTGACCAGCACGTACGTGGGCTTGGCGGCGCCGAAGACGACCCGCTCCATGGCCGGGAGCCGGGGCGGGTCGAGGTGCTCGACGACCTCCATCAGCACGGCGGCGTCATATCCGGCGAACCGGGCGTCGGTGTAGGTGACCGAGCCCTGGAAGAGGTCCACCCGCTCGCGGGTCCGGCTCCCCATGCGGTCGAGTTTGAGCCGCCGCGCCGCGATCATGAGCGTGTGGGCGGAGACGTCCACTCCAGTGATCTTCGGTACGCCCTGGTCGAGCAGGGCCGAGATCAGTTGTCCCGACCCGCAGCCGAGATCGATGACGCTCCGCGCCTGGAGTTCGGCGAGGGTCTCCACCACGGCGTCCCGGCGGAGGGTGTTGAGGGGGATGCGCACCTCCTCCTCGGCCGGCGGTTCCAGCGTCTCCTCCTCGTCGTCGCCCACCTCGGCCAGCCGGGCGAAGGCGGCCCTGGTCAGGGCGGTCCGGCGGTTGAGGTACCGGCGGGTGATGAGGGTGAGGTCGGGATGGGCGGCCAGCCAGCCCTCCCCCGCGCGGATCAGCTTGTCGACCTCGTCCTCGGCGATCCAGTAGTGCTTGGCGTCGTCGAGGACCGGCAGCAGGACGTAGAGGTGGTTGAGCGCGTCGGCGAGCCGGAGCTCGCCCTTCAGCGTGAGGGTGACGTAGCGGGAGTCGCCCCATTCGGGAAAGGCCGGGTCGAGCGGGATCGGGTCGGCCGTGACGTCCCAGCCCATGGGCTCGAACAGCCGCCGGGCCAGCGTCGGCCCGCCCCGGCACGGCAACGCCGGAAGCACGATCTCCAGCGGGATCGCCGACCGGGCCAGTTCCGGCCGGGCGTCGCACCGGCCCGACCTGGCCGTGCGGAACACCTCGGCCATGGCGGTCGACAGCAGCGACGACGCGGCGTAGGGCCGGTCGTTGACGTACTGGCCGAGGCTGAAGTCGGGGGTCGTCCTGCCGCGGGTGCGCGCGAGCCGTACCGGATCGACGTCGAGCAGCAGCGCCGCGGTGCACCTCTGGTCGGTGGCCTCGGGATAGAAGACGTGCGCGACCCCGAACGCCCGTGGGAACTCCTGCACTCGATCCGGATGCTTGTGCAGCAGGAAGCCGAGATCGGTCGCCGGTTCACGGGTGGTCGAGATGGTCATCAGCACAGGGAGAAGTGTGCCTTGCCGGAAATGCCGCGAGCGACCGGGTTTCCCGCACCGTCGTCCGTACGAATCGCCCTCGAATCAGAGGCCGGCCGGCCGGCGCGACCGAGGCGCGTCCCCCCGCCACCGCCCGCGGGAAATGGCCGGATGGGGCCGGGCGGCTGACGCCGCCCGAAATTCACGCGTCGCGGGTGGCTCGAAGGGTCAGACGTGGGGCATGACCTCGCGGGCGATCAGGTCGAGGTGGTCGAGGTCGGACAAATCCATGACCTGGAGGTAGACGCGCCCGGCGCCCAGTTCGCCGAATCTGCCGATCTTGTCGACGACCTCCTCCGGCGTGCCCGCGATCCCGTCCGACCGCAACTTCTCCGGGCTCTTCCCGATGGCGGCGGCGCGGCGGGCCACCTCCGCCTCGTCGGCACCGACGCAGACGGTCTGGGCCACCGAGTAGATCAGCGACCGGCCGGTCTCCGCACTGGCCTCCCGGACCCGGGCGAAGCCCGTGGCGACGTCGTCGAGGGAGCGGAAGGGGATGTTGTACTCGGCCGCGTAGGTGGCCGCCAGCCTGGGGGTGCGGGTGGCGCCGAAGCCGCCGATGATGATCGGCAGGGGCTTCTGCACCGGCTTCGGCAACGCCGGGGAGTCGGTGAGGCGGTAGTGCGTGCCGGCGTACGAGAACGGCTTCTCGGCCGCCCACAGGCCGGTGATGATCGCGAGCTGCTCCTCGAAGCGGTCGAAGCGCTCCTTCACCGGCGGGAACGGGATGCCGTAGGAGTGGTGCTCGGCGTCGTACCAGCCGGTGCCCAGGCCGAGCTCGATCCGGCCGCCGCTCATCTGGTCGGCCTGCGCGACGCTGATCGCCAGCGGCCCGGGGAGACGGAAGGTCGCGGGCGTGACGAGGGTGCCGAGCCGGATCGTCGTGGTCTCGCGGGCCAGCCCGGCGAGCGTCAGCCAGGCGTCGGTGGACCCCGGCCCGGGGTCGCCGCCGCCGATGGCCTGATAGTGGTCGGACCGGAAGAACGCGTCGAACCCCAGCCGCTCGGCCGCCCGCGCGACCGCGAGCAGGTCGTCGTAGGTCGCGCCCTCCTGGGGCTCGGTGAAGATCCTCAACTTCATTCGGCCATTATCGCCGTCCGGCCCTTGCTAGGGTCCCTTGCGGATAGTAGTCGTAGCGCGACGCTCGGTGGTGAATCAAATGGATTCCGCTCCTCGGCCCCGCCCCGTGGGCACCCCTCCGCGCGCCCTCGTCATGGCCGCGGCGACCGCCCTCGCCGGCGCCACGGCCGCCGCCCTGGTGCTGCTCCCCGCCGAGCCGCTGCCCGAATGGGCCGCGCCGGTCTCCCCGCCGGTGGCCGCCGCCCCCGCCGTCGCGGTGGCCCCCAAACCCGAACAGACCGTCCCCTACGTGACGTTCGTCGACGCGATCCGCGCCGAGGGCGGGGTCTCGCGGGCGCCGTCCTACCTGGTCGGCCACGTCAACGCCACCGGCTGCCTCCCCACGTGGAGCGGCCTGCCCGCCTCGGCGAAGAAACCCCTCGTCTCGACCCTCCACAAGACCGGCCGCCCCGTGGGCCTGTCGTTCGGCGGCCCCCGTGGCGCCGAACTGGCCGCGACCTGCGCCGGCCCCGCCCGGCTGCTGCGCGCCTACCGGTCGGTCCTGAAGGCCTACCGCCCCGAGCTGATCGACTTCGAGGTCACCGACTCGGCCGACCCCGCCACGACGGGCCGCCGCGCCGCCGCCATCCAGCGCCTCCAGGAGGAGGCCCGCCGGGTCGGCTCCGAACTGACGGTGACGATGACCCTCCCCGCGACCAGGGCGGGCCTGTCGATCGCCGACCGCGCGATGCTCAGGGCCACCCGCGCGGCGGGCGCCGAGATCGGCAGGGTGAACGTGCTGGTGCCGTTCAGCCCCGGCGCCCGCGACAACCTCCGCGCCCTCGCCGACGCCGCCCACGCCGCCAACCGCCAGCTCACCCGCCTGCTGAACCGCCCGGCCTGGCCCCACCTGGGCCTGACCCCGGTCCTGGCCAGCGCCGACGATTTGACGGTCGCCGACGCCAAGACCCTGGTCGCCTTCCAGACCAAGAACAGCCTGGGCGAACTGTCGATCAGAGGCGCGGCCCCGGCCGAGGCGGTCGCCCAGATCCTGACCGCCCCGCGTCAGTAGCCGAACGGCACCTCGATCGGCGTGCCCGGTCTCCGGCACGCCCCCTCGACCGCCGCCACCACCTCACCGTCGGCGGCCTGGACGGCGCGGTCCGTGTGGCGCGGCGCGGTGCGGCGCGGTGCGGCGCGGTGCGGCGCTCACGCGCAGTGAGCGCCTGATGCGGCCTCATCGCCGCCTGCCCGCTGTCGGCGCATCACTTTTCGACGTACCAGAGCCAGTAGTCCGAGTCCTCCGGCGAGTTCCAGTTGTACTCGCACCAGGACTGGTACCAGCCGTATTGGCTGCTCAGCACGGTCTTGTTGAGGACGCAGGCGAACTGGGTGGGATACCCCTTGTAAATGCGGGGGTAGTCGTGGGGCGGGCCTGCCGTGGCGGCCGTCGGAGCGGCATAAGCGGGTGTCGTGACCCCCAGGCCGATTCCCGAGATTCCGGCCGCCATCACGGCGGCGATGACTGCTCTTCTGGTCCTCGACTTCACGTCGTCTCCTGCCTGAAAGCGGATTATCTGGCGTGGGACGACTGTCGGGGACGCCGGTATAGGTCCGGTATATGCACTGGTGGGGCCGCACTGTGATACCCGACGAGGCAGCCTGGGTGCGTGCGATGGCCTGGACCCAGCCGCACGCACCCGACCGGCTCCGCGACCGGCCCCTGGGGACGTCTTCGAGACAGTGGCCGGCCGTCGTCAACGCCGCCGCGGCGGCCCTGCTCGGCTTCGCCACCGCGTGGGCGACCCGGGCCACCGACGGCGGCTCGTCGCTGCAGGCCGCCATCCTTGGTGTCGCGCAGGCGCTGCTCACGCTCGGGGCGACGTTCGGCCTGGACTGGTCGGCCGTGCAGGTGGCCAGCGTCATGGGCTTCGTCGCCGTCCTGACGTCAGCGTAGGTGCGTGGCCATGTCGAGCCGCACGCCGGCCCGGAGATGACCGCGCCCCGCATCGGGTAACCCCGACTCTGCCTTCACATGGCGGTTGCCCGCTCTGGACAAAACGAAGCGCCCTACCTCTGGCTCCAGGCCGGGGGGTGGGGCGCTTCTTCTTCATCACTAGATGGCACGCGTGCCGTCAACGTTCATCCATGCCCGTCGCACCATGCACTTCTGCCTGATCGTCCCTGCCAATCTTCTGCTGCCAGAAGATCAAGAGCGAAAGGAAGCGAGCAGATGCTTAAGGGAACGCGCCGAAGGGTGGTGGGGACGGCCGGACTCACCCTGGCCGCCGTCACCGTCATGCTGGCCGGAACAGCCCACGCCGACCCGTCACCCTCCGGCGTCCTCGGCGACCTGTTCCCTGTGGTGGAGCCATTCGCGGGCGCTTCCGCGAACCTCCTCGGCGGCCTGGTCGCCCCGCCCGCGTGGGGGCGGTACTAGAGATGCCGAAGGGAACGCTCCGCCCGGTGAAGGCGGGTCTCACGGTGGCCGCCGCCGTAGCCGCCGTCATCGCCGTGATGCTGGCCGGACCGGCTCATGCCGACCCTGCCCCGGACAAGGGGGGCCTGCTGGCACCGCTGACGCTGCCTGACATTGGTGATGCCGTGTCGAAGGTCCCGGCGAACATGCTCGGGGCGACCCCGGTGCCTCCTGGCAGCCTCGTCGACCTGGCGAAGGCGATCCCCGGCATGGGTGCGGGCATGCCCAACCCTGCCGACATGGGGAAGCTGCTCCCCGGCCTGCCGGGGGTCACGGGCAAGCCCGGCTACTGACCGCCGGTGCCTTCCGGCAGACGATCGGAAAGAGGCCCGCGCCGATGCGCGGTCCGAGGGCTCGCCCGTCGCAAGGCTGCGCCCCGTCTCCCTCGTGGAGGCAGGGCGTTTCCGCGTTCCCGGGGCGGATTTCTGCCTCCCGCTGTGCCAGCTAGGGATCAAGGGGTGGGACAGACAGCGACCAAGACCGACCCGTCGGCCTATGTGAACACGAGCTCCATCACCTACGAGGACACGGGGCCGGGGTCGCTCGCCCCTCGGTAAGCGCTCAGGTCGGCAGAGTCCGGCACGTTGAAAGGCCCATGACCGGAACCCTTGGTCATGGGCCTTTCAAGCTGCCGAGAATCGCGCTCCCCCGGTCCAGCTCCGGGGATTGAGGCGAGAACGCAGGCGTGGCTCGCGCCCGTTTTCGTCGGCCGCCGCAGCGGCGACCCGCGAGGCGTGACCCAAGGCCTTGGCGGGCCAGCGGGCCGCCGTCGATGCCAAGCTCCGGCATCCGTTCTGGGAGACGGTCACACGAACACCCACAACGTTCCCCGCCTGGACCCCGCAGACTTCCGTCTGAGGGTGACCATGGGGCGCTAACGGCATTACTGATCCCCTTCCCTGGCCAACCCGGGCCGACAAGGCTGCGACCTGGAAAAGTGAGCGATGTTAGGTAGTGAGGCGGGGTTGGAGCAGACCCTCAGAGAGCCCTCCAGAAGGCATTTTGTGGCGCACGAACCCACCTCACTCACCGACCTTCCGCTGTGAAAGCACCTGCCGGAAGTCGGCGGGGTGGCCTCCGAGGATGCTCGACCGGGACTCGCAGACACCCCTCTACCAGCAGATAGCTGGATTTCTGCGCGCCCGCATCGAGTCGGGCGAGTGGCGCCGGCGCCTTCCCTCCGAGCCGGACCTGATGGACATCTACGACGCGGCCCGGGACACGGTTCGTCAGGCGCTAAGCGTCGTCCGCGCGGAGGGTCGGGTAGTGACGGAGGCGCGCCGGGGTACCTGGGTTGTCGACCACCCTGAGTGACCGGCCCAGAGTCGTGATCTTGGAATGATGCGGCAAGATCGTGCGCACTCAATGCGCAATGATCTTGGCGCTTGATGGAGCGACCTGGAGTTTTGCGGAACTATCGAGAGATGCAAAACCCCAGGTCAGCCGCAGGCCCTAGCCTCTGACCAGCAGCGCCACACACTCCACGTGGTGCGTCATCGGATATTGATCAAAGGCGCGGATGTCCGCCAGTTCGTACCCGAGCTCCCCGAACCACTTGATGTCCCGCGCCAGAGTCGCCGGGTCGCACGACACGTACACGATCCGGGAGGCCCGCAGCCCCGCCACCCGGTCGACCACCTCGCGCCCGAGCCCCGCCCGGGGCGGGTCGGTCACGACCAGGTCGGCGCGTTCGATCTCCAGCCGGTCGAGGGCCTCCTCCACGCGTCCGCGTTCGAAGGAGACCTGGGCGACGCCGCGCAGGTTCCAGCGGGCGTCCTGCACCGCCTGGGCCTCGCTCTCGATGCCCAGCACGGCTCCCGACGGGCCGACGGCCTCGGCCAGGCCGGCGGCGAACAGGCCGGCGCCGCAGTAGAGGTCGAGGGCCCACTCGCCCGGCTTGGGCTGGGCGAAGTCGAGGACGGCGTCGAGCAGGGTCGCGGCGGCGCCGGGGTGGACCTGCCAGAAGCCGCTGGCCGAGACGCGGAAGTCGCGGTCGCCCACGCGTTCGGTGAGGGTGCCGTGGCCCTGGAGGACGCGGGTGCCGCGCCGGCCCTCGTCGAGCATCACGCTGGCGTCGATGTCGGGGATGCGCACGTCGCGATGGGGCTTGGGGGTCACGACGACCGCGTGGTCGCCGCCGGTCGAGGCGATGAACTCCACCGAGGCGGCGCCGCGCCAGCCCTCGGTGGCGACGCGCAGCTCCTCGATCGCCGGGTCGGCGATCAGGCAGTCGGTCACCGGCTCGACGTCGTGGGAGCGGTGGCGGCGCAGGCCCAGGAGGCCGTCGCGGCCGGTCGCGTACTGGACGCGGGTGCGCCAGCCGAGGCCGTCGGGCGCGCCGGGCACCTCCTCGACCGTGATCTCCCGGTCGATGCCCGCCAGGCGGGAGAGTTGTTCGGCCACCACGTCGGCCTTCAGGCGCCGCTGCGCCTCCAGAGAGGCGTGCTGCCAGTCGCAGCCGCCGCACCTGCCGGGCCCGCTGAAGGGGCAGGGCGGGGTCACCCGGTCGGGCGAGGCCTCAAGGATCTCCACCGCGTCGGCGCGGAGGAACCGGGCCGTCTCCTCGGTGACCTCGGCCCGCACGCGCTCTCCCGGGAGCGCGTGCCTGACGAACACCACCCGCCCGTCGTGCCGGGCGACGCACCATCCGCCATTGGCCACCTGGCCCACCGTCAGTTCAAGCATTCTCCCATCATGCCTTGGGCTGGCCATCGGACCGACCGGACGAAGATCCGTAGGGCCGCCGCACGGACCCCGGGGCGGCCGGTTCGACCCGGCCGATGACCCGGTCGGCCGACTGGAGCTGCCAGGGCACGCTGGTGACCATGACCCCGGGCTTGAACAGAAGTTTGGCCTTCAGCCGCAGCGCGCTCTGATTGTGGAGCAGGTGCTCCCACCAGCGGCCGACGACGTATTCGGGGATGTAGACCGTCACCACGTCGCGCGGGGAGCGGCGGCGCAGCGACTTGACGTATTCGAGGATGGGCCGGGTGATCTCGCGGTAGGGCGAGTCGAGGATCTTCAGCGTCACGGGGATGCCGCGCCGGTCCCACTCCTCCTGGAGGCGCTGCGACTCGGCCGGGTCGACGCCGACCGAGACGGCCTCCAGGGTCGAGGGGCGGGTGGCGCGGGCGTAGGCCAGGGCCCGCAGCGTCGGCTTGTGGATCTTGGAGACCAGCACGATCGCGTGGTTGCGGGCCGGGAGCATCGAGGCGTCGATGTCGTCCTCGGGCGCGGACAACTCGGTCGCGACCGCGTCGTAGTGGTGCCGGATGCCCTTCATCATCAGGAACAGCACCGGCATGGCGATGCAGACGATGTAGGCGCCGTGGGTGAACTTCGTGATCAGCACGACCACGAGCACGATCCCGGTCATCACGCCGCCGAACCCGTTGATCACCCGGGCGCGCATCATCTCGAACCGGACCTTTGCGTCGGTCTCGGTGCGCAACATCCGGGTCCAGTGGCGGACCATGCCCGTCTGGCTGAGCGTGAACGACACGAACACGCCCACGATGTAGAGGTTCAGCAGCTTGCTGACGTCGGCGTCGAACGCCCAGATCAGCAGGCCCGCCCCGGCGGCCAGGATGATGATGCCGTTGCTGAAGGCCAGCCGGTCGCCCCGGGTGTGGAGCTGGCGGGGCAGGTAGCGGTCCTGCGCCAGGATCGAGCCCAGCACCGGGAAGCCGTTGAACGCCGTGTTGGCCGCCAGGAACAGGATCAGCGCCGTCACGGCCGAGACGAGGATGAACAGGAGCGTTCCCGGCCCGAAGACGGCCGAGGCGACCTGCGAGATGATCGGCTCCTGGTAGTAGTTCGGGCCGACCGCCGTGCCGTCGGGCCGCAGCAGGCCGCCCGCGACGTGGGCCGGCTCGGCGACCGTCACGCCCGCCTTCAGGCCCAGGAAGATGATGCCGCCGAACATGCTGACGGCCACGGTGCCCATCAGCAGCAGCGTGGTGGCGGCGTTGCGGCTCTTGGGCTTGCGGAAGGCCGGCACGCCGTTGCTGATCGCCTCGACCCCGGTCAGCGCGGCGCAGCCCGACGCGAAGGCCCGCAGCACCAGGAACGCCAGGGCGAACCCGGCCAGGTCCATCTCCTCGGGCACCACGTCGAACCCGGCGGTCGGGGCGCGCAACTGGTCGCCCAGGACGACCAGCCGGAACAGCCCCCACAGGATCATCCCGATGACCGACGCCATGAAGAGATAGGTGGGGACCGCGAACGCGATGCCCGACTCGCGGATGCCCCGCAGGTTCATCAGCGTCAGGACCACCACGATGACGATCGCCACGAGCGGCTTGTGGGTGGCCACGAACGGGATCGTGGCGCCGACGTAGTCGACGCCGTTGGCGACCGACACGGCCACCGTGAGCACGTAGTCGACCAGCAGCGCGCTGGCCACCGTGAGCCCGGCGTTGGGCCCGAGGTTCACCGTGGCGACCTCGTAGTCGCCGCCGCCCGACGGGTAGGCGTGCACGTTCTGCCGGTACGACGCCACCACCGTCAGCATGATCACGACGACGCCCACGGCGACCCACGGGCTGAAGTTGTAGGCGGCGACACCGGCGATCGAGAGGATGACGAGGATCTCCTGCGGCGCGTAGGCCACGGAGGAGAGCGCGTCGCTGGCGAAGACCGGCAGGGCGACGCGCTTGGGCAGGAGCTGCCCGTGCAGCTCGGTGCTGCGCAAGGCCCGCCCGACGACAAGGCGCTTGACGAGATCCGTCACCTTTGGCACGACTGAGAAGCGTAGCCGCCCTGACCAGGGACACGGCACGCGGCGGTGCCCGTAGACGGGATACTGTCCCCATCGACGTCTCGACATCGGCGGGGAGCATGCACATCGTGATCATGGGGTGCGGGCGCGTGGGATCCACGCTCGCCCACATCCTGGAGGACAACGGCCATTCGGTCGCGATCATCGATCGTGATCCCCAGGCGTTCCGCCGCCTGCGCGCGGGGTTCCGGGGGCGCCGGGTCACCGGGATCGGCTTCGACCGAGACGTCCTGGAAGAGGCGGGCATCGAGTCGGCCCAGGCCTACGTCGCCGTGTCCAGCGGCGACAACTCCAACATCATCAGCGCCCGCGTCGCCCGCGAGACCTTCGGCGTCGACAACGTCGTGGCCCGCATCTACGACCCCCGCCGCGCCGAGGTCTACCAGCGGCTGGGCATCCCGACCGTGGCCACCGTGCGCTGGACGGCCGACCAGATCCTGCGCCGGGTGCTGCCCGAGGGCGCCGAGCCGCTGTGGCGCGACCCGACGGGCACCGTCGTGCTGGCCGAGGTCACCTACAACCCGGCCTGGATCGGCACCCGCGCCGTCGACCTGGAGAGCGCCGTCGGCGGCCGGGTCGCGTTCTTCAACCGGATGGGCGAGGCGGTCGTGCCGGCCCAGGACACCGTGCTCCAGGAGGGCGACGTGCTCCACGTCGTCGCCGTGGGGGGCCACATGGACCACATCAACAAGGTGCTGTCCGGCACGCCGGCCGAGACCGAGGAGAACTGATGCGCGTCACGATCGCCGGGGCGGGCGCCGTCGGCCGTTCGATCGCGGCCGAGCTCCTGGAGAACGGCCACGAGGTGCTGCTGATCGACATCGACCCCAAGGCCATCAAGATCGACAGCGTGCCGAGGGCCGAGTGGCTGCTCGCCGACGCGTGTGAGATCTCCGCGCTCGACGAGGCCGGGCTGAACGCCTGCCACGTCGTGATCGCCGCCTCCGGCGACGACAAGGTCAACCTGGTCGTCTCGCTGCTGGCCAAGACCGAATACGGCGTGCCGCGGGTGGTCGCCCGCATCAACCACCCGAAGAACGAGTGGTTGTTCAACGAGTCGTGGGGCGTCGACGTCGCGGTCTCCACGCCGCGCCTGATCAGCGCGCTCGTCGAAGAGGCGGTCAGCGTCGGCGACCTGGTGCGGCTGATGACCTTCCGCCAGGGTCAGGCCAACCTGGTCGAGCTGACCCTGCCCGAAGACGCGCCCGTGGTGGGCCAGCGGGCCGGTTCGGTGCCGTGGCCGACCGATTCGGCGCTGGTGGCGATCCTGCGCGAGGGCCGGGTGCTGGTGCCCTCGGCCGACGACCCGCTGGAGGCCGGCGACGAACTGCTGTTCGTGGCCAGCCAGGAGGTCGAGGAGGAGCTGAGCCAGCTCCTCGCGCCCCACTGACGGGTCACCGGCGGGTCAGGTGGTGGGCTGGACGGTCCGTCCGCGGGCCAGCATCCAGCCCACCGTGGCCAGCGCGGCCAGGTAGACCGGCCAGCCGAGGGCGACCTTGGCGATGCCGAGCCAGAAGACGTTGCCCGCCAGGTAGAGCGGGATCTGCACGCCCAGCTTGATGAGGCCGGGCAGGGCCATGATCCACGACAACTTCACGCACAGGTCGACGATGCCCTTGTCGCGGTGCCAGGCGATCGGGTCGTCGGGGTTGGTGGCCCCCAGCAGGAAACCCAGGAACGGCCAGCGCACCAGGATCGACAGGATCATCAGCGCCTCGACGACGGCGATCCAGAGCATGCCGGGCAGGAACGCGTCCTCCGCGTTGCCGCTGCGCAGCGCGAAGAACGCGCCGATGCCGATGCCGAAGAGGCTGTTGAGCACGAACTGCGGCGTCGACCGCTGCACGATGCGGGCGACCAGCAGCACCACCGACAGGGCCACCGAGAGGATCACGGAGAACTTCAGGTCTTCGGTGAAGATCCAGGTCAGCGTGAAGGCGATGGTCGGCACGGCCGCCTCGACGGTGCCCCGCCTGCCGCCGAACGCCTTGGCGATCTGGGCCCGGACCACGGCCTCGACGGTCTCGTGGGCGCTCACCGGGGGTGGGGGTGCGGCCTCTTCGGCAGTGCTCACGTGTGGTTCACCGTTCCTCGTCACCCGGTTGGGCGCAGTTCGTACCGCGGGTTGAACATGACCTTGCGACCGTCTTGCAGGCTCACGAGGCCCTCGGCGCGGACCACCCGGCCCGGCTCGATGCCGACGATCTTGCGTCGGCCCAGCCAGACCAGGTCGATGACGTCGGAGCCGTCGTACAACTCGGCTTCCAGGGCCGGGGCGCCGCCTCGTGGCCGGAGGGTCACCGTACGAAGGGTACCGGCCACGCAGAAACGCTGGCGCTCGCCACACGCCGCGATGGGGGTGGCCCCGTGGCTTTCGAGGTCTTCCCGGAGTTCGGCCGCCTCCAGCTCGGCCTGGCTGGTGGCCAGCCGGCGGAAGAAGCCGCGTAGTCCGCCCTTTTTGACGGGCTCCTGTGTGCTCATGATGCTTCAGCCTAGGCGATGGGCGTCCAGGTGCATAACGGTCCCATATCGACCGGGCAAAGCGGGAATTCACCGGGTCTCGGTGATCTCCGGGCCGCGTTCGTAGGGGTCGTAGCCCTTGTCTTCGGACTGCTCCTCCAGGGCCTGGCGGGCCTCGGGCGGAAGCTGGAGCGGGATGCCCTCGCGCGGCGCCATCGGGTCGTCGCCCCGGACGACCACGACCTCGCGCACCACGCCTTCGAGGACCGCGGCGGCCGCCGGGTCGACGGCGGCCCGGCCGGTGATCACGGCCCGCAGGAACCAGCGCGGCCCGTCGACGCCGATGTAGCGGATGGACGCGGCGGGGCCGTTCTGCTGCGGCACGACCGCGTGGAGCTCGGTGCCGAAGGGGCCCTCGGCCTCCTCGACGGTGCCCTTGGCCGACTCGACGTCGCGGCTGAGCTCGACGCGAAGGTCGTCCCACAGGCCCGACCTCTTCGGGGCGGCGTAGGCGTGCAGTTGCAGGGCGCTCTCGTGGGCCAGCACCAGCGCGCCGACGATCTGGTCGCCGGCCACCTGGAGCTGGACCTCGAAGTCGGGCCCGATGGGCAGGTGGAGCCCGCCCAGGTCGACCCGGTCGGCCTGGGGGTAGCTGTCGGCGGCGTCCCACGGGCCGGACTCGCGGGCGGGGCCCTCGGGTGCGGTGGCCGTCTGCTGGCCTGGAGTGGGCTCGGACGGGGTCTCGGCCGCGCCGCGTCGGCGTCGGAACACGATGGTCACCTTTCCTATCTGCCGGTGGAGCCGAAGCCGCCGGCGCCGCGCGCCGATCCGGGGAGCCGCTCCACCTCGTAGAACGCCGCCTTCTCGACCCGCTGGATGACCAGCTGGGCGACGCGGTCACCGCGCCGCAGCCGGACGGCCTCCTTGAGGTCGGTGTTGAGCAGCGTCACCTTGATCTCGCCTCGATATCCGGCATCGACCGTTCCAGGCGCGTTGACCAGCGTCACGCCGTGCTTGGCGGCCAGCCCGGAACGTGGGTGGACGAAGGCGGCGTAGCCGTCGGGCAGCGCGATCGCCACGCCCGTGCCGACCATGGCCCGCTCGCCCGGGAGCAGCTCGACGTCTTCGGCCGCGTAGAGATCGGCACCCGCGTCACCCGGATGGGCGTATGCGGGTAGCGGCAGCTCAGGGTCGAGCCGGTGGATCAGCACCTCGACACTCATGGATCGCAACCCTACCGGTTGGGACCACCCGGAGCCGCGTCTCCCGCGCCTGGTGAGGGCTCTGGTTCGGGCGGGTCGGGTTCGACCGGCTTGGGCGGCTCCTCGGGCCGGTCGCGGCGCAGCTCGGGCAGCGCCCGGTAGATCACGGCCGTGACCGGGACGGCCACCACGGCCCCCGCGATGCCGCCGATGATGCCGCCGACCGCCAGCACGATGATGATGGCCAGCGGGTGGAACTCCAGCGCACGGCCGACGATCAGCGGCTGGAGCACGTGGTTCTCCAACTGCTGCTCGACCACCAGGACGCCGACGAAGATCAGGGCGTACACCCAGCCCTGCGAGCCGAAGACGACGAGGGTGGCGACGCCGCCGGCGAAGAAGATGCCGACGATCGGGATGAACGACGCGAAGAAGATCAGCACCGCGAGCGGCGCCCACAGCGGCACCCGCATCCCGGCCAGCACGATGCCGATGACCAGGGCATGGACGGCCGCGACCGCGACGGTGCCCAGGACGTAGTGGGACAGGGTGCGCCAGGCGGCCCGGCCGGCCCGGTCGACCCGGTCGGCCACGCCGCCGAAGGCCCGCAGGAACCATGCCCAGATCCGGTCGCCGTCCTTGAGCAGGAAGAACGTCACGAACAGCAGCAGCACGATCGCGGCCAGCGCCTCGACGAGGGCGGTCGCGCCGGTCAGCACGGTGTCGGTGATCTGGCTGCGCTGCTCGTTGATCTGCCGCGTCAGCTCCTCGACGAAGTCGGCGATCTGCGCCTCGCGCAGGTGGAGCGGCCCGGTGAGCAGCCACGCCTGCACGTCGCGCGCGGTCTTCTGGATCTGCGCGACCAGCCCGGGGAACTCGTCGTTGGCCCGGTTGCCGATCAGGAAGCCGAGCCCGCCGATGAACGCCAGCGCGACGAACATGGTCGTCCAGGTGGCGTATATCGGCCGGAACCCGGCCCGGCGCAGGCGGCTGGTGATCGGGTAGAGCAGCGCCGTGAGCAGGAACGCGATCGCGACCGGGAGGGTCACGAAACTGAGCCGCGCGAGGATCATGGCGAAGAAGTAGACGACCACGCCGACGACGATGAGCCGCCACGACCAGGCCGCGACGATGTTCAGGGTGGGCGGCACGCTCGCCCGCCGGCCCTTCACCGGATGGGCGTGCTCACGTTCTGCGATCACGCGTCCAGCCTGGCACGGGAACGGGCCGGACGCGCAACCGGATTAGGCTTCTTCGAGGACGGTGTTGACCACGAGCGGGCCTTCGGCCCGCTCCAGCACGAACTCCTCGACGTTGCCCGCCGCGCACAGGTCGTCTTGGGCGAGCCTGACCAGTTCGGCCTTCTCCCCGCGCACGTCGAGCCGGGTCACCTCGGCCCGCATCGACACCTTGGCCGCCGACTTGGCCTTGCGCACCCGCGCCAGCACGTCGGCCACCGCTTCGAGCACCTCGGGGTCGCCGCCGCGACCGGCGACGGAGGGCCAGGCGGCGGTGTGGACGGAGCCCTCCCGCCACCATGACCAGACCTCCTCGGTCACGAACGGCAGGAACGGCGCGAACAGCCGCAGCAGCGTGTCGAGCGCGGCCCGCAGCGCGGCCACCGCCGAGGCGTCGCCGTCGTAGGCGCGCGCCTTGACCAGTTCGAGGTGGTCGTCGCAGAACGCCCAGAAGAACCGCTCGGTCCGTTCGAGGGCCTTGGTGTAGTCGAAGGCCTCGAAGGCGCGGGTGGCGTCGCGGACCACCTCGTCGAGGGCGGCCAGCATCGACAGGTCGAGCGGCGCGGTGATCTCGCCGGGGTTGTCGTCGAAGGAGAGCACGAACTTCGACGCGTTGAGGATCTTGATGGCCAGCCGGCGGCCGATCTTGATCATCCCGGTGTCGAAGGTGGTGTCGGTGCCCGGACGGCCGTTCGCGGCCCAGTAGCGGACGGCGTCGGAGCCGTACTCCTCCAGCAGACCCATGGGCGTGACCACGTTGCCCTTGGACTTCGACATCTTCTTGCGGTCGGGGTCGAGGATCCAGCCCGAGATGGCGGCGTGCTTCCACGGCAGCACGCCCTCCTCCTGGTGGGCCCGGACCATCGTGGAGAACAACCAGGTGCGGATGATCTCGTGGGCCTGGGGCCGCAGGTCCATCGGGAAGACCCGCCGGAACAGGTCGGCGTCGCGCTCCCAGCCGCCCGCGATCTGCGGCGTCAGCGACGAGGTCGCCCAGGTGTCCATGACGTCGGGGTCGCCGGCGAAGCCGAAGGGCTTGCCGCGCAGGTCTTCGGTGAAGCCGGGCGGCACGTCGCTCGACGGGTCGATCGGCAGCATGCTCTCGGGCGGCACGATCGGCGCCTCGTAGACGATCTCGCCCTCGGAGTCGAGCTGGTACCAGACCGGGATCGGCACGCCGAAGAACCGCTGCCGGGAGATCAGCCAGTCGCCGGCCAGCCCCTCGACCCAGTTGTCGTAGCGGACCCGCATGTGGGCGGGGTGCCAGATCAGCTCGCGGCCACGGTCGAGCATCTCCCAGCGCAGCTTGGGGTCGCGCCCGCCGTTGCGGATGTACCACTGGCGGGTGGTCACGATCTCAAGGGGCTTGTCGCCCTTCTCGTAGAACTTGACCGGCCGCTTCACCGGCCGGGGCTGCCCTTCGAGCTCGCCGCTCGCGGCGAGCATCTCGACGATGCGCTCGCGGGCGCTGTGCATGGTCTTCCCGGCCAGTTCCTGGTACGGCTCCGCGTTCACGCCCTCCGGCGCGTCCGGCAGCATCCGGCCGTCCCAGCCGACGACGGCGCGGGTGGGCAGTTCGAGCTCGCGCCACCAGGTGACGTCGGTGACGTCGCCGAAGGTGCAGATCATCGCGATGCCCGAGCCCTTGTCGGGTTCGGCCAGGTGATGGGCCAGGACCGGCACCTCGGCCCCGAAGAGGGGGGTGCGCACGGTCGACCCGAACAGCGGCCGGTAGCGCTCGTCGTCGGGGTGGGCGACCAGCGCGACGCAGGCCGGGATCAGCTCGGGCCGGGTCGTCTCGATCCAGACTCGGCCGGCGAACCCCTGCGCCTGCTGCTCGGGCGACAGGTGGAAGGCGATGCGGTGGAAGGCGCCCGGCCACTCGCGGTCTTCGAGCTCGGCCTGGGCGACGGCGGTCCGGAAGGTGACGTCCCAGAGCGTCGGGGCCTCGGCGAGGTAGGCCTGCCCGCGCTCCAGGTTCCGCAGGAACGCCCGCTGGGAGGCCGCCCGCGCGTTCGCGTCGATCGTCTGGTAGGTCATCGACCAGTCGACCGACAGCCCGAGGCGCCGCCACAGCTCCTCGAACGCCTTCTCGTCGTCGACCGTCAGCCGCTCGCACAACTCGATGAAGTTGCGCCGGGAGATCGGCACCTGCTGCTTGCCGGGCTTGTCGGGCGGCTGGAAATCGGGGTCGTAGGGGACCGAGGGGTCGCACCGGACGCCGAACACGATCTGGACCCGGCGTTCGGTCGGCAGGCCGTTGTCGTCCCACCCCATGGGGTAGAAGACGGCCTTGCCGCGCATCCGCTGGAACCTGGCGATCGTGTCGGTGTGGGTATAGGAGAAGACGTGGCCGACGTGGAGTGATCCGGAGACGGTGGGAGGCGGCGTGTCGATCGAGAAGATCTGCTCGCGCGGACGCGACCGGTCGAACCGATAGAGGTCGTCGGCGGCCCAGCGGTCTACCCACGCCTGCTCCAAGCCGTCGAGGGAGGGCCTGTCGGGGGGCAGTGGTCGCTGAGTCGTCATGCCACCAGATGTTATGGCGTACGGGCCTGGCGGACGCACCAGAATAAGGTCGTTACCGAGGAGGGATCATGGCGGGTAAGGAAGAGAAACCGGACATGCAGTGGCGCATCGTCGGCGGCCTGGTGGGGCTGGCCGTCGGTTTCGTCGCCAAGAAGGCCCTGTCCTTCGCCTGGGAGAAGGCCACCGGCAGGAAGCCCCCGGCCAGCGTCGACTCCCCCGACGTGAGCCTCGGCGAGGCCATCGCCTACGCGGTCGTGATGGGCCTGGGCATGGAGGTCACCCGCATCGTCGCCACCAGGGCCGCGGCGAAGCGCTGGAAGAACTGGAAGGACATGGCCCAGGACGTGACGGAGGAACTCAAGGACTGAAACGGGAGACGCGGCCGGCCGGAGGCCGGTCGTGCCTCACCCCTCAGGCTTCGAGGCCCTTGAGGAAGTCGCTGGCCCAGCGGTCGACGTCGTGGGTGGCGACGCGGCGGCGCAGGGAACGCATCCGGCGGCCCAGCTCGTGGGGCGGTTCGTGCATGGCGGTCATCATGGCCCGCTTCATGCCCTCGATGTCGTAGGGGTTGACCATGTAGGCGTGCTTGAGCTCGTCGGCGGCCCCGGCGAACTCGCTGAGCACCAGGGCGCCGCGCAGGTCGTGGCGGCAGGCGACGTACTCCTTGGCGACCAGGTTCATGCCGTCGCGCAGCGGCGTCACGACCATGACGTCGGCCGCGCAGTACAGGGCCGCCAGTTCCTCCCTGTTGTACGACTGGTGCATGTAGTTGATCGGCGACCAGCCGAACAGGCCGTACTCCCCGTTGAGGCGGCCGACCTGGAGCTCGATGTCGTTGCGCAGCCGGATGTACTCCTCGACCCGTTCCCGGGTGGGCGTGGCGATCTGCACGAACACCGCCTCGCCGGGCTCGATCCGGCCCTCGGCGAGCAGTTCGCCGTAGGCCTTGAGGCGCTGCCCGATGCCCTTGGTGTAGTCGAGCCGGTCGACGCCCAGCAGCACGTGGTCGGGGTTGCCGAGCTCGGCCCGGATCTCCTTGGCCCGCGTCATGATGTGGGGTTCGCGGACGAGCTGGTCGAGGGAGCCGAAGTCGACCGAGATCGGGTAGGCCTCGGCACGCACGATCCGGTCGTCGACCTGGATCTCGTTGCGGCTGGCGGGCAGGTTGAGCACCCGCCGGGCGAGCCGGACGAAGTTGGAGGCGCCGCCGGGGCGCTGGAACCCGACGAGGTCGGCGCCCAGCAGGCCTTCCAGTATCTCCTTGCGCCAGGGAAGCTGCCAGAACAGTTCGGCGGGCGGGAAGGGGATGTGCAGGAAGAAACCGATCTTCAGGTCGGGCCGCAGCTTGCGCAGCATCGCCGGCACGAGCTGGAGCTGGTAGTCCTGGATCCACACCACCGCCCCGGGGGCCGCCGCGTCGGCCGCCGCCCGCGCGAACCGGTCGTTCACCGCCCGGTACGCGTCCCACAACACCCGCGAGTAGACGGGGGTGGCGACGACGTCGTGATAGAGGGGCCACAGCGTGGCGTTGGAGAATCCCTCGTAATAGAACTCGACTTCAAGCTGCGACAACGGCACGGGAATG
This sequence comes from Herbidospora yilanensis, assembly GCF_001570565.1. GTDB lineage: Bacteria > Actinomycetota > Actinomycetes > Streptosporangiales > Streptosporangiaceae > Herbidospora > Herbidospora yilanensis. Next base: position 12,953 of record NZ_BBXE01000014.1, on the reverse strand, counting down.
AGGTGCATCCCGTCGTGGTCGAACGGCTTGAGCTCCTCCCCGGCCGCGCCGTGCCAGCCGAGCCACGCCCCGTCCCTCCGCTGCATCACCGGAGCGATCGCGGTCACGAGGCCGCCGGGACTGCGACGCCATTGTTTTTCGCCCACACGGTCGACCGGCAACCGGTTCGCGACGATCAGGAACGAGCTGGTGCCACGCATGAGCCCTCCAGTTATCGCCTTACGAACAACCATACGTAAGGTCCCCGGAACCGCCCATACCCCCATCGACGTGCACAATTCATTACGTCAAGTGTGAGAATGATCTCCCGCAGGTCGTGACCTGTTACCGAATGGTTTAGACCATGGGGTAACGGTTTGATATCAGCTCTGCGGAGCAGGGGGAAGACCGCGCTGACGGCGCAGATCGGCGCGCACGGCCTGGGCCAGCCGCTTGGTGGCGAGCCGGTTGAGCGTTCCTCCGGCGACGGCGCCGGTGAGGAAGGGGCCGAGGGTGGTGAGGTGGCGGCCGAGGGTCCGCATGAGCCGGTTGCGCAGCGAGGTCTTGGCCGCCGCCCCGAGGGCGAGCGTGAGCGACGAGGGTGTCAGGGGGTCGACCCCACGCTGTTTGGACCAGGCGACGGCGAACTGCGCCGCCTGCGCGGGCCGGGTGCCGGGCACCTGCACGCCGTAGACCTCGTGGAGCTCCGCCAGCAGTTTGACCTCGATGGCGGCCACGACGACGGTCTCGGCGACGAGCTGCGCCGGAGCGGAGAGGAGGAGAGGGGGCGCGGCGAACTCCGCCGCGGCCAGGGCGCCGCCCACGGCGCCGACGGCCATCGTGGCCTTCGTCGCGGTGCGGACGAGGTCGTCGGCCAGTTGCTCGCCGGTGAGACCGTAGTGATGTTCCTGCAGGGTCGCCAGATCGCGGATCGGCAGCCGCATGGCGACGGTCACGAACAGGTCGGCCAGCCAGCGGCCGCGGCCGACCCCGCTGGCGCCCGCCTTCCTGGCGGACGTGGCCAGTGCCCCGCTGAGGCGGCCGAGCAGCCTGCGCCGCTCGGCGCCGTCAGTTTCCCCCGGTTCATCCTGCCTGACAAGCTTGCCGATGATCTCGGCGACTTCGTCGTCGCCTTCGCGATCTCTGTTCTGATCTCTGGTCTGATCCGCTTCCGAAGCCATCAACGGACCCTTCCCGGAATCAGGCCGCGCACTCGCGACAGACCTGCTGTCCGTTCTTCTCGGAGGCGAGCTGGCTGCGGTGATGCACCAGGAAGCACCGTGAACAGGTGAACTCGTCGGCCTGCCGAGGGATCACTCGGAGCGAGAGCTCCTCGTTCGACAGGTCAGCCCCCGGCAGCTCGAGCGACTCGGCCAGATCGGTCTCGTCGATGTCGATGCTGCCCGACGACTTGTCGCTGCGCCGCGCCTGGAGTTCCTGAAGGCTGTCTTCGCTCAGGTCGTCGTCAGTCTTGCGCGGGCTGTCGTAGTCGGTAGCCATTTGCGTACTCCATCCCCCTCATCTATATCTCTGACGCTTCGGGAGGGTGGCGCCCATACCGGGCATTCGGTACCCCGGATGAATGGACGCTGAACCTCCCGACTCGCGAGGGTGTTCCCCACCTCGGCTCCGGTTAGCCAAATATGGCGAAACCACAGCATTGGCGGGATGACCCACCGCGTTCGACGGCACATCCAACCACATTGCGCGAGTGGATGTGCAGCAGGGCACGATCACCGCGCCGAGGGAGTCGCCGCGGGGGCCGAGCCCGGCAGTCGCACCGTCACCACGAGGCCGCCGCCGTCACGCGGGACCGCCGTGACCGTCCCCCCGTGGGCGCGCACGATGGCACGCACGATGGACAGTCCCAGTCCCGCCCCCTTGGCCGACTCGATCCGGTCGGCGTGCAGCCGCCGGAAGGGCTCGAAGAGCGCGTCGACCTCGTAGGCAGGGACCAGAATGCCGGTGTTGGCGACCTGAACAACGGAGGCCCCGTCAACGATTCCCGATCGCACCCAGACTTTTCCGCCGGACTCGTTGTTGTACTTGATCGCGTTCTCGACCAGGTTGCTGACGCACCGTTCGAGCAGCACCGGATCGCCGGTGGCCTGGGCCGGGTGGAGATCGTACGCGACGTCGACGCCCGCTTCGGCGGCGAAGGGCGCGAGCTGGTCGACGGCGGTCTTCACGACGTCCTGGACGTCGACGGACTTGCGCACCGACAGGTCGCGTTCGCTGCGGGCGAGCAGCAGCAGGCCCTCGATGAGGCGTTCGTGCCGGGCGTTGGTGCCGAGCAGGGTCCGGCCGAGCACCTTCAGGTCCTCGGAGGCCTCCGGGTCGGACAGGGCGACCTCCAGGACGGTCCGGTTGATCGCCAGCGGCGTTCTGAGCTCGTGGGAGGCGTTGCCGACGAACCTGCGCTGGGCGTCGAAGGCGCTGTTGAGCCGGGTGAGCATGGCGTCGAAGGTGTCGGCCAGCTCCTTGAGCTCGTCGTCGGGGCCCTGGAGGTCGATGCGCTCGTGGGCCAGCGAGGTCTCCGAGAGCTTGCGGGCGGTCGCGGTCATCTGCATGACCGGCTTCAGCGCCCGGTCGGCCACGACGTAGCCGAGGATCAGGGCGAGGATGCCCACCCCGAGCAGGGCCATCAGCGACCGCTGGAGCACGTAGGTCTGGGCCGCCTCGATGGTCGCGCTGCGCTGGCCGATCCAGTAGTCGTCCCACATCTGCGCGAGCTCCGCCGGCACGTCGCCGCCCAGGGGCACCGGCGTCCAGGCGTCCTTGATGGCCCAGCCGACCAGCGAGTACATGACGAACACCAGGAGCGCCCCGGCGGCGAAGAACATGGCGCCGTAGGTGATGGTCAGCCGCCACCGGATGCTGAGGCGGCCGGCCAGCTCCTTGACCTGCTCGGCGAGCGGCGGCCTGACCGGCTGGGCGTCGCTGGGCGGCGGCCCGTCCCAGGCGGGCGGGCCGCTCGGCGGCGGGGGCTGCTGGCTCCGGTAGGGGCCGGTGCCCACCGGCGACGTCATGCGGTCGGCTGGCTTGGGGCGCTCCGCGGTCACCTCTTCTTTGCGTTCGGTCCAGTCGGTCACAGTTTGTACCCCACTCCAGGCACCGTCTCGATCACCTGGGGCTCGCCCAGCTTCTTCCGCAGCGTCATCATCGTCACGCGGACCACGTTGGTGAACGGGTCGATGTTCTCGTCCCACGCCTTGTCGAGCAGGTCCTCCTGGCTGACCACGGCCCCCTCGGCGCGCAGCAGCTCCTCCAGGACCGCGAACTCCTTCTTCGTCAGCGTGATCTCGCCGCCGTCCCGGGTGACCAGGCGTTTGCCCGGGTCGAGCCGGATGCCCGAACGTTCGAGGACCGGCGGCAGGGCGGCGGCCGACCGGCGGCCGAGGGCCCGCACCCGCGCCACCAGCTCCATGAAGACGAACGGCTTGGCGAGGTAGTCGTCGGCCCCCAGCTCCAGGCCCTCGACCTTGTCGTCGACGTCGCCGCTGGCGGTCAGCATGATGATCCGCGAGGCGCTGCGCTGCGCCACCAGGCGCCGGGCCACCTCGTCGCCGTGGACCTTGGGCAGGTCGCGGTCGAGCACGATCACGTCGTAGTCGATGTAGCCCGTCTTCTCCAGGGCCGCGGCACCGTCATAGGCGACGTCGACGGCCATGGCCTCCCGGCGCAGACCGGTCGCGATCGCGTCGGCGAGCACCCGCTCGTCCTCCACCACAAGCACCCGCATCGGGCTTCCTCCTTCATCAGGTGGGTTCATTCTCGCGGCAGTGACCGTAAGTGCACGGTAAGCCGCATCCCGAGATGGAGAAATTTCCATGTTTAGGCGTTTAAGCGGGGTGGGTAGAGGTGGTCATACCCCCGAGCCTGCGCGTCCGCTTCCGCGTCGGCTCGATGAAACCCCATAGGAAAGAAGGTGAGATGGGCGAGTTCACGACCACGATCGAAACCCGGCTCGACCAGGCCTACAAGGGACTCCAGGAGGCCGAGTCGTCCGGTGACGTCTTCCTCGCCGACACCCTCACCGCCGAGATCGAGGATCTTCGGAGGCTGGCCGACGACCACGGCATCCCGCTTCAGCGCTGACTGACCCAGGCTGAACTCCGAGCAGCGGCGGACCCCGCCCGGCCGACCGGCCGGGCGGGGTCCGTCTTCCTACCGGTCTCGTTCCGGGTCCAGCGTCAGCAGCAGGTCGTGGAGCTGCCCGAACAGCCCGGGCGCGGCGGCCAGGCCCATTTCGACGTTGTACGCCGTCCCGCGCAGCCCGCCGACCTTCGCGCCCGCCTCCTGGGCGATCAGCCCGCCGGCGGCGTGGTCCCAGTAGTTGGTGCCGCGCTCGTAGTAGGCGTCCACCCGCCCGGCCGCCACCGAGCACAGGTCGACCGCGCACGAGCCGCCGCGGCGGATGTCCCGCACCCGGGGCAGCACCTCGGCCAGCACCTGGGCCTGGACGGCCCGCCGCCCGGCGGCGTATCCGAAGCCGGTCGCGACCAGCGCCCGGTCGAGCGGCACCCCGGTCGAACAGGTGATCGGCCGGTCGTCGAGGAAGGCCCCGCCGCCGCGCACGGCGGTGAAGACCTCGCCCATCGGCGGCACGTTGACCACCCCGGCCACGATCTCCCCGTCGACCTCGACGGCGATCGACACCGACCAGGCGGGCAGCCCGTAGAGGAAGTTGACGGTCCCGTCGATCGGGTCGACGACCCAGCGTGCGTCGCCCGCGCCGGGGGTGTCGCCGCCCTCCTCGCCGAGGATCGCGTCGTCGGGGCGGTTCTCGGCGATCCGGGCCCGGATCAGGTCCTCGGCGGCGCGGTCGAGGGCGGTCACGACGTCGGTGGGGCTGGACTTGGTCTCCACCACTTCGGGGCGGGCCGACAGCGCGGCTCGTTCGGCGAGGAGCAGGTCGCCCGCCTCGATCGCGATGCTCCGGGCGAGATCGAGGAATTTGTCCGGGTTCAGCGGCATGCGCCCAGGCTATCGAGGCCGGTTGAACGGCTCGTTTCGCGCCTCGGTCCTCACGACGCGGGGGTCAGGCCACCGAGCCGGGCCGCCGCCACTCCTCGCCCCGCACATGGTGGGCCAGGAAGGCGAGGATCGTCTCGTACCAGGCGACGGTGTTGCCGGGCTTGAGGATCCAGTGGTTCTCGTCGGGGAAGTACAGGAACTTGGCCTCGGCCCCCGTGCGCTGGAGGTCCCACCACAACCGCAGGGCCTCGCCGATCGGCACGCGGTAGTCCTTGTCGCCGTGGATGACCAGCATCGGCGTGCTGATCCGGTCGAGCCGGTGGTGCGGCGACAGGCGTTCGTAGCGCGGCGAGCCGGGCAGGCCGAACTCGCGCTGCCAGTAGGAGGAGACGTCGGTCGTGCCGGCGAACTGGTCGAGGTTCCACAGGGAGGCGTGGGTGACGATCGCCTTGAAGCGGGAGGTGTGGCCGGCCACCCAGTTGGCCATGTAGCCGCCGAACGAGCCGCCCATGGCGGCGGTGCGGGTCTCGTCGATCTCGGGGAGCTTGCACGCCGCGTCGGTGACGGCCATCAGGTCGCCGAAGGTGACCGGGCCCCACTCGCCCCAGCCCCGGTCGATCATCTCCTGGCCGTAGCCGGTCGACATGGCGGGGTCGGGCAGCAGGACGGCGTAGCCCCGCGCGGCCATGATCCACGGGTTCCAGCGCCACGACCAGTCGTTCCAGCTTCCGAGCGGGCCGCCGTGGATCCACAGCAGCAGCGGGGCGGGCTCGTCGGAGGCGGGCAGCACCAGCCAGGCGTGGATCTCGGTGCCGTCTTCCGCGGTGGCGGTGATCTCGGTGAGCGTGCCGGGCAGGTCGGGGACCGGGGTCGGCGACGGCAGGACGACGTAACCGCCCTCGACGAGCTTGACCGGCGCCGGCGGGTGGTCGACCGCGCCGCGCAGGGCGTAGACGGTGCCGTCGGGGGCCACGTTGATCTCGGTGTAGGCGCCGTGGTCGGGGGTGACCCGGCGGCGCTCGCCGTCGAGGGACACCGCGAAGATCGGGCGGCGGCCGCGGTCGTCGCAGGCGGCGTACAGGAAGGAGGAGTCGGGGGCCCAGGCGATCGAGTAGCCGGAGTCGCCCAGGGCGCGCTGGTCGCCGGTCTCCAGGTCGATCAGCCACAATTCGCCCCTGGCCGAGACCGTCTCCGAGGTGAGGCGCTCACGGTGGCACGCAATGTAGCGGCCGTCGGGCGAGACCACGACGGGGCCCTCGAAGTTGTGGTCGTCGTCGCTCGCCAGGACCCGGCGCTCGCCGCCCGTCAGCGCGACCACGCGGGCGCGGTAGTCGCCGCCGGGGAAGTCGTCGCGCCACAGCGCCACGACGGTCGCGCCGTCGGGGGTGACGTCGAAGGAGGTCCGCTGCAGGGCGTTGCCCGCGTCGGGGGTCAGGTCGCCGTGCTCCAGCGAGAACAACCGGGGGCCGCCGGGGCCGATGTCGTGGTCCCAGAAGCGGACCGGGTAGCCCTCGTGGAGGATCGCGCTGATCCCGGCCTCCTCGCGTTCCTTGCGGCGGTCGCGCTCGGAGTCGAGGTCGCCGGGGAAGACGTCGGCGGCGTACACGATCGAGGAGCCGCCGGCCCGCACGCCGGAGATCCCTCCCGGGCGGGTGGCCAGGCGGCGGGCCTCGCCCGTCTTCGGCAGGAGCCACAGGGCGGGCCGGTCGTCCGCGTCCTTCTCGGCGGGGTCGGGGCGGGCGGACACGAAGAGCAGGTCGCCGTCCGGGGTGAAGACGGCGCCTCCCTCTCCCTTCGCCGACCGGGTCAGCCGGGTGGGCTCGCCGGACGGGTCGAGGGGGATGTCGTAGATCGCGGTGCCGTAGCTCTTGCGGTCGGGGTTCAGGGACTGCGTGACGGCCACGAGCCGGGAGCCGTCGGGGGCGAGTCGCAACGACGCCGTCCGGGGGACGGCGACGTAGTCACGCACATCCTGGAAGATCGAGCTCATCCGTCGAACCTACCCCCCTAAGCTGGGCACATGGGGAACTACGACGCGATCGTCGTGCTGTCGTTCGGCGGGCCCGAGCGGCCCGAGGACGTGCTCCCGTTCTTGGAGAACGTGGTGCGCGGACGGGGTGTGCCGCCCGAGCGGCTGCTGGAGGTCGAGGCCCACTATCAGTCGATGGGCGGGGCCAGCCCGATCAACGCGCAGAACCGGGCGCTGGTCGAGGAGCTGCGCAAGGTCGTCGACCTGCCGGTCTACTGGGGCAACCGCAACTGGCACCCCTTCCTGGAGGAGACCGTCGCCCAGATGAAGGCCGACGGGGTCCGGAAGGCGGCGGCGTTCGCGACGGCGGCCACGGCGTCCTATTCGAGTTGCCGCCAATACCGCGAGGACATCGCGCGGGCCGCCGCGGCGGTGCCCGGCGGCCCCGAGCTGGTCAAGATGCGCCACTTCTACGACCATCCGGGGTTCGTGGCGGCCATGGCCGACCGCACCCGCGCGGCCCTCGCCGAGGTCGGCGGCGAGGCGCGGCTGGTGTTCACGGCCCACTCGATCCCGGTGTCGATGGCCGCCTCGGCCGGGCCGCGGGGCAACGGGTACGAGCGGCAGTTGCGGGAGGCCTCCGCGCTGGTCGCCGCCGAGGTCGGGGCCGGCGACTTCGACCTGGTCTGGCAGAGCCGCAGCGGGCCGCCGCACATCCCGTGGCTGGAGCCCGACGTGTGCGACCACCTGGAGACCCTCCACGCCAAGGGGGTCGAGTCGGTCGTGCTGGTGCCGATCGGGTTCGTCTCCGACCACATGGAGGTGCTCTACGACCTCGACGTCGAGGCCCGCGACCGCGCCGGCGAGCTGGGCATGCGCCTGGCCCGCGCGGGCACGGCCGGCACCCACCCGAGGTTCGTCGAGATGATCCGCGACCTGATGAACGAGCCCGAGCCGACGGCCTGTCCGGTCACCTGCTGCCCCGCTCCCTCGCGCCCTCGGCCTCAGGGGTAGGCGCGGGCGTAGGCGCCGGCCAGTCCCAGCACCTTGTTCACGTAGTCCCACGAGTGGTTGTAGGCCCACACGGCCTTCCTGAGGCTCTCGCCGCCACCGGCCGCGCCGGTGGCGCACAGGTAGTTGGCCGCGCCGGGCACGGCGTCGTAGGCGTTCCAGATGTCGGCCACCCCGTCGCCGTCGCCGTCGACGCCGTAGGCCCGCCAGGTGGCCGGCATGAACTGCATCGGCCCGAGGGCCCCGGCCGACGAGGGCCCGTTGTTGCGCCCGTGACCGCTCTCGACCTGGCCGATCGCGGCCAGGACCGTCCACGACAACCCCGGGCAGACGGCCGCCGCCTTCTGGTACAGCTCCAGGTAACTGGCCGGGCGGCCGACGAGGGTGGTCCGGGCGGCGGGCTGCCGCGCCGCCTCCTCCTTGACCTTCCCGATGGGCACGACGCTGGAGCCGTCGCCCATCAGCTTGCGGACCCGCGTCCCGCTCACGTTGTCGCCGTGCACGAGCACCACGACGCCGTCGGAGAAGCCGAGCCGCGCCCCGAGGTCCTTGGAGATCAGGCCGTCGATGTCGGGGAAGCCGAGGTGGGCCGAGGCGGCGATGCGCAGGCGGGGGCCGTTGTCGACCTGGTACTCCTTGCCGAGCACCATGCCGAGCCGCTTCATCACGGCCGGGTCGGCGACCACCTCGCCGCGCGCGATGGCGCTCCACACCTCCGGATGCTGGGCGACCGGCTCGGGCGTCCAGGAACGGAACTGGGCCGGTTCGACCGCGAGCAGTTGCAGCGGGTGGCCCGACAACCTGACCCCGCCGCCGCCCACCAGGGCGACCTTCTCGACGTGTTTCACCTTGGCGATGCGCAGCACCGTCTCCTGGGGCACCGGCCGCGGCGCGATGCCGAGCAACTGCGGCGGGGTGACCGGGACGCCCGGCCCGCCGATCTGCCGGGGCGGCGCCGACGGCGCGATCGGCTGGGGCGGCGCGGCCGGCGGCGGTGGCGACACGGCGGCCTCGCCGGAGACGGGACGGCCGGTGTCGTTGAGGAGGAACACACCGCCGGCGGCAACCGTCAGCACGATGGTCGCGGCGAGCCCGGTCACGAGGGCACGGAGCGGCGTGAACCGGGGATGACGGGGAGCCTGGTTCACGTTGGTACCTTATCGACCGGAAACTCACTTGCCATCCACATCGGCCGTGAGCCATGGTCAGAAGAGTTTCAAGGGGAGTAAGCAGTAGTCGTCCGCGTGCCATCCCAATCCCCCATGGCCGCAGCCGTCATCGGCTCGCCCGGACGCTTGGGAACGGGTAGAGGACTGCTCTCATGCGTACGTATCGAGGTCTGTTCCGCACGCCAGGTGCGAAGGGCTTCGTCATCTCCGGTTTCGTCGGGCGTATCCCCATGTCCATGCTGGGCATCGGGATCACCCTGCTCGTCTCGGCGGTCACCGGATCCATCGCGACGGCGGGCGCCGTCGCGGCCGCCTTCGCTCTCGCCACCGCGGTGGGCGCGCCGGTCATGGGGCGGCTGAGCGACCGCTTCGGGCAGGCCCGGATCGTCGTGCCGGCCGTGCTGGCGCACGGCGGCGCGCTGGTGGCGCTGATGCTGCTGGCCCACGCCGAGGCCCCGGTGTGGACGCTGTTCGCCGCCGCCGCGCTGGCCGGCATGACGGCGGTGCAGCTCGGGTCGATGGTGCGGGCGCGCTGGTCGCACCTGCTCGACGACCCGGCCAGGCTGCACACCGCGTTCTCGTTCGAGTCGGTCGCCGACGAGGTCATCTTCGTCACCGGCCCGGCCTTCACCGCGCTGGTGGCCACCTCGCTCAACGTGTACGCCGGTCTCATCGTCGCCGTCGTCCTGGCGGTGTCGGGCACCCTGGCGTTCTCGCTGCTCAAGTCGAGCCAGCCGCCGGTCGTGCGGCACCGGGAGCACCGGGGCTCGCCGATCGCGATCCCGGGTGTGGCGCTGCTGTCGGTCGTCCTGCTCGGCATGGGCGCGGTGTTCGGCACGGTCGACATCGTCACCGTGGCGTTCGCCCAGGAGCACGGGCACAAGGCCGTGGCGGGGCTGCTGCTGGCCTCGTTCAGCGCCGGGTCGATGGTCTCGGGTCTCTGGTACGGCTCCCGCGCCTGGAAGCTCACCCTCCGCAGCCGGTTCGTGCGCGGCCTGGGCGTATTCGCCGTCGGCCTGACCCCGATCGTGCTGATCGGCGAGCCGGCCCCGATGGCGGTCGCGCTGTTCTTCGCGGGCCTGGCCATCTCGCCCACCCTGATCACCGGCTTCTCGCTGATCGAGCGGCTGGTCCCGGCCCCGCAGCTCAACGAGGGCATGTCGTGGTTGTCGACCTCGATCGGGTTCGGCGTGGCCATCGGCGCGTGGGCGGGCGGGCACCTGGCGGAGACCTTCGGCGCCTCCAACGCCTACGGCTTCGCCTTCGGCTGCGCCCTGCTGGCGGCCCTCGTGGGCCTGCTGGGATCCGGGTGGCTACGCACGCCGGTCGTTTCTGAGTATCGTTCGCGTTCATGACGTTCACGAACTGGGCGGGCAACCAGTCGATCACTCCGGCTGAGACGCGCACGCCCCGTTCACCCGCCGAGGTCGCCGAGGCGGTGACCGCCGCCGGGCGGCAGGGCCGCACGGTCCGCATGGTCGGCACGGGCCACTCCTTCACGGGCGTGGCCCTCACCGACGGGATCATGCTCCGGCCCGAGGGCCTGACCGGGATCCTGTCGATCGGCGACGACACCGTCACCGTGGCCGCCGGCACGCCGATCCACGTGCTGAACGTCGAGCTCGACCGGCGCGGGCTGGCGCTGGCCAACATGGGCGACATCACCCTCCAGACCGTGGCGGGCGCCGTCCAGACCGGCACCCACGGCTCCGGCCGGTCGGTCGGCGGGCTGGCCGACCAGGTGACCGCGCTCGACCTCGTGCTGGCCGACGGCTCGACCGTGACGGTCTCGGAGGGCGACCTGTTCGACGCGGCCCGGGTCGGGCTGGGGGCGCTGGGCGTGGTGACGGCGGTGACCTTCCGGGTCGAGCCGGCCTTCCTGCTGCGCAACCAGCGTTCGCCGATGCGGTTCGGGGAGATCCTCGACGCCCTCGACACGCTCACGCTGGAGAACGAGCACCTCGATTTCTTCTGGCTCCCCCACACCGACCTGTGCCTGGTGAAGCGGAACAACCGGGCGACCGGCGGGCAGCACGCGCCGGGCCGGTTCCGCACCTGGCTCGACGACGTCTTCGTGGAGAACACCCTGTTCGGGGCGGCCAACCGGGTGGGGGCGCGGTTCCCCGCGATCATCCCGCCGGTCAACCGGCTGTCGGGGGTGGTGCTCGGCACGTCGGAGAGCTCCGACACGGCGTACAAGGTGTTCACCAGCGTGCGCGAGGTGCGGTTCCTGGAGACCGAGTGGGCGATCCCGCGCCGCCACCTGGCCGACGCCCTGCGGGAGGTCCGCGCCCTGGTGGAGCGGTCGCCGTGGCGGATCTCGTTCCCGGTGGAGGTGCGGGTCACGCCGCCCTCGACGGCCTGGCTCTCGACCGCCTACGACCGCGATTCGGCGTACATCGCCTGCCACGTCTACCGGCGCACGCCGAACCCCGGCTACTTCGCCGCCGTCGAGGAGATCATGACCGGGCTGGGCGGGCGGCCCCACTGGGGCAAACTGCACAACACGGACGCCGCCTACCTTTCCCAGGTATATCCGCGTTTCACTGACTTCCTCGCACTACGTGACCGGCTCGACCCGGACCGCCTCTTCGCCAACGCCTACCTGGACCGTGTCCTGGGCGCCTAGTTCTCCGTTCAGTTGACCCAAGTTCACCTCCATCCAGTACGTCTCACGCGAGAATCCGACCAGGACCCTGAATCGCTTGCTCAACCAGCCCGTCTATAGCAGGGTGAACGCGACGAAGCGAGACGCGGGCGGCCACCGGCCGGCCGTGGCCCGCGCCGCCAATCCGCCCTATGGAAATGTGACCGGCTTCATGTCGCCTCCGCAGCCCCTGGAGAAGGCGATGTTCGGACATGCCGGGTACGGTGCTTGGAAGGCAACCGGCTCACGCGAGAGACTCAAGGGTCCGGGGGAAGATTTCGCACGACGAAGGGACTCGCATGCAGGAGCTCCGTCTCGTCGCGGTGAGTGAGGACGGCACCTATCTCGTCCTGGCCACGGCCGGGAGAGGTACCCGCTTCACGCTGCCCGTCGACGACCGGCTCCGTGCTGCCGTCCGCGGCAACTTCTCCCGTCTCGGTCAATATGAGATCGAAGTGGAGAGCCCGTTGCGTCCCAAGGAGATCCAGGCCAGGATCCGCGCCGGTGAGACCGCCGAGGAGATCGCCGCCACGGCGGGCATCCCGGTCGAGAGGGTCCGCTGGTTCGAGGGGCCGGTGCTCCAGGAACGCGAATACATGGCCCAGCAGGCCCAGCGGTGCGCCGTCCGCCTCCCCGGCGAGGCCGCCGCCCGCCCCACGCTCGGCGAGCTCGTCGCCGAGCGCCTCACCCGGCGCGGCGTGCCCGCCGACGAGATCGACTGGGACTCCTGCAAGCGCGACGACAACCTGTGGCGCATCAAGCTCGGGTACGTCTGGAACGGCCACACCCGCCACGCCGAGTGGCTCTTCGACCCGCGCCGCCGCCACGTCTCCCCCTACGACGACGAGGCGATGCGCCTGTCGGCCGACGACTACGTCGAGCCGCAGGCCGAAGAGGCGACGGTCCGGCCGTTCGTGCCCCGGATAGCGGGCAAGCTCGCCCCGGTGCCGCCGCGCGACTACGACTACGACCTGGCCGAGCCGCCGCCGTTAAGGGTCGCCCCGACCGGCAACCTGCCCGACCACTTCTCCCCCCGCTTCACCCCCGACCCCGCCCCCGCGGCCTTCCACGAGCCCGAGCCTCCCCGCGCCGCCCCGTCCCCCTACCAGGAGCCGCGCTACGCGGAGCCACAGGTCAGCGCACCCGCGAGCTACGCGACGCCCGAGCCCCAGGAGCCGCGCCACACGCCGCCGCCGCAGCA